>CANFJL010000005.1 GCA_947447525.1 Flavobacteriales bacterium | reverse complement strand
TTTACATACAGCAAATCCATGATGGCTTTTATCAAATCCTGGTAGCTGTAAGATTGTTTGGAGCTAAAAATATCACGTGCCGTACTTGCCAGGTCTTCCATTTTTCGGGCTTCACTATCGGCTTTACTTTTTTCACCTAAAAAAACGTGTCGGTTTAATTCTTTATTCCAACCAAATTGTATTAACGGCACATCAAGTGGGCTGCCGTCTCTAACTTTTAAAGCTTTTACCACGCTGGTATTGGTGTTGTCTTCCTTTTCAATAGAAAGTATGCCAGCGGCTTTACGTTGTATCTCTGAACCTAGATGCCCTCTTAGTTTCATACCGCTGGGACTAAGGTGCAATACGCTTACAATACAGGTTTTGTAAATACCTGCAAGCCTAAAAAGTTCTTCCACCAATTCCACCGATTGTGTTTCATCGTTTACACCAGCAATTAAATCAGCAATACCGTCAATCACTACCATGTGTATGCCGCTGTATTCGTAATAAAACCGATCCATGCTTTGAAAAATAACTTGCATCCGTTCCTTACGCGACATACCAACCAGGCAATAGGCTTTAAACCAGGTAGGTGGAAAATCTAAATTGGCTCTTTTCAAAATAAACGTGAGGTTTTTAAACAGCTGGTCTTCGGATTGTTCAGTATCATAAACCAACACGGCATTTCCTGTTGTGTTGTTTTTTATTTCCGTTCCCAAGGTATCAATCACATCACCGTCTTTACGAATTACGCCTGAAATTAAACCGCCCAGGTAGTTTGTTTTTCCGCTGCCTTCGCTTCCTGTAATGCAAAGCAAGTTTCCTGGAGAGCCAATGGTTACTTCATTTATGGTAATGAGTGGTTCAGGCTTTATCGGTGGATTATTAAAATCAATTTCGCAGGATTTTAATATCGCCATGGTTTCCTCAAAAAATTTTCATCTGGACCAAAATCAAAATCCTAATTATGCTTTAATAATTCGCCTGCAAATTAGGACTTTTTGAATGACTTAGCCAAATCATTGACTTGAGTTGTCAAACTATTTTTTCGAGTAGATTTCGGTTTTGACTTGGATTATCAAGCGAGTACATCATCCGGCAAATCAAGCAGAAAAACGTTCAAAAGTGGTCTCGAGACCACTTTATTACTTTGGCATAAAACATCAAGTGCATATAGACCAACTATTTGATATTTTTCATTAATGTTTCTGTTTACACTACTATAATCGCCTAATTACTTAAGTATTATCGAACGTATTAGTCCTCAGCCTGTTGGCGCACCTTTGGAACAGTGATGTTAGGTATTTTATTTTTATTCATAAGGTGTACATAAAGAACGATTCCGCCGATTATTACAGCAACAATAAGCAATTTGCTCAGTGTTGAATTGTCTTTCTTAAGAATGGTATTTTCAGCAATGGTATTGGTTACCGAGAAAGAATTATTAACCAATTTATAATCTCCGATTTCAAGCATGTTGTTTTCTTTTAAGGGTTATATGGGTTTCATCTGGAATGATGGCGATATCGAATAGAAATTGAACGGGTACATTATCAACTAAATCAGTGTAAGAATATAATCCTAAAATTGCACCAGCACCCCTAAGAAATTCTTTCGATTTTCGTATACTCGAATTATTTTTCAATAAACCATCATAGATCTTGTAGGTTTGAAGCGAGTCTTTCGTCATAACATTCTTTTTTTTGCTTTGCGCATATTGGTTCGCATTGTTCTTGGGAACCTGGTGAGATTTATCCTTGTAGAATTTATCCGTACGAGTCGTTTCGAACGGTTCTTTGCAACATTTGCACTGTAGGGCATATATCTTTTTCATAACTAAAAATTTAAAGGTTTATAAAAAGGTTTGGTTGGCGCTGTCTTTTTTTAAGGTTCTCCTGGATTTGATCCTTGTAGAAGTAAACCCTTGAAGCAATTTTAATAATAGGTGGCAAAACGTGATGCCTACGCCATTTATCAATCGTTGTTTTAGACACGCCAAATAGGCGTGCTACTTCTATACGGCTAATTAGTGGGGTACCGTTGCTTACTTCTGGTAGGCTCGGAACAGGGCGTAATTTTTCTTCGAGAACTTCCCCAATGAGGGTTCTAAGTTCCGTGGTGGTGAGGGTGACCAGTAAATCATTTTTCATTTTTAGACAATTTTAAATTTCTCTAAAATTGCGAATGATGTAGGCTCAAATTTGGTGGTCGTACGTTTCGTACGAATTCTTGTACGTTTCGTACTTACCTTAGAGTCTTAAACGGATAATTATCGTATTTGCGTGAGAAGTTAGATTTGAAAGAATTGAATTCTGTATTGTAATACCGTTTTTGAAATGTCCTTTTTAATATGGCAAAGTAATTACCATATTTGTCGTAGGTTGTTTTGAAATCATAATAAACCATGAAATCATAAAACAATTGATTAAGATGTCGTTGAGCGATTGAAATGTTAAGAGGTTTTGCAGGGTATACCCTTTCTTTTTCCTCAAAATAGAAATTCGCACATAAAAAGTCCTCGATATCCTGCTTGCTAAGAAATGCATTCATTTTACTATCGGTTATTTTAGTCAATTGTTCAAAATGATTGAATGCTTTTTCAAATGTGCATGATGTCTGAATTAAGTCAAACTCAGGCTCGGTTCTTATACTTTTATCCGCACTTTCTTTAACTTTATTGGTACGCTTTGGCTGTTTGCTTCCGTCGTTTTTTTCCTCATTTGGAATATCTATGTAGGTATTGTATGTATTAAAAGTATTGAAATTGTTTTGGATGCTTTTATTTTCAATGCGTTGCTCGATAAAATTTTCTACATAAAGTAACTGTTCTATATTATTTTCATTGATTACAACTTTTACATCATCCAAACCAATTCTATGTATCTGTTTTGTGTTTTTCTTTTCCCTAACCCAATTGATAACAGCCAATTTTTGATCTCTAAAACCAAATAACACATTGGCTTTCATGATTCTAATGACTAAATATTGAACATGACCAATGAAATTATCAATGTCTCCAAACTCACCGTTTTGATAAGCGTCCAATAACATTGAAATTTCGTCTGGATCTTCAATACTCAAGTGCAATGCCAACCAAAAGTCAAATGCTGGATGCGTAGGAGATATGATGCAGGCACGTTTCCGATGATTTTCAGAAGCATTGACGTCAAAATTGATAGAGCGTTTGTATGCTTGAATGGCAATTTTTAGGTTAAACGCATACTGTTCAATAGTAATTTTGAATTGGGTTTTCTCGGCTTCATTCTTTAATTTTTGAACCACTTTACGGGCGCACTCAACAATGTTGATTTCGTAGTGATGTTGGCTGTATATTTCGTTGTTTACAATCATGTACTAAAATTACGAATAAGGAGTAAAAGAATAACTAGTTTACAGAAACGCTCAACTTTTAGTTTTTCCGAGCGATGTTAACCAAAAAATGGTAAAAAACGCACAGAAAAACTATTTATTTATTTAGGATAAATAGGTAAAATTGTCAGCAAAATGTAAATCGTAAGTCACGATAAACGATCTTATGTGCAGAATCGAAGCAAAATTGCTACCTAAAAACACATCCGATTTTCACCCCCAATTTTGCGGTCTGAACCGGACCGCAAAAAAGAAAGTTATGAGCATCTACAAGGGTTCCAAAGCGAAAAATATTTTTTGAAAATCTGTCCACGGTTCTGCCAACGGTCTGTTTTATAGGCAAAATAAAACCCTGTAAATCAGTGACTTACAGGGTCTAAACTTTAGCTCTGGCGGTCTGGACGGGACTAAAATATTCGGTTTTTAATAAATTATAAAACAACTTAAATAACTGATTATCATTTATTTAATTTGTTTACTTGTAACTTTGTATATCTAAAATGTTTTACAGATTGTTTTACAGATTTAGATTTTATATCTTTGATTTTAAAGTCATTTAATATGAAATACTCAGTTACTCCTGTTATTAGAAAGGACCAAACCAACCAGCAGGGAGAATGTCCTCTTTACATCAGATATACGTCATACAGGAAGAGTATTAATATTCCTTTGGGAGAGTCAATTTTATTGAGTTCTTGGGATTTGAAGAACAATATGCCAAAAACATCATATAAACAGTTCAGACAACTTTATGATAAAATCAATCTCCTTAAGGATAAAATCCACGACAAAGTAAGTGAGTTTGAAAATTTATATTCTCGGAAGCCTGAGTGCAAGGAATTAAAGGAATTTCTAATTGTTGAGTCAGCTTCAGTAAAGAAAGTGAATGACAAAGGAAGATTAATTGTTGAAACCTTTATAGAATTCATAGAACGCAGACAACAAGAACTGCGTCCTTCAACCATTACTGTTTATCATTCTACACTGCTAATGTGGAAAGAATTTGAAAAAAATAGAAAACAGAAATTCTTCGTTAAAGATATAAATTTGGGACTTCTTGATGATTTCAGATTATTTTTAATTCAAGATGGTAAACAATTATCTACAGTGGGTAAGTACATTAAAACGATTAAAACGTATGTTAATTTATTTCTAATTAATTATTTGGAGTTAAGTATTGCAAATAATTACAAAAAGGTAAGAGTTGATAAAGAAGAGAGAAACACCTTTGAGGTGTTGTCTGAAATTGAATTAGAGTCATTAAAAGAGGCTGTATTCTACAGCCGGTATAAAGTTAAAGATTCAATAAAACGAATAGATTTAACTGACAGAGAAAAAATGATTGGTAAAATCTTTCTTTTTATGTGCAATACAGGACTTGCATATTGTGATTTACAAAAACTCTCTTTTGCTGATATACATATTGAAATAGAGGAACTAACTGATTTGAATCAAATAGAAAATGAAGATTTAAAATATGTTTATATTCAAATTGAACGAACCAAAACTATCCATAAAGCTGAATGTTTTATCCCAATAGTAGGAACTACAATTGATTTATTAATAAGTCAAATGGGGCTACATATGGAAGATTTAGGAGGGGGTAATCTTTTCCTTAGTGAACAAGATAGAATTCAAATATTAGAACCTTTACACGAGCAGATTAAACATTCGTATCATAATCTGAAACCTTCTGAAAAATTAATCTTTCCAATAATTCACAGTGCCAAATTTAATATGGAAATTAAGGAACTATTGTGTAAGTTGGAAATCAATGAACTTGTTTCCAAAGTATTCAGAGGTAAAGAAAGGATTACTACCAAAGTACCGAAATATCAAATGATATCGGCTCATTCAGCAAGAAGAACTTATATAACTCTTTGTCTTCGTCAAGGTGTTTTACCCGATGTATTAATGCAATCAACAGGGCATAAGAAATTTGATACAATGCGTTCTTATCACAAACACAATGCGGCATCAGTAAATAAGGAAATCAGGAAGAAAATAAGGAACTAACCCCCCAATCATAATGTCATACTCCCCTCCCTTCTTGGTATCCTCCCCCCATTATTAAGTTATTTCCTCCCCTGATGAGGTGTCAATACCCCTTAAAAAATCCATCCCATTTTTAAACTAACCTCCAATCTCAAAAAAAATATTTAGGCAAAAATTGCCAAACCTGTTCTCTTGACTATTTATGAATATGATTAAGAACAATTTAAACAGAAAGGAAAACATCAAGAGGGCAAATCAATTTGTAAAGGCTATTAAAAAGTACCCTTGTGAACTCATTAGAATTAACTATTCCTTTGATGCATCCACATCCCATTACGAGAAAATTTCAAATCAGGAAATAGAGTTTATAATTGGAAGTACCCTTGAATTCTTTAAAAAAATTTTGGGGGAAAATTATCAAAAAACAGGTGTTGCGATGTTTCCTGATTTTGAATGGGATTCAAATCAATTCCTTCATACAGTAGGTGTAAACTACATTTTGACAGGAAAAAATCTTGAAATCAAATTAAAACAGTTGAACCTTGAAATATCAACTTTAGTGAATGAAAAAATAGGCGGTGAATTCACAATAGAGTTCATTGAAGACAATTCACCTGAAGATGTTTTCATTGAAGTTTTCCCTGTTCAATTTGAAGCGATTCTAAGAGACATTGATTGGTTTTTTACCTCATCCGTTTACCCAAAATTCTACTCCCGTTCATTGTTTAATTTCATAACCTCTCCATTAACAATTTTCAATACTTATAAGGGTTAATATGAAAATAATCAAACTCCCATATTTACACTTTTTAGCTGGAAATGAATAAAATTGAATTTGATAAAAATTGGTTCATCTTGGAAGTTTCAATGAAGTTGAATAATTTCTTTTCCAAGTTCAAAAACCCATCTCATTTCTACAGATGTTTATCACAGGGTAATTGGAGATTTTTAAAACAATCTAATCGTTCGTTTTTCTATCATTTTTCCGATGGGATGTACCGAAGTGTCATTGACAATGAAAAAGTGTCTCTAATCTTCTTTTTGAGGATTAAAAACAAATCCAATATCCAATCAATTACGAGGGAACTCACCATCAGGATTAAGAAACTTATGAATTCACCAATTAAAGTTTATGGTGTTGGAGAAATGACTAAAACTGACAATAAATTACTCACTTCTCAGAACGGTAAGAAACACTATAATCCAATTTTTAAAAGAAGAAAAAATCACAAGGAAACAGACAAATAAATGTCATTGATTTCCTGTTGTCTGATTCCCAAATATCTCTTTGTTATTGACATTGATGAGTGTCCAAAAAGTTCCATCAGTAAAACCAAACTTTCGTTGGAAAAATTATTTAATTCCATTACTCTTCTTCCCAATGTTTTACGGAAGATATGAGAACTGATGTTTCCGTCAAGTTTAATTCTGTTCTTGGAGAAGATTTCCTTCAATTTGACATTCACATAACTTTTGTCAATGGCTTTATCTCCGAAACGATTCAAGAAAATAAGCTGGTTAGGATGAGTGAGGTTTTGTTTTTGGTAAATTCTTTGAACTAAGGTTTGAATATCGTTATTGAGACGAATAGTTCTTGTCTTACCTGTTTTTTGTTCCTTGAGAACAAGTGTGTTCTTATTCAACAAATCAGAATACTTCAACTTCAACAAATCAGAAATGCGAAGCCCAGTAAAAACTCCTATTGAAATGAGAAGACAGAATTTGTATTCATCCTTACTTTCTAATCGGGTGATGAGTGAGACAAATGTGTCCCACTCCATATAACCCGTTGTCGTGATGCTTCCTTTTAAACTCATATTACACTTTTATTACTTCAATAACGAAAGTATAACACAAAGATTACAGAATTTTGTTTAATGTTTGATTTTCAATGAATTACATCTTATACTTTGTACAAAAGTATAAGATTAAGGGAGTTTCTTTTTATTTGGTGAATAACTTATGTATCTTGTGTATAAATCGGATTTATCATAAGAGTAAATATACCCACCATCTACAAAATGCACAAAATCTCCGACTACAGCACCATTTGTTCCTAAAGGAGTACTTAATTTATCTTCTTTATTCATTTCCGACTTCTCTAATTCAGAATTAGAATATGCCGGACTAATCGCATAAATCATAAAACCAAAAGATGCCATCATCATAGATGAACCAACCATCAATTTATACCAATTTTCTTTTACAAATGTTTTCATTATTAATTGTTTAAGGTTTTAATCAAAGTTAATCAAAACATATTCAATGAATAATAATGGAAACTTTTTTCATTATCAACTATTTATAAATTACTTGTAGAGCTCTATAATTGATAAAAACACCCCATAAACCAACTAATTAATTGGATAGATTTACTATGTATAATAAAGAACAAATATGGTATAACATTAACGAACTAAATACTCTCTTGGGATTATCAAAAACAATTATCAAAAAAAGATTTAAAGAGTATTCTCACCTCCTTCTTCAAAATAAAACTGTTAAGTCAATCAAGTCAAAAAAGGGTAAACAAATGAATCTATATCACTCATCCATTTTGAATGATGTATTTGGAACGAGGAATAAACCTCTCTGTATCTTTAACACTGAAATAAGAAGAAAGTACATTGGCACATCAAAATGGGACTACATAGGAACTGTCTTACCTGAGAGAGCATCTGTTAGAGATATTCAATACAAGATGAGGTATTTTAATGAGCAAATGAGATTGAGGTTTGGGAAAAAAACAGGGATAAAACTATTCTACTCCATTGAACCCAATACGAATGACAAATACTTTCATTGTCACTTTTTATTAAACTCCAAAACAAAACTAAATGAGCTTTCTTTTATTAACGAACAACTAAACATTATTGGTGGAGATAAGACAAAAGATAGAACACCTGTTTTATTAAAAGAGTATGATTTCACTAATCACGGATTCTCTGGCTCATTCTATTCATTCAAACATAAAAGTGTATTTGATGAAATATTAAATTAAAAAATCCCCCTTACAGTATAAGGAGGATTTAAACAGGATTCAGGCATGAAAATCATTATCACTGAAAGGTTATAATAAAAATGAATCCTGTTTTTTTGTAATATATTATTATCAGATAACTAATAAATAGTTGAGATTTATCAATTGTCAAGTATAGATTTGAAATAATCCTCTAAACTTGAACTAAACACATTTCGTGATTATCTCAGTATTATATTCAATGAACTTTGAGAATGAAAAAAGTCCAAATGAACTTTTTTCCTATTTGTTCAATAGAAAGTAAATCTGTAGCTTTATTTAAAATAATTAATATGATTTTACATACTGATTTAAGTAAATATGGGTTTTTACAATTAAAAAAAGATAGAGAGGAATTGATTTCACAAATAAATGAACTTCAAGCATTATTAGATGATTTCAATTTTGTTTATCCTTTTTACAAGAACATTTATGAACCTGAGATTGAAATTTTCACGAAGGATGAAATTTACTATGGGCAGTTTGAAGTAAACTATCCATACGCTCCTGAACCAATTAAATTTGATTTCATTATTGGGGAAAAATCACTTTTTGAAGGTAAAAACGACTTAATCCTAATCAGTGAATCCAACAGAATCGCATCTGAGATATTAAAAGATAAATTCCCATTACACTTCAAAGATGACAACTCAGGTAAATAAATCATTATTAGAACTAAATCCCCTAAGTGAGTCCATTTATGGTGAATTCAGTTTATTATCGGAAGATGATGCAATTCTTTTTGCCAGCATTAAAAATGAGGGAATCTTGGAACCTTTAATTGTCACAAAAAGTCATTTAGTCATTTCAGGTAATCGGAGGTTGAGAGTTGCTAACTTTTTAAACGAAATTGAAAATGTTCCTGTAATTTATTCTGAAATTGATGATGACGATGTTACCGAATATCTTTTCATTCAATACAATCAGCAACGAATAAAAAATTTAATTCAAGTTGCAAGAGAATTTGAATTGATTAGAAATCACTACAAAATAAAACAGGGTGTAAAATCTCAAAATTCAACAATTTCTAAAACTGCTCAAAAAACACTCATTGACGATAATGACACCTCAGAAACAACAATAAAAAGAATATTAAGAGCCAAAAACATTAAGACAACAATTGAAACCTCTTTTAATGACAACAAAAGTTGGACAGATGAAGATTCTTGGAAATGGCTTCACAAACAGCATTGTATCAGAAAAAAAGAAGTGAATACTATATTAAATTCACTTGTTGAAGAAAAAAATGAGTTTAGTAATAGTCAAAATTCTGAGAAAAAGGAATTATTGAATAATGATTTTATCCATATCATACACGGTGATTCTTCAGATATGTCTGAATTTCTTGATGACAAACAAGTAGATTGTATCCCCAATTCTCCACCATATTTTGGAGCTGTTCGCACCTACATTCAAGATGATATTTTTGTGAAATCTTCTACAAAAGGACTTATACAAACGGGACACGAAGATACGGTAGATGAGTATGTTGAAAATCTAATGAAAACATACCGTGAATGTAAGAGAGTTTTGAAAGACACAGGCTCAATCTTCATTAATATAGCTGATACAATAGAAGATGGAGTGATTATGAATATTCCGTTTCATATTATTGAAGCGATGAAAAGAGAGGGTTTTATGTGTGTTCAAACAATTGTTTGGTACAAAATAAACCCTCAACCGATTAATTCAAATTCATTTCAACCATCAATGGAATATGTGCTTCACTTTGTCAAACAAAAGGATTATAAATGGAGGGTAAATTGGTATGAATCGGCAGATGAATTTATAGGAAATGTTACATATGCTGATGGTGGTGAAAATAAACGATTTAGAAATGTAATGATTTATTATCCCACGAATTCAAATTCTTCAGATATCCCTATGTATCAAGGACTTTTTCAAACAACAACCTATAATAACACTTTTCTTGTTAAATTATTAAAATCCAAAGGATATGCTCTTCAACATAATGCTTTGTTCCCGTTGGAGGTTCCAATGATTTGTGTATTATCAACTACTGAGCCTGGTGATACCGTTTTAGATGTTTTTGGGGGAATGTCTACAACAGGACTTATAGCCTATGCCAATGGATGCAAATATTTTGGGGTTGATAAATCAAAGGTTTACTCTGCGAAAGCTTCAATAAGAATGGAAGAGTTTTTGAAAAACAATCCATACATAGTCAATAGTAGTTCCTAATCAGAATAGAACAACCTTTTCAAATTTATTTTAGGCTTTACTTTTTCATTCCAATATGGTATTTATTGGTATGAAAAAGAAAATCAATTATCGCTTTGTCTCTCTATATTACAGAGATAATCATCAATTCATATCTGAGGTAATTCAATTCGTAAAGGACTTCAAAGATATATTGCAAGAAGAATCCTTTTATTCCATTGGTAACAAATACATAAGTAATGAAACCAATGAACTAACTCTTGTCCATATAACTCCTCAATTTGTGAAACACACTAAATTGGAATATACACTAAACGATGAAAGAACCACTAATGAACTTGTAACTCAGATAGAAAAAGACATTCAGTCCATTTTAGGCAATGGATACTCCATTATGGATGAAGCTATTGTAATAACATTCGTTCAAGAAATTGAATCTGATATTACAATTGAAAATCAATTTGAAAACAATGAATTGGAGTTCATTTACCAATTCAATTCAAACTACCACCACTCAGTTGAATCTATGTTGAAAAAGGTGAAGCAAGGACTCAGAAAATACTTTGAAAATCCTGATAGCTATACAAATCTGACATCAGACATTTATGACATTCAGAAGAGCAATACAATAACTGTTGGAGAAATTGTAAATTCATTTGAGTCACCTATTGAACTGGCTTTTGACTTTAATGATTATTCGGACGAACAGACAATGTATAAAATGATTGAAAACACATTGACTCAAATGAACCTCATCAATAAACCTAAAGAATTAACATTGGTAATACAGTTGGTATTTAGATTCCTTGCAAAATAAAAAATCAGAACAGTCCATTGAAAAAACAAGCCTTAAAAAAACAAGTATCTCAAATAATGAAGAAATTGAACCAATTTCCGTTGGATTTGGTTGAAATACGGATAACTCAATCAATACTTTCTTCCAAGTTAACCTCATTGAACAAAGAAACAATAGAAAAAATTTTCAATACTTGTCTTCATTACATTAAAAATCATTTCGGAAAACAATTTGAAAAAATTGAGGTGATTGCGTATCGGATTGACATCACCCCATCAGATATATTTTCATTTGATTTTATCCAACACAGAATCATTCTAATAGGAAACGGAATTAATAAAAAAATACCTGTATTAAGAGAGAGTTTGATTACTTATGTGAAATCTAAAATGGGTGATTTATTATCAGTTTATGAACGTGAGAAACAAAAAAACGAGGAAATTCATTTATATCTTATAAACCAACCTCAGAACCCAAACTCACAAGATAAATTGAAAAATCTATCCGATAAAACAAATAAGTTTTACCATAATGATTTATATGAATTTGCCAAAAAAGGATGGCATATTTTCATACCGAGAGATATTCAATCTTCATTTATTGTTTTTAAATAATCCAGCGTTATATTAGCTAAAATGATAAACAAGGGAGATATAGTCAGATCCACAGGGAAAGGAAAAACAAAATCTTGGGGAAATATAATTGGTATTGTCGTTCAAGCGGAAAAAGACAGGATTTTTGTCATTTGGAGTAATACCTATTTTGAAGATGAAATGATGATGGATGAGGTGGAACCTTTTAAAATTACTGAAGACATTTCTCAACTCAAATTCTCGGATGGAATGGTAATTCATACGCATGGCGAACTAAGATGTATTGAGTTCTCTGATGGTTGGTATGTGTTGGGGGAAGGGATGTTGATTCCTGTTCCAAATGAAAATGAAGGTAAACGAGTAATGAATAGTTTAAAATAACTTAACCAACTCCCCATTTTTATTGAACCAAACTTCAACTTTTGAAGTGGTGAAATCCCCCATCACTTTTGAATTAAACTTTTGAAGATTTTCAAGTACTACATTTGAACCTAAAATAATTCGGTTGATTTCAACTTGAGGAGAATGGTAGAGTTTTGTGTCCATATCAAAGTTGGGATTTTCAAGAATTTCATTCCTTCCTTTCAACGGAAGCTTAATAAAACTTTTTATTCCCCTTTTTTGGCAAGAAATGTACATTACATTAGGGTGATTTTGTCCATTATCATTGTGAAACAAAAGACGAAGTTCATTTTCATTTGAGAATCTACTTTCCTTGTGAAATGCCAGTATTTTTAAAAGAAAAAGGGGGAATTTATTGACTTTGATGCAGTGATTATTCCAAAACTCTTCTGAGTATTTTTTCAAATTGATGATTGGCTCTAATTTCTCATCTCCATATTGAATTTTCCCTAAGTTCATTTTATGAAAATCAGTTTTTGAAAAAGAAAATTCAATCGTACAACCTTTGAAATTATCACCATATTCTCTCCACATATAATCACTTCTAAGATTGTCCGTATTTGACTCACAAGCAGAGAAACTGTAGGTATTTTCGCCCTCAAGGTTGATTTCATTCTCATAATTCTCTCCCAATATTTGGGAGGCAAAATGTAATTCACTCTTATCTTCTAAAGAATAAATCTCCGTCATCCTGATAAAGCCGGATTCTAAAATTTTAAAGAGAGAATCAATTGAAGTAAAATGGAGAAATTTGTTCTTCCCAACATATTCATATTGCGTACCATTAAACAAATTGACTGTTGAGATTTGTCCATTGAAAGAATCTGAAACTTTTTTATCACTACTCCAAACTTCGCTTGAACTCAAATATGCTTCAGGAAAGACTTTTTTAAGTACCTCCTTATCATATAGATTAATCTTATCAAAAACTTTATTTAACTGATTAGTCATAAACTTTCTACCAATTTTATTTCCTCCTCAGTTAAATCATACAACTTATAAACGAGAGAGTCTATTTCTTTTTCAGTTTTGTCAATCTGAGTTTTTATTTCAAGTGCTTGTATTTTGAATCTTTCAAACCTATCAAACCAATCATCTTTTTGAATACCTGTAAGAACAACTTTGTTCTTTTTCAATTCTTTTTCAAAATCTGTCCAACCTAAATTGTAAAATTCTTCTATTTTCTTTGATTTATTAACCAAGTTGAAATCTGACATCAAAAGAGATGTAAATTTTAATGTTAGACGCTGTAAATCAATGTAGTGATTTTGTATTGAACCTGCTTTTTCATTGAATACAACTTGGATTTCTTCTGAAGCTTCAACTAATGGTAATTCTTCAATTGTACTTTTGTTAATTGCTAAATACCCCCCCGCCAAGTGTTTATCTTTGAATACAGTGGTTAAAAAATGTGTTAAAAAACGACTATTTAATACTGCCAATAAAAATAGAGGGGAAAATTTACCAAACCCATAAATACCATATATACCCACACCTAAAGCTAAAGGTTCTTTTGAATAATAAGCTTCAAGTCTTTTAGTCATTCCGGCTATAACTACCTTATCCTTACACCAAAATTTGATTTTTGAATCGGCAACTACACTTGAATCTAATCTGATTTTTGGGAAACTAAATTTATTCTTCATATATGGGACAAGCTTTAAATCAATACGATACGGGTCCACTGAACCACTTACCGCAAAATCTATCCCTTCATTTTCTTCATTTATCAATGGTATTAAATTTTGAGCTTCAAACCCCGTAGCGCCAGAGTTTATTAACAGATTGAAATCTTTAAAAGTTTTAAAACGACTGAATACATTTTTTTCAAGTACAAATTCATCAATATTGTATAGATTTTGAATATCGTTTATTTCATATTCAGAATACGAATTACTTACTACATTGTTAATGAGAATTATCGGATAAACACCGACATTTTCAAATATTGGAAGTGAAGAGATATTTATAACCTTGTTTAAACCATTCTCCTTTAAAAATGCAAGAGTTTTTTTGCCATAATCACTTATCAACAACTTATTTGGAATTATCCATCCATAACAATTGTTTTTTGAAATCTCAGACACTTTGAGTAGAAATGGGACATATAAATCCCAAGCACCACTCAATAGCTTATATTTATCTGATAATATTGTTCGTTCATCAGAAGCCATATTGCGTGCGTTAACATAAGGTGGATTACCAATAATTACATCAAATCCCCCTTTTTCAAATACGTTAGGAAATTCCTTCTTCCAATTGAACGCTTTTTCCCCTGCCACTTCTGAGTCGTCAATCAATGAATTTCCACACTTGATGTTCTTATTCAATGATGTTAGTTTTCTTCCTCTTTGAGCGGTTCTCAACCATAAAGAAAGTTTGGCGATTTCTATACTCTCTTCATTGATATCAACACCAAAAATGTTATTCTCCAAAATGTGGTTTTCAACGCCAGGAAACGTAAACCCTAAACCTAATAATTGAGATTCTAATTCATCAATGTAACGATGCTCATCCATCAAATATTCCAATGCTTGATTTAAAAAAGCACCACTTCCACAAGCTGGGTCGCATATGGTAATATTCAATAACCAATTGCGATAGGATTGAAGGTTTTCATCTAACTGTTTTAATGTTTCTTTCTTACGGTTAGTCCTACCTTTGGAGTATTCTTCATCAATGATGCTGAGCTCTATTTTTTTATCCTCACATAATTTACCTAACGTATTATCTACAATATACTTTGTAATATATTTAGGGGTATAAAAGACACCGTCTTTCTTTCGTTTGGTTTTGCCTTTATCTATCTCTAAACCTTCCAATTGGGCTGTAACAGCCTCAATATCATTTAAAGAGTTTTCAAAAATATGCCCTAATATATTGACATCAACATCACTTGAAAAATCATATCTTGTAAGAATAGAAACGTGCTTCAACAATACCTCATCTGAAATAAGAATATTGTCCAAAACATCATCTTCTAACATCAAACCACCATTATAAGCGAATATTTCATCCTGAGGAGTTTTACCCTGTCTTCCCGTATTTATATATCCAAAGTACTGTTTAAAAATTTCATATAAGGGTTTGTATGAATCCTCATCCTTCAAAGTTTTCCATCTATCAACCATTCGTGAAATAGAATTTGGAGGAAGTAGTCCTGCATCTTCAGCGAAGAAAATGAAAAGGAACCTATCTATTAATTTTTGAGTTTTTTTGTAAAACATTAGTGGTTCCCCATCAGGATTCAAATTGACAATACTTTGCCACAATTCCTGTTTGAAAGAAGAATAATCTTTGTATAAATTCTTCGTTATATCTTCCTCTTTGACAACACTTTCATCTTTAATTTTAGCTGGAATATTATCCAATAAATTATCCGAATGGAGACATAACCACAAGGTTACAAACTCATCTTTTGTAAGAGTAAACAGATTAAATTCAATATACTCCACGGCATTGTGTATGTAAAACCTCAACTTTTCAAAGTTGGAAGTAATTACATAAACACACTCTTTGTTGTTATTTTTATATCCGAAACCCTGATTAGTCACCTTATCCAAATCTCTTGTATCAGTACCCTTAAGTTCTATAACAGCAAGAGGAACATTATTCTTTAAAATTGCACCATCAGCCTTCTTACTGTCCGCTTCATTCTTTTTCTCTCTTACAAGATTATATCCATCATTCGGACGTTTGATATATCCTAATATGTTTACAAACAAGTCATCAAGGAACCCATCTTGATATTCCTCCTCCTTCATTGAACGAATTTCTAACTGTCTTTCAGCACGCAGGAATGAATTGGAGTAACGTCGGTATGATTCTTCAATTTTTGAAGCATCTTGTGACTTGATAAATTTATTGAGAACGGATTTCTGAAATAATGCCATAATTCTATTTTGAACTGATTAATAAATCTTTTACATCAACATCTAAAATGTCAGCAATTTTAAAAAGTACTTCAATTGTGGGTTGTCTGCGATTGTTACAATAGTCATTGATTACATTAAAACTTTTACCAAGTTTGACTGACAACCAAGTCTGTTTTATACCCTTTTCTTGAAGCACCTCTTTGATTCTGTTCATTTCTATATTTTGTAAAAGAGGTTGAAGTTATTACTTATATGGGTTTATACCCTATATATTTGTGTATTATTATCAACAAATCTATTAAAACTAAAAATTCAAGAAACCTGAGATTTACTGATTGAATGGTAAAATACCTCCCATTTTTTACTATTTGAATACACTGAGACAGAAAACTGTAATAAAATCAGCTAGATTCCGTTGCCCAGCGATCCAAAAGGAAAGGAAATGAAATACAACGCAGTGTTGGATTTAGATTTGATTCGTTTACACGTTATCTACAGATATGAAGTTATGGAACTTGATGTCACTGATAAGGATATTGAGGAGTACAAAGTTTTAATGGACTTCATAGGTTCCCAATTAATTGTATCTGATTGTCAAATCAAAAAACTCTACAGGAAGTACTGTTTCTTTCGTGCTTGTAGAATGAATCCACGATTTTGTCATATCCCAACCGAGTTAATCTATGCATTCTTTGATGCAAAGGAAGGAAGTAATTAAAAACAAACGTTATGGACGAAATTGAAAAAAGAAGAATACTGAAGGATGTATTCAAACGAATTGTATTTCAATTAGACAATGGAATCAATTCAAATTTTGATGAATACAAGAGAGTTTATGACAAAATCAATGAAGGACATAACAAATCATTGGAAGAAATCAAAACATCTTTCTATCAAATGGCATTCTGTATTGAGGTTAGAAAAACAACTGTTTTTGATGACATTGAAAGGGATGAGAGTGATGAGTATTATGATGAATTCCTAATTCTAAATTTTTAAAATGTTTTACAGATTGTTTTACAGACGGGTTTTTTGGACACAAAAAAACCCTTGTAAGTCATTGATTTACAAGGGTTTAACACTTTTAACTTTGCGGTCTGGACGGGACTCGAACCCGCGACCCCATGCGTGACAGGCATGTATTCTAACCAACTGAACTACCAAACCAATTTTTTAACCATCTTACGACGATCTCCAGAAACATCTGGATTCAAAATCGTGTGAACCTTATTGCTAAAGCGGATACAAAAATAAGCTGATTTTTTGAATTAACAAGGGATTTTAATTAAAAAGTGGAAAATTGTGTTCTTTTTTTCCTAAAGAATTGATTGTCTTAACCTAAACAAATGAATTAGTTCCTCGAAGGGTTAAATATCAATGGCTTAAGTGAAAGAAATAATTTATATCTCAGAAAAACTGAAGGTGTCTTTTAAGCGAACCCCTTTTTCAGTCGCCATCACAGTGCAACATTCATTCACACTATCATGTTCCATAAATAATATGTAGGATTCAGCTGCCGCTTTATCTAAAAACCTAGCCTTCTCCTCCATGGTAATGAGTGGTCGCGTGTCATAACCCATTACATATGGTAAAGGAATGTGCCCAACACTTGGTAATAAATCAGCCATAAAAACTATCGTCTTTCCTTTGTAGGAGATATGCGGTAACATCATACTATCGGTGTGACCATCTACAAAAAGAACATCCATATTTGGAAAAACAGCTTGGGTTAAATTTTCCTTTCGATCAATGAATGCTAATTGACCACTCTCTTGAATGGGAAGAATATTTTCTGATAAGAAAGAGGCTTTTTCTCTTGAATTGGGAACCGTTGCCCATTGCCAATGTTGCTCATTACTCCAATATTTGGCATTTTTAAATACCGGCCGATAAGCAGATTTTGAATCATTCCATGCAATAGCGCCGCCACAATGATCAAAATGTAAATGGGTCAAAAACACATCGGTGATTTGATCTTCATGAAAGCCTAATTGATGCAGACTGCGCGATAAACTGGCTGAACCATGTAAATAATAATGAGCGAAAAACTTTTCAGATTGCTTGTCTCCAATTCCTGTGTCGATTAACATCAAGCGATTTCCATCCTCAATGAGCAAGCACCTCATGGCCCATGAACACATGTTTTGTTCGTCTGCTGGATTGGTTTTTTGCCAAAGCGACTTAGGAACTACGCCGAACATAGCGCCTCCATCTAACTTAAAATTACCAGTATCGATTACATGTATTTTCATTGCTCTTAGTTTTTCTCTACCAATGCTTTAATCGTAAGGACGGTTAACACAGTCTTAGTATTGGTTTCAACGGTTACTTTTTTCTCTTGTTCTTTTGTTGGACTATATCCTGGATGAAAATTCACAATAATCACATCTGATTTACCCGGAGGGATAGGTTTTTTGGGCTTAATTGGTGTGGTGCAACCACAACTTGCTTTTACATTTAAGATCACCAATGGGTGCTTACCTGTATTGCTTACTTTAAAACTTGTTCTGTTATCGGATTCAGCTTTTATGGTTCCGAAATCATGCTCTAATCGATCAAAAACTAAAGTCGTTAAATGCGCTAAACGATCTTTTTCCTCTGCAGCAGCTTCCTTTAAATTTGCCTCTAATGCGCGTTCTGAGTCTTCATTAGCTTCAATACTGGATACAATTTGTGTGCTTTGATTTTCTTGGTTGTCTTGACAAGCAAAACAAAGCATCAAACTAATTAAAATAAAAGTGGATTTCATTTCCAATATTTTAAACAAATATAAGGACAATATTATTTTCGATTGTGCTGAAAAACTGACAATAATGAATAATGTGATTTTGTTTATAAAGGGCTTCTAAATCCCTAAAAGGAACCTACTCCTTTTACATAAACAAAAAAAGTCCCACTAAGGGACTTTTTGGGAGGGAGACGGGTCTCGAACCCGCGACCTTCGGTACCACAAACCGACGCTCTAACCAACTGAGCTACAACCTCCATTTAACGAGTGCAAATATAATGATTTCTCTCTTATTTGAACAAGTATTACGCTATTTTTTTAAAAGAGGAAAGCGCAGCTCGCAGTTGAGATTATTTATATTAGGCCAAAGGCAATAGATAAAAATGAAAAAAGACAAGAGAAAATTAATCCCTCTAAGGCTATTAATTCAACATATTAAAAAAGAATCCATAGGGCAAAAAGGATAAATTGTAAAGAATAAATTTCCACATACATCGTTAAGGATTATCTTTGTTACCTATGAAGTATTGCTACTTTTTTATTTTTATTGCTTTACCCCTATTTTTGAGTGCCCAACAGGTTGATATTACTGGGAGTTGCATCGATAAAAAAGGGAATCCTATTGAAAATGTAGTAGTCCAACTGAATAGCACGCCACCCTTAAACATTTTTACAGATTCACTTGGAATATTTCGTGCCAAAATAGCGCTGTTCGACACGCTTTTGATCACTTTTACGATTGATAAATACAAAGAAAAAAGGACTGTTGTATATAATCAGCAGCCTTCAATAAAAATGCAAGCCATTCGCTTTCCAATTCAACAAGAAAGAGGCGTAACCATTCTAAAATCAAAAGACGATCCCTTTATCCTAGATAGATTGCCGATGTTGGATCATCAACGCATCGCCACGGTCGAAAAGACATTAACTTTAGTTACAGCAGCAGTTTCAAATAATGAACTTACCAGCAACTATAATGTTCGCGGTGGAAATTACGACGAAAATCTAGTGTATGTAAATGGGTTTATGGTCTACCGTCCATTCCTTACACGCAGTGGCCAACAAGAAGGAATGAGTTTTATTCACTCAGCGTTGGTGGAGTCTGTACGCTTTTCAGCAGGTGGGTTTGATGCGCAATATGGCGATAAATTGAGCTCTGTATTGGACATCACTTATAAAACACCATCCAAATTTAAAGCCTCTGCCCTATTGTCTCTTTTAGGCGTGGAAGCGCATGTGGAAGAGGCCGTAAATAAAAAATTCAATTATTTAGTAGGAGCACGCTACCGGGCTAACGGTTATCTTTTGAATTCATTACCCACGAAAGGCAGTTATAATCCTGTCTTTATGGATGCTCAATTGCTTACCAATTATGAGATAAATCCCAAATTAACTTTTTCTGTTTTAGGACATTTTTCTTCCAATGACTACCAGTTTAGTCCACAAACATCTGTGACAGATTTCGGTACTGCAAATGAAGCATATTCGTTCCGTATTTATTTTGATGGAAAAGAAAGCACGCGATTTCAAACGATGATGGGGGGACTTGCGCTCAAATATAAACCCACTAAAAATACGGACCTAGATTTCTATACCACAGTGTTCAATTCGAATGAAAGAGAATTTTTTGATATTCAAGGACAGTATTATATCAACGAATTAGAAACGGATCCTTCTAAAGAATCTTACGGTGATTCCATCGCAGTTCTTGGAATTGGCTCCTTTTTGAACCATGCACGCAATCAACTCAACGCCACCATTAGCAATGTTTACCACCAAGGAGAGCATCGTTTTTATGCGAATTACACAGATTTTGAAAAGAGCCATTACAAAAGCTCTACGCTGAAATGGGGTGCAAATTTTCAATATGATCAATTCACAGATGTATTAAGTGAATGGAAAATGATTGATTCTGCAGGATACAGTGTTCCTCAGAACAGTCCGAATGAAGTGCAATTATTTGAAACCATTAAAAGTAATCTCAACCTAAAAGGGGAACGCATCACAGGTTTCGCTCAATGGAATTTGAGTTGGGCAAATACTTTAAGAAACCAAGAAGTGAAAGTCACTAAAAAAATTAGAATTAATGATGTAAAAACAAGTGTGAACTACCTAGACACATTATCTGAAATCACTAAAAAATGGGCGCTTTCCCTTGGATTAAGAAGTGGCTATACTACGGTGAACAAAGAATTCTACTTAACGCCCCGTGCTGCACTTACCTTTTACCCGCGTGCATTCTTAGTTAAAAATGGCCAAGTCATGAAGCGCCGTTTAAGTTATCGATTGGCTACTGGACTTTATTATCAACCTCCTTTTTATCGCGAATTTAGAACCATCGAAGGAAATCTAAATACGAATGTAAAATCTCAAAAATCTTTTCACTTTGTTGCTGGAACAGACTTTTATTTTAATATGTGGAATCGCGATATGCCTTTTAAATTAAGTGGAGAATTGTACTACAAGTATTTGTGGGATGTGAACCCTTATGAAATAGAAAATGTGCGCACGAGATATTATGCAGAAAACAATGCCATTGCTTATGCTTATGGTTTAGATGTCAATGTTCACGGTGAATTTGTGCCTGGAATTGAATCTTTCTTTAAGTTTGGATTGATGTCGACTAAGGAGAATCTTCTAGATGATTATTACAAGGAATATTACAATGCCGCAGGTGAAAAAATAATTTTTGGATACAGCACCGACCAAACAGTTGTGGACAGCGCCACTATTTTCCCCGGTTATATTCCGAGACCAACAGATCAACTTTTTAATTTTGGGGCTTTGGTACAGGATCAAATGCCTGGATTGGAAAATTTTACGGTTCAGATGGGATTACAATTTGCCTCTAGGTTACCTTATGGTCCACCAGATCATACCAGATATAAAGATACCTTGCGCATGAAGTCCTACTTTAGAGTCGATTTAGGACTTTCGTATGATTTAATTTCAGATAAACCCAGTGGGAAAAAGACATTTTGGTCCAATACTTTTTCTGATGCCGTATTATCTTTTGAGATCTTTAATCTGCTTGGTATCAATAATGTCTTGTCGAAACAATGGATTCAAGATATTGAGGGAAAATATTATGCTATTCCAAATTACTTAACCCAAAGAAGGTTCAACTTAAAGCTAATTTGTAAGATTAAATAGTCGGAGCAAATAGGAATTTATTCGGCATTACCAGCTCAGTTTTAACAGCATACATCACAATCCCAGCAGTATTTTTTACACCCAACTTGGCCATGATATTTTTACGATGCGTATTTACGGTATGATTGCTTAAAAACAAATTGGTGGCAATTTGAATATTGGTAAGTCCTTCCGCTATTAATATGATAATTTCACTCTCTCTTGCTGTCAAAACTACTGCCTCACAAGTGAATCCTTCCATATCTAAATCCTGAATATCGATATTTGCCTTTTGAATGGTCTCTAAAATTTGTCCGCAAAAATATCGATTGCCTTTTTGAGTTTCCTTAACAGCATCAAGTATTTCTGCTAAATCACAATCCTTTTTCACATAACTACTCACCCCAATGCGCAAGGCATCTACTAAGGTCTGTGCACTTTGATCAGGTGTTATAGCAACAAAACTGATGTCTTTGTTTAATTGATGGATTTTAGAAATAATATCGATGGAGAAACCAAATGAAGTGAAATCAATTAAAATAGTTCGTGTTTCAAATGAACTGATTAAGGAAAGTAATTCTTCATTATTTTTGGCGTCACCGACAATCTGAATTTGAGGGTCATTCGATAATAAGGTCCTTAAACCTATTCGAACAATATCATTACTATCTGCGATGATGACCGACATCTTATTTAGAATTATTATAAACAAGACAAAGGTAAGCAAGAAATTACAATTAGAAACTAATTGAAACAATAAATTAATTCAATCTTTGCTTTTGCTAAATTTGTAATGTGAAAACGATTGTTACAGAAAATATTGAGATTGCAAGAGCGCTATTAATTCAAGGTGATTTAGTTGCAGTGCCTACTGAAACCGTATATGGTTTAGCGGGAGATGGGACCAATGAAATTGCCATTCAAAAAATATTTGATGCAAAGCAAAGACCCAATGCAAATCCATTAATTCTACATTTCTCCTCTCAAGAGGCAACACAAAATTACATCACAGAATTTCCAGAGGCCCTTTCTTCATTATGCGCTGTATTTTGGCCAGGACCATTAACTGTTCTGTTACCTAAAAGCAATTTGGTTTCTCCTTTAATTACGGCGGGACATGATCGCGTGGCAATAAGAGTTCCTGCACATCCTGTTTTACAAGCTTTACTTATGGATCTTCCTTTTCCCCTAGCAGCTCCGAGCGCTAATCGATATGGAAGTATTAGTCCGACTACCAGTCAACATGTATTGCATGAATTGGGTGGAAAAATTGAATGTATTCTAGAAGGAGGTTCCTGCGCTTTTGGTCTTGAATCTACCATTATCGGAGCAGAAAATGGTGAAGTTGTTGTTTATCGCTTGGGTGGAATTACGCTGGAAGAATTGACACTGCATTTAGGCTATATTCCGAAAATTAAAAATAAAGAAGTGCAAACTTTTGCCAGCGGAATGGTTAAACATCATTATGCTCCAGAAACTCCTTTGAGTTTTTATCATCCTGAATCACCTGTCGATGACAATGCGGCATACATTTTTTACAAGGAAGTGCCAGAAAAATTTAACTCAAGTACTGTCGTGATTTTAAGTAATCAAGGGGATCTAAAAGAAGCTGCTCGAAAACTTTACAGCACCTTACATGCATTAGACCATCAAGGATATGCACAACTCTTCATCGAAAAATTTCCAGATTTTGATCTTGGAAGCACCATCAACGATCGTTTAGAAAGAGCAACAGCAAAATAATCAGCAAAAAAAAGCCCCTTTAAAAAAAGAGGCTCGTATATCTTAAGTCATTGATTATTTCATATGACGACCATAACGGTTTTTGAATTTGTCAATTCTACCTGCAGTATCCACGAACTGAGCGATACCTGTGAAGAATGGATGTGATTTATGAGAAATATCTAATTTCACTAATGGATATTCTTTTCCATCTTCCCAAAGTATTGTTTCTCTTGAGGATGCGCAAGAAGGGCAAATAAATGCATAGTCATTTGACATGTCTTTAAAAACAACAGGTCTGTAATCTTCTGGGTGAATTTCGTTTCTCATCTTTTTGTATTTATCAAATCGGACTGCGAATTTAGGTAATTCTTTTTAAACTACAATAAATTAGCGCAACATTTTTAGTGGGTATTTTAACAAAGGTAGGGTGATAACTACAGATGACCTAAATTTAAGTGGTGGAATTGTTGCTTAAATTTGCAAAAGACACTATCCACCATGAAATTAGAAGTACCTCATACACTGAAACAAATCGCCGAAATACTTGGCTGTGGCTTTCGTGGAGATGAGGCGCAAATAGTTACTGGAATCAATGAAATTCATATGGTTGAGGAAGGTGATCTGGTTTTTGTTGACCATCCAAAATATTATGAAAAGGCACTGCAATCTGCCGCTACAAGCATATTAATCGATGTAGAAACGGAATTCCCAGAAGGGAAATCACTGCTGATTCATCCAAAACCTTTTGAAGCATTTAATCAACTCATTCTTTATTTTTCCAATAAATCTGACTCAAAAAATTCAGAAGAAACGGTAACGTTTCCCAATGTTTTTATCGGAAAGAATGTACAACTTGGCAAAAACATCACCTTATTTCCTGGAGTTTGTATTCTAGACAATTGCATTATTGAAGATAACGTGATCATTGGAGCCAATACAGTTATTGGACATGATGCTTTTTACTATCAAAAAAAAGAAGGCGCTTTCACCCGCTTGAATTCTTGCGGAATGGTGCACATCGAAAGTAATGTTGAAATCGGTGCTTCCTGCACTATTGACAGAGGAGTTACGGGAATTACCCGCATTGGAAAAGGAAGTAAAATTGACAACCTTGTTCAAGTGGGTCACGACACACAAATTGGAGAAAATTGCTTGATTGCTGCTCAAGTTGGCATTGCAGGGTGCGTGAAAATTGGGAATGAAGTAACGCTTTGGGGTCAAGTTGGAATTGCCAGTGGCGTTTCGATCGGAGATAAAGTGACCTTATTAGCACAAAGTGGCGTCTCTAAAGATTTGGCTGCTAATGGAACTTATTTTGGAAGTCCTTGCGGTGAGGTAAAGGTGAAATTTAAAGAAATGGCAGCCTTGAGAAATTTACCAAAATTTTTAGAGGAACAAAGATGACGGAATCCAATACACTTCATCTCAACCAACAGATTTCTTTACAAGAAATAAAACTCAACTCGCTCTTAGAAATTACCTCAGCAATAAATGATAATCTAAGCACCGAACAACTGCTTAATATTTATTCTTTTATCCTAAAAGAACAATTAAGTTATAGGAAATTTGTACTCTTTATTCAGCAAGAAGGTTGGCAGTGCATTAAAAAAATAGGTTATAAGGGAAAAATAACGCTTGATGATCACCTGCCAGATTTATTGAGATTTAAAGAAACAACCCTTCTAGCAGCTTCGAATTCCACTTTATTAAAAGAGTTTGATGTTATTCTTCCTGTACTTCATTTAGGGAAACCTCTAGCGTTTTTATTACTTGCCGAAGTACAAGAAAATCGAAAAGACATTAATGACAAAGAGGTTCATTTGAGTTTCGCGCAAACACTTACCAATATTATCGCAGTGGCGATCGAGAATAAAAGATTGGTAAAGAGTAATATCGTAAAAGAATTAATTTCAAAAGATTTAGAGGTTGCTTCTGCATTACAGAAACTACTATTCCCTTCCGACTTGCCTTCGGATAGAAAAATGGACATCTCTGCCAAATATATTCCAAGACATGCCATTGGTGGTGATTACTATGATTTTATTCCATTAGGTGATGATGAATATATCATTTGTATCGCCGATGTTTCAGGGAAAGGAATAAGCGCAGCCTTATTAATGGCTAATTTTCAAGCGACCGTAAGAACTTTATTCAAATACCAACGCTACGAATTGTCCTTTTTGATCGAAGAACTCAATAAGAAAGTAATGCGCAATGCCAAAGGTGAAAAATTTATCACTTTCTTCCTCGCACATTATAATGCACACAGCAGAAAAATGACCTATATCAATGCCGGACACAACCATCCATTGTTGTTGATGGGGAGAAAGAGTCAAGCACTCAATCAAGGATGCATTGGATTAGGAATGCTAGACGAATTGCCGAGTATCAATATAGGTAAACTAACTGTTCCTAATAATTCGACTTTAGTTTTGTTTACCGACGGTGTTGTAGAAATTGAAAATGAAGAGGGAGAACAATTTGGTGTAGAGCGCTTAATCAAAAATATTCAAGCCTACGCACCCTTGAAAATGGAAGACATGAATAACATCATTTTTTCAAAGCTGGATGAGTGGAGAGGGATACTCAATTATGGTGATGATACCGCTATAATTAGTTGTAAATTCTTTTAACGGATTAAATACATTTTACCCAAACCTTTCTGAGAAAAGTTATCTGCTTTCGAGTCTATATGGCGCATGTCTTCACCGCTCAATTTCACGCGAACACGATACAAATAAACTCCATTGGCCAATTGATCCCCAAACTGGTCTTTACCGTCCCAAGCATAACTGGTGATATTTTTACCGATGCGCAAAGGTCCCAATTCAAATTCATCAATTTCTCGAACTACTCTTCCATTGATGGTCATAATTTGTATTTGAATGTCATCAGGAACCTCTTCTCCTGTCAAGGTAAATACAAAACGAGTACTCGTTGAAAATGGATTTGGGTAATTTAAAAAGTTGCTTATTGCCGCTTCATGAATCACCTCAAAGTTGATCTTATAAGATAAATCGCCTGATAAATTACCCGACTTATCTGTCCCCTGAACTAAAAGAGTGTAAACACCATCTTTTACCAATTGAGCAGAATAAATAATTTTAAACTTTTTATTTTGCCCTTCAGCAGGAATCCATTGCATAATAGTATTTCCATTGGCATCCAAAAAAGGAACTCGAACTTGATTGCCGTCTGGATCGGTTAAATAAATACCAAATAAGGAAGTGTCCGCATCTTCACTCATTAACAAGTAAGGATTTTCATCTTTTAAAGTGATCACAATTTCAGGACTTGGAGAAACAATGTCATTATTCAATAAATGTTGCCCATCAAAACTAACATCCAAAATCGGATTTAAATCCTCTGAAATCACGGTGAAAGGAAATTGTAAGATGTTATTAATATGGGTAAGTTCTGGTTGATCCGTAAACACTTGCTGCGGGTCCACATATGGATTCACCTCCATGTGTAGCCAGTTGTTACCCACCAAACCAAGACTTTGAATTTCCAAGGTATCACGCAAAATAGCTCCAGCTGGAAGAGGGCCTTTTCGAGGATAATTGATGGGGTGAATCACCTCATTTTTATCCACCAAATAATAATTGATCAATAGAGAATCCATCCCATAATCACTGATATTTTTCACATCAATTGCAAAATTTGCTGTAGCTCCCTCTTGCAAAGTATCATTGACAACTGACCAAGTGATTCCATTAGAACCATCAATTGCAGCTTCAGGGACTGGAGCAAATACAACATGCCAAAAATCCAACTGCGCAGGAGTTTGTGTAAGAGAATCATAGTATTCAGCTACCAATCTAATGGTAGGGTACAATTGTGCATCAATCAAATTATTCAATTGAATAATAGAATCATGAGGCGACATCAGGGTGTCAATGACATATTGCAGCGCACCGTTTGGATTGTAAACATTAATATGCAATAAGCTTGAATCGCCTGGAGTTGTTTCAAGTGGGTCTATTTTCCAAAAGATAGATTTCCATTCTGCAGCAGGACCAATTATAGGCGAAGTTTCTTTACCAAACAGTTGAGAACCTGTAATTAGAGTATCTAGAAAAATATCTTCATTATTTTGAGAGAAAATTTCAACCACATAATTCGGATCTCCTTTTCTTGTTAGAAAAATAAAGGGACGATTCACTCTACCGGGAATGATACTATCGCTTCCTAAATTTGCAAAGGTTTGATAGAGTCCCGCATCGTATTGATTCCACCAATCATATCGTGTGGTTAAAGGCGTGTAAATTAATATATAATCCCCCTGCTGAACTTCATTTTCGACCATGTTTTGAAAAGCATCAATTTGCGCTGGATTATTTTGATTGAAGGTAAAGTACTTCATCGGTCGCGCATTACATCCGCCATTATCATTTGCATTTCCATAATTTCGATTTGGATTGGCTACATTTCCGTTGGCATAGGTATAACGCGTAGCCCAGGGACTTAAACTTGCTTTATCAATTACTGCAACATGAAACTTTGGCGTCATGGTACAGATTTCATAATCTTGTTGCTCGTCATCCAAATACCAAGCATTATCATAGATTCCAGGTGAAGTGGTTATTGCTCTAGTAAGACAAGTAATGTGTTTTTCAATAGGGATAAATTCTCTAAAGGAATTAATTGGATTAAGATTAAGTCCAAGCGCAGTGTTAAAAGTAAACTGATGAAAAGCATCTTGTCCCCACCCCTCTTTTCCTGGTATATATTGAAAGGATCTCGTTTTCCATTGCAAATTAATTTCATCGAGTGCAACACGCCAATAATAAACGGTACTGTCCGTCAAATACAAAGGAGCACTCAAATTACTACTAGCAGCAATCCACTCCTGCCAAGACACTTCCTTTACACCGCCCAATTCAGTTTTTAAAGCATACCTTTTAAATCCACTATTAAAAGTAGGTAAAGTATCAATTTCAAATCGATAGGTATGTACACCTGCTGCTGGATCAATGGTAGAAGCAAATAAACTTAAAGTATCCCTTGGCACGACAGCAAAGTCAATAGGTAAAATAGGCTCAATTCCATCAATGTTGATATTAAAATTCTTCAAGATTTGGTTGTTATTGACCTCATCATATTGTTCTTGAACAACTGAAGGTAAATCAACTGAAATATTAAATTTATTCAATCCAATCCCAATCGAAGGAGAGAAGGGAAGTTTAATTTGAATTGTTTTTTCATAATCAATTCCGTGAATCAC
Organism: Flavobacteriales bacterium; assembly: GCA_947447525.1. Lineage (GTDB taxonomy): Bacteria > Bacteroidota > Bacteroidia > Flavobacteriales_D > Crocinitomicaceae > UBA952. The sequence continues at coordinate 152,094 of CANFJL010000005.1, read as the reverse complement.
ATAAAAATAATTGGAGTCGATAGAACTTCCAGGAAAATCTCTTGAAATTTGCAACGAAAAATCACCAGGAATAGATTTACCTAAATTTCGAAGGGTAATATCAATTGAAATTGAATCCGTTGCTAAGGTTATGTTTTCAGGTCCAAAAACAACGCGGTCATCTCTGAGCTCTATTTCCGGATTAAGATGTTTGTTGATGGTCAACATCGGATCGCCGTGCAAAGTCATTTGAGAAAAAGTAGCCTCTGTAATTAATGACGAAGTGGAATTCATTACACTATCAATTACATTTTGGATATGATCTCCTATAGTTCCTCCATAATTGTGACGGCTCAGCTGTCGGTAAAATTGATTGGAGAATTCATTCAAAGGCTCTGTAAATCCATAACTAAGCGTCCCTAAGTAGGCAATCACCCCTGCGTTGGGCGTGAGAACAAATTGTTCTGATTTGGTAGGCAAACTTTGAAATATATTTCCATTATAACAGGAATTTGCAATTAAAAGCGGGTATTTCCCTTGATTGTTCCACAATTCTGGCTCGTCTAAGTTGATGTCAAATCCACTTACAGAAGAAGAAGCATGACCAAAGAAATTCAGGATGGAAACACCGTTTTCAATACGATCTTGAATTGCTTGGAATTCAGCTGGACTCAAAGGATTTCCGGTTTGCTTAGCAATCAGTTGGGTATGTCCACCAAAATAATCATCCTCAATAACACTTTTCATTTGATTCAGATAATATTGAAATAACAACTGCTCACTTGCATTGCTACCGCCTGAAAAATGCAGAATTTGTTTCTGCCAATCCTTGGTTTCCGAATTGTAGGTGCTGGATGGATCCTGATTCAATTCAAATGCCTTCACTTTATTTAAATAGGTAGTTAACTCTTCGGGAGTATTCACCGCAATTCTTCCCGTAGGAATTAATGGAGTCCATTTATCTGTTCCATTTAAATTAGAAGTAATACAAACATCACAAGAAGGTTGTCCAAATGAAGGAACAAGAGATAAACTATAATTGGCACTACTTGTTCTAGAACCAGGTCCAGTAGATAAAGCCGAAACTACATTAGCTTCTCGGATACCTTTACCAATCAAGAACAGACCCAGAGGTTTTTGAGTAGACTGATCATATATAAAATGTGCAAATCTTCTGATGCCATTAATATGCTTGGGAATACCACCGCCAAATTGTTGGTACAACTCATTTGTTTCAGCAGCGATTACATTATATCCACCACCAAGAGGCGAATTGCGATACACTTTATACTCTTGTACTACAGAGGAAAGCTTGGCTTGATAGACAAATAGCAGCGTATTATCCAAGTTGGCCAAAGCTGAGAAATCTGTAAAAGTACCCGTTCCATTAACAGGGACAAGTGTCGATATATTCAATACAGTGGAGGCATCTTGCAATAGAACACTTTGATTTGACATACTCAAATCATTCGGAATCAATGCTTGATAAATTCCTGTAGCAGTTTGAACGACCGGGATTTTTCTAGGAACAGAACCCAATACAAATAAATAAGGATTGGGGAGATTGATATTCGTCATACTCAAACGAACTTTCGATTGTCCTGAAGCATTTAGAATGGAAAAAGCCGTTTTATTGGTATTTAAAAAAGAGGGAGTTCTTGGATAAACAAAAGACCAGAAATTAATAGATTGATAATCAGTTGCAACGCCAAGATCTCCAATGATATTAACTTTAAAATTATTGGCTGTATTGGAAGTAAGAATATTTGGGGAGAAAAATTTATTAATGTGAACAGAGGTATAACCGTGAAAAATGGTGTCTAATAATACAAAATTAGAGGCTCCAATGGTATGCTGCGTATGGTGATTTCCAAGACCTGTATAATTCGCATTCGATGCGCCAACGGTTACTGCTTTGTAATGAATCAATGGGGCATCTATTCCTTGATAAAGACTTTCAAAAACAGTAGAGGAGAAATTCCAGGTATAACCATTATTCCCATTCTGCATGGTACTCCCCCAACCTTCACCATTTACATAAAAAGAACTGGAAGCTTCAGATGACTTTTCGCCCTCGTTATAAGCCTGTGAATAAGATTGAGATTTTTCAAATAGAACAAAATTGGCAGCAGAATAACTCGAGAAATCAACATCAGATTCATTCAAATAACGCTGATTGGATTCTATACTATTCCAGGTAAAAAAGTAATTTATAGTGTCATTGTACAAACTAAATTTAGGATTTCCCATCCAAGAAGGATCATCATATAAAGTAGAGTCTAACCACCCGTCATTTTTATCAGCATAAAAAATCAAAAAATCTCCTGGATCAAATGTATTGTCCCCTCCGTCTTGAACAAATAAAGGAACTTCTTTTTGTCTACCAAATACTTGCATATTTCCAGCAGTAAAAGAAGTAACGGGAATTCCAGCAGCGATTAACGCAGCAGCATCAATTTTATAAAGTCCAGCTTGTGTTATGGGAAAGCTATAATATTTTTGGTTGTAATTGATCCATTCATTGCCGTAGGTCTGTGCGCTGATATGATGCACAGAAAGTAGGATTAGAAAGAACGAATAAACAAACCTCATTTAATAGCGTTTTTGGGTTTTGATAGTTTCACCTTCACCGAAAAAACATGGGTGTAAAAATTTGCTTTTGCATCGCCTAATCTAGTAAAGGCATAATCCAGATTGAATCCTTTGATACCAATACCTAATCCAAGATTGGGTTGTACACCCCAATAGCTGGTATTGTCCATGTTTTTAAACGACTGGATCCCAGAAATACCACCTCTTAATTTCACAATATTTTTGTAGGACAATTGCATTCCTGCATGAGGATCAATGGAGAAAGGATCACTGCTAATTAAGGTATTCCTTCTTCCGTCTGTGGTGATGTCTAAATCTATTTCTCCACCAAAATTCATTCCTTTGGTTCCAATATTTTGATTGAAGGCAGTTGCTAAAATGATTCGAGGAAGTGTCACTTCCAAACCATTACTTGGAATTTCATTTCCTGTTGCTAAAAATACCTGTTGCATTTGCGGATCAAGATTAAACACCCAGGCATTAAAGGTAGAACTTACATCTCTAGCCATCAAACCAAAGCGCCAATGCTCATTTCTTTTGTATTGCCAACCTGCGTCAAGTCCAAAACCCCATGAATTGGCAAAGTCACCTACCTTTCTGTGAATCACCTTGAAAGTACCACCAAGACTCATTCCTTCAACTTTAAGTTTTGTTGCATAAGTCCCCATAAAAGCATAATCTCCAGCGGTAAAGGAGGTGACATTATCATAATTAATTACGCCATTATTATCAATCAATTGAGTTGTATTGGGAATATCATCTACACCGAATCGAATAAAAGAAAAACCAATACTGCTTTTATCATTAATACTGTGTGCTATTCCCACATAATCATACTTAGCAATGCCCGCAAAAAATTCTGAGTGCATTACACTTGCTTCTACCCAGCCTTTTACACCAACCAAGCCCGCAGGATTCCAATAGGCAGAGGTGACATCGTTACATTGAGCCACCACAGAATTCCCCATTCCGAAAGCCTCTCCCCCTACTCCAATAGCTAGAAATTCGTTGGAATATTTAGAAGTTTGCGAGAAAGTGATAAAGGAAAAATAAAGTAAGAAAGAAGTTAAGAAATATCTCATTGTTAAAAATTTTAGACCGCTAATAACCTCTTAATTGAATAAAAATTGTGTTATTTGTATTTGATAATTAAACGACGATAAATATAATAGATTTATCTATGATTCACTACAAAATTAGCATTTCATAAGGACATATGTTTAGACTTCCTAACCTTTTAACAGGATTCAACCTAATTTGTGGTATACTATGCATACTTTTTACCTTATCCGGAAGAATTGACATTGCTTCTTTTCTGCTAATTCTGGCAATGATCTTTGATTTCTTGGATGGTTTTGCTGCTCGCATGTTGCATATTAAATCGGAACTAGGCCAACAATTAGATTCCCTTGCAGACTTAGTTTCCTTTGGTGTAGCGCCAGGAATTATAACATTGGTTATGATTATTCTGGGTGTTAACGAAGCTCCGATTGCCATTGAAGATTACAATGGCGCTGTAAGTTCGTATGTTTATTTTCAAATTCAGGCATGGCAACAAGCCGTATTTTATAATATTCCGAATCAATTTGATGCCTCAATAAAGTTTTTACCATTTTTGGCGCTGCTGATACCTTTTCTTTCTATGTTTAGATTGGCGAAATTTAATTTAGACACCCGCCAAAGTGATAAATTTATTGGCGTTCCAACACCATTGAACACCCTGTTTTTGTTGTTCTTCCCAATTTACTTTTGCCTTCAATTTACACAATGGAATTTACAAGCGACATGGGTGAAACAAATCTTTGATTGTTATTTTATTGCAGGAATAAGTACTGTATTTGCTTTCTTATTAATCTCAAATATCCCTTTAATTGCTCTAAAATTTAAAACTTGGAATTGGTCAGATAACACCTTTAGATATGTCTTTCTGATAAGTTCGTTAGTAAGTATTTTATTTTTATTCCTCTGGTCTATTCCGATAATAGTATTTTTGTACTTATTATTCTCAATAATTGAAAATCGTCAAAACAAAAAACATGAAATTCAAAGCTGAAATTGATATTATGCCCTTAGATGCACTTCTTGACCCACAAGGTAAAGCGGTGACCAATGCCATGCAAAATGTAGGTCTTCCAGAAATAGAAGGCGTTAGAATTGGTAGACATGTACGCTTATTTATTGAGGCGGTTGACCAGAAAGTTGCTGAGGAAAAAGTTGATGAAGCGTGTAAAAAGATGTTGGCCAATCAAATTATGGAGCATTATTCTTTCAGCGTATCTGCTTGCTGATTAGAAAATTCTAAAGGATTTCTTTTACTTGGGGTTCATAGTTACAATAAATAAAATTAAGAGTCATTCCAATGTATTTTAACTTTAAGACGATGAAACCAATATTGTTTTTTGTTTTCTTTGTAATAGCCATAGCTGATATTTCGTTTGCACAAAATGATTCAATAAAAAAATTAGAAAACTCATATGCGTTTCGATTTTTACCATCAGTAAAAGACAATATTTACGGCATTGGCATTGGATTATTTGGATCAGAAGTAATTTGCAATGTTACCCATGTAAGACGATCGCACGGATTAAATATTCAAATTATTGGTCAGGGCTTGTTTGTCCCTCTCAATAGAAAAGCATTCTCTTATAATGTCCTCTTTGCTACGGATACTTCTTGGATGTTAAGAGAAAATCATAAGTTTAAAGCAATTCATAATGGGGTGTTAATTTCATCATTTGGCACTATGACGGAAGCTTCCAATGGCATTGTACTTTCGGGACTATCAAGTTTGGGTTACTATTTGAATGGATTAGGGATCAATTTATTAAGCAGCAAATATACCTATGTGAATGGGCTTTCCATATCTTTAAACAACCAATCTTATATGGTCAAAGGATTGCAAGTTGGCTTGATCAATAAAACACGAAAATTAAAAGGGTTTCAAATTGGGCTTTGGAATTGTAATGAAAAACGGAAACTACCTTTAATTAATTGGAGTTTTAAATAGCACTTGCTCAATAACTGTGTGTCAATTCAGATCAGTTACTCTAAACATGATATCCTTTATTTCTTATAAGTTTATTGAATATTTATAATTCAATTTCATACCTTTGTTATATAAACATAATCGTATGACTGAAAACAACACAAAAGGAAGTAATGGCATCTATATGATCCTTATTTTCATCTTATTAGCCGCTTTAGGAGTTCTTTCTTATATGTGGTCTTCTAAAAGAGGTGAATTGAATGATTGCACCAATGAAAATCTAACCTTAAAATCTGATATGGAAGGCATGAATCAGATGATGGAAGGTTATGTTGGTAATCTTTCAAATGATTTAAAAACTGACTTTAAAAACATGTTGAATACTTATGATAAATTAATTGAAAAAGATCATACGAAAGCAGACAGTTTAAATAAACAAAAAGAAAAAATTCAAGTCCTATTGAATCAACTCAATTCAAACAAAAGACTTTCGGCAAATCAATTGTACAAATTATCTAAAGAAAATGAGACTTTAAGGGGAATAATGAGGAGTTATGTTAAACAAATTGACTCTTTAAATACCTTAAATATTTCTTTGACTTCTAAGTTGGATGAAACTGCTTCAAAACTTACGACTACCACTGTGGAGCGCGATGAGTTTAAAAAAGTAGCGGAGGAGAAAACAGAACAAGTGAAAAAAGGGGCTCGATTACAAGCCTATCAATTTAACTCTGTTGCACTGAGACAAAAAATGAACAATACTTCTGAAGAAACAGTGAAAGCTAAAAATGCTGTTCAAATTAAATCTAGCTTTACCATCGCTCAAAATCCACTTACGGCTGCAGGTAAAAAAACAGTTTATCTTCAAATTACCAATCCAGAAGGAAAAGTGCTTCAAGCGAGATCTAGTTATACAACCGATACAGATCAAGGCAATGTAGCATATTCTGACAAAAAAGAAATTGATTATCAAAATCAAGCGATTGATTTATCTATTTACTTTGATTTGAAAGAAAATGCAGCGAAAGGAAATTATAAGGTTCGTGTAATTTGCGATGGCAGTGTCATTGGAACAGATAGTTTCACACTTAAATAAAAGCAAGTTATGTGGGAGAATGGAGCTGTAATTGGATCAATTAATCAAGAAACCAATATTGCAACAATTACTTTTGGACATGCCTCAAGTAATTCGTTACCAGGTGCTGTTTTGCAACAACTTGCAGAAAAGATTACCGCTTATGGAAAAGACGCATCCGTAAAAGTTATTATTCTATCTACTCAAGGCGAAAAAACATTTTGCGCAGGTGCTAGTTTTGATGAATTAATTGCAATAGATGACCTAGATACGGGAAAGAAATTCTTTTCTGGCTTTGCAAATGTGATCAATGCCTGTAGAAAATGTCCCAAATTAATTATTGGAAGAGTTCAAGGTAAAGCAGTTGGTGGCGGTGTAGGAATTGCTTCAGCTGTAGATTATTGTTTGGCTACCACTACTGCTTCCGTAAAATTATCTGAATTAGCGGTGGGAATCGGACCCTTTGTGGTCGGTCCAGCAGTGGAAAGAAAAATGGGATTGGCGGCGATGAGTGAATTAGCGATTAACGCAACAGAATGGCGCTCGGCTCTTTGGGCTAAAGAAAAAGGCCTTTATGCCGAAATTTATGAAACCATTCCTGAAATGGACGAACAAATAGCGATTTTAGCTTTAAAATTATCTAAATCAAATCCAGCTGCAATGCAAGCACTGAAAGAAATTTTTTGGCAAGGAACAGATAATTGGGACACCTTACTAATGGAGCGCGCTGGAATCAGCGGAACCCTTGTTTTGAGCGACTTTACACGACAAGCAATTGCTAGTTTTAAAAATCGTTGATAAATTCTTTTATTTTTTTTCAATTTCCTTTGTTAATAAAAACTATAATCCTATCTTTGCACCCCTAATTTTAGGGTTTTTAGTGATAATATAAAGAGTACAACGTGGATACATTAAGTTATAGAACAATCTCTGGTAATGCGCAAACTGCTGATAAGAAGTGGTTTATCGTTGATGCCGACGGTCAAACAGTTGGTCGTCTAGCAAGTAAGGTAGCGAAAATCATTCGTGGAAAATACAAGACTTGTTACACACCTCATGCTGACTGCGGTGATAATGTTATAGTTATTAATGCAGAGAAAATAGCATTTTCAGGTACAAAACTTGAGAATAAAGAATATATCCGTTATTCTGGTTATCCAGGTGGACAGCGTTTTACTTCTGCTGAAAGCATGTTGAAAAATCATCCTGAGCGTTTAATTGAGAAGGCTATCAAGGGTATGTTACCTAAGAATACATTAGGAAGAAAATTATTCACAAATTTAAAGGTATATGTTGGCGATACGCACAAGCATGAAGCACAACAACCTACATTATTAAAATTAGATACTCTTAAGTAATTATGGAAGTAATAAACGCGCTAGGAAGAAGAAAGACGGCAGTTGCTCGTGTATATTTATCCAAAGGAAAAGGTACTATATCAATCAACAAGAAGCCAATGGCTGAAATGTTTCCAATTGATGTATTGCAAGCAAAAATTAATCAACCATTTGTATTAACTGATAATGTTGGAAAATTCGATGTTAATGTTAATGTAATGGGTGGTGGAATCAACGGGCAAGCAGAAGCTATTCGTTTAGGTATCTCTCGTGCACTTGTTGAATTATCAGCAGACAACAAACCTTTGCTTAAGGCAGATGGATTGATGACGCGTGATCCAAGAATGGTCGAGCGTAAGAAACCAGGTCAACCAAAAGCAAGAAAGAAATTCCAGTTCTCGAAACGTTAATCGAAATTGGGAGTTTAGCATCCAAACTCTTGAGTACTTGTCAAAGGACCCCTCAATTGTTGCACAAATTAGGAAAGTAAACAAATATATATTATGTCTAAATTAAATTTTGAAACACTTCTAGCGGCTGGAGTACACTTCGGTCACTTAAAAAGAAAGTGGAACCCTGCAATGGCTCCTTACATTTTTGAGGAGAAAAAAGGAATACACATTATCGACTTGAACAAAACAATTGTTCATTTAGATCAAGCGTGTGCTGCAATGAAACAAATTGCAAGATCTGGAAAAAAGATACTTTTTGTTGCCACTAAAAAGCAAGCGAAAGAAATCGTTTCTGATCATGTTACCAAAATCAATATGCCTTATGTTACTGAAAGATGGACGGGTGGAATGTTAACTAACTTCCAAACAACGCGTAAATCTATCCGTAAAATGGTGATGATTGATAAAATGAAATCTGACGGTTCATGGGAGACTTTGAATAAGCGTGAGAAATTGTTTAAAACACGTCAAAGAGAGAAATTAGAAAAAACGTTTGGTTCGATTGCAGAAATGACACGTCAACCAGCAGCTATTTTTATCGTTGATATTCTAAAAGAACACATCGCTTTAGCTGAAGCACACAGATTAAATATTCCAACTTTTGCAATGGTAGATACGAATTCAAACCCTAAATTGGTTGATTTCCCTATTCCTGCAAATGATGATGCTACAAAATCTATTTCTTTAATCATGGAGCAAATCTGTGAAGCAATTAGAGAAGGTTTAGAAGATCGTAAGAATTCTAAAACAGATAAAGATGAAGCGGAATCTCCAGTATCAGCTCCAGCAGAAAAAACTACTAGAGCTAGAAAAGGTGCAACTGCTGCTACTGAAGAAGCTCCCGTAGTTGAAGTAGTTGCGGTTGAAGAAACTCCTGCTGTTGAAGAAGCTCCTGTAGCTGAAGAAGTGGTTGTTGAAGAAACTCCTGCAGTGGAAGAAGTAGTTGCTGAAGAAACTCCTGCTACTGAAGAAGCAGCAAGTGAAGAACAAGCAGCAGAATAATTAATAACTTTTAATATTTAAATGTCATGGCTATTACAGCTTCCGATGTAAACAGATTACGTCAACAAACTGGTGCAGGTATGATGGACTGCAAAAATGCCTTGGTTGAATCCAATGGTGATTTTGATACAGCAATCGATATCTTAAGAAAAAAAGGGCAAAAAATCGCTGCCAAAAGAGGTGATAATGATGCCAAAGAAGGTTTAATCCTTGCGCAAACTACTGCGGATGGTAAGACTGGTGTAATGTTAACATTGAATTGCGAAACGGACTTCGTTGCAAAAAATGAAGGTTATGTAAATTTCGTTCAATCAATTGTTGATCTTGCGCTTGCTAAGCTTCCAAATACTGTTGAAGAGTTGAAAGCATTGTCTTATGATGGTAAACTTTCTTTAGAAGAAAAAATAATCGAACAAGTTGGTGTAGTTGGAGAAAAGCTTGATCTTTCAGCTTATGCTACCATTAGCGCTGAGAATGTTATTGCTTACAACCACCCAGGAAATCAATTAGCAACTTTAGTTGGATTGAACAAATCTTCTGCAGATATCGCAGAAGCTGGTCGTCAAGTGGCTATGCAAATCGCAGCAATGAATCCAATTGCCATCAATAAAGATGGTGTTGACGCTGCTGTAATTGAAAAAGAAATAGAAGTAGGAAAAGATTTAGCAATCCAAGAAGGGAAACCTTCTGAAATGGCTGAAAAAATTGCTATGGGAAGATTGAATAAATTTTTCCAAGAAAATACCCTATTGTCTCAAGCATTTGTTAGAGATAATAAAGTAACTGTAGAACAATTCTTAAACAGTACTGAAAAAGGTTTAACGGTAACAACTTTTAAGCGTTTTGCAATGAGTTAAGAACTTCAAAACTTTAAAATCCCTTGATGCTTGCATTAAGGGATTTTTTTTGTCCAAAAAGTTTCACCTCATTTTAATTAATCGTCCTATATTTGTGTCACATCTAATTTAACTATGAAATATAAACGCATCCTTCTCAAATTAAGCGGAGAATCTCTAATGGGAGAAAAGCAATTCGGTATCGACAATAATAAAATTAATTCCTACGCCTTACAAATAAAAGAAATCTACAAACAAGGTGTTGAAATCGCTATTGTTATCGGTGGAGGAAATATTTTTAGAGGTGTTCAAGCAGAAGAAGGCGGAATGGATCGTACGCATGGTGATTACATGGGCATGTTAGCAACGATGATTAATTCTATGGCTTTGCAATCAGCTTTAGAAGCTGCAGGTGTTAGCACAAGATTACAATCAGCCATTGAAATGAATAAGATATCTGAACCTTTTATAAGAAGAAAGGCTGTGAGACATCTAGAAAAAGGAAGGGTTGTAATATTCGGAGCCGGAACTGGAAATCCATTCTTCACCACTGATTCCGCTGCATCCTTAAGAGCCATTGAGATCAATGCAGAAGTGATATTAAAAGGTACTCGCGTTGATGGAATTTATACAGCAGATCCTGAAAAAGATCCTACTGCAACTAAATTTAAAACCATAACTTTTGACCAAGTGTATGCGAAAGGTTTAAATGTTATGGATTTAACAGCGTTTACCCTATGCAAAGAAAATGACCTTCCCATAATCGTATTTGATATGGATACTCCAGGAAATTTAATGAAAGTACTTACCACAGATAATGTAGGAACTCTAGTTCATAATTAAGCAACATAAGATGACAGAAGATTTACAAATGATATATGATGATTTAAAGGAATCAAACGGAAAATCCTTAAGTCATTTTGAAACTGAATTGTTAAAAATACGAGCAAGTAAAGCAACACCTGCCATGCTCAACGGTGTAATGGTGGAGTACTATGGCGCCATGACCCCCCTGCAACAAATTGCAAATGTCAGTACGCTCGACGCAAGAACAATTACAGTTCAACCTTGGGAAAAACAAAGTATCAATGATATCGCAAAAGGTATTTTGAATGCTAACCTAGGTTTGAATCCTCAAAGTAATGGTGAACAATTATTAATCTCCGTGCCTCCATTAACAGAAGAACGAAGAAGAGAATTGGTTAAAAAGGCAAAAGCAGAAGGAGAAACTGCAAAAATTGGTATCCGTAATAACAGAAAAGACGCCATTGATTTTGTTAAAACACTCAAGAATGATGGTTTATCAGAAGATCTTGCGAAAGATGCAGAGAGTGCTATTCAAGATTTTACCAATCAAGCCATCAAACAAATAGACGAGATTTTAGAAATAAAAGAAAAAGACATTATGACCATCTAATGGTATTTTCAAACATAAAAAAAGGGAGCCTTCGCTCCCTTTTTTGTTTTTTAACCTAGGTTAATTATAAGGTCCCTCTATTTTCTTGCTCTCTTTCGATGGCTTCAAATAAAGCTTTAAAATTTCCTTTCCCAAAAGATTGCGCTCCTTTGCGTTGAATTATTTCAAAGAACATCGTCGGACGATCTACAACAGGCTTGGTAAATAATTGTAATAAATAACCTTCGTCATCTCTATCTATTAAAATACCATGCTGCTTTAATAACTCAATATCTTCATCAATCTCTCCAACACGCTCCAATAAATCTTCATAATAACTGTCTGGAACATATAAAAACTCTACCCCTCTATCGCGCATTGCTGAAACTGTAGCAACAATATCATTCGTAGCAACTGCTATGTGTTGTACCCCTGGACCATTGTAGAAATCAATGTATTCCTCAATTTGAGATTTCTTCTTTCCTTCTGCAGGTTCGTTAATGGGGAATTTAATGCGTCCGTTTCCATTACTCATTACCTTACTCATTAAGGCGGTGTAATCTGTAGAAATATCATTGTCATCGAAGGAAATAATTTGGGCAAATCCCATAACATGAGCGTAAAACTGACACCAGGTATTCATTTCGTTCCAATCCACATTACCAACCATATGGTCAATAAATTTTAATCCAACAGTTTCTGGGTTGTAATGAGATTTCCATGTTTTATATCCGGGTAAAAATACACCATTGTAATTGGAACGTTCTACAAAAATATGAACCGTTTCACCATAGGTATATATTCCAGATCGAATCACATAACCGTTTTCATCCTCTTCACGCGTAGGCTCCATAAAAGGTTTTGCACCTTTTTTAGTTGTTTCTTCAAATGCTTTTGTAGCATCTTCAACCCACAAAGCAATAACTTTAACACCATCACCATGCTTGTTGATGTGCTCATTGATTACTCCATCTTTGGTCAATGGAGTAGTCAGCACCAAACGAATCTTATCTTGTTTCAATACATAAGAAACCCGATCTTTCACTCCAGTTTCTAAACCCATAAAAGCTTCCGATTGAAATCCAAAAGCAGTCTTATAATATAAAGCAGATTGCTTGGCATTTCCGACATATAATTCGACATAATCCGTGCCTAAAAGCGGTAAAAAATCTGCAGCATCTGCAAATAATTTCTTCAAACCATATTCTGTGTTTTGAAGGTCTTTTAAATTTTTTATTTCTGTTGACATAATACTATTTTTAAAGTGGTAACCACGATTTTGAATAATCAGGATCTTCAATTCCCATTGCAAAGGTAGTAAGTTGTAATGGTTTAAAGGTATCAATCATTACCGCTAATTCATCTGTTGCTGTTTTTCCTATACTTCTTTCATACGCACCAGGGTGTGGACCGTGAGGTAAACCTGAAGGATGCAAGGTAATTTGACCTTTTTCAATATGATTTCTACTCATAAAATCTCCATCTACATAATATAAAACTTCATCAGAATCTATATTACTGTGATTGTAAGGCGCAGGAATAGCCTGTGGATGATAATCGTATAAACGAGGTACAAAGGAGCAAATTACAAAAGCACTCGTCTCAAAGGTTTGATGTACTGGAGGCGGCTGATGTACTCGTCCTGTTATGGGTTCAAAATCATGTATGCTGAAGGCGTAAGGAAAATTAAATCCGTCCCAACCTACTACATCAAATGGATGAGATCCATATACATAATCATACAGCACATCTTGTTTTTTAATCTTAACAAGAAAATCTCCCTTCTCGTCATGTACTTCTAATTCACTTGGTGGACGCATATCACGCTCACAATAAGGTGAATGTTCTAACAATTGACCAAATAGATTTCTATATCGCTTGGGAGTAAAAATCGGATGAAAAGATTGAAAAATTAATAACTTGTTGTCTGAAGAATCAAAATAAATCTGGTAAATCATACCCCGAGGGATTACGATGTAATCTCCATATTTAAATTCAATATTCCCCAATTGAGTTTTAACCTTACCTGTTCCTCTGTGAATAAATATCACCTCATCCGCATCTGCATTCTTGTAAAAATAATCTGTGGTAGAACTTGTTGGTGCTGCTAACTCAAGGTAAACATCATTATTAACCAACATAGGTTTACGACTTTCTAAATAATCTGCCGTTGGTTCAACTTTAAAACCTTGAAAACTACGCATTTGCATATTTTTACCTACAGCAATTTTAGGAGCACAGTCTTTTTGACCTAAAACTTCCTTTACAATTGTTGGTGGATATAAATGATACAACAAAGACGACATGCCGTCAAATCCAGCAGTTCCAAATAATTGTTCATGATACAATTCGCCGTTTTCCTTTCGGAATACTGTATGGCGCTTGTGGGGTATATTTCCTAATTTATGATAAAATGGCATAACAAGTCTTTTTTGTTTCTATAACAAATGTAAGAATTTAAGATACTTATAATAAATGATTTTAATCAGTTTTATCATCTTATAGACTCTTTTTTTTATAACATGGACGTAAATCAAAAAGCAAAAGTTAAATTTGTCCAAATTGAATTGGATGAAAAAAATACTAGTATTGGGTGCCTGCGGACAAATAGGAACAGAATTAGTCCTCACACTTAGACAATTAAAAGGCGAAGAATCTGTGATTGCTGCAGATTTAAAAAATGAATGTCCTGAGATTATTAATAATGGTCCATACATTCAACTAGATGCACTTGACAAGCAAAGTATTCGAACCTATATCATTGACAATAATATTAAAGAGGTCTATTTATTGGCAGCCCTTCTATCCGCTACAGCAGAGAAAAATCCTGAATTTGCATGGAAACTGAATATGGAAGGACTTTTTATCATATTAGATTTAGCCAAAGAGAAGCACATTGATAAAATATTTTGGCCAAGTTCTATTGCTGTATTTGGTCCAACAACACCAATGGATCAAACCCCCCAACATACGATAATGGAACCAACCACCGTTTATGGCATCTCTAAACAGGCAGGAGAAAGATGGTGTGAATATTATAATTTAAAATTTGGAGTAGACGTTAGAAGTATTCGCTATCCAGGATTAATATCTTACAAAAGTTTACCCGGTGGCGGAACAACAGATTATGCTGTAGATATTTTTTATAAAGCCAAGGAAAACAAAAAATTCAATTGTTTTCTAAAAGAAGATACAGCTCTTCCAATGATGTTTATGGATGATGCGATTAGAGCAACAATTGAGTTGATGGATGCACCAATAGAAAATGTTAAAATTAAATCTTCCTATAATCTTGCTGGAATAAGCTTTACCCCTGCAGTGCTTGCAAAAGCTATTCAAAAAGTAATACCCGACTTCGAAATTGAATATCATCCGGATTTTAGACAAGCTATTGCAGACAGCTGGCCAAATTCAATTGATGATTCGATGAGTAAAAAACATTGGGGCTGGGAACCCAAATTTGATCTAGATGGAATGGTGCATGTCATGCTGGAAAATCTTTAAGCTGCTTAGAACAAATATTAATCATCAAAATCTTATAAATTTTTATTTTGTTTAATCTTTTTATTTGTTTGTTAAACAATTTGTTTAACTTTACAAGTGAATCGTTAAACAAAACATTATGTCAACTTTAGAATTCAATGAAGCGCTTATTAGTTTGGAAGGGCATTTGCAATCATTTGCTATGAGTTTTACACGAAATAAAGATGATGCTTTAGATCTTACACAAGAAACTATGCTTAAAGCGATTACCTACAGAAAATATTACACGCCTCAAACAAATTTCAAGGCATGGACATTTACTATAATGAGAAATTTATTTATCAATCAATACAGAAGAAAAGTAAAATCAAGAACAATTTTTGATACTTCTAATGAGATGTATTTAATTTCAAATTCTTCTGGAAGTAGTGAAACTGCGATTGAAATCATATCAACCAAGGATATTAACAAAAAAATTGATATTTTAGAGTCCGAATACAGAACTCCATTCTTAATGCACTTCGAAGGATTTAAATATAAAGAGATTTCTGAAAAATTACATATTCCCATTGGGACAGTCAAGAGCAGAATATTTTTTGCACGCAAAAAATTAATGAGTTTACTTCCTGAATATTCTTATTCTGCCAACTAAATGAGTAAAAAAGTCACCCTTATTGGAGCTGGAATTGCCAGTTTATCAGCTGCTTCATTTTTAGCGAAAGCAGGATATGATGTGACGATACTTGAAAAAAACAGTACTATTGGAGGAAGAGCCAGACAATTCAAAACAGACGGATTTGTATTTGATATGGGTCCAAGTTGGTATTGGATGCCCGATGTGTTTGAGCGATTCTACGAACAATTTGGCCATACAAGTGCTGATTTCTACACCTTAA
Source organism: Flavobacteriales bacterium (assembly GCA_947447525.1). Taxonomy (GTDB): domain Bacteria; phylum Bacteroidota; class Bacteroidia; order Flavobacteriales_D; family Crocinitomicaceae; genus UBA952. Next base: position 136,060 of record CANFJL010000005.1, on the reverse strand, counting down.
AAAGATTAGACCCATCCTATAGGATTTATTGGCCTGACCATGATTACACAGACATCCCAGCGAATTATTCAGAAATGGAAAAATGGTTCGAATCGTTAGAGCCAGGAAGTTCAATTCAATTAAAAACTTTTCTTAAAGAGGCGGAATACAAATATGATGTTGGAATGAAAGACCTAGTCTTTAGACCGAGTTTATCCTTATTAGAATTTGCAGACATGCGAATATTAAAAGGACTCTTTCAATTAGATTTAACCAAACCATTTTCTAAATACATCAGAAAGTACTTTAAGCATCCGAAGCTTATTTCCATGCTTGAATTTCCTGTACTTTTTTTAGGTGCTATGCCTAACGAAACTCCTGCGCTCTACTCACTAATGAATTATGCAGATATTTCTCTAGGAACTTGGTATCCAATGGGAGGCATGTTCAAATTTATTGAAGCCTTTGAAAAAATTGCTCTAGAGCAAGGAGTTAAGATAATAAAAGACGCTGAAGTTACTTCATTTGATTGTGAAGGGGGGAAAGTAATTGCTGCAATAACTAAAGATCAAGTTTTTCCTTCAGATGTATTTATTTCTGGAGCAGATTACCAACATACAGATGATAAATTATTAGGTGACAAGGCAAATTACACTGATTCTTATTGGGACAAAAGAACCATGGCTCCTTCTTGTCTAATCTTCTATGTAGGTATCAATAAAAGAGTTGATAACCTCAGACATCATAATTTATTCTTTGACGAATCGCTTGATGATCATGGTAAAGAAATTTACAAAAACCCAAAATGGCCAACTAAACCTTTGTTTTATTTATCAGTTCCTTCGGTTACAGATGATAGTGTTGCGCCTGCTGGACATGAGAATCTCTTTTTTCTAGTGCCCATTGCGCCTGATTTAAAGGATGATGATGCCACTCGAGAATATTATTTTGAAATTTTATTACAAAGGTTAAAAGCAATTACAGGAAATGATATTAAAGACAATATCGTATACAAAAGAAGCTTTTGCATTGAAGATTTTAAAAATGATTATCATGCTTTTAAAGGAAATGCATACGGATTAGCCAACACATTAAAACAAACTGCAATTCTGAAACCTAGTTTAAAGAATAAAAAATTAAAAAACTTTTATTACACAGGTCAATTAACTGTTCCCGGTCCAGGAGTGCCTCCATCAATAATTTCGGGGGAAGTTGTTGCCAATGAAATAATTAAACAGTATTCGAAATAATGAAGTCGATTTTTGATGACATAAGTCAAGAAATAAGCCAATTAACTACTAAAAGATACAGCACTTCTTTTTCGTTAGGAATTAGTTTATTAAATAAAAAAATACAAAAGCCAATCTATGCCATCTATGGTTTTGTCAGATTTGCAGATGAAATTGTAGATTCATTTCATGGATTCGATAAAGAATTCTTATTAGCTGACTTTAAAACACAAACCTATCGCGCTATTGAAGAAAAAATTTCTTTAAATCCAATATTGAATAGTTTTCAATGGGCCGTCAATACTTACAATATTCCCTTAGATCTTATTGAGACTTTTTTAAATTCCATGGAAATGGACTTAAATTCAACAGATTATGAGCAAATTGAATATGAAACATATATTCTTGGGTCTGCTGAAGTGGTAGGATTAATGTGCTTGCAAGTTTTTGTAGAAGGAGATACAGCAGAATTTGAAAGACTCAAGCATAATGCAATGAAATTGGGTTCTGCATTTCAAAAAATTAATTTTCTAAGAGACCTACAAGCGGATTATAATGAACTAGGGCGTGCCTACTTCCCAGGATTTGATATCAATACCTTTGATGACGCTACGAAAAAAGAAATTGAAAAGGATATTTCATTAGATTTTTCTTTAGGATATGAAGGAATTATACAACTTCCAAAAAAAGCCAGATTAGGAGTGTATTTAGCGTATGTATATTATTTTAAATTATTTAATAAAATAAAAAATAGTTCGCCAGAAACCCTAATGAATAAAAGAATCCGCATCCCTAACAATAAAAAGTTTAGACTGCTTTTATCTTCATATGTTCGTCACAACCTCAATAGCTTATGATACAAAAAGTAATTCTTGTCAATGAAAAAGATGAGGTTCTTGGATCAATGGAAAAATTGGAAGCCCATTTAAAAGGAGCATTACATCGCGCGTTTTCAATTTTTATTTTCAATGACCAAAAAGAATTGCTCATACATCAAAGAGCTTTTGATAAATATCACTCCCCTGGACTTTGGACCAATACTTGTTGCAGTCACCCCTACCCTAACGAAACCAGCCTAGATGCGGCTAACAGAAGGTTGCAAGAAGAAATGGGAATGCAGTGTGAATTAATAGAACAATTTTCATTTATCTACAAAGAACGCATTAACGAAACTATTGAAGAATATGAACTGGATCATGTGTTTTTAGGAAATTCCAATTCAAATCCAAAAATCAATACAGAAGAAGTTGCAGCTTATAAATGGATAAGTCTTCCAGATCTCAAAGAACAAATGCTTGCGAATCCAAATGATTTTACCATTTGGTTCAAAATAATTATTACCTCATATATCGATAAATTTCAATTCCAATGATGAAAGTTTGTAGAAGGACCACCTTTAATGCCGCTCACAGGCTTTTTCGATCTGATTGGTCGGATGAAAAAAACAATGCTGTCTTTGGAAAATGTAACAATCCAAATTTTCATGGTCATAACTACACCCTTGAAGTTTGGGTGGAAGGAAACATTGATCCAGAAACTGGATATTTAGTTGATCTCAAATTACTTAAAGAAACCATCAAAGAAGAAATTTTGGAACGCTTTGACCATAGGAACTTAAACTTAGATTGTATTGAATTTGCAGACCTAAACCCAACGGTTGAAAATATAGCCTTGGTATGTTATAATATTCTACGAGCCAAATTAGAGTCTAAATATGGACTAAGTTTGAAGCTATGGGAAACAGAAAACAATATCGTTTTCTATGATGGAAAATAATTCAAAAAGTTCCAATAAAGTTAATCTTTTTTGGCATCGAAGAGATCTGAGAATTATTGATAATTCAGGGCTTTTCAAGGCCTTAACTTCAGGAAATAAAATACAATCTGTATTTATTTTTGATAGTAATATACTAAAATTACTTACCAACAAAGAGGATGCAAGGGTCACTTTTATTTATCGTGAAATAGCCCGATTAAAAGCAGAATATCAATCATTAGGTGCTGATTTATTAGTTTTATATGGCGATCCAATTGAATTAATTCCAAAATTAGCAATTGAATTTGGTGCTGAAACAGTATTCACCAATAGGGATTATGAGCCAAAAGCAGTTAAGAGAGACAAAAGGATTTACGAACTGCTCGAAGAAAACAAAATTAAATTTATTGGGGCAAAAGATCATGTTATTTTTGAGAAAGAGGAGATAACAAAAGGGGATGGATTGCCCTATACGATCTATACTCCATATGCAAATAAATGGAGAGAAAAGTTAAAAAGGCAAGATTATGCATGTATCCCGACTGAAAATTATTATGATCAATTATTGACTCCTATTTCAGCTCAAAAAATGCTTTCTTTCGAGGATCTCGGATTTAAAGAAAATGAAAAAATAGAATTTCCTTCTCGTCTCATTCCTAACGAAATCCTGAAAAATTATCATGAAACAAGAGATTTGCCCTATATAAAAGGCACAAGTAAACTAAGTGTTCATTTGCGCTTTGGCACCATAAGTATTAGACAATTAGCTCAAGTAGCCCTTACTAAAAATTCAGTATACTTAAATGAGTTGATTTGGCGTGACTTTTATCAAATGATCATTCATCACTTTCCACAATCCGTGGAGCAGGCATTTAAAGTGAAATACGAAAGAATAGAATGGGAACATAATGAAATCCACTTTAATGCTTGGTGCGAAGGGAAAACTGGTTATCCCCTAGTGGATGCGGGAATGAGGGAACTCAACACAACAGGGTTCATGCACAATAGAGTTCGAATGGTTGTTGCTAGTTTTCTTTGCAAACATCTATTGTTGGATTGGAAATGGGGCGCTGCTTATTTTGCTGAAAAATTATTAGATTATGAGGAGGCAAGTAACATCGGTGGTTGGCAATGGGCTGCTGGTTGTGGTTGCGATGCAGCACCTTATTTCAGAGTTTTCAACCCAACCTTGCAACAACAAAAATTTGATCCTAAAATGGAGTACATAAAAAAATGGATTCCAGAATTTGATACTAAAGAATACCCTGAACCAATAATTGAACATACTTTTGCTCGAGATCGAGTAATTAATAGATATAAAACAGCACTAAACGAAATATCATGATAGCAATTGGCGATTCTTGTCCCATTTTTGAATTACCGAATCAAGATGGAGTATTATTTGACATCCGATCCATACTTGGAAAGCAGAATATAGTCATCTATTTCTATCCCAAAGACAATACGCGCGGCTGTACCATTGAAGCATGCTCTTTTAGAGATGCGAATCAAGAATTTTTAGATCTAGGAGCTACTGTAATTGGAATTTCTTCAGACAGTGTTGCTGCCCATAAAAAATTCTCCAATAAATATCAATTGAACTTTAATTTAATAGCCGATCAGCACAAAATTGCTAGAAAGCTTTTTGGCGTTCCGACAAATTTACTTGGATTACTTCCTGGAAGGGTGAGTTATGTCATCAACAAAAAAGGTATCGTATGTGGGATATACAATTCTATGTTAGACCCAAATGGTCATATCGACAAGGCCTTAGCCTTACTTAAAACTTTATGATTTAAGTAAGCCTCTAGAAATAACGATTTTCTGAATTTCTGAAGTTCCCTCATAAATCTGAGTGATTTTAGCGTCTCTCATCAAGCGTTCTACATGGTATTCTTTTACAAAACCATATCCACCGTGTATTTGAACCGCTTCCACTGTTTGTTCCATCGCTACCTTAGAAGCATACAATTTGGCCATTGCACTAGATTGATCATAATTTCGACCATTATCTTTGTCCAATGCAGAGCGATACACTAATAATTTAGCAGCCTCAATTTCTGTAGCCATATCGGCCAACTTAAAGGCTATTGCCTGGTGCTTATAGATTTCTTTGCCAAAAGTTTTTCTTTCTTTTGAATAAGCTAAAGCCAATTCAAATGCTCCTCCTGCAATTCCCAAAGCTTGTGCTGCAATACCTATTCTTCCACCACTTAAAACTTTCATTGCAAAGGTGAATCCAAATCCGTCCTCACCAATTCTATTTTCTTTCGGAACTTTAACGTCATTGAAAAGCAAAGTATGGGTATCACTTCCTCTAATTCCTAACTTATCTTCTTTTGCACCTACTATGAATCCCTCCATACCACGCTCCACAATCAGAACATTAATTCCTTTGTGACCTAATTCTTTATTGGTTTGAGCAACAACTAAATAGATTGATGCGGATGAACCATTGGTAATCCAATTTTTGGTGCCATTCAAAAGGTAATGATCACCCTTATCAATTGCTGTGGTTTGTTGAGAAGTGGCATCTGATCCAGCTTCTGGTTCGGACAAACAAAAAGCCCCAATTTTTTCACCTGTTGCTAACGGAATTAAAAACTTTTGTTTTTGTTCTTCTGTACCAAATTTTTCAATACCCCAACAAACTAATGAATTGTTTACAGACATACAAACAGAAGTTGAAGCATCAACTTTAGAAATTTCTTCCATTGCCAAAACATAGGATAAAGTGTCCATGCCGCTTCCGCCATATTTTGGATCCACCATCATTCCCATAAATCCAAGTTCAGCCAATTGCTTAATCTCCTCAACAGGAAATTTTTGCTGATTATCTCTTTCAATCACCCCTGGCTTAAGTACATTTTGAGCGAAATCTCTTGCTGCTTCTTGAACCGCTATTTGTTCTTCTGTTAATTCGAAATTCATAGTCTTATTTATATTGGTATTACTTTTACAAAAATAGCGTATTTTGTGCTTTTATTTCATAAAATGGCAGATAAGGTTCAAATTATTGGTTTAATGTCTGGTACCTCTAAAGATGGATTGGATATAGCTTTGGTTAGCTTTGACGTAGCTATAAACGAGTATTCTTTTGATTTAATAAGCTATTCAACCGTTTGTTACCCTAGCGAATTATTAGACCAACTCAATCAAATTGAAACATTAAGTGCACGAAAAATATTTGAACTGGATAAAAAAATCGGGCTTTTTTATGCCCTAGAAGTGAATCGATTTATTGAAATTAACCATATTGACAAGGCAAATATTACCGCTATTGCTTCACACGGACAAACCATTTTTCATCAACCTACGCTTGGATTTTCGACCCAAATTGGTTGCGGAACAAGCTTGGCTTTTCATACTGGAATAAAGGTTATTAATGATTTTAGAAATAAGGACATTCTAGCGGGTGGACAAGGAGCTCCTTTAGTTCCCATTGGAGATGAGCTTCTTTTTAAAAATACTGCCCGTTCCTTTTTAAATATTGGTGGATTTACCAATATTAGTTTTAAAAAAGAAGATAAAATGGTGGCATTTGATATTTCACCTGGAAATATTCCACTTAATTTAATGGCAAACAAGTATGATTTAGAGTATGATCATGAAGGGAAAATAGCCAAAAGTGGCGCATTAGACGAGCACCTTTTATCTCTTTTTAATGACTTACATTATTATAAAGAAAAAGCACCAAAATCATTAGGAACAGAATGGTTAGAAGCAGAGTTTCTTCCTTTGATGGAACACTACAATACAGCCAGTGCTGTGATGAGAACTCTGGTGGAGCACGAAGCCATTCAGATTGCTAAAGTACTCAATGAAGAAAACCTAAAAAGCGTTTTTGTTACTGGAGGTGGTGCTAAAAATAATTTTTTAATGGAGCGCCTGCAGTATTATTATACAGGGGAAATCATCATCCCTGCACCTGCAATTATTGACTATAAAGAGGCTATCATTTTTGCCTTCTTGGGCCTTCGATATTTATTGGGGAAACCGAATACCAATGCACAAGCAACAGGTGCGCGTAAAGAGGTGACTTCCGGAGTATTGCATATGCCCTAAAATACACTTATACACAAAGCTGCTGTTCGTAACTAAAGTTCTAAATACATAAGCAAACGCTAGCATTCCCTACTTTTGTGTATTGCAATAATTAATTCATGTATACCGAATAATGAAAGATTTACTAGAGAAATTTGAAAATAAAAGACCTGAAATTGTCTTTGAATGGAAAGATCCAGAAACAGAAGCCGAAGGATGGGTAGTGATCAATAGTCTTCGAGGCGGTGCTGCTGGTGGAGGAACAAGAATGCGAAAAGGATTAGACAAAAGAGAAGTCGAATCTTTAGCGAAAACAATGGAAGTAAAGTTTACTGTAGCAGGACCTCCAATTGGTGGAGCAAAATCGGGTATTAATTTTGACCCAACGGACCCAAGAAAAGAAGGCGTATTAAGAAGATGGTACAGTGCAGTATCACCTTTACTTAAGCATTACTACGGAACAGGTGGGGATCTCAATGTAGATGAAATTCATGAAGTAATTCCTATGACGGAAGATTGCGGCGTATGGCATCCACAAGAAGGAGTTTTTAACGGTCATTTTCAACCCAAAGAATCACAAAAAATAAATAGAATTGGTCAATTAAGACAAGGTGTATCAAAAGTAATTGAGGATCCAGAATATTCACCCTTAATTGCCCGCAAATATTTAATCGCAGATATGATTACTGGATATGGTGTAGCGATGTCAATTGCTCATTATTATTCCATTTGGGGAGGTGAACTGAAAGGCAAGAAGGTAATAGTGCAAGGTTGGGGAAATGTTGGTTCCTCCGCTGCATATTATTTATCTCAAAAAGGTGCTTTAATCGTTGGAATTATCGATCGATTTGGTGGATTAATCCATACCGATGGATATAGCTTTGATGAAGTAAAAGATTTGTTTCTGAATAAACAAGGTACTGCGCTATCGCATCCAAATTTATTAAGCTATGATGATGTAAATGCGCAAATCTGGGATACCCAAGCAGATATTTTTATCCCATGTGCAGGAAGTAGAATGATTACCGAGGAGCAATTGAATCGAATGCTCAAAGCTGGCGTATCTGTTATTTCATCAGGTGCCAATGTTCCTTTTGCTGATTCAGAAATTTTCTTTGGTGCTATTGCTGAAAAAGCAGATAGTTCGATATCATTAATTCCTGATTTTATTGCAAATTGTGGAATGGCAAGAGTTTTCGCCTACCTGATGAGTAATGATATTCGCGTAATAAGCGACAAAGGGATTTTTGAAGATACCAGTTTAATCATTCAACAAGCACTTCAAAAAACTTATGCTGTTCATTCAGGAAAAACAGGAATTGCAAAAGCTGCCTTTGAAATTGCATTAAAGCAACTCGTGTAAGAAGATTAAAATTATTGCTATGGTAATCTCTATTCTCGCAATTTTTATTCTAGGTTACCTTGCGATTACTTTTGAACATGCCCTTAAAATAGACAAACTAATACCGGCTTTGCTGATGATGGCTTGTACTTGGGGGCTGCTGTTAATGAATTCTGAAGCAATTACTTTTTGGTTAGATCCCAATAGCACACAATTGATAAATGTAATTCCGAATTTAATGGGTGCTAAAAGCATGCTCATTGAATCTACTTTATTACATCATTTTGGTAAAACAGCTGAGATCTTAATCTTTCTGATTGGCGCCATGGCAATTGTGGAGATCATAGATTATTTCGATGGTTTTAGTGTCTTTCAACAATGGATTCAAACCAAAAATAAGGTCAAGATCTTGTGGGTAATTGCCGTAATTGGCTTTTTTCTTTCTGCCCTCATCGATAACCTCACCGCTACCATTGTATTAATTACAATTCTGCGTAAGATTATTACTGAAAAAAAATCTAGACTTTACTATACTGGTCTCATAATAATTGCTGCAAATGCTGGAGGCGCATGGACTCCGATTGGAGATATAACGACAACTATGTTGTGGATTGCTGGAAAAGTAAGTACCATGCCTTTAGTAATCAGTACTTTCTTACCCGCTTTAGTCTGTCTTCTTGTTCCGCTCAGTATCCTATCCTTTTCTCCTGCATTAAAAGGGAATATTAATGTTGCCGTCGCGAAAGAAAGTACACCCAAAGCAACTTTTATGTTATTCATAGGATTAATCTTATTGCTGCTCGTTCCCATTTCTAAAATCGTATTTCATTTACCACCTTATATGGGGATGATGCTTTCATTGGCCTTGTTTTCTCTAATTGCAGAAATAGTAAGCAAGAGAAAATTTACCATGCAATTAAATGAAACGGAGGGATCTAATGCAATTCCCGGGCCTACGAAGAAAGCACTCACAAAAATTGAAATTCCATCTGTTTTGTTTTTTCTTGGAATATTAATGACCATTGCTGCAATGGAATCAAGTGGCATGATACTTAATTTTGGGACTTGGGTAGCGCAATCTATTTCCGATAAATCATTTATTGTTCTTCTCGGATTGGCTTCCTCTGTGATTGACAATGTCCCACTAGTAGCTGCAAGTATTAGCATGTTTCAATTTCCAATTGACTCCAGCTTATGGCATTTAATTGCTTATACTGCTGGGACAGGCGGTTCTATATTATTGATTGGTTCTGCTGCAGGTGTGGTTGCTATGGGTATGGAAAATATTTCATTCATCTGGTATTTGAAACACATCTCTTGGATCGCAATAATAGGTTACTTTGCTGGAATAGGAGTTTTTTTAATTTTACATTAATAATTATATATTAAATTGAACTTACAGTTATTTTTTAATGTAATCAGCAATACAAAACTCCCTAAGACATTACTTAAGGAAGTTCCGATATGGGAAATTATAAAGCAATCAAATAGTGGAATTGGTTGGGTGATTAACCTATTATTACTCCTGCTTTTTGGCTATAGTGTTTTTATTTTTGTGGAAAGGATTTTGACCATTAGAGCCGCTAAAAAAGAAGCAAATAAACTGAGTGAAGCAGTAAAAAGATTACTATTAAACAATGAAATTGAAGAAGCCTTAGCACTTTGTAAATCTTCTGAAACACCAATGGCAAAGATGCTTGAAGAACTCGTAAGGAATACCATAGATGTGAAAGTTGACTGATATTTTCAAATATTTTTCTTGTGTAAATTGTAACTTTTTAACGAGGAATATTTATAACAATTAGGTGTGGATATCTAAGTAATGTTCTAGGTATATGCATAACAATGAAAAAGTATTTTTACACCAACCTATTTTAAAGACAATGAAAAAACAAATCAAATACATTTTCACCCTCGGGTTTATCTTTTTTACATTTTTAGCTTTCACACAAGGTGTAACTACAGAAGTGGTAAATGAAGGTGCCAAAACGGCTGCTAAACCTGAATCTATGTCCATCTTTAATATGTTAATGAAAGGTGGGGTGTTTTTAATCCCAATTGGATTGCTTTTGTTTTACACTATCATTGTGATTGTAAACCGTTACCGATATATTAGAAGAATGTCTAAATACAATATGCATATGCTAAATGAAATTAAACCGAATTTACAAGCTGGAAATATTGCTCCAGTGCTTGAAGTATTATCACGCGATGAAACTGCCTTTGGAAATGTTGTAAGAGAAGGTGTTCTTACTGTAGGTCGACCAGTAGCACAAATTGAATCCAATATGGAAAAAGTGGTGAATATTGAAATTGGGAAAATGGAAAAAAGCATCGGTCATCTTGGGTTGATAGCAGGTATCGCACCAACGCTTGGATTTATCGGTACCATTTCTGGAGTAATTAAAATTTTCTACAGCATTTCGATAACGGAAAATGTTTCTATCGGAAATATATCTGGTGGTCTATACGAAAAAATGATCAGTAGTGGTTCAGGGTTAATCGTTGGTATCGTTGCTTTTTCAGCTTATCATCTTCTTAATGGAATGATTGATAGCTATGCGCTTGCGATCCAAAAAGTAAATTTAGATTTCGTTAACTTAATTCAAAGACCGAGCAATGGCGATCAAACGAAATAGAAGATTTCATGCCGAAGTTGCTACTTCTGCGTTGAGTGATATCATGTTTTTCTTGTTGTTGTTTTTCTTGATCATTTCGACCTTAGCGAATCCTAATGTAATTAAGGTTCCTCTGCCCAAATCAGATGCTAATGAACATACAAAAAAGCAACACATCACTCTTACAGTTACCTCTGAAAAAAAGTATTTTGTAGATAAAAAAGAAGTTCCTTTTGATCAAGTGGAAGCTTTATTGATCGCAGAAACCTCTAAAATAGGTGATAAAACAGTCATTTTACGCATTCCTTTTGATTCGCAAGTACAAGAATTAGTGGATTTATTGAAATTAGGAATGGATAATGATCTTAAGATTATTATTGCTACTAAGCAAGATTGATAAAAAACTACTATTTACTGGTAACTTTCAAGATGATTTTGCGTTAACTCCACTAGAAAGTAACTCAATTAGAAATGGAAATTTTTCAAATAACACATAAAGATGAAATAAAGGATCAACAAATTGCTTTGGTGGCTTCTTTTCTATCTATAACTTTACTACTTGTAGGCTCCTATTTTATTACTTTTTTCATTTACGCTCCTGTTCCAAAAGACATCCCACCTTTCAAATCCGATGAAGTAATTCAAGAATTCATGATTGATAATGTTACTGTCCAACAAGATGGTGGCAGTTCAGGTGGAGGAACAGCCTCCGACGATAAATTAGACACTCCAAAAGAGCAAGTTCAACAATTAATTACAGGAAATAACAACATTAATGTAAAAGTTAATTCAGGAAATTCCAACAAAACAAATGGTAACAACACTCAAAATGGTCCATCAACCTCCCACAGAGGAAACAATCCATTTGCCTCAGGTGGAAATGGTGGTGGAAATGGTGCCGGGAATGGTCCTTTTGGAGGAAATGGTGGTGGTGAAGGAAATGGTGAAGGAAATGGTGTTGGTGATGGTAAGAATAGAGTAAGAATGAATGATCCTAAGTTACCTGAATATGCTATTGATTTTGATAGTAAAATAAACCTCAAATTAACCATAAATGCCAATGGTGATGTAGTGAATGCCTCCTACATTAGATCTATAGGAACCACTATTGATCTAAAAATTATTAACGAAGTTATTAGAGAAGTTATTAAGCAAGTTCATTACAAAAAGGACAAAGATGCTGGTTTAGCCATCACCTACTTGACCGTTAGTCTGCATGCTCGATAACTATTCCGAAGCAATAAGTTGGTTATTCAAACAATTTCCTTCTTATCAAGAAAATGGTGCTAGCGCCTACAAACCAGGTTTAGAGCGTATTTCTTACTTATTAGGAATATTTGAAAATCCACAAGAAAACCAAACTTATATTCATGTAGCCGGAACTAATGGCAAAGGGTCAACCTGTGCTTATATCAATTCTATTCTAATAGAAAAAGGTAGAAAAGTAGGCTTATTTACCTCTCCACACCTCTTTGATTTCAGAGAAAGAATAAAAATTAATGGTGTAATGATTGGTGAAGAAGAAGTAATTCATTTTTGCAGCGCAATAAAAAGTGCTGAATTAATGATTAAACCATCTTTCTTTGAAATCACTTTCGCCATGGCATTAGTGCACTTCAAAAATAATAATTGTGAAATCGCAGTTATTGAAACAGGTTTGGGAGGACGCTTAGACGCAAGTAATGTCATTAATCCTATACTTAGTATTATCACCCCCATTGCACTTGATCACCAACAATTTTTAGGTGATACTCTGGAGGAAATTGCATCAGAAAAAGCAGGTATAATCAAAGAAAATATTCCAGTATTGATCAATAATGATAATGAAAGCATTAGAAATCTTTTGGTTCAGGTAGCCAATCAAAGAAATTCACCGGTACATTTTCCGCGCCAACTAGATCTTCCTTTCCAACTTCCCATGTATCAATTGTCTAATTTGAATACTGCGATTGAAGCTGTTAAGATCATAGATAAAGAATGTACTTCAGCAACCATTCATCAAGCATTGATTAAACTCCAAGAAAATAGCGGTCACTTTGGTAGATTTCAAATTTTACAGCAAAATCCAACCCTAATTGCAGATGTTTCTCACAACCCTGCTGGAATGAAAGCGACCATAGAAGCTGTCGAGGCCTTAGGGCATAAAAAAATTAGTTTCATCCTAGGCAGCAGTCAAGACAAACCAATTCTTGATTTATTGCATCTAATTCCAAAACACGCTGAACTTTATCTGTGTGCTTTTAAGAATGAAAGATCCATGAAGATATCAGATTTAAAGATGATTAAAGAACAAATTCCACAAGTGAAAAAAGTATTTGAGGAAGTAAATGAAGCATTGAGAGAAGTGTTAAGACTTAGCAATAAAGAAGATTTAATCGTAATAACGGGCAGTTTCTTTTTAATTGCAGATTTAAAATATCCAGGGTTGAATTAATATTATTAATTTTTGCGCACAAATTTCCAATAGATTTGTTTTATAAAAAAGATTCCTATGACCGAAAAAGAAATTTATGAAGTTGAGATTAGTGTGAAAACAACTTTTCTTCTAGAGGAATCTTTACTTCCCGAAGGACCCTTTAGGTTTAAATATGATGTTGTGGTTCAAAATCACTTACCCTACTCTATTCAATTGCTTCGCAGACAATGGTTTGTCGAACACTTATTGTTGGGTGCTGCAGAAATAGAAGGAGAAGGCGTAATAGGTTTACAACCAGAAATACTACCTGATGGGAAGTTTACTTATTCGAGTTTTACAGAATTTTTCATGCCTTATGGGAAGATGACGGGCTATTATACTTTCAAAAACTTATTCAATGAGGAGCTGTTTAAAGTGAAAATACCAGAATTCACGATGGTATATCCGATTCTACTTAACTAATTTCACATAAACTACTTGCTTGGTTTCAAAAAATTCTTCCTTATAAAATAAGGGTAAATGAAAGGCTTTATTTTTTTGCTTCACCAAACGCATTTCTTCCTTTAATTCCCCGCCTTTAAGATATAAAATTCCATTTTTTAAGGAATGAATAGATTCTTGTTTAATCTTTTTTTCCACCCAGGGAATGAAATCTGACATTTTGGTTACCGCCCTACTCACAACAAAATCAAACTTACCTTTCACTTCTTCCGCTCTTTGATGAATAGCCGTTACATTTTTTAATCCTAAAGCTGAAGCGACCTCTTGAACCACTTTAATTTTTTTACCTATCGAATCTACCAATGTAAAATGAGTATCAGGAAAAAGAATTGCCAATGGAATTCCAGGAAAACCACCACCTGTTCCTACATCCAAAACATCAGTGCCCTTCTTAAATTCAAGAACTTTTGCTATCCCCAAAGAATGAAGGACATGTCTTTCGTAGAAATTTTCAATATCCTTTCGGGAAATGACATTTATTTGCTCGTTCCAATGACTATAAAGAGATTCTAATGCTGTAAATTGTTCAATTTGTTCACTTGAAAGAGAAGGGAAATGATTCTTTATTTGTTTCACTAGATCGTATCCTTGGTTTTTTCCATCATATTGGCTAAGAAATCTCGAGCACGAAACAATTGGGCTTTTACAGTTCCCAAAGGTAAATTCAATTCAAGTGCAATTTCTTCATAACTCAACTCTTCGAAATAGCGTTTTTCAACCAATTCTCTATAACGGGGTTTTAGTTTACTTACCAGCAAGCGCATATGACTGAGCCTTTGTCCATAAATCAGTGATTCCTCTGGATTGTGTGTATTTGATTTTGCATCAATTCTCATATAGCCACCATCAGAAGTAGATACACCAGCATCCATAGAAAGCACTTGAATGCGTTTCTTTCTAATAAAGTCAATACAGTTATTGGAAGCAATTTTAAACAGCCATGTACTAAAGGCGAAACTCGGTGAATATTGATCTAATCGATTAAATGCTTTCCCAAACGCTTCTATGGTTAAATCATCAGCATCATCCTGATTCTTTACCATTTTCACCATCATATAATAAATAGAATCGCGGTAGCGATCCATCAACTCAGCGTATGCGCTTTGTTTTCCTGACTTAGCGGCTTCAACCAATACGAGGTCATGCTTTGCTTTGTCTGACAAATGTTCGTTCTCTACCATTTATAATATCGTTTGCGATCAGAAATATAATACATCATTGGTGCTAGTATTGCATAACCTAAATCCCATAAAGGAAAAGCCCATACGAATCCTTTTTCGTGTAATTTGAGTAGGCATCTTGCTTGTAAAATCCACTTTATTAAAAGTATACAACCAAAAATAATACTTGCAATAATGGCCCAACTAAAATTACAAAGCAAAATAACAAAGGAAATCCACATCAATAACAGAGATAAAGGATATATTCCTAACAATGATTTTTTAATAAACTTATACCTACTTGAAGTAGAGTAATGCCGATTCTTTTGTCTTTGCCAAGTTTTCCACGTGTTAGGAGGAGGAGAAAAACAATACGTCGCTGGGTCAATTTGAATGGTATAATTAGATTTCCTTGCAGCTTCCTGTATAAACAAATCGTCATCACCAGAAGGCAAACCATAATGGGATTTAAAACCATTAACCGATTCAAAAACTTGTTTGGTATAAGCCAAATTTCGACCGACCCCCATGTATGGTAATCGCGCGAGGGCCATCGACATATAATTCACTCCAATCCAAGCGGTATCAAAACGAACCACCTTGTTTAAAAATCCCTTTTGAACAGATGATGGTCCATATCCTAAAACAACTTGTTTGGTTTTTGAAAAAGTCCCCGCCATTTGTCGCAACCATTGATTGGATGCAGGCTTACAATCAGCATCTGTCAAAATAAAGTGCTCATACTTGGCACCCTTTATAGCGAGTGTAATAGAAAGTTTCTTACCGGGGCGCAAATGTTTGTTTTTGCCTAATTCAACCACTTTTAAATTTGAGTATTCGCGACAGAAGGCATTGAGCAACCAACTACTGTCGTCTATAGATTGATTATTTACGACAATCACCTCGAAATTTGGATAATCTTGAGCTAAAATTGACGGTAAATTTTCATATAAATTATCTGATTCATTACGTGCCGCAATGATGATACTAACAGGGATTTCTATTGGGTTCTCAATAGATTTCTTTCCTTTAAAAAAAGCCAAGCGACCGTGAATCATTAGAACAAACAACAATTGAACTGATCCAAAAAAACAGAGGATAAAGAAAAATATCGAAAAGATATTCCACGACAGCGTCGGGATCAAAGACATAAGCTTTACAATTTTTACAAAGATGAGATTGCAAATTAAATACGCGTATCTTTGCCCTAGGTATTTTTCAACATTGTTATGCACTTCGAGTTACTCCATCAAGATAAAGAAACCAATGCACGTCTAGGACTTGTACATACAGATCACGGAACAATTACTACTCCGATATTTATGCCAGTAGGCACTGTTGGGAGTGTAAAAGGTGTACATCAACAAGAACTAAGAGATGATATTCAGGCTCAAATTATACTGGGCAATACCTACCATTTATTTTTACGCCCTGGAACTGATATTTTAGAAAAAGCGGGAGGTTTACATGGATTCATGGGTTGGGAAAGACCAATTCTGACCGATAGTGGTGGTTACCAAGTTTATTCCTTAGCAGGTTCGAGAAAAATAAATGAAGATGGGGTGCGATTCCAATCACATCTCAATGGAAGCTATTTATATTTTACACCAGAAAAAGCAATCGAGATACAGAGAAGTATCGGTGCAGATATTATTATGGCATTTGACGAATGCACGCCCTATCCATGCGATTATAAATATGCTAAAAACTCTATGGAATTAACCCATAGATGGTTGAAAAGATGCTATGACCACATGGATCAAACAAAGGGCTTGTATGCCCACGAACAATGTTTATTTCCCATTGTACAAGGAAGTACTTACAAAGACTTAAGAACTATTTCTGCTGAAACTATTGCAGAATACGGCACCGTAGGAAATGCCATTGGAGGATTATCTGTTGGAGAACCAGAAGATGAATTGTATGAAATGACGGAACATGTATGCAGTATACTTCCAAAGGATAAAGCACGCTATCTTATGGGTGTTGGTACTCCTTGGAATATACTAGAATGCATAGCTTTAGGAATTGATATGTTCGACTGTGTGATGCCGAGCAGAAACGCAAGACATGGTATGCTATTTACTTGGGAAGGGACTATCAATATTAAGAATTTAAAATGGGCGGATGATTTTAGTCCAATTGATGAGAACTCAAAAGTATGGGTTGATCAAGTCTACACTAAAGCTTACCTTAGACATCTCATTAAAGCGCAAGAATATTTGGGGATTCAAATTGCTACCATTCACAATTTAGCCTTTTACTTAGAGTTAGTAGAGCAGGCTAGACAACATATTAAGGCGGGAGATTTTTTATCTTGGAAAAATACTATGGTTAAACAATTATCACAAAGACGATAAGAAGTGCTGTCAATTATTGATAAATACATCATAAAGAAGTTTCTCACGACTTTTTTCTTCATGCTGGGCATTATTATGCTCCTTGCAATGGTGTTTGATGTGTCTGAAAAATTAAGTGAATTCATTTCCAATAAAGCTCCGTTTTCTGCTATTGTTTTCGAATATTATTTGGGCTTTATCATCTTTCACGGAAATATGTTTTCTTCCATGATCATTTTTATTTCTGTTATTTGGTTCACTGCAAAAATGGCCCAAGACACCGAGATAATTCCTATTTGGTTCAGTGGTAGACCTATCAACAGATTTCTGAGACCCTATGTCTTGGCCTCGACTATTTTAATGTTGTTCTCCCTATTACTCAATCACTTTATTGTTCCAAGGGCTAATAAAGTGCGTTTAGCCTTTGAAGAAAAATATTATCGAGATGAAATGCTAGTGGAAAATTACCATGCTGAATATCCTGGGAATCAAGTGGTATATTTTTCAAATTATAGTAATACAGAAGGACAAGTAAATGATTTCGTAGTGCAACAATGGGATGACAGTAATCATGCTGAAAATTTCCTAAAAGCACGCACTGCAAAAAATATTCCCGGGACAAATAAATGGACATTAACCGATTTATATAAAAAGCAACATGGATTTCCAAAAGGCAGCTTAATACATCAACATAAATTAGACACTTCCTTTAATTTTAGGATTGAAGAAATGGCTCAAAGAGAAAACGTTGCAGAAACAATGACCTATAGTGAATTGAAAACCTTGATAAAAAAAGAAAAAGCAAAGGGTTCCGCCTTCGTTCCAAATTATGAAATTGAGCTTTATCAGCGCACCTCTTATCCTTTTGCAACCTATATATTAACCATCATTGGAGTTGCAGTTTCTTCAAGAAAAAAACGAGGTGGTGTTGGAATAAATATTGCAATTGGATTAGGCTTTGTCTTTATCTATATTTTTGCAATGAAAGTGATGACCGTTGCTTCTATGAATGTTGGATTTCCTACCTATCTAGCGGTTTGGGTTCCCAATATGATTTTTTCTTTGGTGGCCCTTGCCTTATTTAAATTAGCCCAAAAATAGTTCGCTTAATTGCTAGTCCATCCTTTAGACTAAGTATTTCTACGTAGTGACCGTGACAAAAACACCTACAAAAGCCTACGCAAGCTTGTATATTTTGCAATCCTTTCTGATTAATAGACTTTTCGACTTGTTCTTTTAGATTCTCTTTGTATAGTAATTATAAAAAAGAACGATTATGAGGACATTAATGCTACTTACAAACAGTTTTATCCTTTCAATTATAGTGTTGACCAATTTATCTTATGGACAAGTTCAAGGGAAAGTATGGGCACGAATTGAAGATAATAAAGTACTTCCCGTATCTTTAAATAATCAATTGACTTCTTCAAATATTGAATTGAATGCTCTTATTGCATCATTGAACATTACAAAATTTGAACAAGTTGTTCCATCTTCAAAAAATAAAGAACTTTTAAAAGTATATGAAATAACATGTAATTGTAATGAAGCAGCATTAATGGAAGGTGTGTCAAAATTAAATGCTTTTGTTAGTCAAGTGGTTGCAGGTCCAAATTATGCACCCTTGTATACGCCAGATGATTATAATGTTGAATTTGCAAATGATTATGCCTTAGATCTTATTAACGCTCAAGGTGCTTGGAACACAACCCATGGTGACAGCGCTATTGCCATTGCCATTTCAGACCAAAATTTTAATGTCGCTCACGAAGAATTAGTTGGAAAGGTGGTGCATTACAATTCAAATAACACGACAACTTCTACTCACGGAACTGCCGTTTCAATTTTAGCAGCAGGAAATACAGACAATCAAGTTGGAAAAAGTGCTATTGGATTTAATAGTTCCTTAGCGCTTTATGAGATGAATTTCAATGAAGTATTGGCAGCTTCTTATGCAGGATATGATGTAATCAATATCAGTTGGACTTCTGGATGCTTTTACAATCAAATTATGCAAGATATAATTAATGAAGCATATGGAAATGGGAGCTTTATTATTGCAGCAGCTGGGAATGGATCAACCTGCGGAGGAGCGGATCAACTCGTTTATCCAGCGTCATTGGACCATGTGTTTTCAGTTACAAGTATTGGTGCAACTGATAATCATCAGAAAATTATTGGTGATCCTTTATCAACGCACCAACACAATGCTGCAGTAGATTTGAGTGCTCCTGGTTACAATGTGGCAATTAGCGCTGCTCCAGGATGGTATTTAACAAGTTCAGGAACTTCCTTTGCGGCACCACAAGTCAGCGGAACTGTTGCACTAATGCTTTCAGTAAATCCATGCTTGAGTAATTTAGATATTGAAAATATATTAAAAAATAGTTCCCAAAATATCGATGCTATAAATCCAAATTATGTTGGTAAAATTGGAACGGGTAGATTGGATGCGGCAGCTGCTGTAGCCATGGCACTTCAATTTTCAGATCCTTTGGAACTTCATGGATCAAGTGTTTTTAATTGTTCAGATTTACTTACAGAAATTGGAATCAATCCAACAGGTGGACAAACTCCTTATCATATTCAATGGTCTAACAATTTTATTGGTTCAACTCAAGACAGTATAACAAATGGAGATTTTCAAGTAATCGTTACGGATGCGCACGGATGTATAAGAGACACAACATTCTCCATCGCCGTATCTCTAGCTACTCAGATTTCAGCTGCAACTCAAAACATAAGTTGCAATGGAATGAATGATGGTTCTATTGATGTAACAGTTCTTCAAGGTACACCAAATTATATCTATGCATGGGACAACGGTAGTTCAACACAAGATATTACTGATTTGTCAGCAGGAAATTATCGCTTGACTTTTACAGATGGAAACGGATGTGTTACTTATAAGTCATATTTAATAAGCGAACCAGCAGCTTTAAATTTAGTATCAAATGTTACCAATTCTAATGGTAATAATACAGGTTCCATCAATTTAAATGTTACTGGTGGAACGCCATTATACTCTTACCTTTGGAATACAGGTGCAACAACACAGCAAATTAACCAACTGAATGCTGGAATATATTCAGTAAGCATTACCGATCAAAATGGCTGTGTATTGAATAGTAACTTTGATGTAATTGAAGACAACCTATTCAATGGTATTCAAGAAAATACTAATTCATCCTTCAAAGTGTTTCCAAATCCAAGCAATGGTGGGAATACCATACACATTGAAAACGATGGTGCTAATGAAATTAGAATTTTAGATTTTCAAGGAAAAATAATTGCGCAACAGGAAATCAATAGCAATAATACAACCTTTGTTGCGCCAAACAGTGGCGTTTACTTCATCCAATTCTTTAGTAATGAAGTATTAAAAGAAGCGATAAAATTTGTAGTGCTGTAATAGAATTTTAATCAATTTTCCGCATCAGATAATGCTGAATTTCATTGAAGAGTAAATGCGATTTTTCAACTATTTCAAAATGCATTGCTCTGTAAAAAGGAAGCGCTATTTCTCTTGCATGTAATATGATTTCTGTAGCATTTTTTGAAGCACAAAAACCCATTACATACTCAAATAAAACCTTCCCCATTCCTTGACCTTGATAGCTGGGTTCAACTGCCATATATCGGACTTGAAATTCACTTTGGTTTTTTTCGTCTAAACGCACAACAGCAATTAAGGTAGCATCTTTATATAGTGCAAAATGATAAGCACTTTCTTCATTGTTATCTTTTTCACTACCCACGCTTTGTCCCCATGGTTGACGTAAAACCCTATACCGCAAATCGTAGTATGCAGTCCACTCACTTTCCGTTTGAGGAGCGCGTACCGTTAATTCCATTTAAATGCTATTTGAGTCATTCTTTTTGTCGGGGTATTCTCTATCATTTCTTCGCGCACTAATTTCAATGCAGCTGGATGCTCAAATACATCTTTTAGATTCTTTATTACTCCAAAAGGAATATGTAATTTCTTCATGTCCTCCATTAAATCTGTAGCATTTAAAGCAGCAATTATAGGGAGAAGCTCTTCATATAAGCTTTGACGATGGACTACTCTATTTTGATTAGAATTATATAAGGGATTTTCAAAAATTTGAGCCTTATTCAAATAGGTACAAAGTTTTTCAAAATGCAATTCACTTCCGATCGCAAAGGTGACGGTCCTTTGATCAGCAGTCTGAAACAATTCACCATAGGGCGCAATATTAGGATGCAGACTTCCCATGCGTTCGGGAACTTTATGCTGCATCAAAAAATTAGATGCCTGATTGGATAAACTACAAATAGCAGCATCATATAGAGAAACAGAAATAGATTGCGGCACAGGATGAGAATCCCTTTGAAGTAAAGCCAATAGCAAACCCTCCTTAAGTTGATGGGCCGCTAAAACATCTATGAGTGCAATAGGCATTTTTACTGGACCACTATCCGAGGTTCCATTCATTGCCATGTAACCCGTTTCTGCTTGAAGAATCAAATCATAAGCAACTCTATCCTCAGCAGCACCAAACCCTTCGATTTTTCCAATGATTAATTTTGGATTAATTTGATGTAATAATTTATCGGATACCTTAAGTTTTTCTGCATCTCCAAATTTGAAATTTGAAATTAGAATATCAGCACCTTCAACCAATTTCAAAAGAAATTGATAATCATCAGGATTCAATAAATCTAATTGAGTATACTTTTTGGAGAAATTTACGCTTGAAAAATAGGCGGAAACATCTTCTTGTGCTTCCCCTTTTAATTTCCATGATCGGGTTACATCTGGAGCTTTTTTATTTTCAATTTTTAAAACTTGAGCACCCAATTCAGCAAAAAAAGTAGCCACTGCAGGTCCTGCAAGTACTGTTGAAAGATCAAGAATTTTTAAATGAGAAAACAAAATACTATAATTTACTTATGCAAAGGTACAGTATCTATGATCTCAAGACTCACTTTAGTTAGACCTGCGCGAATAAAATTTAACTTTTTTGCTGCAGCATAACTTAAGTCAATAATACGAGAGGATCCTTGTGGTAATCTGTCATTAATTTTCACCAAAACAATAGAATCATTTTTTAAATTCTTAACGCGGACAACAGTTCCAAAAAGATAATTTTTATGCGCTGCTGTTAAACTATCCACATGAAAACGCTCCCCTGAAGAAGTTCTTCGACCTTGAAAATTAGCGCCATAGTAAGAAGCTGTTCCTTGGGGTAAATCCGATAAAAGAAAAAGAAAAGGCGAAATAATAGCAAATACAAACAATTTCATACGTGTAATTTAGGACTACAAATTACACCAAATAATAAATTTGACCAAATTTCTGAAAATCTATCCCCTTCTAATAAGAAGACATCAATCAAATTTCTTAAATTCGCATTGCAAATAATAAATGAATATGATGGTTTTCGATATTGAAATGATAAAAAGGGTGTATTCCCTTTATCCAGAGCGCATAGAAGCGGCTAGAAAAAAAGTTGGTCGACCTTTAACCTTGTCTGAAAAAATACTTTATGCCCATCTTTGGGAAGGTAATGCAGCACAAGCCTATGAGCGAGGAAAATCATATGTTGATTTTGCACCAGATAGAGTAGCGATGCAGGATGCAACAGCGCAAATGGCGCTTCTACAATTTATGCAAGCTGGTAAAAAAAGCGTAGCAGTTCCTTCAACTGTTCATGCTGACCATTTAATTCAAGCGCGTGTTGGAGCGAGTAAAGATTTACAGGAATCCTTGAATCAAAATAATGAAGTATTTAATTTTCTTTCTTCTATTTCAAATAAATATGGAATAGGATTCTGGAAACCAGGAGCAGGAATTATTCATCAAGTAGTATTAGAAAATTATGCGTTTCCTGGTGGAATGATGATTGGAACCGATTCACATACAGTAAATGCTGGTGGACTTGGAATGGTAGCTATTGGAGTTGGTGGTGCAGATGCTGTGGATGTTATGGCAGGAATGGCTTGGGAATTAAAATTCCCAAAACTTATTGGAATTAAATTAACAGGAAAATTGAATGGATGGACTTCTGCAAAGGATGTCATTTTGAAAGTAGCAGATATTCTTACTGTTAAAGGTGGAACTGGTGCAATCGTTGAATATTTTGGAGACGGTGCCATTTCGCTTTCTTGTACAGGTAAAGGTACCATATGTAATATGGGAGCAGAAATTGGAGCAACCACCTCAACTTTTGGTTATGATGATGCTATGAGTCGTTATCTAAAAGCCACTGGAAGAACTGAAGTAGCAGAGGCTGCCGATGCGATTGCGGCTCACTTGACGGGAGATCCAGAGGTATATGCCAATCCATCTGACTATTTTGATGAACTGATAGAAATTAACTTAAGTGAATTAGAACCACATATTAACGGACCATTTACGCCAGATAGAGGAACACCTGTTTCACAAATGAAAGCTGAAGCATTAGCAAATGATTGGCCTACAAAAGTAGAATGGGGATTAATTGGATCTTGTACCAACTCTTCTTATGAGGATTTAGCGAGAGCGGCCTCTATCGTAAAACAAGCAGTAGCCAATGGAATTTCTCCAAAGGCTGCCTTTGGAATCAATCCAGGTTCTGAACAAGTTCGATTTACAGCAGAACGAGATGGAATCTTAGCTGACTTCGAGAAAATGGGCACCAAGATTTTCACGAATGCTTGCGGACCTTGTATTGGTCAATGGTCGAGAGAAGGCTCTGAGAAGCAAGAAAAAAATACAATCATTCACTCCTTCAATCGTAATTTCTCTAAAAGAGCCGATGGAAATCCAAATACACATGCCTTTGTTGCTTCCCCTGAAATGGTAGCTGCTATTGCAATTTCTGGAGATTTAGGGTTCAATCCTTTAACAGATACCTTAATGAATAATAAAGGAGAAGCTGTTAAATTGACAGCTCCTCATGGTGATGAATTACCCACAAAAGGATTTGCAGTAGAAGACAATGGATATCAAGCACCTGCAGCAGATGGTAGTGCTGTCCAAATAAATGTCGCTTTAGATTCTTCTCGCCTTCAATTACTTGAAAACTTTCCAATTTGGGATGGCGAAAATATAGAGAACGCAAAACTTTTAATTAAAGCAAAAGGGAAATGTACCACAGATCATATTTCCATGGCAGGACCTTGGTTAAAATATCGTGGACATTTAGATAATATATCTAACAACCTATTAATAGGGGCTGAGAATGCTTTTAATGGTAAAGCAAATACAGTTAAAAATCAGTTGACTGGAACTTATGGTGAAGTGCCAGCAGTTCAAAGAGCCTATAAAGCGGCGGGAATTCCTTCGATTGTTGTTGGAGATCACAATTATGGTGAAGGATCTTCTCGTGAGCATGCAGCTATGGAGCCTAGACATTTGGGTGTTAAAGCGGTGCTAGTAAAATCATTTGCTAGAATTCACGAGACCAATTTGAAGAAACAAGGAATGTTGGCTTTGACTTTTGCTAATGAAGCTGATTATGATAAGATAAAAGAAGATGATATCTTTAATTTTACAGACTTAAAGTCCTTCTCCCCTGATGCACCTTTGCATTTAGAAATTGTGCACAGTAATGGTCAAAAAGAAACAATAACGGTAAATCATACTTACAATGCTTCCCAAATTGACTGGTTCAAAGCCGGATCAGCATTAAATTTGATCAAGTTAATGGAGCACTAAGCTTTACTTAATGCTCAAAAACAAAAAAAGCCATTCAAAAAATTGAATGGCTTTTTTTTTATGGATTATCGATTAAAATTTGGCGGATAAACCAAATTGAAGCAAGCCTCCTCCGAAAGCACCCATTTCTACATGAGCACCAATATTAGGTGTGAAATAAATTTTTGTCCCAATGGCTAGTCGCATAGTGACAGGTACGATCGCACCATTCACCACAACATCAGAATTATTTGGATCATTGGGAGTTGTAATTGAAGATCTATTCACACTTTTAAAACCTGCAGCGAAACCAGAATACACATCAACTTTTTCACTTTGGAAAAAATGATAATTCAATCGAAACATGGCTCTTATTTTTTTTGCCTGATATTGAGCAGAATAATTAACATAGATTGGATTGTTATTTAAGTCATAAACAACATTTCCTGATGCATCATATCGATAATCGATATAATCATATGAAAAACCAGAAACTTCATAATTAACATCAGCTCCAATCCCCACCTTATCAGCAATCATGTATTCGAATCTACCGCCAAACGATAATGGACTGCCTACCACATGATAATTGGTGACACTTGCGTTATTGCCATTGTATTGATTGTAAAGCAAACTATTGGCCCAGTTAGGGACTCCGATATATGGATCAATTAATATGTCACCTTTGAAAATTTGTGCATTGGATTGAAAAATACTAGCTGAAATTGCTAAAAATAAAAATAATTGTTTTCTCATTTTGAAATTTTTTAATATTTAAAATACTGAACATCAAATTACGAGTTGTTCTGATAAAAGTTCCAAAATGATTCTTGAGAACTGAAAATCAATTAATTAAATGTGGTAAATATTTGTTTCATAAAAATTAATTTCCTAAGTTTAAGGACGATAACAATAAAAAAAACTTAAATATCCTTCCTATGAATTACTTTTTACTCAGTTTGATGGTAATCATTTCGACCTTAATTCAAGCGCAAAAGAATACCGTTGCAGCAGGCGCTACTGCTTCTGGAACAGGTGGTTCGGTAACCTATTCAATTGGACAGATTGATTATGAAAATCTCAGTGGAACCAATGGCAATGTTTCTCAAGGGGTGCAACAAGCCTACGAAATTTATTCAGTTTCCGTGAATGCCTTAGCTCCAGCATTTGATGTCCAATTATTTCCAAACCCAACCAATGATTATATCAACTTAAGTATAGGTGCATTTGAACTTCATAAAAAATGGAATTATACGCTAACTGATGCTCAAGGAAAAATAATATATCGAGAAAATATTTCAGAGTCAATAGTTCAAATTAATATGCTTCCTCTAGCGCCGGCAGCCTACTTTTTAAATATTAATACCGGGAATTCGCTCCTTCAAACTTTTAAAATAATCCGTAACCACTAAATCTTTAAAAAATGAAAAATTATTTATTATTAAGTATGGTATTGCTTGTTGGTTTATTTGCACAAGCACAAGCACCTCAAAAAATGTCCTATCAAGCCGTTATTAGAAATGCAAGTAACGCTTTGTTAACCAATACTTCTATTGGTACCAAAATCAGTATTTTACAAGGTTCAGCAACAGGTACACCATCTTATGTTGAAACGCAAACAGTTTTAACCAACGCCAATGGACTCGCTACATTTCAAATCGGATCTGGAGTGACTGTTTCAGGAACAATTGCAGGTATCAATTGGGGGAATGGACCTTACTTTATTAAAACTGAAACTGACCCATTAGGCGGAACTAATTATACAATAAATGGAACGACAGAATTACTAAGTGTACCTTATGCTTTATATTCCGAAAATGGTCCAGTTGGAGCAACGGGTCCGCAAGGTCCGCAAGGTTTAATTGGTTTGACTGGTCCTGCTGGCCCAACGGGTGCAACGGGAGCTGCTGGTCCAACGGGTGCAACTGGTCCGCAAGGTTTAATTGGTTTGACTGGTCCTGCTGGCCCAACGGGTGCAACAGGAGTTGCTGGTCCAACGGGCGCAACGGGTCCGCAAGGTTTAATTGGATTGACTGGTCCTGCTGGCCCAACGGGTGCAACGGGAGCTGCTGGTCCAACGGGTGCAACTGGTCCGCAAGGTTTGACTGGTTTGACTGGTCCTGCTGGTCCGACAGGTGCAACGGGAGCTGCTGGTCCAACGGGTGCAACTGGTCCGCAAGGTTTAACAGGAGCTACGGGTCCTGCTGGTCCATCTACAACGATTACATCAGACAATTTTCAAACTGATGGTACCATGACCATTGTTACTTCGACACCACAAACAATTAATTCTAGTAACAAAGCATTTTTAATTGGGGGTAATACCAGTACAGCAGATGTACTATTAGGGACCAATGGGAATTTCTCACTAGACTTTAAAACGAACAATATCACAAGAGGACGCTTGAGTAACCTCGGTGAGTTTTTTATTGGTGCAACAAGTACCGCTATGACCGGAGATTTAATGAATAGCGTTTCCAATGCTACTTTTCCATGGGCCATTAACGGTTACTCTTCTTTCAACGGATCTGGAGTTTTTGGAAATATTCTAGCGGCTAATACTACTGTATTTGCTGCAGTTCAGGGAGAACACTATGGAAGTGGCACTGCTTCAGCAGGTGTTCGTGGATATACTACAAACCTTGATGCTGTTGGTGTGAATGGAACAGTTTCAGCAACACCCAATTTGGGTTGGGGCGGTTTGTTTCAGAATGATTTAGGATATACAGGCTTTTTTGGAACCGCTTCGGATCTAAAAATAAAAAAGAATATTAATACCATTCCAAACGCAAGATCCATAGTAAATAACTTGCGAGGTGTTTCATACGAGCATAAATTAGATGAATTCCCAAATCTTGGTTTAAAAGCTGGATTAACTTATGGATTTATTGCGCAAGAGGTAGAATTAATTTTACCTGCAATTGTAAAAGAGAAATTAATAAATAGCATCTCTTCTCGCAATGATTTAACGGAACCAACATCTGTTAAATTAAAAACTGTTGGTTACACCGAGGTAATTCCAATCCTTGTGGAAGCCTTAAAAGAACAAGATGTAATTATTATGGATTTGCTTAAAAGAATAGAAGCTTTAGAGCAGAAAACAAATGATTAATAATCTTCCATAAGTAATTGGATGAAATTTATTTGAGTTTAATTAAATATTAATGGTACATTTAACAATAACTAAATCATTGTTAAATGAGAAATTTACTATTATTTATATCATTACTTGCTATAAATACAACCTTTGCGCAAAACGGTCCAATAACATTTGAAACAGGTGGATTCGGAACTTTATGGACTTGGACGGTGTTTGAAAATGACACCCAACCACCATTGGAGATTGTAGCAAACCCATTAGTAGCTGGCATCAATACAACAAGTCAAGTCGCCAAATTTACTGCCAAACAAAATGGTATGCCATGGGCAGGTTGTGAATCTTTACACGGTTCTGACATTGGCACCTTCACCTTAAACGCCAGTAATTGCATCGTTAAGATAATGGTTAACAAGCCTATTATCAGTAATGTAGGAATCAAATTTGCTACAGCTGCAGGCGCATCTACTGGAGAATTATTGGTTTCGAATACAGTTATTAATCAATGGGAGGAACTTACCTTTGATTTCACTTCAATTATTGGTGCTCCATCATCTACGAACATTGATCAAATAATAATTTTTCCAGATTTCTTAGCGAGAAGTCAAGATAATATCTGCTATTTCGACAACATCAAATTTAGCAGTCAAGGTCCACCGCTCAATGAACCCATGACACCAGCACCAACACCCACTTACAATGCTTCGAATGTGCTTTCCATGTTCAGCAATCCTTACACTAATGTTGCGGTAGATACTTGGCAAACTGGTTGGTCACAAGGATCCTTGACAGATTTACAAATTGCAGGAAATGACACCAAAAAGTATGCTAACTTAAATTTTGTAGGTATTGAAACCACCGGTGCTAATATTCTTGATGTAACCAATATGACACACTTAAGAGTAGATGCTTGGACGGCTAACATCACCAACTTCAGAATAAAATTAGTAGATTTTGGACCTGATTTAGCCTATGCTGGAGGAGATGATACTGAGCACGAATTGACCTTTGTTCCGAGTTTAGAAAGTTGGAACACCTACGATATTCCTTTAGGAGATTTCACTTCGTTAAACAGTACGCAACACATCGCACAGTTAATATTCTCTTGTGATCCAATTGGAACAGGAGTTGTATTTATTGACAATGTATTATTCAGAAACAGTAACGGAAGCGGAAGTGGTCTTCAAGAAAATATAAGTAATTCGATACAATTGATTCCTAATCCAGCGATTGATAAATTAATGATAACACATCCAATACTTGCCAATCGAATTTCAATTTTAAATTTAAATGGACAAGTTCTTTTGGAGTTAGTGCCTCAAATGCTGACTACTGAATTAAATATTGCTGATTTCCCATCTGGTTCTTACTTAATTCAAAGTGAAATCGAAGGTCAGATCATTAGCAATAGATTTGTGAAATTATAAGTTCTAGAAACTTAGGGTAGCTTTTTCCAAATCTCTAAAAAAATCAGGATACGATTTTTCTACGCAACTTATATTTTCTATTGTGATTGCTTGTTTTGAAATGGATGCTGCAACAGCTCCTGCCATCGCAATGCGGTGATCATTAAAAGTAGCAATAGTTCCACCTTTCACACTTCCTGTTCCATCAATCAAGAGACTGTCCTCTTGAATTCTATATTGAACCCCTAACGCTTCTAAAAGGGCAACACAACTATTTTGACGATTAGATTCTTTATTCGTCAAGCGATGTAATCCTTTAATTTCAGAAGTGCCAATTGCTGCACATGCTAAGACAGCAAGCGGTGGAAATAAATCTGGACTATTAGAAGCATCGAAGAAAAATGGATGCTGTTCATTTTGTTTTACATGCAAAGTAGTGCCGTGCCATTCCACTATTGCTCCAAAATCATTCAATGCAGTCAATATAGCTTTATCTGCTTGTTTCGAATTTACTTGCAGGCCATCAAGGTCCAATGCACCAGAAATAGCAGCGCCAACCAAATGATTTGCCGCCCCACTCCAATCTCCCTCTACTTCTATTTTAGCAGCCTTGTAAGTATATGAATCTTTATAGCCAAATGATTGATAATTGTCATTATCAATCGGGACACCAAATTTTTCCATTACGTCCAGCGTTAAATCGATGTATGGAATACTTACCAAATTCGATACCTTTATTTTGTGAGATTTACCTAAAAGTGGAAGAGACATTAATAGACCAGATAATAATTGTGAACCTTCACTGGCGTCGATTTGCCATTGATCTTTTAGTAATGATCCTTGAATTGACATCGGTAAAGAGTTGTTTTCAAGAACAATTGTTAAACCATTTTTTTCCAAATTCTTTTTTAGAGATAGCATATCTCTTTTAAGCAAAGTACCTTGACCAGTAATATTGGATTCTAATGAAAGTACTGATGCTATTGGGGCAACCATTCTTAACAAAAGACCTGACTCTCCCACATGTAAAGAAAGTATATCTTTTCTATCAGAAGTTGCGTTTCCAGTTATGATTAAATTTTCCTTTTCGACACGAATCTTCGCTCCAAGTTCTTGAATCAAGTCCATTGCAGCCTGTACATCCTTAGAATTATCAAAGTCGCTTAAAATTGAATCTCCTTTAGATATTGCAGCAAGAACGATTGCTCTTTGCAAATAACTTTTAGAGTAGTTGGCGACAATTTTACCTCTATATTTAAAGGGTTGAATAAGTTTATTCATTTTTATTTTCCCCTAAAATTTCGGATTGAATATGAATTGATTCTTGATGAATTAATTTGAAAATTTGACTCGCAAAATCACTTGATAAATCTGCTTTCACAGCTCGATTTACATTATTCAATAACAACTCTTCCCATCGAGCTTTTTGAAGAATGGCCAAATTGCGTTCTTTTTTATAATTACCAATAGAAGCTGAAATATGCATTCTTTCTATAAGTAAATGGATGAGAGCCTCATCCATAGCATCAATTCTTGCTCTAAACTCAGATAATTCAGCCTCCACTAATTCACTTCGATCGCGATAATGTAGCGCATTGAGCATTTCTTTTAACTGAGATGGTGTCAATTGTTGTTTAGCATCGGTCTTTGCAATACTTGGATTATAATGCGTTTCAATCATGAAACCATCATACTTTAAATCCATTGCTTTTTGAGCTACCTCGTGGAGAATAGCTGCATCGCCTGAAATATGTGAAGGATCGCAAAGTAGCGGAATATCTGGTAATAATTGTTTTAAATCAATCGGGATTTGCCAATTGGGAGCATTTCTATATTTTGATTGTTCGTACACAGAAAATCCTCTATGAATTGCTGACACCTCTTGAATACCAGTTTTCAATAACCTTTCAATAGCACCAATCCATAATTTAAGATCCGGGTTGATTGGATTTTTAACCATTACAGGAATATCAACACCTTTCAATGCTTCTGCAATCTCTTGCACGGAAAATGGATTTGTAGTAGTTCTGGCGCCAATCCAAAGCATATCGAAACCAGCTTTCAGGGCTGCTTCCACATGACTCACTGTAGCAACCTCAGTACATAATTTAAAACCGAATTCGGATCGAATTTCATTCATCCAAACCAAGGCTTCATTACCTGCTCCTTCGAAGGCTCCGGGTCTTGTTCTTGGTTTCCAAATTCCAGCGCGAAAATAGTTCGGATTTACCTCTTTTAATCCTTCAGCTGTTTCCCTAAGTTGTTCGTATGATTCAGCACTGCACGGACCAGCTATCAATTGCAAATCTTCCATTATTCAATAAGTTTTATTCAATGAACAAGTAAGGCCTACATTAAGTTCAAAATCTATTTTGCGTAACTAACAGAGCGCTTTTCACGAATCACAGTCACCTTAACTTGACCTGGATAAGTCATTTCTGTTTGGATACGTTGTGAAATCGCAAAAGACAATTCTTCAGCGCGCAAATCAGTTACCTTTTCAGCTTCCACTAAAACGCGTAATTCTCTACCTGCTTGAATCGCATAGGCAGATCCAACACCATCATAAGAAAGCGCTAGCGTTTCTAATTCTTTAATTCTCTTGATATAGGCTTCAACTATTTCTCTTCTTGCTCCTGGTCTTGCGCCAGATATTGCATCACAAACTTGAACAATTGGAGCTATGAGTGTTGTCATTTCAATTTCATCGTGATGCGCTCCAATAGCATTAAGAACTTCTCCTTTCTCACCAAATTTCTCAGCAATTTTCATACCTAAAAGAGCATGTGGTAATTCAGGATCTTCATCTGGTACTTTTCCAATATCATGCAAGAGACCAGCACGTTTGGCTAATTTGACATTAAGTCCAAGTTCAGCAGCCATGATTGCACACAAATTAGCAACCTCACGAGAGTGTTGTAATAAATTCTGTCCGTAAGATGATCTAAATTTCATACGACCCACCATGCGCATCAGTTCAGGATGCAAACCGTGGATCTCTAAATCAATACAAGTTCTTCTACCCGTTTCGATAATTTCTTCTTCTAATTGTTTGCGTGTTTTAGCAACAACCTCTTCAATACGAGCAGGGTGAATTCGACCATCAGAAACCAATTGATGCAAGGATAATCGAGCAATTTCTCGACGAATTGGGTCAAAACAAGAAAGAATAATTGCTTCAGGGGTATCGTCTACAATAATCTCAACACCTGTTGCAGCTTCAAGAGCACGAATGTTTCTACCTTCACGCCCAATAATTCTACCTTTCACCTCATCAGATTCAATATTAAAAACAGAAACAGCATTTTCAATAGCTTGTTCCGTTGCAACACGTTGAATAGATTGAATGACGATTTTGCGTGCTTCACGATTTGCATTTAATTTTGCTTCTTCAGAAATCTCTTTAATTTGAGCCATTGCAGCTGTTCTAGCCTCATCAGTTAAGGCATCCATTAACATTTTTTTAGCATCTTCTGCTTGCATTCCGCTGATTTTAGAAAGCTCAGCCACTCTTTTTTGTTGAATTTTATCAAGCTCTTGCATTCTCAATTCTAAACCTTGAAATTTAGCGTCAAAAGCAAGTTGCAACTTTTCGGTTTCTCTTTCTTTATTGCTTAGCTCTTCTAATTTTTGAGTAATCGTTTTTTCCTTAGCACGCGCTCTGTCTTCATTTGATTGCAGTCTTCGCTCTCTATCTTTGATAGTAACTTCATGCTCTTCTTTTAACTTTAAGAAGTTTTCTTTTGCTTGAAATATTTTTTCTTTCTTAATATTTTCAGCTTCGACCTCTGCGTCTTTTATCAATTTTTCACTCTTTGATTTGAGCATTACCTTTTGAATTGCAAAGGTCGCGATTCCGCCACCTAACATACCCAATATTACACCTAATAGCATATTAATATTTTAAAAAATTAATAATACAGATTGGACGAATAGTAAAGATTTAGTCTAACTGATCTAATTCATCAGTTAAAGATTGCAACGAAGATTCAATAGCAGCATAATCTGCAGGTATAACTTCCTTTTCAATTTTAGTAGAGCTTCCTTTCATCATCATTTGAAGGGTCGACATTGCCAATAAATCTTGCGTGTCACTTACCGCATAATTATCTCGCAAAAGCGCAATTGCTTTGTTTATGTCTTCTGCTGCTTTCAGAACCTTTACATCTTCTCCTTCCTGAACGGTAAGAGGGTATGTTCTTCCTGCAATCTCTACTTTTAAAGAAATTTTAGCCATTTCTTATTGTTTTAGCTGTGCAATACAGTTTTCTATTTCTTTTACTAGTTCATCGATTTCTTCTTCATTTCTGCCTTGAGAAACAAATGGGATTTCAACAACCTGATTTTTTGAAGCCTCAATAACCTGATTCAACCTTTCGTTTTCGATAAGCAAATTCTTGCCTATTGTTTGCTGCTGGTCTAATTCATCCTTTAGCGCCTGATTTGAACTCAACAACATTTGATTTTCATTTCTCTCTTTTACTACGAGTTGATGCAATTCAAGTGCTTTGTTTCTCAATCGGTCTATACTACTTTGAATTTGTTCTGTCATTTTCAGCGACTTTTCACAAAGTTAATATACAATAGTTCATAACAATATTTTTGAGGCTGTATTTTTATATTTTTTGAGATGTATTTTTGTATATGTTCAAAAATATCACACTTTTATTCGTTTTCTCTCTTTTTCTTGGGAGCTATTTAACAAGTCAAGTTTCGACTGGAAGCTACCATTCACCTCTAGGAATTCCATTAGAAATTTCGGCAACTTTCGGAGATTTAAGGCCGAATCATTTTCATATGGGACTTGATTTTAAAACTGGTGGCGTAACCGGTGTCAATATACATTCGATTGCTGATGGCTATATTTCAAGGGTGAAGATTATGCCTTTAGGTTACGGTAAGGTTATTTACATTGATCATCCAAATGGAATCACAAGTGTTTATGCACATTGCTCCTCGTTTAAAGAACCTTTAGCTTCTTACATCAAAAAATATCAAGAGCAAAATAAATTAAATGAAATCGATTTGAAATTAACACCTTCAGATTTCCCAGTAAAAATTGGGCAAATCATTGCGCTTTCTGGTAATAGTGGTAATTCTACTGGTCCTCACTTACATTTTGAATTAAGAGATACTAAAACAGAAAAGGGTCTTAATCCGCTTCAACATGGTTTTGTTGCTTACGATAAAATTGCGCCGAGTCCTGAAAAAATATTAATCTATTTACTCGATAAAGATGGGTATTTGATTCCCAACAGCTCCCGAACATTCCCGATTGTAAAATCTGGCAATTCCTACAGTTTAAAGAATGGAAAAATTGTATTAGACCCGAAATTCATTGCAGGCTATTCTAAAATTGGGATTGCAATTACAGGGCAAGATCAAGGTGGAAAAATACCTGGTAAATTCGGCTTATTCGAACAAATACTGGTCCAAGAGAAGGATACCTTGTACCATTGCAAAATAGATACAATCTCTTTCGATCACAATAGATTCATCAATGATTACTGCGATTATGTCCAGTACAAGAAAAATGGAAGTAAAATTCACAAACTATTTTACAAGGAAGATAATTTACTTGATATATATAAAACCGAACCTTTTCAAATTGTTAATTTGTTTGGAAATGATTCTATTCCTTTAACTATTTCACTACTGGATGCCAATCAAAACAAAAGTCAAATTGGTTTCACGCTTGTTAATAGAACAAAAAGCGTAAGCCAAACACCTTTTTTCGAGACTGGATATTTATCACCTGACTCCACCTATTTCTTTGAACAATTTGGAAATAGTATTTCAATGCCTATGCATAGTTTTTATGAGCCAGTACCCAATAACTTAAAAATTACCAGTAATGGATTAAGTCTTGGCAACGCTGACATTGCTGTTCATGATTCGATAAAAATTATTTTAACGCCACTTCCAAATGTTGACATTACAAAACAATTCATTGCTCAAATCGGAGCGAATGGTTCCAAAACTGGAATAACGACAAAAATCATTCAAGGAAAATTAACCGCTTATATATACAACTTCGGAAATTATGCTGTATCTACGGACAAAATCGCTCCGACTATTGCGCCCGATAATTTTAAAACGACCGATACGCTCATCAAAAATAAAAAATTGCAGTGGAACATTAGTGATGGACAGACAAGCGTTTCGTCCTACCAATTACTCATAAACAATCAATGGAAAATTCTTGAATACGATAAAAAGAACAACACCATATTTCATGTAATAGATAAAAATGAACACGGGAAGAAAAAATATTATATTTCAGTAAAAGACGCCTGTGGAAATGAAGCGAATTGGTCTCAATCGCTCAATATAGATTAGTGGGTATAAAATTCCTTTAAGTAATTAGGAGTGAAATAAGCCAAATCTTCAAAGTCTTTTGCTAAATATTTTTGATAGGCAATCTCTACTTGTCCTGTTGCAGAAATACAAACCTCATCATCAAAAGACAAGTTTCTATCTGCCCAAATTTCTTTAAGTTTTGGATTCGCATCTCCTACGATGGTCAAAGGCAAGTATTCATCATAGGAATTTTGACTTAAAACATCAGCACTTAGCTTTTTCAAGACTAATTTCGAAGCGTCATAAATTTCACTATAAACCTCCATTCTTCGAGCGTCAAATAGTACCGCTATCGATTTTTCAGGAAGTTTTTTATGGGCAATTTCAAAAAGAGATTGCAAGGAAGGAATTGAGATTATAGGAATATTTAATCCAAAACAAAGCCCTTTTGCAGTTGATGTTCCAATTCTTAATCCAGTGTAGGAACCTGGACCTGCAGAAACTGATACAGCAGATAGGTTTTTATATTCAATATGATGTCTTTTTAATAATTCATCTATGAATCCAGTAAGTTTTTCTCCATGAACATAACCATCAGAGGCCTCATCTATATCATCAACTAAGACTCCATTTTTTGATAATGCGACGGAGCAAATGTGTGTAGCGGTTTCAATATGTAAGATATATATCATTTTACAGGCACTTCCAATTTAAAACCAACACCATGAATGTTGTTCAGTAGGATAGCATCATCCTCTTTTAGATATTTTCTTAGTTTGGTGATAAAAACATCCAAGCTCCGTCCAACAAAATAATCATCTTGTCCCCAAACTGCATTTAAAATTACTTCTCGAGGTAACACTTGATTTTTAAATTTGTAGAGCAACTTCAAGATTTGAGCCTCCTTTTTGGTTAATGACTTTGTCAGTCCACCTATGGTTAAGTTTAAATTTTCAGTGTCAAATAAATAAGAACCTATTGAGAAAATTTTTTCTTCTGGAATACTGGTGCTAATATTTACACGTTTCAAAAGTGCTTTTATGCGCAATTGAAGTTCTTCCACACTAAAGGGTTTCGTCAAATAATCATCTCCTCCAGATTTAAACCCTTCAACCTTATCATCCGTCATTGTTTTAGCGGTGAGAAATAAGATGGGGATTTCAGCATCAACTTTGCGAATATCTTTAGCTAGGGTAAAGCCATCCTTACGTGGCATCATCACATCAAAAACACACAAATGATATTTTTGCTCATTGAATCTTTTCAGTGCATCCGTTCCATCCGTTGCCAAAGTAACTTGATAGCCATCTGATTTAAGTTGATCAGAAATAACAAAGCCAAGACTTAAGTCATCTTCAGCAAGTAGAATACGAATTGTCATGTGAGAAAATTTAAATTATAAAGTATTGAAACTTGCTTTTATTGGGAAATAAACGACTTGAATCTATTCAAAAGTACGAATATTTTGAACCAATTCACAAAGTGAAGTATTCAAATTATCATAAATTTTTGTTAAATAATAAAAGAATAAAATTTGATTGAAAAACTTCGTAACTTCGTAAGATATGGCACATATACTCATTGTTGATGACGAAGAAGACATCCGTCTCTTACTTAAATATAATCTTGAAAAAGAAGGTCATATTGTTTCTTGTGCCTCTAATGGAAAAGAAGCTTTACAAATGGTTGCACATCAGAAGCCTGAGCTAATTTTACTGGATGTAATGATGCCTATAATGGATGGCATTGAAGTTTGTGAAGAATTAAAGTCTGACCCTGTAAACAGAGATATTATTATTTGTTTTCTTACCGCTCGCAGTGAAGACTATAGTCAAATTGCTGGACTAGAAGCTGGAGGGGACGACTATGTTTCAAAGCCCATCAAGCCAAAAGTTTTAATATCAAGAATTCACGCTTTACTTCGAAGGCAAAATGCTTTTAGTGCAAAAAATGACGCCAATGATGATTTTATAATTGACCGTGAACGCTATTTAATCATTATAAATAAAAATGAAATTCAATTGCCTAAAAAGGAATTTGAATTACTCGCTTTTTTAGCTTCTCGTCCAAATGTTGTTTTTAAAAGAGATGTGATTTTAGATACCGTATGGGGTTCAGAAGTTGTGGTTGGGGATCGCACCATTGATGTGCATATTAGAAAGTTACGAGAAAAAATTGGTGATGAATACATCACAACGATAAAAGGAGTAGGATATAAATTTAACTTATAAACTAAAAAAGTATGAAAGCTATCATTTTATTTTTTTACCTCGGATTTAGTCTTGTTTTAACGGCGCAAGAAGCAACTGACAAAGCAGTAGTAAATAAGTCATCTGTCAACGATAATATTGCACTTGCACTTACGGATTGGGATGCCATTCGTGGCTTATGGCTGTCTCAAAGTGTTATGGCAATGTCAAATAAACAAGTAGTACCAGACAGGACTTTCGCTGAGGAGTTGACTCCATATGAGATGTTGAGTTTGATGCCAAAAGAAAGAAGAGAAGATTTAAAAAATTACATTGAAACCAATAATTCATCTTCTCAAGTTGACAATAACCAATATGCCACCTTACTTTTAACTTTATTAAACAATACTTTTTGCAGTACAACTCAAGGTCGTAGCTATGGAGATCCACATTTAAAATCATTTGACAATGCCACCTACTCTTTTCAAACGGTGGGCGAATTTGACTTGTCTAAATCAAATGATGGAAATTTTGAAATTCAAGCAAGACAAAGAGCTCAAAGCGATAATTTTTCTTTGAATACAGCCATTGCGATGAATGTTTTTGGAGATCGCTTAGGGTTTTATGCGGAAGATGCTCCATCGCGCAATGTATCTCCATTATTTTTAAATGGCGAGCCTATTCAATTACAAGGCAGAACCTATTTTTTACCGCACGGAGGCACCATAAGATTAACGGGTAGAAACTATATTATTTCCTGGCCATCAGGAGAATCAATGATTCTTAACAATGGAGGAAGTGGAGGAATGAGTTTTGTTAATGTAACTGTTACCATATTTCAATGTGGAAGTCAAATTTATAGTGGCCTATTGGGCAATGCCAACAACAACATGAATGATGATTTTAACGGTAGAAATAACAATCAAACGCCACCAACATATCAAGCGTTCTCAACTTTTGGTAATCCAATGATGCAGCAAGCATCTATTTTGGCAGAAAAAGAGTACTTAGCGTATTTATCACAAAATTTTGCTGAAGATTGGAGGGTTACAGACATGACTACTTTATTTGATTACGCAGCAGGAACAAATACTGCCTATTATACCGATAGAAGTTTTCCTAGAGTGCATCTAACGGTAGCTGATTTAAATGCTGATCAGCAAGCGAATGCTAGAAGAAGATGCGAAACAATGGGAGTAAATGCTGGTGAAATGGGTGGATGTATCTTTGATCAAGCCTATTTAAACATCAATCCAAATCCTATTCCAACACCTGCTCCTGCAACAGATGGAGTAGTTCTTAATAAATTGGAAAGACCTCTTTTAAATACCAACACCCATCAAATACTGGATCCTAAAAATCCAAATGGAGGAGCGCAAACCGTAAAACCTATTGATAATACGATGGAAGAAAAACCTGGAAAAAGTGAATTCAAGACTAATGAGAATTACGAGCCTAACAATTCTATTTTCAAACCAAGTCAATCAATAGAGCTTAATAAACCTAATAATAATAAAATAAACACAACACCACATGTGATTCCTAGCAAACCAATAATTAGTTCACCTGTAAAACCAACTATCAATGCAAAACCTGGCAAAGGGTAAAATTTCAATTTTATTATTTTTTACTCTATTCTTCTTTGCAGGAAATTTAGGAGCTCAGAAAAAGGATAAGTTAATTGTTGGGATTGTAGTAGATCAAATGTGCTACGAATATTTGTATCGATTTCAACACCACTTCACCAAAGGTGGATTTAATAAATTCTTGCTCCACGGGACCAATTGTCGCAATACCAATTACAATTATGTTCCAACCTACACGGGGCCAGGACATGCCTCCATTTACACCGGAACAACACCTAGCAATCACGGTATTGTAGGAAATCAATGGTATGATGCTGAAACAGCAAAAATGGTTAATTGTGTTGGTGATGGATCTGTTCAATCAATCGGTGTAAATTCTAAACATGGTAAAGCTTCACCTCATCGACTAAAGACTTACACAATAAGCGATCAATTAAAACTTACCTACCCTACTGCAAAAGTTATTTCTGTTTCCATTAAGGATCGTGGCGCAATCTTGCCAGGCGGACATTTAAGTGACGGTACTTATTGGTTTGATTATTTAAGCGGGAAGTTTATTACCAGCAGTTATTATAAAGAGCAACTCCCAATTTGGATACATGAATTTAATAAAAATCATAATGCAGATACTTACCTAAAAGATTGGACCTTACTTTATCCTGAAGCTAACTATAATTCTATTGACGATTCTCCTTATGAGCTTCTTTTAGACGGAAAATCTAAAGCTACCTTTCCTTACACATTCAAACCTGGAGATTATTCGAATTTTGTGGTTACCCCTGCTGCCAACACCTTATTGACCGATCTTGCTTTAACAGCAATTGACTTTGAAGAATTAGGTGCTGATGCGCAAACAGATCTTTTGTGTATTAGTTATTCGACACCTGATATTGCAGGGCATTCCTTTGGTCCATATTCTTTGGAGATTGAAGATATGTATGCACGACTTGACCTAGAAATTGCCAAACTGTTGACAGCACTTGATAAAAAAGTTGGGAAGCATAATTACAAAATATTTATAACTGCCGACCATGCTGTAGTTCCTGTTCCTCAGCAGTTAATAGATAAAAAATTACCTGGTGGATATTTACCCATGTATTTGAATTTAGAGACTTTAAAAAAGTCAGTACAAGAGAAATACGGAGCAACATTAATTCTAACAGAGGCGAATCAAAATATATATCTTAATCATTCACAAATAGATTCATTACAACTAGACAAAAAGGCAGTGCAGGAATATATTGCATCAGAAATAAGGAAATGGAAAGAAGTGAAGGCAGTTTACACAGAAAAAGAATTAATCAATGCTCAATTTTCTAATGGAGATTGGGGCGATATGATTGTTAAGGGTTATGATCAAAAGAGAAGTGGAGAAATCATATTTATCACCCACCCGGGATTTCTACCCATTCATAATGAAACAGAACTTTCAGGAACCTCCCATGGATCTGCGTTTAATTATGACACCCATGTTCCACTTTTATGGTATGGCGCAGGCATCAAACATAAAGATGTATTTGATCCCATTCAGATCATTGACATTGCCCCAACCTTAACCCATCTACTTTATTTGCAAAGGTCAGGAGCAATGACAGGGAAACCCATTAAAGAAATCTTAGAAAAATAGCTGATTAAGCATTTAAATATGCTGCAACATTGGCATTAATTCTTTCTGTAATATTCGTGGTATCCGACTTCACAAATTCTTTACCCGTAATGCGCTCATAAAGTTCAATGTATCGTTCTGAAATAATCTGAACAAATTCATCTGGCATAAAAGGAATTTCCTGTCCATCCAAACCTTGAAATCCATTTTCAATCAACCATTGCCGAACAAATTCTTTTGAAAGTTGCTTTTGTTCTTCCCCTTTAGATTGACGTTCTTCAAATCCGTCTGCATAAAAATATCGGGATGAATCCGGCGTGTGAATTTCATCTATCAAAATAACTTCTCCATCTAAGATACCAAATTCATATTTTGTATCCACCAATATCAAACCTTGCGCCAGTGCCATTTCGGTTCCTCTTTGAAATAAAGCATAGGTATATGCTTCCATTTTAGAATAAATGGCTTCACTTACATGACCATGAGCAATGATGTCTTCACGAGAAATATCTTCATCGTGACCTTCATCTGCCTTTACTG
This sequence comes from Flavobacteriales bacterium, assembly GCA_947447525.1. Lineage (GTDB taxonomy): Bacteria > Bacteroidota > Bacteroidia > Flavobacteriales_D > Crocinitomicaceae > UBA952. Next base: position 94,308 of record CANFJL010000005.1, on the reverse strand, counting down.
CCGGGGTAATAATAGGATTTGGTAAACGATCGTTTTCGATGAGACCTTCTGGAAGCGAAACGCCACACAGAATACGTTTACCTAATTTATACTCTCGGGCAGCATGTCCGGCGAGATAAGCTCTAATGACCATTTCAACACGAATCGGTTCGCATGCCTTTCCGACAGCAACACTTGGGTCAGGAGTAGCCAACAACCAGTTGGGTACAATATCTCTTGTCGCATTCAAAAAATAAGTAGCAACTTGATTTAAGACTTGACCTTTAAAAGGAATTCCTTTTGGCAAAATGTGATCAAATGCAGAAATTCGATCAGACGCTACCATCACTAATTTTTGATCTTCCAAGGTGTAAACATCGCGTACTTTACCATGATAGACAGCTGTTTGACCTTTAAAATTAAAATCAGAAGTTGTAATTGTATTCATTATTATTTTTTATTTAAACATTTATTCACTTGCTTCCGCTTTATCGAAAGCATCAATTATTTTCGAAATTAATTGGTGACGAATGATGTCACTTTTACCCAATCGAATGATCCCAATATCTTTAATATCTGCTAAAATATCAATAGCATATCCAAGTCCAGATCTTTGTTTGTTGGGTAAATCAACTTGAGAAACATCACCTGTTATCACAAACTTGGCCGTCATCCCCATACGGGTAAGAAACATTTTCATCTGTAAAGTAGTTGTATTTTGCGCCTCATCTAAAATAACGAAAGCTTTGTCAAGAGTACGACCACGCATAAAAGCCAATGGGGCAATTTCAATAATACCATGTTCCAACATATTCGCTAATTTATCTGGTGGAATCATATCGCGCAAAGCATCGTACAAGGGCATTAAATAGGGATCCAATTTTTCCTTAAGATCACCAGGTAAAAAACCTAGATTTTCTCCTGCTTCAACCGCAGGTCGTGTCAAAACAATTCTCTTAACTTCCTTTGCTTTTAAGGCTCTCACAGCCAATGCTACTGCAGTGTAAGTCTTTCCTGTTCCAGCTGGACCAACCGCAAAAACCATATCGTGTTTATCAACCGCCTCAACTAATTTTTTTTGATTGACAGTCCGTGCTTTAACCTTAAGTCCTTGGTTTCCATGCACTAATATTTCATCTTCTACCTTGTTGTTTAGCAATTTCTCCCCATCATCGAGCAATAGATTATCAATATTATTGATAGACAATGAATTGAACTTGGTGTAATGAAGAATCAAAAGATTAAACTTGCGTTCAAACTCATCCATTACTTCTTGATCGCCTTTTATAGTAATCTCATGTCCGCGAGAAAGGACAGATAGTTTTGGAAAAAAACTATTAAAGTGTTTTAAATTAATGTTATTTGTCCCGAAAAGATCTGCTGGATTAATTCCAACTATTTGTATGGTTCGATTATCAGAATTCAACTAAAAATGAATTTGTATTATTAATATGATGGCGAAATACTTACTTTTGGTAAAATTATAAATTAAAGCAATATAGAATCAAAATTTGGCATGCAAATCATAACACTTACCACAGATACTGGATTAAAAGATTTTTATCATGCTTCCTTGAAAGGTACCCTATACCGATTAAGCAATCAGATCCAAATTGTGGATATTTCTCATGATATCACACCCTTTGATATTTCTGAAGCTGCCTTTCAGATAAAAAGTTGCTACCAAGATTTTCCAACTGGAACCATTCATATTATCGGAGTTGATAGCGAACCACAACTTTTAGACCCGAATCCATTCGTTGGCAACAGAGCAATGATTCCCAGCTACCCAAGTATTATGAAATTTCAAGGGCACTATTTTATCGGAATAGATAATGGATTTTTCGGTGCCTTCCTTGGAGAATTATTTCCAGATGAATTTTATCGATTTACAGCCATAGAATCACATCCAGAAATGATGTCCTTTCCTACCAAAAATTGTCTTATTCCATTGGCAATTAAAATAATAAACAATGAAAAATTAAGTGACTTTTGCGATCCAATTTCCACCTATAAAACAGCATTCTCTCAACAAGCAGTCACAGAGTTAAATTCAGTACAGGGAACTGTTATTCATGTGGACACCTACGGCAATTTAATTACCAATATCAGTAAAAAAGAATTTGATAAGTATGAAAATGTCGGCTTCAAGATACTTTACTACGGGAATTCCTACATCATAGATAAAATATCTAAGACCTACAATGAAGTTTCTTTTGGGGACCCCGTAGCAATATTCAATGATAATAACTTATTAGAAATTGCAATAAACAGAGGTGCCAATAGAGGTAATGGTGGCGCAGATAGACTGTTTGGCGTTAAAAAAGGTGATAGCGTGCGCGTTAACTTCTTTCCTGCGGGTTCTCGACTTGATTTTGATTCTATTTAGTACAATATGATAACAAGAATTGTAAAATTGAGCTTTAAGGACTCAGAAGTTACAGATTTTTTAAGCTTCTTCGATCAAACAAAAGAGGCAGTAGTTCATTTTCCTGGATGCAAGGGTATGAAACTTTTAAATGATCAAAATTCACCCAGTATATTTTTTACTTATAGTCAATGGGAATCAGAAGAAGCGCTAGATGCATACCGTAATTCTGATCTATTCAAAAGCATTTGGCCTAGGCTTAAAATTGGATTTAATCAGCGTGCTGAAGCATGGACTTGTAAAGTTAATTTTGAGTCTTATATCAGTGATTTTCAATAAAATCAATCAATTATTTGATAATTTGCAAAATAAGGTTACCTTTACAGAAATATAATATTATTTAGAATGAGTAAAGGAACAGTAAAATTCTTCAATGAAACCAAAGGTTTTGGTTTTATCGTAGACGACGAAACGAGCAAAGAGTATTTTGTTCATGTAACAGGATTAATTGACAAGGTTAAAGAAAATGACCAAGTTGAATTCGAACTTGAAGAAGGACGAAGAGGTTTGAATGCAATTAATGTAAAAAAAGCATAATCACTTTCATCCCAGTTATTGAAGTCTCGATTTATCGGGACTTTTTTTTTGTCTAAAATTTCATGAAAACACTAATAAATTTAACAAACTCGAAATAAACAATAAATAGCTTAAAACTAAATGTTAGAGATGTGCTTAAAAATTCTAATTTTGAAATTCAAAAATTAATTCATGAAAGCGCTTTATATAAAAGAAGTTCGGAGTTTTTTAAGTTCAGTTATCGGATATGTATTTATTCTTATCTATTTGATAGCATCAGGCTTATTTCATTGGGTGCTTTCTTACAATACCAATTTATTGGAAGGTGCAGAAGCTGACCTTATTCCTTTTTTCAATCTTTCACCCGTAATTTTCTTAATCTTAATTCCTGCAATAACCATGAGATCGATTGCAGAAGAGCGAAGAACAGGGACCATTGAACTGCTTTTCACAAGACCAATATCAGATCTAGGAATCCTTTTAGCTAAATACTTTGCAGGGGTATCCTTATTAATTATTGCTATTATCCCCACCATTTTTTATTATTTCACCATGTATTATCTTGGGAATCCTGTTGGAATAATTGATTTAGGCGCAACCATTACCTCCTATATTGGACTCGTTTTGCTAGGTTCCGTTTTTGTAGCTATTGGAATATTTGCTTCCTCCCTTACGAGCAGCCAAATTGTATCTTTTATTTTAGCGATGTTTATGTGTTGGTTTATTTATGATGGACTTGGTCTACTTGGATCATTTGCACAAATAGGAGATTTGGATACCATAGTGCGCTATTTAGGGATTGCATTTCATTATGAATCCATAAAAAAAGGAGTGATTGACACGAGTGATATTGTCTATTTTATTTCCGTAATTGTTTTATTTCTATATGGAGCGTTGACGGTTATTAAAACATTAAAAAGATAAACATGATAAAGCGTTTATTCTCTTTCAAAGGTATTTATAATTGGAGCTTCCTTTTAATAGCGACAGTTGCTCTTGTATTAATAAATATTATTGCTTCTTTGGTCTACTATCGTCTTGATATGACTGAAGATCAGCGTTATTCGCTTTCCAATGGGACTAAATCATTTTTGGCGGATAAAACTAAATTTGAGAATAGAATCAGTATAAAAATTTATTTAGAAGGAAACCTGCCAGCGGAAATACAACATTTTAGAAATGCTTTAGAAGATAAATTAAAAATCTTTAAGTCGCTTGCTGGAGATCGTATTGAATATGTTTTTGTAAATCCTAAAAACGGATCTGATTCAGATCAAAAAGCGCTCTTTTCAGATCTATATGCTCGAGGTCAAGGCATCCTTCCGATGGATATAGTATATATGAAAGATGGTGACCAAACGCCCTTGATGTTGTGGCCAGGGGCGCAAATCTCCTATTCACAAAACGGAATTATTAAGGAAAGTGTCATTCAATTTTTGCCAGGCACCCAACCCGGAAAACCTTACGAGCTTTCTAATATTTCTGAAATCTTAGAAAATGCGGTCAATAATCTAGAATATAATTTAGTCTCTGCCATGCGGAAGATTACACAATTAGAAAAACCTAGAATTGCATTTTTACAAGGTCATGGGGAGTTAAATTCCAATCAAACCCTTCGTGCACGAGGACTAATCGCTCCCTATTATTCATTGTCAGAAGTGTCATTGAATGATTCTATTGCGGCATTATCAGATATCGATGGATTGGTTATAGCAGATCCTCAATATCCTTTTTCAGACAAAGATTTATACATAATTGATCAATTTGTGATGAATGGTGGTAAATTAATGTGTTTTATGAATGCATTGCATATTGAAGACGATACCTTGATGAGTAGAGGAATAACGCATTCGATTAGAAAAAATCTACGACTTGAAAATATGCTTTTTGATTACGGATTGAAATTGAATGAAAACCTAGTGGTAGATGTTCAATGTGCTCCAAAAATCGTCCCTTATGCTGAACAAACCTTATTGCCCTGGTTTTTTCATGTCATGGCCTCCCCTACTTCTCATCCAATATCGAGAAACATTGAACCTGTATCTTTAGAATATGCCAATGAAATTCAATTCGTAAAGCAAGCCAAAGCACGTTTCCTTCCAATACTTACTTCTTCAAGCAATTCTAATAAAACTGGACTTGCCCCTCTGGTAAGTCTTGAAATGCCGATGAGCTATGGTAAAAAACCTGAATTAGTAGACAATCCCACAGATAATATCAATAAATTATGCTTAGCAGGTTTGTCTGAAGGATATTACAATTCTCATTTCCAAAACAGGATTGTAGAGGAGTTTTCCAAAAATAAAAACTCTAACTACAAAGAAAAAAGTTTAAAAGAAACAAAAGTTCTTTTGGTAGGTAATGGTGATTTTATTGCGAATAGTTATGACTCTATGCCCAACCCAAAAGGAGCTGGATTTCTATACAGAGCCAATCCATTTAATGAATTGAAATTCAATAAAATATTAGCCGAAAGAAGTATTCCTTATTTTTATGGAAATCAGGAGTTCTTTCAAAATCTAATGGATTATATGATGGGTGATAATTCTGTGCTGGATATTAGAAGTAGACAAATTGATATTAAATTAATTGACAAAGAAAAATTAAAAGTGATGTCTGGACGACTTAAAATTATTAATGTTTTCGGTCCCGTTTTACTTATATTATTTTTTGCCTTTGTATGGAATTTCCTTAGAAAAAGGCGTTATTCTAAAATCACTAACTGACAGATATGAAAAAAATAATTTTACTTTTATCTGCCGTGCTTGGCATTTGCTTGCTGACCTTACTTACATTCAATCTATTAAATAAAAAAGGAGTTTCTGATAGAGAATTAATTGATTTTTCCATATCAGATACCAGTAGCGTAGATCGAATTGAAATTACAGATGCCTTTTCGAAAAACATTAAATTAGTTAAGAAAAATGGTTTGTGGACTGCAGAAAATGGGGATTGTATCAGTAGAGAGAATATAAATTTTATTCTAGATGCAGCGAAAAATGTTGAGTTCAAAGGGTATTTGCCTAAAAAGTCGATTAAAAAATTCACTGAATTAATGTCTACCCAAAATACAAAAGTTTCCTACTTCGTGAATGGAGAGTGGTTGAAAACTTGGTACATTGGCCCTGCATCACAAGATCATTATGGTCAAATCATGTTGCTGGAATCAAGCAGTGATGGAAAAAGTTCGAATCCCGTCATGATGAAAATTAAGGGTATCAACGGCATTATTGAACCTCGTTTCTTCGCGGATCCGAGAAAATGGATGTGCTCCAATATATTTTCTTTACAAGTTAATGAAATTCAAAAAGTTGATGTCAAATTCTATGATGTTAAAGATCGAAGTTTTAGTATTGCACGACAAAATCAAAATTTTATAGTGAAGCAAGGAAATAGTAAATTGGAATATGTAGACACTTCTAATATATATCGATATCTGCAAGCTTATAATAAAATTCACTTTTCGAATCCAAATTATGACATGAGTGACAAACAGTGCGATAGTATTAAAAAATCAAAAGCCTTTGGAAGCTTATCGCTTACGGAAACCAATGGAAAGAAAACTGTCTTGAGATTTTTTAGAATTTCTGCTGTGGAACAACAAAGAAATGAATTTGGAGAAATGGTAAATATGGATATGAATTATTTTTGGTGCCTCTTACCTAATAAACAATTGGTAAAATGCCAATATTTTGTATTTAATCCACTGCTTCTAGGTCATGTTTATTTCCCGGCAATGAAAATTAATACAACAAGTTCAAGTAAATAAAATATACTTGACTTATTCTCAAACGATTTACTATTTTTGTATATAAAATTTTTATCCCATGAATTTCATTACTTCAAGTAATACCTTATTAAAACATCTTCAGAGTATTTCAGGTGTATTGAGTACAAGTAACAATCTTCCGATATTAGATAATTTTTTATTCTCAATAGAAGGTAATGTTTTGACGATCTGCGCTTCTGACCTTGAGACTACCATGCTTACTAAAATGGATGTTACCTCTGAGGAATCAGGTAAAATTGCCATTCCAGCTAAATTAATTTTAGATGTTCTAAAGAGTTTACCAGACCAACCTTGCACTTTTAAAGTAAATACAACTAATTACGCAATTGAGATCGTATATGATAATGGTAAATCTAAGATGGCTGGTTTTAATGGTGATGAATTCCCTAAATTACCCAATGTTGCCTATACAGCGTCAATTGATTTGACCGGTGATGTATTGTCAAAAGCTATTAATAAAACTTTATTTGCTACTGGAAACGATGAGATGCGCCCTGTAATGAGCGGTGTTTATTGTCATTTTTCTCCTGAAAACATAACTTTCGTAGCAACTGATGCACATAAATTAGTACGCTACTCTAGAACTGATATTACTACCAAAGGCAGTTCTGCTTTTATTCTTCCAAAAAAACCTTTGAATCTAATTAAATCAAATATTAGAGGAGACGAATCAGTAAAATTAGAGTATAATGAGTCTAATGCTCTTTTTACTTTTAATGATATTACTTTGGTGTGTCGCTTAATTGATGGGAAATACCCTAATTATGAGGCAGTGATTCCAAAAGAAAATCCAAATGTGTTGACGATTGATAGAATGCAATTTTTAAGCTCTTTAAAACGCGTTGCTATTTTCTCTAATAAAACTACACATCAAGTTAAATTGAAGTTAGCTGGTTCTGAATTATCGCTTTTTGCTGAAGATATTGATTTTTCTAATGAAGCAAGCGAACGCTTAACTTGTAACTATAATGGTGATGATTTAGAAATTGGTTTTAATTCTCGCTTCTTAGTTGAAATGCTAAGCAACTTAGAAACTGAAGTTGTTAAATTAGCGATGAGTGAACCAAGTAGAGCGGGTTTATTAATGCCTGCAACTCCAGACAATGACCAAGAAGACATCTTGATGTTGGTGATGCCTGTGATGCTTAATAGATAATTTCCCATTGACTGTGATTAAGGATAAATTAAACATCCGAAATTTGTCCCAAGAACAGATTACTTTGGCTGTAAATGAAGCCAACTTTCCTGCCTTTCGTGCCAAACAAATCTATGAGTGGCTCTGGAAAAAAAATGCCTTAAGTTTTGATGAAATGCGAAATCTTGGCAAAGATCTATTAGAACATTTAAACCATCATTATTACATTGATGCGCTTCGAGTAAAAGATCAACAAATTAGCAAGGATAAAACTATTAAATCGGCATTTGAAATCGATGAAAAAAGAATCGTTGAAGGAGTGTTAATTCCTACAACATCCAGAACTACCGCTTGTATCTCTTCACAAATTGGCTGCAGTTTGTCTTGTACTTTCTGCGCAACTGGAAGGTTAAAACTTATGCGAAATTTAAGTGCAGGGGAAATGGTAGACCAAGTAGTTCACCTTAGAAATCAAGCCTTAGAAAAATATCAAAAACCTTTATCTAATATCGTGTATATGGGTATGGGAGAGCCTTTACTCAATTACGCTAATGTAATTCGATCCATTGAATTGCTTACTTCTGATATTGGTTTAGGGATGTCCCCGAAAAGAATAACCGTCTCTACTGCTGGAATTGCTAAAATGATTCGAAAATTAGGCGACGATAAAGTGCGATTTAATCTCGCCTTGTCCTTGCACGCAGCCAATGATATCAAGAGAAGTAAAATAATGGAGATTAATGATAGTAATAATCTTCAAGAACTTTCGGATGCACTTCAGTATTTTCATGAAGCTACAGGTACTAGAGTAACCTTCGAATATATCATATTTAAAGACTTTAATGACGCTATTGAAGATGCTCGAGAGCTAGCCCATTTCGCTAAATGTGTTCCTTGTAAGATTAATATTATAGAATATAATCCCATTGATGGAGGATTGTTCCAACAAGCTGATGCTTCAAAGGTGACTGAATTTGCTAATTATCTGGAGTCGAAAAATATTATTGTTAATGTTAGAAGAAGCCGAGGCAAGGATATTGATGCTGCTTGTGGTCAATTAGCGAATAAGAATAATGCGATTGCTAAAGAAGCGAGAGTATTGAAAGAGAAATAATTTATTTCAATAAAGCATCTCTTAATCTTGTCAAATCAAAGACCTTTCTCCGATTGCCTACTTGCTGAAAAGACAACATAGACTCCGCAATCATCCGTTTAATAATCGCTGTGTTCGAACAAGGTTCAAAATGAGTACGCTCTTCTTCCAATTGTCGTTTGGTTAAAAATTCACTTATTTCTTTAGCGTCGAAAATTGCACCATTTGACATCGGATTTATATAAAAGAGAACTCCGTATTCATTCTGTTGATTAATCACAAAATTGGATAAATTGTTATCCATGAAAGCCATTATAAAATGATTTGGCAAATTGACGCCATAGACTGGAATTTCAAGTTCTTGAGCAATTACGCTATATAAAATACTAATGATTAATGAATTTCCTTCTCTGTTCTTTAGTACTTCACAAATATTTAAATCACTTGGAGCATAACTAGCTTTGTTGATACATTTAAATTGATGTACATCAAAAAATATTCTGTTGAATATTTTAATTTGCTCAAAACTAGTTTGATAATCATTTAGTTCTAACCAAATATCTCTTTTAATCATCTGAAGGGTGTCTTTCAAATAAGAAATGTCAATATTTGGATCATGATGCTTTGACACGATCACAACGCCACTCAATAAGTCTTTATCATCCGATTGTGTCCATTGCAAGAGCTCTTCCTTAATTCCTTCTGTTTGAATTTCATCAATGATATGAGAAACTCTAGTATCAAATCGAGACTCAAAATTGTGTTCTCGTAAAGAAGCTTCTAAAACAGCGACTGCACTCGGACCAAAAGACAATAATGCTTCATGTACTTGACCATAGACCTCATGATCGGGATCATCGAGTAAACGGATTAATGCATTAAGTTGCTTTTCTTGTGGATTCACAAGACAAATTTAAGAGTACATTAAGATGAAAAAGCATCATGGAAATATGTTTATCAATGATGAAATGTTAATTTTCGTGTAACCTTAAAAGAATAGCGTCGTTACAATAAATAATAATTCAAATTAACTTTGCTACAGGTTACTTGAATGAGAGGCCTTCGGGCCTCTTTTTTTTTTATCTTTAACAAAAAATAATATGAAAATATTTTACATCCTTTTAATTAGCTCGCTCGTTCTTGCCTGCAAAACACCCTGCAAAATGAAGCATAAATCTGAAACGATTACATTCATAGGACCATATTCAGGTATTTTACACCTTAATGAGAATAATTGTCCAATCTATATTGAAGTTACAGGACAACCTGGTAGCGATAAACAATTTAACACCTTTTACCCTATAGATTTAGAAACTAATTATAAAAAGAAAGGACTGCACATGACCTTTGACATTACGCTTCTTAAAGCACCTAATCCGGAGGGCTGTGCAGCAGACGCAGTGATAAAAATGAGTAATATTAATGTAGTCCCTTAATTTATCTAACTCTTTTTAAGCAATACTGAGAAGTAAAATCTAGTACTAAATAAGTTAGAGCTTTCCCAACTATCCTGTCATCCGATTCATTTAATGGAGCTGCTTCAGTGAGATGTAAATAGGATATGTTTTGGTACATTGCAACAATTTTCCTGATATAAGTTCGTACCTCATCAAAGCGCCATCCAGAAGGAGATTGAGCTGAACTAGGCATGTTTTCGATCGCGTCCATATCTATTTCAATTCCTAATGTTTGATTCGTTTCTAATGAATTCAAAAATAATTCGAGATCAGAAATTAAAGATCTACCATCTAAATAATCTTCATAAAGACTGTAGGTGCATGGATACTTTTGAAAGAATTCTAGAACACTTGGATTTAAATACGCTTCATGCAGTCCGAGAACAGCATATTTTTTTAGGATACCACTTTCCAATGCAGAAGAGAATGAATTGCCACTATGACGTACCTCAGTAGTTCTACAATCAGCATGTGCATCTAAATTAAGCACCGCTAAATCAGCGTGAAACTGTGATGACCAGCGCATTAAAGGTAAAGCATTGTTGTGTCCACCACCTATTACAATTGGAATTTGATGTGGTTTTAAAAATTTATTAAGTACCGATAAGACATATTCATCTAGAGCAGGGACTACTTTTTGTGCTGATAGCGTATCAAAATTAGTTGGGACCCAAATTTCACCCAGTATATGAATTTTCAAATTTGAATTTGCCTGGGTATTTAGAAAGTAAGGTAAAAATGCTCGAAAAGTATTTTCTGCACCTTGACGACCAAAATTTGCCTTAGGTCCAATAGATTCAGAAATCCCAATAATTACAAATTCGGCCTCTTCTAAAGTAATAGAAGTGCAATGTTCTCCCATTTTTAATTCACCAGACCTACTTGAAAAATGCTCCTTCAAAAGAGAGGAAGCCATCCTATTAAATGAAAATGAGAATTGGTCAATAGACATAGGGTGTGATTAAAGAAATAAAATTTTGAGCGGGAGCGATAGGTTTTCTATTATTAGCATCGACAAAAACTAATGTTGTGGTAGCTTTAACGAGTAAAACATCAGCCTCATTGTATATAGAATAATCAAAAAATAAACGAACCCCATCGAGTCTAATAAGAGCAGTATCTACCCTAATAAGATCATCATATAAAGCAGGTGCAATATATTTGATGTTAAGATCTAAAACAGGAAGAAGAATTCCATTATCTTCCAAAGACTTATAACTAATTCCCAAAGCACGAAATAGTTCTACCCTACCAACCTCAAGAAATGTGGGATAATTACCATAATAACAGTAACCCATTTTATCGGTTTCGGCATAACGTATACGATGCTCTGTGATATGTTTAAATTTTATTTCCACTTTTAATTCAAAATTACAATTTTCAATAAGGTATTATTAATAATTATCCTTAATTTTAAGGAAATCTCCCTTATTTCAGAAAAAAATTATTATTTTCAGTACATGTAAAAAAAAATTAATAATCAAGGGGTATCAAACTTTTTTTATAACTTTTTTATTCAAATATTTGCTGTTGGAAATAAACAACATCTAAATCAATTCGAAATTCTCCTAATCAATTGATTTACAGAGTATATATAACATATTAAAAAACAAAGAATGAACAACAATCACGAAGGCGCCTGGGGGAAATGTTTAAAAGTAATAAAAGACAATGTTTCTTTACAAGCGTACAAAATTTGGTTTGAGCCTATTATTCCAATTAAATTGGAAAACAGTGTATTAACAATCCAAGTTCCTTCACATTTTTTTTATGAATGGTTAGAAGAACATTACATCAAACTGTTAAGTGGTGTCGTTAAAAAAGAAATTGGTGCGGAAGGAAGTTTAGAATATTCAATTGTTATGGAGAGTAACAATACCAATTCTGTACCTTACACTGTAAAATTACCAACACAAAATAATGCATCATTGCGCAACACGCCTGTGTCTATGCCAATACATGCAACGGAGAAGCAAATAAGAAACCCATTTATTATTCCAGGATTAAAGAAAGTAAATATTGAATCTAATTTAATACCTGCTTTTACTTTTGAAAATTTCATCGAAGGGGAATGCAATCGTTTGGCACGCGCTTCAGGATATGCTGTAGCAAATAAACCAGGTGGAACTGCCTTCAACCCATTATTGATTTATGGTGGAGTTGGCCTTGGGAAAACGCACTTAGCGCATTCTATCGGAATTGCTATTAAGGAGCAACACCCAAGTAAAACAGTTTTGTATGTACAATCAGAAAAGTTTGCGCATCAATTTATCGATGCTATCAAAAATCAAACAACTAATGATTTTGTGCATTTCTATCAAATGATTGATGTATTAATTATTGATGATGTTCAGTTTTTCGCTGGCAAGGAACGCACACAAGATGTATTCTTTAGCATATTCAATCACTTGCATCAAAATGGTAAGCAGATTGTATTAACATCTGATAAGGCCCCTGTAGAGATGCAAGGAATGGAGCAAAGGTTACTTTCTCGGTTCAAGTGGGGATTGTCAGCTGATCTTGCGACGCCAGATTTAGAAACTAGAATTGCGATTTTAGAGAAGAAAATGTACGGAAGTGGTATTGAGTTACCAAAAGATGTTGTTGAATACCTTGCCTACTCTATCAACACAAACATCCGTGAGATTGAAGGTGCTTTAAACACACTTTTGGCGCAAGCATCTCTTAACAAAAAAGCCATCACGCTTGAATTAGCGAAGCAAATGGTAGATAAATTTGTGAAAAGCACTGCGAGAGAAGTCTCTATCGAATATATTCAGAAAGTTGTTTGTGATTACTTTGACCTTCCAATTGAAATGTTAAAGTCAAAAACAAGAAAAAGAGAAGTGGTTCAAGCAAGGCAGATTTCAATGTTTTTCTCTAAGAAAATGACCAAATCTTCTTTGGCTAATATCGGAGCACATTGTGGTGGAAAAGATCATGCTACAGTGCTTCATGCTTGTAGAACGGTTGTTAACTTATCCGAAACAGATAAGCAATTTAGACATTATCTTGAAGATCTTGAGAAGAAGTTAACGATTCAATAAGCGTTATTTTAAGGATTGATTACTGAAACGTATAGAAGTGTTGCATCAACATTTATTTCACTATTAAGTGTCAAAAATTCTAAATTCATTGCGGTTATTTTTCCTTGTAGCTCCTTGGATAATTTTAAAATTGAATTAAGCCAACTCAAAAAACAACACCCAAAAGCCAGTCATTTTTGTCATGCAATTGCGGTAAAAGAAAATGAAATTAGTTTTCGTTCCTCTGATGATGGAGAGCCTAGCGGAACAGCCGGATTGCCAATTTTAGGACAATTAAAATCAGCCCAATTACTACAAGTCGGAATCGTTGTAATTCGTTATTATGGCGGAACTAAACTGGGAGCAAGTGGACTGATACAAGCCTATAAAGAAAGTGCGCGACTCGTGATTGAATCATCTGATGTTATTGTAATTGAACAAAAGATACGGATTGAAATTCAAGGAGAATATGGAGTGCTTATGGGCATAGTTAGCAGATGCGCCAAGTATAAATGGAAAGCAGAAGTTAAAGTTAAGATCGACAATACTTATCAAATGGAAATAATTACCTTAGAAAGTGAAAAAAACAAAGTGAATGAGATGATATCAAAGATCAATGATATTAGTTTTGAAATATATATTTTTAACTGAGTGGTCTTAATTATCCAGCGAAAAAAACATAAATTAGATTCCATTTTGGTAGGTATTTTTGTTTAAAATCATGACAAAAAGATTTTATGGCAAGAAAACGCTCCGTCAACATCTTAAATAATATATGTGCTACAGCAATTCATCCACTTCAAGTAATCTAGAGCTTTCAAAAAGATTTGAAAAGAAAACGAATCTCTTAATTGACTTTAAACCAACTTATTATACTACTGCTTTTGTTTTTCCAGAATGGCGGGTAATTACTTCTGAAACAGAAATTCAAAACATGCAATGGGGCTTAATTCCAAACTGGTACAAAGGATCTAATTGGATGGAAATTGCTTCAAAAACAGCAAATGCAAGAATAGAAACAGCACATGAAAAGGCATCCTTTAAAATGCTAATTTCAAAACAACGATGCATCATCCCTTCAAATGGTTTTTTCGAATGGCAACATGTTGGAAAATTGAAGCACCCCTTTTTTATTTTCCCAACTCATGAAAGCATCTTTTCAATGGCTGGAATTTATGATCAATGGACCGATTTATCAACAGGCGAAATAAAGAAAAGTTTCAGTATTCTAACCACCGAAGCGAATGAATTACTTGCCGAAATTCACAATGTAAAAAAACGCATGCCTCTTATAATAGATAAGCAAAATGAGGCTTCTTGGCTTAATGGAGTAGGCTCATTGAATGATTTTAATCTAACTTTTGACCCTACGAGAATGGGCCATCACAGCGTGAATCCAAAGCTGCTTTTAACTGAAAATGCTCATCTTTCAATTGTTCAGCATAAATATGTTGATAACAATGATATCCAAGTAGGTCTCTTCTGACCATTTGGGTATTATTTTTGTCTAACAATTAATCTATGTTGCGCAAATTAATTTTTCCTATTGTAATTATCTCACTCTTAAGTTCCTGTATAGAACTGATAGATGATATTACTATTCACAATGATGGCACTGGGACATTCAAATACTCTATTAATCTAAGCTCAAGCCGTATAAAAGTAAATTCAATTTTAGCACTCGATTCTTTAGATGGGAAAAAAGTTCCATCGATGGGTGAAATTAAAAACAAGATAACTGCTTTTACTACAGCTTTAAAAGGTCAGAATGGATTGAGCAATGTAAGGTCAGAATTTGATGAAGCCAATTTAATTTTAAAACTTTTTGTCGATTTTAAATCTGTTAGCCAATTAGAGCAAGGAATAAAAAATTCAATAATAGCTGTAAGCAAAGAAAAAAGCAGTAATGAGCTCAATGAAAGTTGGATTGAGTGGGATGGAAAAACATTAAAGCGTAGTGTTCCATTAACTGCATTTAAGAGAAGTAATGAAATGACAAGTAGTGATGTAGATTTACTGAAAACAGGAACCTACACTTCCATTAGTAGATTTGACAGAAGTATTGAACGGACAGATAATGGAAATGCAAAATTAAATCCTAGCAAATTAGCTTGCATGCTGAAGGTTAATACATTTGATTTAAGAAATAACAATAAATTGATTGAAAATAGCATTACGCTTATTCCATTTAAAAATAAATAATATCACTATGAAGCAAGTTGTCCTTTTACCACTTCTTTTCTTAAGTATTAGCACTAATCTATTAGCGCAACGATCAGAATCTCTAATTCCAAAAGAAGCAGTTACGGTATTTAGTTTGAATAACATTTCACTCTTGCAAAAGATTTCAATGGATGAGTTAATTACTTATGATTTCATGGAAGAAGTGCACCAAGAATTATTTGATGGCTCTACCAATGGTAAATCTTTAAAAGATGCTGGTATTGATTTCGGGCAGAGATTAAATGTGTTTTATGGTAAAAGTAGTGACTATGAAATCTCCGGATTTACCCTTGGTGTTTCCGATCAAAAACAACTATTTGAAGTGTTTGATGATTTTGAACAATTGCAGAGTAAATATAAGGATGTGAGTATTTACGGATCGTTCTTTAACAACTTAATCCTTCATGAAAAATCTGCAATTTTAATTCGAGTAGAGCCATCAATGGAATTGATAGACGAGCAAACTGACTCTATTTGGTATGCAAGAGGAAATGGAAATCCATATGGAGATGATTTTTATTATGATGAAGGAATATTGACAGAAGATATTTATTTAGAAGAAGACTCAACGATTCAAAAATCTGAAGTTTTTCCTGAAGCCGCTGATGATCCCAACGAAAAAAATTATTACGAACTGAGAGATAGTGTTCAAATCACTTTACAAAATAGGTTGTTGGAAGGAATTTTAGATGATTTATTTATTAAGCACCTTAATCTAACAACTGAAGACAACCGATTCACAGAACAAATGTCGCATACTTCTGAGGGAACTTTCTACCTTGATAATTCAAGGAATTTTGAGCAAGCTAAAGGTCTTTGGTATTTTCAAACGGTCTTGCCTAGTCTATACCAAGACATTAGAGAATTATATACAGGAAATGTGATTCTTGGAGACTGGTCTCTGAAAGACAATACTATTGAATTTGCAGTAGAAGCAAGATACGGTGAAAGATTAGGGTCTATCTATGAAGAAATGAACGATTCAAAATTCGACAAAAATATTATTCCTTATATTAATAAAGACAACTCTGCCTTTTTCACTTACAATGTAAACATGAGACAGGCTTATGAAAAGGCATATGAAGTTGTTATGCCTATTCTTTCTTCAGAAAAAAATTCTGATATTGCCATGAATGTTTTAACGATTGAATTATTAAATGAATTCATCAATAAAGATGCATTATTTGGGACTTACAAGGGAAGTATGTTTGGTACTTTTAATGGCGTTAAGAAAATTAAAACTAAAAAAATAGAGTACTACTACGATGAAGAAACATTCGAATATGGTGAAAAAGAGACAGAAGCAACGGAAGATATGCCAATTTTCACTTTAGGTTTCTCCATTGACCGCATAGACATTCCAGAATTAGTATTAAAACACCTTAGTAAACTTACCAGTATGTTTGAACAACATGAAAATTATTGGAAATTTAACAATGCTATCTTAGATGCTGCTCCATTATTTATGATCAATAGAAATGGATTATTCATTCTAACCAATGATGAAGATTTAGCGTTAAACCACGCAGATGGCTATGGAAAAAATGCTTTATCAAAAAAGACGGCTAGATCATTAAAACATGATGGATTCATGAATGGATTCGTGGATATTTCAGGCACCTTAAATCGTTTTCCTAACGACCTTTTAAATCAAAGACAATCAGATATGGTCAACGCTTTGAAAGGAAAATCAGGAAAAATGTATTTAAAATCAACCAAAACATCGAAGAACAATACCAATTTCCTATTGACATACTCATTTCTTGGAGAAGACAAATCAGGAAAACATATGTTAGATTTAATCAATACAATGTATATTTTCTCAAAGTAGATAAATGTATAAGAAATCTATTGTAATCATTGTTTTAGCGCTAACATTAGCAGGGTTTTTATTTTTCATGCCCTATTTTTTCGCAAAAAAAACACCTGCTAGAATGATTGATCGGCTGCCTAATGCTGAATTTATAGGGCAAACAGACCTTCTTAATTTGGCAAAGGAAACCAGTGGAATGCTTTATCATTTTAAAATCCCTTTTAGAGATCTAGGATCTGCGGAATTTATTTTAGGCCAAGGGAAAATTTATGGTCTTGACCTACAAAAACCTGTTTATTTGTTCGGCAATACCAATGGAGATATCGGTGCAATGATTTCTTTGAGCGACAGCAGCAAGACGAGACAAGCTATTGATAAAATTAGAAAAAAAGCTATTTTATCAGATTCTTCAACTAAGCATCATATTGCATATTATTTACCAGAAATCAAGCTTTATATTCACTTCGGCCATCAATATTTATTACTCTATAAAGGAGATTCATTTAGAAAAATAGAAAGACGTGTTAGTGAAGCCAAATTTTTAAATGTAAGTCCTCTTTGGAAATCATATTTATCGAAAAAAATATTTAAAAAAGAACATTTAGTCATCTATTCAGAATGGTCTGAAATAAAGAAAGCAGGGTTAGACTATATAATGCTGGCTCATGACAGCGATTCGTTGAATCTCGAAATGAAATATTATTTAAGGAAAAATAAAGGTTTTAATTTCAAACCTAATACGAATGGATTGGGATTTGAAGAAGCTGAGAAAGCAGATAGATCTATTAATATTCATATGAATGTTGCTAAATTTAAAAATTCCACAAGTGATCCACTGAAAAGTCTTCTAATAAAATTGGGTAAAAAAATAAGTTTTCCAACGCAAGCATTTTTTGATTCTTGGGAGGGCGATTTATCCTTTTTTGAGGGGGGAAAACAAACGGCAAAAGAACGCATCATCGTATCTGAATTGGATGAAGATTTTAATGTTACTGAGGTAGTGAAATATCAAGATGTAATTGTTCCAGGATATTCCGTATTATTTAACACCAATGAAAAAGGAGAAATATTTTTCAATCAATTGTTTAAAAAAGGATTGTTACGAAAAGATGAAGGAGGGTATCGATTTTTGTTCTCTCCATTATTAAAAATGGAAAAAAAAGATGGGTATTATCAATTTTATTCTGGTCAGCAAGCCCCTAAAATGATTCCTTCTTTGGACAATAAATTAAATTGGAAATTTCAAGGTACTTCTTACCTATTCCATTTAGACTCTATTAATAGAAAGGAGATTTTTGGAACAGTTCGTTTCCCAGCTCAAAAATTATACAAGAAACTTAAGATAAAGAGAAGTTCCTAATCGATAGGAATTACCAATTGAAATTGTGCTTCATTATCTTTGATCCAGTGCAGCAATTCGGTTATTTCTTGGAGATCATTCGAAGTGACCAATTTGGTTCTGAACTCCTTAAAATGAGCTATACCTTTAAAATAATTTGTGTAATGTCTTTTCATTTCAGCCAAAGCTAAATTTATTCCTTTCCACTCTACACTCATCATAAGATGATCTAAGGTAGCTTCCACCCTATCTTTAATACTTGGCGCAGCAAGATGATTTCCTGTTGCCATAAAGTGCTTCACTTCATTAAAAAACCAAGGATTCCCAATACTTGCTCGACCGATCATGATTCCATCAACCCCATAACGATTTTTATATAAAAGTGCCTTTTCAGGAGAATCAATATCTCCATTTCCAAAAATTGGAATGTGCATCCTTGGATTATTTTTTACCTCACCAATCAGGGTCCAATCTGCATCACCTTTATACAATTGAACTCGAGTACGACCATGAATTGAAATCGCTTCGACACCAACATCTTGTAATTTTTCAGCCGTACTCACTACAAATTTTGTCTTGTCATCCCAGCCCAAACGTGTTTTTACTGTTACGGGAATATTGGTAGCTTTTACAATTTCATCTGTCATGCGAATAAGCTTCGGAATATCTTGCAACATTCCAGCTCCGGCACCTTTACAAGTAACTTTCTTAACGGGACAACCGAAATTAATATCAATAATGTCTGGATTGGTTTTTTCAATAATCTTAGTTGCTTCTCGCATACTATCAATATCATATCCGAAAATCTGAATGCCAACGGGACGTTCGTAAGCATAAATATCCATTTTCTGAACACTCTTTGCAGCATCTCTGATTAATCCTTCAGATGATATAAATTCAGTATACATGAGATCAGCACCATGTTTTTTACACAAAGCTCTAAAAGGTGGGTCACTTACATCCTCCATAGGAGCTAGCAATAAGGGGAATTCACCTAATTCAATATTTCTAATTTTTACCATTAGCCCAAATTTGGAAATTGAGCGTAAACATCCTTGAGGTATTTTTTTAATTCTTGCTCATTTTCTTTCTTCAAGACTAGCAGAATATTGTCGGATTCAACAACAATCATACTTTCTAAACCATCTAAAACTACTAGTTTTTCTGACGGGACATGCACCAAACAATCTTTAGAATTATACATCAATACTTTTGATCCCACTACAGCATTGTTATTTGAGTCTTTATCTAAATGATCTGTCAGACTTCCCCAGGTTCCTAAATCACTCCAATCGAAATCAGCCAGAACAACAGAAACATTTTTAGCATGTTCCATGATAGCAAAGTCAATAGAAATATCTTCACATTTTTGAAATGCAGTTAATACAAAACCTTTTTCGTCATTGCCATTATACATTTGTTCATTCGCGCAAAAAAGATCAAATAATTGAGTTTGAAATATTTTAAATGCATTAATAATAGTTGAAGCCTTCCAAACAAATATTCCAGCATTCCAATAATAATTACCTGCTGAAACAAACTCCTGAGCCTTTTCAAGATTAGGTTTTTCTCTAAATTGCAAAACCTTATTTACACTGCCTGGATTTTTATTAGCCTCTTTATCAAATTCTATATAACCATATCCAATGTCAGGTCTTGTCGGATGAATACCAAGGGTAACTAATTGATCTTGATGAACAGCAGTATCAACAGCAGTATTAATCAACTCACAAAAACGGTTGGTATCAATTATTAAATGATCTGATGGTGCTATAATTAATACAGCTTCTTTATTTTTTGCATAAATTTTAGAAGAAGCATATGCGATACAAGGCGCTGTATTTTTACGCAAGGGTTCACAAATTACTTGAGAAGCAGTAAGTTCAGGTAACTGATGCAATACCAAATCGAGATAATCTTCATTGGTTAAAATATAAATTTGATCGTCAGGACAAATCTTCTGCATGCGCTCAAAACTTAAGCGAAGAAGAGATTTGCCAATACCCAGCACATCTAAAAATTGTTTGGGGTAGCTTGATGTAGATTTAGGCCAAAATCGGCTTCCTACTCCCCCTGCCATTATTAGGCAATAATTATTATTCATCATAATTCAATTATCGTAACTTTTGCTAATGCATGCACTAAATAAATTTTTCCGCTAGTTGTTTCTTGACATTCATAGCGAGTTCTGCGCTTATTTAATTTCACAAAATGTTTTCCGTTGAGTACAAAGGTAGTGTTTTTGGATATTTGTTCTAAACATAGCAAAGGTTCTTCATCCTTGAGGTCATATTGGTGTAACGCTCTGCTTAAATGGATGTCAGCACATGAAGAAGCTTTTGTATTGGTCAAGGAGCGCATTAAGGCTGTTTCAATATCTTTTGGCAGATGCTTACTATCAATAACAGGTATCAATAATGTTCTGTATGCTGATTTCCATTCTTCTCCATGAGGTTGAACTCTATTTTTATAATTCATGTAGGTGTGATAATGAGCAAATTCATGCAATGCTGTGATCAAAAAAGCATAAGGATTTAAATCTCCATTTACAGTAATAATAGGCTTCGGCAGGTCTGATCCATAGCGAAAATCACCTAATTTGGTTTTCCTACCCCTTACCACCTTAAACTTAACATTGGTTCCAATCAATAAATCTGCAAGCATAGAAGCAAATTCTATGGGGACATATTTTTTGAAAATTTCGGAATATGCAGTTCGTTTATTCATGGTTTATAGGATGTAAAAATATAAAAGTAAAAGTACCATAGAACAATGCAGTGAAAATATTCCTTAATTTAGCATTATGAAAATGTTGGGAAACATAGGTAAGTATTTCTTAATGATGAAGGTCGTTTTTACCAAGCCAAAGAAATGGGTGATTTTTTGGAGACTGTTATTCAATGAGATTCAATTAATTGGTATCAATTCGATTCCAATTGTAATTCTAATGTCTTCTTTTATGGGAGGGGTAATAGCATTACAAACAGCATCCAACATGTCAAGTCCTCTTTTGCCAGCCTACACTGTTGGATACATTACGCAATCAAGTACCATTCTAGAATTCTCTCCCACTATTATTTCATTAATTTTAGCAGGTAAAATCGGGTCAAATATCGCTTCTGAAATTGGCACCATGCGTATTACTGAACAAATAGATGCGCTTGAAATCATGGGTGTGAATTCCTTGAACCACTTGGTGTTACCAAAAATAATTGCGGCAATATTATTCTTTCCGATTCTTGTGATTTTCTCCATGTTTATGAGTCTTATGGGTGGTTATATTTCTTTAGTATTGTCTGATTTAACCAGTACAGAAACCTATATCCTGGGTATTCGTGCTTTTTTTGAGGTAGGAAATATATATTATGCTCTGACCAAAACAGTCGTATTTGGTTTTATAATAGTTTCTGTCTCTTCCTTCTATGGATATTATGCAAAAGGTGGTGCCTTGCAAGTAGGTGAATCATCTACAAAAGCAGTTGTTGCAAGTATGGTAAGTATATTAATAGCAAATTTCATTTTGACACAAATGATTTTATTATAATGATTGAAGTAAAAAATATTAATAAATCATTTAAAGAACATCAAGTTCTGTTTGATGTTTCCTCCACATTTGAGGAAGGAAGGGTCAACTTAATCATTGGTCAATCTGGACAAGGCAAATCAGTTCTCGCCAAGTGCATGGTAGGCTTACATGAGATTGACAGCGGACAAATTTTCTTTGATGGAAGAGATTTTGCCGCAATGGATCGGATTGAAAAAACTCAAATTCGTCAAGAAATTGGTATGTTATTTCAAGGTTCTGCTTTATTTGACTCCCTTACTGTAGAACAAAATGTCATGTTTCCACTGACTATGTTTACCAAAATGACCAAAAAAGAAATGCAAGACCGTGTTGATTTTTGTTTAGATCGAGTAAATTTAAGTGGTAAGAATAAATTATTTCCATCCGAATGCTCAGGAGGAATGCAAAAAAGAGTTGGTATTGCTAGGGCCATTGCCATGAATCCTAAATATTTGTTTTGTGATGAACCAAATTCTGGATTAGATCCAATTACTTCTATTTTAATAGATAGATTGATTAAGGATATTACTTATGAATATAACATTACCACCATTGTAATTACCCACGATATGAGTAGTGTAATGGAAATAGGTGATCATATATTATTCATTCATAAAGGATATAATTGGTGGGAAGGTGATCGTGATTCAATAATTAACACTGAAAATCCAGAGATCATTAATTTTGTTTATGCATCTGAATTCATGAAAAAAATCAGGACTTCTATGCAAGAAAAAAAACACATATAGCATACTAAGTTGCTTGTATTTTTTAAAAATAGCATTATCTTTGCAACCCAATTCAAAAGAACGCTTTTGAATTTAGAAGAACAAATAATTCGTTTTTCATTTGAAATCTATGCGGATGTGGTGAAATTGGTAGACACGCCAGACTTAGGATCTGGTGCCGAGAGGTATGCGGGTTCGAGTCCCTCCATCCGCACTATTAGGTCTCGTCTTTAAAAAGCGAGGCCTTTTTTATTTACACTAATTAAAGATTAAGAGAATGATTATTACTAGAGAAAATGTAGATGCTTTGAATGCAACCCTGCAAGTAAAAATTACAGCGGCTGACTATTCTGACAAAGTAAAGAATGCTTTAGAAAAATATCGTAAAACTGCAAAGATACCTGGATTTCGCCCGGGAAATGTTCCTATGGGAATGATTCAAAAACAATATGGAAAAACCGTTTTGGCTGAAGAATTAAATAAATTAGCGAATGATGGTGTCTACAATTTCATTACTGAAAATAAAATTGAAATCCTGGGAAATCCAATTCCTAAAAGTGATGCTGAAGTAAAAGGGGATTTCAATGCACCTAGTGATTTTGAATTTACTTTTGAAATCGGATTGTCTCCAACTATTGATATGTCGAAAGCAATGAATGGTAAATTTGATTATACTACTATTAAAGTGGATAGCAAGTTAATCGATCAGCAAGTAGAAGACTTAAGAAGACGATATGGTAAATTATCTTCTGTAGAAACTGCAGAGGATAAAGATATGATCTTAGGAGTATTTAATGAATTGGAGGCAGACGGATCTAAGAAAGAAAATGGAATAAGTAATAGTACCACTATATCATTAGAATTTTTAAAAGAAAAAAGTGCAAGTAAATTACTTTTAGGAAAAAAAATAGGAGATTCTTTTGAGTTAGATCCAACATCTGTTTCTAAAGATGCAAAAGATAAATCCACCTTATTAGGCATTAGTGAAGAAGCAGTTGCTGAATTAAACAGTAAGTTTGAATTTACCGTAACGGATATCAAACGAATGGAAATGGCCGAAATGAATGCAGAATTATTTGGCAAACTTTTTCAAGAAGGAGAAGTGAATTCTGAAGAAGACCTAAGAAATCGTGTGAAAACCGATATGGAACAAATGTTTTCAAAAGATGCGGACAAATTATTGACAAGAAATGTATTCAATACCATCATGGAAAAAACAAATGTTGATTTCCCAAGTGCTTTCTTGAAAAGATGGATTCGTATGACGAATGAAAAGCCTGTAACGGAAGATGAAATTGAACAAGATTTTGAGGCTTATTTGCAATCTTTGAAATGGCAAATGATTCAAACAAAAATATTCAAAGAAAACGATATTCAATTATCTCAAATCGAAGTAATTGAGCACACAAAAGAATTGCTTAGAGGAAATTATGCGCAATATGGAATACCAGCGCCAGATGATAAAGAATTGATAGAAACAGCAGCACGTTTATTGCAAAACAAAGAACAAGCTAATGGAATTTATGATCAATTAGCAGAGCAAAAATTAACTGATTTCTTTAAAGCAAATGTGACTTTAAACAACAAATCTGTATCTTATGATGAGTTTGTCGCACTAGCAGGTAAATAATATTATTGTTTATTTTTTAAGAGGGCTTTTGCCCTCTTTTTTTTTGTTCCATATTTTTAAATTGTTATCATAAGATAATCTTTGTTAAAGGAATTTGAAAAAATAAGGTAAATTGAATAGCGTTTCCTATTTTTGTACCAGTAAAAATTTCACAAATTAAAAAACATAAAATGTCGACACTAGTAGGTAAAAAAGCACCATCATTTAGCGCAGCAGCGGTAGTAAACGGTGGTCAAGTGGTTCCTAATTTTTCATTGGACCAATTTATAGGAAAGAATCATGTCTTATTCTTTTTTTATCCAAAGGATTTCACATTCGTTTGCCCTTCAGAATTACATGCATTTCAAGCAGCTTTAGGCGAGTTTGAAGCAAGAGGAGTAAAAGTTGTTGCCTGTTCAACGGATACAGAAGAATCACATTGGGGATGGTTGCAAGTACCAAAAAACAAAGGTGGAATTGAAGGAGTAATGTATCCAATAGTTGCAGATAGTTCAAAAACAATTTCTGAAGCATATGGCGTATTAGATGGTGAATATGATTATGATGCTGATGGTAATTTGTTTGCTACAGGTCAAATGATTGCTTACAGAGGTCTTTTCTTAATCAATAAAGATGGTATCGTTATGCATCAGTTGGTTAATGCTCTTCCTCTGGGAAGAGATGTTAATGAAGCCTTAAGAATGGTGGATGCACTTCAATATTTTGAAGAAAATGGTGAGGTTTGTCCAGCAAACTGGCAAAAAGGTGATGCAGGCATGAACGCTTCTTTTGACGGAGTTGCTGATTATCTTTCTAAGCATTAAGTAAATTTTAATTACTTAAAAGCCCTGAATTAAATTCTAATTCAGGGCTTTTTTATTATACATTTGTTTCTAATTAATATTCAATGCGCACTTTAGTTTTAAGTATAGTCTTCTTCAGCTCTATTTCCTATGGTTTCTCACAGTTAATCTATACGGAATCTGAAATTCAAAAAACTGCCCTCTTGGTGAAAAATATTCCTAAGGCAGCTCAGCATAATACCGCTTCATTGGTAATTGAAATTAATAAAATTGGAAAAACTGAATTGATTAAAACTATCGCGATTTATGAATGGATTACGCACAATATTTCCTACGATACCAAAGCATTTGTAAAGAATGATATTAAACAACAAAGTGCTGATGAAGTAATTAAGTCGCAAACAGCAGTTTGTTCTGGTTATGCAACAGTTTTTAAGGAACTCGCTACAGGACTGGGACTTGAATGTGAGATTATTGAAGGCTATGCAAAGGGATATGGTTTTGAAACAGGAACTATAATTGAGGAACCTAACCATGTTTGGAATAAAGTGAAAATAGATGGAATGTGGTATTTAATTGATGCCACTTGGGGAGCTGGAAGCGTTAGTGAAGCCTCAGGAAAACTAATTTTTATTTCAGCTCCAAATTTGGACTGGTTTATCTTAGACCCACTGGTTTCAATATATTCGCATTTTCCAGTGGAAAGTAAAAATCAACTCATCGAGACACCTCTTACTAAAGTCTTATTTGATAAATTACCCAACCTAGATCCTATTTATTTTAGTAGTGGTTTCCTAAATAGTACTGAAACAATGGCCGTATATAAGAAAAGTAGTACCTTTTTGCCACCAAAATTATACAATTTAAATATTCCATTAAAAATTAATGAAGCACCAAAAACAATTAAATTAAGCAAGAAAGATTCGCTTCATTTTGAAATTCAATCCTCTGAAATAAAGAAATTATACCTTACAATAGATGATGTAGTCCTTGGAGAATTAAAAAAAAATGGGGATGTTTTTACGTATCATGGAGCTCCATACAAATCGGGACTACTGGAAATTATTGCAGATTTGCAAGTGGAAGAGAGACTTGTACTTTTAGAATACAATCCATAAGTAATTAAGGACTTATATTATTTTGAAGTTAGATTTTTGATCGCTATATCAATGGAATCAAATTTAAATTTAAATCCTGCATTAACTATTTTTTCGGCAGAGACTTGACTTCCTTCCAAAATAACAATTGACATTTCTCCATAAATTAATTTTAAAACAAATTTTGGGATATTGGGTAATCTAATGGACTTATGTAATCCCTTCGCTATGGCTTGCATCATCTGCAAGTTGGTCACTTGTTGAGGAGCAACACCATTGAAAATACCGTGTTGACTTGAATCGTCTAGAATAAATTTGAACATGCTAACCAAGTCCTGAATGTGTATCCATGGCATGTATTGTTTTCCACTTCCAACTGCTGAACCAAATCCGAATTTTATGAGTTGACTTAAACTTTTATAGACACCTTCATTTCTTTCCAAGATTACCCCACTTCGAATAATGGCAGTTCGTTTTGCAATCTGTTCTTTATCAAAGTCATGGCTTGCCTGCTCCCACTCAACACAAACATCAGCTAAAAAATCATTACCTTTTGGACTTAACTCATCAAATTTCTTATCTGAGGTAAACGTCCCATAATAACCAACACCCGAAATTGAAATAAAAGATTCAATTTGTTGCTTATTTTTACTCAGTTCCTTTCTAATAAGATGAGCACTATCTACTCGACTTGATAATATCAGTTCTTTTCGTTTAGTAGTCCACCGTTTGTTACCAATAGTAGCGCCCGCTAAATGAATAACATGATGCACACCCACTAATGCTTCTGAATCAATAATATTTTGACTAGGATCCCAATAAAATTCGTTCGGTTTTGATGTGCCTCGACTCAGAAATCTAATTTCATAATCATCTGCTAGATGATTGGCCAATGCTTTGGCTAACATTCCATTTGCTCCAGTGATTAGTACAATTTTTTTCATCAAAAAATATAAATTTTAATTGTCGAGTTCCGGTAAAATTAGCTTAATTAAGGCAATCTATAGATTGAAAACATCTAAACAAGCATTTGGTTCTCATTTATATTTTGTCGATTTCACAATAATATAACATCAGACTGCCCAAGAATCAATTTCTTGAATTAAATTTGCAGAGTATTTTGACATTATACTCCTTGCGGTGTTCACTAAAACACCAAAACTGATGTCGGATTGAAAGTCAAAGGTAAACTATGATTAGGTTTTTCTGGTTGATTGCATTACTTTCCTTTGGAACATTGAATGCTCAACAATTAATCATAAACGAGATATCACAGGGTACAGGATCTAGTGAATATGTAGAATTCGCAGTGATTGGAAATCCTACTTGTATAACGCCCGTCCCAACTTTAGACTTACGGAATGTGATCATTGATGATAACAACGGTTATTTTGCACCTGGAAGCGGAACAGGAATAGCACCAGGAGCCGTTCGATTTGCTAACATTCCTTTTTGGCAAAATATTCCACAAGGAAGCTATATTGTAATTTATAACAATACAAGTCCGAATACCAGCTTACCACCAGACGACACTTCATTGATCGATGGCAATTGCAGATTGATAATTCCCGCTAATTCAAATCTGCTTGAAAAAACAACGGTAAGTCCTACCACAACCAACAGTGCCTATCCGCCCAACGGATCATGGATTACAGGTGGTTCATGGGCAACACTTGCAATGGCAAATACTGACGATTCATTTCAAGTTCCCAACATTCCAGCAAATGGTCTTCCTTTTCACAGTGTGAGTTGGGGAAACAACACACAAAATACCAATGTATATTTTGCTGGATCAGCAGCGAGTAAAGTTTTTTCTTTCACCAATAACACTTCCAATAACTGGAATTTAACCGCCAATTGGACCAGTGCAGATATTAGCACTGCTCAAACACCAGGCGCAGCTAATAATGCAGCCAATGACGCATGGATTGGAAGCATGAATCCACTCTGCAGCATCAATCCAGGAATGACATTGAGCGCAATCATTGTCAATGAAACTTGCCTAAACACCTGTGATGGGTCCATTGCATGCAGTGTTAATAATGGCCTTGCTCCTTACACCTATTCTTGGTCCAATGGAGCAAGTATTGCTAATATTAGTTCGTTATGTCCTGGCACATACACGATAACAGCTACAGGAGCAAATGGTTGTTCGGTCATTGAAAGCTACACTATTTTACCAGGAGCGGCAGTGGCCAATGCGAATATTCTACCTGCAGGACCATTTACTGTCCTCGACCCCTCGCAAGTGTTGCAAGTAGCAACTGTCGGTGGGACATGGAATTCAAGTTGCGGAACTTGTGTTTCCAGTGCGGGAATATTTGATCCTCAACTTGCAGGTCTTGGAACTTGGCAAGTTTGTTATTCAGTAGGAACAGGAACTTGTGCTGCAACACAATGCATTTCAATAATTGTTACCAGTGGATGCGTTCCTCAAATTACAACTGAAACCCTAAATATTTGTCCAGAAGATTCAATTCAAATTTTTGGGACTTGGGAACACTTATCAGGAATCTACTCAGCTTCTTTTATAGATGCAAATCAGTGTGACAGCACCCATATTATCACCTTAAATATATTCAATGTATGGCCATTAAATGAAACAATAGAACTTTGCGAAAATGATTCCATCATCATCTTCAACCAGTGGGTAGATTCCACCTTGACACTCCTTCAACTGGAACAAAATGTGGCAGGTTGTCATTATATGCATACAGTGGAAGTAGTACAGAAGAATTGTGATATGGAAGAACCCGTGATCTATATTCCTAATTCATTTACGCCAAATGCAGATTTATTAAATGATGAATTTGAAATCATCATTCAGGGTGGCGAACTAGAAAGAGGATACATCATGAATCGATGGGGGGAGGAAATTTTTACTTTTTCTCCAACACAATTAAAGTGGGATGGATTAGACCAAAAAACCAGACAACCCGTTCAAGATGGAGTTTATACTTATTTAGTCTATTTTTATCCAGACAGCCAAGTGAGGGAAGTTCACCATGGATTTGTGTGCGTGATCAGGTAATAGCTGAGTAATAGCCTATTGAATTATGAAGCAATAAGTAGCATAAATCCTACTCAATTACTAAAGGATAATCCTCCACTTCTCCATAAGAATCATTCTCAAAACAAGGGTCACTGCTTATCGTACTTCCTGCTCTTACAATGAATCTTGCATAATATTCGCCTTTAACTGCATTAGAAGGAACAGTTATAGACTTCGTCACATTAGTAAAATTGATGTTACTAGAAATCAATACACTTTCATCCGAATCTAAAAAGTCACCATCTCCATTCCAATCAAAATAAGCGTAG
Organism: Flavobacteriales bacterium; assembly: GCA_947447525.1. Taxonomy (GTDB): domain Bacteria; phylum Bacteroidota; class Bacteroidia; order Flavobacteriales_D; family Crocinitomicaceae; genus UBA952. Next base: position 64,386 of record CANFJL010000005.1, on the reverse strand, counting down.
ACACCAACAGCTGGACTTGTAGTTTGAAAGTTAACCAGCAGATCATAGGCTTGTCCTTTTTTAACTTTGATAATCTTGTCTTTATAAAAATTATTTGGACCAGTTCCCAAGGTATTATTGGTCATACCTGCCATTGAAACTTGGGTGAAAAAATCCTCACTTGAATTATAAAATGTAATGAGGCATGGTAATTTTTTAACATTCCATGTAAAGTCATCTTTTGTACAGCCGAACAAAAATAAAATAGCTAGAAATGCGATATTACGTGTGATTGAATTCATAATTTAAAATTTTGATAGTTTAACATCTATAGGAGAATCTTTTAATTTTTTTCTGTAGTAAGCCGATTTTTTAATGTTACTGAATCCTTTTACTAAGGACCAAGAGAAATCATAAACATAAGCAAGTCCAACAGCACCTATACAGACCATAAATAATTTTCGATCTGCATTAACAGCATCATAAGCTTCACTTGCGACACTTTGACTTTGCGCCTCTTGATAGGATTTGTAATCGATTTTCTCCAAAACTTTGGTCACACCAGCCATAGATAAAGATAAGAGATAAGCGAATCCCGTTAGATATCCATTTTGACCACTTGAAACCTTACTTGCACCCCATCCTGGCAATACCAAAGAACAAAAAGCATATTGTGGACCTGCATTCAACTTATAATCAATAAGCCTAATATCTTTATCAGCTTGCTGATTACCATCGATTTTTAAAACCTTAGATTTTACATCAAAATTAAATTTGCCATATTTATAGGATTGAGCATTGATGTAATCCTTAAAATCACTTGGATTAATTTTAAAATATTTATCAAGCCCATTAATCCCTTTTCCATCTGAAACGACATGCTCTTCAGATGAATTCCAATTGGCATCAATAGTAAAACTATCGTGAGAATTAACATAATAGCTGAATTTCTTGGATGGCGATAAGGTTCCAGAAGTGAGTATATTGCTTATCTTTTTAAGAACAACTTCATTACCCACACCTTCAATTCGAGAATTATTTATTCCATTGGTATCAAACTGAATAGAAACCTTGAATTGGTAGGAACCTTCAGGAGTATCATTAATTTCATTATTTAAAAGATTAGTGATTTCTCTTTTAAGGTTGTTTAAGCTATTGCTATTTTCTTCGCGATATACGTAACCTGCACCAGATCTAATCGAGAAAAATCTAGCTATTTCATTCGACTTTTGATTAGCATCTACATGATTAGGATCTAACTTAAGAACTTCTTTGAAATAATTTTGCGCCTCGTACAATTTGTTATTTCTATAAAATTCAAGAGCCTTTGAATGTGTAAGTTCAATTTTTCTTTCAAGTTCAATTTGCGCTTGTCTTATCCTTTCTTGTTCGATTTCCTCTTGTTCTAATCTCAATGCCTCCAATCGAGCTCGCTCTTGTTCTTCTCGCTCTTCTGCAATTTGTTGAGGAGTCTTATAAAATTTTACATCCAAAATTTCAGAACCCCATGACATGCCTTCAAAACTTCTATAATATCGCAGTATTCTTCTATTAGAAAGCGCAATTGCGGGTGTTTTACCTAATTCATAACCTTGAATATTAACTTTAAAGGTTTGAATTTTATTATGTTCGTAATACTCACCTTCATCATCATAAACCCAAACCCTCATCTTAATTTCTTTAATTAGATAAGGTGAATTATTTTGGATATCAATTTTAAATGATTTGAGTGAATAACCATCACTCCCATATTCCCATCTTGCCATATTTGCTGACGGATATTCTTGACCGTAAGCAATTGAAACAAAAAATAATAAAACTAAAAGTAAACACTTTGCCATAACTATTAAATTAATTTGATTGCGAAAATATTAAAAAGTTCCAAGCCAAATAAATTACAAAACTATAAAACCGCGATTTAAGTAAACTTGAAACTACTTAAAATTTGACGTGCAATTAAACTCAAAAAATAGAGTTTAGAGTTAGACCTATAGTTTAGAGATAGAGTTTAGAGATAGACTTAGAGTTTAGCGTTAGACTTAGAGATAGAGTTTAGCGTTAGACTTAGAGATAGAGTTTAGAGCTAGACTTAGAGTTTAGAGTTTAGAGTTTAGAGTTAGACCTAGAGTTTAGAGTTAGACTTAGAGTTTAGAGTTAGACCTAGAGTTTAGAGTTAGACCTAGAGTTTAGAGCTAGACTTAGAGTTTAGAGTTAGACTTAGAGTTTAGAGTTAGACCTAGAGTTTAGAGATAGAGAATGATGTAAAACAAAAACGAGAATGACGCTCTCGCTATCATTCTCGTTTTGTTTTGTGGTGCCTCCAGGAATCGAACCAGGGACACAAGGATTTTCAGTCCTTTGCTCTACCAACTGAGCTAAGGCACCGCTCGTTGTGGGTGCAAATTTAATACTTTTTTGGTTTATTGCAAGTGAAATCTTGTTATAATGACAACTTTTTCATGAACACTGACTAAAAAATTGATTTTTTCTTTTTTTAATGATTTAACAATTTTAATGCAGTCAAAACGGCAGATGCACTTATCTTTGTTACCTATGAAGGATATTATTCATTGTATTGATGCAGGAAATACCGCGATTAAATTAGGGGTATTTGAAAATGGAGTCCTAATTGAAAATCACCGTTTTGACGATAAAGAATCCTTATTTTCGAGTTTAACGAAAGATGCGGTAATTGCACTTGCATCGGTTAGAGACGCCTCGATTACGGAAGAATTATTAGACCAATTCAATGTAAGCGTTTTAGACAATACTCTTAAAACACCCTTTCAGAATCTTTACCGAAGTGCAGGATTAGGCATAGATCGTTTGTGTAATGTTGCTGGAATGTATGCCCAACGTTCCTCTGAGAACAGGCATGCTTTATCCATTGACATTGGAACTTGCCTAAAATTTGATTTACTTGATGGTGTTAGAGGCTATCTTGGTGGATCAATTTCTCCTGGTGTCAGCATGCAATTGAAAGCGTTGAATGAGTACACTGCCAATTTACCTTTGCTGGAATTCCCAAAAGAAACCACGAGTTTGTATGGCAATACTACCGAACTTAGCATTCTTTCTGGTGTAATTGGAAACTTGAAAGGTGAAATATCATGGCGCATAGCTCAATATGAGCTTGAATTCCCTAATCTAAATATTTATGTGAGCGGCGGAGATGCTTCTTATTTTGATTTAGCACAAAAAAACAACATCTTTGCAGACGAAAACTTAACTTTGAAAGGAATTCACGAAATCTATAAATTTAATGCGTAATTTTTTCAATCTATTAATACTATCTCTTGCATTTGGCGCTCAAAGTCAAACCATGACTACTCATCCCGTATCTTACTATGGAATTGGTGAAATTGGTCAGCAGTCACATTCAATTTACGATGCTTTAGGTAGAACCTATGTTTCTTATTTTGATTCTTCTCAATTGAATGTTTTTAATCCTTCCACTTATTCCAATCTCACAACAGGAAATACCTTATTATCCATTGGGATTAACGCTAGAGCTTCTCAATATTCACAAGATGCTGCAACTTCAAATCGATTTTTTGCATTAGCCGACCATTTTGCACTTGGATTTAAAATGAAAAAAAGAATGGGTTTGGCTTTTGGTTTAAAACCATACGCGAAAAGAGGTTATGCTTTTTCAGAAAAAATATATACAGGTTTAGATTCCTTAAAGTATAATTATTCAGGTAGAGGATCAGTTAGTGATTTTTTTGTAGGATTTTCGTTTGCCCTTTTGCAATCTAAGAAATCATACTTCGCATTAGGGGCTAATGTAAATTATTTATTTGGAAATGTATATAATGACCGCTCCAGTATATTGATCAGCAACACCTCCAATTCTGGTGGTTTAAGCAGCACTTCCTTCTTGGTGAAAACAATTCATTTAGATTTTGGATTTTCCTACAAACAACAATTTGGTAGACATTATCAAATGTCTCTTGGAGGTACCATAGACCCTAGTCAAAAACTGAATACTACTTATGTTTCAGCATTTTACACTTCAAATAATATGAGTGATCCCACTCAATATGATACCTTGAGTACAGTAACTTATTCAGGACATGTCATTTCGGGTTTGACCTATAGTTTTGGAATGAGCAATAGATTTTTCTTTGACGCTTGGAAAAGAAAAGCACGAACTTTACATCCTAATCTTATGTTAAATTTATCTTACAGTTTCAAATCTGGATTTACCCATGATTTTGACAGTATTGCGGCTTGGAATTCGGGAAATGGACAACATTTTGGAATCGGAATTCAATTTTGTCCAGAATCAAAAATTTATGAGAATATTGCCAGTTTAAAAGCATTTGACAAACTATCCTATCGCATTGGAGCTTATCGAGATCAATTGCCGTATTTCAAGGATCAAATTCAATATGTTGATAAAGGTCTGACCATTGGTGTTGGCATTCCTATCTTGGCTCAACAATCTTTATCTACCTTAAATTTTGGCATTAGTTTAGGTCAACGAGGAACTTTCTCAGCGGGACATTTGATGGAAAGTTATGTTGGAATTAACTTCGGAGTGATCCTTTCTCCTGCTCGATTTGAACCTTGGTTTAGAAAACGAAAATTAGATTAATTGATCGCAGCAGCACAAAAAATTGTAAGCGGAATACTTGTTGTTCTTACCATAGGACTCAGCATTTCCTGTGAAAATGATTTAAGTGCCGTACAAAAGGTTACCTACAATCCCAAATCTCCTGACGAGACGATTAAAGATTTAGAAATGATATTTGCTGAAGCAGGTTATGCACGAGTTGAATTGAAAACATCTCTAGCTGAAACTTATCATCATCCGGATCATGTAACTAAATTAAGAGATAGTTTGCGCGTGAATTTTTTCTCTGAAAAAGGTCAAATTATATCAACATTAACAGCACTTTATGGTGAAATAAATTACAATAAAGGAGAGCTTATGGTTAGAGATTCAGTTCGACTTTACAATTACGCTAAAAAACAAACATTAGAAACTGAAGTTTTATATTGGACTCAAAAAGACAGTACTATTTTCACACCTGCACAGGTAATTGTCAAATCACCGAAAGGAATATTAATTGGACAAGGAATTAAAACCAAGCAAGACTTTAGTCGCTTTGAAATTTTAAAACCGAGTGGCAGGGTTACTATTGATAAATCAGAAGAAATAAATTGAAATTATGGGAATCTATAATAAAGTAATGAGATATTTTTGGCTGCTATTGAGCATCGTCTTGTTTTTAATAGTAACCGTTAAAGGAATCACCGTTGGTTTTGATCGCTGGGTGTCTTATTATATTATTGTAGCGATGGCTTTAGGAATGTACTTTTTCAAAACCTGGATGATGAAACGCTTTGAGAAACATGCGGCATTTTTAGCACAACAAGAGGCCAACGATAAAAAGAAATAACAAATCAACCATTAGATTGTTAAATGATTATGCGCTTAATTTTTACTTTCTTCCTCTTATTAATTACGACTATTTCCTTTAGTCAACAATTTGTACGCGGTAAAGTAGTAGATGAAAAAAATAATCCAATTCCATTCACCAAAATTTATGTCAAAAACGCACCTGAATATCGCACCGTGAGTGATGTAGAAGGCGTGTATGAATTGTCCCTAATGCCAAGTGAATATTTCTTGATCTTTGATGCTGCAGGATTTGAAGTACGCGAAACCTATATAAGTGTTAGTAATTCTGATCAGCAAAAAGACATGACACTATTTCCAAGTAAAGTGCAAGAATTTGAATCCATAGATTTTTCAGTCAAGAAAACTAATCCTGGAAGGGATATTATGTTAAAAGTTGTTGCGAAAAGAGATCAGATTAATCCATGGAATTACCCTCATTCAGTTGATGTTTATATCAAAGCCAGTGAAACAATTGATTTTAAACAGAAGGATATAAAAAACAAAAAAGAGGTTGTTGACAATGACGATCCCTTAGCGGAAGAAAAAAAAGAAGTTAATCTGGAAGCCAATAAGATGAACTTGGTTGAAGTTAATCTTCAAAGAAATTATATGCCCATTGGTAAGGTAAAGGAATTTCGAAACGCCTATACTTTAAGAGGAAGTGACAAAACACTGTATTATACAACAACGGTAAAATCTAATTTTAACTTCTTCGAGAACTTATTACATTTAGATGATCTGCACCAAACTCCAGTAAGCTCTCCCATTTCAAGTCCTGGTATACTTTCTTATAAATATAAATTAGAAGCAAAATACGAAGAGAACGGTCAAATGATATCTAAGATTAAAATCAGTCCACGAAATACAGCAACCACTACCTTAGAAGGTTATATCTGGGTAATTGATACTTTGTGGTTGGTGCAAAAATTGGAGTTGACCATGAATAAAGGAAATTTATTGATTTACGATCACTTCACCATAAAACAAACCTTTACCCACCCTGGAGATTCCATTTGTGTACTTTCTGATCAAACTTTAGAGTATGGTGTGAAATATAAAACAGAAACTTCTACCTGTTCAACTATTGCTCTTTTCGATAATTATAATTTCAAGCCTAAATTTGACGCGAAATTTTTCGGAACAGAATTGGCTGTTACTACACAAGAAGCCTATGAAAAAGATACTGCTTATTGGGCTGCGAACAGGCCAGCGAATTTAAGTGATGCAGAAAAAAGATTCATCCTCATCAAGGACAGTATTCATGACGCTCAAAACAGAGTTGAATATTTAGATTCTGTAGACCGTATCTTTAATAAAATAACAGCCTTAAAAATACTTTGGTTTGGTGTAGACCACCGAAATCGCCCTAACAAAACACAATGGACCATTGGTTCGGTTGCGACATTTGTACAACCTATTTATATTGCAGGACCAAGACTTACCCCAAGTTTCGATTATTTTAAAAAATGGAAAGATGAACGCACACTTGAATCCTACACAAGAGTTTCTTACGGTTTAATAAATGGTGACATTAAAGGGGACACTTGGTGGAAATATAAATTTGATCCCTTTCATTTCGGTACCATTCGTGCCTCAATAAATCATGATTTTGATGTAATTCGCGGCTATGATGCCATAACTCAGGTGTATAAAAGAGAAAACTTTATTGAGACCACTAAGCTAAGAGGTTCATTTTCCTATGAATTATTTAACGGTTTTTATTTTGGTTTAGAAACTGAATTTTCAGAGAGGAGAAGTATTGAAAATTATAAATTCGTAAACATATTCAATAATGCGATCCCGAACAATAACCCCAAAGAATTTAACACCTATCAAGCTCTTCTTGGAATTGCTAGCATCAGTTATACTCCTTACCAAAAATATATGCGAGAGCCTTATCGAAAAGTACTTTTAGGCTCGGCTTATCCTACATTTTCTTTATTCTACGAAAGAGGAATTCCAAAATTGTTTGGAAGTGACATCAATCATGAATACATGAACTTTAATATCATGCAAACCTTTAAATTCAAAACTTTAGGAACAACAAGCTATAGAATTGCGGTTGGGAAGTTTCTAAGTTCAAAAGTTTTGAGAGATCCTGATTATAAATATCAAAGAAGAAGTGATCCCATTTGGTTTTCAAATCCACTCTATTCTTTTCAGGGCTTAGATTCAAGTCTTGTTACCAAAGACTTTATTTATGAAGCTCATTTTGTTCATCATGATAACGGATCTATCATTAATAAAATTCCATTGATGAAAAAAACACGAATTGGATTGGTTGTAGGAGGTGGCGCCATGTATGTAAAACAGTATAACTACCAACATTATGAATTGTTAGCTGGTTTGGAAAGGAATTTCAAATTATCAAGAAGACGCTTAAGAATTGGTTTATATGGAGTCGTATCAGACGGTAATCAAACACCTTTAAAAGCCACTTGGAAAGTTTCATTTGCGATCTTAGACGATCGAAATATGAAATGGAATTTCTAAATTATGCTTGTTTTTTCTTTGAAAAAATAGAGCGTTGACGAATAATAATCAAGCCTACTCCAGTAGTAATAGAAGCATCGGCTAAATTCCAAATAGCAGGAAAAACTTGTTTTCCAGCCAAATAGGGAACCCAACTCGGGTATGTCGCATCAAACTGAAACATATCCACTACATTTCCAAGCAGAAATCCTTGATTTCGAACATGAACAGGATAAGAAAATCCATAATCAGAGCAAATTCTTTTAACACCTGAACCCTCAACTTGATTGAAGCCATCGCATGGATTGAATGGAAAAATAAAGTCATAGAACATGGAGTCAATCAAGTTACCCGTTGCTCCTGCCCAAACAAAACCAATGGCTACTAAAAAAAATAAACTCGCTTCGTTTTTAAGTTCCCTTGTGAAGTAAATAGCAATAAATACGATAGCAACAATACGAAATATACTTAAAGCTAATTTTGGTAGCATCCCAGATCCGAAAGTAGTCCCGAAAGCCATGCCTTGATTCTCAATATAATGCAATGCAAACCAAGATCCAAAAACATACCTCGTTTCATCTGGTTGAAAAGAAGTTTTGATGTATACTTTTAGTACTTGGTCTAAAATTAATAAGGCAACTACAACAATTGCGACAATAGATAACTTCTTTTTCACTAATTCTTCTGTGAATTTTTTGCGTCAATACTCATGGTAGCATGAGGAACTAAGCGCAATCTTTCTTTTGGAATTAACAATCCAGTAACGCGACAAACACCGTAAGTTTTATTTTCTATACGCACAAGAGCAGCATTTAAGCTTTGAATGAATTTTTCTTGACGGGCTGCTAACTGAGCAACTTCCTCACGAGAAAGCGTTTCTGAACCATCTTCCATCATGTTAAAAGAACGACCTGTATCGTCGGTGCCATGATCATCATTATGAGATAGTGATCCTACTAAAAGACTGTAATCTACATGAGCAACCTTTAATTTTTCATTGATTAAATTCTTGAATTCTTCCAAGTCTTTATCTGTGTACCTATTTTTAATTGTTGACATAATCTTATTATTAATCCCTTCCAAAAACAAAAGGAAAACAAATATATAATTTTTCCATTTGTGCAAAGAGAAATAAAACATTAAGTTTAAATTAATTACATTTTTTTGCTAATGCATGACAAAAATATTATCTCTATTTTCGCATTATGATTCGCTTCTTTCTCGGCAATAGAATTATTGCTTTATTTTTTATTCCTATTATCATTGGTGGCTTTTATTTGCTCAATGGTCAGTTGAATTACTATGATTTTTCAGAGAAAGTTGACTTTGGATTGTGGACGGGCCTATTTCCTTCCTCACTAATTCTTTCACAAATTTTCGCGTTTCTTTTGGTTACTATCAATGCTGTATTTTTAAATTTCATCTATAATAAGCACGAATTCCAGGACCGAAATTCCTATATTGTATCATTACTTTATGTTATTTCACTAAGTTTTTATTTTTCTTTTTATAGGCTAGATGGAATATTATTATCTCATTTATTTATCATTGCCTGTTTATATCAGTTTTTCTTACTTAAACAAAATGAAGACGGCAAGATGCAGATATTCAATGGTGCATTTTACGCAGGAATTGCTGCAAGTCTTCATCCACCATTACTCCTTTTCTTCCCTGTATTTATTGCGATGTTTTTGATAATACGTCCTTTTGTTTTTCGAGAATTAATATTATTTATAGCTGGTTATATTTGTCCATTATTATTTGGCGCCTACTTTTTAATCTTTCACAAGCATCATTTTGATATGAACCTAATTTTCACACATTCTCGAATTCACTTACATAAAGACTTTATAGTTTCCCTTTCATTATGCAGTGCTTCCCTTCTACTAAGTTTAATTGGAATTAGGGATCGATTAATTACCAGTTCCAACCGACTCAAAAAGCAAATTCAGATGATTTGGCTTTTGGTAATTATTTCAGTTGTAATCGGTGGTGTTGATTATATTTTTTATCAACAAATTGAGCGCTTCAGTTTGCTGATGATTCCACTGTCTATCCTTCTTTCTTTTTCTTTTCTTAACAAGCGTTTCGGTATTATGGCAAGTGTATTGTTTTACTTAACTATAGGGTATGCTGTTCTTAAGTTTTTCGTTCCACAAATCTGGTCAAGCTAGTATTTCATTACATTTGTATTAGATTTTAAAAAACAATTAATTTAATTCGATTTACCATGAAATTTGGTGTTATTACATTTCCAGGTTCTAATTGTGATCAGGATATGATTTATGTCTTGAGAAACCTGTTAGGTCAGCAAGTAGAAGAGCTTTGGCACAAGGATACCAGCATTAAAAATGTAGACATGGTGGTATTGCCAGGTGGATTTTCTTACGGTGATTATTTACGATCCGGTGCGATTGCAAAATTTTCGCCTATTATGAAAGAAGTAATGGCGCATGCAAATCGTGGAGGTTATGTACTTGGTGTTTGCAATGGTTTTCAAATATTAACAGAATCAGGTTTGCTTGATGGTGCCTTATTACACAATGATCAGCAAAAATTTATTTGCAAGAACATTTTTTTAAAGGCAGACTCCAAAAGTGCAGGGATTTCAAAAAGCTTGGACAAAGATCGAACTTTCAAAATACCTATTGCCCATGGAGAAGGTCGTTTTTATGCCGATGCCAAGACAATAGATCAACTAGAACAAAATGATCAAGTATTATTTCGCTACTGCGATGCCTCGGGTAAAATAGATTTAGAATCCAACCCAAATGGTTCACTGAATAATATTGCTGGTGTTACCAATAAAAATAAAAATGTATTTGGAATGATGCCACATCCTGAAAGGGCTGCAGACAGTATTTTAGCCAATACAGATGGAAAATTATTATTTGAATCTATCTTAGAAAATTGTTAATTCAATGAAAGTATTATTACTCGGTTCTGGAGGTAGAGAACATGCATTATCTTGGAAAATTTCACAAAGTTCAATTCTTGATGAATTATTCATTGCGCCCGGAAATGCAGGAACAAAACAATTTGGAAAAAATGTAAATTTATCAATTGTCGATTTTGAGGCCATAAAGAAATTCGTTCTTGACAATCAAATCAACATGCTTGTTGTGGGTCCAGAAGAACCATTAGTTTTAGGAATTTATGACTTTTTTCAAGCTGATCCAGAATTAAAAAACTGCGCGGTAATTGGTCCAAGCAAGGAAGGTGCAAAATTGGAAGGAAGTAAGCATTACGCCAAAGAATTCATGGCTAGACATCGAATTCCAACTGCAAAATACGGCACTTTTACAGAAGCAACGCTTTCTGAAGGGATTAATTTTTTGCGCGGCATGGCTGCCCCCTATGTTTTGAAAGCTGATGGATTAGCTGCTGGAAAGGGTGTGTTGATTTTAAAAGATTTGGCCACAGCAGAGAAGGAATTAACCTCGATGTTAAAGGATAAAAGATTTGGTGCCGCAAGTGAAAAGGTAGTTATTGAACAATTTTTGGACGGTATAGAACTTTCAGTTTTTATCATGACGGATGGTCAATCGTTTAAACTCATGCCAGAAGCGAAAGATTATAAACGCATTGGCGAAGGTGATACAGGTGAAAATACTGGTGGGATGGGCGCTGTTTCTCCCGTTCCTTTTGCAGATGCAGCCTTTATGGATAAAGTACATAATCAGGTAATTGTCCCAACAGTAAAAGGACTAAGAAGTGAAGGAATTCCGTACAAAGGATTTATATTTTTCGGTTTAATCAATGTCAAAGGAGATCCTTATGTGATTGAATACAACTGTCGCATGGGTGACCCCGAAACCGAAGTAGTGATACCAAGAATGAAATCTGATCTTTTAGACTTATTTGAAGGAATTGCAAGCAATACACTTTCTGAGCGCGACATGCAGTTTACCGACAAAAGTACCGCAACGGTAATGATGGTGGCAGGAGGTTATCCCAATCACTATGAAAAAGGAATTCCTATATATGGCTTAAATAATATTGCAGATAGTTTGGTGTTTCATGCTGGAACTAGTGCCGATGGACCACAAGTCCTCACGAATGGTGGACGCGTATTGGCAGTGACTTCCTACGGAAAAAATATAGAAGTAGCAGTAGCAAAATCATACGAATCTATTCAAAAAATTTCCTTTGAAAACAGTTACTACAGGAGAGATATCGGTAAAGATGTCATCAAATAACCCCGTATGGCTTTAGACTATATCTTACTTTTCTTTGCTTTATTTTTTTCGGCTTTTTTCTCTGGAATGGAGCTTGCCTATTTGTCTTCCAATCGATTAAAAATAGAAGTAGAAAAATCACAAGGAACTTGGCAAGGTAAATTAAAGAGTATTTTTTACAAGAAGCAATCAACTATGATTGCCATGATGCTGCTTGGAAACAATGTAGCATTGGTCATTTATGGAATATGTGCAGCAGCAATTCTTAATCCCATACTAAAACAATTTGGCGTTGAAAACGAAGCGCTTTTACTGATATCACAGACCATAATATCAACATTATTGGTTCTCATTACCGCTGAGTTTTTACCGAAAGCAATTGTTCAAATTAATCCAAATCGATTTCTTAACATCGGAAGCATTCCTTTATTGCTCGTCTTTATTCTGCTTTATTTTCCAACCCAATTTATTTTATTGTTCAGCTGGTTGTTTTTAAGAATAACAGGTTCAAAAGGAAAATCATCTGAAAAAGTTTTCTCGAAAGTAGATTTAGAACATTATGTAGATGATATTTCATCGCGTATTCATGCAGAAGAACACATGAGTAACGAAATGACCATTTTAAGAAATGCCTTAGATTTCTCTCATGTGAAAGCACGCGACTGCATGATTCCAAGAACAGAAATCGTGGTGGTTGACATTGAAGATGAATTAGAAGAAGTAAAACAATTGTTTATTAAAACAGGTTTGTCTAAGATTCTCGTTTACAGAGATTCCATCGATAATATCATTGGATATGTGCACTCGTTTGACTTATTTAAATCTCCCAAATCGATAAAATTGGTCATGAAACCAATCATATTTGTTCCGGCGGTAATGTCAGGTAAAGAATTGTTAGAAATGTTTACCAAACAATCAGGAAGTATAGCAGTCGTGACAGATGAATATGGTGGAACGGCAGGATTGGTAACGATTGAAGATGTTATTGAAGAAATTTTTGGTGAAATTGAGGACGAGCATGATAAGGAAGACTTAAGGGAAGAACGCATAAGCGATAAGGAGTATTTATTTTCCGCAAGGGTTGAAATTGATTATTTGAATGAAGAATATGATTTAGAATTCGAGAAATCTGATGAATATGAAACACTAGGAGGATTCATTTTAAATGAATTAGAGGAAATTCCTGCTGTTGGAGCCACTTTCATCATCAAAAACTTACGCTTTTTAATAGAAGAAGTAAGTGAAAGAAGGATTGAACTGGTGCGTGTTTTCGTAATTGATTAAGTTCTTATGAATTTAGATATACAAGACTTTGATGCTGTAATTTTTGACATGGATGGGGTCTTAATTGATTCAGAACCCTTATGGAAAATAGCCATGGAAGAAGTTTTCTCAAAACTCGGATCCACTTTAACAAAATCAGACTTTCAAAAAACCGTTGGCTTAAGAATTGATGAAGTAATTCATTTTTGGAATCTCCATGAAAATTGGGGAGTGACAGATGAATCAGAAGTTGAAGAACAGATTATTGCCGCGATGGAAAAACTAATTGCCGAAAATCCATTTCCATTGCCTGGGGTAATCGACACATTAGACTATTTGCAAAGTATTAACTTGCCCATTGGATTGGCCACCTCTTCCTCCAGTAGACTCATTCGAGTAGTTGTGGAATCTTTACGTATTAAGTCCTATTTTAACTTTACCCACTCTGCGGAATTAGAACATTATGGCAAACCTCATCCTGCGGTTTATTTAAGTGTGGCCAAAAAGTTAATCGTATATCCAGAAAAATGCCTTGTGATTGAAGATTCAGTTAATGGAATTATAGCAGGTAAAGCAGCCAAGATGAAAGTAGTTTGTATTCCTGAAAAAACACACTTGGTAGATCCGAGAATAATGCTCGCGGATTTTCAATTTGACACCATGAGTGCTTTTTTAGAAACCATTCGTTAGTTTCTTAGATAATTTTTGATTTTCTGTATTAAACACATAAAATGAATGTCAATTCAAGTGCTTTTGTAAATTTGTAAAAACAATTCTTTTGGAAGAATCATTTGACTATAGAGACAACGCCGAACAACCAGAACAAGAAATTGATAAGGTATTAAGGCCCAAGTCGCTTGCAGATTTTGCGGGACAACCTGCTATTGTCGAAAATTTATTAGTCTTTGTTCAGGCAGCAAGATTGAGAAATGAACCTTTAGACCATGTTCTACTGCACGGACCTCCAGGATTAGGAAAAACTACCTTAGCCAATATTATTGCCAACGAAATGGGGGTTGGATTTAAGGTGACGAGCGGTCCTGTACTTGATAAACCAGGAGACTTGGCGGGCTTACTAACCAATTTAAGTGATGGTGATGTCCTTTTTATTGATGAAATCCATCGTTTAAGTCCAGTAGTTGAGGAATACTTGTATTCAGCAATGGAAGATTATGTAATTGATATATTATTAGATACAGGACCTAATGCAAGGTCTATACAGATAAATCTTAGTCCCTTTACTTTAATTGGTGCTACAACAAGATCAGGTTTATTGACCTCTCCTTTGCGCGCACGATTTGGGATTAATTCTCGCCTAGAATATTACGATGCAAAAACATTGACCAGTATTGTTGAACGATCAGCAGGATTATTAAACATTGCCATTGATGAAGATGCAGCGTTCAAAATTGCGAGTAGAAGTCGTGGAACGCCAAGAATTGCCAATGCTTTGTTGCGCCGCGTTAGAGACTTTGCTCAAATAAAAGGAAGCGGAAAAATAGAAGATGCTATTACCGAATTTGCCTTAAAAGCATTAAATGTTGATGCCAATGGTTTAGATGAAATGGATATACGAATCTTGAAAGTCATCATTGATAAATTCAGCGGTGGACCAGTAGGATTGACGACTATAGCAACTGCAATTGGAGAAAATGCAGGAACTTTAGAAGAAGTCTACGAACCATTTTTAATTCAGGAAGGATTTTTAATGCGTACCCCAAGAGGTAGAAAGGCTACTGAAAAAGCTTATAATCATTTAGGTAAAGAGTTGGGCTGGGCACAAGGAGGTTTGTTCTAATTCATGAATGCAACCCGATACAAACAGGATATTAAAAATAAAGCTGCGGCCTTAGGCTTTTTCCACTGTGGATTTTCGAAGGCCGAATTCTTAAACGAAGAAGCACCTCGACTCGAACATTGGCTTCAAAAGAACTATCACGGTTCCATGTCCTATATGGAAAATCATTTTGATAAGCGTTTAGATCCAAGGCTTTTGGTTGATGATGCAAAAAGTGTTATTTCTTTGTTGCTCAATTATCACAATCCAATCAAGCAAACGGATCCTGAAGCACCAAAAATATCTCAATATGCCTATGGTGAAGATTATCACTTTGTAATTAAAGATAAATTACAAGAGCTACTTGATTATATGAAAACGACCATTGGAGATATTCAAGGTCGAGTTTTTGTGGATTCTGCTCCCGTAATGGATAAAGTTTGGGCCAAAAAAGCGGGTTTAGGTTGGATGGGAAAAAACACCAATCTCATTCATCCTCAAGAAGGAAGTTATTTTTTTATTGCAGAACTCATAACAGACTTAGAATTTGAAGCAGATGGTCCCATGAAGGATTATTGTGGAACTTGTACGAAATGTTTGGATGCTTGTCCAACTGAGGCCCTAATTGCTCCTTATGTCATTGATGGTTCAAAATGCATCTCTCACTTAACCATTGAACTCAAGGATGCCTTGTTACCAGATGAATTTAAAGGGAAAATGGACAATTGGATGTTTGGTTGTGATATTTGTCAAGAGGTTTGTCCGTGGAATAAATTTGCAAAAGTACATACTGAAAAACGCTTCGTTCCCAGTGCACAACTCCTAGATCTAAATCATGGGGATTGGATTGATTTAGAAAAAGAAACTTTTCAAAATTTATTTAAGCATAGTGCTGTGAAACGCACCAAATTTGAAGGATTGAAGAGAAATATTTCTTTTTTAAAGAAGTGATTTTCTATAGATATAAACCTCATCTCCCAAATAAAGCAGTTCTTTTTCCCGCACAAAACCATTGCGTTCCGCTACAGCTTGAGATTTATAATTCAATAAATCAATTACTGAAATCAAAGAATCTGCAAGTTTATTTTTTCTAGCATATTCAATCATTATGGAAGCTGCCTCGGTTGCATAGCCAAATCCCCAATGTTGATATAAAAAATGATATCCTACTTCTAATTCAACAATATCATCTACTTGCTGCAACAACAAGCCACACAAGCCTAAGGGTTTATTATCTATGCGATTCGAAATCACTTGAAGTCCATAGCGCTTTTGATCGTACCTTTCTAATTGTTTGTCGATCATATGTTTGGCTTTCTCCATTGGAGATAGATCTGGAAAATTTGACAAAAACTGCGTACACAGTTTATTTTTAAAAAATGGCTCCCATGTCTCCATGTCTTCAGGCCTAAGGAATCTAGTACACAATCGATCAGAATACAATTGATCTTCATATAAATAACGCATCAATTTTAATTTACAATATGGGTATTCACATAAAAACTCTTATCGACCACAATATCTTTAATCGTTTCCTTAGAATTCAATTTTATACTCGACCATGAAGTACTTGGTTTAATCCACAGAATCGTATCTTCAAATTTAATTTTAATCGGCATATCAAAAGTAGGAATACAAGATTCCCATTTAAATTGAAGTACATTTTTCTTGTCTATAGAATAAATGAGTCTAGGCGTGCGGGTATCTCTTAAGTATTGATCAAAAAAAGCATCTAGATTTAATCCGCTTTCCCGAGCAATATAAGACTCTATTTGTTCGGTGGTGACCGTTTGATGATAAAACTCCTGATTCAATCCTCTCAAAATACTGCGCCATTTCTCGTCTGAGTTGACCAATTGCCGCAAAGTATGCAGGACATTACTGCCTTTGTAATAAATATTCCCTGAATAAGAATCATTCACCCCATATTGCCCAACCAAAGGAACAGTCTCTATATCATCAATGCGCGTTCGCATTCCTTTTACATAACTTGCTCCCGCAGGTTTTCCATAATAATATTCAACAAACAAAGCTTCAGAATAAGTAGTAAAAGATTCATGGATCCATAAATCTGCATTGTCTTTGGCGGTAATATTATTGGCAAACCACTCGTGACCAGATTCATGAATAATGATGTAATCGAATTTTAATCCAAAGCCAGAACCACTTAAATCACTTCCTAAATAACCATTTTTAAACTTATTACCATAAGTAACTGAACTTTGATGTTCCATACCCAAGTAAGGCACTTCAACCAGCTTATAAGAATCTTCATAAAAAGGATAAGGACCAAACCAGTGCTCAAATGCCTTCATCATTCTTGTTGCATCCTTAAACTGAATTTTTGCAGCCTCTAGATTTTCCTTCAGCACCCAAAAATCCATATCCAAGGGGCCTTTTTCTCCTGCATAAAGCTCCTTGAAATTGACATAATTTCCAATATTTATATTGACACCATAATTACAGATTGGATTCAGCACTTCCCAGATAAAAGTACTTGTGGTGGCAGTAGCACTTTGAGATTTCAAGCGACCATTTGAAACTGCTATTAAACCCTTGGGTACTTCAACTGAAATTAACATTCCTTGGTCTGGTTCATCAGACATGTGATCTTTACAAGGCCACCACAGACTCGCTCCTATTCCTTGACATGAGGTTGCTACAAAATCTTTACCCGATTTATCCTTCGTCCAAGTAAAGCCTCCATCCCACGGTGGATTTTTAGCTCTTACAGGTATACCCTCAAAGATAATTTCCAAATCATAGCTAGAATCTACCATTTGTTTTTTTGCTAATGAAATAAAATGGGCATTCCCATCATCACGAACGGCAAGGGAAATTCCATCTTGCATCACAGAAACTATTTTCATAGGATACTGAAGATCAATCTGCATTTCTTGTTGAACCGATAGCACCTTATAACGAATTACATTTTTTCCCTTAATGCTTTTACTAGAAGGGTAAACTTCAAAACTAAGACTGTACTTTTGCACATCCCACCATGCCCTTTCCTTGCCAATACTTCCCCTCAATGAATCTTCATGGTTATACTTTTGAGACCGTACCATCCCAATGGAACCAAAAAATAGCAAGCATAATATTAAAATTTTCATACGGCATCATTTTTCATATAAACTACATTCCATTGGTGCTGATCCAGATCTAAAAAATTACAAGCATAGATCCAATCCTTCATTTCCTTAGGTTCATGCGAACAAGTACCTCCGGCATTGATGACTTTTTGAGCAAGGGCATCAACAGCCTCTTTAGAATCAACACTTATCGAAATTAATGAAGGATGAGGAGACGAAAAAGTTCCTTTCTGATTAATGAAACCATTAAAAACTTCTTCTTGAAAAAGCATTACAACCACTTTCTTCGTTCCCATAAGGATACAAGCAGAAGTTGCACTATTGCCAGGACCCTCACTTAATTCAAAACCAATAGCGGTAAAAAATGCTTTAGAATCCTCTATGTTTTTCACAGATAAATTCAACCAAAGATCTGAAATGGACATTTAACTATTTTTTTTAGCGAAATAATTACGAATAAAAAATACAGGAATTCCTAGACCAACAATAAGCAGGCCTAAAAGCGTATTTTGAGTTTTCGTAATCAATAAAATTACACAAATAGTAGTTGCTAGGAGAATATAAAGTGCTGGAGTAAACGGATAAGCAATAACCTTGTAGGGCCTTTCTGCTTTAGGTTCTTTAATTCGAAGTTTGAAAATTCCTGCGATAGTAATGATATAAAAAATCAAAGAAGCAAAAGTAGCATAGTCCAACAGATCTCCATAAGACCCACTCAAACATAGCACACTTGCCCAAACTGCCTGAATCATTAAAGAGAAATAAGGAACGGAATTTTTATTTAATTGAGCGGCTCTTTTAAAGAACAAGCCATCTTCTGCCATGGCATAATAAACTCGGGCTCCTGAGAGGATTAATCCATTATTGCAACCGAAAGTAGATACCATAATGAGAATCGCCATAAAACCTGCTGCAAAATCTCCAAAGACTTGAGAAGCAGCTGCTGTTCCAACACGATCTGTTCCTGCACCTGCAAATTGAATTCCCTGAGACATGATGTCTGTTCCGTCTGGACTTCCATGCAAAGGAATCAAGGCTAAATAAGCTAAATTGGCCAATACATACAAAATCGTAACAATACTGGTACCCAGGAGCAAACTCAAAGGAATATTTTTCTTCGGATTTTTAATTTCACCCGCAATAAAGGTCACATTATTCCAAGCATCACTTGAAAACAAGGAACCGATAATAGCGGTGCCGAGCGCGAGCATCAGGGCAACTCCAGTAATTGGTGAAATGGATTCCGTCCAGTTTTTTCCCCCATCACTACTGATCCATGTAGGCGCTGCGTCCCACATGTGCGCCATGTTTTGAGAAAAGACCTCCCCTTTTAAGCCAATCGCTAGGCCAAGGACAATCAATGCGAGTAAGGCTAAAAGTTTAGCGCTTGTAAAAACCATTTGAATAATTTTACCGCTTTTCAATCCTCTACTATTGATGAAAGTCAGGAGAAAAATACTTGCTATAGCAAGAACTTGAGCCGCTGAAATTTCAAAATTTCCTAATGATAAGAGTATGTGATCAGGTCCCAATTCGGGAAAGAAATAAGCAGTATATTTTGCAAATGCAACTGCCACTGCGGCGATTACACCGGTTTGAATTACTGTAAAAACCGTCCATCCGTAAAGAAAAGCAGTGAATTTTCCCCATGCTTTTTCAATATAAACAAATTGTCCACCTGCTTTAGGCATCATGCCTGCTAATTCACCATAACTCAAAGCGGCCATCAAGGTAATGAGACCTGTCAATAACCACAAAACTAAAAGCCATCCTGCCGAACCCACCATACGCCCCATATCAGCACTTACGATAAAGATTCCGGATCCAATCATGGAACCTGCTACAATTGCAGTAGCATCCATTAATCCTAAAGAGCGCTGAAAATCATGTTTTTCTTCTGCCATAATCACTAAATATAATTTGGAAAGCAGGGTGCTTTCGTGGAAGTTAAAAGTAATGAAAAATAAAAAGCGAGTCTACATAAAGACAATATCCTTTATCTTTAGCTTGTGAAATTATTTTTTGTTTTTCTTTTTGCACCACTTATCTGTCATTCGCAAACGAAGTTGACCCTTGCTTTTGGTTCGTGCGGACATCAAGATACAGACTTACCAATACTATTTGAAGTAGCCAAGCTACAACCCAATTACTTTGTTTTTTTAGGGGACAATATCTACGGAGATTCCAAGCGAAAATCTGTGATGAAAAAAAAATATGAGCAGCTTGGCGCTATTCCCTCCTTTCAACTTTTGAACGCCAATACTTCCATCCTTGCAACATGGGATGATCATGATTTTGGAAAAGATGACGCAGGCAAAGAATACACCAAGAAAAAACAAAATAAGAAAATTTTTCTCAACTTTTTCAAGGAACCAATTGCCTCAGATCGCTGGGTACACGATGGAATATATACCAGTTATATTTTTGAACTTGAAGGTGCCAAAGTGCAAGTGATTTTACTTGACACCCGAACCTTTAGAGATCAATTGATAAGGACGAAGCGTAAAAATCGTGGGACAAACAATCCTGAGTATGAACTTACTTATACTCCGCATACAGATTCGAGTAAAACTATTTTAGGAAGACAACAATGGACTTGGTTGAAGGGAGTATTATCTCAAGCTGCAGATTACAGAATTATTGCTTCCTCTACACAATTTGGAATCGAATACAATGGTTATGAATCATGGGCAAATTTTCCTTCTGAACAAAACAAAATGCTTCAATTGATTAAAGAAACGCAAGCAAATGGAGTGATTTTTATATCTGGAGATGTGCATTACGGAGAATTTTCTGAATTGACAAATAAAGAATCTTACCCGATATTTGATTTTACTTCCAGTGGTCTCACCCAAGAATGGCGTTTTGCCACACCTAATAAAAATAGGATTGCAGGACCCATGATGCAGAATAATTTTGGACTGATAGAAATAGATGCTTTGGAAAAAACAATTGAAGTTCAACTTAGAGATAAGACCGGTAGTATTGTCGCTAATAAATTACTTCACTTGGACGTATTGAAAAATAAACCCTAAACGAATTCGGATAATTCCAACCATCGATCCGTTTTACTTTCCAATTCCGTCACCAGTACTCCTAAATCTTGTCCGATTTCATATAGTTTAGCGCTATTTTCAGGATTAAGTAAGGCTTCCGTTAAAGCATTTTTTTTCTCTTCCAGTAATTCCAAGTCACGCTCCAAACTTTCAAATTCAGCTTTTTCCTTGAAGCTCAACTTGCGTTTTTCGCTAGAAGTTGAAATTAATTTTTCTTTAAACTCATCCTTTTCAGGTTTTTCAGTTGTCGTCTTATTGTCCTTTGAATTGCGTGCTTTTTGAATTTGAGCTTTTCTAAATTCCGTATAATTACCTACGATATCCTTTAGAACGCCTTCACCTTCAAAAACAAAAAGGTGATCCACCATTTTATCCATAAAATAACGGTCATGCGATACCACCACTAGGCAACCTTGAAATCCACGCAAATATTCTTCTAGGACACTCATTGCAAAAATATCAAGATCATTTGTAGGTTCATCCAAGATTAAGAAATTAGGATTACTCATCAAGACCTTCAGCAACTTCAGACGGCGTTTTTCACCACCACTTAATTTATGTACGAAATTATAATGCATATCGCGATTAAATAAAAATCGCTCCAATAATTGCGCAGCAGAAAGCTCTTTTCCTTTTTCTAGCGGAATAAATTCTGCAACATCCTTTACCACATCAATCACCTTCTTATTGTCATCAACCTTTATAAGATCTTGACTGTAATAACCAAAGACAATCGTATCACCGATAACTACCTTCCCTCTATCTGTTGGCTCTTCGCCAATCAGCATATTTAAAAAAGTACTTTTTCCTGTTCCATTATTACCAACAATACCCAAGCGTTCTTTTCTCTGGAAATGATAAGAGAAGTCCTCCAAAATAACCTTAGGATCATAAGACTTACTTACCTTATGGAACTCCACTATTTTGGAACCTAAACGCTCCATTTTAATTGGTAATTCCATTTCATCCTCATCCAAGCGCATTTGTGCCGTTGCCTTAATACCATCAAAGGCATCAACTCGAGCTTTTTGTTTGGTACCTCTTGCTTTTGGCTGTCTCCTAATCCAATCTAACTCTTTGCGGAAAGTGTTTTTAGCTTTCTCAACAGTAGATTGTAATTGTTCTTCACGTTCAGCCTTCTTCTCCAAATAATAAGAGAAATTACCTTTATACTTATATATCGTACGATCGCTTAGTTCAAAAATGGTATCACACACCACCTCCAAAAAATAACGATCGTGAGTCACCATCAATAAAGTGGACTTGGATGCCGAGAGGTAAGACTCAAGCCATTCAATCATATCCAAATCCAAATGATTGGTAGGTTCATCTAAAATTAAAAAATCAGCCTCAGACAATAATACTTTTGCTAATGCTACTCTCTTTTTTTGACCTCCGGACAAAGAACCAATTTTTTGATCCGTTTGATCTAATTTAAGAACCGATAGAATTTGCTGCACTTTCACTTCTATATCCCAAGCATTCATTTCCGTTATCGCTTGATAACAATCCGCTAAAGCATCCTCATCATTCGTTGCCATAGCAAGATTGTAGGTCTTGATTAACTGAAGTGCTGGAATATCATGATCAAATACCGCTTCTAGAATAGATTGATCAGGATTGAGCGATTCTGTTTGTTCCATAAAAGCAACACGAATATCATTTCGATAAACAATACGACCACTATCATACTGCTCCATATCCATTAAACAGCGTAGAAGCGTAGTTTTACCTGCTCCATTTTTTGCAACAATTGCCACTTTTTGTCCTTGATCAATTCCAAAAGTTAGATCTTCAAAAAGTATGCGTTCACCAAAAGATTTGGTTAGGTTTTCTACCGATAAATAATTCATGTTAACGTAATCTGTTGAGAGAGTCAAGTAAATTCTTGTCTCGTTTAATTCCTCGCATCCCTAAATAAGTAAAAGGTAAACCAAGAACTAATAAATAATAACCCAATTCTAAACTTACCGTCTCAGGGACATTGGGCATTAATTTAAATAAAAACAAAGCGGTGACCCCTAAAGTAAATAAGAGGTAAAGTACAAAAGTCATTTGCACTATTTTCAGTTGAAGTTTTAATTTTTTAAATTGACTAATGCTAAAGATCAAGAAGGCAATGAGCACTAATACAATAATATAAAGGGGGAAATTATGCACCATATTTTTTCCTTCCAAGAAGCCATAAACAGTGCATTGATGCATTAAGTTTTTTGCTTCATAACTGGCCAAATGTACACCACTTAATAATACACAAAGATTTATTATTACAAAAGTCAAATATAAATGTTGAATACGTTGAATCATTTTTTATTTTTTTTACAAATGTACTGACTTATTGCGAAGGTAGAAATCTAAAATCACCATTGCCGCCATAGCTTCTACAATAGGAACTGCTCTAGGCACAACACAAGCATCATGACGGCCCTTAATTTCAGAAGATTTCAATGCACCATCTTTTGTGAGCATTTCTTGAGTTTGAAGAATACTAGCAACAGGTTTAAAGGCAACCTTGAATTCAATTGGCATGCCATTGCTGATACCTCCTTGAATACCTCCTGAGTGATTACTTTTAGTACTTCCGTCCGCATTAAATAAATCATTGTGTTCTGATCCTTTCATTGCAGCTGCAGCAAAACCACTTCCAATTTCAAATCCTTTTACTGCATTTATGGATAACATGGCCTTAGCTAATTCCGCGTGTAATTTATCAAAAACGGGCTCCCCTATTCCAGCTGGGACATTTTCAATACAACAGGCAATAAGGCCCCCGATAGTATCACCTGCCAAGCGAGTTTGCTCAATTTCTTGAATCATTTTGTAAGCAGTTGATTCATTTGGACAGCGCACCAAAGAGGCTTCAATTAGTTCTTTTGGATAAAAACCCAATTGTTCTAAAGAAATAGTTCCTACTTGACAAACATAAGTAGAGAATCGAATGTCTAAATGATTTAATACTTGTTTTGCTAAAGCCCCTGCAACTACTCTTGCCACGGTTTCTCGGGCGCTAGATCTTCCACCACCACGATAATCACGGATGCCATATTTTTCAGCATAAGTATAGTCAGCATGCGAGGGACGGAAACTATCTTTTATATTTTCATAATCTTTTGACTGTTGGTCATCATTTTTTATAATGAATCCAATTGAAGTTCCTGTAGATTTTCCATCAAAAAATCCGGAGAGAAATTCCACCACATCTTTTTCTTTTCTTGGACTTACCAAATCAGATTGTCCTGGTTTTCTGCGGTCTAATTCTGATTGAATGGCTTCGAAATCTATTTCAATATTTGCAGGCATACCATCAATTACCCCACCAAGGGCAATTCCATGCGACTCTCCGAAGGAAGTTAGTGTAAAAAGAGTACCAAAATTCGATCCTGCCATGGTCCAAAGTTAAGGAGAATAAGCGTAATTCTTAGGAATTTAAGGGGTAGAATGTCAATCAAAATAGACTTTAATAAAAAATCCCTTCTAGTAAAAACTAAAAGGGATCTCCATATTGATATTTATTACTTATTGCTTTATGAACTGCAATTCGCTATTAATTTTGATGTCATCACCTAAAACAACATGTCCAGCTTCAGTAACAGCACCCCAAGATAAACCAAAATCACTTCTTTTGATTTTACCAGATACAGATAAACCTACTTTCGTTTGACCATAAGGATCAACTGCAACTCCAGATAATTCAGCATCTAAGGTAACTGCTTTAGTAACACCTTTGATTGTTAAATCACCTGTAATCGTTAAGTTACCTTCCCCATTATTAGCAACTGAAGTAGATTTAAAATTTAAATTTGGATACGTTGCTCCGTCAAAAAAGTCAGCGGACTTTAAATGACCATCACGATCAGCAACACCCGTATTAATACTGTCTATTTCTGCTTCAAAGTTGATGTTTGAATTAGAAAAATCATCTCCTTCGCTTGCAACATTTGCTGAAAAGGCACCAAAAGATCCACTGATGTTTGAAATCATCATGTGACGCACTTTAAAACCAATTTCACTGTGCATGCTGTCTAAATTCCAAGTAGTTGTCATAATTATATTTTTTAAAATTAAAAGACAAAAGTAAGACCTTTGAAAGCAAGAAAAAATGACCTAGGTTAGGATTTTCTGAATTACTTTATTTATGTAAATTTACGAAATGAAAAATACTATATTTTTGAGCTTGTTAATGCTTATGATTAGTCCATCGTTGATCGCTCAAATCATTGGGAATAATACAGAAGAGCTTAAAAAAGTCAAAGAAAAGAAAATTTTACCAACTTATGCTTTTATTGATTTTAACCACACCAATAGTTTTCGAGATTTGTCACAAAACACCGATTTTTTAACCATTCCATTAGGTGAAAGGGCTTATGAAGAAGCTTTAAAAATTTGGTCTTACCAATTAGGAATCAATACGGGAATCAAACCAAATTTAAGATTTGAGGGGGGTATGAAATTTCTTCAAACCGGGGAGCAATACACTTATCAAGGTGCATTAGGAGGAGATAGTACCTTTAACGCTCAAAGCAAATATCGTTATTTGAGTATGCCTTTACAGATAAAATGGGAAAAAGGAAATCAATTTCGATTTTCAATTGGAGGGGGATTACAAGCACAACTTTACATCAACTATTTACAAAATCAACAATGGACGACGAGTTTAGGTGGCCCTAAAGAAGCTAAGATAGAACAAAATCTTTATTGCAATTCCTTTGCGCTTAGCGCTTTAGGCGAAATGGGTTTGCATTATTTTGGTAAAAATAATTATGGTGTATTTTGCAAAATGACCTATCGTTATCAAATCACCAATACTTATATTAAAACAGCAGATTATCAACACCTTTCAAAAGGACTGGGTTTAAGTTTTGGACTAAGTAAAAACATCGAATAATGAAAATTAAAACTGTCTGCGATTGGCTTAGCAATGAATTTCCTATTGAATTACAGGAGCATTATGATAATTCAGGATTACAACTAGGTGAAATTGATTTAGAAGTAAAAAATATTTTAGTTTCCTTGGATTGCACAGAGGCAATCGTTGACGAAGCCATTTCAAAAAACTGTAATTTAATTATCAGCCATCACCCACTATTATTTGTGGGATTAAAGCAAATTGGAAATCATTCCTCTATTGAAAAAATCGTACGAAAATGCATTAAAAACGATATTACCTTATTTTCCATCCATACCAATTTAGACAACCATCCTTTAGGCGTTAATGCAGAAATAGGCAGAAGATTGAATCTTCTAAATACAGGGGTTTTACAAGCGATGGAAGGGCAATTTTATAAATTGGTAGTATTTGTGCCACAGGAAGCCCAAGAAAAACTTGACACTGCTTTGTTCGCTGCTGGAGCGGGAAGTATCGGAAACTATGAAGCATGCAATTTTGTTAGCGAAGGAATCGGATCATTTACTCCGAAAGAGGAGGCAAGTCCTAGCGTTGGGAAAATTGGTGAGCGCAGTTCAATCAAAGAAAACAGTGCCCAATATTTAGTACACCAAACCCAAGTAACAAAAGTTTTAGCAGCGATGAAATCGGCACATCCCTACGAAGAAGTAGCGTATGATTTAATCCAATTAAAAAATAAACAAACATCTTTCGGTGCGGGTTTGATTGGTGAATTAGCCGAAGCAATGGAGGTGAATCAATTTCTAGCACAGGTAAAAAACACCTTTAATTGTGGTGTGATTCGCCATACAAAAGCACACATCACACACATCAAAACAGTAGCATTATGTGGGGGTTCAGGTAGTTTTCTTAGACATCGAGCACTTGCTTCTGGTGCAGATTGCTACATCACTGCAGACATGAAATACCATGAATTTTTTGATGCAGAAGATAAAATTATGTACCTGGATATTGGGCATTATGAAAGTGAGCAATTCACTTCAAATTTATTGGTAGAAAAACTTAAAGAAAATTTTACTAACTTTGCCGTCCGTTTAAGTGAATTAAATACAAATCCGATTAACTACCTTTGAATATGGCAGCAACTGCAAGCAAAAAAGAAGTAACAATAGCAAGCAAGCTAGATACACTTTTTGAACTTCAAAAAATTGACTCTGAAATAGATCGTATAAGAACGATTCGTGGTGAACTTCCATTAGAGGTTCAAGATTTAGAGGATGAAATTGGTGGCTTAGAAACGCGTTTAGCGAAGCTTAATGATGAGTTGAAAAACTTAGAAACTGAAATGGTAGATAGAAAGCAAGAATCAAAAGATTCGGAAGCTGCTATCATTAAGTACAAAGAAAGACAAGACAATGTAAGAAATAATAGAGAATTCGAATCTCTTGCTAAGGAAATTGAATTTCAAGAATTAGAGATCAAACTTCACGAGAAGAAGGGTAAAGAAGGGAAGATTAAGATTGAAGGGAAAAAAGAAATTATTACAGAAGCAGAAGAGCGTCTAGCAGAAAAGAAATCAGATTTAGCATTAAAACAAGCTGAATTAGATGCTATTGTTAGTGAAACTCAGAAAGATGAAGACCGCTTAACAAAAGCTTCAACTGATGCAAAGAAGAACATTGAAGAGCGATTACTTGCTGCTTATTCAAGATTAAGATTGAATTCTAAGAATGGTCTTGCAGTAGTAGAAGTAGTAAGAGGTGCATGTGGAGGATGTTTTAATAAAATCCCACCACAAAGACAATTAGACATTGTTACTAAGAAGAAAATATTAGTTTGCGAACATTGTGGTCGTATCCTAACACCTTTTTCTGGTGAAGAATAAATATAAAAATTACAAAAAAGCCTTGCATCTGCAGGGCTTTTTTTTTGTCTATTAATTCAGTTTGAATTCAATATCCATTGCTGACAATTCCTTGTACAAAATTGGATTTGGCTTAATGCGTATTGATTTAGAAGGCAAGCTCACTTCGACACCATCTAAATGATCATAAACAATAAACTGAACTGGTATATCACCAATATTTGAGGTAAATAATCCATTCAATTTATCAATCATCAGATGGTTTAATTCTTTGTTAGATATTTTTAACTGCATATTTTTAGCGCGCTTTTCACGCAAATCCTGCAAGAGTTCAATATTATTTAAAACAAACTCCAATTCAGTTCTTCTTCGCGGAACTTCAATACGACCACGAACCGTTATAAATACCCCAGGGGTTAAGAAGTGTTTAAACTTAAGATAGGTTTCTTGAAAAATGTTAAGTCTATACTGATCCGTATAATCTTCAAAAACCAAAGTGCCAAAAGGATCGCCATTTTTCGTCAAACGGTGTTCGACTTGGGTAACAATGGCTGCCATCATTAAATCGACACCTTTATGCTTTTCTAGATCTTGTAACATTCCCACATTGGCAAAACAGAATGAGTCGATTTCAACCTTATAATCATCTAGTGGATGACCGGAGATAAAAATTCCAATCATTTCTTTCTCCTTACTGAGTGCATAACTACTCGACCATGGATCGCACATAGGAACCGTTGGTTCAGGAAGTGAGAATCCAGAACCTTCACCGAACATGTCACTTTGATTGGAGTTACTATTATTTTGAAATGACTCCCCATATTTATAGGCAATCTCCAAGAAGTTGCGATTTTTGGCATCCATGACAAAATATTGAGCGCGATGCACTCCTGAAAAAGAATCAAATCCACCAGCAAATACTAATGCTTCAAAAATTCGTTTCGTGCACAACTTTAAATTTACGCGTTTTGAAAATTCAAAGACAGAGTTAAAAGGACCATTTTGTCGTTCTCGGATGATTTCTTCAACAGGAACAGAACCTAAACCACGAATGGCTCCCATTCCAAAGCGAATAGCTCCATTCTTATTTACGGTGAAATTCAATTTAGACTCATTCACATCAGGACCAAGAACTGGAATTCCCATCCGTTTGCATTCATCCATAAAGAAAGTTACTTGTTTGATATCACTCATGTTATTACTCAAGGCTGAGGCCATGTATTCTGCTGGATAATTTGCTTTTAAATAGGCTGTTTGATAGGCAACCCAAGCATAACAAGTAGAGTGAGATTTATTAAAAGCATAAGAAGCAAAAGCTTCCCAGTCTTTCCAAATTTTCTCCAATTTAGTAGCATCATGTCCTTTTAAACCACCTCTTTCTATAAAAGTAGGTTTCATTTTTTCTAGAACCTTCGCATCTTTTTTACCCATTGCTTTCCGCAAAGTATCTGCTTCACCTTTGGTGAAATCAGCCAAACTTTGAGATAACAACATTACCTGTTCTTGATAGACGGTAATACCATAAGTCTCTTTAAGATATTCCGCACAATCATCTAAATCATATATAATGGGCTCTATTCCATGTTTTCGTTTTATAAAAGAAGGAATGTACTCAATAGGTCCCGGACGATACAAGGCATTCATTGCAATTAAATCGGCAAATTCGGTAGGTTTAAGCTCCTTCAAATTCTTCTGCATTCCAACCGATTCATACTGAAAAATACCCACCGTTTCTCCTCTTTGAAACAACTCAAAAGTCGCTAGATCTTCAATTGGGAATTCTTCTGGATCGAGATCAATCCCTCTATTTTCTTTAATTATTTTGACCGCATCTTTAATTAAAGTAAGCGTTTTCAATCCCAAGAAATCCATTTTCAATAGACCAGCTGCTTCGGCAACTGAATTGTCATATTGCGTACAAACCATATCTGAATCCTTTGCCGTAGCAACGGGTACAAAATCAGAAATGTCTCCAGGAGTAATGATAACACCACAGGCATGAATTCCAGTATTCCGCAATGAACCTTCAATTTCCATTGCTTTCTGAAGAACCACCGCTTGCATATCTGTACCTCTATAAATACGGCGTAATTCCTTAGCGTTAGAGAGCGCTTCTTGATTATTCTTTAGTGCCTCACTGAGCAACATATCCTCTAAGCCAAATAATTTTTTTAGAGAAATATCTGGAATTAATTTGGCCAATCGATCTGCTTCCGGCAAGGATAAATTCATAACCCGAGCTGTATCTCTTACTGCAGATTTTGCAGCCATGGTACCATAGGTAATTATTTGAGCAACTTGATTGGCTCCATATTTATCAATAACATAATCAATCACTTTACTCCGGCCTTCATCATCAAAGTCAATATCAATATCGGGCATGGATATACGATCTGGATTTAAAAATCTTTCGAAAAGTAAATCATATTTAATGGGATCAATATTCGTAATCCAATTGCAATACGCAACCACAGAACCGGCTGCTGAACCACGGCCAGGACCAACAGAAACACCCATTTTTCGAGCTGCGTGACAAAAGTCTTGTACAATCAAAAAGTAACCAGGATATCCTGTATTTTTTATTGTTGCTAATTCAAATTCTATTCTTTCTACAAGTGCATCACTAAGGGTTCCGTAGCGTTTTTTGGCCCCTTCATAAGTCAAGTGCTTCAAATAATTGTTCTCCCCTATTTTGTCTCCTGAAGCCGCATCACCGTCATCAATAAATTCGCTAGGAATATCGAATGCAGGTAATAATACTTCATGTGCTAAATGATAAACTTCACATTTAGAAACAATTTCCATCGTATTACTAATAGCATCGGGAAGATCTAAGAATAAGCTCTTCATTTCCTCTTGCGACTTAAAATAATACTCATTGTTCTCTAGTCCAAAACGAAAGCCTCTGCCGCGACCTTTCGGAGTATTGACCAATTCATTTGCTTTTACACAAAGTAAAACATCATGAGCAACGGCATCTTTCTGTTCAATGTAATAGGTATTATTAGTAGCGACAATTTTCACATGATGTTTCTTCGCAAGCTCGAGTAAATTATTGTTAACCAAATCTTCAGATGGAAGATTATGACGCCCTAATTCGATATAAAAATCATCATTAAAAGTTTCTTTCCACCAGAGCAAAGCTTCTTCCGCTTGAACCTCTCCAACATTGAGTATTAAACTTGGTATTTCACCATTTAAATTGCCCGATAAAGCGATTAAGTCA
Organism: Flavobacteriales bacterium; assembly: GCA_947447525.1. GTDB lineage: Bacteria > Bacteroidota > Bacteroidia > Flavobacteriales_D > Crocinitomicaceae > UBA952. The sequence continues at coordinate 33,223 of CANFJL010000005.1, read as the reverse complement.
CCACAATTCGCAAGTAATAATTCCCGATCAATTCTCGGGACATAATACATTCCTTTGGTGTAAGCAATGGAAGCTAATTTGATCAGATTTTTATATCCTATTTTGTTTTTTGCTAAGAGAACAACTTGATAGCCATTGTCTTGTACAGACTTATCTATGTGATTGCGACAAATATTAAATTCGCAACCAATAATCGGTATGATTTCTTTTTTATCAAAGGGAATTCCTTCTTTTTCAGCGGCAATGCGTTCACGTTTTACACTTTGATTGTATTCATTTGCTGCCTTTTCAAAATGAAAAGCAGCCATCATATTTCCTGTATCCGTTAATGCAACAGCGGGCATTCCTAAGGAAACAGCCTTTGAAATCAAAGCCTTTACGTCTGTAGTAGATTGTAAAATAGAATGCTGGGTATGATTGTGCAAATGAACAAAGGGAATGTCTGTAAGTTCACCTAGATTATAAACAGTTGTCGGTGGAGTAGTCTTTACTTCTTTGGGTGCAATTAATTTGGCACTTTCAGCTTTTAGATTTAAGTGCTGTAAACCAATTAAAGGAATAGTTCCAGGATTAAGCGCATTAAATTGAGCTGAATATCCTTGGTCTTTATTGAGTTCGGTATTGGAAAAATAATTTTTTCTGACTAATTCTAAAAAACATCTTGTAGTTGCTTCGACATCCGCCGTTGCATTGTGTGCTTCTGAAAAAGATTCGTTAAATAAGAAGCGGTATAGTTCAGATAGCGTAGGGAGTTTAAATTTACCGCCTCTACCTCCTGGAAGTTGACATAATGTTGCAGTTTTTTCAGTACAGGTATCTAAAACTGGAAGGGTAAAAGGTGTGTCTTCTTGATTCCTAACATATTCACAACCCATCACATTAATATCAAAATTAACATTGTGTCCTACCACAAAATCAACTTTTTCTATTGCCTTTCTGAACAAGAAAAGTACATCTGACAATTCTTCTCCAGCCAAATCAGCCAATGCCGTCGAAATTCCATGTATTTCTTCCGCTTTAATTGGAATATTAAAACCAACTGGTTTGATTAAAAAATCTTTCTGTTCAACAAGTACACCATCAGCATCGTGGATTTGCCAAGCCAACTGAACCACTCTTGGCCAGTTCTCTACATCCGTAATAGGTGCATTAAAATTACGCGGTAAACCTGTTGTTTCAGTATCAAAAACCAAATACATAATTGGGAAAAATTGGAATTTTAAAGTTAAGGAAATTGTAAATTAAATCCCTATTTGTTGAAAACTAATTCTGAAATTAAGGCTGAATAATTTCTAACTGAGATTCCACTTCCCAATTGGCTCTTAATTTTATAGGAGTCTTAAACCACAGCACTTGTTCTGCTTGTCGTTGCAATACAGGTTGAACGGGATCCCAAATTCCATTTTGATTTTCATCTAAAATAATTCTGAAATAATATTCCCCTGGAATCAAATCCGTGAATACAAAATTACTTTTCCCATCAATAGTTTGACTTCTAAGTACTTCAAGCCCTTTTACAAGTTCCAATACTCCTTTTATGATAGTATCAGACAAAGTAACTTTTAGAGCTCCGAAATCTTTACTAATTTGTCTTTTTAGGGAATAGCTTGCTGGATTGTTAGAAGTTCCTGACATCCCTTGAACGGCATCTTTCTTAAGTTGAATGGAGAGTTTATTTGAATTCTTCCAATCGGCATAAACAAAGATTTGTTGTTGTTGCCATTTAATAGAATCGATGGATATTGAAGTGCTATCAGCAGCATTAAGCAAGGACAAGTTAGAAGCGTCAACTGCCATAACCTTATCATTTACCTCTATCACGAGTGGATTTTTATTACTAAGCAATTGCTCTAGTGCTTTTAACTTCACACTCATATTCAATTTACGGTCTTTCTCAGGAAAGCGTATGGAAATAGTATCCTGCTCATACACTAAGGTTCCGTTATCTAGCGCCAAGGGTCCTGTAAAAAGGATCACGCTATCTCTTTTAGGATAAAAACACCCCTCTGATTTTACCGTTTGATCTAGAAACTTTAGGTGTTCAGGATTAAAATTTTCAGGTACATGCATCCCTATCATTCCGGGTGGAATAAATTTTACATTTTTAATTCTTGTTTCATATAAAGGATGAGATAATCTTAAGACAAGTGTATCCGAAAAATCCTGATCCAAAAGAATACTATTAAATAATAAACCTTGCAATTCTTGTGCTTGAACCAACAAATCATTATTCACATCTTCAAAGGCTTTCAGAAAATAGGTACCTTCTGAAATATGACTTAAAGTCGCTTTACCGTCTACATCACTAGAAATAAAATATCGAGGACTAAGTGCTGATAAAGAATCATACAAACCAAATACGGCATTTTTTACTGGAGCATTGGTAAAAGCATTTTTAAGAAATACCGTCAGAGAAAGAGAATCAATGGTGGAACCTGTTGAGAAGACAATACTCATAATGGAGTCGTTTCCTTCGGTCACATCCTTGATTGCTTTGTTAAAATAAATGGAATAGGTGGTGTTTTTTCTTAAGCCTTCTTCCCAATTCAGAATTAAACTTTTTCTGTCGATTAGAGCATGTAATGCAGCATCTGGTGGAACAATAATGATATTTTGCTCTGCTTTATTTAAAGTAAAATATTCATCGAAAGTAATTTTCAATTGCTTGTCATTAAAATTCAATTGATAATTTTCTGGTTGAATTTTAACAATTCCAGGAGCGACAACATCTTTTTGTCCACCCGTAATGGTTCCTATTTGCGCACAGGAGAACAAGAGTAGACTGAAAATAAAAAGATATATTAATTTAAACATTCGCATATTTTTTCTAAATATTCTTGGTCTATCGTATCAAAATAATCGAGAGCACTACTGTCTACATCGAGGACCGCTACGAGCTCATGATTCACAAAAACAGGCACTACAATCTCACTATTAGACAAAGGACTGCACGCAATATGTCCTTCAAATTCATGCACATTGGGGACGCATATAGTTCGTTTCTGTTCCCAAGCACTGCCACAAACACCTTTACCTTTTTTTATCCTTGTACAGGCTACAGGACCTTGAAATGGACCTAGAACCAATTCATCTTCAAGCACGCGATAAAAACCTATCCAATGAAAATTAAAAATAGATTGAAGGGCAGCACAGACATTTGCATAATTTGCAATACGATCCTTTTCATCTAAAAGTAGCGCGTGCAGTTGAGGTAATAAGTTCTTATACTTATCTTCCTTACTTATGCCAGCAAAATGAATCTGTTCCAATGCAACTATTATTGGACAAAAATCAGATTTTTAGTTGGATAAAACAAAAAGAAATTGTATATTCAATAAATATTAATAACCAATGTTCACCAAGCATGTCCTACGATAAAATATTATTTCTAGATATAGAAACTGTACCTCAAACTTATGCTTATCAAGATTTAGATGATAAGACAAAGGAATTATTTAACGCAAAGAATAGATTTGCACAAAATGAAGAGAAATCATTTGAAATGATTTACAATGAGAAAGGCGGAATACTTTCAGAATTCGGGAAAATTATTTGTATTTCCGTTGGGATGTTGCGCAACTCCACTTTAGGCAGAACGATTCGCTTAAAGTCATTTGCTCACGATGATGAAGAGACTTTATTGCTCCAATTCAAAAGACTTTTAGAAGACCATTACAACGGACATGATCATTTACTTTGCGGACACAATGCCAAAGAATTTGATTTCCCTTACCTCTGCAGAAGAATGTTGATTAATGGAATTGGTCTTCCGAACATTTTGAATTTAACAGGTAAAAAACCTTGGGAAATAAAACATGTGGACACGATGGAAATGTGGAAATTTGGAGATTACAAAGCATACACTTCTTTATCACTTCTGTGTCATGTATTTGAAATTCCAACACCCAAAGACGATATTACTGGAGCGGATGTAGCGCGCGTATATTATGAAGAGAAAGATTTAAATAGGATTAGAATATACTGCGAGAAAGATGTCATTGCGCTCATCCAATTGTACCTCAAAATGAATGGTGAAAGTTTGGTTTCAGAGGCAAATATTAGTTCAGCGGGGGAATAAATTGATTTAATAAATCCATGAATTTTTGTCTCGATACAAATGTAGCACCTAAGCTTTCAAGATGTTTCGTATGCATTTGACAATCTATGAGTTCAATCCCTTTACTTTCCAACAACTTTACCCAATGAATAAATGCAAATTTACTTGCATTACTGGCATGACTAAACATACTTTCCCCGAAAAAAACTTTTCCCAGCAAGACACCATAAAGTCCACCTACTAATTTTCCATCCAACCAAGCTTCAGCAGAAAAAGCGGTTCCAGATAAATGCAAACGCGAATAAGCTGCTATCATACTATTGGTAATCCAAGTGCCGTCTTGATCTTTGCGTTCAATTTTCTGACAAGCGCGAATAACTTGTTCAAAATCGGAATTTACTTTAAATTCAAACTGTCCTTTTTCTAAGATTTTTCGCATACTTTTTGAAATCTTCAAATCCTTAGGGTAAAGTACAAAGCGAGGGTCAGGATGCCACCAAAGCGGTAAACTTTCTTCCAACCATGGAAGTTCATCTTCAAACCATGGAAAAATACCTGAACGATATGCCAATAGTAATCTTTCTTCACTCAAGTCTCCACCGTAGGCAAGTAAACCATCTTCTTGAGCTTCCTCAGGAGGAGGAAACCAAATTTTATCATCTAGTAATCTTAATTTTGACACAAGAAAAAATCCTTAATTTGTTGACATTAGCGTAATAAATTTGGAACAGACTGGATAAGTAGAGATAAAATTAATAATTCCTTGTCTTTGTGTTTTTGATAAAGAATTTACCTTGTTATGCATTTCACCCAAATCCTTTTTCCAAAAATACAACTCTTCTTTATTTGGAACAATATTGGTCCGGTAAAGATAATGCCAATTCTTATGCGCTATGGAAATTCCAGTATTAAAGGAAGCGATTTGATTGTTATTTAAAGAAATTACCTTCCTGTCAGATTCAATGGGTTGAAGCAAACTATATCCTGAGAAATTAGATAAATAGGGACGTACTTCTTTATGATTTTTGAGTCCCAATAATTCTACAAGCGTTGGGGCTAAATCAACATTTGCAGTTAATTGTTTGGTATTGTATCGCAAAGCTTTTATTTGCTTTTTGTTTAATAATTTACTCGGAATATAGGCCATCATCGGAATGCTAATTGTTTCAGTGTAATTATTTTCAACATGACCAATACTTTTGTGTTCCATTAATGATTCACCATGATCGCTTACAAAAAATACCACTGTATTGTCCAATATTTTTTGAGCTTTTAGTTGTTTAAGCATCTTACCCATCAAAAAATCCTGATACAGTATTGCATTATCATAAGAGGAAGCATAAGTATCTTTCCACTTTAAATACTCTTGAGGAATCTTGTAAGGATAATGGCTTGTGTTTAACTGTACTACCCCCATAAAATTCTGATCTTTTTGTATCGACAAGGTTTTATTCAATTTTTGAATGGTAGCGGCATCCCTTATTCCCAAATCATTATAGAAAGGCAAACCCGAATTATCTTTATTCCACCACAAATCTAATTTGGCTTTCTTATAGAATCGATCAAAACGATACCACTTCAAGGTATGTGAAGAAAGAAAGAAGGTAGAGGCATTAGCCATTTTAGCATAATCCCAAATAAAAGGTTGCTGATAAAGCACACTAGAATCTTGAAACGGACCAATTCCGGTTAGTATGGCCGGAACAGCCAACATAGTAGTGGTCGAGACACTCACCGCCTGCTGAAAAGTATAAAAATCATCCCTATTTTCAGATGCAAATTTGGATAGGTAAGGCGTTGTATTTCTATCATGACCATAAATTTGCATGCTATTTTTTCGACAACTTTCAAAAACAACCACCAACACATTTACTTTTTGATCTGGGGAAGATGATTTAAACGGAAATGCTTCATGGCAACCTAAACCTTTGCCTTTAAATTCACTGTGGTCATCCCAAGTAAATAAGTGTCTTTGGACACAGGCAGCAAAATTAGTGTCCACCATGGCACATTGATCAAACTTTTTGTGGTGAAATACCAAAAATTGAAAGGCGATAAATTGAATCCCTAAATAAATTAAAAGTGAAGAAGGCTTCATTTCAGGTACTTGTTTTTTCACAAACCAACGCATTCCAAATAGTACGAGTACTAGGAGCAATCCGAAGAAAATTACTTCGCGCCATCCTGCGACATCGCGAACAATCATCATAGCGCTTTTGGGTTCTGTTTTAAAATAGAGCAGCGTATAATAATTCGGAAAAATCCCATTGAGAGAAAAGTAAGCGTAGGAGGCAATAAACGACAATAAAAGCGGCGAAAGTAATACTAGAGCAAAGAGATAAAAACTATATTTATTAGCAGAAATTCTCTTTAAAAATAGAGAGATCAAGATAAAATAACTTATGGATAACAGTACCGAAAAAAAATAAAAAGCCAACTGTTTTGTACTGTATAAAGCGAGAAGTGATGATCTGAGATAGACATCAACACAAGCAAAAACAAGGGGAATAAATACTATTTTTAAAATAGCTTTCAACATAACGGCAACTTCATATTAATTTAACACGAAGTTAATCAAAACACTTGTTAAAACGATTATCGGATAGAAAGATGAAACGCTCCCAGTAAAGCCGCAGTTTCAGTCCTTAAACGATTTTCTCCTAAACTTACAGGAAGGTATCCTGACTTAAGGGCAAGCGCTAGTTCTTCTTTGGAGAAATCTCCTTCTGGACCAATCAACAGAGGACCAGTCACAGTTGTAGTAGCAATATCTGATTTCTGCTCTTGATAACAATGCGCTATCATTCCTTTTGGATATTTAGCAAGGAAGGCATTATAGTTAATTAGCTCTTCGATTTCGGGCAGATAATACTGTTTTGATTGTTTCATTGCGGCAATTGCAATTTTTTGCATACGCTCCAGATTGCAAACTTTTCGTTCACTATTATGACATTTGATCAAGGACAATTTTGTCAAGCCGATTTCACCAGCCTTCTCAACGAACCACTCCATCCTATCCATATTTTTTGTGGGAGCAATTGCGATATGAATCTCTTTTTTCGGAGCAGGCATTTGAACAACGCTGAGCACTTTGACGGCACATTTTTTTGGATGCGCTTCCATAATTACTACTTGAAAGACTAATCCTTTTCCATTAATTAATTCTAGGGTGTCATTTACTTGCATGCGCAAGACACGAATACAATGCTTGGACTCTTCTTCAGTTAAAAAATAAGAAGTGTCTATTATTTGAAGATTGGGAGCGTAGAATTGAGCCATCAGTGTAGTAATTGAAATACCAATTCACGCATCAGTTCACCAGCAGGCATTGATTGATTGCCCACACCTTTTGCCTTAAGGTCATAGATATGCAATAGCTCAATATTGGCTGCGATTTTCTTAGGTGAATAATTATTTTTAGAACTCAAGAGTCCGTTTGCCACGAAGGGATGAATTTGCAAGGCTCGAGCAACTGCTTCTTGAGATTTATTAGGGAGAAAATGAATCCTCATAATTTGCGTGAAAAACTTAAATAGACTCGAATAAATAGGAATAAAATCGCCTGGTTTAAGATTTTGATCGAAATAATTAACAATTTTCATCGCCTTTAAATAATCTTTAACCGCGACTGCATTGGCCAATTCATAAATATTATAGTCTTTTGAAATACCAATATTTTCCTCAATATGCACTTCATTAATGGTTGTTCCAGGTTCAATGAATATGGCCAACTTATTAATTTCGTTAACAATTCGGCTCAGATCGTTTCCAAGAGACTCCACCAAGAGCATATTTGCTTTAGAAGTAATTCCAAAACCTTTTGCTTTAACCATGTTTAAAGTCCAATCGACCAATTGATATTCTTTAACCTTATCTGACTTAAAAATTACCCCTACTTTTGCAGCTGATTTCAATAACTTCTTACGGGCATCGATTGCCTTATATTTATGACAAATTACCAGCACAGTAGAACTTAATGGATTTTCGATATAGGCATTTAATTCTTCCAATAACTTAAAATCTTGAGCTTCCTTCAAAATGAGCAGTCGTCTTTCCGACATCAAAGGATACGAACGAAGATCACTGATGAGTGTCAATAAATCTGCTTCCTTACCATAAACAATCGATTGATTAAAATCCCTTTCATGTTCTTCCAAAGCATGTTCTTGAATGGCGTCAGAAATCTCATCTATGTAATACGCTTCATCACCATGCAGCACATAGACAGGTAAAAATTTTCCTGCTTTAATATCTTTAATTAATGACTTACTATCCATTTTTAGTCTTGTGATTTGTCCATATTTGCACCAACTCAATTAAAGTATTTTTTGCAGCCAGCATATCTTGAACACTAACATACTCATGGCGAGAATGAATTGCCATTTCCCCTGTAAAAATATTCGGACAAGGCAGTCCCATGAAAGAAAGTCTTGAACCATCTGTGCCACCTCTTATAATAGCGCGCTTAGGCGTAACATTTGCTTTCATCATGGCTTCGACGGCATAATCTGCAACAAAAGGAACTTTTACCAATTCTTCCTTCATGTTGCGATATTGTTCTTTCACTGCAAAAGTAAATTTCGAACCTTTATACTGATCCACTATAGATTGAGCCAATTCGACCAATAAATCTTCATAAATTTTTAATTTACTCGTGTCATGATCGCGAATAATAAATTGAACCAATGCGCTCTCTAATCCACCAGAAACAGAGGTAGGATGAACAAATCCCTCTCTTCCCGAAGTGGTTTCAGGAGATAAGTTCGTATGGGGTAATTTTGAAACAAATTCAGCGGCCAATTTAATGGCATTGATCATTTTTCCTTTGGCGTATCCAGGATGAGCACTCAAGCCCTCAAAAGTAATATCCATTGCATCCGCAGAAAACGTTTCATCTTCAATATCACCTAATGGTCCACCATCCAAAGTATAAGCAAAATCAGCATTCAAACGATTCATATCGATATGCTCTACGCCTCTTCCAATTTCTTCATCAGGCGTGAAAAGAATTTTTATATCTCCATGAACTATCGAAGAGTTTTGCATCATGTATTGAGCAAAATCCATAATGATGGCAACTCCAGCTTTATCATCAGCACCCAAAAGGGTTAGTCCACTTGCGGTAATGATATCATCCCCTATTTTAGAATTTAGATACGGGTGTTTTGCTGTAGTAATTATTTGACTGTTATCATCTGGTAAAATAATATCCTGTCCTTGATAATTTCTATGTACCATTGGTTTTACACCAGTGCCACTACAATCTGGAGCGGTATCAACATGCGAACAAAAACAAATGGTGGGAATCGATTTATTTTCTGAATTACTCGGAATAGTAGCATAAACATAACCCCATTGATCCATTTCTGCATCAACTATGCCCATTGCTTTTAGTTCAGTAACCAATAAGCGAGATAAATCCTTTTGTTTCTCTGTAGATGGAAAGCAAGTTGCTTCTGGATCTGCAGTCGTATCAATTTGAACATATCTAAGGAATCGTTCCTCTAAACTTGAAATTATCATTGAAGTGTTATTTTATTCAAAGTTAGAAAGCTTATCATCTTTTGCAAGGCTAAAGTGCGATGACTTAAATTATTTTTTTCAGATTTAGTCATTTCGGCAAAAGTCACCGTTTGTTGCTCCGGTTGAAAAATTGGGTCATAACCAAAACCATCAGTTCCTTTCTGACTTTTTGTAATGCTGCCTTGAATACTGCCTTCAAATGCATTTATTTGATTCTTAGCAACAAGCGTAATTACAGTTCTAAATCTAGCTTGGCGCTCCTCAGTATCTTTAAGTTCATCCAATACCTTCTTAATGTTTTCTTGGTCATTTTTTGGTTCTCCAGCATATCGAGCAGAAAAAACGCCTGGTTTACCATCCAGAAAATCGATTTCCAAACCAGAATCATCTGCAAAACAAGGAAGTTGGAAATGCTCGAAAATTGTCTTTGCTTTGAGCAATGAATTCCCCTCAAGTGTTGACTCTGCCTCCTCAATTTCGTCAAAATAATTGAGCTCATTGAGTGAAATTAATTGTATATCATTGGGTAACATCGCACGAATTTCAGCTGTTTTATTTTCGTTATGACTGGCAAAAATTAATTGAATCATTTAAATAATTTTAGATAGTTTTCTTTTTGGGAAAGAACAGAATAAGAAGCAATAACTGTTTTTCTTCCTGCCTCACCTATTTGTTTCCTAAGGCGTTCCTCTTTAATTAAAAGCTCCAATTGAGCAAACCATTCAGATTCTGTATCAGCAAACAAACCATTGACTTGATCTTGAACGATTTCAACATTCACACCAACAGGAGAGAGCACGGTAGGTATACTCAAAGCCATATATTGAAGCGCTTTGAAACCACACTTTCCTTCCGACCAAGCATCATTGGTTAAGGGCATTACACCGATAGAAAAAGTAGCAAGATCCTCGATTTCTGTTTCCTTATTCCATTTTATGAAGGACAAATTATTTATATCAAAATTTGGTTTCTCATTAGAAATTACACGAAAAGTGAAAGTATATTTTTCAGAAAGTTGAGCAAGAACGGGAAGTAGACTATTTAAATAAGGAAGCGTAGAATGTGAACCCGTCCAGCCAATAACGATTTCTGATGAAGCGGATACAGTATTGGAAATATGTAAATACTCTGTGTCAATTGTCGTTGGAATTAAGACCACATTATTGCAGTAATTCTGAGCGTACGCGGCTAAGAAAGCATTTCCAGCGCTTACTTTATAGGACCATTTAATGATGTGTTTTATTTTCCAATACGCTTTCATACGGTGAAAACGAGCATGCTGTTGGGAATAGTTTGGCATCCAGATGGCGTCATCAAAATCATAAATATATTTTTTTCGAAGCACCTTAGCAATAATCCATTCTAAAATTGGAGGTCCCATCGGAGCAGCTTCACGATGAATGAAAATAAAGTCATATTTCAAAAGTGAAAACAAGAGTAGAAATCGCTTTATAAAACCTAGTAATAAAAAAACGGCTTTAAGTAAATACTTGCCTTCATGATAAAAAATAGTCCATGCCTTATTATTCAAAAACGGATAAAACTTAATCGAAATATCATTTTCCTCTAAGAAACCTAAATACTGTTCGAACCTAAAGCGCTGAGATGGGGCTTCATGTCTGGGGTACGGTGCTAATATAGCGATGCGAATGGGATTACTCATGCGTTCCGATTAAATTAGCATAAATCTTGGTATAAGAAGTTATACCTTTCTCATGAGAATAAATGGTATTTGCCGCGGCAATCACTCTTGGCTGATCAAAAGAAATTTGCTCGAGGTCGATGGCATTAAAAGCTGTTTCTGTTAATTCTTCCATTACCACACCTGCAGCATTTTGTGAGATAATTTGACTGGAATCTCCAATATGATCATTACAAATAATTGGAATACCCATGGCCATTAACTCACCTTGTTTGATAGGTGAAGAGGCGCGTTTTGAAAAAGTAGGTCGAATAAAAAAGATCGAATAATCAGCCAGGCTTAAATGAGACGCAACTTCGGAATAAGGAACCGAAACAACATGAATTTTATCCGTCGGAACCTCAAGTAAGGCAGCTTTCATATGAATAAAAGATTCTTTTTCGTTTGTAATAAACAGAAAACGTAAGGCAGGATTTTTTTTGAGCTGACACTTATAAAAAATCAGCATTTCATCCAGCATATACCAAGTTCCGATAGAACCGAGATACACTAATATTTTATCTGATAATGGAATATTGAGCTTAGATTTTAAGCGCTGAATCTCTTCTAAATTTTCATCTCGTTTAAATTGCTTGAGATTAACACAGCAAGGAATGACAAATGTTTTCTGTCCCGTCTTAAGATTTGGATAGATTTCTTGAATGGCCATTTTTCCATTTTCGGTTAAGGAAACTATAGCCGGTGCTTTTTCGAAAAGAAGTTGCTCTTGTTTTTTAATGAACTTATAAATCAAACGATACAATGGATTTGAAAGCTTCCAAATACCACCTTCTATCCGCTCATCTGCCCAAAACCCTCTCATGTCAAATAGAAAAGGGATTTTATATTTTTTCTGCAGGCCTTTACCAATAATTGCAGGTAAATAACTTCGGCAATGTACCAAAGCAATTGGGAATTTTTGTATGATATCCTTCGACTTAGCATGCATTTTATATAAATCATAAAGTGTTGAAAGTACCGGTGGTTTTTTGGTATAAATAGAAGGGTGCCAAGAAATATTTAATTTAACAATACTTTGATAAACCCCTTCTTTTCTTTTCTCGAAATCAGATGCTTTCTCAAAACTTATGATGTGAAAATGATACCCTAATGAAGCAAGTCCAGTTAAGTAGGGAAGAATTTGAGATTGACCTAGCGCTTCCGTTAAGCCATCATAAGACAAGTAAACTACATGCTTTGACATACAAACAAAGATACAATTTAAAAGTAGGCTGTATAACCAAAATGAACTTTACCTTGCTTTAAGTCAAATGAATTTTGAAATTGCCGACCCAGGCCGTAACTTATTGAAAAAATTCCAAATTTGGATCCAATCGAAGTCCCTAATCCAAAACCAAAAGGGTGGTCTTTTGTATAAGAAACAGAACGATCTTCATAATATCCTTGATCATAAAAAACAAAAACATTAGAATTTTTATCTAGGAGAAATCTATATTCAAGTGAAAAAATAGCTTTTGATGTCGCAAACAAAGCTTCCTCATTGAATCCCCTTAAGCTGCTTAGTCCACCAAAACGGTAGCGCTCATTTTGGTATATAACTGGCGCTTGATAAGATTCATAATTCAAAGCTAACTTTAGAATATTTCGTTTGAAGAGCGGGAGGTATTTTTCAAAAGTAATGGCGCCTTTAAAAACCGTTGACGACTCAGCGACACCATTATTATTTGAATTACGACGACCAGCGAAGGCATCTAAGTAAAAGTAAAAACCCTTTGATGGATTTGGTATGTAGTCTATTTTTCGTTGAGAAATTGAAAGTCCATATGATTGTGTTTTACACGATACGGATTGATTAAAAAGACTATTCCCTCCAGCTCCAGCCAAGCGATCTGTCTCAAAAAACTGATAAATTCCTTTTATAAAAAGTCCACTTTTCAATTGATATTGAATTCCCAATGCTGATTTCAATTCTAAAAAGGTAGAATCTCTTTTATAAAGATTAAATTTTAAATCCGTTCCAAAATTTGATTTAAACAGATAGGGATAATTCAGTTTTATAGCCAGATATTGGGTTGCTATTTGAATACTTTTCCAATGAAAATCAAATTGTTCAGATTGATGCAATGCATTAATTAACTTAAGTTGCAGCTCACCTGTCAAAGCTAGTTTTTGACTTACGGGATTTGGCTGTAAACCAATTGCACCATTAAAACTTGAAATTTTAGCGCTTTTAAGAAAAACAAAAAGTTCCGCACCTTCGGGAGTGAAAAGAATTTCAGATGGTTTAATGATTTGTAAGTAGCTCATTTGTTGCAATTTTGAATCAACAAATCGCCATAAATTTTCATCAAAATCATCCCCAATGTGCACCCCAGTTATATGGGCTATTGAATTACTCGAAAAGGTTGAATCTCCTTTAACTTCAATCGACTTCCAAACCATGTGTCGTCCAAGATCTATGTCTAACGCTGCACTAATTTGAGTTCCATTAATTTCTGAATTCAGCAAACTAACCTTTGCAAAAGGATAACCCATTGCGTTGAGTTTAAAAAGAATATTTTGCATTAGTGCGCTCAATTCTTTTGCCTCTATTGGCTTAATTGCTCCTTTTTTAGAGGTATTAAAAATCCCAATAGATTCCAAAAAATCATTGGAAGTAGCGCAATCCAAATTTATTTTTGGGAATTTAGGTCCAATATAAACATAAGCATGAAGGGAATCTTTCACAATTCGAACAGAATCAATATTTGCCAAAAGATATCCTTTTCCAATCCATTCAAGTCGCATGGATTGAAGATAAATATTAGAAGCAAGCGGCGATTTTGATTTAAAATAAACAGGTTTTTTCAAAAGTTCTTCATCGGATTCATAATGAAATTTTCCTATCGAACTTTGTGCCTGTAAATAGACTGAAAGTAGCGAAACAAGTACAAGAAGAGCATATTTCTTACCAAATATCAAAGCGATAATTTTTATTTATTTAGATAAAGAATTTAAAAAAAACACTTCCATAATTTTAAAATATGTAACTTTACTATATGTGGTCCCGTTAGAGAAGTCACAAACAACAAAAACAAACATTATGAAAACTAAATTAAATTTATTTCTTCTTTTAGCTGCAGTAACAGTTATTCTTTCTTCTTGTGGTGCTTCTCGCAAAGCTGGTTGTGATGCTTATGGTTCTAATGGAACAACAGTAAATCAAACGAGCGATTTAGCTTCTAAATAAGAATTTAATCAACTAAGCGCTGAAGATACAGAGCCATTTCGGTTTGCATCTTCAGCGCTTCTTTTTTTGCAGCAAGTGCAAAATTCTCATCTTTTTGGGCATAAATTATCGCTCTCGATGAATTGACTAATAAGCCACAATCGGCATTAGCACCAAAATCAAAAACTTCTTTTAACGATCCACCTTGAGCTCCTACACCAGGAACAAGAAAGAAATAATCCTGCGCCAAGGATCTTAATTCAGCTATTTCTGAGGTTTGCGTTGCACCCACTACAAACATAGTGTTCTCACTAGTTCCCCATTGAGTTGCTTTTTCGACTACTTCAGCATATAATTTTTTATTCCCGATAGGCAACATTTGAAAATCAGCGGCTCCTTGATTGGAGGTTAGCGCTAAGAGCACTACCCATTTATTTTTAAATTCATAAAAGGGCAAAACACTATCGCTTCCCATGTAAGGAGCAACGGTTATGGCATCTGCTTTTAAAGTTTCAAAGAATGCTTTCGCATAAGACTTGGAAGTATTGCCAATATCACCTCTTTTAGCATCTGCAATGATGAAACAATCTTTCGGTATATAATTTATTGTTTTTTCAAGCGCTTGCCAACCTTTAACACCGTATGCTTCATAGAAAGCAGTATTTGGTTTGTAGGCTACACACAAATCTTTAGTGGCATCAATAATGGCTTTATTAAACTCAAAAATCGGATCTTCAAGTTCTAAGATATGAGGTGGAAACTTAGAAAGATCAGGGTCTAATCCCACACAAAGAAAGGATTGTTTAATTTTAATTTGCTGAATTAATTCCTGTTTTGTCATAGCGTTTCTCCTTTCAATTTTTCTGCATTCTCAGCCATCTTAAGAGCATCGATCATTTCCTTAATATCACCATTCAAAAAGACACTTAGATTATACATAGTTTTATTAATGCGGTGATCTGTTATGCGACCTTGAGGATAATTATACGTTCTAATTTTAGCGGATCTATCACCAGTAGAAACCAATGTTTTGCGATGCGCTGCTCTTTCTTCATGCAAACGGTCCAATTCGGCTTGATACAAACGAGATCTTAATACAGAAATTGCTTGCGCCAAATTTTTGTGTTGTGAACGACCATCTTGACATTCCACCACGACACCTGTTGGAATATGGGTAAGACGGATGGCTGATTCAGTTTTATTAATGTGTTGTCCCCCTGCACCTGAAGCACGAAAAGTATCTTTGCGTACATCATTCATATCTAATACAAAATCCACTTCTTCTGCTTCCGGTAAAATTGCTACAGTGATAGCAGAAGTATGCACTCGACCTTGAGATTCAGTTTCCGGAACGCGTTGCACGCGATGAACACCTGATTCAAACTTGAGCATTCCATATATCCCTTGACCAGAGACACTCAAAGAGATTTCTTTATATCCTTTTACGGTACCTTCAGAAGAATTAATTATTTCATATTGCCAACCAACTTCTTTGAAGAACATGGTATACATCCTGAAAATATCCTCCACAAAAATACATGCTTCATCCCCACCTGTTCCAGCGCGAATTTCCATGATGGCATTTTTATCATCCTCAGGATCCTTTGGAATCAGCATTAATTTGATATCTTCCTCCAAAATTGGCCTTCTCGTTTCAAGATCATCCAATTCCATTTTAGCCATTTCCCTCATTTCAGGATCTGTTTCAGATTCAAGTAAGGAACGGGTACTGCTTATATTATCGATTAGATTTTTGTAATCTTTATAGACAACATCAAGTGTTTCCAAATCACGATATTCCTTGTTCAGTTTAACAAAGCGCTCCATATTAGAGATAATGTCTGGATCGGTAATCATTTTACCAACCTCAACAAATCTAAAGTGGATTGCCTCTAATTTGGAAAGTAAATCACTCATATTTTTTGTCAATAGAATGTTGCAAAAGTAAGGTAATTCGAGCGAAATCTAAATTATTTTTTTGCGCTAGGTATTAAATACACTTTCAATTTAGGGCTTGGACAATAAATACCTTAGGAAGAATAGTATTGGCGAAAGAACACCTTCATGGCTTCTCTATGCAGAATCAAATCAGTAAGCGCTTCAAAATAACCTTCCTCAAGACCAATGTTATTCATTAAAGATTCTGGTACATCTACACGATAAAGCAGGTCTTGCAATTTGGAACCCTCTAAACATTTTAAATAATTGAAAGTAAAATCATATAACTCATGCGCCTGATTGGTATGAAATTCGCTTAGCTCCAAACCGCAAGAGTATAAATCCTTTTGAAATTGCAAACAAGTTTCAAGGACCAAAGAATTTTTAAATTCTATCGATATTTCTTGAATATTTTCTAACCAATTTACTTTAGATAATCCTGCCATCCCCCATTTGTATTATACGATCTGTTCGATTTGCAAAATCATCATCATGAGTTACGATTAGGAATGAAAGATTTTGCTCCACAGATAATTCCTTAAAGATAGAAAAAACAATGTCAGCATTTTTACTGTCCAGATTTCCTGTAGGTTCATCAGCCATGATAATAGAGGGCTCATTAATCAACGCTCTAGCAATGGCAACTCGTTGTTTTTGTCCACCTGAAATACGAGATGAAATTTTCAAGGCATGTTCAGCAATTCCAAGTAGTTTTAACTTTTCCATAGCATCATGTTCTATTTCTTTGTCCGATTTCAATCCTAATTTTCGTGCTGGAAGCATGACATTTTCAAGAACTGTAAACTCAGCCAAAAGATAATGAAACTGAAAAACAAATCCGATTTTTTCATTTCTAATTTTAGCTAAAAAATCAGGTTTTTGTCCTGTTAATAATTGATTATCTAGAAATAACTCCCCTGAATAATCGGTATCCATAGTTGATAAAATATACAATAAAGTAGATTTTCCACAGCCAGATTTCCCTTGAATAGAAACAAACTCACCTGCATCAATTGAAATAGAAATATCATTTAATACCTTTACCTCATCTGGGTTACGGAACACCTTACTGATGTGTTTAGTTTCTAGTACCTTCATCATTATTGACCTCTAATTATATCAACAGGATCTATTTTTTCAGCCTTTTTAGAAGGGAAATATCCTGCAAAAAATGTCGCAATCAAAGAAAATGCAAGTCCAATGATATAATATTTAATATTATAATCGATTGGATAGGTTTTGATGGTGGGCAAGGCAGCGGTTTCAAAAGGAGTATTATCAATAATAACTGCAACGCCATATCCCATTAATAAGCCAAGAGAACCACCAACCATTCCAATTATTAGGGCTTGACTAATAAAGATCCATTTCACATCCTTTCCAGAAAACCCAGTTGCTTTCAAAATAGCAATATCATTCATTTTTTCATAGATCAGCATATTAAGAATATTATAAATCCCAAATCCAGCCACGATGAGTAGTGTGATTGAAACAGCATAGGAAATTAAAGTTCGAATAGAGGAGCCTGTTTCAAATTGAGCATTTGCAGTTTGAATATCTATCGCTGTGGTATTAAATTGCTCAGACAATTCTTTGGCTAGGTCGGGTGCTTTCTCTAAATTTTTAATCTTGATATTAATATCAGTAATATAATCTTTAGACTCACCCAGGAGCAATTGGGCCATAGGAAGATTAATGAAACTTTGGACATTATCAACATCTGCCATGCCACTTTGATAGAGCCCTACAATTTTTAGAGAGATTATTTCACCAGTAATTGAAGATACTTGAACGAAATCCCCAACATTTACAGAAAGTTTTTTTGCTGCACCTGCTCCAAGTAAAATACCCTTGTCTGTTTTTTCTAATTCCTCACAACTTCCTTGTACGATATATTCATTCAATTTATAAAATTCCTTTTCTTTCATCGGATCAGCTCCAATCATCATCGCTGACAATTGGGTATTTCCTCCTAAATAAAAACCTTGAACTTTTACTTGAGCAGATAAACCTAGAACTTCTTTTCGTTCATTTAAATATTTCATAATTGGAAGCGCATTATGAATCTTTAATTGGACCCTTTTTGGCTTGATACTATGGACCATAATTTCCATATTCTTATATTGAATCACCTTTTGCAGTGGCTGTTTAGATGCAGGTTTAATTTCATTAAACAAATGAATATGAGGAGTTCTATTAAGAATTAAGCCATCAAGTAAGCCATTCAATCCATTCATAAAACCCATCATGATAATATAGGTTCCAATACCAAAGGTAACCCCTAAGGCTGCAATTGCACTTTGTTTTTTGCGCGTTAACAAGTGCGTTTTAGAAATCGAAAGCAATAATTTAAAATTCATTATTCTGGAATAATCAAAGTTGTTTTCTCATTTATTCCTTTTAAAATCTGAATATAATCCCAATTAGAAATTCCTGTCTTCACTTTTATTTTTCCTTGATTGGTAAGAACATAAGAACCAGGAAGCAAATATTCTTTTGGGATAACCAAAGCATTTTTAACCTTGCGAATCACAATATTCCCTTCGCCAGATAGCCCCATATACATTTTTTTTGGAGCGTGAATGAATTGAGCTTCAAGTTTAAATCCTTGCGTCCTTTCATCCATTTTAGGTGCTATTTTGGTGACTTTAGCTTCAAAAGGTTGTGATGGAAATGCTTCCAATGTCACCCAAACAGATTGCCCTAGTTCAATTTGAGCAATATCAACCTCATCCACCATCATTGAAATAATAAAATTATCTTTTTGACCAATAACAGCGATAGGTTCTTGCAAAGAGACCAATTCTCCACGCTCTTTATTTATTTGATAAACCTTACCATTTTGATTTGATTTAATTAAATAATCTCCCGACCTTGAAGCTGAAGCGGCAACATTATTTTGAGATTGCGCAAGTTGATTTTTTAATTCTACTTGTTTTCTTTTGAGTTGATTTTTAAGGCTTAAATAATTATTTCTTGAAAAATCATATGCAGCAATAGAATTTTCCATATCAAACTTACTACACGCACTTTTAAAATAAAGCACCTTCATTCTTTCTGCATTAAGAGAGTCATTTTTTTGTTTAATTCTTGCTGAATTCAAACTTAATTTAAGTTCCTCGAGCATATTGGCCTCCCCTTTTAAGTTGTCTTGAAGAAGCTCATAATTTAATTCTGCATTGCGTTCATTAAGTTTAATCGGATCATTCGAGATCACAAATAAGACCTGACCATTTTTAATAAGATCACCTTCCTCAACATTCACTTGATCTAAATATCCAGAGATAGAAGCATTGACCTTATACACATCCTTTGGAATGATATTGATACTCGCATAAACACTCTCTACCAAATCTTTTCTCATGGCATGAGATTCAGTCTGTTTTGTACTGCAAGAATAAAGCAGAACAATGATTAAAACGGGTAGAATTCGCAGCATATTTTCTATTATTGAACAAAGCTAAGAGTAAGGATTTTCTTAAATTATGATATTAGTCATGTTAATGTCTTAGAATGTTAAAAAAATAAGAAACCGAAAAATATTCATTAACTTAAATAGAAATAAATAAAAATCTATTACATGTTAGTGAAAACATATACCAGCAGTGTCTTCGGAATTACTGCTACCACCATAACCATTGAAGTAAACTTAGGTATTGGAGTCAATTTTTTTATGGTTGGCTTACCCGATAATGCTGTTAAAGAAAGTCAGCAGCGCATTCGAGCCTCTTTTAAGAATAATGATTTCAAATTTCCTGGTAAAGAAATCACCGTTAACCTTGCTCCGGCAGATATTAGAAAGGAGGGTTCCGTTTACGACCTTCCCATTGCAATTGGGATTTTAGCGGTGAGTGAACAAGTTCAAACAACCCTACTCAAAGAATACATTCTCATAGGTGAACTCTCCCTAGACGGATCGATCCAAGTTACAAGAGGAGTGTTGCCCATTGCGCTTCAAGCAAAAAAAGAGGGCTATAAAGGAATTATAATACCGTTTGAAAATTGTGAAGAAGCATCTGTTGTAGTTGGAATTGAAGTGCGAGGAGCGCATAACTTGAAGGAAGTGGTTTCTTTTTTGGACGGAACAGGACCCCTATTCTTAGCTGATTTTGATGAAAAGAAACACTTTAGTGCTTCAGCCTCTCTTGATGATGCTGATTTTAAAGATGTAAAAGGACAAATGAATATCAAAAGAGCTTTTGAAATTGCTGCTTCTGGGGGTCACAATATCATTTTGATCGGTCCACCAGGATCAGGAAAATCCATGCTCGCCAAGAGGTTGTCGAGTATTTTACCCCCCATGACGATGGAAGAATCTTTGGAAACCACAAAAATACATAGTGTTGCAGGGAAGTTAAAAATGAAAAGTGGATTGATCACTCAAAGACCCTTCAGAAAACCTCACCATACCATTTCAGATGTCGCATTGGTTGGTGGGGGGAGTTTTCCGCAACCGGGTGAGATTTCTTTGGCGCATAACGGAGTGTTATTTTTAGACGAACTACCAGAGTACAAACGAACCGTACTAGAAGTAATGAGGCAACCTTTAGAAGATCGATATGTGACCATTTCGAGAGCAAAATTCACTGTGGATTATCCCACTAGTTTTATGCTTGTTGCTGCAATGAACCCATGTCCTTGTGGCTATTTTAACCATCCTGAAAAAGAATGTGTTTGTGGACCAGGTGTGGTTCAGCGGTATTTAAACAAAATTTCAGGTCCCTTATTGGATCGCATTGATTTGCATGTGGAAGTTAGTCCTGTAAGCTTTGATGAGTTGAGTGGTGAAGCCTCAAGTGAAGACAGTCAAACCATTCGCCATCGGGTGGTCAATGCCAGAAAAATTCAAGGAACAAGATATAAGGAGAGTTTATCGACGCATTGCAATGCGCAAATGAGCAAGTCTGAATTTGACTTGTTTTGTAAAACAGACCTTTCGGGACAGAAAATCATAAAATTAGCCATGGAAAAGCTCGGCTTGTCTGCCCGTGCTTATGATCGAATATTAAAAGTAGCAAGGACCATAGCCGATTTAGAAGGGAACGAAAAAATAGAAGTGCAACATGTTGCCGAAGCGATTCAGTTTAGAAGCTTGGACCGAAGCAATTGGACGAGTGCTTGTTAAATATAAATTTTATATTTTTATAAAAAATAAGTCATGAAGCTTTCTCTTTTACTTTTTGTATTGTTACTTCAATTACAATTGATGGCACAATTTTCCATTGGACATACCACCATTACTTTTAATGACCCTTCAAGAACGGGAGGTTTTGGGACTGGCGGTGGTGCGGGCCGACAAATTCAAACAGAAATTTATTATCCTAGCTTTACCGCTGGAGAGAACACAGCAGTTGCAAGTTATCCAAACTTTCCTGTTATTGTATTTGGTCATGGGTTTGCTATGTCATGGGATGCCTACTCCAACATTTGGCAGCACTTGGTGCCTCAAGGATATATCTTAGCTTTTGTGCGCACAGAAGGAAGTTTAATTCCTGCTCCAAGTCATGGAGATTTCGGCGACGATTTAGCCCTTGTGGCGACAAAAATGTTGGCTTTGAATGGCAACGTTGGATCACTTTTCAATGGAAAAGTAAAGCAAAAAGTCGTAATTATGGGACATTCCATGGGCGGAGGAGCCACGATGCTCGCTGCTGAAAATAATTCTTCGATTGCCGGAATTGTTGGCCTAGCACCGGCAGAAACGAATCCTTCTGCGGTTTCGGTGTGTGGAAACATTAGTGTTCCTGCCCTCATTTTTTCAGGTAGTAATGATGGTGTAACGCCGCCTATCGATAACCATCTTCCCATGTATCAAGGGTTAGCCTCTGCTTGTAAATCTTATGTGAGTATCACAGGTGGGGCTCATTGTTATTTCGCAAATTCAAATTTCAATTGTGACTTTGGAGAAAGCACCTCATCGCAAGGAATTTCAATAACGCGTGCTGAACAACAACAAAAAACATTTGAAATTTTAGATCCTTGGTTGCATTATGTATTGAATACCGATTGTTATGCTTTAGCAGATTTTCAAGCCAGTTTAATTAATACTGCCGGAACGGTGAATCAAACGACTTGTGCCCAACCTGGTATCAATGCGCTAATTTATTATGACAATATTCAAACTATGAGCACCCCAACGCCGGGTGATTATTACCAATGGTATGTCAACGGTCAAATAATGGTGGGTGAAACAAATGATACTCTCATTATCCCCGTAGATTTCGGTGGGACATTTACCGTTTCTGTTATGTCCGCCAATGGATGTGATACCAGTAATTTTATAACCTTGCAAGGAAGTGTTGGTGAAGAACAGCTAAACTTTAGTCTTTATCCTAACCCAACGAATGCCATTTTAAATGTGGGATTTCAAAAACAGCTCCATGGACACTATGAAATTTTAGATGTCTCAGGTAGGGCATTGACGAAAGAAGCTGTGAATTCAAATCAATTAAAAATTGATTGCTCGAATTTATCAAAAGGCTCTTATCTACTCAAGATTTATGAAAATGGGCGCTACACAACCAAGAAGTTTTTAGTTAATTAACTTAGCAAATAAGCCCAATTATTTCCTGTTTGTTTAGTGGGGAATCCAATAAGATAAGTTTATTTTCTTCGGAAGACACTGCTAAAGTTGGCAAAGCTAATTCAATGCTTAAATCGAGATCGTGTGAAGAACAAATGATGCATTTGTTTTGAGAAAGAGCAATTTCTTTTAAGGTTTTCATCAACAAATCCTTGTTTTCAAAATCCAAAAATGCAGTTGGTTCATCTAACAAAAGGATGGGTGCTTCTTGCACTAATGCTTTAGCGATGGCTCCCAATTGACGAATTCCATCGCTCAACTCATCTGTGAATTTATCTTGATACGAAGATAGATTAAGCAAGGAAATCACCTCATCAACTTTATCATTATCCTTTGGTGTTAATCTTCCAAAGGCATTGGTATGCGGCGCTCTTCCTAGAGCAATATATTCTTTTAAAGAAAGGAAAGGAATTCCAACGAAGCGACTTTCAACGAAAGCAACTAAAAGAGGTAATGTCCTGCTTTCAATATTTTTAAGATCAGTTCCTTTAATTTGAATACTTCCACCATGAAGCGGAACCGTTCGCATAATTGTTTTTAGAAAAGTTGTTTTTCCAGTTCCATTTTTACCGGCCAATAAGTAAAGATTTCCGGGAAATAAATCCAAGTTTTCTATTTCAAACAGACTCGCTTTAAAACCAATAAGAGTGTTTTTAAAACCA
Source organism: Flavobacteriales bacterium (assembly GCA_947447525.1). Taxonomy (GTDB): domain Bacteria; phylum Bacteroidota; class Bacteroidia; order Flavobacteriales_D; family Crocinitomicaceae; genus UBA952. Next base: position 9,610 of record CANFJL010000005.1, on the reverse strand, counting down.
ATCATCTCACTTTTTTTAAGAGGATAAAAATCACAAATGGAGCACCAATGATAGAGGTCAAAGCATTTAAAGGAAGGTGAATAAGAGATTCAAGACTTTGGATCAAAACATCACACACCACTAAAAACAAAGCGCCAATCAGCACATTTCCTAAAATCAACCAAGCATGTTGTTGCGTTCTGAAAACCAATTTTGTGATATTAGGAACGGCTAAACCAACAAAAGCAATTGGACCACAAAAAGCGGTGATAAGACCTGTGAAAAGTGCCGTAACAGCTATGACTAAAATTCTTGTTTTTCTCAGAGATAAACCAAGCATTACGGCGGAATTTTCTCCAATGACCAACATATTTAGAGGTTTAACCAATAAAAAAGAAGCTCCAATACTCCCTAAAAAAGTAAGCATGAGGATCGAAATCTGAGACAATTCTATTTGTTGCAAGGAACCCATCCCCCAAAAAGCAAAGGCTTTAAATTGCTCTGCTCCAGCGCCCATTTCCAAAATTGAAACAAGAGCAGAGGTAAAACTTCCGAGCATGAGGCCAATCAACAATAAGGAAAGGTGTGATTTAACAGAGAGCGAAAACAAAAGAATTAGGAGTCCAAAAATAAACGCCCCAACAATTGCCGAAAAGACAAGACTTAATTCAGAACCTAAGAAGGTTGAGCCCGTTAAAATGGACAAAGCGACCAATAAACTAGAACCTGAATTAATCCCAAGCACATAAGGTCCAGCCAAGGGATTATTAAACAGCGTTTGCATTAACATTCCAGCTAAAGCCAATCCACCTCCAGCAACAATAGCCATTAACAGTCTTGGAATTCGAAATTCACGCATGAGAATTTCCTCATTAGAATAATTTCCGTTTTTAAAAACTGCTCCGAAAAAATCACTAGATGACAAAGAAATTTGTCCTACAAAAAGATGGAGTATAGAAAATACAAGCAACAAAATAGTCGCCAACAATAAATAGAAAAGAATTCTTCGTTTCATCATTCCACCTTCTGATAAAAATGCAGCTTCTTATTGGGAAGACTTGAATCGATTATTTGCTGTAAATCTGATAATATTAAATGTGGTTGCACTGCAGCCATTTCCCAGTAGCGATTCATGTTTTGGGCATAGCAATAAATTTCACCTTTTGAAAACATCGAAAAATACTTAGCTTTAGGATTATGAAATAGGATTAATTTTTTAGAGGCAAAACCAGGATTTAACCATAAATCTACCTGATCTGACTTTTTAAATACTTGTTCTAAAGTCAAAGATAAGCTTCCCGTTCCTTTAGAATTCTTATAAATATAATTAACTCCGGCATCTTGAAGTAACTTCGCATTGTAACTATCACCAGCCGGTGCATACCAAAAATCACCCGTAACATTTCCCACCAAAGCGACTTTCTCAGAAGATTTACTTTTATTTTGAATCGTCAAATATTGAGTTACTATTTCAGCGAATTCTTTTTTTGCTCTTTCTTGATTTCCGATAAGATAGCCAAAAAGCAAGATCCATTCTGCTCTTCCTAAAGGATGAGTTTCACGCCAATCAAAATTTGGAATTGCAACAATTCCTAGCTTTTTTAATTTATTTTCGATGGATAATTTTCCTGAGAAAGCACTATAAACGAGTGTTTTTGACTTAGATTGTAACAACATTTCTACCGAAAGATCACCTTCTTGACCCAGCGTAGCAACCCATCCTTTAGAAATTCTTTTCTTTAATTCTTGATTGTAAATCAATTTTTTATCTCCCACTGCGGAAATTGACTTTATGGAACCCAATTGAGACAACATTCCAATGTGAGTCGAAGAAAGTGCAGCAATACCCTTAGGACCTACTGAAATATTGGTGTAGTTTTCAGGGGTATGGGTTCCAATAAAATAATTGAATTGCTCCGAAGATTTGTCGGGATTGGTAATTGTAATAAATACACCTCGTTTTGATTCTTTTATAGAAAGCCACTTTGAATAACTATTGGTTTCTGATTCTGGTCCAACTGGCTTATGACTGGTAGAGCATGCCAATAGAAACAAGATACTAAAAAAAAGAGGCGTTTTCATTTAAGAATTAATACTGTTCTTTTTCATTCGGAAAATCACCAGACCTTACATCAGTAATAAAAGATTGAAAAGCGGTGAGCATCTGTTCGTGCAAGTTATTGTATTTGCGTAAGAACCTTGGATTAAATTCATTATTGATGCCCAACATATCATGAGCGACAAGCACTTGACCATCAACACCACTTCCAGCACCGATACCAATAATAGGAATGTGTAACATTTTTGAAACCTTTTCAGCGAGAACTGCCGGAATTTTTTCTAGAACTATAGCAAAGCAACCTGCTTTTTCTAAAGCCAAAGCATCTTCAATCAATTGATTTGCTTCACTTTCTTCCTTTGCTCTAACGGTATAAGTTCCGAATTTATAAATTGATTGAGGTGTTAAACCTAAATGACCCATGACAGGAATTCCAGCGGTTAAAATTCTCTGAATAGACTCAAGAATTTCTTGTCCCCCTTCCATTTTCACAGCATGCGCACCCGTTTCCTTCATAATACGAATAGCGCTTGAAAGGGCTTCTTTCGAATTGCCTTGATACGAACCAAAAGGGAGATCAACAACGACCAATGCGCGCTCAATGGCACGAACAACCGAGGCTCCATGATAAATCATTTGATCTAAAGTAATGGGTAAGGTTGTTTCATGTCCAGCCATCACATTTGAAGCAGAATCACCTACAAGAATAACATCAATTCCAGCTTGATCGAGAATACGAGCCATAGAAAAATCATACCCTGTAAGCATAGAAATACGCTGACCTTGACTTTTCATTTCTTGCAAGGTGTGGGTTGTAATCTTTTTTACATTTTTGTGAACGGACATAAGCCTAAATTAAGATAACAAATGTACAAATAGTTTTTTGGAAGCTATAAAATAAGCAAGATCAAACAAATATTAATCTAGAGGACAACGAACTTTATCATGTGAATAAGTGTTGATAAAACACGAATACAAGTATAACAATCTGTTTATTTTTGTAAATAGTATTATAACCCATTGAAATTAAATATTACCCAATAAAAAAAAGAACATGGAACAACAAAAATCAGCAGTAATAATCGGAGCAGGTCTAGTTGGTTCCCTTTGGGCCGTATATCTTTCAAAAGCAGGCTATAAAGTTACCATTTATGAGCGTAGAAGTGATATTAGAAAAGCCGAAATAAGTGCAGGAAAATCAATTAATTTGGCCTTGTCTGTTCGTGGCTGGACCGCGCTTGATGCTGTCGGAGTTGGTGATGAAATTCGCGAAATAGCAATTCCAATGTATGGTCGTATGATGCATGATGTAGAAGGTAATTTAAATTTTCAACAATACGGAAAAGAGGGAGAAGCCATTTATTCTGTTTCTAGAGGTAAGGTAAATGCGAAAATGATGGATATTGCCGAAACACATGGTGGTGCAACCATTCATTACAATCACACCTGTCAAAAAGTAGATTTAGAAAACGGGATAGTGACACTAACTGATACCATAAACAATAAGACCTTCACTGTTGAATCTGAGGTGATATTTGCAGTTGATGGTGCCTTTTCAAATGTTCGTTACAACTCTATGCAGAAAATGGAGCGCTTTACCTACAGCCAAAATTTTATTGCAGATGGTTATCGTGAAATTCTTTTGCCAGCCGATGAGAATGGGAATTACAGAATGGATAAGAATTCTTTACATATTTGGCCAAGAGGAAGATTCATGCTTATTGCACTTGCCAATGAAGATGGTTCCTTTACTTGTACACTTTTCATGCCACATGAAGGAGATAAATATGCCTTTGATAAATTAAATTCTCGTGAAGCGGTAAATACATTTTTCTTAGATGTATTTCCTGATTTTTATAAAATGATGCCCAATATCGCAGATGCATGGGAAGATCATCCTTTATCAAATTTAGCCATCATTAGATGTTATCCTTGGCATAAAGGAAAAGTTGCCCTAATGGGAGATGCTGCGCACGCAACGGTGCCTTTTTATGGTCAAGGTATGAATGCTGGTTTCGAAGACTGTTCGGTGCTTTGGGGCTTAATGCAAAAACACAAGGAAAATTGGCCGCTTGTTTTTGATGAATACAGTAGAACGAGAAAAGCAGATGGAGATGCACTTCAAGATTTATCTTTAGACAATTATTTTGTTATGCGTGATTTTGTTGGAGATCCCGCTTTTATTCTAAGAAAAAAAATAGAAGCAAAATTCAGTTCTTTGTATCCAGAACGATGGATGCCGTTATATTCGCAAGTGACTTTTAGCAATATAAAATATAGTGTTGCTTATGCTCAAGGGAATCTACAAAATTCAATTATGGATGAAGTGATGGCATTACCCGAGATTGAAAAAAATTGGGAAAGTGAGGAGATCATGAACTATTTAGTAGAAAAAAGTAAACAGTTTAACTTTCAAGTATGAAAAAATTAATTTTACTATTACTCTTATTTCCATTTGGTAGTTTCAGCCAATACGGGTTTAAAAAGGGAGTAAGAGAAGGTGATGCCTATCGGATGGTGACCAATGATGGGATTCAATTTAATTTTGGAGCTACCTATCAAATCACACCCAAAGATTCACCTACATTTATCTTAACGGACAACAGCGGACAAAGAGGGAAATATTACATCGATCCAGCTGGTCAAATTGGATTCCATGCAGAATTAGGGATGGTTCATTTTCCAAAATGGAAAGGGAAATTACCGATCAAAGCACTTAAAAAATCTAGATTAATGGATTTTGTTGACTGGGGGATTGGATACAAACAGTTTCGCGGAACTGAACTCACCCATTTAGATTACACCAATGCCTTAGGAGAAGTAACTTCGAGCGTTGAAAGTCATGGTAATTTTACCAACGGATTTCTTTATGGCCGGTTCTCTGCGCATTCTCTAATTTATATTGGAAAGAAAAAAATTGATGTAACAAGAAAATATTTTATTGATAATGCCATTGGGTTTAACTTTGATTACAATTTATTTCAAGGAGAACAAGTTTACGCTGAAGGGAATAACCTTCAAGCATTTAATTTTCATAGCCCATTAGTGGTACAATTTCATTATTCTTTGGGACTTGGAATTAGAATCAATCGTGCGTGGATGATGGTGCCAGGAGTTTATTTGCCACTCATCGGAATACACGATTATAATGGGATTAATGCGAAAATGAATTGGTTTTCATCTACCTACCGCCCTATTCAAGCACAAATTAAATTTATTAAGCTTTTTGAGAGTCAGCCGAAGTGTGGAGCCTATGGTGATCCGAAAGACATGGAGAAAGACAAAGGCTTTAGGATGAATAATTGATTAGATTATTGCTTCCATTTTTCGATTAATTTCGGCATTTTCTTTCTCAACTTTTTAACTACATCCTCCCGATTAGAAACATTTCCACACTTCAATATTTCAGTATAAATAGGTTGATTGGAACGATAAAAAGTAAATTCAAAGGTAACAGAAGTTACTTCATCTTTAAAAATATGATACAAACTCACCCTATTAAGTGCTTCAGTCAAGACAGGAAGGACAAGAGATTTTTTAAACTTTCTATCGTAGCCTTTTACATTCACCACTAGATAAGTATCATAACCTTTTAATAATACCGCTTGTGTTATCGTATCCGATGCTAATAATGACTGATCAGCACCTTGTTTTAACATATTCAAAGAAGGGAATGCTTTCACACCTTGCATACTCAACATTTCAGTTAAATTAATTTCTACAGAAAAACGATCCTCAGGTTTATCGAATTGACCCACCACGAGAGCATTTTTTAACTTGATACCTTGAGATAATGCAGGGAAAAACATCAATAAAACGAAAGAAACAAAAAACAGATTTTTCATAGCAAAGGTTAAAATATCTCAGAAGCTATCGCTTTTACTGAAGTTGAATTAGACATGGTATAATAATGAATACAAGGAACCCCTGCAGCTTTTAACTCCTTTGATTGTTGAATTCCCCATTCGATCCCAACCTGTGCTACAGACTTATTGTCCTTACATTTCAGAAGTTCATTTGATAGCGCTATTGGATAATCAATGTGAAAAGATTTAGGAATAAAAGAAATATGATTTAAATTATTCAGTGGTTTAATTCCGGGAATGATTGGAACATCAATTCCGATAGTGCGACATGAAGCAACGAAGTCGAAATATTTTTGATTATCGAAAAACATTTGTGTCACAAGATAAGAAGCACCAGCATCTACTTTCCTTTTTGCATTCATCAAATCCGTATTCATATTCATGGCTTCAAAATGCTTTTCTGGATAACCAGCGGCACCGATACAGAAATTTGTTGGTTCTAGTTGCACATCATCCATGATATAATTTCCACTATTCATATCAGATATTTGCTCAATCAACTCTACAGCGAAGGCATGTCCATCGGTATGTGGACGAAAAACAGACTCTGTTTTAATGGAATCTCCACGCAAAGCCAATACATTATCAATACCTAAAAATTGAAGATCTATTAAGGCATTTTCAGTTTCTTCTTTACTAAATCCACCACAAATTAAATGAGGCACTGCATCAACATTATATTTATTCATAATCGCTGCACAAATACCAACGGTACCTGGTCTTTTACGAATGGCTATTTTCTCTAGCAAACCATTCTCTCGCTCCTTATAAATATATTCTTCGCGATGATAGGTCACATTAACAAATTTGGGTTGAAATTCCATTAAAGGATCAATCCCATCAAAAATAGAATGAATACTTTTTCCTTTCAGAGGAGGAAGAATTTCAAAGGAAAACAGAGTGTCCTTCGCAGCTGCTATATGTTCGGTTACTTTCATGCTAAAGTTATGGGTACAAAGATAGTGCGTTTCAAGGTGAATAATAAATTAAAGAGTGAAAAACTAAGCTGTTTCATTAATTGCTTCACGAATGAGTTGCGCTGCTTTTATGATCTCATCTTCCGTAATATTTAAAGGCGGAGACAAGCGGAAACTATAGGGATGAGATAGAAACCAAAAAGTTAAAACCCCTTTCTCCAGACAACGCATCACAATTTTCTCAACCCTTTCAGGAGATTCCATATCAAATGCGAACATCATTCCAATCTGTCGGACAGCAATAATTTCCTTTTCCTTTCCGATTAATTCAGCAAGCATAGCCCCCAAACGATTTACCTCATTGAAATCAATTTCAGATTTCATTACCTCAAGGCAAGCGACTGCTGCAGCGCAAATCACAGGGTGACCACCAAAAGTTGTAATATGACCTAACATGGGATCATGAGAAAAATTCCGCAACAAATTTTGATTGCAAACCAAAGCTCCAATGGGCATTCCACCTCCAAGGGCTTTTCCTAAGGTAAGTAAATCGGGTATACAATTATAATGCTCAAAAGCAAACATTTTACCCGTTCTTCCCATTCCACATTGAATTTCATCAAACACCAAGAGTGCACCAACTTCATCACAGCGCTTGCGCAATGCTTCCATAAATGCTTTTTCAGGGATACGAACGCCAGCATCACCTTGCACCGTTTCTAGAAAAACTCCAGCGGTACGATTGGTAATGCGTTCAAGATCCTCTAAACTATTTAGATTAATAAAATTAATGTCTGGTAATAAGGGACGAAAGGCTTGTTTTTTTATAACATTGGAGGAAATACTTAAGGCACCATTTGTACTGCCATGATAAGCACCTTTAAACGAAATAATTTCAGTACGACGTGTTGCCCGTTTGACCAATTTTATAGCTGCTTCAATAGCTTCTGTTCCTGAATTGACGGGATATACAGCATTCAGCGTTGGAGGTAAAACCGATTGAAGCGCGGCACTTAAATTAATTTGTGCTTCTTGAATAAATTCTCCATACACCATAACATGCATATAGTGATCAATTTGCTCTTTTAGAGCAGCTACAACTTTAGGATGACGGTGGCCGATATTATTAACAGCAACACCGGCAATCATATCCATGTAGGATTTGCCGTTTTTATCAATAATATAAATTCCTTCGGCACTTTGAATATCAATCAAAAAGGGAAATGGAGAGGTTTGACCCAGATGCTTAATGAAATAATTTTCTTTATTCATAAAACAAAGTTACACTAAATCAAGCAAATGATTTCATGGAATTGTTCGTGGATTTCGACTTACTCGACACAAGTGTCAGTCTCTTTCGACTCCGCTCAATCCACTTTTTAGAGCTCAACACAGTGTCTTTCGACTTACTTCGGCCCTTCGATATGCTCTGGGGAGTACAAGCTCAGCACAAGCAGTTCAATCCACTTCTGAAAGCTCATCGAGCGTAGTCGAGATGCGCTATCGAACCTCTATCTCCAACCTCTAAGTCCAAGTCCAACTCTGTTTCAGTTTTAGAGATGCGCTCTAAGCTCTATGTCTAAACTCTAACCTCCAAGTCTAACCTTCTCGCCCTGAGCTCATCGAAGGGTAACTCTATTTTAGTAGTCGAGATGCGCTTTACTTCGACGAACATGCAATCTTCTAAACTCTGAGTAGGTTCGAAGTATTTTTAATCCCCACCAAATTTGGATGCTAGCGATTGATCTATTTCTTTACTTTTTTTTATCTCAAAAAAAAGTAACAAAAAAAGGAGCTGACTTATCAATGCGCTTTACTTCGACGCACCTATAATTAACTCATTCCTGAGAAAGTTCGAAGTATTTTTAATCCCCTTCAAATTTGGATGCTAGCGACTGAGCTTTCAGCTAGTCTTAGCATATACCAAATTCAATGGGTTTGAAAAACCTCCTATTGCAAGGTCTAAATTAGTAGGTTACTAATTACAAAACTTTTTCTTTTAAGTTGGTGCATTTTTTTTTAATCAAGAATAGCGTATTGAAAGTCGGGTACCATGAAGAAGCTGCAAGCTCGCTGAGAAGGTCGGCTTTCAAAAGTGGAACGCCGATTACAAAAACCAGCACCGAGCTTTTTGCTACTTTTTTGCGGAAAAAAAGTAGAGAGAACAAGCTAGTCTTAGCATATACCAAATTCAATGGGTTTGAAAAACCTCCTATTGCAAGGTCTAAAAATAGAATGTTATTATTTACAAAACAACGGGTTGTCGTATACAAAATAAAGTAAGGACCTCGCTCCAATTCCAAGTCTAACCTCTAACCTCTATGTCCAACTCTATCTCTAACCTCTACGTCCAACCTCCAAGTCCAACTCTAACTCTGTTTCGGTAATCGATAAGCCTTAAAAGTGGGTTGAGCGTAGTCGAAACCGACTATATGTTATCTTACCACTTGCTTCAACACCGAAGAACTATAAGTTCCTTTGGAAATTTTCAAATAGTAAATCCCGGGAGCCAAGCCTGTATTGTTGAACAAGAATAAATTAGTTCCTGCTTTTACTTCTAGGAGTTCGCTGTGAATTAAAACTCCTCGAGCATCTACCATGCTTAAAGTTGCGGTTCCAATCAAGTTTTCGTCTAGCAATGCTACATGGAAATTTTGTTCACTTGGATTCGGATACGTCATGATGTATTGATCGCTTCCTGCTGCACAAGTTACTGCAATAACATCGTATAGTTTCTCAACGCCATCGATATCTACTTGGCGCAAACGGTAGTAATTATCACCACTCGC
>CANFJL010000004.1 GCA_947447525.1 Flavobacteriales bacterium | reverse complement strand
CAGCAAAAAGAGAATTGTACGGAAGTCTTTCTTGGATCTCTTATCCAATCTTGATGCCTGGTCAAACTTTATTGTCGACTGATGTGACTATTAAATTGAGAATGAACAAAGAATACAAAAACTTCACAGCAACAGGAGCTAACAATGGTAGACCTATGTATTCTTGGTCAATGAAAGATAATGCAACACTGACAGGTAGTCTCGATGCACTAAAAGAAGCTTTGTCTATTATTAATGTAGTGCCCAATCCCTATTTAGCCTTTTCTGAATATGAGAGAAATAAATTAGACAACAGAATAAAAATAACCAACCTGCCCGAGCAATGTTTGATTCGAATTTATTCCACACAAGGCAAGCTTATCAGAACCTTTAAAAAAGATAGTCCAATAACCTATCAAGACTGGACATTAACCAATCAGGCCAATATTCCTATTTCTGGTGGATTGTACCTAATCCATGTAGAAGTTCCCGGTGTCGGAGAAAGGGTATTGAAAGCATTTATTGCAATGCGACAAGTAGATTTAGAGAATTTATAAGGGCAAACTAATTCTAAAAGTGGTTCCCTTATCAGCATCACTTGCCAGAACATATACTTTTCCTTTATGATATTCTTCAATAATTCTTTTCACCAAAGTCAAACCTAGTCCCCAACCTCTTTTTTTAGTTGAAAATCCAGGTTGAAAAATAGCTTTAAACTGATTTTGAGGAATCCCCTTTCCTGAATCTTGAATATCAATATGAACCCAATCTGCGGCACAATGCATTGAGATCTTTAATTTTCCTTTTCCTGACATGGCATCGACTGCATTCTTACAAATATTCTCAACCACCCATTCTATTAAAGAAGCGTTGTGTTTTACCATTATGGCTTGTTCCTCTTTGATACTATAGGTGATTTCAATTTTATCAGACAAACGAGCGCTTAAATACTCTAGATTGTTTCCAATGGTGACAACCAAATCTTGTTCCACTAATTTAGCACCAGAACCAATCTTAGAAAATCGATCCGTTATTTTTTCCAGTCGATCTAAATCCTTTTGCATTTCATTAGTAATCATTTCGTCTGCACCTGATGCTTCTAAATGTTGCACCCAGGCCATTAATGAAGAAAGAGGTGTCCCTAATTGATGTGCTGTTTCTTTTGCCATTCCGGCCCAAACCTGATTTTGCTCCGCCTTTCTATAGGTAGAGAACATTAAATATCCAATAATTACAATCAAAGCCAGCATGGAAAACTGAATGTAGGGAAACCAAAAAAGTTGTTTTACCTCTGCACTATCATCAAAAAACAACCAATGCACATTTCCAGAGCCTAAATCGATTTTTATAGGTGGATTTTGAGCGCCAAATGCTGCAATATAGTTTTGGAGCGATTTATTTTTAAGTTCTTGTGCACTAAAATTAGTGCCAACAATAGAATCCTTATTTTTATTGAGTAATAAAACCGGCACCAATTGACTGTCATTGATCAAATCACGATTAAAAGCATTCAGTAAGGAATCTCTATTGCGCTCTAAATTCTTTAAGGTACGGGAATCATCAAAAACATAGGTCATTACAAAACCTTCAAATACTTCAATGTCAAAAGTTCTTCCTGCAGATTTCCAATTTTTAGCAAGTTGCATTAAACTGTCTTCAATAAAAAGATACAAATCCTTTTTATCCTCCTTGCGGATAAAGAGATTTTCTTTGGCGATCTTTACGGTATCAATGACTACATTTTTATGTTGCATGATATGGCCTTGATCATCGAGAAGTAAAATAGGAATTTCCTTATTTTCATTGATGATTTCTAAGGCAAAGTCCACATCTTGATTCACTCCTAAACTACTTGGAGCAAGCAAAGCTTTTTGAGCTCGCACAACCATTTCTATTTTCTGGCGCTCTTTTTCTCTTAATTGATCAAAAGTTGCATTGGTAAATTGGACTAATTCTACCCTTTTCTGGATAGCATCTGCCCATTGCTCCGCTTTTTTACGCTCCCGATTGGCAATTTTGGATACCATATTGTTGGACACAAAGAGAGATGCTCCAATAGTAGCAAGTGCAATAATAAGTAAGGCGATTTTCCACCTCTGTTTATTCGAATACAAATTCATAAGGCTAATTTAGGCATTAAGATCCTGATGAAAAAAATTAAGTACTTGTTCTTCAACCGCAGTACAAACCTTGTTGTGATCATATTGAGCAGTGCTTTCCTGCATTAATTTAGGTTCAATTAGATAAGAACCGTCCAAAATACCTTGCATTTTTAGGGATAAGGCCATCGAATTCATACTTTCAAAAAGAACGCCCAACTTTCCAAAATTTAATATTTCGGGAGTGCCACCGGCATTACTTCCCAATACAGGCGTACCGCAGGACATCGATTCGATAGAAACCATACCAAAAGTCTCTGCTTTTGTCGCCATCACCATCCAATCAATCGCACTAAAAAAAACAGAAACATCCTCCCGGAAGGGTCTAAAATGAACTTGCTCGCTTAGTTTTTCTATTGATATCTGTTCCTTCAAGTTATTGAAATAATGATCTCCTTCTCCTTTAGTACTTTCACCTAGAAATACGATGTGAATTTGCGTTGGCTTCAATTTTGCCAAAGCTTCCACCAATAAATGCTGGCCTTTTTGTGGGTCCAATCTACCAATCAAACCAAAAATCAGCGCTTTTTCAGGAAGATTCAATGTCTTTCTAGCGCTTTCTTTATCAATAGGTATCAAAGCAGATTTATCCAATCCTGAGGGAATGAGCAATAAACGATTGGGATTAAATCTCGTTTTTTCTTGAACTTGTTCCAATAAACCTTGGAGTGGACAAGACCAAAAATCCAAAAACGAAAACCTAATAGTATGCAGTAAGTTTTTTTTGGAGACACCCAGTTGCATTTCCATAAAATAAACAGTGGTTATGGATTTTTTGAGCAAAAATTTGAGAGAGGCCATCATGCTCATATCGCGTGTATCGCGAATAAATAAATGGCTAGCTTTCTCATTTTTTAAGATGCGAGCTAACTTCAGAGCACTACCAAAGGCATAATATTTGCGATAGGGAGCAATGGCAATGGTTGGCAAGGACCATTCAAGCGCTTTCTTAAAATAGGGAGTGTTTTCAACTCCAAGAACCAAGACCTCATGACCACGCTTGTGCATCCACATAGCATTGCGGAGCTGATTTAATTCGAGTCCGCCCCAACTTTTTGAACTACAGAGATAGATTAATTTCATAGTATAAGGTAAAATTAAACTTAACTTTGTAAAAAATGATGAATATGTTTACAAGAATATCAAAGCCAATAAGAATCTTCCTAATCAGTGTGATTTTAATTTCAATTCCACTTTTTATTTTTCCTATTAATATATTTAAAGGAATGATCATTTATAAGAGCAATATTGTTGAGGTACCCATCAAAACAAATTTAAGTTTATCCTATTTTATAGGTATGGGTTATGAGGATAAAGACTTAGAAGGAATAAAAGATTTTTATTTGCTTCCGGAAGGGTACTTTTTTTGTTTCATCGTACTGATTGGGATTCCAGGGCTTTTAGCGTATAGAATGTATTTGAAAGGTAAGGATTCTTAAATTTTTCCCCCTCTGGAGGGCGATGAAGGTGAGGGCTTCCTTACTTTTTTTTAGCACAAAAAAAATAGAGACAAAATCAATTATAGTGATTTGGTGCGGCCACCATCCACCGGTAAATTAATCCCATTAATATAGCCCGCTGCGCTGGAGGCTAAAAACGCAACAGCTGCTGCAATTTCTTCGGGTTCAGCGATCCGATGCATGGGCGATTCCTGAGCCATTTCATCCAAAATGTGTTCGACTGATTGACCTGTCTTTGCTGATTTCGCTTCTGCAATTCCATTCAGTCGAAGGGTGTTGGTTGCACCTGGAAGTACATTATTTACCGTAATTCCAAACTGGCCTAATTCCATGGCAAGCGTTTTACTCCAACTGGCCACTGCACCACGAATGGTATTAGAAACCCCTAAATTGGGAAGCGGTTGCTTTACTGAAGTAGAAATAATATTAATGATGCGGCCAAATCCAGCTTGTTTCATTCCTGGAACGAGCGCTTGCACCAAAATATGATTACAGACCAAATGTTGGTTGAAGGTATCTGTAAATTCCTCAATGGAAGCATCGATTATTGGTCCACCTTTTGGGCCGCCAGTGTTGTTGATGAGCACATGAATGATGTGCCCTTGAACGATAAAAGTATCAACGATCATTTTTAATGCACTTGGATTTGAAAAGTCAGCAATCAAATACTGATGTTCTTGCCCTTGAGAAACATCCAAAGTTGCCACAACTGATTTTAAAGAGGCTTCATTTCGTGCGAGCAAAACGCACGAATAACCTGACTGAGCTAAAGCTTGAGCAGATGCTAAACCAATCCCTTGGGTACTTCCACAAATTAGAGCGTTCCTTTTGATCATTTTAATAGTTTTCAACAAAAATAATTATTTTATCCATATTGCTAAACATTAATAAAAATAAAGGAATTGAAAAAATAACAACTTGTTAACATAAAATAATGATTTGATTTTTTTAAATTCTTATAGAAGCATTATTTGGTTAAAATTATTTTAATGATATATTTGCAACTTATTATTATTTACAAGCTATAATTATGAAACAATTTTTACATTCAAAGAAATTCGTTGCCACTTTGTTTTCAGCGATTTTATTGATGAGTTCCTCAATCGTTTTCGGTCAATTGAGTGGAATTAAAACAATTCCTGCAGACTACGCATCAATTTCAGCATTTGTTACTGATGCCAATTTACAAGGTATTGGTGCAGGTGGAGTTACCTTAAATGTCCCTGCCGGATATACAGAAACTTTAACTGCGAAAATAGTATTAACAGCGACAGGTACTGCTGCTAACCCAATTGTAATCCAGAAAAGTGGTGCAGGTGCTAACCCTGTTATTACTTCTTATGTGGGTACAGTTGCAACACCAGAGGTTACAGCCGATGGAATGTTTGTATTAGCAGGAAGTGACTATGTTACTATTGATGGAATCAATTTAACGGAAAGCGCTGCCAATACTACAACAACAACTGTTATGGAATTTGGTTACGGACTTTATTTAGCAAGTGCTTCCGATGGTTGTCAAAATAATACCATTAAAAATTGTACTATAACATTAAATAGAATTCAAAATACGAACTGGACCAACTTAGGTCATACAGGTTCTGTTGGGATCAATGTATTGAATAGCCTTTACAATCTATCTGCGGCTGCAGCGGTTACACCAACTGCGGCAAGTGGTTCTAATTCATTTAACAAGTTTTACTCTAATACCATTCAAAATTGTAATGTTGGTATTACATTTATAGGTTTCCCTGCAACAGCGCCGTTCACATTGGCTAATACAGGAAATGATGTTGGTGGTTCTTCACTTGCAACAGGTAATACGATTGTAAACTTTGGGGGTGGCGCGGCCACTAACCCATCTACTGGTATTTTTGTTAAGGACGAATGGGGTATCAACTTGTCATACAACACCCTTAATAACAACAACGGTTCAGGTGTAAATCATGCAACAACCCTAAGAGGTATTTTCTCTAATGCAAGTTCTATTGGCGCGAGTCAGAACATCAACAACAATACTATTACTTTAAAAAGTGCAGTAACGACTTCTCAGGTTTCAGCGATTGAATGTTCTGCTGGTGCATCAGGGGTTGGAAATACGATCAACATCAACAACAATACCATCACTAATTGTACCAACGATTTAGCAACTACATCCCTTTGGTATGGAATTTATAACACTGGTTCGGTAGCCAATTTAAATATTAACAATAACAATTTTGTTAATAATACTACCAAACATACTACAGGTACAGCATCCTTAATCTATAATTCAGGTGCAGTTACAAGTGGCGTATCGATGAATGGAAACAATTTAAGTCATTTACTGACCAATACTGTTGCTCAAGCTGGAACGATTTATTATATCAGAAATGGTGGTGGTACAACAACGGCAAATTTAAATATCAACAACAATACCTTTGCCTCAATTACACATACTACTTTAAGTACAACTTCTCATTACTTTATTTACAATTTATCTAGTTTTTTAAATACAAATATTAATGCGAACAATTGGAATAACTTAGCCATTAACTCTAGTGGTACTTTCTATTTGATTTATAATTCAAATAGTACTCAAGTAGCGTTAAATGTAAATAATAATGTAATTACCACTGGATTTACTAGGCTTGCTGCAGCCGCAGGTTCTACTTACTGTTATTATGCAGGAGCATCCTCTTTAGGGACCAGTACACAAACAATAAGCAATAACAATTTCTCTAATTATACTGCTGCTACGCTTGGAACAGGTTCTTTTTATTGTATTTATAATTCTGATGGTGCAGCAGCTCCATACCCTCAAAAAAGTATTTTTAACAATACTTTTTCCAATATTACACACAATGCAAGTGGTACTTTTTACGGATTGTACGTGTCTTATTTAGGAGATGGTACTACTACCCAAGGTTCAAGAGTATATAATAACACCCTTAATAATATTACTTCGCAAGGAACACAATATTTATTATATCCAGGGGGTACTGCATCAGCTAATCAACCCGCAAAGATTTACAACAATACCGTAACCAACATTACCAACAATTCAACAACTGGTTCAACTTACGGTGTTTATGGTACTGCTTCTGGAACTGCACCTTATGTTGAAATCTACAATAATAAAATTGCAGGTTTAACGACTGCCACCACAACCGGTAAGTTATATGGTTTCTATGGCGTGTCGACTGCAATTTATAGAGTTCATAACAATTACATTGGATCTCTTACTGCTTCAGGTGCCATGACTACAACAATGCCTGCTCCAGCAATTGCAGGAATTTACCTAAGTGCAGGAACTTATAGCTTATATAACAATACAGTTTACCTTAATGCTGCAAGTACTGGTGCAAACTTTAGTACTGCTGCTTTATATTTAAGTACCACTGGAGTTGTAGATTCAAGAAATAACAATTTCTCGAATGCTTCCGCTATTAACGGTACTGGTTTAAGATTAGGCGTTCAAAACAGTTTGGCTGCTTCAACGAATTATTCTTTGAACTCAAATAATAATAATTATTATCTAGGAGCTCCGAGTACTTCAGCTGCAACTTACTACAATGGTGCTACTGTAGCCTATACCATTGCAAATATGAATACCCTAACAAGTACTGATCTTTCTTCTATCAGTGTTGCTCCTAATTTCTTATCTACAGTAGTTAATAATGCAACATATTTGCATATTGATGGTGCACTTGCTCCAACACAATTAGAAAGTGGTGGACAAATATTATCTCAATTTACAACAGATTTCGATGCTGATATTCGTGCAGGAAATACAGGATATACAGGAACAGGAACGAGTTATGATATTGGAGCAGATGAATTCATCGGAACTTCTCCAGCGCCTCAAATTACTTACACTGCATCACCTGCTTTAACCAATTTATGTACAACAGCTGCAAGAACTATTACTGCAAATGTTGTTTCAGCTTCAGGTACAATGACTTCTGTAATCTTAAATTACTCTTTTAATGGTGTTGCTCAAACGCCAATTACAATGACCAATACTACAGGAACCACTTGGACGGGTGTTATTCCAGCATCTACTCCAGTTAATGCTGCAGTAACTTGGAATATTGCGGCTACCAATACGGTTCCATTAACTACTTTCGCAAACGGTACTTCTTATTCAGATGAGCCTTTGTTTGGTGTGAATGGTTTTGCATACAATACCGCTAGCCCAGTATGTGCTGGAACAGGTTCTTCATTAGTAGCTACATTATGGAGTGCTGCAGCACCAGTGAATTACCCAACACCAACAGTAAGTTCTCCTACTTCTGATGAAGACTTTGGTAACATTACCATTACTCAAGGAGCAACAACGGTGTTAAATAACACTAGTTTAATTAATTCCCTAGTAGGTACAATTGGTACCGCCACGGGTACCGCTGGAGGATATTCTAATTATACCACTTCTGGTACTTATGGTTTAACTGCTGGACAAGTTTACAACTTCTCCATTTCTACCTTAACTACCGGAACTTCCTACTTAAATTCAGTTGCTATTTTCATGGATTACAATAGAAATGGTGTATTTACAGATGCTGGAGAAAAAGTTTACTCCTCTGCTGCTACAACATCAGGACCACATACTGAGACCGGTACATTTACCATACCCGCAACTGCTTATAATGGCTTAACAAGAATGCGTGTAATGATAAACGAAGCTTTAATTACAGCCTATATCAATGGGATTTCATGGGGTGAATACGAAGATTATTTAATAAACATGACAAGTACCGTAAATGGTGGTGGTGGTGTTCCTGCAATTACTTCCGCAACATGGAACGGTACTGCACCATTAGGAACAGGTAACCCATTCGCTATTTCACCTACTGCTACAGACACTTATACTGCTACAATTTTAGCTGCAGGGTGTAATATAACAACGACTCCTACAACAGTAACAGTAAATCCTTTACCATCAGCACCAACTGCAACGAACAGTTCTCAGTGTGGTACTGCTATTCCTACTGCTTCAGTTGCTTCCTCTGCGGGTGCTGCAGGTGCTGGTTTTTACAACTGGTTCAATGCTGCAACAGCTGGAACACTTTTACAATCTCCTCCAATCGGAGCTTATACTTCGTTCTATTTTAATGACTTTACCAACTCAACTATTGGAACAGGAGCTACTTTAACAGGTACTGCTAATTTAACTGCCGTAACGGGTGCTTTAGAATTGTTCCCGAATACAACATCAATGCAAGGTGGTATCACCGTTGCTGCGGGTGTAAATGCAGCAGCTTACAAAGTTGAATTTGATGTGACTACAGCGACTGGTGCCGATGGCTTCAGTTATAGTTTTGGTGATGATGTTAATGCAACTGCTACTAGCCCTGCGCAAGAAAAAGGTTCAGGAACCAAATTAAAAATTGGATTTGACTCTTATGGTGTTATGCCTGATGGAGCTGGTATGTACTTAATGTACAACAACACCATGGCTTCAATCACCAACGCACCAATGAGTGCTGGTTTATTGGCCTATTCCAACAATACTTCATGGTCGGGTTCTGCTAACAACCACATTATCATTGAAACCAACAACGCTGGACAAGTTACCTTAACATTAAACGGTACTGCCATCTTTACCAATATTCAATTGCCTGCTGCTTACTCTAGTGCGAATAAAGCAACTTGGGCGCATGTAATCGCTGGTAGAACTGGTGGTATTTCAAGTACAGTAGTTATTGATAATTTAGATATTAAATATGCAGTTCAAATCCCAGGATCAACTACATTTACTGCTCCTGTTGCTGCAACCACTACCTATTATGTTTCAGAACTTGGAACTAATGGTTGTACCTCAGCAACAACACCTATTACAGTAACAGTTGTTAATCCAGACCCAATGGTATTAACACCTCCAACAACAATTTGTCAAGGTGGAACAGTTACTTTAGGAGCAACTTCTATTGCAAGTCCAGCATATACTTATTCTTGGGATGCAAATACCTACACTGGTTCAGGATTTAATGCTCCTGTTGCAAATGCAAGTACTACGGTTACGCCTAGTTTAGCTGGTGTATATACTTACACAGTAACTGGAACCAACGGTATTTGTACTGCTGTTCAAACAGTAGTTGCAACCATCAATGCAAACCCTGTAATTACTTCAGCTACTGCATCACCATCATTTGTATGTAATGACAACTTAAATGTTGCTTTATTGGCTTCTGCAATCGTTTCAGGTCCACAAACGATGCCTTCTTATTGTGCTATTACAGGTTATGGTGGAACAGGTACAATGATCAACAATGTTTCTTTTGGTACCATCAATAACAATTCAAGTGCCTCCAACCCGACTGCATTACCTTACTATACAAGTTACCCATTGACAACCAATGTTGCTATAGGATCAACTTATCCATTAAGTGTTACGATGGGCCCTGCTGGACTTTATCTAGGTGGAATCGTATCTGTTTGGATCGATTATAACCGCGATGGAACATATTCTGCTGCAGAATGGCAACAAGTTAATGTTTATGCCTTAGGCGGTTCAACCACTACAATAAACATTACCATTCCTTTGACTGCTCAAGTTGGTTTAACAGGAATGCGTATTCGTTCTAGAGGAAATGGAAACATTAACGGAGCTGGAGACGGCTGTACTTTATTCGGTTCTGGAGAAGGTGAAGATTACCAAGTAAATATTCAAGGAGCTCCTTCAGTGCCTTATACTTTTGCATGGGCAACTACACCAGTAATCAATACAGCTGCTGGTTCAGTTACCGTTGCCAATACTACTGCATTACCAATAAATCAAGATTGGAATGTAACCGCTACGAATTCTGTAACAGGATGTACAGGAACTGCTACCACAAATACAGTATCAATTCAACCTGCAATTCTTGCTCCAACAACAGTTAATGGTGCACATTGTGGACTACAAGCTACTGCTGCTGCTGCAACGGATGTTAATGGCTTTACAGCACCCATCTTTAATTGGTATGCAACAGCTACAAGTGTTACACCATTACAATCTGGAATAGCAAATACATACACTACGCCAATTGCAACAACTACTACCTTCTATGTATCTGTTACCAATCCAGTTTCTGGTTGTGAGACAGGTAGAACAGCTGTAACTGAAACAGTAACTCCTGCTCCGGCATTTGCAATTACTTCAGCATTCACAGCATGTCAAAACCTTTCTTACCCAATTGCGGTAACAACAGGATTAAGCAACTTTACCAACTTCGTTTGGTCGGGTGCTACTTCTTTATACCTAGATGCAGCTATGACGATTCCTTATGTAACAGGTTCAAGTGCTTCCACTGTATATTATGCGTCAGGTGCACTTGGTGCACAACCATCCATTATTTGTAATGCTACAGATGCTGGTGTTGGATTTGCACAATGTTCTGCTCAAGCATCAACAGTTGTAAGTATTCAAGCTACTCCAATTACACCGATAATTGGAACTACTTATACTACTATTTGTACTGGAACATCTGCACCATTAAATGTATTGTCTGGTGGAGCATATTGTAACAGTAATGCAACAACCATTTATGATGAAGAAATCACCAATGTAACTATCGGTTCTATTAACAATACTTCAGATTGTACGACCCCTGCAAGTGGTCCAGGTTCGATTTTAAGTGAATATTCTAATTTTACTACATCAGTAGCAGCGCCAAATTTGGCTGCAGGGGCTACTATTACTGGATCAGTTTTGGTAAATTCATGTGGTACCTATAGCTACAACAGTGGTTTAGCAATCTTCATCGATTTAAATCAAGATGGTGATTTCTTAGATGCTGGTGAAAAAGTATATTCAAATGGTGCATTAGCAAATATTGCGTGTGTTCCTGCAACAACAGTTCCAATTTCGTTCACTATTCCATTAGGATCAATGAACGGACAAACAAGAATGAGAATTATTGATGCAGAATATACTGCAGGAGATAACATTACACCTTGTTTAACTTACGGGTATGGTGAAACAGAAGATTATATTATCAATATCACTGGTGGAGTTTCAAACTCATATGTATGGTCACCAGCGGTAACCAACAATTCAACTGCTCCAAGTGTTACTTCACTTCCGCTTACTGCACAAACTAGCTTTACAGCTACCTTGTTTGATGGTTTATGTTACAGTACACCTTCTGCACCGTTGGTGATAGATATTGCGGTAACACCATCTCTAGCAATAACGGCTGCGGTTCCAACTTCTGGATATTGCATTCCTGCACTTTCTTATGGTTGTGCATTCCCAGATATCATTTCCAATGTAACTATTGCAGGTATCAATAATACAACTGCATGTGATAACATAAGTGGTGCTAACGGATACAGTGCCTTTACTACCCCAACCGGAACATTAGCTGCTGGATCTACTAGCAACAGTTATTCTGTAACAACAAGTGGTGATATAGAGGGTGCTGCTGCTTGGATTGATTACAACCAAAATGGAACTTTTGAAGCGTCAGAAAATATATTTAGTGGCTTTGTAGGTACGAATCCAGCTTTATATTCAGGGACCTTCAATGTACCTGCTACAGCAATTAATGGTATTACCAAAATGCGTGTTAGATGTATTTACTACACTAATCCAGGTATTAGCGGTGCTTGTACAGCTAGTACCTTTGGTGAAACTGAAGATTACAACATTACCATTACAAATGGTGCAGTTTCAACACCATGTCCAGGTTCAACATTTGCTTTGAATTCTACCGTTGGATTGGGTGGCCCTCCATACACTTATGCTTGGTCAGTAGTAAGTGGTACTGCAACTATTGCAGCACCTACTAATGCTAATACAACTGCAGTTATTAATGCGGATGCAGTATTACAATTATCAGTCACTGATGCTTGTGGATCTACGACAACAACAACTGTTTCTACAGATGTACTTGACAATCCTATCACAATTACACCAGCAGCTACAGCGATATGTTATAATGCAAATACCGTTCTTACAGCAAATAATGGTACCAATTACACATGGTTGCCAGTTACAGGTTTGGTAAGTGCTATTGGAACTAGTGTAACTGCATCTCCAGCAACTACTACTACCTACACTGTAACAGGTGGATATGGTGCAGGTTGTATCGGAACGGCTACAAGTGTATTGACAGTACATCAATTACCACTAGTTAGTGCTGGTGTTGATCAAACTTTATGTTCTAATGTTCCTGCTTTATTAAGTGGAACAGGTACATCAGGTGTAGTTTACACTTGGACAAACAATGTTGTTAATAATGTTCCTTTTGCAGTATCTGCAACTAACAATTATATTGTTACTGCAACAGATATTTACAATTGTATTAATACAGACACCGTTACTATAAATGTTTTAACAATACCAAATGTAAATGGTGGAGTAGATCAAGCAACTTGTTTGGGTGGTGCTATCACTTTAAATGCCATTGGAACTGGAAATGTATCCTTGAATTGGAATGGTGGTGTAACCAACAATGTTCCGTTCTTACCTCCAAGTTCACAAAACTACATTGTGACTGTTCAAGCAGCTAATGGTTGTTATGATTACGATACGGTGGCAGTAACAATGAATGCAGCGCCACTAATCACCTTAACGAATGGTGCAACTGCTTGTGCTAACGGCACAACAACATTAACTGCATCTACGAATAATGCATTCGGTGGTTTCTGGTCTACTACCAATGGAAATGGTGTAATAACACCAAACATTTCTAACAATACAATGGTATATGCACCGGGTATCAATGATCCTGCTACAGTTAATATTACCTACATCGCATTTAACGGCTGTGGTAATGCAACTCAAAGTACTACTATTGGAGTATTACCTATTCCAAATGTAAATGGTGGACAAGATGTATCCGCTTGTACAGGAGTATCGGTAACTTTAAATGCAACTGCAACTGGAGCTACTTCTTTAACCTGGTCAGGTGGTGTAACTAATGGTGTAGCGTTTACGCCAGCATCTGCTCAAAACTATATCGTAACTGCACTTGCTGCAAACGGATGTCTTGATCATGATACAGTTGCTGTATTATTTAATGCAGGTCCTGTAATTACACTTTCTACAGCGAACGCAACCTGTGCGAATGGTAGTGCAACATTAACTGCTACTACTAACAACGCATTCGGTGGATACTGGTCAACTTCTAATGGTAGTGGTGTAATTACACCTAACGTTACAAGTAACACCATGATTTATACTCCAGCGTTGAATGATCCATCAACAGTTAACATCAGTTATACTGCAAATAACAGTTGTGGAAATGCATCGCAAAGTACCACCTTGACCGTATATCAAGTACCTACTCTTAATGCAGGAAATGATGTTGTAGTTTGTTCAGGTGATTTAGTTACTTTGAATGCTACAACAAATGGTACCCTTACCTGGAACAACAATGTTGTCAATGGAGTTCAATTCTTTGCTAACGCAGGAAATACAACTTACACTGCTACAGCAACCAATGCAAATAACTGTACTACTACAGATCAAGTTATTGTAACAGGAAATGCATTGCCTCCTGTAAGTGCTGGACCTGACTTCTCAGTATGTCCTGGTGGAACAGCTACTTTATCAGGAACTGGTGCAGCAACATACACTTGGAACAATGGTGTTACCAACGGTGTTGGATTTACACTTACAACTGGTGGACAATATACGGTAACAGGTACTGATGCCTTTGGATGTGTTGCTACAGACATGGTAGTGCTTTCTATCACCAATGTAAATGCTCAAGTGGTATTTATCGATCCAGTTACTTTATTAGGGAATCCTTCTAATGCAGTAAGTTTCCAATGGATTAATTGTACCACTGGTGCTATACTACCAGGTGAAACTGATGATACCTTAAGAGTTACTGCTAATGGAAATTATGCTGTAATTGTAACTACAGCTGCAGGATGTGTTGACACATCAGCATGTGCAGTAGTGGATCAAGTAGGTATCTTCACAAGTGATTACATGAATGTATCACTTTATCCTAATCCAACCAATGGAATGGTAACAATCCAAATGCCAAACAACGATGCTGCAAAATTAACAGTATTCGATGCACAAGGTAAATTGATCAATACTGTTTCAACAGTAAACAATGGTGGAACAGTAGACTTGTCTATGTACACACCAGGTGTTTATACCTTTAAATTACAGATTGGTGACTTCGTTCATATCGAAAGAATCATCAAGAATTAATATTCAATCTTAATTTTAAAAGCCGTTCAATTGAACGGCTTTTTTTATGCCCAATAAGTTTAGTTTTTTATTAACCATAAATTATTAGTACCTTAACATTCTAAACTTTAGCTCATGAAAAAATTTACTTTAAACTTTGTATCACTAATAATGGCTGCATTTATTTTGATAAATTTTTCAAATACCAATGCACAGTGTACCAATTTATCTCCTTATGCTGTGGCTATAGCACCTACATCTGGAACTGTAACCATATCGACATGTTCATATCAAGAAGAATATTCTGAATTACAAAATGTAATTGCTGCAACGATTTACCAATGTGAAATTGTAACAGGTGGATATATCACCATACATGAAGGAACTCCAGCAGGACCCGTTATTGCTTCAGGAGCAAGTCCCTTACAATGGAATTCTACAGTAGCTGGAACTTACTATGCGCATTGGAATGTTGATGCATCGTGTGCAACTGCAACTAATTGTATGGTAACAACTATTACTTACATAAGCCCTGCAACACCATGTGGAAATCCTGTTGCTGCAGGAGCAGCTGTTTCGAATCCATCAGGAGCATGTCCAGGACAAGCGATCAATCTATCTTTAAATGGTGTAACCGTAGGAACTGGGCTTACTTATCAATGGCAATCATCTGCTAATGGAACTACTTGGACAGACATAACGGGTGCGACTAATGCAAACTATAGTTTAATACAAACAGCAAATACCTATTATCAATGTATCGTTACTTGTAGTGCTGGAACACCTGCCAACTCTACGCCTATTCTCGTTAATATGAATTCGTTTTTCTCTTGTTATTGCTCTACTGTCAATGCTGGTGGTGGTGGCTGTATGATGGATAATATTCATATTGGTTCCATTAACAATAATACTGCAGCTACAAATCCAATAGCTTCTCCTTTTTATACATCCTATCCATTAAATACATTACTTGCACAAGGAGTTACTTATTCTTTATCCGTTACCATAGATGCCGCAAATGTTTATACAGGTGCTATTGTATCTGTTTGGATTGACTGGAACCAGAACGGTCAGTATGAAGCATCAGAATGGCAACAAGTTGGAATCAATGTAGGCAGTGGAACTACCGCTTCAATTAACATCAATGTACCGATTGGAATTCCTTTAGGAACTACTGGAATGCGTATTCGTTCTAGAGGTGCTGGAAATATTAATGGTGCCATAGATGCCTGCACCAATATGGGTTCAGGAGAAACAGAAGATTATACCGTTACCATAATGCCTGTGCCGACATGTCCGCAGCCGCAAAATTTCTCCTTAGTACAAGCAGGTTTAACCAATGCCCTTATTCAATGGACTGCAGGTGGTGCAGAAACGCAATGGGAAGTACAATATGGTCCTCAAGGATTTACACCAGGAACAGGTACAACCATTGTTACCAGTACTAATCCATATACCATCAATGGTCTTACAGGAAATACCTTTTATGAGGTATATGTAAGAGCACTTTGTGGCGGTGGTGACACTTCCTTTTTTACTCCTGCCCTATCCTTTCAGACTTTTAATCAAGCACAATACTTAGATTGGGATTCTAATTGTCCTAGTACAGGATTCATAGACATTTCTGCAACAGGAACTCCTTTGAATACTTGGGATGATAGTAATCAAGGAATCACCTTACCATGGCCTTGGTTGGTGCAAGGAAACCTAGTAAATGATATTTCTGTTGGTAACAATGGAGGATTAATTTTTAATAGTTTGAACAGTTGGTTGTATTACAACATCACAGGTGAAGGTATGTTCCCTTTTGTGCAAGATTTAAATACACCTTTAGACAATGTCTATTATGAATCTATTGGAAATGCGCCTAACAGGAAATTTGTAATCATGTGGAGCGATTTAGCGCACTTCACGTGGCCAGCAGCAACAGATGGAGCAACCTTTGAAATCATCTACGAAGAAACAAGTAATGAATTTTACTATGTTTATGATGATGTAATGATGGGAGATACCTGGTGGGATAATGGAGCTGACGCTGAGATTGGAGTAGTGACTCCTAATCAAACCATTCAGGTTTCTATGGACGATGCTGCCTATTTGAGTAACCACAGTTGTATCCACTTCTATTATACCAATTGTCCTAAGCCACAGAATTACAATCTTTCTTATGTAAATTCATCTGAAGGTAGTTTCACTTGGACACCAAGTATTGCCAATGAAACCAGTTGGACTGTAATTTATGGCCTATCAGGATTTGATCCATCAACAAGTGGAACAAGTGTAGTAAGTAATTCACCAAGTGCAACGCTTTCTAATTTAACTCAACTAACACAATATGATGTCTATATTTATGCTGATTGTTCCGTTGGATTGCAAAGTTTAGGTTTATTTGGAACCTTCTTCACTCCTCCATATTGTTCCAATCCAACAGCTATGTTCAATGCTACAGCAATTGATAGTGTTTTTGCATCATGGGTATGGTCAGCAAGTTCACCAAGTTATCCTTCTACTAGTTTCAATTTACAATATGGAGCTATGGATTTCCCACTTTATTCAGGTACAGTTCAAGCAGTAGATAACAATATGACAGATACTATTGCTAATGCTGCGTTCATAGCAAGTGAAGTAATTGATGTTTATGTTCAAGCGGTATGTGGTGTTGATACTTCGCAATATGTTGGCCCATTTACAGTAACCATGCCTTTAACAAATGATTTAGCATGTGATGCTGATGTAATTCCAGTGAATGGAGCAACGCATTATTTTGACAATACAGGTGCTACTGTAGATGTAGCTGAGATTGGAATTGCTCCGCCTGCTACAGGTGCTCAAACAACAACAGGATGGGCAAATTCTGCCTTAAATCTTACTTCTTGGTTTAGTTTTATAGCGCCTAACTCTGGAGCTGTTAGAATTAATTGTACCGCTACCTCATACAATGGTCAAATGGCTGTTTATAGTGGATTTGATTGTAACAACTTAACTACTTTCAATTTAGTAGCGGCAAATGACAATGAAATCGGAGGAATTAGCCTTGCGCCAAACTTCACCATTTGCGGATTGATTCCTGGACAAAGTTATTATATGATGCAGGATGGATTTAACGCATTAGAAGGAATTCATGCCATTGCTATCAACGAGATTGTATTAAATGCTGGAGTTGCTGGAAGCACATTGAACGTGTGTTATGGTGATTCTGTGAATTTGTTTAATGGGATTTCAGGAAATGATGCAGGGGGAACTTGGACGCAACAAATCCCAACCTTAGGTTTACACGATAGTATCTTTATTACGGCAGGTTTAGCTCCAGTAATTTTCAACTTTACTTATACCATGCAAGATGGATGTGCCATAGATAATGTTAATGCACAAGTTCATGTTTATCCACCATCTTCTGCAGGAAATGATGGTCAAATGACCGTATGTAAAAATGAGCCATTCAATTTATTAATGGGTTTATCTGGAAATGTCGATATGAATGGTGATTGGTACAACCCATCAAACCAATTAATGACGAGTCCGAATGATGTCGCTAGTTTTATTCCTGGTCAATTTAATTATGACTACATCACAGGTAATGGGATTTGTCCGGATGATACTGCTAACATTCTGGTTATTGTATCTGCAAATTGTGACTACTTATCCTTAGAAGAATTAGGGCAACACATCGCGATGTATCCTAATCCAACGAGTAATGATATCACCATTGATAAAGGACTTGATGTAAGTTTTGAATCCATTATTATTAGTGATTTAAATGGCAAGATATTGGAGACCATAACAGAAGGGTTAGACATGAATTTGATTAAGTTGAATTTTGCTTCTTATCAAACTGGAGTTTACTTCATTAAGATTTCCACTCCAAGAGGACAAATCATGAATAGAATTGTAAAACAATAATTCTTAAACTATTTAATTAAAGGGGCTCAGGCCCCTTTTTTTATTTAAAAATAAATCGGGCGAAAAGTTAATTTACTAGATTGAAGTTGCAGCGCTGAAAAAGGGATCTTAATACAATTCATTGCAGAAAGCACTTTTTTCAAAGTAGGGTTTTTAACTTTTATGCTATTCAAATCTACATCCAGAGAAAGATAATATTGTCGTGCAGCATTAAATTGAAGATACTGATCTTGATCTCCAACTAATTTTTGATCTACACCATACCCAAAACTAAGACACAACCAATTGAATTTATTGAATTTTGGAGTAAGCACTCCCATAGGGATGCTCAACCAATAGGTTTGTCCATTGTAATCTTTTAAAATTTGTTGCCCTAAATTACTTCCTAAAACAGTCGGTCTGTAAGTAGCGTAAGGAGAAGGCATAAAGGAAAATTTAGGAATAAGATATTGCTTTTTAAACACCAATTTTTCAAGGAGAAAAATAGAGGTTCCGGTTGCGTTTGCAGTAATATCATACCAAGAGAATCCCCAAGCGGAACTTTTACCATCCATTAACTCTAAAGTGCCTAGATACAAAAAAGATGTCCCCGCCCCTACCCATATACTTTTTTTATCAATTCCTGTTTTTGCAAATCCTGCGCTTACAGATTTTGCAAGGTAATAAGAGGAAAAACCATGCCCCATTTTATCCATTTGCATCCAATTCTTTCCATCATCAAAAAAGTGAAACTTAGATTGCGGATAATCTTTGTACCAAACATTTTGCAGAACTAATAAACTTGAAGAATAGGCACCTATTGTAATTGCTGAGGAAAGAAACAATTTTCCTTTATTGGGAATTGAATCATTAAGACCAACTTTTGTATTACTTAGTGCAAAAAAAGGAAGCAGCACCATTAAGATAAAAAATCCCTTCATGATCCGAAGGTAGATAATAAATCATAAAAAGCGCGTTTAAGCAAATGCAAATCCTATTTTTGTAGAAAGAAAGTTACCTTATGGAACATCAGAGAAAAGATTGGAATGATATAAAGAGTAATGACAGTTGGTCGATTTTTAAAATCATGTCAGAATTTGTTGAAGCGTATGACCGAATGTCAAAAATTGGCCCTTGTGTTTCTATTTTTGGTTCGGCAAGAACCAAAGAAGAAAATCAATATTATAGTTTAAGCATAGAACTTGGTCAAAAGTTAGCCACATTAGGATATGGGATCATTACAGGTGGTGGACCAGGAATCATGGAAGCTGCAAACAAAGGAGCTCAATTAGGTGAAGGACCTTCCGTTGGTCTCAATATTGATTTACCATTTGAACAAAACCATAATCCATATATTGATCCAGATCATAACATAGAATTTAACTACTTTTTTGTTAGAAAGGTAATTTTTGTGAAATACTCTCAAGCATTTATAATCTTACCTGGAGGGTTTGGGACCTTGGATGAATTCTTTGAAGCGTTAACGCTTATTCAAACCAAAAAAATTGCTAAACGACCAGTAGTTTTGATAGGCAGAAGTTATTGGACTGGCTTAATGCAATGGGTTGAAGAAACGATGTTGCGCAAGGAATCAAATATCTCTGAAGAAGATTTGAAATTATACACTATTGTTGACACAGCAGATGAAGCGATCAGTTATATAGAGGACTTTTTCATAACACATAAATTGACCCCTAACTTTTAATTAGAAATTGTTTACCTTTCTTATCTTTGCTTTAAATGATAAAAGAAATTTTGAAAAATATTATTGCATTTGTATTTTCAAAACACTTTCTTAAGCATCTGGGCTTAATAATGTTGTTTTATGTTTCTGTCGTATTGATTATGATGGTTTATCTCTATTTCTATACCAATCATGGTGAAAAGATTGAGGTTCCGAATTTTGTAGGCATGAATTCAGAAAAAGCAAAAGTTGTAATTGAAGACTTAGGTCTTGAATTTCAAATCATGGATTCTATTTATGATCCTAATTTACCTGAAGGCACCGTTAAAGAGCAAAGTCCAAAATCAACTGCATTTACCTTGCTTTATGTTAAATCAGGAAGAACTATAAGTTTAAGGGTAAGTAAAAAAACAGATTTAATTGCAATGCCAAGTTTAATCTTCAAGCAAATTCGATTTGCAGAGAATATTTTAAAAAGTAGGGGGCTTCGCTACATTATTAAATATAGACCGACTAGCGAAGCAAATGGAGCTGTATTAGAACAATTATTCAAGGGAAGAAATGTTAAAGGAGGAAGTAAAATACCTATTGGCTCCCTCATCACCCTTATTGTTGGACAGAACGACATAGGAGAGCCTATCGAAATTCCAGATTTTTATGGGAAAAGCATGTCTGAAGCGCAATATATCATGGATACATTGGGGGTGTCATACACTTTTATTTGTGAGGATTGTATCACTACGGAAGATTCCTTAGCGGCGCGTATTGACATACAAAGCCCTGAATATTTAGAAGGTAATACAGTACCTAAGTCGACACCATTTACCTTGCACATGACCATAAATTTTAATGGTGACATTGAAAACCCTGAGCGATGAAGAAAAAGATAGTGTTTCTTTTTATATTCTTAAGCTCCATATTGGCCTGGAGTCAAGAAATGACACAAGGTCCGTTGACGCAAAATATGGCTATCAAACCAGTTCAAATTCTAAAAACTGGAAATACCATTGATAGTTCCTTTATCTACCAACTCGATACAATTTCCCTTCCGATTTTTGATGATTTCTCCTCGTCTAAATTTCAACAATACGCTCCAGATTATAATGCGGTAGGGATAAGTAGTTTGCTATTTTACCATTTATTGGATCCAAGCACCAACCTTCCATTGAGTTCAGCAGAGGTTTTTACCAATCAAGTAACCTTCAAAAGGGTATATGATGCCGTAAACAGTACATATATTGACTTTCCATTTACTGCTACAAGTGTTAAAGTAGGGGATTTAGCACATTTTCCGGTGGTCTATCAAACGAGTAATTTATATCCACCTTATTACATTTATGATACCATTGGAGTCGTAGATGTCAGTGATACTGTTTGGATTACCAATCCAGCATACACTCAAGACTCTGCCAGACAATTTTTTCAACCTGTTAATGATTTAAGTAAAATATGGGCTGATCATTATGCTTATCACAACTATCGTTATGGTTTAAATCCAAGATCATTAGGAGTTGCAACATTTGACGGTTTAAATGAAAATGGCTACCCATATCAATTTGGAACTACTGTCACCAATTATGGTGATCGATTGACCTCTAAACCAATTGATATGAGTTCGGTAAATGCATCAGATTCTGTTTATTTGAGTTTTTTATATCAACCTGAAGGATTGGGTGATGTACCTGAAAGCGGAGATTCTTTACTTTTAGAATTCTACGCACCACAAATTGACCAATGGTTTCATATTTGGAGTGTTGGAGGCTCTGCTGTTCATCCATTCAAAGCGGTGCATGTTAAGATTAGTGATCCTAAATTTTTTCACAAAGGATTTCAATTTCGCATTAGAAATTATGGTGGCTTATCTGGTGCTTTAGATGATTTTCATGTAGATTATGTTCATTTACGCAGCTTATCTTATTATAATGACACCATTTTCAAAGACTTTGCTTTTTCATATCCACTCAACACCTTATTAAAAACCTATACTGCAGTGCCGTGGGATCATTACAAGGCAAGTAGCTCCAATAAAATGACCGATTCTTTGGAAGTAAAAGTTTATAATGGAAGTAACACTGCTGAGAATTATCAAAATGGGCAAATTAGTGTTTTGCAGAATAGCGCTACTCTAGGAATGTTTACATTGCCTGGATTTTTATTAGCTGAAGGTCAAATTAATTACAATCCATCTGCCTTATTTACCTCCTATCACGATCTTTCCAATGGTTATGAATACGACAAAACTTTACTTGGAATTCAGCAAGATTTTGAAGTTAAAGCAAGTGCGTCTGCTCAATTTCCAAATTTCTCACAAAACGATTCTACCTTATTTACACAGTCATTTTATAATTTCTATAGTTATGATGATGGATCCGCTGAGGCAGCCTTCGGTCCAACAGGAGTGCAGGCGCGACTAGCCATTAGATATGACAGTTACGAAGCAGATTCACTAATAGGTGTTTCGATGCATTTTGTTCCTTCTGTGGTCGATGTTTCACAAAAATTATTTTTATTAACCGTTTGGGATAATGACAATGGTGTTCCTGGTAATGTATTATATGAAGATGATGCTTTTTCTCCAAGGCAACCCGCATATATTAGTGGACAAAACAATTTTGAGACCTATTACTTTACAAATAATGAGAAAGTTCCAGTTGGGAATACATTTTTTGTGGGTTGGAGGCAATTAGATCCCAATCGATTAAATTTAGGATTAGATCGAAATATTGATCATTCAAATACCATAAGATATAGTGTAGATGGTGGAAATAATTGGTATACATCTCCTTTTCCAGGTTCAGCTATGTTAAGACCCGTTTTTTCCACACAAATTGATGCCGTTTTAGAAGTGCCTGCGCATCAAGTTGAAGAACTACTTGTAATTTATCCTAATCCAAGCAATGCCACTATTACCGTTAGCGTGAAAGATAAACAAGTGAATCATTTAACCTTATTCAATAGTTTAGGTCAGGTCATTAGAAATGTTGAAAGCAATCAAATTGATCTTCAAGACCTAAAAAATGGAGTATATTTTGTCTCCGCCCCTGAAATTTCATCTCGTACTTACAAAGTTATCAAGCAGTGATTGAAGAGAAGGACCTCGAACAAGCACATGAAGAGGAGGAATTATTTGAACATTATCGCTTTACAGCAGATCCAGGACAAGAATTGTTAAGGATTGATAAGTTTTTACTTGATCGCCTACCCAACACTTCTAGAAATAAAATCCAAGTTGCCGCAAAAAACGGCAATGTATTGGTCAATAATCAAATTGTAAAGCAAAATTACAGAATAAAACCTGCTGATATAGTTTCTATTGTCATGCCTTATCCTATTCGAGAAATCGAATTAATTGCACAAGATATTCCAATAAATATTGTCTATGAAGACGACGAATTAATTGTGGTCAACAAAACAGTAGACATGGTAGTCCATCCGGCATACGGACACTATTCTGGAACACTAGTAAACGCATTAATATATCATTTCAAGCACCTTCCTTCCCTACCAAAAAACTATTACGGAAGACCCGGATTGGTGCATCGAATAGATAAAAATACCTCAGGAATCCTTCTTGTTGCTAAAACCGAAGATGCCTTAACACAGTTAGCAAAACAATTTTACGAAAAGACAACAGAGCGAACTTATTGGGCATTAGTTTGGGGAGATGTGAAAAATGATGGGACCATAACGGGAAATGTTGGAAGATCATTAAAAAATAGAAAAGTAATGGCTGTTTTCAAAGATGGGGAATTGGGTAAATATGCCGTAACCCATTATCGCGTTTTAGAGAGGTTTGGTTTCGGAACTTTAGTAGAATGCAAATTAGAAACTGGAAGAACACATCAAATTAGAGTTCATATGCAGTTTTTAGGTCATCCTTTGTTCAATGATCCAGAATATGGAGGAAATAAAATTCTAAGAGATGCCCATAAAAAAGAATTCAAACAATTTATTGAAAAATGTTTTGATTTGTTGCCTGGACAAGCCTTACATGCAAAAACTTTAGGATTCGTCCATCCAAAAACCAAGGAAAATATTAGTTTTTCTTCGCCACTTAATGATGGAATGCAAACATTGCTTGAATCTTGGAGACGATTTACGCTTGAAAATTAAAAATTTTTTTTATTTTTGTTTGCGTTAGAATCTATTCTAATGCCATTAAACTTATAATATGAAGCATTTATTATTCATTGCCTTATTAAATTTTGCATTCATTTCAACTATTGATGCACAAACGAATACGCCTAAATATTT
The DNA here is from genome assembly GCA_947447525.1 of Flavobacteriales bacterium. GTDB lineage: Bacteria > Bacteroidota > Bacteroidia > Flavobacteriales_D > Crocinitomicaceae > UBA952. Next base: position 171,753 of record CANFJL010000004.1, on the reverse strand, counting down.
AAACGAAGCAAATAAATCGTTTAACTCAGGACGCTACTTCGAGGCATTACCTTTACTTCAAAGTGCCTATACAAAATTAGGTAATAAAGGAACGATTACTCAAAAAGGTGATATGGCCTATAAAGTGGCAGAATGTTACCGCCACATGGAGCAATTTGATAAAGCTAAGGATTGGTATGCTAATTCTATTGAATTGAAGTATTATGATGTACAACCTCTTTTATATTTTTGGCAAGGTGAAATGCAACGCATGATGGGTAAATTCGATGATGCCATCAAAAGTTATAAAGAATACAAAAAAAGAAAACCTGCCAATGATTTTTCTCATGATGTTGAATCAGCGATCAAGTCTGTAGAGATGTACAAAGACTTTGAAATTGCAGAATCGAAATTTATCATAAAAAATGAAAGCAAATTAAACAAAGTACAATTCGATATGGCTCCAACTTTTAACGATAAAAAAGGGATGTCGATTTTGTACGGAACCAGTAGAGAAGATTTAACTACTACAACTAGAGATCCAATAACAGGTGAGAAATTCATGGACATTTGGACTGCTGAATTTGATCTTAAAAGAAACTTTATCAGCGCTAAAAGTATTGACAATAATAATTTAATCAATACAGGTGACAATGAAGGAACTGCGGTAATGGATAAGAAAGGAAAGACTTTATATTTCACACGTTGTCCAACAAAAGCAAAACAAAATTTAGGCTGTGACATTTGGAAAGCTGACAAAAATGGTGAAGACTGGGAAAATGTAATGAAAATCACTTTGAAAACGAGTGATACTATTTCCGTTGGTCATCCATGTATTACTGAAGATGGTATGATGTTAATATTTGCTAGTGACATGCCTGGCGGTAAAGGCGGAAGAGATCTTTGGTATGTAATGTATGATAAGAAAAACAAAGTTTGGGATTCTATACCAAAAAATATGGGTGCTGAAATCAATACTACTGGAAATGAATTATTTCCTTCTATTGGCGCCAACAATCGTTTGTATTTTGCTAGTGATGGTCACCCAGGAATCGGTGGTTTAGATATTTTCTATGCTACAAGAGTTGGTGAAGAAAACACCAAAGAAAATCCAGCCAAGTGGTCAATAGTTACCAATATGCAATATCCAATTAATTCCATTGCGAATGATTATGCAATGGCAGATTTCTTAGATGAAAAAACTGGTTTAAGAGGTTATTTTACTTCTGAAAGACAAACCAATACTAATAAAGTTTATTCACCAGACATTTGGAGTTTTAGTATCCCTCCAGTAGTTTTTGATTTACGCGTTGTTGTATTTGAAGCAGGGAAAAAATCTAAACGCATTATGGATGCAAAAGTTGAGGTTGTTGGATCTGATGGAAGTGCTTGGGAAGGAATTACTGATAAAAAAGGCTCAACTATTAAGTGGGATAAAAAAGCTGATGGTTCTCGTTGGATTAACGGTGAAGTAAGTTATACGCTGAAAGCTTCTAAAGATGATTATTTCGAAGATGTTAAAGGCGCAAAGTTTACCACTGTTGGATTAGATAAAAACCAAAGTTTCTTGTTAGAACTTCCATTATTGCCTAAATATCACTTACGCACTCCTGAAATTCGATACTATTTAGATAAGTGGACTTTTGTTGATGATGCTACTATCACATCAACAGACTCCCTTAAATTTTTGGATAGTTTATTGACAAATTTTGATTTCATTACTATTGACTTGTATTCTCATACAGATGCTAGAGATACAGAAAAACACAATCAGGCTTTGTCAGAAAATAGAGCTAAGGCTGTTTATGTTTATTTAGTAGATCAAAAAGGTATTGATCCTCGTCGTATTCGTCCAGTTGGTAAAGGTGAATCTGAACCAGCAAAATGGATAGATGAAAATGGTGTTGAGCAAACCTTGACTGAAGCTTACATCAATCAATTTAAAGTAACTGATCCTGCTAAATTTGAGCGACTACATCAAATGAACAGAAGAACGGATGTTAAAATTACTAGTGAAAAATACGATCCGAAGACTGCGCCTCCTGCAGATCCGAACTATAAAAAGTTTATTGATCCATTACCAAGATAATTAAGGTAAAAAGCGTTCTTAGGAACGCTTTTTTTTTGTACCTTCAATAGTGGCTGGCAGGGTAAAAGAAATCTATTTACATTACTTGTGGAAAAAGAAACTCATTCCTTTTCATCTGCTCTTTTTGGATAACAATCAAGAATTTCAAATTATTGATTACGGAATATATAATGAAAGTGAAGCAGGTCCAGATTTTAGCCTTGCTAAAATCAAAATAGACGGAATACTATGGGTTGGTTCAGTAGAAATTCATGTTAAGTCATCTGATTGGTATTTGCACAAACATGAAAAAGACAAGAATTACAATAATGTAATTTTACATTTCGTTCATGAAAATGATCGAAAAATCATCCAAAACAATCGTGATATTCCAACCATTGCACTAGCGCAGCACCTCAATAAAGTGCATCACCAAAATTTCATCAGCAACTACTATAAAGATCAAGGATTGTTTTGTCATAATAGCCTTCAAGCAAAAGGACAAGATGTATTTATTCAACACGCTAAAGATTATCTATCCAAGAGATTAGAGCGAAAATATCATCTAATAGAAATTGAATCCTATAAAAGTCTAGAAGAACTTCTATTATTACTTTTCGCTAAAACTATGGGTGGTTCGATTAATGGGGATACGCTTTCAAACTTTGCACTTGACTATTATAACAAATACACACAAAACCCATCAGAACAAGCGCTTCTTTATCATTGGATCGCTCATCTTGAAAATCGATTGCCTTGGAAGAAAAAAGGCCTTAGAAAGGCTTATAATTGCAACGACAAGGTTAAAAAACTATTTACTGCATTTTATGCCTTGGATTTTAAGAATGCCATAGATGAACTGCTCAAAACAAAAGATGCACTTCGATTTATTGAACACATTGATAATAGCATGTTAAGTAAATTTTTAAAAACCAACTTAAAAATCAACGCAATAATACCTTTTCTTTTTGCACTAGATAAAAAAGGGCTTCTAGAAATTGAACTTAAGGAGCTTTGTCACTTTTATTCTGATTTAGATACAGAGGACAATAAAATAACACGAATCTGGAATGCAAGTAATATTAGTTTAAAAAATGCTGCTGATACACAAGCATGTTTAGAAATTTATCAGCAATTTTGTAGCAAGAAACTTTGCCATCTATGTGAACTCGGTAAAGAAATATTAAAAAAATGAGGCGATTCTTACAGAAGATTATTTTTTTCTTTGAAATGCAATCTTATGGGGTTTGTGGATGGTGGGCTCGAAAATTGGGAATAAGTACCTATAAAGTTAAGTTAGGTTTTATCTACTTTTCATTTGTGGCATTAGGTTCACCTATTTTAGTCTACCTCATTATGGCTTGGATCTTAGAACATAAACATTATTTCAAATTACAACAAAAGCGAAAAACATCAATTTGGGAAATATAAGAATATTAATTACCGGAAGTAATGGATTGTTGGGTCAAAAGATTGTTAAGCAACTTATTGCCAAGCAAATTGATTTTTTAGCTACCTCTAAAGGGGAGAACAGAAACACCTCCTGCAAAGAAACGAACTATCGAAGTCTCGACATAGAGGTAAAAGAAGACATTGAAAGCATTTTTAGTTCCTACCAACCCAGTCATGTGATTCATACTGCAGCAATAACGAATGTAGACTATTGTGAGCAAGATCCAGAGCTGTGTTATGCCGTAAATGTAAAAGCAACAAAATTATTATTAGATGCTTCTATTAGCATCGACGCTCATTTTCTCTTGCTTTCCACAGACTTTATATTTGATGGTTTAAAAGGCAACTATTTAGAAACAGATGCCGCCAATCCATTAAGTCATTATGCACATTCAAAATGGGAAGCGGAATTACTTTTGCATAAAGGCAGTTATTCCAATTGGTCCATCGTCAGAACTATTATCGTTTATGGAGACGGAGAGAACTTAAGTAGATCTAATTTGATTAGCTGGGCTAAAGATTCCTTGAAGAAAGGAGAGAAAATTTCGGTAATTGATGACCAATTTAGAGCACCAACTTGGGCGGAAGATTTAGCATGGGCCTGCATCCGAATATGTGAATTGAACAAACTTGGCGTTTATAATGCCTGTGGACCTGAGACCATGTCAATTTATGAAATTGTGTGTCGTATTGCGCGTTTTTATAAATTTGATGCAGCATTAATCCAACGCAGTAATAGTAAGCTATTAAATCAAGCAGCACAAAGGCCTCCAAGAACTGGATTAAATCTAAATAAATCAAGCCTTGAATTGGGTTATGCTCCAAAAACTATCGAGGAGACATTGGATCTATTAAAATAATAGACTCCAATTACCTAAAAAATAATATCTTTAAGACTTAAATAAAAATTATTAAAATAAATAAATCGATTGAATAATTCGATAAACGCGATTAAACTATGAAAAAACTACTTAGTAAAAAATCTATCCCACATTTATTAGCAGAGGCGCATGCCAACGAGCATGGATTGAAAAAAACATTAGGCATGTGGTCCTTAATTGCTCTCGGGATTGGAGCTATTATTGGCGCTGGATTATTCGTGAACACAGCCAAGGCTGCAACAGAAGCAGCAGGTTCTGGAGTAACTTTTTCATTTGCAATTGCAGCAATTGGATGTGCTTTTGCAGGATTGTGCTATGCTGAATTTGCTTCTACCATTCCAATTGCGGGTAGTGCTTATACCTACTCCTATGCTACTCTAGGCGAAGTTGTAGCTTGGATAATTGGATGGTCATTGGTTATGGAATATGCTTTGGGAGCTGCAACAGTCTCTATTGCCTGGAGTGAATATTTAAATAACTTATTAGGGGGCGCTATAGCCTACGAATGGTGTCATTCGCCATTTGAACATTTAAATCAACTGAGAGGACAAAAAGCAATTGCGGCATTAGCAGAAAATTTTCCAAATTTGGCAAAGACTGCAAAAAACAATATTTTAATTTTGAGTGATGCGCAATTGAAAAAAGTTGGAGCTGATATAAAAGATATGTCTATAACTACCAATGGCTATTTAAACCTACCTGCATTGTCAATTTTGGGTGCGCTTACCTTAATTCTAATTAAAGGCACAAAAGAATCTGCCTTCATAAATGGTATTATGGTATTTATCAAAGTTGCGATTGTTTTAATATTTATTTTTATTGGTTGGAACTATATTAAACCAGAAAACCACATTCCTTATTTAATTGAAAAGAGTGAAATTGGTCATGAAGGTATTTTTAAATGGGGCTGGGGTGGAGTATTAGGAGGTGCAGCGATCGTTTTCTTTGCATTTATTGGTTTTGATGCTGTTTCAACAGCAGCACAAGAAGCGAAAAATCCAAAAAGAGATATGCCCATTGGTATATTAGGTTCCTTAATTGTTTGTACGATTTTATATATTTTATTCGCACACGTATTAACAGGTGTAGCGCATTGGCGAGAATATGCTACGGCTGGAAAAGAAGCCTCCGTTGCCTATGCGGTCAATACATATATGCCAGGTTATTCTTGGTTAGCAACTAGTATTACGATTGCTATATTAGCAGGGTTTTCTTCTGTGATACTCGTTATGTTAATGGGACAAACAAGGGTATTCTATTCTATGTCAAATGATGGATTAATCCCTAAGTTATTTTCCCAATTACATCCAAAATTTAAAACTCCATACAAGTCAAATCTACTTTTACTTGTAATGGTAGGCGGTTTTGCAGCGTTTATCCCAGGAAGTGTGGCAGGAAACCTTACCTCCTTTGGAACTTTGTTTGCCTTCGTAATTGTGTGTGCAGGTATCATTATGATGCGCAAAAATTTTCCAGATTTAGAAAGACCCTTTAAAACTCCTTTCGTTCCCTTAGTTCCAATTTTAGGAATACTTATTTGTTTGGCAATGATTGTTGCCTTAGATTTAACTACACTAACAGTAGCTGGTGTTTGGATGTTAGTTGGCCTCTTAATATATTTTGGTTACAGTAAGCATCACAGTAAGTTGAGAAAACAAGATCAAGATAAACTTTAATATCTCGTGTAGAAATATAAAATAAGAAGGGCTTGACGATCGTTAAGCCCTTCTTTATTTTACCCTATGCCCTTTGAAGACCCTTACTATGTTTCCCCGAAAAATAAAAAAGGGGTGGCGGCACTCCTCATTATTTCCCTTATCATCGTTTTTACACCAAGATTCTTGTCCTATTTTAATGCACCATTACATCTAGTAATTACTAGAACTCAAGTGGAACTCTTACAAAAAAGACAAGCGAAATACGCTTATAAATACAAAAGTCATTACAAAAGAAAGACCTACAAAACTGCTCCAAAAAGATTTGACCCCAACAATTATTTAGAAGCAGATTGGTCTGCCTTAGGTTTATCCTTAAAACAAGTAGCAGTAGTAATGAATTTTACAAAAAGAGGTTTGTATTCCAATGATGATCTTAAAAAGATTTTTGTTATTCCCCCTGCCCTTTACGAACTTATAAAGGATTCGACTTTCTATCCTACTAAAGAAAATAAACCCTACGAGGTGAAACTAGAAAAACAGATAGCTTTAAAGTCTCTACTTCTCAATACTGCTGTGTCGACGGATTTAGAGCAAATTAAAGGAATTGGACCCTTTTATGCGAAAATGATCCTAAAATATCGTGATGCTTTAGGCGGATTTGTTGACAAAAATCAACTTTTAGAAGTCTATAAAATGACTCCTGAAGTAGTTGCCATCATTGAAAATAATTGCATTATTGATCCGTCTTTTTGCAGGAAGATAAATATTAATACGGTAACTGCCCTTGAATTGCAAGCACATCCTTATCTTGATTGGAGTCAAGCCAACTCTATTGTAAAAATGAGAGAACAAAAAAAATTCTATAGAAATGTTAACGAAATATTAGAATCTCATTTAATCGATGAAAATACTTTTTTAAAACTATTGCCTTACCTATCTTTGTGATATGACATTGACAGAAAGACTAAATGCAAGTATTAGGGATGTTAAAGATTTTCCAAAACCCGGAATTATCTTTAAGGATATTAGTCCCATCATGTTAGATGCTAGTTTATCCAACGATTTATTAGATCAATTGGTTCTAAATTACCAAAACAAGAACATCTCTGCCATTGCAGGTATTGAAAGTCGAGGATTTTTATTTGGTTATCCTTTGGCGATGCGTTTAGGAATTCCTTTTATTTTAATAAGAAAAGAAGGGAAATTACCTTACAACAAAATTGCACATTCTTATGATTTAGAATATGGAAGTGCTGTTATTGAAATTCATGAAGACGCCCTAAAAAAAGGAGATCGAATATTAATTCATGATGATTTACTTGCCACCGGTGGGTCCGCTGATGCAGCAGCTCAATTAATTAAAAAATGTGGCGGAGAGGTGGTTGGATTTGATTTTTTGGTGGGTTTAGACTTTTTAAATGGTCGAGAAAAACTCATGACTCATTCTTCTAATATTCAAACATTAATAAATTACTAAATGGACTTTATTCAAAGTGAAAATCAAATAATGATTGCTCAAATGCTGCGTGATTTTGCTGAAAAAGAAATTAAACCTTTCATGAAACAATGGGATGATGATGAATATTTTCCAATTGACACCATGAAAAAATTAGGTGATTTAGGCCTCTTGGGTATTTTTATACCTGAAGAATATGGTGGGGCTGGATTTACTTATGATGAATACGCAACTGCTGTTATGGAAATAGGGAAAGTTTGCGGAGGACTGGGCTTAAGTGTAGCAGCTCATAATTCTTTAGGAACTGGACATATTTATTATCATGGATCTGAAGCTCAAAAGAAAAAATATTTACCAAAACTTGCAACAGGAGAATGGATTGCAGCTTGGGCTTTAACAGAAGCCAATACAGGATCTGATGCCATGCGCATGCAAACAACTGCGGTAAAAGAGGGTAACGATTGGATCATTAACGGATCAAAAAATTGGATTACTCATGGTTTATCTGGTGATGTTGCTGTGGTATTGGTGAGAACAGGTGAGTTATTAGACAGTAATGGAATTACAGCCTTTATCATTGAAAAAGGAACTCCTGGATTATCCGCGGTGAAAATAAAAGATAAACTTGGCGTAAGAGCAAGTGAAACTGCAGAAATGATTTTTGATAATGTCCGTGTATCTTCCGACCAAGTTATTGGAGAAGTTGGTTCAGGGTTTAAACAAGCCATGCAGATTCTTGATGGAGGTAGAATTTCAATTGCCTCTTTAAGTTGTGGTATAGCAAGGGGTGCCTTAGAAGCTTCCATTAAATATTCAAAAGAAAGAGAACAGTTTGGCCATGCAATTAGTCAATTTCAAGCAATAGCATTCAAGCTTGCCGATATGGCGACTTCTGTAGATGCTGCTGAATTATTGACATTTCAGGCTGCCTATTTGAAAAATAACAAGTTGCCAATGACCAAAGAGGGAGCATTCGCAAAGTATTATGCTTCGGAAGTTGCGGTCAAATGTGGTAATGAAGCGGTGCAAATAATGGGGGGCTATGGTTACACCAAAGAATACCCTGCAGAAAAATATTTGCGCGATGCCAAACTAATGACTATTGGAGAAGGAACCTCAGAAATACAAAAGGTGGTAATTTCTCGAGAAATTTTAAAATAAAAGTTGCAAATTATTGATTTTGGTGTATCTTTGCCACCCAAAGTTTATTATAAAAATTAAGTAGATATGTTAATTATTCCAATCAAAGAAGGCGAAAACATCGAAAGAGCATTAAAGAAGTATAAGAAGAAATTCGAAAAAACTAATATGATGAAGCAACTTCGAGCTAGAAAAGAATTTGAAAAACCTTCAATTTCTCGTCGTCAGGAAGTAATTCGTGCTGCTTACAAACAAAGAATGCAGTCTGCAGAAATGTAACTAATATATTTTAATAGCGTTAAAGGAGCATTAGCTCCTTTTTTTATGCTTACTAATTTCATCGATTATCTTCATTTTGAAAAACGCTATTCGGAGCATACTTTAATTGCTTACGAAAATGACTTAAAGCAATTCATCGAATTTGCTGAAATACAATCTATTCAAGAATTTTCTAGTTTGAGTTCGTCTTTTATCCGATCTTGGATCGTAGAACTTATTGAAAAAGGCGTTGCCAATAAAAGCGTCAATCGCAAATTAGCAAGCTTAAGAAGTTGGTATAAGTGGTTAAGAAAGGAGGGTCTAGTTTCCCATAATCCATTAAACAAACTTAAAGGTCCAAAAAGTGAGAAGCGCTTGCCTTCTTTTGCTAAAGAATCCGAAATGAGTACAGAACATCTGGGTCATTATTTTAGTGCTGATTTTGATGGGCAACGAGATGCTTTAATGGTAGAGATTTTTTATCAAACGGGCATTCGTTTAAGTGAATTGATCCATCTTTTGGATAGTGATACACAACCTGGAGCAATAAAAGTATTAGGGAAGCGCAATAAAGAACGGATTATTCCAATCAATTCTCTTTTATTTGAAAAGATTGAGGCGTATAGATCTATTAGAAATGCAACCTGTGGAAGAACAAAATATTTATTCGTTCTTTCCAATGGAAATCAATTATATCCAAATTTTGTTTACCGAAAAATCGTCGCTTATTTGGGTACTGCCACCCAATTAGATAAAAAAAGTCCGCATGTGCTAAGACATACCTTTGCAACGCATATGTTGAATAGAGGTGCTGGATTGGAAACCTTAAAGGATCTATTAGGTCATGCAAGTTTAGCAGCAACACAAGTCTATACACACAACTCCTTCGCCCAATTAAATAAAGTATATTTACAAGCACACCCTAGAGGTACAAATTCTTAATAGTATGGAAATTCAAATTCACACGGTTCATTTCAAGGCCGACCAAGATCTAATGACTTTTGTTCATGAAAAATTAGAGAAACTTAATTTATTCCATCAACATATTACGAGTAGTGAAGTTTTTTTAAAGGTGGAAAAAGATGAGGATCACGCCAATAAGTTTGTGGAAATCAAATTACATATTCCAGGGAAAGAATTGTTCGTAAAAAAGAATTGCCCTAGTTTCGAAGAAGCGACCAATGAGGCCATTGATGCGTTAAAAAAACAATTGATTAAGGATAAAGAAAAGTAATTAAATACTTACAATTCGATCTACGATCATTGCAGAAATGCGCTTATTTAATTCTGTTTTGTGTTCTAAATAGAATTGGTATTCTTTATTACACAACATGCCTAAAATTAATCCAAGGCATCTGAATTTAAGTTCTGGCGTTTGCACTAATTTTTGTAAGGCAGTCCGGTGGGCAGTTGGATTAAGTCGTTTAGACTTAAGATGCTTAAATATTGGATTGTTTAACATCTCTAATTCCATCAATTCATGTTGATATTTTAGAACAGGTCGCAAGACATCATTTTGGAACAATTCCAATGGTTTTTTATCATCCTGTTCTATTTTGATCATTGGCCGCAAGCTGATTAATGCTTCATCGATGCGAATTGAATTGGTTTTTTTCATATATTATTTTCAAAAATAAATCTTTGATGAACCGCGGTATATAAGTCAATATACTCATCAATTCTTTCGTCAATTGGATCACAAACAAACAAAACTTGCTTCACTTTTGGTAAACTTTCAGCCATTCTAGAAATGAATCCTTTCCATGCTTTTTTCATTTGTTTATCCATTTCAAGGACAATCAGCATTTTCATTTTACTAATGTTATAACCATTTTGAAAATACATTTCACAAACCCTTCTTGAAGTTCCAACAATGACTTCCGTGCCATCAAATAAATCATTGCGTTGTTTAACTTTATTACCTTTTTCTAAAATTAAATCTAGCGTGAGATCTTTTTCTTTTATAAAAGGAGCAAGTTCAGCACCCAATTGGACAGCGCTATCATTATCAGCACATAAAATTATCATGCGCGGAGAGCCTTCTTCAGGTTGAGGAATACAAAAAGAGATGATTTCTTGTAATAAATCTACTGGTAGGGGTAATTCATGCGTACAAAGAACATGATTGCCTGCTTTAACAGATTTTAATACCCGTAAATTAAATTCATTTGTCATTTTAATTTTTCATTTTTATGATGCCGCGTAGTATCGCGCTGTGTCTTTTTATTCAAGTTTTCCTGGAATGCTTTGGTAAGATCTACGCCTGTTTGATTGGCAATACAAATCAATACAAAGAGGACATCTGTTAACTCATCTGCCAAATCGCGATCTTTATCTGATTCCTTTTCACTTTGTTCACCGAACCTTCTAGACATTACGCGCGCTAATTCTCCGACCTCTTCCATTAAAATTGCAGTATTGGTCAATTCGTTAAAGTAGCGAACCCCATGTTTTTTAATCCATTGGTCTACTTGCTCTTGCATTTCACTCATAGGTAAACTCATACTTTTCCGGTTTGAATTAACCATTGACTTACATACTTTCCGATAATATCGAATTCAAGATTTACTGTTGACCCAATGGTCAAAGCATGGAAATTAGTATGTTCATAGGTATAAGGAATAATACACACGGAGAATGATCCTACTTTAGAATCAACCACCGTTAAACTTACTCCATTCACTGTTATAGAACCTTTTTCTACGGTCAAATGAGGGGAATTATACTTAAAGTTATACCTCCAACTTCCATTTTCATCTATAATATTTGTACAAATAGCGGTCACATCAACATGTCCTTGAACAATATGTCCATCCAAGCGACCATTCATAAGCATACATCGTTCTAAATTTACGATTGTTCCGATTTTCCAGGTACCTAAATTTGTTTTGTCTAAAGTTTCTTTAATGGCTGTAACAGAATAGGTATTATTATTTAAATCTAAATCAACTACTGTTAAACAGCATCCATTGTGAGCAATACTCTGATCAACTTTTAATTCATCTGTGAAATCTGACTTCACGACAAAATGTTTATTGGTCGCTTCCATATTGATATTAACAATTTCCCCTAAATTTTCAATTATTCCAGTAAACATGTTTTAATTTTTTGACCTCTACAAAAGTACGCCCTTATTCGGATTATGCCAAAGTTAATTTATACCCTACACCTCTAATAGAATGGAAAAATTTAGGTTCCTTTTGATCTTCCTCAAATAATTTGCGAAATGAAAGTATATAATTGTCAATAGTTCGAGTAGTTGGGTATTGGTCTTTGCCCCAAATTTTATCTAAAATATCATCTCGTGAAATTACATTTCCAGCTCTCTCTGAAAACAATTTTAATAATTCAATTTCGCGTTTTGAAAAAACATGAATGACTTTTCTTGCTGGATCAAGAACTTCGAAAGTATTGAAATTGACCTCTAATGGACCAATTTTAAGCAATGTTTTTTCAGGTACCAATGAAGAATTACTGCTGATCAGGATTTTTACTTTCAACATTAACTCCTCTAAGTCAAAGGGTTTTGGCAGATAGTCATTTGCGCCAAGTTTAAGTCCTGCAACCCTATCTGAAGTGGTGCCTTTAGCGGATAAAAATAAGATCGGCACTTCACTAAACCGCCTAATTTCTTTGCATACATCTAGGCCATTTACTTCTGGAAGCATTACATCTAAGATGACCAAATCTGCTTCAGAAATTTTTTTTGCCTGATGAAAAGCCACTTTTCCTGATTGTATTCCTTCTACTTTATACCCCTCAATTTCGAGATTTAATCGAATTAATTCTAATAATACAGTTTCGTCTTCGATAATATAAATTAGATACATTTAGGAAATTTTGTGATAAATGTTATATTTGTGTAAGTGAAATTAACTAAAACTATTCAACTATGAAAACACGGATACTTTCTTTTCTAATTTGTATTTTAACACTCAGTTCTCTTCAGAATATTGATGCACAAATTACAACAATATCTAAATTCTCTTTTGATAAAGGAATTCCAACAACCTTAATTACTGCTCCTGATTTAGAGTTAATTAAAATTGAGGATTTACAAAGAGATAAAAACGGGGAATTATACCGCATTGGTGTAGCAAGGGCTGCAAATATTACGAGTACCAATTCTGGAATCTGGAAAACCTTAAGTGATGGGTCTAGACAATGGCAATTACATGTTAAATCACCAGGAGCGGAAGCTATAAGTTTTCTATTCGAAAGATTTATTATTTATGGTGGAACAACACTTAATATCCAAGATTTAAAAGGTAAAATGTTGCACCCTACGATGACCAAAAATGATGTGGAATCTCATTTCATGCAAAACGCTGCCTTATGTTTTGGCGATGAAATGATCTTAACTCTAACGGAGCCAGCCTATACGACTCCATCAGAAATATTTATTGATCGCATCATGTATAATTATCGTTCCACTGGTAATCCCAATGCACTAAAAATTAATGAATCAGCCTCCTGTGAAATCAATGTAAATTGTAGTCCTGTTGGCGACAATTGGCAAAATCAAAAAAGAGGTGTTGCTCGTTTATATGTTGTAGAAGGGGCCCAAGCAGGTTGGTGTTCTGGATCTTTAGTGAATAATACCGCATTGGATTGTAAACCCTTATTTTTAACAGCATTGCATTGTGGTGTTTCTGCTACTGCCGCTAATATGAATCAATGGAAATTCTATTTTAGATATGAGGCACCTACTTGTACGAATCCAAGTGTCGTAGGTACATTAGCAAATTATTTTATTACTGGATGTATCAGATTAGCAGATGCTAATGATGGTGGCGGGACGACTGGATCTGACTTTTTATTAGTTCAAATGGGAACAACTGCCAACCAAGCCGCTACTATTACCACTTTAAAAAGTGCCAATTTTAATGCGTATTGGAATGGTTGGGATGCCAATAATACACCTACTACTGGAGGAGTTGGAATACATCATCCTGCAGGTGATATTAAGAAAATTTCAACTTTTAGTGGTACCACTGCAACAACAACATGGGGAGGATCTACTCCAAACACTCATTGGAGAATAACTTGGTCGGCAAATTCTAATGGTACAGGTGTAACAGAAGGGGGATCGTCTGGATCACCTTTATTTAATAATAGTTCTGGAAGAATTATTGGAACACTTACTGGAGGAGGGTCTTTTTGTACTGCGTTAACAGCCCCAGATTCTTACGGTAAGATATCATACGATTGGGTAAGTAATGGTACCGCTACCAATCAGCAATTAAAGACTTATTTAGATCCAGGAAATACAGGATTATTAGTCCTTAATGGTTCAGCAGATCCTTGTAGCGCTGTTGTTCCTACTGCTCCAATTGCTCAATTTGTTGGTGTACCAACAACCGTTAATACGGGAGGAACAGTTGCCTTCACGGATCAAAGTTCTGGAGCTCCTACCTCTTGGGCTTGGACTATTTCTGGAAGTGGATGGGCCTATACTGGAGGAACATCTGCAACAAGTCAAAATCCGCAAGTAATTTTTAATACTGTTGGACAATATACTGTGACCTTAGTGGCAACAAATTCCTTAGGAAGCGACAGTGAAATAAAAACAAATTATATTACTGTAGTTCAACAAACAGGTCCTTGTGCTGGTTCTTCTGCAACCTGCGACGAATACATCAATACAGTAACTTTAAATACCATCAACAATACTTCAGCATGTTCCGTTGGAGGTTATGCAAATTACACAACTTTAAGTACCAACTTATCAAAAGGTGCCGCTTATACTATTACAGTATTACCCGGAATTGTTGGAGGAACAGCTCAAGCATACACGGATGACGAGATTGCAGTTTGGATTGATTACAATAATGATTTAGATTTCGTTGACGCTGGAGAACAAGTTGCTTATGTGATTGTAGCGGCTGGATGGAGTAATGTATTTAATTTTACAGTTCCAACAACAGCGGTAACGGGAAGTGTTAACATGCGCGTTCGAATTTCCTATTCTGTAGATGGTGCAATCATACCATGTGACCAAAGTACCTTTGGAGAAGTAGAAGATTACAAGGTTAATATTGTAGCAAGTTCCGGATTAGAGGAAAATTTATTAGATCAAGTTACCTTATATCCTAATCCAACTCAAGATAATATTACCCTTAATTTTGGAGCTGCATCAAGTACTATTCAACGAATGGAATTAACGAGTATTACTGGTCAAGTTTTGAAGCGCTTTGAGGTAAAGAATAACAACTCACAAGTAATTGAGATGGGTGAATTTGCTGCTGGTATTTATCAAGTAGTGATTTACAGTCCATCAGGAATTATTACAAAACGCATTATTAAAAATTAATTTACCTTATATATTAAAAACCGATCCTTCGTGATCGGTTTTTTTTTGCCTAATTTCACCAGATTAATTAAAGATTGAAAGACCTAATAACCTATATAAAAACAATTCCTGAGAAACCAGGAATCTATAAGTACTTTTCAAAGGAAGGAAAGATTATTTATGTAGGAAAAGCTAAGAATCTAAAAAAAAGAGTCCACTCCTATTTTCAAAAAACATTCGAAAATAATAAGACTGCAGTTTTAGTTAAACAGATTACCAAAATAGAGTATTTAGTAGTCGACACAGAACTTGACGCCTTGTTATTAGAGAATAATCTCATTAAACAATACCGGCCAAAATACAATATTCTTTTAAAAGACGACAAGACATTTCCATGGATCGGAATAAAAAACGAAGCATTCCCAAGGGTAATCAGCACGCGAAAAAAAGAAAATGATGGCACCCAGTATTTCGGTCCCTACGCTAATGTCAAAATGATGAATACCCTTTTAAAATTAATAAAAGAAACTTATCCTTTGCGCTCTTGCAACTTTGATTTGAGACTAAAGAACATCCAAGAAAATAAGTTTAAAGTATGCTTAGATTATCATATTGGGAAATGTAAAGGTCCCTGTGTTGGGTATCAATCTGAAGAAAACTATTTAGATTCCATTCATCAAATCACCTTATTATTGAAAGGGAAAACGAATGCGCTTCTTCAAGAATTAAAGCATAAAATGCAAGAGAGTTCAAAAGAACTTGCATTTGAGAAAGCTCAGGAGTATAAAGAAATCTATGAGCAACTTTTGCAATATAAATCAAAATCCATGGTGGTTTCTAATCATGTATTAGATTTAGATGTGATTTCACTGATGGAAGATGAGCGCTCATTTTTCATCAATTATCTAGTAGTGTCTGAGGGGGCCATAATTCATGGATATTCTTCGGAAATTATCAAGAAACTAGAAGAGAACGCTGCTGATGTCCTGGCATTTACTTTACCGGAATTAAGAGAACGATACCAAAGTCAGAACAAAGAAGTACTGACTTCGCATCCATTGAACATTGATTTTAAATCCTTTGAGTGTCATGTCCCTCAAAAGGGTGACAAGTTTAAATTACTAGAATTATCGATTAAAAACGCAAATTATTTCCGCTTAGATCAAAGAAAAAAAGAAAGTCTCGTTGCTCCAGAAAGACATACGCTAAGGATTTTAGAACAAATAAAAAAAGACTTCCATTTGACCGAATTACCGCATCAAATTGAATGTTTTGATAATTCTAATTTTCAAGGAACTAATGCCGTTGCAGCATGTGTAGTTTTTAAAGATGCGAAACCCTTCAAAAAAGAATATCGGCATTTTCTAATTAAAACCGTAGATGGGCCAGATGACTTTGCCTCCATGAAAGAAATAGTTTTCAGGCGCTATAAACGCTTGAAAGAAGAAAAACTACCCTATCCTCAACTCGTAGTAATTGATGGCGGGAAAGGTCAATTAAGTGCCGCAATGGAATCCATAGATGCATTAGGATTGAGAGGTGCATTTGCAGTAGTTGGAATTGCTAAAAAATTAGAGGAAATATTTTTTCCAGGAGACTCCTATCCTTTATATATTGATAAGAAATCCGAAAGCTTGAAAGTCATTCAACATATTAGAAATGAAGCGCATCGTTTTGGGATCACGCATCATCGAGATCTAAGAAGTAAAAATGCTATACAATCAAGTTTATTGGACATTCCTGGCATAGGAGAAAAAACAATGTCTCAGCTCTTCCAAG
Source organism: Flavobacteriales bacterium (assembly GCA_947447525.1). Taxonomy (GTDB): domain Bacteria; phylum Bacteroidota; class Bacteroidia; order Flavobacteriales_D; family Crocinitomicaceae; genus UBA952. The sequence continues at coordinate 154,790 of CANFJL010000004.1, read as the reverse complement.
AATTTAAAACCATAAAAGCCATTAATTCTGCGGAATTAATGGCTTTAGAAAAATGTATAGGTCCAGCAAAAGCTTTAATCGTTAGAAAAGCTTTAGACGCTGCTACTTAATAACAAATTGAAGTGTTTGAATTTGACCCTCTGTTTTGAACTTAACAAAATAAGAACCTGCAGCCATATTTTTTGTGTCAAACATAACTAGGTTATTTCCTTGTGCAGCTTTAACCAAGTGTTTTTGAATAGACTTTCCTGTTAAATCAACGATTTCAAAAACAACATCTTTTTGGTTGGATGAAGTAAATTTCAAATTAACCTCATCATCTGCAGGATTTGGGAAAAGTTCAACAAAATCAATACCATTTGAAACTCCATCTAATCCGGCGCCAGAAGCGAGTACAACAACATCTGATGGTGCTCCTGAATATAAGTTTATGTCATCTAGATAAAAATTATTTCCACCCTCACCTTCGAACTTAAATTTCATTCTGAAATTACTAGTGAAATAGGCATTAGTAACATTCGTCATGTGCACTGTAACCCAATCATTAATTGAGCTTGGTGCCCACGACGTTGAGACAGCAGTACTTGACAATTGAGATCCACCCAAAGTTTTTCTTTGTACCCAATTATTACCGCAATCTGCAGTGATAAATACTTTTAAGTATTCATAATCAGCTGTTGTTTTCTTTCTGTAAGCATATCTAAAGCTTAAGGTCACAATTCCTGTAGATGGAATAACACTTAAATCAATTGGAGCTGAAATTAATTCGTCGATATTAGAAGGTGCTTGACCAAAGTTTACCAATTTAGCACATTTTGTACCTGAATGAGCTGTAGTAGATTCGATGGTAAAGGCATTGTTATTATTAATATTTGTCACTTCCCAATTGGTCAAATTAGCCAATGAGGTATAAGACTCAAATCCTTCCCAAAAGGGCAACACTGAAGGAGCAGGAAGAACTCGAATGTAATTTGTTTTTAATTCCGTATCGTTTGTTGTTCCATCTGTAGCAGTAAGCGTTACAGAATAAAGACCTGGTTGAGCATAACTCACCAAAGGATTTGCAATAGTAGAAGTAGATGGGGTACCATTTGGAAAACTCCATGACAATCCCGTTACAGCATTGTAAGAATCATCAGCAAATTGAACTTGCTCCCCTAAACATACTGTTGTTTTGTTAGCGGTAAAATCAGCAGCACACAAAGTCATCACTCCTGTTGCACCCGTTGCACTTAAATTAGCACTTGTCCATAAATTTGCTCTACCTGTATTATTTGATAAAAGAGCTGTTCTCATCCGAGCTACTTGACCTGCAGTGAACATTTTAGAACAATAAGAATAATCCATGTAATTTTCAACATTGTCTCTTTTGTCAACTCCACCCCAATAAGCATTATCATTACTGCAAGTATTTGAATTCAATAAACAAGCCGTTACACCTATACAATCTGGTGTGTCATTTACTCCATCATCTGTTGAGCAGCTTGAAGCAGTGCCTGGGTTATTATTACTTCCCCAAGTATGACTTAAATTTAACCAATGTCCAACCTCATGGGTAAGGGTTCTAGAAGTGCCGACCGAACTGGTTCCAATGGATCCAACATAATCATGAAGTACCCAAATTCCATTGGTCATTTGATTGGCAGACCAACCACCTGGATTTGTTGTATATCCTGCTGCGCCTCCAATTTCGCCACAAATAAAAATATTTAAATATTTATTTCCTGGCCAATTTCCTTGATAAACATCATTCCCATTTTGAATTGCCGTCACTTGTGCGTTTCCATCAGCACCTACATAACTCAGTGCGTTCATGGTTCTAGTAATTCCTTTAAAACAAGCACCATTTGGAGCTTTAGTTGAAAGTACAAATTCTACTTCAACATCTGTCGGCATACCTTGAAAATCTACGTGTACATTATCCGCATCCAAATTTAATCTTCTATAATCACGATTAAGAATTGCCAAAGCATCATAGATTTGCTCATCTGAAATATTCTCTACTCCATTTATGTGTAATACATGGAACACAACCGGAATTTTATAAATAGTACCTTTTTCAATTGGTTTTTTTTGATTCAATATGGTTTCAGCATCATCCTGTCCTTTTATTAATACATTAGCAGGATTACTTAAAATTTGATTCATTTTTTTGTGGGTAATACAATATTCCACCTGTTCTCCTTCTCTAGCATTGGAAGGATCAAAAGTGTTTGTTTTCTGCGCATTAAAAGCAAATATTTGAGCGACAGCAAGTATAGAAAATAAGATTTTATTCATAGTATATGGAGATAAAAAAATTAATTTTATTTTTAAGTGCCTTAAAGTTAATTAATTTTTGGAGATAAAAAAGTATCTATAAAAGAGATGTTTCATTTTAATGATTAAGATTAACTTTACACTATGAAAAAAAGACTTGCTTCAGAAACATTATCAATTACAACAATTGTAGTATTACCAAATGATACGAATACATTAGGTAATTTATTTGGTGGACAACTTTTAGCATGGATGGATGTCATTTCAAGTGTTGCTGCGCATAGACATTGTAAACGAGTGGTAGTCACTGCTAGTGTTAACAATGTTTCTTTCCAAAAACCCATAAAAGTTGCCTCCATAGTAACTCTAGAAGCAAAAGTATCTCGATCTTTTTCCTCCTCCATGGAGATCTTTGTCGATGTATTTGTTGAAGATCCAGTTACTGGAGAAAGAGAGAAATGCAATGAGGCTATTTACACTTTTGTCGCGGTTGATCAAAATGGAGGTCCTATCCAAGTGCCAGAATTGGTGCCAGAAACGGAAGAAGAAATTCAACGCTTTGAAGGCGCCTTGAGAAGGAAGCAACTTAGTTTAATTATTGCTGGTAAAATGAAAGCATCTGAAGCTACTGAATTAAAGAAACTATTTTTAGATTAATGAGAAAGATTTACAACTTACTTTTAATTTTTCTATTTGTTTTTACTAGAGCAAATACACAAGAAAACATCGTTGGTGAGTGGAACGGGATATTGTCAATTGGAGGACAACAACTAAGTTTGATTTTCCATATTGAAAAAGTAGGAAATTCTTTTTCGGGTAGTCTCGATAGTCCGGATCAGAAGGCTTTTGGAATTAAAGCCGATAAAGTAAGCTATGAAAATGGAAAACTTGAATTAATAATATCTAAACTTGGATTAAGTTATAAAGGTCTTTTGGTGGACACCATCATATCTGGTGAATTTGCACAGGGTGCATACAAAGCGCCACTGCAATTGAACAGGGGAAAAGTGGAGAAAAAATTAATCTTAAGACCCCAAGAACCTCATGCGCCCTTTCCTTATCTAGAAGAAGAAATAGAATTTCATCAGTTAAATGGGGATTTTAATTTAGCAGGAACCTTAACCCTACCAAAAAGAGAAGGGGTTTTTCCTGCCATAATCTTAATTAGTGGTAGTGGACCACAAGATAGAAATGAAGAAATTTTAGGCCATAAACCATTTTTGGTTATTGCAGATTACCTCACCAAAAAAGGATATGCTGTTTTGCGATATGATGATCGGGGAACTGCCAAATCAGGTGGGAAATTTGACCATGCTACTTCACCAGATTTCGCTAGCGATGCTGCAGCTGCTTTAGCTTATTTAAAAACGAGGAAAGAAATAGATTCTAATAAAATTGCTCTAGCTGGACACAGTGAGGGAGCGATGATTGCGGCTATGATGGCAGCGAATGATCCAAGTATTAATGCGATAATCATGTTGGCTGGGCCTGGAATACCTGGGGATCAATTGTTATTGATGCAACAAGAATTAATAGCAAAAGTGAATCAAGTGAATGCTGAGGAGATAAAAGAAAATACAGTAACAAATAGAAGTTTATTTGATCTTATTAAACAGGCAAATGATTTAGAAAGTGCTAAAGTAGCGGTTGAAAAAAGATTGAAGAAAATTAGTAAAACATTGAGCAAAAGCACTCTAGCAACTTATGGCGGAAAAACTGAGTTTATTGAACAAAATTTAGTTGCCTTTATCAATCCTTGGATGTTCTATTTTTTAAGATATGACCCAGGGGTAGATCTTAAAAAAGTAAAATGTAATGTTCTTGCTTTGAATGGTAGTAAAGATTTACAAGTTCCTAGCAAAGAGAATTTAGCGGCAATTGAATTAAATGTCAATAACCCAGGAAAAACAAAACAAATTCTTGAAATGCCAAATTTGAACCATTTATTTCAAAATTGCTTGACGGGAAACATAACAGAATATGGTGCACTAGAAGAAACCATTTCTCCTGCGGTATTGGAAAAAGTCAATGCGTTTTTAGGGAGTATTTGGAACTAAAAATTAAGATCCTTTGCAATTGCAGCAATATCTTGTTTTTCCATGCAATTAAAGTGTCCTTTGGGACATTCTTGATGTCCAATTTTAGAACAAGGGCGACAATTCAATCCTAAAACTTCATGAATTTTTACGGAGTTTTCCTTTCCTGGACGATAGGGATACATGCCTAAAGATGGAACTGTATTTCCCCATACAGAAACAATCGGAACGTCAAACATAGCTGCAATATGCATTAATCCTGTGTCATTAGTCAATACATTACCCGATTGTTTAATTACACTTGCTGAGCCTAATAAACTTAATTTACCGCAGAGATTGATAATTTTCTGAGAAGATAAAGCCTCTTGAATTTCATTTGCAGCCTGCATTTCATCTTTTCCTCCAAGTAAGACAACTGGACGAGAATAGGACAAAAGTGTTTTTAGGAGTAAATGCGTAGGAAATTTTTTTGTCCTAAATTGAGCGCCAAGTACAACCGTCAAATATTCTTGAGGTAATATATCTAAAGATTCTAGGGATATCTCCTCAGCACTAGGAATTTGAAACGAAGTGTTTTTATGGTCATTTATTACACCGAGTGCAGACAGGGTGTCAATATATCGATCTACAATATGTTTTTGGGGTAACTTATCTATTTTAAAACTCGTGAGTATCCATTTTTTAAGATTCAATTTCCTGAATCTATTTACTATTACTTGCTTTAATCCAAAAGTTAAGCGTCGCGTGCGCAGATTATTATGTAAATCGATAATATGGGTAAAGTTCTGCGCTTTAATGGTTTTACGGGTATTTTTAATATCAGCCTCAAGTAAAATCAAATGATCGATATGTTTACAAGAAAGCAACAATTCCTTATATACTGGTTTGGTAAGAAAATGAATTTCTGCATGAGGGAGTTGTTCCTTCAGACATCTTAGCGCATGAAAAGTCAGCACAATATCTCCAATAGAACTTAAACGAATTATTAATATTTTTTGCTTTATCATACTAACCGACGCTTAATGTCAATCTCACCTTCACGCCTTGATTGGGAGCACTTAACAATTCACCTTTGATTCCTGACATTTTTAATCGATGCTGAATATTTTGAATTCCCATACCTTTTTTAGCCGTATCGTTATCATAACCAATCCCATTATCAATAATTTCAATATTAATACTGTTCTCTTTTTGATACAATTTAAAGATAATCTTTGTTGCTTTTGAATGCTTGAGCGTATTGTTTACAATTTCCTGGATAATTCGATAAAGATTGAATTTATCAACATTAGCAAAATGACTTTCTGAAATTTCTTTTCCAATATTCAATTCAAATTCTATTTTCCCAATCGTATTGATTCGATTTTTCAATCGATCTATAGCGTGTAAAAACCCTTTATCTAATTCTGGAGGCAATAAATCATAAGCCAACTCCTTTACTTCACGGATGCAGGTTTGAAGCAGCAAGCCAATGTCATTCATTTGCGCTTCTTGTTCCTTACTCGCATCAATATTTTGAAACAATAAATTCAATAAAACCATTTGCTGACCTAAACCATCATGCAATTCCCTTGCAATATTTTTCTTTTCCCTTTCTTCTGCTTGATTAATAAGATCGAATTTTTGTTTCTCAAATAGTGCCTCTTCTGTTTTGTCAATCATTAGGGCAATAAAATCATTGGCCCCTTCTTCCAATTTGTTAATGACTATTTCAATTATTTTTAATTTTCGGTCGATACTAATGAAATTGAAAGTGGTTCGAATTGAATTAGAGGTTTCGAGTTCAATAAACTTCTCCTCTGGAAACTGATTAAAGGAATAAATAGATTGTCCTATAAAAACCTCTGTTTTTGCGCTATATAAATCCAGTGCTGCCTGATTCGCCATCACGATTATCAGTTCGCTTCCTTCCAGTTTAAGCATTGGAAGTGGTGATTTATGGAAAACATCCTTGTATTTTTTTTCAGATTTCGCAAGTTCAATGCGGACTCTTCTACGAAGCATCCCATAATTAATGGTCTTTTCTAAAACTTGAGAGGAAAGATTTGTTTTTAATAAATAGTCCTGAGCTCCTTTCGCGACTATATTTAATGCAAGTGCTTTTTCATCTAAACCTGTAAGCACAATAATTGAAGCACTTGGGAAAATAGAATTAATTTCATTAAAAGTTTCTATCCCCTGGGATTCTTTTAAATTTAAGTCTAGTAAAATTACATCAATTTCAAATTCTAAATGCGCTAACCTGGCATCTGCTAGCGTATGAACGGTGAGAATAAATTGAGGTTGAAATCCTAAATTAGTGAGTTGGTGCTGCACCAAATATGCAAATCCTATATCATCTTCTACGATAAGAATTTTTACTATTTCCATTCATTCATGTTATAGAACATCACCTTATCTTTGTCTAGTGAATTCTGAAGTACTTGTAAGGCTTCCGCTTTATTTTCATCTAAGATACAATTTGTTGGAAAAGAAAGTTGTAAGTCTTTGATGTAATCAAAATAAATTGTTTGTTGATCCACACTTACTTTTCTCAATCCTTCAAAATAAATTACGATTACTTCTCTATCTGCAACGATGATGGCTTTTGATGAGATTCCAACTCGAAATCTATCTTTATTTCCAACCATAAGAAAAACTAAGGAATCAAGCGCAAATACTCCTAAGACAAGCGCTGGAACAATGGCTTTAACCGTAAGTACATAAATGCCAAGCGCGAGGAAAATAAGAACTGCAGTCTCAATACAATTATAGACAATTACTCTTTTTTTTCTTGCCTGACTTATGGCTTGATTATAAAGAAATCGTTTGGTATTGGTAACTATTTTCATCCCCATCCAGCGTTTGGTGCTTCTGCGCAAGGAGAGAATTCCCATCAATAATGCCAAAGCCCAAAAAACCTCTTCTGCAAAAGAAAGTTGTTTTCCTGATGATTTTAAAAATTCAACAGGAAGATCAAATCCAACTACAATGGCCAAGGCCATAAGAGGAAAAGCAAGGGCCAATAATAAGGCATTAACAAAACTATTCATTAGGGATTAATTTTAATTTAGTTTTTAAACGCAATATTTCTTCCTTCGATTTATCAATTTTTTGTTCCACTTCTTTGCGCAATACATCAGCGCCTTTTGATTTAGCGAAAAAGCCTAAATTATTTTCATATTGAAGCATCTCCGAAGTCAGCACATCAATTTGCCTCTTGATATCAAAACGTTCTTTTTGCAATAACTTACTTCTATCTGGACTTGAATTTATAGTTTCTAATTTAACCGAAAACAAAACAGCAGAACGCTCATTACCTTCTAATTTTAGGGCCTTATACTTTTCATCCAACGCTTTTTTATAAGAATTATAAATACTTTCTTTTTTTGCTGCAGGAACATGACCTAAAGCGGCGAATCTTTGACTGAATTGCTTAAAATCAGATAAAGCCAAGCTTTTTTCACTGACCACATAATTTTCAATTTCAGAAATTAATTCTTCCTTCGCCTTCAAATTAACAAGTAATGCGTCATCTTGTTCTTTATTGGCTAGCGTTCTTGCATTAAAAAACACATCACATGCAGCTCTAAATTCCGACCAAAGTTTGTTTTCAAATCTTTGTCCAGCATTACCAATTTCCTTCCAAGCTTTTTGAAATTTGATTATTTTTTCTGCAGCGTTTTTCCAATCAGTTGAAGTTTGAATAAGCACTACCTCAGCTATAAGTGCTTTTTTCTTTTCTGCATTACTTTTAAAAATAGCCTCTGCATCTTTATTAACTGCCTTTTTCGCATCAAAAAACTGATCACACAATGCTCTGAATTCTTTCCAAACCGCTTCATTTTCCTTTTTCGCACCTGCTCCAATCTTCTTCCAATGGTCTTGCAATTTTATTACCTCTTGGCTTGCTTTATCCCAAGATTTAGGGTTCATTTCTGATGTGCTCGCAGCGACAATCTCAGCAAGGGATAAAATCAAAGCTTTCTTTTGATCAATATTAGCTGCTAAAACAGTTCTTTGCTCATCATAATGCTTATTAATTTTATCATAAATAGAGCGAACTGCCTCCCAATAACTGGATTTGATTACCTCCCATTCTTCTTGAGCTACAGGTCCAATATCTTCCCACTCATCCTGCAAGATTCTTAAATTAGATTCTAAATCACGAATGGCTCCTGAAGTATTTCTTAGTTGCTGTAGGCGTTGAATGATCCCTTGTTTTAATTGAGTGTTTCTTTTATAATCATGATCCTTAATCTCTCGATAAATTTTCATGGTATAAAAGAATATTTCTAGAATTCTAGAATACTCTTTTTGAATTTCATCTCTTTTATCGCGGGGAATATCGCCTATTTTCTTCCAAGTTTCTTGGATTTCTTTATAAGCATTAAATGCCGCGGAAATATTTTCTTCTCCTTCAATAATTTCCTTTAATCGCAGAATTAAACTTCTCTTAAGTCTTAAATTCTCATTCTCAAGAGTCGTTTTTAAAGCTACTTGTTGTTTTCTTCTTTCTTGAAATTGATTGTAAATCAAGTAAAAGGATTCTTTTATCGTTTGAAAGTCCAAAGCTTCAAATGCTTCACCTTTTTCTTTAGCTTCAATTTTTAATATTTGGGATTGCCCTTCTTGATGCAATAAATAATCTTCGAAATCTGTTCGGATTGCACCAGCCTCTTTTCCTAAGATCACTAAATCTTCAGCATTATTTAGAACGGTAATTTGATCTATAAACTCTTGAAATTTTATCATAGCTCCATCATTTGAAAATGTGCCAATTGCACAAATTGATTAATGCGTTGATTGAGATCTTCTTTATTAATTTCTTTCAATCGTGCTGTACCAAACTTCTCCACGCAGAAAGAAGCTAACGCTGATCCAACAATAATAGCGCGTTTCATGTTTTCAAAACTATAGTCATCGCTTGAAGCAATATATCCCATAAATCCACCAGCAAAAGTATCACCAGCACCTGTAGGGTCAAATACATCTTCAAGAGGCAATGCAGGAGCAAAAAACACTTGTGAACCGTGGAACAGTAAGGCTCCGTGTTCACCTTTTTTAATGATTACAATTTTTGGACCCATTTCTTGAATAAGCGCTGCTGCTTTTACGAGAGAATAAGTATTAGAAAGTTGACGGGCTTCTTCATCATTTATAATTAAAACATCAATCAACTTCATTGTTTTTTTCAATTCATCCAGCGCAATATCCATCCAAAAATTCATTGTGTCCATCGCAATCAATTTTGGACGCACGGTCAAACGCTCAATAACGGTACGCTGCACTTCTGGACTTAAATTTCCCAGCATTAAATAGGGGGCGCCTTGGTATGCTTCTGGTACCGTTGGATCAAAAGTTCCTAAAACATTTAACTCAGTTATCAAGGTATCTCGAGAATTCATATCATTGTGATATTTCCCAGACCAGAAAAAAGTTTTTTCACCAAGTTTTATTTGCAATCCTGCTAGATCAATTCCTTTTGCTTCCATTTCAGCAAGATCTTCTTTCGGAAAATCTTCTCCTACAACAGAAATAATTCCTTGCTCTGGCAAGAAAAAAGAGGCTGCTAAACTGATGAAAGTTCCAGCTCCACCAACAATCTTATCTGTTTTCCCAAAGGGAGTTTCAATGGCATCAAAAGCTACACTACCTACCGTTAATAATTTCATATACTAATTTTACCGACAAAGATAAGTAATTACCCTTTTATCAACCTATGAAATAAAGCAATTAAACAATAATTGTAGCTTTGAAAAATAGAATAGTAAAACAGATCTAAAAATAATTAAATGAGTAAGTTGCCAGAAGCTGATAATTATAAAGAAATTAACCAAAGTGCTTGGGATGAAAAAGTGGCAATTCATCTCCAATCTGATTTTTATAATGTAGCTGCATTTAAAAAAGGTTGGTGTTCTTTAAAAACCCCAGAGCTCGACCTCCTTGGAGATATTCAAGGTAAAAAAATACTGCACTTACAATGTCATTTTGGTCAAGACTCCATTAGCTTAGCAAGAAGGGGTGCGCACGTTACTGGCATTGACTTTTCACCAAAGGCAATACATGCAGCACAATCTTTAAGCCGTGAAATGGGGCATGAAATACAATTTATTTGTTGTGATATTTATTCATTAAAAGAACATTTGAACGAAAAATTCGATCTTGTATTTACCAGTTATGGAACCATCGGGTGGCTTCCTGATATTTCAAAATGGGCAGAAATTATTGGTCATTTTTTAAAACCCGGAGGTAATTTTATTATGGCTGATTTCCATCCCTTTATTTGGACTTTTGACGACAAGTTGGAGTTTCTTGCCTACGACTATTTTAATTCCGGACCAATAGTTGAGGAAACACAAGGAACTTATGCAGATAAGGGTGCTGCGATTTGCACCAAAACAATTTTTTGGAATCACAGTTTAGCATCGCTATTTCAGGCGCTAATTGATCAAGGAATCAAAATAAAAAAGTTCGAAGAGCACGATTATTCTCCCTACAGTTGCTTTCAAAACCTAGAGGAACAAAGTCCATCAGAATTTCGTTTCAAACATATTAAGTTTAGAATACCAATGATGTATTCCTTACTTGGCGAAAAAACTTCTATAAATCAAATTTAATGCCTTGAGCTAAAGGTAAACTATCCGAATAATTGATGGTATTGGTTTGTCTGCGCATATAAATTTTCCAAGCATCTGAACCGGATTCTCTACCTCCACCCGTTTCTTTCTCGCCTCCAAAAGCTCCTCCAATTTCTGCACCTGAGGTTCCAATATTTACATTAGCAATACCACAATCCGAGCCTGAATTTGCTAAGAACGCTTCCGCTTCTTTTAGATTATTGGTCATTATCGCTGACGACAATCCTTGAGGGACAGCATTCTGCATGTCAATAGCTTCTGTTAATTCACCGTGATACTTCATGATGTATAATATGGGTGCAAAGGTTTCATGTTGAACCATTGGATGGTGATTCTCCGCTTCCAATATTACAGGTTTAACATAGCAACCTGAAGTATATTCAGCACCTGAAAGTACTCCTCCTTCAACTAAAACCTTAGCTCCGTCTGCAATGGCCTGGTCAATAGCTTTCAAATAACTTGTTACAGCATCGGTGTCGATTAATGGCCCAACGTGATTGTTAGCATCCAAAGGATTTCCAATTTTCAATTGACCATAAGCCTTAACCAAGGCATCTTTTACCTTATCATAAATACTCTCATGTATGATTAATCTTCTTGTTGAGGTACAACGCTGTCCAGCGGTTCCAACAGCACCAAATACTGCTCCTGGTACCACCATTTTTAAATCTGCACTTGGAGCAATAATGATGGCATTATTTCCACCTAATTCTAGTAATGATTTACCAAGTCGAGCTCCTACTGCAGCACCTACAAGCTTACCCATTCGTGTTGATCCAGTAGCTGAGATGAGCGGTACACGGGTGTCTTCAGACATTAATTTTCCAAGGGAAGCATCACCAATTACTAGAGATGAAACTCCTTCTGGGACGCCATTTTCACGAAAGACCTCATTGGTAATAAATTGACAAGCTAAGGCAGTAAGGGGAGTTTTCTCTGAAGGTTTCCAGATACAAACATCACCACAAACCCATGCTAAGGCAGTATTCCAATTCCAAACCGCTACCGGAAAATTAAATGCTGAAATGATACCTACTATTCCCAATGGATGATATTGCTCATACATTCTGTGACCTGGTCGTTCGGAATGCATGGTTAAACCATACAACTGTCTAGACAAACCAACAGCAAAATCACATATATCAATCATTTCTTGAACTTCACCCAAACCTTCTTGTAAAGATTTTCCCATTTCATAAGAAACCAATTTACCAAGTGGATCTTTATAAAATCGGATACGCTCAGCCAATTGTCTCACGATTTCACCTCGTTTAGGCGCAGGAATGGTTCTCCATACTTTAAATGCAGATTGAGCTGTAGTGATGAGGTGCTCATAATCACTCGCTTCTGCAGCATTTACAGTAGCTATTAATTTACCATCTACAGGAGAAAACGCTTGAATTGGTGTTCCTTTAGTCTCCATCCAAACGCTCCCGGAAGAAGCTCCATTGTTAACAGATTTGATATTGAATGTCTCGAGAATTTTATTCATTTCCATGATAACTTGATTTTATTTTGGTGTAAAATTAGTTTCTTTTCCGGCACGCTAAGCAGAAATTAAAAGTTTAGGCAAAAAAAAACCGCCATAAGGCGGTTTTAAAAATATTAATACTAAGCTTCTTCTTCTTCGTCATCGGTTTCAGTTGGTTTAACTGCACCTCTTGCCATTTTAACTGAAACAACCACTGCATTAGCAGGATCTAACAGTTCAACGCCAGGAATAGCAATACTTCCAACACGGATTGAGTCACCAATTTTTAATGGAGCAATATCTAAAACAATGGCATCTGGAAGTGCCCCTGGTAGACCAACACAAGACATAAGTCTATAAACTTGCATTAAACGACCACCGGCTAAAACTCCACGAGAAGCACCTGTCAAACGAACAGGCAATTTTACTCTAACAGGTTTTGCAGGATTTAATTCATAGAAATCCACATGTTGTATGGTATCTTTTGTTGGGTGTTGTTGTAATTCACGAATGATTCCAATTGATTTTTTACCTTCAATATCAAGTTCAACTTGATATACTTCAGGAGAAAAAACGATTTTTTCAATTGCTACTCGCTTTACTGCGAAGTGAGTTTGCTCACCTTGTCCGTAAAGCACACAAGGTACCATGCCTGAATTTCTGATTAGGCTAGCATCCTTTTTCCCTACGTTCGTTCTAAGCGAACCGCTCAAATGTGCTGTTTTCATTTATTATTTATTTAAGAGATTACAAAATGGGAACTGATTGACTCATTGTTAACCAGTCTTTTAATTACATCAGCGAATAAATCGGCTACTGATATCACCTTTATTTTTGGAGATGTTTGTTTCAGAGGGATAGTATCTGTAACAATTAACTCCGTCAATTTTGAATTGTTAATTCGATCAAAAGCAGGGCCAGACAAAACAGCATGTGTACAAAAAGCACGCACACTAAGAGCTCCTTTTTCGATTAGTAAATCGGCTGCAGTGGTCAATGTTCCAGCGGTATCACACATATCATCTATAATGATAACATCTTTACCTTGAACATCCCCAATTACTGTCATTTCAGCAATTTCATTTGCTTTTTTCCTGTTTTTATGACACAAGGCCAAACCACAATTTAAATTCTTAGCATATGAATTTGCGCGTTTTGCACCTCCAACATCTGGAGCAGCAATAATAAGATTGTCTGTATTTAATTTACTTATTTCTTTAAGAAATAAAGTAGATGCATATAAATGATCTACTGGAACTTCAAAAAATCCTTGAATTTGATCTGCATGTAAATCCATCGTCATTACTCTGTCAACTCCTGCCGCAACCAACATATTGGCAACTAATTTTGCGCCTATCGCTACACGAGGTTTGTCTTTTCTATCTTGACGGGCAAATCCAAAATAAGGGATTACTGCAATTATTTTTCTTGCAGACGCTCTTCTAGCGGCATCAATAAGCAATAATAGTTCAAACAAATTTTCAGTCGGAGGCATGGTAGATTGCACAATAAATACATCTTGTCCACGCACTGTTTCTTCAAATGAAGGTTGAAATTCTCCATCACTAAAAACAGTAACATTCACATCTCCTAAGGGAAGCCCAAAATGTATTGCTACACGATTTGCTAAATCTAAAGAAGCACGACCTGAAAATATTTTTACACCCATTTCGAGAATTAATTGAGTGCAAAGTTAGGGAATTTAAATTGCTGTAACAAATTCAAAATAAGCATAATCTAGATTATTTTTAAGAAGGACCTAAATAATTCGAAATTATGGTGGTGAGCGCAACAAATTCTTAAGAGATTTGCCTAACTTTAACCTTCAATAAAAATATGAACGAACGTCAAGTCTTTACTCTAAAACAAGTTGTTTCTTCCATCAAAAAGACCATTTCAGAACGTTATAATTCAAGTTATTGGGTAAAAGCAGAGATGCATAAATTAAATAAATATCCGAGCGGTCATGCCTTTCCAGAATTGGTGCAAAAAGAAGATGGAAAGATAGTTGCGCAAATCAATGCGAATATCTGGAAAACGCAATTTGAACAAATCAACCGTAAATTTATTGCAACCGTTAAAGAGCCGCTCAATGAAGGGAAAAATCTATTGTTATTGGTAAGAGTGGTTTATAATGACAACTATGGACTCAGTCTTCAAATTCTCGACATAGATCCGTCATTTTCTTTGGGTGAGCTACAGAAAGAGCGCGATGAAACATTGAAAAAATTAAATGCGCTAGGCATTCTCAACAACAATCAACAATTACAACTTCCATTAATTCCTAAAAGAATAGCTTTAATTTCAGCAGATTCTAGCAAAGGACTCTCTGATTTTATGGAGATCATCAAGGATGCCAAAGCTAAATATGTAATAGAAACTTATTTATTTCAAGCATATTTACAAGGAGATGTGGCTGTGGATTCAATATTACAAGCGCTTCGAAAAATAAAAAAGATACAACATCATTTTGATGCAGTTCTGATCATTCGAGGCGGTGGAGGGGAAGTTGGGTTATCTTGTTATAATAATTTTCAATTATGTGAAGCCATTGCTACTTTTCCATTGCCGGTTTTAACAGGTATAGGACATTCAACAAATCTAACGGTAGCAGAAATGATTGCCTATCGCCATGCTATAACACCAACAAAACTTGCTGAATTTATTTTGGAAAATTACCAGCGATTTGATCATGATCTTTTGAAATTAAGTTTAGCCATTGGAAACCAAAGTACCTACTTATTGCAAGACTCCAAACACCGCTTTACTTTGCTTACAAAAGCCATGCAACAAATCGCACTACAACAAAATAATAGGTCAAAACATGAGTTAAGTTTCATGATAAAAAATTTGGGGCACTTGAGTAAAGAATCTATTAACAATCAAAAGTATCTGACTTTGAATTTCAAAAGCAGTTTGAAACAGAGCGTATTTACCTTTATTTCTCAATCAAAACTTGAACTATTACAACAGGAAGTAAAGACAAAATTGAGCTTTCAACAAAATTTGAACCAACAAGAAAATACCTTAGCATCACTTACTAGCATTGTAAAAGCGCTTGATCCAGCCCAGGTATTAAAAAGAGGCTATTCGATTACCTTCTTCAATGGTAAAGCCATTCAGGAAGGTCAAAAATTAAAGAAAGGCGATAAAATAACAAGTTTAGGAAGTGCATTTACTTTAGAAGCAACGATCGAAAATTTTCAAGCCAATGAAAATAATAAAGACTTGGATAAAAATCAGGCGACAAGTTAATTACCTTTGAACTATGGATTTTTCATTTGGTAAAGCCTACCGGATTTCAAGTAAGAAAAGAATTGAGGAAGTATTTGCAACGGGCAAAAAAACGCATGCCTTTCCTTTTCTAAATTATATTTTGCTGGAAGAATTTAATGAGATTCCAGGATTTGAAGTCTTGATTAGCGTTCCCAAAAAATTTATAAGAAAAGCCCACGATAGGAATTATGTGAAAAGATGTATTCGAGAAGGGCTTAGAAAAAATAAAGGTATTTTGGAAGAAATGCTAATTTTGAAAAAGCAACGACTCGCTATTTGTTTTGTATATATCAATAAAGAGGTATTGTCCTCTGAAAAAATTGAAAATAAAATACTTGAAAACTTAAATAAAATAAAAAATGACCTACAAAAATAAACCGACTTACCTAATTGCCTTGCTTTTGGTGTTTTGTTTAAATTTTTTCAAATCACACAGTCAATCGAATGGTTTTGAAGTAATCAAGAGCCTTGAATTAATGGATCAAGTTTATGAGCATTTAGACCTATATTTTGTAGATGAACCACAGAATGGGAAACTATCCAAAGTTGCCATTGATGCTATGCTAAAAGAATTAGATCCTTATACTGTCTATTACCATGAATCAAACATAGAAGATTATCGATTAATGACCACGGGACAATATGGTGGAATTGGTTCCTTGATTCGAAAAATTGGTGATGATACTTATTTTAGTGATCCTTATGAAGGAAATCCTGCTCAAAAAGGCGGCATTAAAGCTGGTGATAAAATTATTTCTATTGATGGAAAATCAATGCATAAAAAAACATCAGACGAAGTAGCCAGTGCTTTAAAAGGTCCTAAAGGGACGGTCCTGAAAATAGAAGTGGAGCGCCAAGGGACAGGTCAAAAGACTTATGAAATTACAAGAGATGAAATAAAAATACCGGATGTTCCTTATTTTGGTATAATGGGTCAAAAGGTGGGCTATATTTCATTAAATAGTTTTACACAAACAGCTTCTGAAGAAGTTAAAAAAGGTTTGATAAAAATGCAAGCAGAAGGAATGGAGAAATTAGTGCTTGACTTGCGTGGAAATGGGGGTGGATTATTAATTGAAGCCGTAAAAATTGTAAACTTTTTTGTTCCAAAAAATCAAGTGGTTGTAGCCACTCGAGGGAGAGTTAAGGAGGAGAATAGAGTCTATCAAACATTAGAAGAACCGATTTTACCCAATATTCCTTTAATTGTACTTATCGATGAAGGTTCTGCCTCTGCAAGTGAAATTGTTGCTGGAAGTCTTCAAGATCTTGATCGCGCTGTAATTATAGGCTCAACCAGCTTTGGTAAAGGACTTGTGCAAAGAACCTATGATTTAAAATATGGTTCGAAAATGAAATTAACCATTGCAAAATATTATACACCATCAGGTCGATGTGTTCAAAGGTTAGAGTATTATGATAAGGATTCAGGTGCCAAACCAAAGGAAATATCTGATTCCTTATTGAAAAAATTCAAAACTAAAAATGGTAGAGAGGTAATTGATGGTCGGGGTATTGAACCAGATATTGCTATTGAAAAAGAAGAATTAAGCCATTTAACGAGTTTGCTCTACGCTAAGGATGTGATTTTTAATTATGCAACAAAATATGCGGTAGATTATACAAAAATTGAAGAGGCTAGTCAATTTAAACTTTCAGATGCAGCTTACGAAGACTTTAAATCATTTGCACTGAAATCTGATTTGGTTTATTCTAGTGCCGCAGAAGAAGCTTTGAAAAAGATGAAGGCCGCTGCAGAAAAAGAAGGTCTGTTTAAGGAAATTGAAGGAGATTATTTAAAAATGATGGAAAAATTAAAACCAAATGAAGCGCAAGATTTGGAGAAATATAAGCCCGAAATTTTAGACCTTCTTGAAAATGAAATTGTTTCTCGTTATTACTATCAAAAAGGAAGAACACTAAATTCATTTAAACACGATAAAGTTGTTTTAAAAGCTTTGGAAATATTTGTTGAGTTAACTAATTATCATTCTATTTTAAAGGACTGATGTTTAAAAATTTACTCGGTGATTTCTCAAATTTAAAATGGACGGGTAAAGTACATCTTCTTGCATTAGCACTTTTATTTGTTGGAGTTGTTACGAGTAAGTTTTTACTTTCGCTAGGGATGATAATTGGCGTGGGAACGCTTTTAATTGAGAGAGATTTTAAAGCATATTGGCTCGAGATTAAAGAAAATCGATTTTTTCAATTTGTAGTTTTATTTTACCTACTGTGTTGTGTTAGTTTATGTTGGAGTCAAAATTTACCATACGGACTTCATGATCTTAGAGTGAAAACTTCCCTTATCGTTATTCCCCTATTACTGATTGTTAAACCTTTAAAATCAGATCCAATAAAGAATTTACTACTCCTGCTTTTTGTTTCGAGTATTGTGATAAGTTCCCTTATTAATTTTGCGGTATTTCAATTTGCACTTTCAAAAGATGCCATATATGATGTAAGGCAAATGTCCTTGTGTGGTTCACACATCCGATATGGAATCATAGTAGCGTTTGGAATAGGTGTTTGTATTAACTATTATAATAGATTAGACAAATATAAATTACTGACTCTATTGGTCATTGTATGGTTGGTTTTTTACACCTATTACAGTCAAGTGTTAGCAGGATTAATTTCTTTAATTATTATAGCCTTCTTGGGAGGTATTTTGTATTTAATCAAGAAGAAAAAAGAAAAATTAGTTTTGGGGATAGTATTAATTACAATTGCCATTACAGGCTTTTGTTGCTATGCTCTTTTTGTTCCCGAAACTCATAAAAACATTTCTCAGCATGCTGATTTGGATGGAATGGAAAAAGCATGGGCTAAAAGATCTACTTATCAATTTGACAGTACTGATAATAAAAATCAAATTTTAAAGGAAACGCTAGTGAGATATTTGGATTCAAAAGCTTTAGTCAATGATTCCATGGGCGTAGGGAAATTAAGCGATAAGGATATTCGAAATATCGAAAATGGCTACGCCGATATTCATGAAACTCAAAGTGGCCTGATTGCTCGTTATTATGGCTTAAGGTATCAAATACATGAGGCAAAAAATCCTAATGGTCACTCTCTACTGCAACGCTTGTCCTCTTGGACAAGTGCCTGGAATATCACTAAAGATCATTGGATTATGGGCGTTGGAATTGGAGATGTTGCAGATGCCTTTGTTTTACAATACGAAAAAGAACATTCTTTACTGCGAGAAGAAAATCGATTAAGGGCACATAACACCTATTTAACTACCTGGTTGAGTTTAGGGATTTTTGGTTTCTTATACCTATGTTTCTTCTTAGGTTCCTATTTTAAGTATCAATGGCGCGATTTAAATTTCCTTGGACTCGCTTTTATTTGTATTTCATTGGCTAGTTTTTGTTTGGAAGATTCTTTAGAAACTCAGACAGGGGTCTCATTTTTTGCCCTGTTTTATACCTTTTACAGTATAAAACGAAAGTCTACAAACACCGATTGATGATTTTTAATTAACTTCGTAAACCATGTCAATAGAAGTAAAAAACCTAATTAAATACTACGGCAATCAAGCTGCGGTAAACGATGTCTCTTTCTCCGTAAAAAAAGGTGAAATTGTAGGCTTCCTTGGTCCAAATGGAGCGGGTAAGTCAACTACAATGAAAATAATTTCCGGGTATGTTCCTGCTAATTCAGGAGAAATCATGGTCTGTGGAATGAAAGTAGATGTAGATAATTTAAAAACTAGGAAATTAATAGGCTATTTGCCCGAAAACAATCCTTTGTATCTCGATATGTATGTTAAAGAATACTTAGAGTTTGTAGGCGGAATTTATAAGGTAAAACACTTGAGCAATCGAGTGAAGGATATGATCAATGCGGTAGGCTTAGATGTTGAACAAAATAAGAAAATTGGAGCTTTATCTAAAGGTTATAGGCAAAGAGTTGGATTGGCACAAGCGATTATTCACGATCCTGAGGTGTTGATATTAGATGAGCCAACCTCTGGATTAGATCCAAATCAATTGGTTGAAATTAGAGAACTAATTACCAATATTGGAAAAGAAAAAACGGTAATGTTATCAACTCATATCATGCAGGAAGTTGAAGCAATCTGCGATAGAATTGTCATTATAAGTAAGGGACAAATAGTTGCCAATGACAATGCTTCTAGCCTGAAAAAAGGAATTGATCAGCAAACGGTATATGTTGAATTTGGTGTTAAGTTGACGAAAAAAGATTTGCAAGAAATTCCTGGTGCTAGAAAAATTGAGTCCTTTAATGAAGGCTGGTTAATAGAATCAGATGAAGATGTTGACTTAAGAAAAGAAATCGCACAATTTGCACAAACTAAACAATGGTTGGTGCTAACACTTAAGGTGGAGCGTAAATCTTTAGAGGATGTATTTAAACAATTAACCAAATAATAATGGTGTCAAATTTTATTGCAGAATTAAGGTGGAGGGGGATGATTCATGATATTATGCCTGGTACTGAAGAAGCCCTTTTAAAGAAAGTTTCTTCTGGTTATATAGGTTTTGACCCGACTGCAGACTCTTTACATATAGGAAGTTTGGTGCAAATTATGATTCTCGTTCATTTTCAAAGAGCTGGACATAAACCCATTGCTTTGGTTGGGGGAGCTACCGGAATGGTAGGTGATCCTTCTGGAAAATCTCAAGAAAGAAACCTACTCGATGAAGCAACTCTTGCACATAATGTAGCCTGCGTGAAAAATCAATTGATGCGTTTTTTAGATTTTTCGGGGGAGAATGCAGCTGAAATGGTGAATAATTTTGATTGGTTCAAAAACATGAGCTTTTTGGATTTTATTAGAGATACCGGGAAGCATTTGACGGTGAATTATATGATGTCCAAAGATTCTGTGAAGAATCGACTTGAGACCGGAATGTCTTTTACAGAATTTTCCTATCAATTGGTTCAAGGGTATGATTTTTTTCACTTAAACTTACACAAAGATTGTATCGTTCAAATGGGAGGGTCTGATCAGTGGGGAAATATTGTTACGGGAACAGAATTGATTCGAAGAAAAAGTGGAAATGAAGCTTTTGCAGTTACCAGTCCATTGATAAAAAAAGCTGACGGAACTAAATTCGGTAAAACTGAAGGCGGAAATGTTTGGCTAGATAAAGACAAAACATCGCCCTATGCTTTTTATCAATATTGGTTGAATGCTTCCGATGCGGATGCTGGAAATTTCATCCGAATTTTTACCTTAAAAGATCAAACAACTATTGAGGCACTGGAACAAGAACATAATGAAGCGCCTCACCTGCGGATTTTACAAAAAGCCTTAGCAGAGGATATTACCATGCGAGTGCATGGTGCTGATGCTTTAGAAACCGCTATTTCCGCATCAAATATTCTCTTTGGCAAGTCTACAGCAGCAGACCTGATGGTATTAAGCAATGAAGACTTTCTAAGTATATTTGATGGCGTACCACAAGCAAGTATAATTAATGAAGATCTTAAAAATGGTCTTTCTATAATTGATGCATTAGCAGGAAAATCTGGATTTCTTTCCTCTAATGGGGAGGCTAGAAGAGAATTAAAAGCCAATGCAATTTCTGTAAATAAAGAAAAGGTGAATGAAAATTATATGCTCACAAAGAGTGACTTAATCAATGGGAAGTTCATCTTAATTGGCAAGGGCAAAAAAAATAATTATATCCTTTCTTTAATGGATTGATAGGCTTGGCACATTGTTTGGTTTAAAAATTAAAAACCTACATTATGAAAAGGCAACTAAAATTAGTACTCAGCACGATTATTCTTTTTGGATTATTATCCAGTAGCGTTTCAAATGGCTATCCCATTGTAGAAAATAACGCATTCAAAATTGGCGAAAAATTAAGGTATCGAATTTCCTACGGGATTATTGATGCCGGGGAGGCCGTATTAGAAGTGAAATCGACCAGCAAAAAAGGGAATGGCCGTGAATTGATCCACGCTGTTGCGACAGGCAGGTCGTTGGGTGCCTTCAATTCAGTTTTTAAGGTTGATGACACCTACGAAACATTTTTAGACAAGAAAAGTATGTTTCCTTGGTATTTTGTGAGGCGTGTAGATGAAGGCGGCTATAAAATCAAACAAGATTATACCTTCAAACATGATATAAAGAAAGTATATAATGGAAAAGGCAAATCATTTAAGATACCTATGGGAACTCAGGATATGATTTCTTCTTTTTATTATGCTCGAACGCTAGATTATAAAAACATAAAAAAAGGAAAAGTTTATGATTTTCCTTGTTTCATGGATGATGAACTTTTTACTCTAAAAATCAAATATGTCGGAGATGAAATTATCCATACGCGCTTAGGGAAATTCAATTGCTATAAATTTGTACCTGTTGTTCAAACGGGACGATTATTTAAAAATGAAGAGGACGTGAATTTTTGGGTAACCAAGGATGCTAATAAAATCCCTATCCTGGTAAAAGCAAAAATACCAGTAGGCTATATCAAAATGCACTTAGTGGAATGGAGTGGATTAAAAAGTTCTGCCAGTAGCCGCGTAAAGTAGTTTAGGAATTTTATGAGATGTTCGTATAAAATTTAATCATAAAAAAAGCCCTTAGTTAAGGGCTTTTTTAAATTTAGATGATCAACATTGCATCACCATAAGAGTAAAAACGATATTTTTCTTTAATCGCTTCTTGATAGGCCTGAATCATTAATTCATGACCACAAAATGCTGAAATCATCATCAATAAAGTAGATAATGGAGTATGAAAATTAGTAATTAAACTATCTGCTATCGAAAACTCATAAGGAGGGAAAATAAATTTATTTGTCCATCCGTCAAATGGCTTCAACATTCCATCTGTTGAAACAGAAGTTTCAATGGATCTCATAGAAGTAGTTCCAATAGCACAAACACGTTTTTTATTTCTTTTAGCTTCATTCACAATTTGAACTGCTTCTTCAGAAATTATAACTTGTTCGGAATCCATTTTATGCTTAGTTAAATCTTCTACTTCAACAGATCTAAAAGTACCTAATCCAACATGTAAAGTAACCTCAGCAAAATTAATTCCCTTTAATTCTAATCTCTTTAACAATTCTCTTGAAAAATGTAATCCTGCTGTAGGAGCAGCAACGGCACCTTCCTCTTTCGCGAAAATGGTTTGATAGCGTTCTTCATCTGATGCTTCAACTTCGCGTTTAATGTACTTAGGTAAAGGTGTTTCTCCTAACTCAGTAATTTTTGCTTTAAAATCTTCGTAAGGCCCATCAAATAAAAATCTTAAGGTTCTTCCTCTAGATGTAGTATTGTCTATTACTTCTGCTACAAGTGAGTCATCCTCTCCAAAGTATAATTTATTACCTATTCTTATTTTTCTTGCTGGATCAACAAGAACATCCCACAATAAACTCTCTCGATTCAATTCTCTTAACAAGAAAACCTCAATTTTAGCACCTGTCTTTTCTTTATTACCGTACATTCTAGCTGGAAAAACACGCGTATTATTTCTTATCATTACATCTCCTTCATCAAAATAGGAAAGTACATCTTTAAATAATTTATGTTCAATTTTACCCGTACTTCGATGTATTACCATCAATCGTGCTTCATCTCTATTTTCTGATGGGTATTCAGCAACTAACTCCTCAGGTAAATCGAAGCTAAACTCCGATAATTTCATTTTACTCATGACTATATTTTAAACGCAATTTTCATTAAGCGCATGCAAAGATACATTATCTATACCCCCTTTGTCAAGTTTATTGGCATATAATATTGATTTAGAACTATAAAACTGACTAAAATCATAAATAAAACTAATCTCAATCATTTTATTTTTCTGCTGTCATCAAGAACTTTGTTCAATAATTTAATTCTAAAAAAATGGAAGCAAAAGGACAACAAGAGATTGAATTTAATAGATTTGGATACATTGCAGCAATCATACTTTTGATTGGTTGTCTTGGAGGAATTGCTGTGGGAGTAGGAGCCATTCAAAATACTTTTTCTTTAATATTAGTAGTGATTCCAACCATGATAACATTAAGTCTTTTACTTGCAGTGTACCCAATGAAATATATAATGAAAGCAAGTTTAGTGTGCATTACTATTGATGTATTAATGATCGCATACTACACCATTTTTTAATTCAATATCTTTTTATACCATATAAGAAGACAAGACCACCAAGTTCCTTTGAGTTTAACGATTTGCTAAACCTAATGATCAGATTGTACTTTCGAAGTAAAATTGTAGCAGTCTATCAGTATAATTTAGCACTTTTGTCAAAGTTCAATTTTGCTTCATGTCTCTTAATCAACTTTCAAAAGAAAATTCACCTTACTTATTGCAACATGCCAACAATCCTGTAAATTGGGTTGCTTGGTCAAATGAAGCGTTTGAAATAGCTAAAAAAGAAAATAAATTAGTTCTAATAAGTATAGGATATTCTGCTTGCCATTGGTGTCATGTCATGGAAAAAGAGTGTTTTGAAGATGATCAAGTTGCCGAACTTATGAATGCTCATTTTATTAATATAAAAGTAGATCGGGAAGAACGTCCAGATGTAGATCAAGTTTATATGAGCGCTGTTCAATTGATGACCCAACAAGGAGGTTGGCCACTCAACTGTATTACTCTTTCAGATGGGAGACCTATTTATGGAGGCACTTATTTCCCAAAACAGAAATGGATGCACATACTTCGGTCTATTGTGCAAATGGTAGAAAAAGAACCGGAAAAAGTACTTGAATATGCTAATAATTTGCATTTGGGAGTACAAGAAAGTGAACAGATAATTGAAGCGCAAGATGATCGTGATTTGAATACTGAAAAATTACATGAAATGTGTATTCGTTGGTCTCGAAATTTTGATACCATTGAGGGTGGACAAACAAGAGCGCCAAAGTTCCCATTACCTAATAATTGGATGTTTTTGATGCACTACGGACAACGATTCTTGGACTCAAAGATCAATACTCAAGTCATCTTAACATTGAACAAAATGTGTGCCGGTGGAATTTATGATCAGCTTGGAGGTGGCTTTTATCGATATTCTGTAGATATGTTATGGAAAGTGCCTCATTTTGAAAAAATGCTGTATGATAATGCACAGCTGATTTCGCTTTATTCATTAGGATATGAAGCGTATAAAAATGAGTCGTATAAAAATGTTGTCTATCAAACCATCGATTGGATGAAAAATGAAATGATGGATGAAAAAGGGGCTTTTTATTGCGCGATAGATGCTGATAGCGAGGGCGAAGAAGGAAAATATTACTGTTGGAAAGAAGATGAATTAAAAACTATACTTGGTGAAGAATTTGAATGGGTTAAAGATTTTTATTCTATTAACAAGGATGGATACTGGGAAGACGAAAAATATATTTTACTAAAAACAGATTCCGATGAGCATTTTGCTCAAAAAATCGGAAGGTCTCAGAAAGAATTTAATCTCCAATGTAATAAGATTAATGACCTTCTTTTATCTGCTAGAAAGTTAAGGGTAGCTCCAGGACTTGACAATAAATGCTTGACTTCATGGAATGCCCTTGCAGTCATTGGTTTGTGTGATGCTTATCGTGTTTTTAAAAACGAAGAATTTTTAAATTCGGCACGCAACACCTTAGATTGGATCATTTTATCTCAGATTTGTGACGAAGGAACGCTCCATCATGTTTATACCAATGGAATCTCTAAAGTAGATGGGTTTTTAGAAGACTATGCTACCGTGATTAATGCCTTAATTGACTTTTATCAAATCAGTCAAGAATTAAAATATATCGAAAGGGCTGAACAATTAACAGCGATAGTGATTCGCGATTTTCAAGATCCTGTAAATAGAATGTGCTACTTTACAACGGATAAAAGTACCTTGATAGCAAGAAAAATGGAGCTAAATGACAATGTAATTCCTTCAAGCAATTCTATAATGGCCATGAACTTCTATCGCTTAGGACACTATTATAGAAATGAGCAATGGCTTTTAGATGCAAAACAAATGCTTCTTAATGTTTATGATGGCATGGAACAATATGGCAGCTCTTATTCCAACTGGGGAATATTGTTGCTGACCATGCAAACCGGTTTAATTGAAATAGTAATTGTAGATGATGGAACATTAGAGTTGAAAGACCTCATCAACTTGAAACGAAATGAGACTTTAGTTGCTTATCACCATAACCTTCCTATTGCGAAAGATTATAAAGAACCAGGTATTTATATTTGTTACAAGGGGACATGTTATGCACCCTTAAAAACAGTAGCCTCAGCGCAATTAAAAATTATTGAATTAATTGAAAAAAATCGTCTTAATGATTGATTAATTATGCTTTTCTTGCCATAACTTTCAGAGCTGCATCAACCACATTTTGCGTATCAATTCCATACTTTGTCATCAATTCCATCGGTGTACCACTTTCCCCAAAGGAATCGTTAACCCCAACGAATTCCTGAGGAACAGGTAAATTTCTCACTAGAACTTGTGAAACCGCTTCTCCTAATCCTCCATTTAGCATGTGTTCTTCTGCAGTTACTACACAGCCTGTTTTAGAAACAGATTTTAAAATTGCATTTACATCCAGAGGTTTAATCGTATGCATATTAATCAATTCCACTGAAATACCTTTTGCTTCAAGAATTTGAACTGCCTCAATCGATTTCCACACTAAATGTCCACATGCGATTATAGTTACATCAGTACCTTCTTGAATCATATCGGCTTTACCTATAATAAACTTAGCGTCTGGTTTTACAAAAATTGGCATTACTGGTCTACCAAAACGCAAATATACCGGGCCTTCATGCGCAGCAATTGCAATAGTTGCTTGTTTGGTTTGATTAAAATCAGCAGGTACAATTACAGTCATATTGGGCAACATGCGCATCATTCCTATATCCTCTAAGATTTGGTGTGTCGCTCCATCTTCTCCTAAAGTTAGTCCAGCGTGAGAAGCACATATTTTCACATTTTTTTGAGAGTAGGCAATAGATTGTCTGATTTGATCATAAACCCTTCCTGTAGAGAAGTTAGCAAAAGTTCCAGTAAAAGGAATTTTTCCACCAACCGTCATTCCAGCGGCCATTCCCATCATGTTGGCTTCAGCAATTCCCACTTGAAAAAATCTTGTTGGACATTCTTTTTGAAAAGCATCCATTTTCAATGAACCGGTGAGGTCGGCACATAATGCGACAACATTGGGATTAGTTCTTCCTAATTCAGCCAAACCTTCTCCAAAACCAGAGCGTGTATCTTTATTCCCTAAAATTTCTATTTCCATTTTTATAAATTAAGCAAAACAATTTTATTAGATTCCATTTTAAACTTTTTCTCTTTAGTATAAGCTGTAGACTTTTGGTCTTTATCTCTATAAACTAAAACATAATTCCCCGGCTGCAATAACAATTTCCCTTTTAGTGCGGATTCATCAAGATTACATACCCATTCTCTTTTTCCATTTACATTGTCAATGAACAATTGTGAAATCATTGATTTTTGAGCGCTGTATTCTAAACTCCCTGCAGCTTCAATATCGATAGTGCTCAGTTTTCCTTGTGTTATTTCAATTCGTTTGATAATTCTAGGCAGGGTGAAAATTTCAACATCATATATTCCAATTAAATATTTATCCTTGCTGTTAAATACTTGCGTGTTGATGGTCTGCGGCTTGTCTTTTTCCATTACGCGCATGTGAACTCCATTCTGAGAAGATGAGTTTGGAGCGGTAAATTTTAAATAACCTTGAGGAGCATCAACATTTATAGTGTTGTGCATATGTTTTATGATACTGATATTAGATTTAGTGATTTTCGGAAGGGTGTGAACCACTAAATCATATTTAATAGATGGATCTAAAATCAGCGTGTCGGGATTTCCATATCGATTGATGGTATGGACGAAGGTGTACTTTAAATTATTGGTGCCAGCCTCATACAAATTCATACTTACATTGGTTTCAGTAGGTTTTTTTAACAGGTCATTTAAATTGATTTGAACGGTAGTATTGACTAATACCTTTGTTAAAATATTGGTAAGTACTTTATTAAAAGACTCTTTGTTTTCTGCGTCAGAATAGGTCCCAATACAAGCGAATTTTTCTAAATATGATAAATCCATTCCAAGACCTATTACAAAAGGGGTCACTTTTACTCCTTTTTCTTTTAGTTTTTTTGCAATCACACAAGGATCATTATCACATGATTCTAGACCATCCGTAATGAGAATAATTATATTTTTCGAAATTGAATCTGGAAAGTCAGCGGCGGCGGCTTCTAAAGATCTTGCAATAGGTGTAGCGCCTTTAGCTTGAATAGAGCGGACCTTATTTTTAATGGCATCGATATTATTGGGGCCAAATGGTACTTCAAGTTTCGTGTCTTGACAATCCTGTGTGTCATTCGTGATTGGTGTTTGATGACCATATACTCGAAGTGCTACATCGAGATTGGGAACCCCTCTTAATTGCTCGATAGATTTAATTAACACCTCTTTTGCTGCCTCCATCCTTGTTTGTTTATCCCAAGTAGAATTCATACTATTAGATGCATCCAAAATAAATAGAATTCGAGTAGTTCTTGTTTGCTGTGAAAACAAAAACATGGGAATAAAAAGAAGAATAAAAAAGCAATATTTCATTAATAATCTCCTATTGTGGATGGTAATTGATTCAATGCATTTTCTAATTGTTCATCATTTGGAGCTACTCCATGCCATTTGTGCGACCCCATCATGAAGTCAACTCCTTGTCCCATTTCGGTATGCATAATGATTACAATTGGCTTGCCTTTTCCTGTCATAGCTACCGCTTTTTGCATGGTTGTGTGAATTTCATCGAAATCATGACCATTCATTTTCAAAACATCCCATCCAAAAGCTTGCCATTTTGCTCCCAAGTCACCTAGAGATAAAACTTGCTCGGTATCACCATCGATTTGACGACCATTGAAGTCAATTGTAGAAATGATGTTGTCTACTTTATTGGCACTTGCATACATAGCAGCTTCCCAAATTTGTCCTTCTTGTAATTCACCATCTCCATGAAGTGTAAACACCAATTTTGAATCATTATTTAATTTTTTTGAAGCAGCTGTTCCTAATGCAACTGACAAACCTTGACCAAGAGAACCAGAAGCCATTCTAATGCCTGGTAATTTTTTGTCTGTCGAAGGATGCCCTTGAAGTCTACTAGATAATTTTCTGAAGGTCCCCAATTCACTTACAGGAAAATAACCTGAATGGGCTAAAACACTATACCATACTGGAGAA
The DNA here is from genome assembly GCA_947447525.1 of Flavobacteriales bacterium. Classification (GTDB taxonomy): domain Bacteria; phylum Bacteroidota; class Bacteroidia; order Flavobacteriales_D; family Crocinitomicaceae; genus UBA952. Next base: position 125,900 of record CANFJL010000004.1, on the reverse strand, counting down.
ATATGTCCGTTAGACAAGTAAAAAATATCTTCACCTATACCATCCATGGTGAAATTTTTTGAATCATAATCCATTTGTTCAAAGTACAAATAGCTTAAAAAATCAGCACAACCTAATGAACCTCCAGGATGTCCTGAATTAACGGCATGTACCATTCTTAATATATCTCTACGCACTTGTGATGCTGTATTTATAAGTAATTCTTTATTCATTTTTTGACTTTTTGTTTTTGCTTTACAAAACTAAGTTTAATTCAAATAGGTGGTCTTTATAATTCATCAACAATAAGTGCAACTTTTCAACTATCCTGCGCGTCAATCAATTTGTAAATTAAGATGAAGACTTGCGGTTTTTTTACTTCAAACATTGCTTGACCGTTATTTTTATATTAATTTTATACCAATTAATTGAGTAAAATAGTTTTAAGATAACTTTAATAACATGAAAAAATTTCTACTCCTTGCCGCAATTGGCATTTGTTCTTTAGCCAACTTTAGCTACGGTCAAAAACAAAAAACAGATGATAAAATCTTGTTAAATTCCTACACCAAAGCCGAGTTGAATGCAATTAAACAAAATCCATTAGAATATGAAATTCTTTCATATGCCTTAAGCAATGGAACTTATATTATTGATCAACCAAAAGATAAAGATGTAAGTATGTTTCCTGAACTGCGGTCAGAACGTCCTGTTGATGCAAATTCAAAATTATTGTTTACCGATTTTGGAATTAAAATTACAGACAGATCTCAATATTTTCGAATAGTAGGTCAAAACAAACTTTTAATAGTTAAGTCATCAAATACATTGAAATTAGAATTATCAAAATCTTCCTCTCATGAATAAAATAGTACTCTTCTTTTTTTCGATATTTATAAGTGCAATTGGATTTTCTCAGTTAACACTTACAGGTCCTGATTATCCGCAACTTGCACCCTTAAATTGTGCTGGAATTGTTCCTCCAGCCGGTGGAACTAACTTTACAGATGGGGTTGGTAATTATCTTCCCAATATGAATGAGATCGTTGTATTTTGTCCGGATTTAACTCAAGGATCTAAAGTTTCTATTGCGTTTGCAACGAATATTGGATTTACCTTTAACATTCATCCAACAGATACATTATACATCTATGATGGTCCATCGATTACCGCTCCTTTAATTGGCGCTTACAATTCTGCTACCAATCCAAATGGAATGTTTGTTCAAGCTTCCTTTCAAAACAACCCAACCGGCTGTTTGACCGTTAGATTCAAATCAAATGGCTTTAATGAAGGAACTGGATGGGATGCTAATGTAGCATGTGGAAATCCAGAGCAACCTTATTTTCCTCATATTGAAGCTTTTTTAAATGGAGTTGGAAGTAATGTGTTAAATCCACTAGATACAGGTTATGTAGACATTTGTTTTGGGGATTCCATACTATTTGTTGCAACACCTACTTTTCCATATGCTTTAGAAACTACTGGGACAGGTTATTCCCAAAATGTAAACAATTGTGCTTATCAATGGACAATTGGTGGCATTGGACAATTTAATAATGACTCTCTTTGGTTTACACCACCACAACGATCTGGTTATTTTATTGACTTAAGAATGACGGATATTTTTCCTCAAATTAAGCGCATTACTTGTAAGGCAAGGGTTTCTCAATTGCCGAATTTTGCTGGAACTGGGCCTATTCAAGATTCCGTCTGTTTAGGATCAAGTACACTACTTGTTGGAGGGGTAACTGCAGCAGATACGGTAGGTATTAATATCCCTGGAGGAGAATTTCAAATCGGTGGAATTTTTGCAGGCTTGACCTATTTACCCGATGGAACTGGAGCACAATATCAAACCAATATCGCCATATCTGGTTTCAATGATACTACCACAATAACAAGTGCTGCTAATTTTGATCAATTGTGTGTTGATATTGAACATTCCTACATTGGCGATTTAGAGATTTCTCTTACCTGTCCAAATGGTACGGTGGTTTCATTAATGAATGCCTACAATCAACTTGGAGAAATGATTCCTGGTGGATGCGGGAACGGAATAGGCACCTTTCTTGGTAATGATAACAATATTGATGGAGGTGTTCCAGGGACGCCAGTTTGGACTTATTGTTTTTCTCCAACTAACGCAACATTCGGAACTATTTGTACTGAAAATGCTGCAGGAAATACCATTATTAATTCCTATGGTTTTCCATCTATGAACCCAAATGGTGTTTACTTACCTGATGGGAATTTTAATGACTTTATTGGTTGTCCAGTAAATGGAAATTGGACCATCACTGTTCAAGACAATCAAGGAATTGATGATGGTTATATTTTTCAATGGGGATTGTATTTTAATTCCGCTCTATACCCACAATCTGAAGGATATCAAAATATAGTTGTTTCTGATTTTTGGAGTAATAGTCCATCAATTGTATCTGGTCAATTAGATACTGCAATTATTATTCAACCTATGACCTTAGGTACTAGTTTTTTTACCTATAATGTTACTGATGATTTTGGTTGTCATTATGACACGACAGTTTCTTTGGAAGTTTTGCCTTTACCACAAATTTTTAGTGATACGCTTGCTTGTAATTTATATTGTCAGGTTCAAGGAACCTTTTCTTTTAGTGGTGGAACATGGGCATGTTTAGATACAGCGCTTCATATCTCAAATCTTACCGCTCAAAATCCGCTGCTCAATACCTTTATTCCAGGGTTTTATCAAGTGACCTACACAGATTTTACCTGTAACGTAACAGACACTGCAAGAATCGAATTTCCGCCATATCTCTACACGCAAGTTTTAGATTCCGCCATATGTAAAGGGATTTCCATAGAAATAGCTGCTAATTCATTTAATTCAGGAACCATGCAGGCAGGATATAATCCACCTTTTAATTTGATCTGGAGCACAGGGTCTACTGCGAATCCTATAACTGTTGATGCCGGTGGTGATTATACAGTAACGGTTTCTAATATTTGTAATTCTAGTTCTGATGTTGCTACTATTACCATCAAACCTTGTGATATTGAAGTTCCTAATATACTTTCATTAAGCTCTGTTGATGGAAATAATTTGTTTAATGTAGACTATGATGGAATCTCTAAATTCGAATGTTTCATTTTGAACAGATGGGGTAATGTAATTTATACCTACACTGACCCTGCGGGATCTTGGGACGGTAAGACCCAAGATGGTGTACTTGTAGAGGAAGGAACTTATTTCTATAAAATCAACGCTACTTTTGATGGCGGAATTGATGTTCAAAAACATGGATTTGTTTATGTGAAATATTAAAAATATTTGCGCTATAAAAAATTCTTATTTTCTTTTTTAATGTGTAAAGATCAGTTTTTTGTATTTTTGCAATAAAAAAATGAAAGTAGTTGGGGTAAATGGTTTCGGGAGAATTGGAAGATGTTTTACCCGCATTGCTTTAATGGATCCGACCATCGATGTTGCATTAATTAATGATCTTGCAGATGCAAAAACTCTGGCTCATTTATTAAAATATGATAGTATTCATGGGCAGTTACAATTAAATTTTAGCATTGATGGTAATACACTGTCTTTTGAAAATGGAAAAAAAATTGTTTTCACCCAACATAAAGACCCTCAAAATATTCCTTGGTCCGATTTTAATGTAAGTCATGTTATTGAGGCAACGGGATTATTTTTGACTAAAGATGCTGCTTCAAAACACCTACAGAAAGGAGTCCAAAAAGTAATATTGTCTGCTCCGGCTTCAGATCCTGATATAAAAACAATTGTAATTGGAGTAAATGAGCATGAGCTTGATTCTTCAGATTTAATTATTTCCAACGCTTCTTGTACTACGAATAATGCTGCTCCAATGATCAAAATTTTACAGGAGCTATTTCCAATAGAAGTTGGATACATTTCAACGGTTCATAGTTATACCTCAGATCAAAGATTGCACGATTCACCTCACAAAGACTTAAGAAGAGCGCGTGCGGCAGCAAACTCTATTATCCCAACTTCTACAGGTGCAGCGAAAGCAATTACGATGATTTTCCCTGCATTGAAAGGAAAAATGACTGGAGGAAGTGTTAGAGTTCCTGTTTGTAATGGTTCCATGACAGAGTTGACCATCGTAACCAATCAAAAAACAAGTGTTGAAGAAATTAATGCTGCCATGAAGCATGCTGCAGAAGGACCTTTGAAAGGAATCTTAGCTTATACTGAAGATCCAATTGTTTCCGTAGATGTAATTGGATGTAAGGACAGCTGTTTATTCGACGCAGAACTCACCACAGTATTTAATAACTTAATTAGAGTTGTTGGCTGGTATGATAATGAGACAGGGTATTCTAACAGATTAATTGATTTAGTGAAACTAGTTTAGTTTTCTAAAGCCAGTAATCCAGGCAGCTGTTTCCCTTCAAAATATTCTAATAAGGCACCTCCTCCTGTACTTACATAACTAACCTCATCTTCTAATCCAAACTTCATTATTGCAGCGGCACTATCACCCCCGCCTATTAATGAAAAGGCACCGGCTTTTGTTGCTTTTGCTACTGCGTATGCAACTGATTTAGTGCCATTTTCAAAAGCCTCCATCTCAAAAACACCCATTGGACCATTCCAAAGAATCGTTTTACTATTCAATAAAACAGTTTCAAAATCAATACATGCTTTGACACCAATATCTAAGGCCATCCAATTTTGTGGAATAGCATCACTCGGACTATTTTGTATGTTTGCTGTTGCTGAAAATTGATCAGCGATTATAGAATCAATAGGCAAATAAATGGACACTCCTCGTTCTTTTGCTTGAGATAAGATCGACAAACAAGTCTCCAAACGATCTGTTTCGCAAAGAGAATTTCCAATTTCGCCACCCATTGCTTTAAAAAAAGTGTAGGCCATGCCTCCACCAATAATAATATTGTCTGCTTTCAAAAGTAAATTCTCTACAATTAATATTTTATCGGAAACCTTGGCTCCCCCAACAATTGCAGTAAATGGATGCGCTGTAGATTGCATGATTTTATTCGCATTATCAATCTCACCCTGCATTAAAAAACCCATCATTTTATCATCTGGGAAAAAAGAGGCTATTTGAGTCGTACTCGCATGCGCACGATGAGCTGCTCCGAAAGCATCGTTAACAAAACAATCTCCTAAACTTGCTAGTTCTTGAGCGAAATGGAGGTCCCCTTGCGTTTCTTCCTTATAAAATCGGACATTCTCCAGTAATAATACTTGTCCTGGAAGCAAGGAATCCGACATTTGTTTTGCGCTATCCCCTATACAATCAGGTGAGAAAAACACTTCTTTTCCGATACATTTTTCCAAACATGGAAGAATTTGACTTAAGGAATATTTATCTTCTTTACCTTCTTTTGGACGACCAAAATGAGAGAGTAAGATAAGAGCGCCCCCTTGATCTAATATGTAATTTATTGTTGGTAGAGCTGCTTTTATGCGTTTATCATCCGTTACTTCTCCCGTTTCTTTGTCTAAAGGAACATTGAAATCAACCCTTAAAAGGACTTTTTTATTTTTAAAATTGTAATTATTTAAGAATTTCATTCTAATGAATTTTAGACAAAATTAAATAAATTTAAGCTCGAGAAAATATTAGTGTCCCATTTTTGAGTTCTTGCGTTGTTTAATCGAAATATTTCGGCATTTTTGTAACAAATTAATTTTATTATGAATAAATATTACTTCTTTCTTTTGATGCTCGTTGTAGGATCAAGTTGTGCCAATCATTCCAATAAGTCAAAAATTAACGATGAAGGTTTGTCTATGGCGGAAACCCTAGAAGATTTCGATGATTACGGGATAGACACCTCTTTAATATTTGAAGATTGGACCGAGGAAGACTGGAATTTAGATCCCTATGTAGCTACAAGAGACATTTATAATCCATCTCGGACCTTATTCACTGACTTGGTACATACCAAATTAGAGGTGAAATTTAATTGGGAGCAATCCAGAATGAATGGTAGAGCAACAATTACTGCCAAACAACATTTCTATCCATCAGACAGTATTGTCCTAGATGCAAAAGGCATGGATATTATCAAAATAGAACTGAAGGGAAAACCTTTAAATTACACCTATCTTGATAGCTTAAAATTAAACATCAAATTGGATAAAATTTATTCAAAAGGAGAGAACTTTACGATTGTAATCGACTATGTTTCGAAACCTGATGAGCGAACCACTGGCGGCAGTGCTGCAATAACATCTGACAAAGGATTGTATTTTATCAATCCAAAAGGAGAGGATAAAAATAAAATGCCTCAAATTTGGACGCAAGGAGAAACGGAAGCAAATTCAGTTTGGTTTCCAACAATTGACGCGCCAAATGCCAAGTCATCTCAAGAAATGTACATTACAGTTGATTCAAAATATACTACCCTTTCCAATGGAAAACTGGTGAGTACCAAACAAAATGTAGACGGTACAAAAACGGATTATTGGAAACAAGATTTACCACATGCCCCTTATTTGTTCATGATGGCGGTAGGTGAATTTAAGGTGATAAAGGATTCTTACACTCGACAAAACGGGACCAAAATGGAGGTGAACTATTATGTTGAACCTGCCTATGAAAAAGATGCAAAAGCAATATTTGGAGAAACACCTGAAATGATAAAATTCTTTTCCGAACGCCTTTCAGTAGATTTTCCTTGGGATAAATATTCGCAAATTGTTGTTAGAGACTATGTTTCTGGAGCCATGGAAAATACTGGAGCCGTTATATTTGGTGACTATGTTTACAAGAACGAACGTGAATTAGTGGATGGAAACGATCAATCTACCATTGCGCATGAGCTTTTTCACCATTGGTTCGGAGATTTAGTTACCTGTGAATCTTGGGCTAATTTACCTTTAAATGAATCCTTTGCAAACTACTCTCAATATTTATGGGATGAGCATCATTTCGGTTTGGATGAAGCAGATTATCAAGCAGAACAAGAGGCAGACGGCTATTATCAAACGGGCACGATGGGATATCACAACTTGATTTGGTTTGATCATGCTGATAAAGAAGATATGTTTGATGGTCATTCTTATAATAAAGGAGGTAGAATTCTACATATGTTAAGATCTTATCTTGGAGATGACGCATTTTTTAATGGACTTAATAATTACCTAGTAACCAATAAATATAAAGCTGCTGAAGTTCATAATTTAAGAATGGCATTTGAAGAGGTAAGTGGTGAAGATTTAAATTGGTTTTTTAATCAATGGTTTTTATCTTCAGGACATCCAATAATTCATACATTTCAGGTTATTAATGACAACAATACCGTTACTATTCATACAAGTCAGAAACAAAATTTGGATATTTTTCCCCTATTTAAATTACCTGTTAACGTAGCGATATGGGATAATGAAGGGAGAAAAATTCACAAAATAACGGTAGACAGTTTGGAGCAATCCTTTACATTCAGTTATAGTGGTGAATTAAAAAATGTTCTTTTTGATGCAGAGCAAATGTTACTTGCTAAAGTTTATGAAGATAAACCCATGAATCAATTTATCCATCAATATTACAATTCTAATCGCTATAAGGCAAGAATGACGGCCCTTACCAGAGTTTCAAAAACAAAAAATAGCGCTAGTGATGAATTAATAAAACAAGCAATGCATGATCCATTTTGGGACATACGACAAAAAGCTTTAGATATTTCCTTATTGCCAACAGGGGATATTGCAGATGAATTGCAAAATCAAATTATAGAAATTTCTCGAAAAGATTCTAAAGCAGTTGTAAGAACTAAAGCAGTATCAGCTTTTTCACGATTCTCTAAAGGTAATTCAGGACCAAGTATTGATATTTTAAAATCAATTATCCAAGAAGATCCATCATTTATTGTTGTAAGTGCTGCTTTGAGCAGCTTGGCAGATTTAGACTCTGTAGAAGTAATGAATTTTGCTAGAAGTCTTGAAAAACAAAATATCAATGGATTGAATGTAGCAATTTCTGAAGTTTATTCGAGATTTGGGGAAGTTCAAGATTACCAATTTTTAGAGAATTTGAATTTAAGTGGAAAATTAAATAACTATGACCAATTAAGAGGGATGCTCTCCTACACTTATTTCATTACCAGACAAGATATTGATTTAATGGAAAAATCTTTAGCAGTATACAGCTATCTTACCGCAAGTGGAAATATGTATGTCAAATGGTATCTATCTGGAGCCATAGAATATAATATTAGTGTATTAAGTGATAAATCTGCATCATTGGAGCTTCAAATTTCAGAAGATGAAACAGCAAAGGCTTATGAAGCAATGAATATCAAAAAAGCTTTAAAGCAAAGATATGATGACTTGATTGCTAATTTAAGTCCACTTATTGAAGTGTCTGGGAATTAAATTTGTTTTAAGAAAAAACTTTTTTTTAATTAAAATGTTCATTGTTTAGTATTTATATTTATTTTTGATTAATATTACATCATAATAAAGATTAATTTTTAAACAATGATTAAAATCGGAAACACAATACCCTTATTAAGTGGTACAGATCAAAATGGCAAGCAAGTAGATTTCAAATCCTTCTTAGGTAAAAAGACAGTAATATATTTTTATCCTAAAGACGATACTCCTGGTTGCACTACTCAAGCTTGTAACATTAGAGACAGCTATGCAGAATTAATGGAGAAAGAAATTCAAATCATCGGTATTAGCGCTGATTCAGAAGCCTCACATTTAAAATTTACCAATAAGTATCAACTCCCTTTTCAGCTAATTGCTGATCATTCCAAAGAAATTATAAATGCTTTTGGTGTTTGGGGTGAGAAAAAATTTATGGGTAAAATATACGATGGTATTCACAGAACGACTTTTCTAATCGATGAAGAAGGTATTGTAGTTGGTGTAATAACTAAGCCAAATACGAAAGACCATGTCAATGAAATTTATCAATTATTTAAATTATAAAATTTGATCGTAAATAGTTTACGGTCTACCGAAATACATTTGTATAAAAAAAGGAAAATGAAAGAAAAAAAGAACACTATGGAAAGGAAAGAAGTTAATATTGAAAAATTAAAAGCGCTCCAACTCACTATGGAAAAGCTAGACAAAACTTTTGGAAAGGGGTCAGTTATGAAATTAGGTGACAGTCCAGTAGAAAAAGTAGAAGTAATCCCAACAGGATCTATTACGCTTGATTTAGCTTTAGGAATTAACGGTTACCCAAAAGGTAGGGTGGTTGAAATATATGGCCCAGAATCTTCCGGTAAAACAACATTAGCTATTCATGCGATAGCAGAAGTTCAAAAACAAGGTGGAATAGCAGCCTTTATAGATGCAGAGCATGCATTTGATCAGTTTTACGCTCAAAATCTTGGAGTAGACATTGCCAATTTATTGATTTCTCAACCTGACAACGGGGAGCAAGCTTTAGAAATCGCAGATAATTTAATTCGCTCAGGAGCTATCGATCTTATTGTAATTGACTCCGTGGCTGCATTAACACCTAAAGCTGAAATTGAAGGTGAGATGGGAGATTCTCAAATGGGATTACAAGCAAGATTAATGTCAAAAGCATTAAGAAAACTAACTGGCTCTATCAATAAAGCAGGTTGTTGTTGTATTTTCATCAACCAATTGAGAGATAAAATTGGTGTGATGTTTGGAAATCCAGAAACTACTACTGGTGGAAATGCATTAAAATTTTATTCATCGGTTAGAATCGATATCCGTCGTGCAACACAAATTAAAGATGGAGAAGAAATCGTTGGAAATAGAGTAAAAGTTAAGGTGGTGAAGAATAAAATGGCGCCACCATTTAGAAAGGCTGAATTTGATGTTCTTTACGGTGCTGGGATCTCTAAAGTAGGTGAAATTATAGATTTAGGAGTAGATTTAAATATTTTAAAAAAGAGCGGGTCATGGTTTTCTTATGGGGAAACTAGATTAGGTCAAGGTCGAGATTCCATAAAATCAATTTTGATAGATAACCCTCAACTAGCAGATGAATTAGAAGCTAAGATAAAAGAAGCCTTAAGTAATCCGAAAGCTCAAGAATTAATATTACAAGATTAAATTAATTTTTAATCTCTAAAAAAGGCACTTGATCAAGTGCCTTTTTTTTTATTTTATTGGATTAAAAATAATTATCTATTATATTTGATAAAAAAGAAACTATGAAGAAAGTATTTTTTACACTCGCTATTTTAACAATAGCCTTGACATCTTGTAAGAAGAAAGGATGTACCGACCCAAGCGCAGTAAATCAAAATCAAAAAGCAAAAAAAGATGATGGATCTTGTCTTTACAAACCATTTTTAACCATCAATGGCCAAGCTCAAATGACCATTAATGTTGGAGGAGCTTATAGTGATGCTGGGGCTACAGCAGTAAATAAAGATGGGTCAAGTGTTGTTGTTTCTACAGATTCAGCAAGTTTTGATAAGACACAAACTGGAGTTTACTATATCAATTATGCAGCAACAAATGCCAATGGTACAACAACAGGTTCTAGAAAAGTAAGTGTTGTAATTGGTGCTTCCAATTGGACAAGTCCAACTTGGGCAGTATCTAGCACTTGTTCGGGTACAACTTTTCCATTATCTACTTCCCCTGTTATTAGTGCAGGCGCTGGCGCCAATGGAATATCAATTGACAATATGTTTAATGTAGTAGGTGGAACAGCAACAGGAACTGTAAATGGCGCTGCAATATCTATTCCTAATCAAACTATTAATATTACACTTGGTGATATTATATTCTCAGGAATTGGAACTATGAATGCTACTGCTACGCAATTCCAAATAACGTACACTTATGACAATACTACTCCATTAATTGGTGGTAACGGTACTTGTGTTGCTATTTATGACAAACAATAATATTTATTGAATTAAATCTCAAAAAGACCAACAATTAGTTGGTCTTTTTTTTGCTACCTATGTTGCAAAACTATTCTAAGTATTACTATAAATTTGTAGTATGGCAAAATTCAAAGAAATAATATCTTCAGACATTCCTACATTGGTCGATTTTTATGCTACCTGGTGCGGGCCTTGTCAGACCATGCATCCAATTTTGGATCAACTAAAAGCGAAGCAAAAAGAAAAAATAAGAATCCTTAAAATCGATGTAGATAAAAATTCAGCCATTGCAGACCAATTTAAGATAAAGGGCGTGCCAACATTCATGCTTTTTAAGCAAGGAGAAGTGGTTTGGAGAAAAAGTGGTGTTATGAGCTTAAGTGATCTAATTAAAAGAATAGAAACTAATTAAGAATCATTCCTTTTTTACCAAAGAATTTTAATTCCTTTAGTTGAGACTTGATGATTGTTTCTGCATTAAAAACAAATCTTTTATCGAACAAGTCATCATTTACCCAAAAGCTAACCCAGTATTCATTGTAAAGACTAAAAACTTCAGGCATTATCGCCTCAATTTTTGCAGCTTCATTGGGTAATAATACTTCCAAGCTATGACGAAGCGTTGATGTTTCGATTTTTTCGCCTGTGTCCGCATGTTCGCCATAACCTACACTTGTTATAATAATCCCTTCCATAATATCATCTCTGAAATTAATGAGGTAAACATTATAAATATCAGAATTATCCTCTTCTAAGACAATTGCTACCGATACCTTTTCTACAATTGGGCCTTTAATTTCTTCTTTCATCGTTTAATTCAAGTGCATTACAGGTTCAAAATTAAATAGGCTAGAAATATGAATAAGCAACTTACTTTTAAGCTCTTCCAGATCGATTTCATAACCTAACTCTTTTTGCATTGAGGTAACTGTTTTATCCGGTATTCCGCAGGGGATAATGTGATTAAAATAACTTAAATCTGTATTCACATTAAAACCAATACCATGCATGGTTACCCATCTAGATGTTTTTACTCCCATGGCGCAGATCTTCCTTGCATTCGGTGTATTAATATCCAGCCAAACGCCAGTTTCTCCTTTTGATCTTTCAGCATTTATTCCATACTCAGCCAAAGTAGCGATGACCGCTTCTTCAAGAAGTCGCAAATATTTATGAATATCCGTAAAAATTTGATCTAAATCTAAGATGGGATAAACGACTAATTGTCCTGGTCCGTGATATGTAATATCTCCACCGCGGTTTATTTTATAGAAGCTAGCATTAAGCTTTTTCAAACTTACTTCATTCAGAAGGAAATGTTCTTCCTTTCCACTTCTTCCTAGTGTGAAAACATGCGGATGTTCACAAAATAAAAGGTGATGCTTTGGTAATATTGGAACACTAGCTTCGCGATTAGCGATTTTAAGATCCACTATTTCTTTAAACAATACTTCTTGAAAATCCCAGGCTTCTTTATAATCCATCAAACCAAGGTTGCGAACATATACCTTGATTTTGGTCATTTAAAATTTGCTAATTCTCCTTTTAAATAATCAATAATAACGATATCCATAATGTCTACGCCATTCATCTCACATAAATAAAAAGATGCCCAATCAACAATATGGATTAAATACAAAGATCTTTCAATCAAGTTATTTCCTTTCGTATCAACAACGAAAACACTACCGCTTTTCTTTTTGACAGCATCCATGGTTATTTCAAAGCGTTTCTTATTCCTTGGGTGCATATCACCTGTGTTAAAGAAAATTGGAGCGAAACGGTCGTCTCCTCCACCCCATCCAACTAATTCATTGTGATTCATTTCTGGAATGGTATGATGCCACCCTAAATACTTAGAATTCTCATTAAATTGTTGACGCGCTCTTACAATAACGCCTTCATATTTTGATTCCGCATAATAAACCCCAACTTTCTTGTATAGAAAAGTAGCCAGCTTTTTTGCAGTTTCTTGAATCTCAGAAAGATCAGCAGTCAAGGTATTTGCTGCGCTAAGCATGGAATCTACCGCATTAGGAGAAATATAACCTAAGGCTGCAAAATAAGTCAATAATTGAACTACTGAAAAAGCCAAAGCGCTTCTTGGTGGATTTCCACCAGGTACGATAACACAATCATAGCCATTAGATTTACAAAAACCCTCTAGGTGACCACCACTTGTAATTCCAATAATATGACAACCTTTAGCATGAGCAGCGTCGATTGCAAAAGTTGTTTCTTCCGTATTTCCGGAATAAGAAGATCCAATCACAAGCGTATTTTTATCTGCAAAGGCAGGAAGCGTATAATCATTAACACAAACAATTGGAACTTTAATTTCATCTTGCAGCCAATTTTGGACAATTTTCGCCCCTATTCCTGAACCTCCAAGTCCACAAATAATAATATTTTTCACCTCATTTTTTGGTGTTTGGAATTCAAATGCTTTTCCAATTACTGCCGCATCTTTAATGTTTTGCGGAAACGCTTCAATTAGTTTTTTCATGTGTTTATTTTTTAAATAATTTATAAAGGAATGTTACCATGTTTCTTAGTTGGTAAATTCTCAGCTTTCTTTTCTAACATTTTAAATGCAGCGATGAGTTTCGATCTCGTTTCTTCTGGCAGAATGACATCGTCAATAATTCCTCTTTCAGCAGCACGATATGGATTTGCAAATAATTCTGCATACTCAGCTTCTTTCTCTAACCATTTTTCGTTTGGATTTTCAGCTGCATTAATTTCTCGTTTAAATATAATTTCTGCGGCACCTTTAGCACCCATAACTGCAATTTCAGCTGTTGGCCAAGCATAGTTTATGTCTGCCCCTAAAGTTTTTGAATTCATTACACAATATGCTCCACCATAAGCTTTGCGGGTAATCACTGTAATTCTAGGAACCGTTGCTTCAGCAAATGCATATAATAATTTTGCGCCATGCGTAATAATGCCATTCCATTCTTGATCTGTACCTGGCAAGAAACCTGGGACATCTTCTAAAACCAAAAGCGGAATATTAAAAGAATCACAAAAACGAACAAAACGAGCTGCTTTACGAGAGGCGTCAATATCTAAAACACCAGCTAGGGCAGCAGGTTGATTGGCTACAATACCGATTGATTTCCCATCTAAGCGACCAAAACCGATTACAATATTTTTCGCATAATCAATTTGAACCTCTCTAAAACTGGCATCATCAATAATGCATTCAATAATTTTCCGGCTATCATACGGCATAGAATTGTTTGCCGGAAGTACTGTTTGAATTTGTTTTAATTTATTTGCTGAAAATGGATTTACAGTTGGAACGGGCGCTGTTTCATAGGCGTTTTGGGGTAAATAAGTAATTAAATCCCTCACCTTTTTCAAGCATTCCACATCATTAGCAGCTGTAAAATGATTCACTCCAGATTTCTCAGCATGTGTTTTTGCTCCTCCCAAATCCTCCGAACTCACCTCTTCATGGGTAACTGTTTTTACAACATTTGGTCCAGTTACAAACATATAACTGGTTTCCTCGACCATAAAAACAAAATCAGTCAATGCAGGTGAATAAACTGCTCCGCCTGCACAAGGTCCCATGATAACAGATATTTGAGGCACTACACCAGATGCTCTTGTATTTCTAAAAAAGATATCAGCATATCCAGAAAGTGAAACAACACCTTCTTGAATTCGAGCTCCACCAGAATCATTAATCCCAATAATCGGAGCTCCATTTTTCATGGCAAGATCCATTAAACGACAAATTTTTGCGGCTTGAGTTTCTGATAATGAACCCCCTAAAACAGTGAAGTCTTGAGAAAATACATAGATTAATCTACCAAAAACAGTTCCGAATCCAGTCACAACACCATCACCAGGGATTCTATTGTCTTCTAATCCAAATGTGGTGGCCCGATGTTCTACTAATGCTCCGATTTCATGAAAGGAACCTTCATCGATTAGCAAAGTGATGCGCTCCCTAGCAGTTAACTTACCCTGCTGGTGTTGCTTTTTTATCCTTTCTTCACCACCTCCAATAAGGGATGACTTTCTTTTATCTAATAATTCTTGTTTTCTATCCATTGTAAAATATATTCAAAATTACATGATTTTTTCCCCTTAGCAACAAAGCCTTAAGCTTTTTCCTGTGATTTTTTATTCGGAATTAAATTCAAAAAAGCAATCATAGACAAAAACCACACGACAACTATCCACTCATTTAATTTTATAAACGAAACGATGAAAAGCATCAAGGAGAAAAATATTAATCGAAATTGATTTTGTTGCACTGTTTTATGGATATCCAATCTTAATGTATCTGGTGATTTTTTTAAAACCACATCATTTTTAAGTCGCATCCATTCAGAAAGAAACAATAAAGGCAGTAAAATATAGCCTTGTTCAATTCCCATATCCTTATAAAAAAAGAAATCCTGTAGTCCAACAATTGGATTAAAATCTGCTATAATTTGAGTATTGATAAGAATTATTAAACCAGATTCAATACAGAATAGAAATCCCATTTTTAGCAACATACTCCACTTGAGATAAGCTTCAATTTCAGCTTTTTTAATTCTTGTTGGCAAAAACAAAAAACGCGCTAATTGATCAAAAATAAAATATAAAGCAATAAAATAAAAACTCCATTTCCAAAATAAAAATCCAATCAAGGGAAGCGCAACATCTCCTAAAAGCGCTGCAATTTTTTCTTGTGTTTTCAACGTAATTTCTTTAAAACAGCAACACGATCTAATGTTAACTGGAACTCTGGATTATATTTTAATACTTGTCCATAAGACAACAATGCATGAGAAATATCCTTTTTATCTTCATAAATCAAACCCATATTATGGTGCGATTCGATATGTTTAGGCTCAATTTCTAAGACTTCAGAATAAAAATACATTGCGCTATCTAGATCTTTTTGTGAAAACTGTTTAATCCAACCTAATTGAAAATAAGCATCATAATAAGTGCTGTCTAATCGCAGCATTTTTCGATACAAACGCTGCGCACCTTTATCCTGACCCCATTTTTGTTTTGCGTACGCTAAGGAATATAAGACATCAGGGTTGTTAGATTGCTGCTTAGCGGCTGTGGTATAATATTCAATACAAATGGGATCATCTTGTGACTCATATAAAGCACCAAGCATTAAATTACCACCATAAAAAGTGGGGTCTTGTTGTACGGCTGTTTCATAAGATGATATGGCTAATTTAATATTTCCTTGCACCCTATAATTACTTCCTTTAAGGATATAAGCATCTCTATATCTAGGGTTAATTCTTAAGGCTTTATTAATGAATTTGAATGACTGAACAAAGTCCTGTCGAAGAGAATAAGTATTGGCTAAACCAACTAAAGCCCGCACATTTTTTGGTTCTAATTTCACGATTTTTGAATAGTGATATTGGGCTTTTGTAACATCATTATCCTTAATGTCCGGTTTATTACATAAGGCTTCTGCATATAAAAGTCTTGTTGCAGTATTGCTACTATCGATTCTGAAAGCCCTGGCAGCATCTGCTATGGCAATCGCATAATTAAAGTCCTTAAGAGCTGATTCACCATGCAAAACAAGTAAGTTAACACTGTCGGGATACTTAAGTAGTAAACTATCTAAGGATAGATTCGCATCCATTTTATTTGTTTCCTTATCTACACATGATGTCAGTGAAAACAAAACAATAATTAAAAGACTAAAAATAACTTTCATTAAACAAAGGTAAGTATTTTGTATTGGATGGTTTATTCGTACTTTTGAAGAAAATAAACCTTAAATGAAAAAAACAGTTGTTTTTCTATTTTTTAACACTTTCATTCTTGTACAAAATCTATTTGCACAGGGTTGTTCTCAATGTAAAATGATGGCTGAGCAAGGTTCCGAGTTAGAAGAAGGGGCATTTGGAAAGAACATTAATTCTGGAATTCTTTATTTAATGATTATTCCTTATTTAATTCTAATCTTTCTTTTTAGAAAACAGTTGATTTCTTTAGCAAAGCAATATTTGTTCAAGAAGAGACCTGCTTAATCCCAAATTACAGCAACTTTTCCTTGTGAAATTCCGCTTTCTAAAAAAGCATGCGCTTCTTGCATACTTTCTTGATTAAATTGTTTTCCGAGGGACGGAATAAGTTTACCATTTAGATATAGGAGATGTACTTCGTTTAAACAAATAGCAATTATTTCTGGTTTCACATCTGCTATTTTCAACATATTAACTCCAATAATACTTTTTGAGCGCATCATTAGTCCAATAGGTAAGAGCATCATCATTTTTCTTACAAAATTCAACTTAGAGAATAAACCAAATTTTCCTGTTAGCATTTCTGCACCACCAAATAAAAATAAGCGACCTCCTGGTCCTAATGAGGCGAGATCTTTTTTGACAGTAGAACCTGCAACCGCATTAAAACTTATATCTAAACAGGCGCCATCTAAAATAGAAAGCAATCTTTCGTGATAGTTTTCAGTTTTATAATTAATTGCGAAATCAGCACCCATGGATAAAACAGCATCCACCTTTTCAGAAGTACCAACCTTCGCAATTACAATAGCTCCATTATTTTTTGCCATTTGAATTAATAATGAGCCTACCCCACCAGCAGCTGCATGAATTAAAACTTTTTCCATCGGACGGATCTGCGAAATATAACTTGACATATAATAGGCAGTTACCCCTTGAGTGCATAAAGCTAAGGCAATTTGAAGCTCTAGATTTCCGATTTCTAAGACAGCGTTAGCATTAGATATAACCTGTTTTGCATAGCCGCCAAATCTTGTAAACGCCAATACCCTTTTTCCCATGAGGGCAATATCACATGCGCTCCCTATCTGAATTATTTTCCCCACCACCTCGTAGCCAAGAACGGCAGGCAAGTTAGGGGCTTCTTTGTACATATTTCTTCTCGCCATTACATCAGCATAATTCAATCCAAATCCTTCTGAATCAATTAATACCTCATTTGATTTAAGGGAAGGTAAATCAATTGTTTTTAGTTGAAAAGCTCCTTCAGCATTTCCATATTTTGTAAGAACAAAGGCTTCAGTCGTCATTTTTTAACTTTTGAATTGTTAATCAGTACAAATCTTAGGCTCACAAAAACCGTGTTTACTGGCTGTGTAAAAGAATTTGAAGGGCTTAGAAAATGATAACCGGCCATGGCGTGTAGCTGCCATATTTTATACCCGATGGTTGGAGTGAAAACAATTCGATTGTTAGTAAAATCGGAACGCACGCCCAATGAAGCGCCTAAGGTTAACCCAAGAGCGTTCTTTTTATACCACGAACCAATATCGAATCCGAGAACCTCATTTTGATAATCATAAGATAGCAAGCTATTAATGGCTATAGTGGGTGCATTTTTAAATTTAAGCTGCTTCCATTGCTTTTCCGCACCTAATTCTATCCCAATAGATTGACCTTTTTCAACACCAAAAACAGGTCCTGACCTAACAACATGTCGCTTTTTGACTTGAAAAATAGACTCCTTTTTTTGTGCATAAATCGGAGATGCAAGTATCGAAAAGAAAATAATTGCAGGAATTAGTTTATTTATTTTTTTCATGTAGTTTTTTAATCTGATGTTTATTATAAATATCAATACCTAAAGAGTCTGCCTGCTTTTGAGTTTCAATGATTTCATCAATCGACATTTCTTCCTCTTTAGACCATTCTTGTGCATCAATTATTTGAGTTAAACGATCCTTATTAAAAGATGGAAAGACCAACTTTCCAAATTTAATAAATGGATAGAATAATATTGATTTTTGTTTTGCTGGTGCTGTAATGAGTTTCTCTTCTTTGTCAAAAGAAACCATAATAAACAAAACCGAAATCACAATAAAGGTATATTTTAATGCGCCTAAAAATGCGCCGAGTATTTTATTAATGATTGATAATTTTGCAATTTTTATTAGACTTTCTAGTGCCCTTCCCCCAAAATAAATTGCAGCGCCGACCACCAAGAAAATAACTAAGAAAGATACGATGGGTACAAATTGTGGTTGATCTTTTAGATTCTTGTAAAAATGGCAAGAAAGTTCATTCGAAAATTTAAAAGCCATATATAATCCAACTAACAAGGCCAATAAAGTAAAAAGAGAAATAATTAATCCACTTTTATATCCTTTATATATTCCGAAGATAATTGGAACAATAATTATTAAGTCAAGATAATTCATGGGACTAAAATAGGTAGAAAGAAACTGCTAAATATTTAAGATTAATTAATCAATAAACAAATCAATGTTGGTTGCTGTATTTTTTTTATTCTTTGTAATTTTGATCTTATGTTAACACCTTACAACGATAACTATTTTATGAAACAGGCTTTGCAAGAAGCTAATAATGGAATGTTATTGGGGGAGGTTCCCGTAGGAGCAGTAATTGTTTGTAATAACCAAATTATCGGCAAGGGTCACAATCTAACAGAGATGTTGAATGATGTCACTGCTCATGCTGAAATTCAAGCTATTACAGCAGCCGCACAATTTTTAGGGGGTAAATATTTGAAAGGTTGTACGCTTTATGTCACCTTAGAACCTTGTCCCATGTGTGCAGGAGCATTATATTGGTCACAAATCGACAAGGTTGTCTTTGGCGCTAGAGATTCGAAAAGAGGTGCTTGCAAGCAGGAACCCTCCCTATTTCATCCTAGCACCCTAGTTACAAATGGAGTTCTCGAAAGTGAATGTGCTGCGCTTTTAAAAAGTTTTTTTGCAGAGAAGCGTTAAGCCTTTTTTAAGTTAAAATTTCCATACTAATACTTATATTTGCACAAATTAAGTTATGGCAGATAACATTATTTCAACGAATAAAGCGCCTAAGCCAGTAGGAATGTATCCTCATGCTAGAAGGGTAGGAAATTTACTTTTTCTTTCAGGTGTTGGACCACGCACTGCAGGGTCTGACGCAACAGATTCAGAGGTGCCTGGTTTAAGCTTAGATAAGAACGGAAATTTCTTAGCCTTTGATTTTGAGGCGCAATGTCGAAGTGTATTTTCTAATGTGAAAATTATTCTTGAAGAATCTGGATCGAGTTGGGAAGAACTTATTGATGTTACTGTTTTTCTTGTGAATATGAAAAGAGATTTTCATGTTTATAACAGGGTTTACGCTGAATTTTTCAAAGACAACATGCCTTGCCGGACAACTGTTGAGATTAATAGTTTGCCTACTCCTATTGCAATAGAGTTAAAATGTATCGCTTCAATTAAATAAGTTATGATTGGTTTTTTTATTAGATGTCTATTGGCATTGGCAAGTTTAAGTTTTAATGTTGTTCTTTTTATCAACGGCTCTTGGGGTTGGGGTATCAGTTTAATATTTGTTACTGCGATCATCATATTGTCCTTTTTTAGAAATGAACAAATGATATTGGCTTTAAATCAAATGCGCATTGGAAACAATGAAAAAGCTAAAAAATATATTAATAGAATTACCGCGCCACAATTCATGCCGAGAAGACAGCATGCTTATGTTCTATATTTAAAGGCCGTTATGAATGCTCAGGAATTGGGTTTTGCAAATAGCGAACTTTTATTAAGAAAAGCACTTGCTTTAGGACTTAGAACGGCAGAAGATAATGCTGTTTCGCGTATGCATTTATCAAGTATATGTGCTCAAACTGGTAGAAAAGCGGAAGCGGTTTCCTTATTAGCTGAAGCTAAAAAATTAGATAAATCAGGCATGATGAAGGATCAAATAAAAATGATGCAGCAACAATTGCAAATGGCTCCTTCAAAAAATCAAATGCGTATGGCCCAAATGATGGGTGGACGAAAGAAATCGCCAAAAATGCGTTAAGCAAGAATCTTATGACAAAAAATCATCGAATCACAACCTCAGCCTGGGATGATTATGAATTAATTGATGCTGGTGGCGGGAAAAAATTGGAACGATGGGGTAAGATTATCACAATTCGACCAGAAGTAAATGCCTATTTCCGTTCCGGAATGCCTTTCGAAGAATGGGATAAATTGGCCCATCTAGAATTTATTTTAAAGAAGGGACAGCAAGGAGTTTGGAAACAACTTAAGAAATCTCCGGTTCCCGAATCTTGGTCTATTAAATATGGAGCTTATTCTTTCGAATTAAAACTATCTAGCTACAAGCATTTAGGTTTGTTTCCAGAGCAGCGCACCAATTGGGACTTTATTAAAAAACATTTGAAAAATGGGGATTCATTCTTAAATTTATTTGGATATACAGGCGCTTCATCCTGTGTGGCGAGATATATTGGCGCGGATACCATTCATGTGGATGCATCGAAACCTGCATTGACCTCCGCAAGAAGCAATATGGAATTGAATAGAATTATGAATATTCGATGGGTTTTAGAAGATGCTGCTAAATTTCTAAGTAAAGAAGTACAAAGAGGACATCATTATAAAGGAATTCAAATGGATCCGCCGGCTTGGGGGAATGGTGCTAAAGGTGAAAAATGGAAATTAGAAGACCAATTAGATGAATTGCTGAGCAATGCTGAAAAAGCATTGGCGCCAGATGGTTTCTTAATTATGAATACGTATTCGCCAACCGTTGACTTTGATTCCATTTCACAATTGAGTGAACTTTATTTTCCAGATAGAGAAAAAGAAGTAGCTGAATTGGTAATGATAACAACAACGGGAAAGCACTTATATTTCGGTAATCTACTGCGGGTTAAGCCTAAGCTTATTTCTGAAGAAGATACGTATTAGCATTATTAATCCAATTTACAGGACCGCCAGCCATGTATCCAGATTTCCCAAGTTGCTTCTCAAAATTAACTTGACCATCTTTAACGTTACCGGTAACAAAATGAACCGTTGGATATCCTTGCACTGCAAATTGTTGCGCTAGTAGGGCATTTTGTTTTTGAATTTCCATTGATTGCTTGCTTTTGTCTCTTGGAAAATCTACATCTACAAGTACCACATTATCTTTTGCCCATGCTTCAAACTCAGGAGTTTTAAATACTTCCTTTTGTAATTTTACACACCATCCACACCAATCAGAACCAGTAAAAAATAGAAACATTGGTTTTCCAGTTTTAGAGGAAACCTTTGCAGCGTCTTGAATATTAGTATACCATGTCAATTCTTTTTGAGCAAAATTCATCGTAGTGATTGCAACAAATAGTAAGGTAAAAAATAAAGTCTTCATAAAATTGATTTTTTGTTAAAGTTAAGAATGATTTATTGATTCTCAAAAACCATGCTAGAAATTTTGAATTAGTTAAAATTTCATGTTTAAAAAAAATATTATCTTTCCTTAAAAATTAAAACTATGAAAAATACTTTTACACTTATCCTTACACTTTTTATTTGTAACATTTTATGTGCTCAAATACCTACTCAAACAATAAGAGGTCGTGTAGTAGATAGTGAAAGTCAATATCCTTTGGTTGGTGTTAAACTTGAAATTAAATTAAGTGATGTTTCTAGTGTTAGAGCGCTAACAGATACAGAAGGAAACTTTGAATTTTCCAAGATACCAGTGGGAAAATATCAGGTGGTTGCTTTCTATGCGATGTATGAAAATAAGACCGTAACCGCTGAATTATCATCGGGGAAAGAGTTAATCTTAACCATTGCGCTTACGGAGCGTGTTTCTGGAAAGGAAGAAGTTTCAATTATTGGGAGAAAAAAAGGGGAAGTCTTAAACGATATGGCGATGATTTCTGCCCAACAATTCAGTGTTTCTGAAACCAATAGATATCCTGGTTCTAGAATGGACCCAGCAAGGATGGCTTCCAATTTTGCAGGAGTACAAGGTTCAGATGATTCTAGAAATGATATCGTTATTCGAGGAAATTCACCTCTTGGTGTGGTATGGAAAATGGAAGGTATAGATTTACCGAATCCTTCTCACTTTGCAATTTCAGGAAGTACAGGAGGTCCCGTTTCTATTATCAATAATAAGTTCTTAGGCAATTCGGATTTTTTCATGAGTGCTTTTCCTGCAGAATACGGAAACAGTACTTCAGGGGTTTTTGATTTGAAGGTAAGAAATGGTAATGATAAGCAACATGAGTTTACAGGACAATTTGGATTTTTGGGAACTGAAATGATGGCGGAAGGTCCTTTGAGTAAAAAGAATAATTCAAGTTATTTAATCATGGGGCGTTATTCAACGCTGTCTATTTTTCAAAAATTAGGCGTTCAAATAGGAACTGACGCTGTTCCAGTATATGGTGATGGAGCTTTTAAATTTAACTGGCGCTTAAAAAATGGCGGGAATTTGGCTCTATTTGGTTTAGGCGGAGCAAGTAATATTGCCATAGAAATATCCAAGCAAAAAGAATATACAAAGGAGTTTTATGGTGAAGGGGACCGTGATCAATATTTTGGGACATCCATGGGATTGGTTGGAGTGAATTATAAAAAATCAATCAGTGAAAAAACCTACTTCACAAGTACAATTGCAGTCTCACATGAAGAACAACATGCTAATCATAATTATTTAGTAAGACATTTAGATACATTAGCCAATGGGAATGTTCAGATTGCTGTTGACACGATGTATAAATTGATGGCCTACACTTTTAGCTTTACAAAGTACTCCGGATTCTTCAGTTTAAATCATAAAATTTCTAAACAACATGTTATTAAGGCAGGTATTAATCTTGATTTAATTTCTCAGCATCAGATTGACTCTGGATTAGTAAACATAGCAGTTCCAAATGTATTTCAAAACCGTTGGGACTATAATGGAGCCTGCGTATTGGTGCAGCCATTTGTACAATGGAAATGGCGAATTTCAGATAAAATGGATTTCACTGCTGGATTGCATGCACAATACTTCAGTTTAAGCAATAGTCTAAGTCCTGCGGAACCAAGAGTTGGATGGAAATATAAAATGAATGGAAATCAATCCATTTTTGCAGGCGGCGGAATGCATAGTCAAATCCAACCTTTATATACCTACACTTTTAATAAATACGGAACAGCAGCCAACCCAATTTACCACAATAAAAATATGGGCTTTATGCGCAGTGTGCACAGTGGTATAGGTTATGAAAAATTCTTTAAGCAAGGATTCAGCGTGAGATCGGAGGCTTATTATCAATATTTATATAATGTTCCAGTTACTGTTGCACCATCTTCTTTTTCTATGATTAATATGGGAAGCGCCTTTTCTCGTGTTTTTGCTGATTCATTGCAGAATACGGGTACCGGATTTAATTATGGATTAGAATTAACCGTTCAAAAATATTTTGATAAAAGTTTCTTCTTCTTATTCTCAGGTACTTTATACAACTCTCAATACAAAGGAAGTGATGGAATTTTAAGGAACACTTCCTACAATGGACATTATGTAGCCAATTTATTGGCTGGTAAAGAATTTAAACTTGGGGCTAAAAATACGATTGGAATTGGAATGAAGGTAACGCGTGCTGGAGGTAAAAGATATGGATTGGTAGATTTAGTTAAAACAAATCAAAATTATGACTTAACCTTTCTTGATTCTTCCTTTAATGAATATAAATTTAAAGACTATTTTAGGTTAGATTTAAAAATCAGTTGGAGAATGAACGCTGATAAAATGACGCATGAGATTGGCTTGGATTTAGTTAATTTACTCAACACACGAAATATCTTAGGATTGACTTATGCTCCTTCTTTAGATCCT
This sequence comes from Flavobacteriales bacterium, assembly GCA_947447525.1. Classification (GTDB taxonomy): domain Bacteria; phylum Bacteroidota; class Bacteroidia; order Flavobacteriales_D; family Crocinitomicaceae; genus UBA952. The sequence continues at coordinate 101,481 of CANFJL010000004.1, read as the reverse complement.
GCCGCAGTAAATGCAGTTGGTTATCAGCCCACAGCGCAAAAAACTCAACTAGGTTTTTTACCGATTTTCTACTACAAGGTAGATTTTAAGGGAAGAAGTAAGAAGTAGTTAGAGCTTAATTAAAAAGCAGGACAATCGCAATTTTTCTTTTTAAGGGCAAAAACAATTCCAGCATTAATACTGGTATTGAGCATGCCAAAATTATGCATTGCAATGTTTTTTGGGGCTTGATTTTGGGTATGATTAGATCTTTGACTTAAGAACGCGCCTGTAAGACTTGGCTCAATATAAATATGCCTAAAAAATTCAAAACGCAAACCCGCTTGCACCAAAGCGCCAAGCCCAGACAAGCTTTTTACATTTGATTGTGGATAGCCCCCAAAATTAAAATCAGTGCTAGAATACAAAACACCAGCACCAATGCCGTAGATAGCATTGATTACAAAATTTCTATTTTTTGTCCTACGGAGATTTTGAATAAGATTTAATTGACAATTAATAAAACTGAGTCCCGTATTTGTTTGATATTGAAATTGAGCAGAATCTAGGTTATAAGCCAATTGGTCATAGTGCCCATTTAAGTTTGAAACAGGATCAGTTCCTTCAGCTACGAAACCAGTTAAAGAAGTAATTTGGTGTGGTTTTATACCATATTGAACATGATCCATTCCCAATGATAAATTTACACCTCTTTTGATATTGTACCCGAAATGAAGATTGTATTGTTGAGTTTTAAAATTCTGGAAATCGGGCATGATGATTCCCTCATGTTGCTGCCACAATTGGATTTTATCCAAGGTGAAATTGTAACCTACTCCAACAAAATTTATATTAGATTTAGAATAAAAGCTTGCGCTATTTCCATATGATAAGTTAAAAACTCCCTTGTTTGCGCTATTAAAAGTGCTTTTCTTTTGTGAATTTACAGTAAAAGATCCTACAACTAAAAATCCAATAATTAACGAGAAATAATTTTTAACCATTCTTCCTGAGATAAAATTTGTTCTAATCTAAAGTGCATTTTTTTATTGGAACTTTGCCATTCTACCAATCCTATTCCTTTTCCAAAATAAACATTTTGATGACCTTGTATGGTATTTTCTTTTTGAGTGAATGGATTAATTAAAGTTTGACGTAAAAAATCATCAAAGACAATGCACTCTACATCTTCCTCCATAATAGCACGAATTTGATGTTTTGTTACCAATTGGCGCTTAATTTCTCTTAAAAAAAGTGTAGAATCATTCAATCCTTGAAACTTCGATGCAAACCAAGTTTGATCTTTAGGTCCGGTTGGGAAGATTTTATTTTTATATAAAATTGCCTTTGTTTTCTCTTGTTTAATATTCACCACCATATGGTCTTGAATGTCCAATGAGTCAACATTATAATTTAGAGCTTCCAAAATCCTTCCGTCAGAAGCATATCTTTCCACAATAATGTGGTGGCCTTCAGAGTCTTTCACATGATACACTCGATGAAATTCTTCTTCTAAACCCTTGGCTATATCGCGATAAAGATAAATTTTAGGAATGGTGTCTAGCGGGTAGAAAAATTCAATATTGACATGAGTTGACTTCATTTCACTAGGATTATTGCATGCAAATAGCAGCAATAAAATAATAAAACAGGAAATACTCTTTATCATGCTTTAGTCATTTTTAAATAAGAAACTTCTTGTTCGGTTAAGTGACGATACATGCCTCTTGGTAAATCTTTTTTGGTAATACTAGCAAATTGAACTCTGTCTAATTTTACCACTTCATAACCAAGTGCTTCAAAAAGTCGACGGACAATTCTATTTTTACCAGAATGTATTTCTACCCCTACTTCGCGAGATGAAGCGTCATCTACAAAGGAAACTTGATCCACCTTTGATTTGCCATCTTCTAAGTCAACACCATTGAGTAATTTCTCGAAATCTGCTTTATTTACAGATTTATTTAATTCGACATGATACAATTTTTTGGCTTGATATCTTGGATGGGTTAACTTCTTCGCCATATCTCCATCATTGGTGAACAGCAATAGGCCTGTGGTTTCTCTATCCAATCTTCCGACAGGAAATATACGCTCTTTGCAAGCCTTGCTTACCAAAGTCATTACCGTTTTTCTTCCGCGGGGATCATCCATTGTAGTGATAAATCCTTTTGGTTTATTCAATAAAACATAGCGTTTTTTCTCAGCATTAATGGTTTCTCCATCATATTGAACTGTATCACCTGGTTTTATTTTATAACCAAGTTCTGTAACAATTACATTATTAATAGAAACAACTCCTGTTTGAATTAATACATCAGCTTCTCTTCTTGAACAAATGCCGGCATTGGCCAAATATTTATTTAAGCGAATAGCATCATCATTAAATGAGGGAAGTGGATCTCCTTTTTTAACCTTTATTTTATAATCAATGTACTTTCTTTTGTCACGGCTTGAGACCTCTTTTGGAGCTTCACTTCCGGTAGTACTTGATGGTGACTTAGCTTTAACAACTTTAACAGGAGTTTTGCGTGTCGGCTTTTCATTTCTTTGTGCCCCTCTTTTTGGGGTTCTTGGTGTGTTCATCGCGAGCAGATTTTTTACAAAGGTACAGCTAAAATATCTTTAAGCCAAAGGAGTAAAAGCTGAGGGTATATGTTCGATTTTAGTGCTATACTGATTGTGGACAATAGAGAGGATATCGAAACGGACCTCCACATCAAAATTACCTTCTACGATGTAGTGATTCGCTACTTTTATAATTTGCCTCTGCTTAGATCTTGTAACAGAACGCCATGGTTCTCCAATGAAATCAGAGTGGCGTGTTTTTACCTCTGTAATTACAATAAATCCATCTTTTCTAGAAACGATATCAATCTCGTTTTTTTTAAATCGAAAGTTTCTTGCTTCTATTTTATGTCCTTGATCTACCAGCCAAATACACGCTTGAGTCTCACCCCAAATTCCTAATTCATCGTTTGTCATTTCATTTTCTTCTTACTTGAAGATAGTGAAATTTTAGTGTCTTACCAAATGTAAAAATCCGTGGCCAATTAACTCTTCTCCGTTTAAGCCAATAGCAATATACTTATAGGTATAAACTCCATCATTCGCATCTTTTCCACCGCTTGATCCATCCCAAGTTGGATTAGAAAGAAGTAGGTCTGAACTTTTAACATCAAAAAGCACATTCCCCCATCTATTCAAAATAGTTAATTGCAGACTGGATAGATTTTTCCAAGTTAAAAAGAACTCATCATTATTTAAATCCCCATTTGGAGTAAATACATTTGGAGCATGAACTTCGGGACTTGGTGGTATTGGATAGGTACATGAACCATCGTTTACTGTTGCATTGACATTATAATTTAATGCTGCCGGATCGTTACAACCACAAATATCTAAGGTAACGAGTGCATATGCAGTATCCGAACATAACAAACCTTGTAATACAATCAATTGAATGGTATATTGTGTTGCTGTTGCATTCGTATAAGTAGTTGTAAGAGAATTTGTGTTCGTTACACTTTGTGTTTGACCATTGCCAAAATTCCAATTGTAAGTTGTTCCGTTTAGGGAGTTGTTGATTACAGCAACATCAAGAGGAGAACAGCCATTATTAGGGATTGCGGTAAAATCTGCAATGGGTGGATTTAAAATATCCACGAATCCACTATCAAATACTTGACAAACATTATCAGTAACGCTTAGATAATACCATCCAGAAGGAAGGGTTTGCCAAACGGACGCATCAATAGAACCACCTGGTCCTGGTCCTGTCCATTGGTATAATGGTACTCCGGTTATGCCCGAGGCAACTCCTGAAACAGCACCCGTGGGTTGACAACTTGAAGGAAAAGTATAAACCGTATCAATAGCAAGCGTTTGATTCATAGTAACTGTCACCGTATCCGTATAGGAAAAATTACAATTGTCAACTGCTGTGATATAATATTCTACGGTTCCATTTTGACTGACTCCAACGGTAATGGAATCATTGGTACTTAAATTTATACCTGTTGAAGAAGTCCAAGTGAAATCATAGGGACCATAGCCACCAGAGGCTGAAACGGCTAGTAAAATATTATTATTAGCACATTGAACTATTGTGTCGGGTTCGTTGATATTAATTATTGGACCTTCCCCTATGTAAATGGTGCCGGAGGAAAGTATGGTATCACCGCAGGGGTTTATCAATTGAACGGTAATGGTTACAGATTCGAACCCTTCTACTATATTATCTTGGATAGGTGTCAAATTTAAAATTACCGTGTCAACCCCTGGTAAAAAAGTAATTGGGTTAATCATATTATTATAATCAACGCCTTCAATAGCATTCCCAGTAATCGTGTAATTAATTATTAAGGTGTCATTCATTTGAGCCTCAGGTCTAGTAAAGATGAAATCGGCATAAGTACACCCTTCAACAATAGTGGTGTCTCCTGATACAGTAGCAACCGTAACATCAACAGCATCTGAATTAAAACTTCCCGCTTGAAGAAAAACACCTGAGTCATAGGCTTGATCTCCGACATTCGCAATGGCTAATTTAATATGATACAACTGATTGCATTGCACATCTGCTGATGCTGTTAGTAAAACGGTGGTTCCATCATATTGTATTGCATCACCATATGTTGGGGTAGAAACTGCCTCATTAAAGACATAATAATTAGTGTTAGAAGCATCACCTACATTGTTAATGGTAACAGGAATTCCCCCAGGAATAACTGCAATATTTGCGCCTCCATTCGGGTATCCTGCTTGCACAAAAGGTCCGGCAATACCTGGCCCCCATAAAAATAAACCAAAGGCATCATTATAAGTTGAAGGAGAAAATTCTGGATATTCATCCGAACCAAACATATAGTTAAAAAATAATGTATCACCTGTCGGAATAAAATCAAATTCTAAAACTATTCCATTTTGGACCGTTCCTGCTGCAATATCCATAAGACTTGGGTCAGTGGAAACTAAGGCAGTGGCGGGTAAATTATTTGTCGATGATGTGGCAAGATTTGGTCCCATGGCACCAATCGCATTGCCAGTGGTAAGAACTAAGCCACTATCGATAGGAAAAGAAGGGTTTGAATTGGTAAAATATCCCATATTTCCAATAGGGGTGTTTGCCAATCCAGGAGCACCATTTATTGTAATATTAAAAGCGGTAACTCCAGAACCTAACAGCACGCCATTCACCAATTGCGCTGGTGTAAGTGTATTGGTAACAACGATGGGTTGTGCCCATGCTTGTATTGAAATAATTGAAAAAGCAAGAATTGTAAAAATTAATTTCATAGATAATTATTTATTTCATTTTGTTACTTGTCTTAAGACCCTACTTTTGCAATTAAAGTTGCATTTCTTTGGTTTTTAATACTCTAAGATAATCAAAATTATAGTATTTTCGGGACTTAATTAAAAGTTAAAATCATTTCAAATGTTGAGCACTCAAGAATACATTCAAAACAATCGCGATAAATTCCTTCAAGAATTAATTTCTTTATTAAAAATTCCTTCAGTTTCTGCAGATCCTTCCTATGCTGTAGAAGTAAATAAATGTGCAGGTCAAATAGCAGAAAGTTTAATCGCTATTGGTATGGATGAAGTTGAGATTTGTCCGACAGCGGGTTTCCCTATTGTTTATGGTGAAAAAATTATAGATGCCGATTTACCTACCGTTCTGGTATACGGACATTATGATGTACAGCCTGCTGATCCCATTGATTTGTGGACTTCCCCACCTTTTGAACCGGTAATTAAAGCTACAAAAATACACCCTGATGGAGCAATATTTGCCCGTGGAGCATGTGATGATAAAGGTCAAATGTTTATGCACATTAAAGCTGTTGAGGCGATGCTGAAGGCGGGAGAATTACCATGTAATGTGAAATTTATGATTGAGGGGGAGGAAGAAATTGGAAGTGAAAACCTTGCGATTTTTGTCCAAAATGAAAAACAAAGATTAGCAGCAGATATTATTTTAGTTTCAGATACGGGAATGTTGGCCAATGATGTGCCTTCCATCACCACTGGATTAAGAGGATTGAGTTATGTGGAAGTTGAGGTAGTTGGACCCAATCGTGATTTACATTCGGGATTGTATGGAGGATGTGTTGCTAATCCGATTAACATTTTAAGTGAAATGATTGCTTCTTTGCATGGCGCAGACGGAAAAATTAATATCCCTGGGTTTTATGGAGATGTGGTCGAACTTACACAAGAAGAACGCGCGGAAATGGCGAAAGCACCTTTCTCTCATGACGCCTATTGTGAAGCGCTCAATATCACAGATACTTATGGAGAGCAAGGATATTCAACAATGGAGCGCGGATCTATTAGACCAACTTTAGATGTTAATGGAATTTGGGGCGGGTATATTGGTGAAGGAGCTAAGACCGTTATTGCTTCCAAAGCCAATGCGAAAATTTCTATGCGTTTAGTTCCTAATCAGTCTCCAGAAAAAATAACACAATTGTTTACAGATCATTTTTTATCCATTGCTCCAAATGGGGTAAGTGTAAAAGTTACTCCACATCACGGTGGAGAAGCGGCAGTTACACCAATTGATTCTATTGGTTATAAGGCTGCTAGTTTGGCCTATGAAAAAACTTTCGGTAAAAAACCAATTCCCGTTAGAAGTGGTGGAAGTATCCCTATTGTAGCGATGTTTGAAAAAGTTTTAGGATTAAAAACAGTGTTAATGGGATTCGGTTTAGACAGTGATGCCATCCATTCTCCAAATGAGCATTACGGTGTATTTAATTTTAATAAAGGCATTGAAACTATTCCCTATTTCTACAACTATTTTGTTGAATTAAATAAACAATGAAATACATTATAGGTTTCCTTTTATTGCTCTTTTTAAGTGCTTGCTCTTTATATAAAGAACCCAGTATGGTTACCTTTAACGGAATTGAACGCGGTAAAATTGAAGATAAAAAAATAGACTTTAAGGTTAAAATTGTCTTGAGCAACCCAAATTTTTATGCCCTAAAAATAAAACCTTCAATAGTAGATGTAATGATAGATGGTACACCAATGGGGAAAATTTATCTCAACGAAAAAGTAAAAATTCGCAGGAAAACAGAACAAGAATATGCAGTTCCCTTAAGCTTTAAACTTGAAAAAGGAACCTTAATGAGTTTGATGGCATTGGGTTTTAGAGCTCAAATTGAAATTCAGGTCAAAGGCCCCGTAAAAGGAGGAGTTCTTTTCCTTTATAAAGAGTTTCCTTTTGATTATAAAAAAACTATCGCTCCAAAAGAATTAATAAATTTAAAATAAACTTATAACCTTATGCTTTCAGCTGAAGCACCCAAAAAATTATTCCTTCTCGATGCCTATGCATTAATTTACAGAGCCTATTTTGCTTTTGTTAAAAATCCAAGAATTAATTCTCGGGGAGAAAATACTTCCGCAGCATTTGGATTTACAAATGTCTTGATCGATATTATTAAAAATGAAAGACCAACACATATTGCTGTAGTTTTTGATCCACCAGGGGGTTCAACTCACAGGCAAGAAAGTTTTGAGGCCTACAAAGCGCATCGCGACGAGATGCCGGAAGATATACGGTCCATGATTCTTCCAATCAAGAAAATAGTAGAGGCATTTAACATTCCATTATTAGAAGTTCCAGGATATGAAGCGGATGATGTAGTGGGTGCAATGGCTAAAATTGCGGATACTAAAGGTTTTGTCACTTATATGATGACTCCTGATAAAGATTATGCTCAGCTTGTTACGCAGCATTCTTTCATATACAAACCAGGACGCGGTGGTAATCCACCTGAAATTTTGGGCGTAAAGGAAGTTTGTGAGAAATTTGAAGTAAGTAACCCAATGCAAGTGATCGACATTCTTGGATTGTGGGGTGACGCAGCGGATAATATCCCAGGAATTCCAGGCATCGGTGAAAAAACAGCCAAATTGTTGATTGCGAAATATGGATCTGTAGAAAATTTAATTGCAAATGCTCATGAACTAAAGGGAAAGCAACAAGAAAATGTCATTGAATTTGCTGAACAAGGTCTCATTTCAAAAATGCTTGCAACTATTATAACTGATATTGATGTTGAATTTGACGAGGATAAATTAATCCTGTGTGATGTTGATAAAGATAAAGTGCGCGAAATATTTACGGAATTAGAATTTTTAAATCTCAGTAAAAGAATTTTGGGTGAAGAAATCGTTTTGCAAACTGAATATGCAAATCCCAAAAGTGCCAATTCTGAGCAGTTAGACTTATTTGGTGTTCAAAGTATGTTGGAACCTCAGGTTCCTGTACCGACTACCTCTTATAAAACTATTGTAAGCGAAAAACCAAGCTATCATTTAATCAGTACCGCGGAAGAAAGACAGGAATTATTAGAGATATTATTGACCAAAAACGAAGTGTGTTTTGATACAGAAACCAACAGTATTGATGCCTTACATGCAGATTTGGTTGGATTTTCATTTTCCTACAGAGCAAGAGAGGCTTTTTATATTCCGGTGAGTAAGAACTTTGAAGAGGCAAAAAAAATCATACAAGAATTCGCTCCTATATTTGAGGATTACGGGATTGAGAAAATTGCACACAATATCAAGTACGATTTAAAAGTTTTAAATCGTTACGACATTCGTGTACTTGGACCCACCTTTGACACCATGATTGCGCAATATTTAATTAATCCTGAAGCGCGCCAAGGAATGGATTTTATGGCCAATTATTATCTGAATTACCAAGCTATTTCAATTGAAGCGCTGATTGGTAAAAAGGGAAAGGGTCAAGGGAATATGCAAGATCTAAGTCCAAATGAAATTTGTGATTATGCTTGTGAGGATGCTGACATTACCTTCCAATTAAAAGAAATCTTAGAACCTGAAATAAAGAAACCTCATCTTCACGATTTGTTTTATAAAATTGAAATGCCCTTAGTAGAAGTATTAAAGGATATGGAACAAGAAGGTATTTCAATAGATGTTCCGGCATTAGAGGAATATTCTAAAGAATTAGATGTGACCTTAATTCAATTAGAGAAATCGATAAAGGAACTTGCTGGAATGGCATTTAATTTAGATTCTCCTAAACAACTTGGTGAAGTATTGTTTGAACATTTAAAAATATCAGCAAAAGCTAAAAAAACGAAGACAGGACAGTACGCTACGTCCGAAGATGTCCTTCAAAAACACGAAAACGACCATCCAATTATTCCATTAATATTAGAATACCGTCAATTAAGGAAATTAAAATCTACTTATGTGGATCCTTTACCTGCGTTGTGCGATGTGGTAGACGGCAGGATTCACACGAGTTTTATGCAGACTGTTACAGCAACGGGAAGGTTAAGTTCCAATAACCCAAATTTGCAAAACATTCCGATTCGTTCTGCCAAAGGAAGAGAAATACGAAGGGCATTTGTTGCTAGAAACTCAGAATTTAAATTAATGGCCGTTGATTATTCTCAAATTGAATTAAGAATAATTGCAGCATTAAGTGAAGATCCAACCATGATTGAGGCCTTTAAAGCAGGAATTGATATTCACACAGCTACTGCGGCGAAAGTTTTTAATACTGCCTTGGCTGAGGTTAGTCGTGAACAAAGAAGTGCTGCTAAGGCCGTAAATTTTGGAATCATTTATGGTCAATCCGCTTTTGGTCTGGCTCAAAATTTATCGATTTCAAGAACGGAAGCAAAAGCAATCATTGATAGTTATTTTGCACAATACAGTACCATTAAACATTACATGGAAAAAGTAGTAGCTGACGCACGGGAATTAAACTATGTTGAAACGATAATGAAAAGAAGAAGATATCTTCCAGATATCAATTCAGCCAACGCAATGGTCCGTGCATTTGCAGAACGCAATGCGGTCAATGCACCTATTCAAGGTTCCGCAGCAGATATTATCAAGGTAGCGATGATTGCTGTTCACAAGGCCATGAAGGAAGAAAAAGTGAAATCGAAAATGATTTTGCAAGTGCATGATGAATTGGTATTTGATGTTCATATTTCCGAAGAAAAAATGATGCAAGAATTGGTGAAAAATGCAATGGAAGAAGCAATAGAACTTGTAGTTCCTATGGAAGTAGAATTGAAGGTTGCTGATAATTGGTTAGAGGCACATTAATCTAATTATATAACCTAGATTCGTAAAATTATTCTATCCTATAAATCGTTATTTTTGCAAAGCATGAAACAAAAAAAAGGTATCGCAATACTCGGTTCAACGGGATCAATCGGGACACAAGCTTTAGAAGTACTTGAAGCAAACCCAGATTGTTTTGATTTACAAGTGCTGACTGCTGGAAAAAATGTAGACTTATTAATTGAGCAAGCCCTAAAATTTCAACCCAATTCGGTGGTGATTTCAGAAGAAAGCCATTACAAAAAATTAAAAGAGGCACTTTGGAAGGAAGATATACATGTTTATTGTGGTGAAGAAGCCCTTTGCCAAGTAGTTGCTTCCAACGAAGTTGATGTGGTGCTTACTGCTTTGGTGGGATATGCTGGTTTAAAACCTACTATTGCGGCTATTGAAGCGAAAAAAACAATAGCGCTTGCCAACAAGGAGACCTTAGTTGTCGCGGGAGAATTAATTACCAAACTAGCCAAAGAACAAGGCGTTAATATTTATCCAGTAGATTCTGAACATTCCGCAATATTTCAATGTTTGGTGGGTGAATTTCACAATCCCATTGAAAAAATATATTTAACTGCATCAGGAGGGCCCTTTAGAGGCTTTAGCACAGATCAATTGTCCAAGGTTACCTTAGCGCAAGCTTTAAAGCATCCGAACTGGTCTATGGGCGCAAAAATCACCATTGATTCTGCTTCCTTAATGAATAAAGGATTGGAAGTAATTGAAGCGAAGTGGCTGTTCAATCTGAGAAGTGATCAAATTGATGTAATTGTACATCCTCAATCTATTGTGCATTCTTTGGTACAATTTGAAGATGGAAGTATGAAAGCACAAATGGGTTTACCCGATATGAAATTACCCATTCAATTTGCTTTGTCCTATCCCCAGAGATTGAAATCAGATTATCCTAGATTTAATTTTATGGATTATCCTCAACTTACTTTTGAGCCAGTAGATAGATTGGTTTTTAGAAATCTTGATTTAGCGTATCGTGTAATGGAAATGAAAGGTACAGCAGCGTGTAGTTTAAATGCTGCCAATGAAATTGCTGTTGAGGCCTTTTTAGCAGAAAAGATTCCCTTTTTAGCAATTGCTGAAATTAACGCACAAGTAGTTGAAAGTTCTAAGTTAATTTTATCACCTGAATACAACGATTATGTACAAGCAGATGCAGAAGCTAGGGCGCTTGCAAAAGCGTTAATCAGTTAAAATTTCAATTGTATTCCCGTAGATATTGAGTAAAAATAATAGTCGATGGGTAAGGGTCTGTACAAATCGTAATTGTGGTTATAATTGATTACAAAACTCAAATTTTTGTTCACATTGAATTGCATTTGAGAATCAAAAACCCATCTAGGCGTAGTAAAATGTGAATTCATAGGAAATTGCAAATAAGACATGCCGGAGAAGTCAATGTTCTTGCCCAATTTTATCGAAAATTTTGCAGTAGTATTCAGTCGAAACATAGAGCGATAAACCTTGCTACTATCACCCACTAGAAAAGCATAACCCGAAATTAATGGATTCCACTGTTCATTTTCATAAAAAGTTCCTATCGTGGTATAGAGATCAGATTTCTTTTTTTCAAACCACATATTCCGCATATGGACACCGGCAATAACACGATGCTCCATTCCTTGTATTCCATTCCATTGGCCTTGGGCCACTAAATCAATACTGACTTTTCGACTATCATTGTCTCGAAATCTTAATTGGAAATAACCATTATTTTGCAATACAGTTTTGCCATTGTAAGTTACATCCGTTTTTCCTAAAAAAACAAAGAGGTATTTATTCTTAAAAAACCGGTCAAATTCTATGCGACTGCTAAAATCAATGAGATTTTTTCTTTGTTTATTGTTAGAAAAGGAAATGTTCAGCGCCAAACCATACTTATGATCCCGTGTGGTATCTTGCTTGATACTGCGATCCACCGTCAAAATTTGAGATTCAAAATTGGAACTTACCAATAAAAAAAATACTAAGAAAAACCTACCTAACATTACACTGCTTATATTCGTGTACAAAACTAAGCCACTAATGATCCGTAACGTGTTGAAAATACTATTTTTTATCCTTATCATGATGTTGATAGCCTCTTGTAGTTCTCAAAAAACACAACTTCAAGTGCAGGCTTTCAAACCCTATTGCGGCGGTGCTAAACCTACTCCACTACAAGCGGAAGGTACCTTATATTCGGCTGCTGGAATGTCATTAGATCTATTTGGTGTCGACCAAGACGATAATAAAAAAGTAGAACGCATCATCTTGGACGATAATGGTTTATGGAAGGGAACATTGAAAAAAGGACAATATATCCTCAAGCAAGCAGACAAGGGTTTGTCATTAACAGCATTAAAAGTAAAATACCATTTGAATGATACCTTGAATTATAAGTATATTGGAGATAAAAAACTAGATCAGTGGACCAAAGAAACCGACTTCGTCTTTAGGGTTGTTGCTTCAGATACTTTAAGAAAAGACTTCGTATTAAAAGAAAAGTGTTTTGTAGGATTAAATCCATGCTTTGAATACATAGGACCAAAACCTAGATAACATTACTTATTTATCTACCTCAGTATAATATTCATTCGCAACAAAATAATCAATCATTGCTTCTTTTATGAGATGTTGTTGCTCGCGATCTGAGATGGGAGGAATTGTTTTAAGCAATTTAAAATGTGGCCAATTTTCTGCATCACGGCCTTCAAATTCATAATAACCATAAGGTTCTAACAAGGTGCAAATGGCGATATGCAAGAGATCCGTTTTTTCTGCTTTGGTATAGTTTTTATGTCCTTGTCCTAATTCATTCACTCCAATTAAAAACAGAATTGCTTGAACATCCATACCACCACCAAAAGTAATTTCAAGGTGTTTCATTAAATTTTGAAAGCGCAATTCTATATCAAAGTCCATGGTACAAAAATACAAAAGAAACAGCGGTAAAAATCAATTGGGATGGGTACTGTCTTGTTTATTTTTTAGGTCGTACAATTGTTCACTGATGATTCGATCCAGGTACAATTGTTCCACTTTGGCTCTCGCCCATGGCATTCTGCGTAAGAACTTTAGACTTGACTTGATACTGGGTTCATGGCTGAAACAATTTATTGGCACAAAATAAGCCAGTTTTTCCCAACCAAATTTTTCGTGTAATTCCAAAAGCATTCTTTCAAGGGTAATCCCGTGAAGAACATTATTGGGTTGCAATGGTGGAGTGGTCATAAAATTTTAAATAGATTGCAAGATAAAATATTAATCATTACCCACTTCACTAAGTGGGAATTTATACCAAAAAAAAAGAGGCTGAATTTCTTCAGCCTCTTTTACTAAGTATTGATAACCTTAATCCCTAATGATTCTGATCGTTTGATTCTCTCCGTTCACTTGGAAGTTTAAGAAGTAAATACCAGCGTTTAGGCTCTCTATATTGATGTTACTTTCATTGCCTTTTAATGCAATTACAGTTTCACCCATAATATTTGTAATGTTAGATAATGTAGTTGAAGCATTAGAAACAACTGTCATAACTCCTGAAGCTGGATTTGGATAAACCGCAACAGCTGAAGAAGATAATTCATTAATTCCTGCAGGACATGCAGCACAACTTTCATAACATACTACTGCAACATTAGCTGCACCAGTTACTGTGTAAGCACGATTTGTAAATCCTCCTGTTGTAATCGTACATGTTTCACCACCTACAAATTGCTCAGAAGCATTCCATCCATCTAAAGTAAACTTATACTCCATAGCTCCGTTTGGTAATGGAAGGGTAATATCCCAAATTCCATCCAAGTTTGCATCAGTCATTGGGTTTGATGTACCATTCCATCCGTTAAAAGTACCATTCATAAAGACACCTGCAAAAGCTGGTCCAGCATAATTAGTCATATCAACTTGGAAAGAAACATCACTAGCACAAGCGCTACAAGAATTGAAACAAACTGTTCCTAAATCAGCATCACCTGTTACAGTATAAGAACGATTGGTGAATCCACCATTGGTAACAGTACAAGACTCACCACCAATAAATTGTTCCTGACCATTCCATCCATCAAGGGTGAATTTATATTCGATTGCACCAGGACCAATTGGAAGCGTAACATCCCAAATTCCATCCATATTTGCATCCGTCATTGGGTTACAAGCACCACACCAACCGTTAAATGTACCATTCAAATTTACTGTTGTAAATGCAGGTCCAGTGTACTGGCTCATATCTACTTTAAATGTAATATTTGGTGTTGGAGGGTTAATAACTACTGTCTTTTGATAAACAAACTGCCACCATCCTGGACCGAAATTAATTTGAACAGTCATGGTGTTTCCTCCGTTGGAGAAAAGAACATTGTAAGTAATAGTAGAAACGGCTGCAGCAGGGCTAGTAAGCTCACCTGCGTTGTTTACTTTTGCCAATCCCATGTGTGCACCTAAACCATTAACGGTTAGTGTACCCATCGCGGCATCAAAAGAATACGTTGCTGCACCACCTGTGTGAGGAGCAACAGGTGTACCACATCCATCAGGAGAAGCGCCTTGCCAAGCTTCCAACCAAGTGCTTCCGTCCATATAATGCGTCATTATACCGCCAGGTGCAAATTTAATCGAGTCATCGAACAAACAAGCTCTAGTTACAACATCGCCCGCTGAACTGGACCACCATGTTAGGTTGCTTAGATCTGGGCCAACGGATAAAGCTCCCGCTTGTGGAGCCAATTTCCAAGTACCTTCAATTTGGGCGGAAAGACCTAAGATAGGAAACGCTAAAAGAAGTAAGATTTTTTTCATAATTAATAATTTAAAAGTTTATATAATTCATTAAAATTCCATAGAATTTGATGCTAATATAGTAAAAAATACAATAAGCAACAAAATCGTATTTATTTTTTACTTTTTTTTAATGATAAGTTGTTGAATTTCAAATTAAAATTGACTAAAAAGGATCAGTTGACCAACTTAAAGGAAGCTGATTTATTTCCAATAGTAATCTTAAAATCTCCCTCCTCAGCAACAAAATCGCCATTTTCATTCACGAATTTTAAATCGTCTTTAGTAAGCGAAAATTTAAAAATCATTTCACCATTAGCTGGTATTTCTATTTTTTGGAATTTCTTCAAGCTTTTTCCTGTCGGAACCATACTTGCATACAGATCAGAAAGGTATAATTGAACCACTTCTTTGACTGCTATATTACTTTCATTTTTAATTTTTACGCTCAAGGAAATAGACTCGTTTTGGTTCATGACACTTTTATCTAAAATAATATCACCGTAGCTTATTTTACTATAAGATAAGCCGAAACCAAAGTCCCATTCTGGGAAATACGCTTCAAAATTTCCGGATTTTGCCCTGTCGACACTGTAAGGGTGGTCATAAAATTCAATTACCCCATCATATTTTGGATAGGTGTACGGAAGTCGGCCACTAAAATTTGCCGTGCCAAACATCAAATCAACGAGTGCATCTGCACCGTAATCACCGGGTAAATAGGCTTGAATAATAGCAGCAGCACCCTCAACTATATCATGAATGATACGAGGCCTTCCTTCACAAAGGACAATAATTACCTTTTTATTTTTCGCATAAGCCAACTGAGCCAATGCTCTTTGTTCAGCATCTAAATTCAAACTGTGGATATCTCCAGGTTTTTCTGTAGAAGGAAGTTCTCCAAGGCACAAAACGACTACATCCACTAAATCAAGTTTAGCTTTATAGTCTTCTAATGCTGAGAATCTTGTTGCTTCAAATTCCTTCTCATAATAGAGTTCTGCCCCTTTTGAGTACAAACAATTGTCTTTTCCTAATTTGGATTGAAACGCTTGAAGAATTGTTTTACATCCTTCCGTATTGTATTGCGTATCGACACCTTGCCAAGTATGGGTCCATGCACCGTTCAAATAAATCATATTGTCAGAACAAGGACCTGCGATTAATACTTTTTGTCCAGCAGTAAGTGGCAGCACATCATTTGCATTTTTTAGTAAGGTAATCGATTCCAAAGCGGTTTCTTTAGCCTTATTTTTAAATTCAGTTGAAGCAAAATTTGGATAAGCATCAAAATTCACTAATGCTTTATTAAAAAGTCCTAACTTGGTTTTTACTCTTAAAATTCTTCTAACAGCATCATCCAAGCGACTCATAGGAATGGCAGCTGATTTTACTCCTTCCAGCATGATCTCACAATATTCTTTATATTGAGGACTATAGGGAACCATACTCATGTCTACTCCAGCATTGAAAGCATTTATATAGGCAGTTTTTAAGTTGGGAGCTGTATGATGAACAGTATGTAGAAAAATAAAATCCTCCCAATCAGAAACGGCAAATCCTTGAAATCCCCATTCATTTTTAAGCGTTTTCGTTAGTAAGTCATAATTTAAATGACCAGGGATACCATTTACAACCCCACTATTTACCATAACTGTTAAAGCCCCTGCATCTACTGCTTTTTTGAAAGCCGGCAAATAAAGTTCCTTCATATATTTTTCTGGAATCCAAGCTGGCGTGCGATCTCTTCCACTTTGTGCGGCACTATATCCAACGAAATGTTTTAAGCAAGCAGCTACATGAAATTGATCAAGCGTGGTGCCTTGATACCCCTTAATGATTGCCGCTCCCATTTGAGAAGCCAAATACGGATCCTCTCCAAGCGTTTCAAAATTTCGAGACCACAAAGGTTGTCTGGCTAAATCTAAAACAGGCGAAAAATTCCAAGGGATCCCAGAAGCTCTTGTTTCATAGGCTGAAATTGTAGCAAATTGTTCCGCTAAGTTTGGATTCCATGTTGCTGCGAGTCCAATTTCTTGAGGGAATAAAGTTGCACCAACAGTATAATTCATTCCATGAATGGCGTCAACCCCATAAATAATTGGAATTGCTGAACCACCCTTAAGAAAATCTTGATGAATTGCAGTATGAATTCCTGTCCATTCCTTACGCGTTAAAGTATGACTTCCAACATTCAAAACGGAACCCACTTTATATTTTTGAATGGCCTCGTTTAATTTTACCGAATCTATTTCTGCAAATGTTTTAGCGGATCCATCAGCATTAGTCTGCAGTAATACATCTAAAGTAATCTGACACGTTTGACCAACCTTCTCTTCCAAAGTCATGTTAGAGATCAACTTATTAATTTCTTGCTCTTCAGGAGTATTAGGGACTTCAGTGACATGCAATATACTTTTACAAGAGAAAATAAGGAATGAAATTCCAAATAAGTAAACGATCCAATTTTTCATAGGAAATTAATAAGTAATAAGAAAATTATGATTTGGTAAAAATTTATTGAAAAACTCTTACATAATCAACATACATAGTTTGAGGGAAAACCGAGGTGGCGTCTGGATTTCCTGGGAAATTACCTCCAACGGCAACATTAAAAATTAAAAAGAATTTTTCTTGAAATTCGCTCAGTTCTGCTGGTGAAGTACTCACAGATTTAAACTCCACATTATCTAAAAGCCAGTGGATACCCGCTTGATCCCAAATAATTGAAAAAACATGAAATTCATCAGCAAACTTTCCACTTGCCAATGTTTTTGTACCACCGTATTGTGCATGCGTACCGTTGTCTTGCCAATGGATGGTTCCATAAGTTGTTCTATCATTATATCCATCACCACCAATCAACTCCATGATATCAATTTCACCACATGAGGGCCATCCTACAGTTGTAATATTATCACCAAGCATCCAAAGCGCTGGCCAAAGACCTTTACTGTACGGGAGTGCTGCACGAATATCAATTCTACCATACTTCCAAGACTTCAATCCTTGCGTTTTGATTCTTGATGAGGTATATTGGGATCCCCCCATTGCTTCCAACTTTGCTGTTATTTCTAACAAACCTGAATCAACCTTCACATTTTGGTTGGTATAATATTGTAATTCATTATTTCCCCAACCTCCGGATCCGGTCCCAATATCATAAGTCCAATCTGAAGATAAGGTGTTTCCATTAAATTCATCACTCCAAACAAGTGAATAATTAGCATAAGAAAGGGGGCTGGTATATCCAGTAGTAGGCGCACCGCTTCCGGCTGTAAAAACTGTTAGTACAATTTGCTCTGTTTTTTCAATAAAATCTGCATAAGTAGCATGAGCTCTACTTTTAATAGTGTAGGTCCCTGATGCTGCAAATACATGTGTTGCTTCACCAGTAGTAGATTCTACCACTGTGGAGTCATTATTCTCATAAAAAGTGATGGTGTAAAAGTTGGCATTTATTGCATTTGCAACAACTTGAACAGAACTGTTATTAACTGTAATATTGGTTGTTAAGTCAGTAGGCAAAACAACTTTAATTGGATCTGGTTTTTTGCAAGAAGTCAAGCCAAAAGCAAATAGGAATAAAAAGGGAAGTGAACGCATAATTTTATATAATTAGATAACAATAAATTTATTCGGGAACTAGACGCAAGTACCATTTTAAACCGCCATTATAATGACTGTATTGAAGGAACAAGGAAGTATCTGTAATACTTAAAATTCTATACGTCTTAACACCAGTATAAAAACCAATAAAGGCATTATTTGATATCGTAATTGTGGTATCTAAATCCTCCACTAAATTCCAAGATTCGTTCATTTGGTTGGTATAAGGAGCCGTATAATCGCCTAAATTTTGAAAAGAACCAGGAAACAAAGCAGCCAAGCCATTGTGAACATAAACATCACCATGATTCAGCATATCAAATTTAAATGCTCCTAAATGGAAAACATAACGATCATCATATAAGCCTGCACCTGCTTTATCATTAGGTCCAGCAGACCACCATTCTGGAATGTTTCCAGAAGCACTTACAGGATCAGGCCCTACTCCCATATGTCCAGCATTCATCGAATCTATAACCCAGGTCTTGTATCCAAGACCACTTGCTCCACCTGTTAGCATAGTGTATATCGGATTATTAAGAAGTGAATAATCATCTTGTGCGATGACAACATCTTGAGTAGTACTTCTACTTCCACCATTATTAAATACTGTAAGTTTAATGGTATAAGTCCCTGCATATGGATAGGTAGCAATAGTATGCGTTCCTTGAGCCTTCATTCCATTGCCTAAATCCCAAAGACAAAGTACATTTGGATTTGAGGCAGTCAATTCTATTACATTCACATTTGCAACAGAAGGTGTTGCAGAAAATGCTGCATCAGCCGCAGTAGGAGGAGTTCCTAATTGTGGGTTAGGCTTTTTACATGCGAATAGGAGTAAAGCTATACTCGCGATTAAAAATAGTTTCATCTTCATATTTTTTAAATTTTAATAACCAGGATTTTGATTCCATTTTCCACCAGCCAAATCAATTTCAACTTGAGGGATTGGAAATAACTCATGTTTTCCAACAACAAATCCATCAATAAAATTAGCAGCTTGACCTGTTCTAACCAAATCAAAGAAACGAAGTCCTTCCATTGACAATTCATATCTTCTTTCTCTGTAAATTACATCAAGTGAGTTAACAGATACTCCAGGAACACCTGCACGGACACGAATTTGATTCACCAATGATTGCGCTGTAGAGGTGTTTCCAATTTGGTAATGTGCTTCAGCAGCCATTAACAATACATCTGCATAACGAATAACGCGATAATTTACAGGACTTGTAAGGTCATTGTCAGGCAATCCCATTTCATCTAAGCGCTTTATGTATTTGTTACTATAATAACCTGTGTGACCACCTGCGCCTATTGCATAATGTATATCATTTGGAGCGGGTTGCGCAGCGATGAATGCATCAATATTTAAGATCGTAGTTTGTCTTCTTTGATCAATTGAAGAGAAGGCAGCATAAAGATCTTGTGTTGGTAGATTATAACTATTTCCATCACTATATACAGGACCATTATATTGTCTTATACCTCCAAATCCTGCAGCAATATTTCCTTCAGCACAAATATAACAACCATAACTAGCGCCTTCTAATCCAGAATACTGAACATCAAAAACAGTTTCGCTATTATTTTCGTTTGCTACGGAGAACAAATCAGCATAATTAGGAATTAAGCTATAAGTTCCTGTTGCGATAAGTTCATCGAAGGTAGCTGCTGCTTCTGTGAATTTATTTTGGTATAAATACGCTTTACCCAAGAAAGCCATTGCAGCTCCTTTTGTTGCACGACCTTTTTGACTCGCAACTGGATTTAAAATAGAAATAGCATATTGAAGGTCTGCTTCGATTTGAGCATAAACTTCTGCTTTGGGAGTTCGCTCTAACTTTACAGCCTCCTCGATTCCAATTCTTTTATCGATAATTAAAGGGATGTCACCGAAGAATTTAACCAATTCAAAATAATAATAGGCCCTTAAAAAACGAGCTTCCGCTAAAATATGATCCTTACCCACGAAATCAATTTTATCTTGATTCTCCATAATATAATTTACTCGGGTAATTCCGGCATAATTATATCTAAGTACATTTCTCAATTCTGAATTAATCCCACCATGATTCATCATATCAATTTGATGCAATCCTTGCGAGTCGTTAACACTTTCACCACCCGCTATAGAATTATCAGAAGCGATTTCACCTATCCATAAGGTTAAAAATGACCCTTGTAAAAGGTCATATGCTCCAACAAGTGCTCTTTCATAATCCTCTTTTGTTTCAAAGAAATTTTCAACATCTTGAGTGTATTGGGGATCAACACTTAAAAACTTCTCACAACTTGAGGAGGAAAGAACAATCAGTATACTAACCAGAAAATATTTTAAACTACGCATATCTTAAAATTTTAATTGAACTCCACCCATGAATGTTTTTGCTTGGGGGTAAAAACCATAATCAACTCCTGCAGACAAAACACCTGAAGAACCTATGTCTGGATCAAATCCTTGATATCTTGTAAGTGTAAATAAGTTATTGGCAGCAATATAGATTCGAAAAGAATCTACTTTTAATTTTTTTAATTTCAGTGTAGGGAAAGTATATCCGAATTGAAGATTTTTTAATCTAGCAAAAGAACCATCTTCTACATAATAATCAGAAAAGACATTGTTTCTAGTGGCACCAGTCGTTACACGTGGATTCACATTACTTGTACCTGGGCCAGTCCAACGATCCACTACATAACCCAATTGATTTGCATAAGGTTGTTGACGCTCATAATTTCTAATTATTTCTTGTCCAATAGAGGCATATAAATTTCCAGAAAGGTCAAAACCTTTAGCTTTTAATGAGAAAGCAAATCCCATAGTAAAATCAGGAATTGGTGAACCTATGTAAGTTTTATCAGAATCATTATTAAAGTTAATTATACCGTCACCATTTTGATCTACAAAAATTAAATCTCCAGGTTGTGCTCCTTCTTGAACAACAGCTGCGTTATCAATTTGCTCTTGTGTTTGGAAAATTCCTGCTGTTTGATATCCAAAGAAATACCCAATTTCATATCCCGGTTGGAAACGTGTAGCAGTTCCACCACCAATACTAAATCCAGCTCCTGGAATATAGTCAACTCCTGAAGGAACACTTGTTACTTTATTGGTAATGGTTGTAAAATTGACATTAAGATCTGCTGTAATTAGTTTTTTACGAGGTGTTTTATAACCCAATTCTAATTCAACTCCTTTATTGGAGACACTACCTGCATTGATAATTGGAGGATATCCACCTGCTCCATAAGATCCTAATACGGCAGTAACCTCAGGTTGGAAAAGCAAATCATAAGTGTTTTTAATAAAATAATTGGTCGAGAAGTCCAATTTCTGCCAAAAAGTAAGGTCAGCACCAACATTAAATTGTCTTGTTGTTTCCCATTTCAAATCAGGATTTGAAGGACGGCCAATGGCAATACCTTGAGTTAGTACATCATCAAAAACATAAACTCCTTCTCCATTTAATAGACCACGGTAGGCAAAATTTGGAATTTGATCATTTCCAGATACACCAAAACTCGCACGAATTTTGAAGAAACTTATAAACTTAGCCCTGAAGAACTTTTCGTCTGATACTACCCAACCTCCTGACACAGTTGGAAAGAAACCATAGCGGTGATTGGGACCAAATTTACTAGAACCATCTCGTCTAAGAATTGCAGAGAATAAATATTTAGATTGAAAAGCATATTCTGCACGCAAGAAAGAAGAAACCAAACGCTCTGTAAATTGCCAAGAACCAACATTATTCAAAAACCCTCCAGGAGTTGTATTGGCTGAAATATCAGCATATTGCACAGAGTTATTTGGAATTCCATACCCTGTTCCACTTAAGGATTCTCCTTTACGTTGAAAGATTGATATTCCGGCAGTACCTTTAATTTTATGATTCTCATTGAAAGTTCTTTCATAATTTAAAAAGCTTTCATACGTCAAATCAAGATAAGTTGCTTTCTCTTCATAAACAGAAGCTCCCCTTGCAATTGAAGTTCCAGGAGCAATTTCAATTAATGGAGAATCTAAATTCTCATTCGAGGCGGTGTTGGCATACTTGCCAGTTCCGTACCACACTAATGGTGAGAATACCTTAGAATTAACCACTGAATAATTATAATTCAAGCGATTGGTAAAAGAAAGATGCTCATTTATAGCATAAATAAATTCTTCTTTACCTACAAATTTTGCTGCTGAGCCCCAATTATACTGGTTTTGAATTTGTGCAATCGGATTAATAATATCCGCCACTTCTTCTAGATAAGAAAAATTACCATTAGGTTTATGAATAGGCTGATTCGGGAAAGCGTTTATTGTATTATAAAGAACAGATCCAATTCCATTTTCAGGTAAAGTATTTCTAGAGTCATTGGAGAAAAGAAGTACTGAATTCAATTTCAACTTTGCAGACATATCAGTACTAAAATTAAGTCTTGCATTATATCTAGAAAAATGTGATTTGGAACCACCAACAATTCCATCTTGAGTAAAGTATCCTAGACCTATAGAGTATTTAGTATTTAATGTCCCACCGCTTAAACTGAGATTATGACTTTGAACAGGCGATGTAGTAAACACAGAATCTTGCCAACTTGTACCTCTGCCAATATTAGTATTAGCAAAAGGCATAGCTTGTCCACCCATGGCAAACATTTCATTTTTTATTACCGCATATTCTTGAGCATTTAATAAATCTAGTTTTCTTGCAGTTTGCTGTATGCCATAATAAGCAGTGTATTCAAATTTTGGTTTTGAATTCATACTGCCATTTTTAGTCTCAACGATGATCACACCATTTGCTGCTCTCACTCCGTAGATACCTGCTGTTGCATCCTTTAGTACATTTATAGATTTTATGTCTGATGGATTTAAAGCATTCAAACCTTCTGAGTCATATACGATACCATCTACAAGAATTAATGGGTCATTATCTCCGAAAGTAGAAATACCACGGATGCGGATATTAGCAGAACCACCTGGTGAACCAGAATTAGTAGTAACATTCACCCCTGAAACTTGACCTTGTAATGCTTGGTCCATTCTAGAGAGATTCATTTTTTCAATATTTTCACCACTTACCTTTGAGGTTGCTCCAGTCAATTCTTTCACAGTGGAACCACCGTAACCAACAACCACAACCTCTTGCACATCTTTAAGTAAAATGGTCATAATAACATCAATAGTTTTACGACCATTAATCGGAACTTCTTGCTTAACATACCCTGCAAAAGAAAAAACTAGCACTGCATTAGTAGTATCATTTAAACCTATCTTATAAGATCCTTTTATGTCTGCAATTACCCCTGTATTTTGACCTTTAACACTTACATTAACAAAAGGAATGAGCTCGTTTTTTTCATTTATTATCGATCCTGTAACTGTCATTTTTTGAGCATAGACAAAGCCAAGAGACAATATAAACAGAAATTGAAGGAGTAATTTTTTTGTCATAGTCATTATATTTTAATGGTAAATATAAATAAAATTATATTATTGTAACTAATACAATAAGTTTTAAATTAAAAATAAATTAATTAAAATCATTCCTTTAATTTTAAAGTAACGAACTACATTTTAAACTGATAATCATTACTTTGAACCAGTTGTTTATAGGAAACAATATCAAAAGAAAAAAGTTTCGCCGGACGGTGTTTTACATTGATTTGTTTTTCATCGTGCGCTAGGAGTGGCATATATTTTATTTTTTTTCTGAAATTGGCTTTATCTAATTCTTGTTCAAAAGCATATTCATAGAGTTGTTGAAACTCATTGAGTGTAAATCTATCGGAGAGCATATCAAAACAGATCGGTTCCGTATGGAGTTTTTGTTTTAATAATTCGATAGTTTTAGTAAGAATCAGGTTGTGATCAAAGGCAAGATTTGGAATTTCATGAATGGGAATCCAAGAAATCTCATCGGCCCAAGAGGATGCTTTGGCTTCAAAATCATCTATCCGCACCAGCGCAAAATAAGAAATGGTTATTACCCTTCCTTGCGGGTGACGATTGGGATTTCCAAAAGACTGCGCTTGATGAAAACTAACATTTTGAAGTCCCGTAAGATCATTTAATATCCGATAAGCAGCAGCATCCAAGTCTTCATCAGGATACACTAAATCGCCCGGGATTGCCCAAAACTTATCGAAAGGCTCCATCGCTCTTTTGATTAAGAGTGTTTTAATTTGACCTTGGCTATATCCAAACAGCATACAATCAACCGAAAAGGCTGAGGTAAAAAATTCGTTAAAATCTATTCGATACATCTTGAATTATTTATTTAATGTCCGCTAGAAGCAATAGAAAAATCAGTCAATCCCTGTTTCTTAAGAGTTCGTTCTACCAAAATGGCAAAAAGTGCTAAATATGCAAAACAAATAACAGGAATAAAATAGGAAGCTTGAATTCCAATTAAGTCCGCTAACTTGCCTTGAATTGGAGGTATAATACCGCCGCCTAAAATCATCATTATTAAAAAAGCTGAGCCTTGAGAGGTGTATTTTCCTAATCCGGCAATGGAAAGTGTAAATATACAGGGCCATAAAATAGAACAAAATAATCCGCCACTTAAAAAAGCGAACACAGCAACACTTCCTGTTGAAAATATTCCTAACAACATGGCTAAAGCACCTAAAACACCAAATACAAGTAACGATTTTGCAGGTTTATCTCCAACAAAATAGAAAGCAATTATCTGAATTAAAACACAAATTATATAATAATAAAGTTGACTAACATCATACTTAGCAATTGTATTGGTAAGTAAAATAATGCCAAATGCTAATAATGGAATAAGGAAGGTTAATAGTTTTTTTGTAATTGATTTAAAATTAAATGCACTTATTGCCCCTGCCCATCTACCAATCATCAAACTTCCCCAATACATAGAAATATATGGCGCAATTTCAGATGATTTTTTTCCTCCAAATTGAGCTTGTTTTAATAGTTCACCTAAATTTGATCCAATAGCAACCTCTACACCAACATAAATAAAAATGGCAAGCATTCCTAAAACCAACTGAGGGTAGCGCATCGCTCCCCAACCATCTGGATTTCTACCTGCCGCAAAATTTGTAAATAGTAAACTACCTATTACAACGGCAAGCGCAATAAACAACCACATCATTCTTGTTTTTTCTAGCGGTTGCTTAAGTTTTTTTATCTCAAGCTGGATTGATTTAAAATCGACTTGACTTATCTCAATTTTACGCTTCGTTTGCTTAAGCAATGAACTGTCAACTTGTGTCGATTTATCAATAGGTGCAAGAATAACATTTAATGAATCAACTCGAGTACTAATTGTACCTAATTTATTTTCAAATTGCACGATTTGTTTTGCTTCTTTTGAACTATAGCTTGAAAAAACAGGAGTAAAAATTACAATTAATAAGCCTGTCATTATTAACAAACTTCTTAAAGCTTTTTTTGAAGGCTCAAATTTTTCATCGATTACTCCACTCGGCACAGCCTTAGAAAGTCCGAAAATTGCAGCAGCTGCAATAAATAAAATTCCAACTACAGCATAAAGTATGATCACTTTGATCAAATCTAATTGTGCAATCATCTCATCAGTAACAGCTGCGGAGGATCCAAAAAGTGCAAATGCTACAATAAGTGGCCCAATCATTGTTCCAAATGAGTTAACTCCACCTCCTAAGTTAACCCTAGTAGACCCTGTAGCTGGATCGCCAAGTGATATTGCAAAGGGATTGGCTGCAGTCTGTTGTAATGAAAAACCTAAGGCAACAATAAATAAACCAATCAGCATTCCGGAGAATGTATTTCCATAAACAGCAAATATCATAGCTGTTGCGCCTAAAGCCGAAAATAATAGACCAAAAACAATACTCTTTTTATATCCCCATTTTCCAACAAAATCTTTACCTGATATAGAGCCCATGATAAATAAAAATAGAGCCCCTAAATAATATGCTCCATAAAAAGCGAAGTCTACCAATTGACTTTGAAATTGATCTAAATGAAAATAACTTTTACAAAAAGGTATGAATACACTATTTCCTGCAGCTATAAATCCCCAAAAAAAGAAAACTATTGTAAGTGTGCCTAAGGCGCTGAAATTTGTTTTTTTCACAATTGTTAATTTTAAATTATTGTCGAAAATACAATAATTAAAAAAACCCACCTCTTTTCTTTTAACTATTTTTTTAGAATTTTAGAAAAAAAGTAGCACAACAAAACAAATGTTCGAAGTGAAATTCGGAAGAAAAAATTAATTAACCAACTTGATTCAGCTGTTCTTTTTTGTGATTTTTATTACCCAACATTTTTTCAACGGAAGCGACAATTGCTGTCACGTCGAAACCACAATCAGCCCACAATTCTTCCTGTGTTCCATGATGAATATATTCATCTGGAATACCTAAGCGAACAATTTCTGAGTAATATCTTTGATCGGCAGCAAATTCTAATATCGCGGAACCGAATCCACCCATGAGACAACCATCTTCAAGGGTAATCACTTTTTTGAACTTCGTAAAGACTTCGTGTAACAGGGTTTCATCTAAGGGTTTTGCAAAACGCATATCATAATGTGCCACTGAAATGTTTTTATCTTTAAGCAGTTGAATTGCTTCTTGAGCAAAGTTTCCTGGATGACCTAGACTAAGAATTGCAATTTCATCTCCGTTGGACACTTTTCTTCCCTTTCCTTTTTTAATTTCTTTGAATGGTGTAAGCCATTCTGTCATAACTCCATTGCCTCTAGGATAACGAATGGTGTAAGGACCTTGGTCTAATAATTGAGCCGAGTACATCATATTTCTCAATTCTTCTTCATTCATAGGTGCAGCAACAACCATATTTGGAATACAACGCATATAGGCAATATCATAAGCTCCATGATGCGTAGCGCCATCAGAACCTACCAGTCCGCCTCTATCCAGACAAAAAACAACATTTAAATTTTGCAAAGCAACATCATGCAATACTTGATCAAAAGCACGCTGCATAAATGAAGAATAAATATTACAGAAAGGAACTAAGCCTTGCGTTGCTAATCCTGCACTAAAAGTTACTGCATGTTGCTCAGCAATTCCAACATCAAAGCTTCGATCTGGCATGGCTTTCATCATAATATTCAATGAAGACCCTGAGGGCATGGCTGGAGTTACCCCCATTATTTTATCATTCTTTTCGGCTAATTCTACGATAGTATGCCCAAAAACATCTTGATATTTGGGCGCTTGTGGTGATTTGGGAACAATTTTAACAATTTCGCCTGTTTCCTTATTAAACACTCCTGGAGCATGCCATTTCGTTGGATTTCCCTCTTCAGAAAATTTATATCCTGCACCTTTACGCGTAATACAGTGTAATATTTTCGGGCCTGGAATATCTTTAAGATCTTCCATAATCTTTACTAATCCAACTACATCATGTCCATCTACTGGGCCAAAATATCTAAAATTCAAGGCCTCAAATAAGTTGCTTTGTTTTAGTAGACTTCCTTTTAATGCGTGTGAAACTTTAGAGGCAATAGATTGAGCGTCTGGACCAAAAGCAGATATTTTTCCCAGTAATTTCCATACCTCATCCTTGACTTTATTGTAAGTGTGTGAAGTGGTTATATCTGTTAGATATTCTTTTAAGGCTCCAACATTAGCATCAATTGACATGCAATTGTCATTTAAAATAACCAATAAATTGGCATCTTTCTCAAATCCTGCATGATTCATTCCTTCAAATGCCAAACCTGCAGTCATTGCCCCATCACCGATTACAGCAATATGTTGTCTTTCAGTTTCTCCTTTATATCGGCTTGCAACGGCCATCCCCAAAGCAGCAGAAATTGAAGTGGAAGAGTGGCCTACCCCAAAAGTATCATATTCACTTTCAGAACGCTTTGGAAAGCCAGAAATCCCCCCTTTTAAACGATTGGTATGAAATCGATCTCTTCGACCGGTTAATATTTTATGTCCATATGCTTGATGACCTACGTCCCAAACCAATTGATCATCAGGAGTATTAAATACATAGTGTAAAGCAACTGAAAGTTCTACGACTCCAAGACTGGCTCCAAAATGACTATTTCCTATTTCAGAAATAACATCAACAATATATTGACGCAGTTCTTCAGAAACTTGAGGAAGATCTTCCGTTTGAAATTTAGTTCTTAAATCCGAGGGTATCTCTATTTGAGATAGAAAATTACCCGGTATATATTTTGAGTTCATGCTTTAACAAAAATAATAGAATAATATCGAATTCAACAAAAAGAAAGATTATTTGTTCTTTGATAAATGATAAATTCATTAGTATTACTCATTGAATAATTACTACTTTTGCAAGCTATGAAAAATGCAATAGAAAAGCCATCCTCATTAAAAATATACCTTGTTTTTACAAAATTTAGGCTTTCTTTTTTAGTAATATTATCTGCTTTATCTGGGTATTTGTTTGCTGGTGGTAAGGATTGGGTGGAAATTATCTATTTGATGCTGGGGGGAACTTTAGTTACCGCTGCTTCAAACGGTGCCAATCAAATTTGGGAAAAGGACATCGATAAACTCATGAAAAGAACAGCAAATCGACCACTTCCTATGGCTTGGATGAGTGTAAAAGAAGCAATGTTAATTTGCTTATTTTGTCTGCTCCTTGGTAGTTATTTATTGTACTTAATTAATTTAAAAAGTGCCTTACTCGGATTGGGAGCTTTTGTGCTTTATGTTTTTGCTTATACTCCTCTTAAACAAATTACGCCATGGGCAGTATTTGTAGGTGCTATCCCAGGTGCAGTGCCACCTTTTTTAGGCGCTATTGCGGCAACAGATAAATTCGGATTACTTCCTGGCGTCTTATTCTTTGTTCAATTTACATGGCAGTTTCCTCATTTTTGGGCGATAGCATGGGTTCTGCATGAGGATTATCAAAAAGCCGGATTCTTTTTATTACCTTCTTCTTCAGGAAAATCAAGAAATTCTGCTTTTCAAATTGCCAGTTATTCCCTTGCATTAATTCCTTTTAGTTTGGCGCCTTGGTTGCTCGGTTGGACGGGATCCCTTAGTTTAATTGTAGCTAGTGTGCTTGGAGCAGCATTTTTCGTATTTGCCTATCGTTTGTTTATTTCTTGTGAAGATAAAGATGCCCGTAAATTAATGTTTGCCTCATTTTTATACTTGCCCTTGATTCAATTTACTTATGTGATTGATAAAATTGATTTTGTTTTACCTAAATAATATATCATGGATTATTCAAAAGAACTGAGTCCCGAAGTACAAGAAAAGATGAAGAAAAATCTTGTCTATGTTGGAATATTTAGCATCATTATGATGTTTGCTGGATTAACCTCAGCTTATATCGTAAGTATGGGAGGTGGATTCTGGCTAAAATACCCATTGCCTGGTGCGTTTTACATCAGTACATTGTGTGTTGTATTAAGTAGTTTGACCTTTATCTATGCAATTGCTAATGCCAAAAAAGACAAATTTAATCAAGTAAAATTGGGATTAGTGAGCACCTTAATTTTGGGCTTACTCTTTATTGTTTTTCAATTTAAAGGCTTTAACCTTTTAACTGAATCCGGGATCCATCCAGCCAAAAACTACATTATGGTGAGTGAGGGCCGTTATGGGGATTATTTCGAGATTAAATATAAGGGTGATTATATTCAAGTAAATGGCAATGATTATTTAGCTAAAAATAAGAAGTTAAGTGCCGAGAGCTATAACGAATTAAAGAAATATACTTCCCAATTTTTGAGCATTAAACAAAATGATACTTTAAAAATAAAAGCAGATAAAAACTTTGAATTGTTGTTAAGAAATCAAAAATTAACAGTCAGAAATAATCATTTGTATGTAAATGATTCAACTGTAATGGACTTTGTTGATGAAATTAGATTAAAGCAATTGGCTGAAAATATTCGAGACGAGCGTGGAGACTTTTTTGCAAGAGGGAGATATGGCAAAGATTTTACTATCTATTTCAAAGGTGTAGCTTTAGATTATAAAAACAGGACCTTAATGTATGATAATAAAAAATTAAAACCCTACCTTCAAATAAAAGCAGCAGAAGCAGCTGATACGGCAAGCTCATATTTGTATATTTTAATAGTACTACATGTATTACATATTGCAATTACTTTATTGTACCTCATAAGGGTTACAATCGGTTCATTTTCAAATAAATACAATAAAAACAACAGCTTACCCTTGGTCACTGGTGGAATTTTCTGGCACTTTTTAGGCCTGTTGTGGATCTATTTATTGTTATTTTTGATTTTTATTCATTAAACTTGCATAAAATTTTACACAATGGCAGGACATGTAGCAGAGCTTGATTCAAAAACCCTTTGGGGAGGTAAAGAATCGCCATTCTCAACAAGTTATGGAAAACTAATGATGTGGTTTTTCCTTGTTTCAGATGCATTAACCTTTACTGGATTACTTATTGCATATGGTTTTACACGACATGATGTGCAGGACGCTTGGCCTATTGGGGAGGAAACATTTAATTCCATGCCATTTTTAGGTCACGGATATCCTTTGCTATATGTTGCATTAATGACCTTTATATTAATTGTATCATCTGTTACTATGGTTTTGGCTGTTGAAGCGGGACACAGAATGGATAGAAAAGGAGTCATTAAATGGATGATTGCTACTATAATCGGTGGTTTTTTCTTTTTAGGTTCTCAGGCTTGGGAATGGAGTCACTTCATACATGGTTCAGAATTTGGTAAAATCGAATTAGCAGATGGATCTCAAGCTATTGTCAAGGGTCATTTTGGAGAAATAAATAATTTCAAAGTAACTATTGCTGGTTCAGAGCACAAAAAAGGTGATGTTATTAAAGAAGATTTATTGCATACTTTTCACCATGCTGCTGTTCTTGGCCATATTGAAAATGGTATGATAAAATTACATGATGGTTCCGTTGCAAAAATTAATAAGCAACATGATCATGACATGGTATTAATCGTAAAGAAGGCTGGAAAAAACCATGTTTTGAATGCTAGAATAGAAGGAAAGCAAGCTGAAAAAATGTATTATGAATCTTTATACAGTGGTACAGCCAACAAAGTGGTTTATGGTGCAGATTTGAAAGACAATGAATATGGTCCACAACAATATGGGCAATTTTTCTTTTTCATTACTGGATTCCATGGTTTCCATGTATTTTCTGGGGTAATTATTAATATCATTATTTTATTGGGTGTTGTTGCTGGTACTTACCACAAGCGTGGACACTATGAAATGGTTGAAAAAACAGGACTTTATTGGCATTTTGTCGATTTAGTTTGGGTATTCGTATTTACATTCTTCTATTTAATATAACATCATGGAAAGAGACGATTTAATTGAATATTCTTTACACACACACCATTCTGAAGAGAAGGGTAAAGAAATTCGTAAAAAAATAATATTTGTTACTATACTTCTAACTGCAGTAACCATTCTAGAAGTTGGTTTAGGTGCTTTCATTAAGCAATCCAATGCTATTTGGCCTTTTGTGAAATGGTCGTTTGTTATCCTTACACTTTTCAAAGCGGGTTATATAGTAATGGTATTTATGCATTTAGGAGATGAGCGTAAATGGATGCGGTACGTAATTCTTTTACCTTACTTCATTTTTGTATTGTACCTTATTTTTATAGCTATTTGGGAAGGTTTAGCCGTTGGACAAGCTTGGGAAACCTACGGGTTCTAATATGTCGGACATAAAAAAGCCTTCCAAAGCGAAAGCTTTACTAGCATTACTTTTAGTATTTGGTCCTGCCTTAATTCTTATTTTCATTTCCACAAGAGGATGCGAGCATAAGTTTAAGGTTTTAGACGATTACGGTCAAATAAAGAATTATTCTTTTGTTGACGCTTCACATCATAAACGAAATTCTAAAGAATTTATAGGTGATATAGTGCTCATCACCACTTTACAAATTACCTGTCCTGAAGATTGTGCTATTTCTCAATGGCATCTTAATCAAATGATCTATCAACACATCCGTAAAAACAGCAGAAAAAAAATGAAGCAAGTACGCATCATTTCATTTGTAACGGATGGTAAAGGGGAACCGATAAAAGATCTGAGTCCTGTGGTAGATGCTTTAAAGGATCAGGTAGAAGCCTATGACCCAAAACTCTGGATTGTTGCAACAGGAGATGTTAGAGCAATTTATGATATGGAAAATAACGGGCAGAGTTTGTTGAAGAAAGGGAGTAAATATTATGGTGGAGAAGCATTTCAAGAACTTTTACTATTAGCGGATAAGAAACATCATTTACGAATGGTCTTACCAGGAACACAAGAAGGTTTAATTCGAAGAATGAAAGAAAGCATCGCTTTACTACAAAAACAATACGATAAAACTAAAAAGCAATAGTGAGCAAAATAATTCTGTTCATTTTTATTGGAATTCTAATCTTCTCCTGTACAGAAGAACAAACAAAATTGCCGATTCTAGGGAATGCTGATGTAGTATATAACGAAAAGGATGGTGTTACCATAGCAGATACGGTTTATCCTAAGATTCCAGCTTTTTCCTTTTTGAATGAGGATTCAATTGTGGTAAGCAATGACAACTTTAAAAATAAAATTTGGATCGTAGAATTTTTCTTTGCTACTTGTCCAACCATATGCCCAATCATGCAAAAGCAATTGAAGAAGGTAGTTAATGCAACACAAGAATTTGAAAATAATATTGAATTTATTTCCTTCACGATTGATCCAACTCACGATAGCCCATCGAAGTTAAAGGCATATAAAAAGCAAAATAATATTTTAAATAAAAACTGGACTTTTTTAACCGGGGACGAAGCTACTACACATCGTTTAGGCATAGAAAATTTTTTAACTTTTGCCGGGCGTAATGAAGAGGCATTGGGTGGTTATGCACATTCTGGCTCTTTTACTTTAGTAGATAAAGCAGGATATGTTCGCGGTGTTTATAATGTAACTAATTTTGATCTGAGTGTGAACAAAAGCGAATATAATAGGTTAATTAATGATGTTGAATCTCTTTTAATAAATGAATATGGAATTTCTAAATCCAAATAAAGAAAAACAAGTAAGACTTATATTTATTATCGTTTCCATTGTGATTCCAGTCGTAGTTGCTGCGCTGTTTAAAATAAGTATCGAAGGAGTTGACCTGAGTTTTTTACCGCCTTTTTATGCTGGATTAAATGCAGCAACTGCAATTTTACTTATATCTGCATTAATGGCGATTAAAAAACAAAATCAAAAACTGCACCGCTTATTAATGCGTTTTGCCTTGTTGTTGTCCTTGCTGTTTTTGGTTTGTTATGTTGCCTATCATCTGACTTCAAGACCTACCGTTTTTGGAGATACAAATCATAATGAAATCTTAGAAAATTCAGAAAAGTTAGCCGTGGGTAGTTTGAGATCTGTTTATGTCATCCTATTATTATCACACATTCTATTAAGTGTTGCTGTAATACCCATGGTATTGTTTACTTATCTAAATGCTTGGGAAGGAGACTTTGTAAAACATAAAAAATTGGCACGTTTTTCATTTCCAATTTGGCTATATGTAGCTATTACTGGAGTAATCGTATATTTTATGATTGCTCCTTATTATTAATTGATCTGAATTTCAACCCTGCGATTGGCTTCTCGCTCATTGTCATCTTTAGGGTCGATAAAAATTGGTTTCGTATTTCCAAATCCTACAGCAGAAAGCCTTCTTGAATCAACGCCATTATCGATCAAATACCGCATTATCTTTTCGGCTCTTTTTTTTGACAAGCGTTGAGCACTTAAATTGTTCTTCCCTTCTCCATTTACATGTCCTTGAATTTCAATTGCTATTCCCCCATTTAAGACAAGGAAATCTTTAAGACGTTTTAATTTAGGCATTGATTCATCCAAGATAATGGCTAAACCACCCACAAAATTTATATCATCTAATTTTGCAGTAGACCCTTTTGATAAAGAGCTTAATGCGATGGTATCATAGGTATCATGAGAGCCATCAATTTTATGTAATAATAAATCTTTAGAAAAATAGCCTTGTGCATCAAGTCTAATGGTAGCTTTTAATTTTTTAGAGTTGTTCAAAAACAAATGACTAGCACGATAAGTCCCATCTAAATTCCCAGCCTCCGATAAATAAATTCTTGCAGTAACTGGTAATTTGGTGTGTTCATCGATAATGATAAGGTGGTAAATAGGTACCCCATAAACATGAGCCATGTCTAGCAATACAGAATCTACTATTTTTTCGCCGGTCTCTGTTTTTGCTTCAAATCCCAATTTTACTGCTAAGCTATCTCTACTATTTTTTTTCGCATTGAAAGC
Organism: Flavobacteriales bacterium; assembly: GCA_947447525.1. Taxonomy (GTDB): domain Bacteria; phylum Bacteroidota; class Bacteroidia; order Flavobacteriales_D; family Crocinitomicaceae; genus UBA952. The sequence goes on along the minus strand of CANFJL010000004.1, from coordinate 66,719 downwards.
AAAATAATAAGTCTTTCCTTCAGGTAAGAACAAATTTGGGAATTTTGTTGTTTGGTTGGCGGATGGGATAGATTCATGGAAGAGTAGATTTGCTTCTTTATCTTCTATTTTTTTACAAGCATTTTCAACTGGACATTCTAGTATATAAATACTCAATGGTGTCTTGCAACCAAGAATTTGTAAGGACAGTTCACCTGAAGTCGCTGGGGTGTAATTGAGCCAAATAGTATTGGTTGTTACACTATCTTCCTTTGCATAACCAAATAAATTGCCTTGATCATGTTTCGATTTTCCTAAAAAATTTAATCTGTAAACTGCATTAGCACTAATGGAAACACTACCATTACAAGTAGCATAATCGGATTTTTGTCCCCACAAATTAGTCCAACAAATTAGACCAACAAAAAGAAGTAAAAAAGGCTTCATTACGTTTTGAAACGCATCAATGCATTTTTAGTTTCAATTGACCTTTTAATTCACTTCTTAAAATTAAATAATTAGAGGTTAGAAAAATCTCTTTAATCTGCATTTCATCAATTGAACCTGTCATATCAACATCATTGGTAAGCGGTGCATTTAACTCTTTAGTGATGGTAGTTTGAGCATCTTTGATATAAGGAGCTAAATCAAAGATTGCATTTTTTTCAAGCTCCTGAAGGATTCGGTCATTAAATAACCAACGTGCAGTATTAAGTAATAAACTTTTAGTTTCTATTTCGAAACTCATATTTTCCATTGAAATTTTTTGTGTAAGTGTGTCAAAAACAGGAAGTGCCGTCAAATAAAATACGCCTTTTTTTGAACCTTCAAAATGCAAAGAAAATACCATTCTGTTATCTTGACTACCTTCAATTTTCAATTCTTTAATGATAATTGTTTTGCGTTTAAACTTGAGCTCTTTTCCTTTTAGTTCCTTGTTTGCGATGGAAGAAAGTGAATCATAAGAGGCACTTATGTCAATACCCATTTGGATACCTTTTGTTTTTTTAAATTCCTGCAAGTCTGGTAAAGATTGAGCTTTTAGTTGTAAAGTCTCCGTGCTTACCATTGGCGCAACTTTTAAATTAATGTCAACTTCAACTTTATTTTTAGAAAAGGTGAGATCACTTACTGATGCAACTATGGGATTTATATATAAGAACCCATAACCTTCAATGGCAATAGGTTCTTGAAGTTCTTTCCATGTTGATTTGAGATCACTTCGAATATCTATCGCTTCAATTTGCTTGTCAATATCTTCTTCCAATTGCTGGAGCTCAGCTTTTACTTGTTTTTTAACTTCTGAAGTGGCGTCGTATTTAAAAAGAGTAATGATGCATGGATCTAATAATTCAAATTTTGACAATGAGGTGGTGGACTCAAATTGACATTTATTATTCAATGAAATCTCTGTTTTGTAACCTACTTTAATTGAAAGTGGATCTTTTGTGCCGCATTCAGCATAAACTCTTGGGACAACACAAGAACCTTTATCATCAAAAAGTCCATGACACTTTGGACAATAATTTAATTTTAATTGAAAATTACCGAGTACTTCATAATATAAATGATCTGGATAAAAGTAATATTTGATGGGGTCCCTGTGAAAAATATAAGAATAACTAATACCGTCACAGTGCTCCTCTCCCCCTTCAAATGTTTTAGGTAGTGATTTTTCAATATCCTTAAGGTACGGATTAAGATCAATTTCTAATGGGATTGTGATAATGGAGGGCACCTGATTTAGTGGTGGCGGAGCTATTACGGTGTATTTTGGAGGTAGTGCTTCAATTGGTTTACAAGAATAGACGAGCAACAATAAAATAAGAGCGCCGAAAAATTGATATATTCTCATATTTCTTTGAAATGAATGAAGTGAAGTTAATTGAAAATTATGAAAAGTCAATCTTTTAATGTCACTTTAAAAACTTGATCTATTGACACAAACATGAACTTCTTTAAATAAGAAAGGGGCCTAAAAAGGCCCCTTTCAATTAGTTCATTTTTTGTTTTAAACCTTCATCAAGGGCATCCAAAAATTCTTCTGTATAAACATAATGTTCACCATGATTCACTTTATTTCCATGAATACATACTGCTAAATCTTTAGTCATTATTCCTGCTTCGACGGTATCAATACAAATTTGCTCTAGTGCCAAACAAAAATCTATCAGCTCTTGATTTCCATCTAATTTTCCTCTAAAAGCTAAGCCTCTTGTCCAGGCAAATATAGAAGCAATTGGATTGGTAGATGTTTTTTTACCCGCTTGATAATCTCTAAAGTGACGCGTTACAGTTCCATGAGCTGCTTCTGCTTCCATTATTTCACCATCTGGTGTGATCAATACCGAAGTCATTAATCCCAAGGAACCAAATCCTTGAGCAACAGTATCAGATTGCACATCACCATCGTAATTTTTACACGCCCAAACAAAATTACCATGCCACTTGAGCGCTGAGGCAACCATGTCATCAATTAATCTATGCTCATAAACGATCCCTGCAGCATCAAACTTTACTTTGTAATCAGATTGAAAGATCTCCTCAAAAATATCTTTAAATCGACCATCATATTTTTTAAGAATGGTGTTTTTAGTAGACAAATAAAGCGGCCATTTTTTACTCAAAGCCATATTAAAACAACTGTGCGCAAAACCTATTATAGATTCGTCTGTATTGTACATTGCCATTCCAACGCCATCCCCTTGAAAATTATATACATCAAATTGTTGCACTTCTCCACCATTTTCAGGTGTAAAAGTCATTGTTAATTTTCCTTTTCCTTTAAATACAGCATCAGTCGCTCTATATTGATCGCCGAATGCATGTCGACCCACAATAATTGGTGCTGTCCAGTTGCTTACCAATCTTGGAACATTTTGCATTACTATGGGCTCTCTAAAAACTGTACCATCCAAAATATTTCTTATGGTTCCATTAGGAGACTTCCACATAGATTTCAAATTAAACTCTTGAACTCTTGCTTCATCAGGTGTAATCGTCGCACATTTAATCCCAACTTTATACTTTTTGATAGCTTCTGCTGCATCAATTGTGATTTGATCATTGGTTTCATCTCTTTTTTCAATACCTAAATCATAGTACTTAATATCTAAATCTACATAAGGCAAGATAAGTTTATCTTTAATAAATTTCCAGATGATTCTTGTCATCTCATCACCATCCAATTCAACGACTGGATTTGCTACACTAATTTTTGACATGCTTATATTTTTATGATGCAAAAATAAGGAATATTTATTGACATTTTCTCTCTTAACTTTCTACTCCGTTAAATGACCATGCCAAAATTCTACTCCTCTTATTTCCTTGTTGCATTGGGATTACCTGAATTAATTTTGCTCCTTTTTGATTTAATAATATTTGTAATGGTTTCAGGTGTTCTTTTTTTGAAACAAGCGTTGTAAACCATAAACACTGATGAGCAAAGGCCAAACTTTGTAAAATCATTTGTTTTATGAACTGAAATTCACCTCCCTCACACCAAAGCTCATTTGCTTGTCCACCAAAATTTAATACTGGTTCTTTTGTGTTTTTGTTGGATAGACCCTTGATTTTTCTGACACTTCCTTCTTTTGCAGCAATAGCAGAGGTATGAAATGGTGGGTTACACATAGTCAAGTCGAAATAATCTCCTGGTAAGACGATACCTTCAAATACATTTTCAGCCTTCTCTTGTTTTCTTAATGTGATCTTATGGTTGAGATCGTTGTTAGAAATATTTATTTGAGCAATTTCCAATGCTTTTTCATTGAAATCAACGCCTACAAAATCCCAATTATAAATTTGTACTCCAAGAAGAGGATAAATACAATTGGCGCCAGTTCCAATGTCTAAACAACGAAGGGATCGATTTCGAAGCTTAACCTGGCTATCCATTAAATCTGCTAAGTAATGCAGATAATCTGCTCTTCCAGGAATTGGTGGACATAAAAAGTTTGAGGGAATGGACCAAAATTTCAAATGATAACAACTTAACAATAAAGCTGTATTGAGACTTTTAACGGCGATTGGGTCGGCAAAATCAATACATGTATCTCCGAATTTATTGATTTTTAATTGTTGCTCTAAACTCGGAAATGAACTCACTAATGTATTAAAATCATACCGTTCTCGATGTACATTTCTTGGATGTAATCCTGTTTTTATTTCAGATGGAGTACTAGAGCTATCTTTCATTATTAGATTTAGTTAAAGTAGGCATTTCTAACCATTAGAAAGAACTAATAATTAACATTTAAGATAAAAGTGATTGCTAAATTCAGTTTTGCAATCACTTCTAATTTTAAGTAAATTTACTTATGTTTACACGCTTGTACGAAAATACCATTTGTAATTCAATTGACATAAATTTATAAACAAGAAAAGGAAATGAAGATAAAATTCACCTTACTTCTGATCATAGTTTTTCTTACCTCTGGAGTTTTTTCTAAAGAAGTTCAGCATATTTTATTCATTGGTAATTCCTTTACCTATAGAAATCATTTGCCTAAAATGTTTGGGGACTTAGCAAAAAGCAATGGAAAACAAGTTGATGTGCAATGGAATGTGCGAGGTAAAACATCTTTCTATCAGCATATAGGCAGACCAGAATTATTTAAAGCCATTCGATGGAAAAAATGGGACATTGTTGTACTTCAAGGATCCAGTAGAGATTTTTTGAAAGGTGATGCTTATTTAAAGAAACGCACCTTACCTGCACTCCGCACAATGATTCATGCGATTCACAAAAGAAATCCGGATGCACAGATTGTATTTTACATGACTTGGGCCTACAAAAATGGATATAAACCTATTCCTAAAGCAAATACTTTTATCAAGATGACCAATTTGGTGGCCAAACAATATCTAGAAGTTGCAAAATTATTTGACGCTTCTGTTGCTCCGGTTGGGTTGTTTTGGAAAAGTTTAAAATCCAAAAACCCAAAAATTAAATTGCACCAGCCAGACAGAGGACATCCAAGTAAATTAGGTTCCTTTGCTACGGCTTGTTGCTTGTATTGCGCCTTTTATGAGGAACCCGTGAAGAAGATTCCAGTGACACAAAGCACTATAAAATATGCAGACTATATTCGCAGAAGCGCTAATAATTTTGTGCTGTCCAATCATTGGAAAACAGAAGATCTTAGTTCTAAGAATAAATAGAATTTTGACTGATCGCTTTCTTAACACAATATCTTTTTGGCATGATTTTAAACAAAAATACATGCCAAAAAGGAATTTATTTTTACGATTTGTCGCTGGATAAAATCCAGCTATTCACATTCAACCCCTCACGGGGTTAAAATTGGTCTTGTGGCATAATTAAGAGCGGTCAAATAGAAAAGGAATTATACCTTATTCTTCAACGGCTTACTGAATTTTAATGCTAGAAAAGCCATTGGAAAATAAGCTAAGAGTAAATCCATTAGAGTAAACCACAAAGGGGAAGGAAGCATCAGCACCATCATTAATCCTCCAATAAAAAATAACCCTGCAACAGAATAAGCTGCAGTATTAGACCATAGATTGCAGTATTTACTCACTAAAATTGCAGCAACAAAAGTTCCAAATGCATGGGCAAGAAAAGGAAATAAAAAATGCTCTGGACCCATCAAATGCATTGCTTTTACTAAACCTTCTGTAGTTTGTAAATTAGAACCCGGAGGTGGAGGAATTATTTTTCCACTGATTCTTATTAAACTCATATTTACTGCACCACCAATAAAAATTGAAATGCAAAAGATAGCAGCTTGTTTCAACAAGAAAAATACTTTTTTCATTTACGGAATATCAATTAAAGTGAGCCAATCATTTTTGAAGGGTCAACATATAAATCATATTCTTCAGAAGTCACATGACCCAAACCAACAGCTGCTTCTTTCAATGTAGTGCCATTTTTATGGGCATATTTTGCAATTTCAGCAGCCTTGTAATAACCAATCTTTGTATTGAGGGCAGTTACCAACATCAAAGAGTTGTCTAAATGTTTTTTAACCATTGGCAAATTCGCTTCTATTCCAGCAGCACAATTGTCGGTAAATGAAACACATGCATCGCCGAGAAGTCGAGCAGACTCAAGCACATTGGAAGCGATAACAGGTTTGAAGACATTCAATTCAAAATGTCCATTGGAACCGCCTATTGCAACCGTCATGTCATTTCCCATCACCTGTGCGCAAACCATCGTTAAGGCTTCAGGCTGTGTAGGATTCACCTTACCTGGCATTATAGAAGAACCAGGTTCATTGTCTGGAATTATTAATTCACCAATACCGCATCGAGGTCCGGAAGATAGCATGCGAATATCATTTCCTATTTTCATCAAGGATACCGCTGATCTTTTTAATGCCCCTGACAATTCTACCATGGCATCATGTGCTGCCAAAGCTTCAAATTTATTTTTCGCCGTTATAAAAGGACGGCCAGTGAATCCCGCGATTTTTTGCGCTACTAGAACATCATATCCTTTTGGAGTATTTAAGCCTGTTCCAACTGCCGTTCCACCTAATGCCAATTCAGAAACGGCGACAAGTGCATTTTTTATAGTACGAATGGAATTGTCTAATTGTGCCACATAAGCGCTAAATGCTTGACCTAAAGTTAATGGAGTCGCATCCATAAAATGGGTTCTTCCTGTTTTAACGATATCCTTGAATTCTTCCACTTTAGATTGAAGAGCAGCGCGCAGGTGTTCCATCCCTGGTAAAGTCACCTCAGTAACCATAATATAGGCTGCAATATGCATTGCGGTAGGGAAAGTATCATTGGAAGACTGTGATTTGTTTACATCGTCATTTGGATTCAAAACCTTTTCGGCATCCATCAAATTACCTCCATTCAATACGTGAGCTCGATTTGCAATCACTTCATTACAATTCATATTGGATTGAGTTCCAGATCCTGTTTGCCAAATCACTAATGGGAATTCACCATCGTGCCTACCTGTTAAAATCTCATCGCAAACGCTTGAGATCAAGTCTCTTTTTTCTATCGGAAGAACACCAAGATCATGATTGGCATGGGCTGCAGCCTTTTTTAAATAAGCAAAAGCATGTATGATTTCAATAGGCATTGATGCTGCTGGACCGATCTTGAAATTATTCCTTGAACGCTCCGTTTGAGCTCCCCAATAACGAGTTGCAGGCACCTTTACCTCCCCCATTGTGTCTTTTTCTATTCTAAATTGCATTTTTTTATGATTATTTGATTTTTAATATTTAATTTTACCGCGTAACGATTACAAAAATAATAGAAGATGAGTAGTTTTGGTATAGTATTGTTTTTTTTAATTTTTGGAATGGCATTTTGGATGCTGTTTTTTCTTTTAGGATTTGTATTACCTTATTGGATAACATTAGGATTATTTGAAAGACTTAAGCCAAAGCGTGTCTTCGAAGACAATGAATAAAAAATTATAAATATTTTAAAAAGCACCAATGGTGCTTTTTTTTTGACCTTAATTTTCAGAAATCTAAAACAATTCCGGCTCTTTTAGTTTTATTTTCAGATTATTATCCCTCTGCTAAAATGAAATATCATTTCCTGTAAAGATAAAAAAGGACCTAATTTTTGGCATTATTTATGTAAAGAGAATGTTAAGTTTTTATTTTTTAAATCGTGTAAGCAGACAAAAATTTTAAATCTTAAAAAAAAGTGCTAAGTTTGTCACAAATCGTAAAATTAAAGGATAAAAAAAACTTAGAATTATGACTAAAACACAAAAAACAACAGCGCTTAAGAAACAAAAAACATCAGGTGGTTTTTCGTCTTTGATGGCAATTTTAACCATTGTGATTTCACTTATCGCAGGTGTATTAATTTTTAAATACATTTTTGGAGATCCAGGAAACTTTGTAGATAACGATCCAAATGCAGAACCAATTGATGGTAACTTAATGGGGACCGTTTATAAAGGTGGATTTATTGTTCCAATTTTGGTTGCTATCAACATAATCATTATTATCTTTTCAATTGAAAGATTTGTAACACTTTCAATGGCGAAAGGTCGTGGTAGAATCGATTCTTTTGTTGGTAAAATAAAAGATCTTTTAGCTTCTAAACAAATTGATACTGCAATTGCTGAATGTGATAAGCAAAGAGGATCACTTGCTAATGTGGTTCGTGCTGGATTAGAAAAATACAGTCATGTTCAAGGTGATGCAGGAATGAATAAAGAACAAAAGGTGGAGAGTTTGAAAAAAGAATTAGAAGAAGCAACTTCATTAGAATTGCCTATGCTTTCTAAAAACTTAGTGATTCTTTCTACTTGTGCTTCTATTGCAACCTTAATTGGATTAATTGGAACAGTAATGGGAATGATTAAATCATTTGCTGCAATGTCGCAAGGAGCTCCAGATACAGCGCAATTAGCAACTGGTATTTCTGAAGCCTTAATCAATACTTTCTTTGGTATTATGGGTTCTACAATTGCAATTATCATGTATAACTTCTTCTCAACTAAAATCGATTCAATGACTTATAGTATTGATGAAGCAAGCTTTACCATTGTTCAAGATTTTTCTTCTTCGAACTAAGATAATTTACTAATTGAATTTTAAATAAAATTAGATGCCAAAGATTAAAATACCTAAAGGAAGTCCAAGTATAGACATGACGCCAATGGTGGACTTGGCTTTCTTACTCGTTACGTTTTTTATGCTTGCTGCATCCTTCAGATCATCAGAACCAGTTGATGTAGATGTTCCATCGAGTATTAGTGATGTGATCATTCCAGAAAATGTTGTTCTTGTAACTGTAGATAAAGACGGAAGAGTATTCTTTAATATGTCGGACCCTGAAGCTAGAAGAGAACTTTTAACTGCAATGTCAGCTAAATACAAAGTTGGTTTCACTCCAGAACAAATGGATGAATTTACTTACATGTCAAGTTTTGGCTGTAAGATGAATGAGATGCCTGGTTACATTGATATGGAGTCTGATGCAAGAAAAGCATTCAAAACAGAGGCAATACCTTATAAAGATTCTACGGCTAATCAATTGAGAGATTGGATCTATTATGGGAATATTGCAGCATTGAATACAGGAAAAACTTCCTTTATGGAAGCAAAAATGAAAGGATTAAACCCTGATCCAATTGACTATAAACCTAAGTTTATTTTAAGAGTTGACAGTAAAACACTTTATTTTAAAGCGCAAAAAGTAATTGATGTTTTCCGTGACTTAAACATAAACAACTTGAATTTCATTACTTCAATGGAGTTGGCTCCATTGTAAAATAAATACTTATGGCAGAAATTTCAGAAGGCGGTGGCGGTGGCCATGGCAAAGGTAAAAAGAGAGCAAAAAAGAGTTCTACAAGAGTCGATATGACGCCAATGGTAGATTTAGCTTTCCTTCTATTAACATTTTTCGTTCTTACCTCTACTTTCAGTAAACCGAAAGTAATGAGTTTAGTTTATCCTGCTAAAATAGATCCGAAAAACCCACCTAAAGAACAACCTAAAATCAATAATGCCATTACCTTCATTTTATCTGAAGATAAAATCTACTATTACACTGGTCAGTTTTATCCAGCAGCGAAACCAGGGCCAAAAGGTCCAACTGTTTTTGAAGAAACAGACTTTGGCACGAAAGGTGTAAGGAAACTTTTAGCTGACGGAAATGAATACGTATTAAGTCAGAAAAAAATAAACGGCAAGAAATTAGAAAATAAACAAATTCAGGATACGACCTATTTACGTTTATTATCTGATTCCAAGAAAAACAAAGAGGCATTGAAAGTATTAATTAAAACCGACGACAAAGCAACTTGCAAAAATTTCATCGATTTAGTGGATGAATTAAAAATTGCAGAAATCGGAGTCATTGCCCCTGTAGATTTGATGCCAGCAGAACTTGTATTATTGAAAACTAAAATCAAGTAACATGACAGCAATTATCAGTATTATCGCCCTCGTATTATTCGTTACTTTATACGACCATTTTTCCGCTAGAACTTGGCAACAAGTAACTTCATCTAACAGAAATGAGCTTGTATTTGCGCATCGCAATAGAGCATATGGTGCTTATGCGATCCGATCTAATTATGAGAAACGAATGGTAATCATTATGGGAGGTTTATTCCTATTAATTGGATTAATTTATACCTCTTGGGTCATCTATAAAAACTTGCCTGAGCCAAAAATCATTGCTAAACCTGTAGATCAAACGCAAATATCCATGGTTACGCCTCCTGAAGAGAAAGTTATTCCACCTCCACCAGAAGAGACTCCTCCTCCAATGGAAGAAACGGTAGCATTTATGCCTCCTATCGTAACGGATACTCCTACAGATGATGTCATTCCATTACAAGATGATCTTGACAAAACAAAAGCAAGTGATAAAACACAAGATGGGGATCCAGATAATTTTGGCCCTCCCGTTGAAACTGGAGATACACCACCAACGGAAACAAAAGCACCAGAGCCTGAAACTTTTGTTGATGAAGAAGCAGAGTTTGATGGAGGTTACCCAAAAATGATGGAGTTCATTAAAAAGAACCTGGATTATCCAGAAACGGCGATTGCAAATAACATTCAAGGGAAATGCTTCTTAAGATTTGTTGTTAGTGTTGAAGGCGTAATTTCACAAGTTCAAGTTCAAAAAGGAGTTCCTGATTGTGAAGAGTGTGATAAAGCAGCCATCAAAGCTATTAAGGCGATGCCTCGTTGGAAACCTGCAAAATTAAATGGTAGAAGTGTTGCTTCCTACTGTTTAATACCTATCAACTTCCAATTACAATAACTTTAAATAATTAGTTTAAACCCTGAGTGAATTCATTCGGGGTTTTTTATTTCTTTATATTATGCATAAAGTAAGTGCCCTCCTTTCTATTTTCTCGATACTAATGAGCTTTGTAATGGCTTATTTTTTAATAAGCACTTCGCTTCTAGAAGAAAATCTTTATGGAACGAAAAGAATTGTACTTACCACTATTTTAATTGCCTATGCTATCTTTAGGTCCTATAGATTGTATAAGTCCCTTAAAAATCAAGGAGATGAAAATTAAACTCAAGCTCAATTATTTTACCTTATTGTTGCCAATAGCAGCGATATTTTTCACAGCCTGTACTGACGAAGAAAATCCATTTGCCTACAGCAAAGACACCCACAGTAGAGGTGCTTCGAAAATTTACATTGAAGAATCGTTTAAACCGCTTTTTGACACCAGCATCTATACCTTCGAAAGTCAATTTCCAAGAGGTGAAATTAAACCTGTATATAAATCTGAAGGAGATATTATTCAAGCCTTTTATGACAATAAAATAAAAACCATTTGTATTTCAAGAGATTTTACTTCTTTAGAAAAAAAGGAACTCAAAAAAGCACAAGTAGAAGTCCGCAGCGATAAAATTGCTGAAGATGCTTTGGCTTTAATTGTCCATCCTTCTAATCCAGATTCTATCTTAATATTAAGTGAATTAAAAGATATTTTACTTGGGAAAACAACACAATGGCCTGCATTAAAAACACCTATCAATATTGTTTTTGATAACGAAAACTCAGCTAATTATTTTTACCTCAAAAGACTTTTCGATTTAAAAAAGGTTCCAGTAAATATGTTTGCAGTAAAATCAAATGCAGAAGTTATCAATTACGTAAAAGAAAACAAAAATGCTTTAGGGATTATTGGATTAAATTGGATCTCTGATGCAGATGATTTTGACGCCCTTAATTTTGTAAATGGAATCACCGTGATGTCTATTGCAAAAGATGAAACTACTTCTTATTACAAGCCATTCGCATCTTATATCTACACCAAAGAATATCCTTTAACAAGAGAAATCTGGATGATTAATAAAGCCAAGAAAGCTGGGCTAGCCGCTGGCTTCATTTTATTTATGAAAGGAGAAAAAGGGCAATTAATTATTCAAAAATCAGCTTTAGTTCCAGCCAATTCTCCTATTAGATTAATCTCACTCGAAACAGAATAAATGGGTGATTTAGCGCTTTATTTTAAAAGAAATTTTGCAATTCGCCTTGAGAATTCTATTTTTGGCGTGAGAATTGATTTAGTCAATTTAACCAATAAGAAAAACTAGACATGAACACTACTAAACTCGTTGTAATTGCAATTTTATTCAATACAACTTTATTCGGACAAACATTAAAAGACGCCATCAATAAAACTGAAAATGAGCGTTTTGCTCAAGCGACGATTGAATTTAATAAATTAATTGCAACGCTTCCTAATAATGGATCTTACCATTTCTATGCAGGTGAAAACTATTTTGCGAAAGGGGAACAAGATTCAGCGGTTGCAGAGTGGAATAAAGCCTATACAGTTGAGCCAACTGCTGCTATTTCAATAGTGAGTGCGGGTAAAGCTGCATGGGTAAGTGGAGATCAAGCAAAAGCTAAAATTCTTTTTGCGCAAGCTTTGAAGGTTTCTAAAAATAAAAATGCGGAAATCATGCGTTGTATTGCTGCAACCTATATTACTTCTGAGAAAAAAGATCTAGACGAAGCCATTCGAATTTTGACCATCGCAACAAAAATAGACGCGAAAAATGAAGATGGGCATTTGTTAATGGGGGACGCATTGAATCTAAAAACTCCTGGAGATGGTTCGCCAGCGATAAAATCATACAACATGGTGCTAACGATAAACCCAAAATCACCTAGAGGAATTGTTAGAACGGCTAAATTATATCAACGCGCTAAAAATTATGACTTAGCGAACGAAAAATATAAAGAAGCTCAGAGTATTGATTCAACTTATGCTCCGGCTTATAGAGAAAATGCGGAATTAAATATGATGTTTAATCAATCTAAAAAAGCTATTGAGAACTGGAAAAAGTACTTGTCTTTAAACAACACTTTGGAATCTAGATATCGATATGCAACTGCTTTATTTAATGGAAAACAATATTGTGAAGCAATTCCTGAATTGTTAGACATACAAAAGAATTCTTTCAATAATTTCTACATTGAACGTATGTTGACTTATTCTTACTACGAATGTGCAACAATAACAGACGGTGCTGTTCAAGGATTGAAATCAAGTGCTGCATTCTTTGCGATTGTTCCTGCTGAAAAAGTAATTTACCTAGATTATAAATATAAAGGTTTATTACTTTCCAAGAATGGTCAAGACTCTTTAGCGATCATTGAAATTGAAAAAGCTTCTATGTTAAATGCTAATGCTGCTGTAGATTTAGCAAGTGATTTGGCTAAATTATGTTCTAAAACAAAACAGTATGATAAAGCAATCGCTGCCTATGAATTGAAGATTTCAAAAGACAAACTTACAGTTGCAGAGTATTTTGATTTAGGAAAAGCATATTATTTTGGTCCTAAAAATTATATAGCTGCAGACAGTGCTTTTTCCAAAGTAAATAAATTATCAAGCAAATATGTTGGTGGTTATTTATGGATGGCACGAACCAAACTTATGCAAGATCCAACCAAGGCGCAATGGTTAGCTTTTGATGCTTATAACACGATTCTTACGCTTGTCCCTGCAGAAGAGAGGGCTACAGATAAAACAAAAAACACAGTAATAGAGGCATGCAAGTATCTTGGTGATTATTACGTGAATTCACCTGCAAAGAATGCTGAAAAAGCAAAGGAATGTTGGACAATTGTACATACTTTGAATCCTGATGATAAGCAAGCTAAAGCATTTTTAGGAATTAAATAAATTATTATAAATTTAAAAAGCCGCTCACCGCGGCTTTTTTTGTGTTCATAATTTTGGAAAATCTCTGATACAATATTTAAAAACTAAAGTTTCTATTGTCTTTTAGCTTTTTCCTTTACTTTCTTGTGGATACAATTGTTTAAAGCATGAGATAAAAATGCCGACCCTGTTCCAACCAGAGCTCCCGCTAGCACATCACTTGGATAATGTACTCCTAAATGCATACGAGAATACCCAACGGAACTTGCCCACAAATACGAAGGAGCAATTACATACCATTTTGGATAGATAATACTCAAAGAAGTAGCAAGGGCAAAGGCGCTCGATGTGTGTCCTGAAGGAAAAGACCATGATCCTGCTTTAGATTGTTGATCAATAAAACTATACGTCACGAAGGGTCGATCTCTTTGAATAGATAATTTTAAAGCAGTGGTAATAAAGGCATTTACCAATAAGGTCTCTCCCAAAAGTATCCCTTTTGATTTTAAGGAACTGTCTTTATGTATCAGTCCGGCAGAAAAAATAAGGATGGGAGCGCCTATAGTCAGCGGGGTAACACTGTTGGTGATTCCTTTAAACATAGGATCCAATGCGATATTCCTATGCACATTTATTTTTTCCAAGAGGTCGATATCAAAGTTTTGTGCATGAAATGTTGCAACTAAAAAAGTGAATGAAAGGAAAATCACTGCTTTGAATTTGATTTCTCTAATTGAAAAAGGAAAGTCCATGCTTTTATTTGTTTTGTGATTTAGAAAATACTTAACATGACGATTAATCTTTAAAGTTAGTGTTAAAGTCTAAACGATTGAAGAATATGAATTTCTCAACCCCAATAGGACTTGAATATCTTGAACAAAGAAATAAAATGCTTCACTTATAAAAAAATCAACCCCAATAGGGCTTGAATATCAATAACTGGATGAAATCCAGCGCAAAGACGGAACATACATCTCATCTTTTTGGCGTGTATTTTTGTTTAAAATCATGACAAAAAGATTTCATTGGGATTAATGATGCTCAAATATTACGCCCTTTCAGGGCTTTTAAATACGTGACTATCGATTAAACATAGGGCAAAGCCCTATGTTTAGATATCACACCCCTTCAGGGTTGTCCACTCTAGTCAACATTATTCGATTCACACAAAAATAATTATAGCCCTGAAAGGGTGGCATCTCTCAACGATGGGCAAAGTCCATCAGAAATAGAAATTCACCGATATTAACAAAGCCCTGAAAGGGTATCATCTCTCAACGATGGGCAAAGTCCATCGGAAATAGAAATTCACCGATAATATCAAAGCCCTGAAAGGGTGGGATATTAACTATGATTAGATAAAAATCCCCTTAAGGATGATCCACTTCCATCAACCTTATTCGATTTACAAAGATCATTATTCTAAGTACCTTCAAATAAAACCACCCCCATTTTATCCGAACTTTTTGCAGGCGCTATAAATAGGAGAAAATAGGGGAATAAATTTGTTTCACTCAAATTTTCATAAGCGCAGTGAACAATTCTACTAACTTTGAATGGTATGTTGAACCATAAAATTTTACTTTCCCTAGCGCTTCTATATTTTATAGTCACAAGCGCTTCTGGCCAAATTTTTCGTGTCGAATTAAATCAAAGAACAGATTTAATGTTTGTTGATGCTAAAAAAAATAGTTTAATAATTTTTGACGATTCCATTCATTATACGCAAATCAATTTAAATACGGGTAAAAAACAAGTCTTGCCTTATTACAGAGATCCTTATGATATTTTTTCAGAATTTTCTAAAGGCTACAAAATAATAACAGACAAGCAAAATCATGTTTATTTTGTTGATGTGGGTTGTGGCCATGTTTACAAATGGCAACATGATTCTATTATAAGAATAGATCATTCCTTTCATCATAAAAATCAATTCAACGGTGATGTTTTCATGCATAATGGACATCCTTACATATTTGGCGGTTATGGGTATTTTTTATACAAAAATATGACGACCTCCTTTAATTTCACTTCCAAAGAATGGTATAAAGTCAACACCAGAGGAGAAATTCCACGGGCCGATTTAAATCGATACACAACTAAATTGAATGATAAATTGAATATCATTTTATTTGAACCCAACTTCAATTGTGCTGCAAGAGATGTTTTTTCTTTTGATTTGAAACAACTAAGATGGCGTAGATTAGGAATACTCAATCTAAAAATTCGTTGGGCTGATCTTTGCAATAAAACCGAACCCTCTCCTTTCCTGGTTATGAAAGGTTATTTTTATCATTTAGATTACGAAAACAACAAAATTTCTAAATTTTTCTATCCAGGAAACCATCAAAACTATAATATTATTGAAGTTGAGAATAAAATTATTGCCTTCTCCACCTCACCCAATAGCAGTGGTTATGAGATTATGGTTTATAATAAAAGTGATTTCTTTAAAAATAAAGTGGGAACTAGGCCATTACTGGTGCCTGTAGTTGCTCCTTTCAATTATTCAATTCTGCTTGCCCTAGGCGCGTTACTGCTTGTGCTTTTAATAATCTATTTGATTAATGGGCGCAAAAAGAATTCAGAATCTAAACCCAAAGATCTAAAATTATATGAATTCAAAAAGGTAGAGCTAGAGGTATTAAACTTCTGGTTAACAAAAGAGGATCTAAAAATTGAAATGAACGAAATTAATGATTTTGTTGGACAGGATAACCCCAGCATAGATACCTTGAAAAAAAGAAGAGAAACCTTACTTAAAGGGCTAAAACAAGCACTTGAGTTCTATTTCAAAGATGAACTCCAGGAAGAAAAAGTAATTTCTGAAAGCCACCATCCGCAAGACAGTAGGATGAAAATTCTCATATTCAATGAGAAAGTATCTCACGCTTTAAAAAATAATAAAATAGGGGAAAAAGTATAGTTCACACTTATTCACTTTATTTACTTCTAAGTTAAAAATCAAATTCATTTACTTTGGAGTGGATTGAGGGAGGATTTAATTAATTCCCTTAAATATTACTGGTGATTTTATAATGCTTAAATAAATGGAACACAAGTTTAACGCAGAAGAACTTTTTAAAATTGTTGTTGACGCGACAGCTACATTTCCGCTGAATTTAGATTTTATTCTGCAAGACAAAGCGATAACGAATCTTCCGGGACAGGGTATTTACTTTTTATATTATAAGGAGGAACTAATCTATATAGGTTATTTTCATCCAAGTCAAAAAAACAGAGATGCTAGGTTGGAACGAATGAAAAAGGAATTGGCAACAATTACCATGCGGGGCTTACAAGTGGTTTTTACACAAAGTTCTTCTGTAGCACATCAGCAATCTGTTAATTATCCCATTTTTCAAGGAAACATTAGTGATAATGGATTTCAAACCTCTGTTAACCGAGTAAATTTTGCAGACGCAAATTGGGATGCTTTTAAAACCAATAAATTTTTAGGCGACTTTACTTTCTACTGGTTTCCTGAAGAAAAAAATTTAGGCAATACCCGAGATGAACTTGAACATCTTACCATTCAACTACGAAAATTTTATAAACCCACATGCAATGGATAATGCTTTTAAACAAAATCAGATGTATTATACTAAAATATTAACACTATCAACTTTTCTTTTGCAGTTCCTATTTCAAGTCTGCTATGGACAAAGTAATATTGGAGATTGGGAATATAGAGTTAATGAATTTACTAATAAAAAAAGTATCATTACAAATGCCT
Source organism: Flavobacteriales bacterium (assembly GCA_947447525.1). Lineage (GTDB taxonomy): Bacteria > Bacteroidota > Bacteroidia > Flavobacteriales_D > Crocinitomicaceae > UBA952. The sequence goes on along the minus strand of CANFJL010000004.1, from coordinate 49,380 downwards.
CTAGGGATGACAGAACGTCGGTTGCTGCTCGTTTTATGATTAAATCATTTCCTGATGGGACAGCCACATGGGAGTTGCTTGATTCAAGATCCGATTATGCTAAATTATCATCTGAACAAATAGATCGAATTTCTATTGCAACAATTTATGTATATATAAATGGCGTTAATCAAGAATTCGATGTTAGCTATGGCAGTGGCGGGGGAAACTACATAACACCTGAATTGAAAACTGCTTTGTGTAAAGGTACTAAAGGAGCGGTAAAGTTTCCCGGAATACCTTATTATTATAAATTTTCTTTAAAAGGCTTAGCAGAAGCTTTAAATCTATTAGAGGCTGAATATCAAGAAATCATAAGACAGCAAAATGAAATCATAAGACAGCAACAAGAAACTAAAAATGATGCAAAGAGAAAGGAAGATGAAAAAAGGTATGAATTAATTGACCAACTTTATTTGGAGGAAAAAATTGAAGAAGCAAAAAGTGAAATGGACAAACTTAATTTCCCTGAAAATTATAAGAATAAACAAAACCTTGAAACAACGTATTTATCGTTTATGAATTTAAAAAAGGAAAGAGAAGCTCAAGAAGATAAGCAGAATATAAATAATATAAGAAAATTATTAAATTCAAATGACATAGAAAAGGTTGTTCAATTATGGCAAAGTCTTCATTCCAAAACAAGTAATCAAAATGTTAAAGATTCTATTTATCAGTTCATAATTAGAAATGAAACTGGGAATACCCCTATCACTTTATCTAAAACTGATCTTTCCAAATTCATTGAGTTAAATAAAGTTCAAATAGCCAATTCTTATACGTCTTTAACAAAAGACACGAATATTATTATAGAATTTAATAAAAGAGGGCAATGTTTACAGAAAGAACCTTATACTTGGAATTCTAACGTTTTTAAAAAATATAGTGATGAGTTATTTACATATCAAATTGTAAAAATTCCTATTTCCATGAAAATAATGGACAAATTAATTGAAAGCAAAAATCAAGTGGTATATGCAGGAACTGAAAAAGTATTGGCCTTAAGTTTAAATAGAAAACATGTTTATAAAGTAAATTTTTTCACTATCCCATTACCAGTACTGTTAACTCTTGCTGAGCAACAAATAGTTGAGCAACAAATGTATGACTCAAAATTACCTACTAATCAAATTAGAGTTGTAGAATTTTACACCCATGATGTTTTTGCAAATGAAATTAAAATAGATTCTAGAGAAATTCAGAAATCTTATAATAAAAAACTTAGTCTAAAGATTTTTAGAATTATCAGAAGAACGGGCCTAATTGCATCCAGTATTGTTTGGAGTGGGTTAAGAATTCTAGAAAATCAATCAATTAAATAATTAAGATATGACGAAATACATTATTTATTGCTCAATAATGGCAGCCCTACTTCTCTCATGTAAAAAGTACGAAGAGGATAAAAAGATTAGCACTTATACAGCGATGGGAAGGCTTTGTAAACAAGGAAATTGGAAAATTACCGAGATTTTAGATTTAAGCTCAGGACAAACAAATGTTATTGATTCGGGCATAGTTATTTCATATGACTATTCTAAATATAGTTTTTACTCAAAAACTGGAAATATAACAATAGATTCACGACTACTATACTCAAACATGTTAAAACCTACTTTTTTAAATATTATGAGTGAACCAAGCGATTTAATTTTATTAGGGAGTGTAAATGATGAAAATCCATTTGAATTTACAAGTGATAAAAACAAATTAAGCATGACAGAATTTATTTCATTTGGATACATCCAAAATAACACATTCATGGTTAGACAATCCATTGATATTGAATTTGATATTGAAAGATTGGAATTGGGCAATCTTCAATTGAATTACCAGAATAAATTAAAAATAATTCTTAAAAAAGTACCTGAATAAATGAAAAAGACCCAATTTAAATACATTGGGCATTCCAGGAAGGAGTGTGAGAAACATAATGAAAGCGAAGAAAAACCAATTGGAGTATTTTGCTCTAACTCTAGCCTCTAGCTCTAAGTCTGTTTTTGTGACCTTGTCAGGATTATACTGCGCATGTTCCCTGCGCATTGGGCATTCCATAATCGAGTGCGAGAAACAAAATGAGAATGAGGCTCTCGCTCCAGCTCTAACCTCCTCGCCCTGAGTTCATCGAAGGGTATGTCCAAACTCTAGGTTTAGCCTCTAACTCTGTTTTGTGACCTTGTCAGGATTATGCTGCGCATGTTCCCTGCGCATTGGGCATTCCATAATCGAGTGCGAGAAACATAATGAGAATGAAGCTCTCGCTCCAGCTCTAACCTCTAGGTCCAAACTCTAGGTCTAGCCTCTAACTCTGTTTTGTGACCTTGTCAGGATTATGCTGCGCATGTTCCCTGCGCATTGGGCATTCCAAGCATAGAACCCAAACTGCTTTGCAGTTTTTGGGTTTTTCCTTTTAAATTGCTTTTCAAAATAAACTTTAACCGCTTTAAAAGGAAAAACCCAGCACTTTTGTGCTGGGTTCTTTTTGTGACCCCGGAGGGATTCTAACCCCCAACCCTCAGAGCCGAAATCTGATGCGCTATACAGTTGCGCCACGGAGCCGATTGAGTGACAAAATTAGTATTAATTTTAGAATAAAGATCTTAAACTTTAGTAAGTACTTGTAGTAATAATTAGAATGGAGCATTACAACTATTAAAAGAAAACACCTACATTTGAATTGGTATGAAGTTGTACTATATTTGAATTATTTAGATGCATAAAAATATAAAAATAGGTCTGGTCTTAATATCACTCATCCTTGTTGTATTTTATTTTTTTCAGAGCGTAAAAACACCAAAAGCAGCAAATGGACCAGTAAATTATGGTGATACTTTAAATTTTGTATCTACAGCACCAATAGAATCATTATTTCCACTAGATGCAACAGATCTTTATGCACACAGAGTAAGTTCGCAAATTTTTGAAACGCTATTTATTCAAGATCTAAAAAAAGATACTGTTCTTCCGCATTTAGTAAAAACATATCGTTATAGTAAAGACAGAAAAAAAATTATTATTGGGCTTAGAGACGATGTATTTTTTCATAATGATGTCTGCTTTAAAGGTGAATCTAACCAACTTACTGCGCACGATGTCAAATTCGCTTTAGATTTTGCTTGCTCTAATCATCCTTTGAATAACTCCGGGTCTGCTTTATTCGAAAAAATAAAAGGTGGTAAGGAATTTAATTTAAAAAACACCGGTATTCCAAATGAAAAAGGGGTGAAAGGTATAAAAGTAATTGATGATTATACCATTGAAATTACCTTAAATCAAGCCTTTGTAAATTTTCAAAAATTGCTTACCAGTAGTAATTATGGTATTTTTTCAAAAATTGCTTTTAATTATTACCAAAATAAGATTGCGAAACACCCTATAGGAAGTGGAGCCTTTCAATTGAATTGGTTTGACAAAGAAAAAATACTTCTTATTAGAAATAATGAGTACTGGAAATTCGATAAATTCGGTAATAAACTCCCCTATTTAGATGCCTTACATATTCGCATTATTAATAATAAGGAAAATGAGTTTATTGCCTTCAGAAATAATAAATTAGACCTTTTATTTGAAGTACCCGCAGAGAATTTAAGTGGTATTTTGGGCAATTTACAAGAGGCACAGCAGGGGAACACGCTCCCTCATCGCGTCTTAGTTGCTCCTGGTACGCGCATTTCTTTTCTCGCATTCAATTGTGATAAAAAGCCTTTCAATAATCCGAAAATCAGACAAGCATTTGAGCTCGTATTGGATAGAGAACGTCTTTGCTCAGAAATATTAAATGGTGATGGGACGCCGGCAGATAAAGGCTTTGTGCCTCCCTCACAGTATTATGATAACAATAAGCTCAAACTTAAAAAGTTAGATATTAACCTAGCAAAAAGCCTTCTTAAGGATGCTGGATTTAATACTAATAATCCATTTCCAAAGAGCGTGCTTTATATAGTTGGACCTAAAAATTCTCTTTCAAGTAAATGGTGCCAAGCATATTGCAAAGATTTGAAAACAAGTTTGGGAATTTCATTAAATATTGTGAATTGTGATTTTAAAACACGAGATGCTGCAATTAAAAATAAAAAAGCTGATTTATGGAAAGTTGGCTGGGTGGCAGATTATCCAGATCCGGAAAGTTATTTTAATTTGTTTTTTAATTCCGAAAGGAATAATGACCAAGTAGCAATTCCTCCCTTACAAAATATTGCCTACAATGCTGCTTTTTCTAAAGCTGCTATTGAAACAAACAATAAAAAAAGAAATGAATTGTTCCTCTATTGTGATAGGATCCTACAAGAAAATTATATTATATTGCCCGTAGTTATAGATGATTTTGTTGCTGTAATCAATTTAAAAGTGAGGAATCTTGAACTCAATCCTTTAGGATTAGTAAACTTTACCGAAGTATATAAAAAGGACTTAAAATAATAATCTATAAAGATTTTATCGTCTCTTCTACCCAGGCTTTACCCCAATTCTCAATTTCAACATCCGACCATAGGGTTGGATAAAAAATTCTTTTTTGAAATCTTGGAGGTAAATATTTCTGCCAATTTGTACCGCCAGTAGCAGCAATATCTTCATCTGCCTTAACCAAATATCTCACTGCAGATTTATAGTGTGCTAGTGGCCATTTGACATTAACATTCAAATCATTGTTCCTGAGCGTCTGAATTACTTCAGGATTTGCTTGATCTTCTTTGGATAATCTACAGTAAGAAGCCCATAAATTTTTATGCTCTACCTTGTTTGCCAAGGCAATAAAACGCTCTTTATATTTCTCTTCAAATTGAGTCAATGTCAAGGTCTTTTTACCTGTAGCCACCTCAGTTGCTCCAGCCTTCCAATATATATTCTCAAAAAGCTCAGAAATTGATTCTGTGCCCTTTAATTGATTTCTATACTCCTTATCCACTAAATTGACAAAAGAAGTGCTGTAGATTTCAATGTCCCTATATTGAGCAGATTGAAAGCCACTTGCTGGAAGTAATGACATCCTAAACTTCAAAAATTGTTCGCGTTCCATTCCGCCAACCATTATTTCAAAACTATTAATCAATGCTTCAAAATAACGATTTATGCGAGAAACCCTACTGATAAAAAACTTGGCATCTAAAGCATCTTTTTCGCCTATTTGTTCGAATTCATTTAAGGCCAATTTAAAATACAATTCTGTTATCTGATGATACATAATAAACACCTGCTCATCTGGAAACTTTGTTTTAGGTTTTTGCAAACTAAGTAATGTTTCCAATTCAATATAATCCCAATAAGTCGTAACATCTGCATACAATAAGCCATCTAAATAAGACAATAAATCTTGTCCCATTGATGCATATTTATCGTTTAATAAATCGAGACGATTTTGAATTTCGGGAGTAATTTCCATGGTTAGCGTTTTACACTTCGAAATTACTAAAAATAACAGGAAGATCTTAGTGCATTGGGCAAAAGAAAAAAGTAGTAGGCAACATCCTCATCTAAATTGTAATGTGGTTTGAATTTACTTCTTGGTTTAAAAATATAGAGGCGGTCTGATCAAAAATTAATTTATTTTCTGAAGTAAAGTAGGTGACTTGCCCTGAGGTGCTGATTTGCTCTTGCATCCATGGGTGTCGAGCAAGATATTCTTGCAGCTTTTCAGCGACAATTGGACCTTGCGCTATTACCTGACAGTGCTCACCAACCAAAGATTGTATATAAGTTTGTACGACAGGATAATGAGTACAGGCTAAAATTATGGTATCTATATTTTTATTTTTATTCATTAAAGTATTGACATCTTCCTCAATAATCATTTTCCCAGCAACTGAGTCAAATGAATTATTCTCTATTAGTGGAACCCATAACGGACAAGCGAGTTGTTCGACTACAATATGGGGAGCTAATTTTGCCAATTCGATCGGATAAGAGGAGGAATTAATAGTGCCCAAAGTTCCCAAAATTCCAACACAATTTGTTTTTGTAAGCGCTCCAATTTGCTCAGTGCTCGGGCGAATAACACCAAGTACCCTTTTATTCGGTCCGAAACGATGCAAATCATTTTGTTGAATTGTTCTTAAGGCCTTTGCAGAAGCAGTGTTACATGCGATTATTATCAAATTACAACCTTGAGAAAATAAAAATTCTACTGCTGCTAAAGTATAGGAATAAACTACATCGAACGATCTATTTCCATAAGGTGCTCTGGCATTATCTCCAAAATAGATAAAATCATATTGAGGCATTTGCTCTCTTAAAGAAGAAAGAATGGTTAATCCACCATACCCAGAATCAAAAACGCCAATTGGACTCTTTTTCATTTTTTAAAACTACATAAAAAAAGGGCAATCATAAGATTGCCCTTTCTATATTTTGAACTTATTTATTTTTTCAATGCTTCGGCATCCATACGAAGTAATTCTACCATAACTTCCGCTGTCATATCAATCCCTCCTTTAAAATAAAGCGTTTGAGATTCATCGATTACATAATTAACTTTCTTTCTATCAGCAACCAATTCAACTGCTTTTTGAATTCGCTCTAAAATGGGTTGATTTAACTCTTGGCCATAAATTTGCATTTCTTGTTGTAGTTGACCTTGACGATCTTCTAAAGCTTGCTGCTTTTTCATGATCTTTTCCTCTTCTATTTTCAAAATAACAGGTGACCAGGTAGCTTTATTCGCCTCATAACGTGCATAAGCGGCTTCTAAATCTTTCTGTATCTCACCAAGTTCTTTCATTCCGTCAGTCTCAAACTTTTTCAAATCACCCATGGCAATTTTCCTTGAAGGAAGAGTATCTAATAATTTTTGTGAATTAACATGAGCGATTTTCATTTGTGCATTTGCGACAAAACCACCTAAAAACAACGCGATAACCAGAATTACATTTTTCATTATTACTTTTTAAAAATTAACACTCTACTCTTACTCTTTACTTATTCCCATTTCCTCTAAAACAGTATTACTAATGTCGTACTCTTTCTCAGCATATACCAAGTTACTTTGATTGGCTTTGTCAAAAACAAATGCATATCCCTCTCTCTTGGCTATTTTTTTCATTGCAGTAAAGACACGATCTTGAATTGGTTTAACAAATTCTTGTCTTTTCTGAAAATACTCTCCATTTACTCCAAAATGTAAAGTTTGTAACTCAATAGCGTCCTTTTCTAACTTATCAATTTCAGCCCTTCTTTTTTCTTTTTCCTCGTTTGGTAAAAGAACTTCTTCCTTATTAAAATTATCTCTTTTAACTTTTATAAATTGATATCTATCTTCAATTTCTTTGGTCCATTTCTCAGATAACTTATCCAATTTCTCTTTGGCTTCTAAATATTCAGGGACATTTTTCATAATGTAATCCGAATCAATAAATGCATAGGATTGTGCCTTGACAAAGCCTGTGCCAAAAATTAATAGTAAACTAAAAAGTACAATTTTCATGCGATTTTTTTTTGAGGCATCCGAACGGCTAAGTTACATATTTATTGTAAAAAATTACAACTCACCCAAGTTCATACCAATGGTAAAACTCAATTTCGGATAAAATCCTTTTTTATCAATTGAAATATCTGTCGATTTACCAAATCCATTGGACCAAATATCTAATTTATCGAAGCCAAGACCATAATCTAAACCTAGCATACCAAACATTGGTAAAAATACACGGATACCAACTCCTGCAGTTCTTTTTACATTAAACGGATTGAATTTAGCAAATGAAGGGAAAGTATTTCCTGCCTCTAAAAAAGTCATCGCATAAAAAGTAGCTTGCGGATTTAATGAAATTGGGTAACGCAATTCAAGAGTGTATTTTGCAATGATAGGATCTCCACCTGTTGAGGAAAGATATTGGTCTTCATACCCTCGAAGCGCGATGATTTCTCTACCTCCCAATTGATTTGTTCCTGATAATCCACTTCCTCCCAATGAATAACGATCAAAAGGAGTTATACCCTTTGATTTATTATAAGAGCCAATATATCCAAAACCAAATCGAGGCATTAAGATCAGTTTTTTATCCGCCGTCAAAGGAACGAACCATTCACCTGTAAACTTAAAACGATAATACTCCAGATAATGATATCGATCCGCCGGACTCATTGAACTATAATCTTTTTCGGGACCAAAAGCAGAGTATGGCACTGTAGCTTTAGCGGTTAAAGTAAATTGAGAACCACTTTGAGGATAAATTGGAGCACTAACAGAACTTCTTTGCAATACATATTTAAGTGCTATATCATTTGCATAACCTTTCGGGAAAAGTGGGAATCGATAATCCTTAACTACATCATAATATTGGTAACTCAACTCATAATATGCGGTGAAATAATCATCCGGCCATTTTTTACGCCTTTGGAGTCCAAATCCTGTCCCTGTAATAGACAAGCCTGTATATGCAGGATTAGATCTTAATAAACCATTAGAAGAAAGCGCAGTATTGTTGACCCAAAAGGATAAAGAGTTGGGCTTTTTACCGCCTAACCAAGGTTCTGTAAAAGAAAAATTATATCCCTGATAATAGCGACCATTAGACTGTGCTCGAATTGATAATTTTTGTCCATCACCACCGGGAAGAGGTGACCAAGCTTCTTTTTTAAAGAATTTTTTTGTTGAAAAATTATTAAAAGTAAGTCCTAAAGTACCAATGATTCTACCTGAAGTAGTTGGTCCTGCACCACCATAACCACCAGATAATTCTATTTGATCTGATGATTTTTCTTCTACTACATATTCAATATCAACAGTACCATTAGCAGGGTCAGGCATTGGATTTACCTGAAATCCTTGTTCATTAAAAAATCCTAATTGAGATAATTCGCGTTGTGTACGCATTATATCTTGCTTATTGAATAAATCGCCGGGTCTTGTCCGGATTTCTCTCATGATTACAAAATCATTCGTTTTAGAATTTCCACGAATAGTAATTTGGCCAATTCGTGCTTCTTTTCCTTCAATGATTCTAACCTGATAATTGATAAAATTATTGGAAACATTAGATTCAACTGGAATCACCTGAAAGAATAAATAACCTCTATCCATATACAGTGAAGAAATATCACGACCATCTCCGCTTCCCATTAAACGCTGATCCAACAATGTTTTATTGAAAATATCTCCTCTTTTTATTCCAAGAACTGTATCTAAAAAACTAGATCTATATTTAGTATTGCCAACCCACTCGACGTCACCAAAGAAATATTTATTCCCTTCGCTGATGTTAATTTGAATTACTATATTTTTATTATCCAATTGATAAACAGTATCAAAAGAAATGGCAGCATCTCGCAGACCTGAAGCATTAAATTTACCCAGTAAGGCTAATTTATCTTTTTCGTAAGTAGATTCGGTAAATTTAGATCTTTTGAAAATTCTCAATATTGATTTTTGCTTGGTGTCTTTCATTGACAACTTCAATTTCCAAGTGGGCACATTTTCATTTCCACTAATAATCAATTTTTCTATTCCAATTTTTTTACCTTTTTCAATCGTAATAATAAAGATCTCCGCATTATTCATTAATGTATCCTTAACCCTATTGATACCCACCTGAATACCATAATGACCTTTTTCACGGAAGTATCCCATGATTTTACTTTTGGTTTGAAAAACTAAATTCTCAGTAATTGTTTTTCCCGAAAACAAACTAATTTCTTCACGTACTTTATCGGCTTCCCGTTTATTAACTCCAATAAATTTGAATCTAGACAATTTAGGACGCGGCGCTAACTCAATAACCAAATAAACTATTCCGCTTATTTCTTTTTCTGCATAAATGGAAACATTCGAAAAAAGACCTTCATCCCACAATTTTCGAATTGCTTTTGTGATTTGATCACTTGGCAAAGTAATTTTTTGTCCCTGTCTTAAGCCTGCAATAAGTTTTATTCCTTGATGGTCAAAATTATCAGCACCAACAATTCTGATAGGTCCAATTTCATATTCTTGGGGAGATTTATAGGAGAAGTCTAAACCCCCTATGCTCATTGGCTCATTTTGAGAAAAAGCAAAACTGCCTATTAAAATGAAAAATAAAAGTACAATTCTACGCATTAAGCTTTATTAATTTGATCTGATGTCATTCCGAATCGTCTCTCTCTTTGTTGAAAATCAATTATGGCCTCTAACAAATGTTGTCTTCTAAAATCCGGCCAAAATACAGAGGTAAAATGAAATTCAGCATAGGCAATTTGCCAAAGAAGGAAATTACTTACTCTTCGCTCACCGCTCGTTCTAATTAACAATTCAGGATCAGGAATGTCTTTAGTATATAAATAAGTGTCTATTAATTCTGGATTAATTTCATCAATCGTAATTTTTCCCGAATTATTGTCTGCAATAATATTTTTTATTGCAGAGGTGATTTCACTTTGCGAACTATAATTAAGTGCCAATACGAGCGTAATATCTTTGTTATTAGATGTTTTTTGAATTGCATCACTTAGGCTTTTTTGACAATTTTCAGGTAAAGCATTTAAATCACCAATAGTCAATAAACGAACACCATTATTATTTAACTCCATTAATTCATGGGTAACTGCTTCAATAAGCAGATCCATTAAGCCATCAATTTCTGATTTAGGACGATTCCAATTTTCTGTGGAAAATGCATACAGTGTAAGGTATTTAATTCCTAATTCTCGTGCTGTTTTTAACGTATCTCTAACGGATTCTACGCCTTGCGAATGACCAAATAATCGATCCAACCCTTGCTGTTTTGCCCATCGACCATTACCGTCCATTATTATGGCGACATGCTGCGGGACATTTTGCAAATTTATTTGTTCAATCAATTTATTTGAATTTAATTCAAGGCGAATATAATCAAAGTATTTAGTCTATAAAAATATCGAGCCTAGCTTAACCATTCTTAACAAAAAAAGGGAAGCGACAAGCACCTTCCCTTTCCATATAATATAAGAATTTTTTACTCTGCTAAAACTACAGCTCTATTGTCCGCCATTTCAACAACGCCACCTTTAATGGAATAAGTACCTATTGATTTATCCGGCCCTTCAAAAGAAACAGCTGTTTCAATTTCTGGAGGATTGCCAGATAATTTCAATTTCAATTCACCGGCTTTTAATGCAGTAATAATTGCAGCGTGATTGTCCAATAACTGAAATTCACCATCAATACCCGGCAAAGAAACACTAATTACATCGCCTTCAAAAAGTACAGCCACAGGGCTAAGAATTTCTAATCTCATGTTATGCTTCTTGTAACATTTTTTCACCTGCTTCAATCACATCTTCAATTCCACCTTTCAAGTTGAAGGCGGCTTCAGGATATTGATCAAACTTACCGTCTAAAATATCATTAAATGCTTTAATAGTATCATTTATATCTACTAACACTCCTGGCAAACCTGTAAATTGCTCTGCAACATGGAATGGTTGAGATAAAAATCTTTGAACGCGTCTTGCTCTGTGAACGATTAATTTATCCTCTTCAGACAATTCATCCATTCCTAGAATAGCAATAATATCTTGTAATTCTTTATAGCGTTGTAAAGTTAATTTAACTCTTTGCGCACAGTCGTAATGCTCATCACCAACGATTTCAGGAGTAAGGATTCTAGAAGTAGAATCTAAAGGATCTACTGCAGGATAAATTCCTAACTCAGCGATTTTTCTTGAAAGTACCGTTGTAGCATCTAAGTGTGCAAAAGTATTCGCTGGTGCTGGATCTGTTAAATCATCCGCAGGTACATAAACCGCTTGAACAGATGTAATTGAACCACTTTTAGTTGAAGTAATACGTTCTTGCATCATACCCATTTCAGTTGCTAAGGTGGGTTGATAACCTACCGCTGAAGGCATACGACCTAAAAGAGCGGATACTTCTGAACCTGCTTGAGTAAAACGGAAAATGTTATCCACGAAGAAAAGAATATCTTTTCCTTGACCTTCCCCATCACCATCTCTGAAATATTCAGCAATAGTAAGACCAGATAATGCAACTCTTGCGCGTGCTCCTGGAGGCTCATTCATTTGACCAAAAACAAAAGTTGCTTTTGATTCTTTCATTTCTTCTAAATCAATTTTGGTTAAATCCCATCCACCTTCTTCCATAGAATGCATGAATTCTTTACCATATTTTATAATGCCTGACTCAAGCATCTCTCTTAATAAGTCATTTCCTTCTCTTGTTCGCTCACCTACACCTGCAAAAACTGACAGTCCACCGTGTCCTTTTGCGATATTATTAATTAATTCTTGAATTAATACCGTCTTGCCAACTCCAGCTCCACCAAATAATCCAATTTTTCCACCCTTAGCATACGGCTCTATTAAATCAATCACTTTAATTCCTGTAAACAGAATTTCAGTTGCAGTAGACAATTGGTCAAATTTAGGTGCTTCTCTATGTATAGAAAGTCCACCTTCATTGCTCACCTCATTGATTCCGTCAATAGCTTCACCAACAACATTAAAAAGTCTACCTTTTATTTTTTCACCAACAGGCATTTTAATTCCCGTTCCTGTAGCAGTAACTTCCATTCCACGAGTAAAACCATCTGTGGAGTCCATTGAGATTGCACGGATGGAATTCTCTCCAACATGTGACTGAACCTCTAGGATTACACGCGTTCCATCTTTCTTAAATACCTCTAGGGCATCATAAATTGTAGGGAGTTCAACTCCATTTTCAAAACTTACATCCACTACTGGACCGATAACTTGAGAAATTTTTCCTTTAGAAATTGACATGAAAATTCATTTTAATTTGGGTGCAAATATAACTATTTCCTTATGTATAGCAATACAAAAAAGACAAATCTTTAATATTTATTTAAGATTTCTTATTAAATATTTAGCCGTCAAAAAGGAGAAAAAAGTACTCGTTGCAAAAAGTGCTATGGCAATTAAAGCAATTTCTGGGTATGAAATCAACATGGGGAAAGGCATATTAGACCCTGGAAGCGTTAATAAATGAAAATTAATTTGCAGCCAACAAATTAGTGTTCCAAGAAATATCCCAAGAAAAAGGCCAAGTGATGAAATAAGGATTCCTTCATAAAAAAATATTGAAAAAACCTTTATTTCATTTAGGCCTAAGGTTTGAAGCACTAGTAAATTATCTTTCTTTTCAATAAATAACATGGTAATTGAAGCAACAAGATTGAAAGACGCAAGCAGAAAAATGAAAAATAAAATAGCGATAACAATTAATTTTTCACTCTTGCTTGTTTTGTAAATTAGTTCGTTTTTTTCTGCGTTTGTCTTTACAACAAAGCTATCACCTACAACATCTTTTATTTCAGCTTTAACCTGCTCGTTGTCTGAAGAAGATTCTGTTTGAATATAAATATGTGAAATGGAAGATTCTTTATTTAAAAGATCTTGCGTAAATTTTAGATTAGTCAAGATGATTTGGTCATTCGTTTCTTTATTGTAATTAAAGATCCCTCCTATTAAAAAGGTAGATTGATGAAATGGATTTTTGCCAAATTTCAATTTCATATTTGATTTTGGTGCATATATGATCGTGTTCTCGGGTTCCTCCTGAACAGATCCAAGAGAGAGCTTATTGGCAAGACCTGCGCCAATAATTCCATAATTATAATTCGATTGGGTTTTGATGCGTGCCTGACCGAGCAATAAATGATCTTGCTTTAAAATTTCAATCATTTTTAAAAATTCAGGTTCAACACCCACCAGTGTGGCATTAATCCAACTTTTTTCATGTCGCAAAATCACCATCTCCTCCAAGCCTTGAGACATGCGAAAAACTCCCGGCACTTGCTCAAGTTGTTTCCAATTTATTTGTGATTGTGGAAAAGTTTTCCCTTGTCGGGAACTTATAGTAATGTCTTGATCATATGCCGTGTAAAGGGAATTAATCATGGATTCTATCCCATTAAAAGCAGAGAGCAAAATTACAAGCGCAGCAGAAATCACCATTACGCCAACTACAGATATCCTAGTAATTACGGTAACCGCCTGCTTCTTTTTAGGAGAAAGAAGATATCTAAGCGCTATGTAAAAAGGAAATTTAATCGTTGCCCTTTAAAAGTTGATCAATCTTGCTTGCGTATTCCATTGAATCATCGATATAAAAAGATAAAGAAGGGATTTTTCTGAGATTTTTTAATCTAATCCCGATTTGACCTCTAATTTTACCTTGATTGGTTTGAATACATTTTAAAACCTCCTTTGGTTCTGGGTGAGCAAAAACACTTAAATAACACTTGGCTATCGAAAGATCTTTTGTTACCCTTACTACAGTAACGGAAACCATTGCCCCTAGGCAAACCTCAGCGGATAACCTTTGTAACAACACAGATAATTCACCTTGAATTGCTGCCTCTATTTTACTTTGTCTAATACTACTCATAATACAAAGTTAAGAAAGTTCGTTGCTTGATTCGGAAAACGAGCATACAAAATGTATCTTTGTGCTTATCTTGCGTGGTCTAAAACAAATATTTCATTACACATTTGCCTATCGAGGTACGGCAATACTCGTTGTGCTTTGCAATCTCTTGTTTGTTATTTTCAATCTTTTATCACTTATTCTATTTATTCCTGTACTACAATTAATTTTCAGGAAACCTGAAGAAATTATTAGCGTCGCTGAACCGCATTGGGATGGATCACTTTTTGGAATTGCCAATTTTGTAAAAGACGCCTATAATTTTACCATGTATGATTTGGTGTCAAATGATCCGAAGAGTGCTCTTCTATTTGTATGTATTACGGTAATGTTGGCTTTTTTCTTTAAGAATCTTTTCCGTTATGGTGCAGTTTGGTTTCAATCTCAATTGCGTATGGCTGTTGTTAGAGATGTAAGAAATTTATTGTTTCATAAAATACTTGTTCTGCCTCTTTCCTATTATTCAAATGAAAGAAAAGGGGACCTTATGGCCCGGATGAATAGTGATGTTGGAGAAGTCGAAATTGCTGTGGTAAGTATGTTAGAGTTACTTTTTCGAGAGCCAATCGCAGTAATTATTAATGTGATTTCATTAATCTATTTGAGTCCTGAATTAACCTTAATTTCCTTGTTTCTCCTCCCTATTTCTGCTCTCGTTATTTCGAGTATAAGTAAAAGCTTGAAAAGAACTGCCAAAGCGGGTCAAGAGCAAACAGGATTGTTATTTTCAGCCATGGAAGAAGCATTATCAGGAATCCGAATTATTAAAGCCTATAATGCTATTGGTTATATTTTTAATTCATTTAAAAATAACAATTTAAGACATCAAAAATTAATCACAAAGACTTTCAGGAAAAAAGATTTATCTCCTCTTATCAATGAAACATTAGGTGCAGGGGTAATGTTATGCTTAGTTTGGTTCGGGGGGAATCTAATTTTAGATCATAAAGACAATGGTTTAACTGGAGAAGTGTTTATCACTTTTATTATCGTTTTTTCTCAATTATTAAGACCCATAACAGGTATCTCAACGGCCCTTGCAAATATGGCAAAAGCTCAAGTTTCTTTAGACCGAATTAATACCGTACTTGCTGAAGATGAAAAAATTATAGAGCATCCACATGCTAAAGAAATAAAAGATTTTAATGACAAAATAGAGTTTAAGAATGTTAGCTTTCAATATGCAAATGAACCTATATTGAAACAAATTAATTTGAGTGTCAAGAAGGGGATGTCCATAGCAATAGTTGGTGAGTCTGGTAGTGGGAAATCTACAATGATGGATTTACTTCCTAGATTTTATGATGTACAAGACGGCAAGGTAACTATTGATGATACAGATGTAAAAGATATAAGAATCAAAGACCTTCGCGGTCTTATTGGAATTGTTTCTCAGGAATCTATTTTATTTAATACCACTGTAGCAGACAATATTTCATTTGGTGACGAAAATCCAAATAGAGATAAAATTATTGCCGCAGCTAAAATTGCAAATGCTTATGACTTTATTCTTGAGTTAGAAAATGGTTTAGATACCATTATTGGGGAAAGAGGAAATAAATTATCTGGCGGTCAAAAACAACGCTTAAGCATTGCTAGGGCAGTGTATTTAGATCCTAAAATATTAATCCTCGATGAGGCTACCTCTGCACTAGATACTGAATCAGAATTATTAGTACAATCTGCACTAGAAAAAATTATGGTCGGAAAAACAACTTTTATCATTGCGCATCGCTTAAGCACGATTAAAAATGTAGATGAAATTATTGTTTTATCTCGTGGAGAAATTGTAGAAAGGGGCAATCATAAAGAATTGCTATTATTGAATGGGTTTTATGCGCGTTTTTGCGCTTTACAAGGATTGAAAAATTAAAATAAAAAAATCGTTAAAAATTCAATAAAATCGACAACTATTTTAGTTTACATTCGTTAAAGAATTGTGATGAATTTTTATTCAAAATACCTGGTTTTATTAGTTTCTATTCTTTTCTTTTCAAAAGGATACGGACAGTTAATAACCAATTCACTACAATCACCTCCTAGTCTTGTTCAAAATGTCCTTTTAGGTCCCGGAGTTATTGTCTCCAATGTAATGTATAATGGTAGCAATACTGCTATAGGATCTTTTACAGCCGCCGGGACAAATCTAGGAATCAATCAAGGAATTGTAATGACCACTGGAACAGTAGCCAATAATCCTTCTGGTCCGCAAGGTCCTAATAATCTCCAAAGTGCAGGGGTTGATAATAATATGGGAGGCTCAAATATTCTTTCCAACTTGATTGGAGGAGGAGCCACAACCTATAATGCTGCGACATTAGAATTCGATTTTATTCCCTATTCTGATACGGTAAAGTTTAAATATGTTTTTGGTTCAGATGAATACCCGGAGTTTGCGCCACCAAACAATTCTAGTTATAATGATGTTTTTGGATTTTTTATTTCAGGACCTGGAATTGTTGGCATGCAAAACATTGCTCAATTACCCGGAAATGCCGGAATCGTTTCAATAAACAATGTAAATGCCATTACCAATTCATCTTATTTTAATGACAATGGTGATGGAAATATGGCCCCATATAATTCGTCACCCAATTATATACAATATGATGGGTTTACCGATGTACTTGAAGCTGTTTCGAGGGTTCAATGTGGACAGACTTATCACTTGGTAATTGCTGTTGCTGATGTTACAGATGGTAGTTGGGACTCCGGAATATTTTTAGAAGCCAATAGTTTAAGTTCACAAACACCCGTTGATATCAGTATAGCGATTTCTCAACAAGTATATGCAAATCCGGACTGGATGGCTGAGGGTTGCGTAAATGCAATGGTTACCCTTCAGAGGAATAGTAATTTAAATTCCCCATTAACAATTCCAATTGCGATAACAGGAAGCGCTACTAATAATGTTGACTATTCAGGCGTTCCTACCTCTATAAGTTTTGGTGCAGGTCAAGGCTCTGTTTCCTTCCCTATCAATGTAATGATGGATAATTTAACGGAGGGTTTAGAATCTATAATATTAAATTTTAGCGTTTCTGATCCATGCGGAAATATAACTCCTATTCCAATTACAGTTTATATTCAGGATGTTGCTCCTCTTTCAGTAACCTTAAATGACAGTGCAGTTCAATGCCCAGGAAATAGTTTAGTATTGACCCCAATTGTCAGCGGTGGTGTTGTCCCCTACACCTATTTATGGAGCAATGGAGCAACCAGCAGCTCAATTTCTATTACTGCCAACTCAACTGCAATGTATACGGTTTCTGTGGTTGATAATTGCTTAGGGCAAACCGTAATTGACTCGGCACTTATTACAGTGCCTGTTAATCCTCCACTTACGCTTCAAGTATCAAATGATATCACTGAAATCTGCCCCTATATTACGCATACTTTTTATGCAATAGCAGGAGGCGGTAGTGGAACTTATACTTTCGTTTGGAAGAAAAATAATACTATCATTAGCAATTTAGATAGCATTGTAGTTACCCCATCTGCAAGTTCGACCTACATAGTGACTTTAATGGACAACTGTGGGAATACGCTGAGTGATACGATAATTTACACCATTACAAGTCCGCCACTAATCGTTAATGTTAGTCCTACCATTAAAATTTGTCCTGGAGATAGCGCCTATGTCAGTGCTAGTGCAACAGGAGGATATGGAAATTACTATTATTATTGGCCCTCCAATGGAGCAACAACAACGGGTATTTGGGTTTATCCTACCGCTAGTTCTGTTTATCAAGTGATGGTGTCAGATGAATGTCAAACATTTACAGTAAATGGTTTTGCACATGTAAACATTGTAAAACCCGCAGCAGATTTTTCTATTTTGAATAGTGGAGGCATTACCGAAGGCTTGCCCGTTTCATTTTTAAATCAAACCATCAATGGATATGGTTACACTTGGGACTTTGGTGATGGGAATAGTTCTTATGATGTTCATCCAACTAATATCTACGATAGTACAGGTACTTATCTGGTAACTTTGATTGCGACAGATATGTTTGGGTGTACCGATACTATTACAAAACCTATTTATATTTCACCTGAGTTTTACATTTATATACCAAATAGTTTTATTCCAGACGGTAATCGCATCAATGAAGTTTTTCAAGGTAGTTTTATTGGTGTTGATCGCATACAAATGGATATTTATAACCGCTGGGGAGAACTCATTTTTAGTTCCGATGCACTTGATTTTGCGTGGGACGGATTGTATAGAGGTCATCCTGTACAAGATGATGTATATACATGGCATCTAACCTATACAAGACCCCACAGAGAAGAGGAGCATATGGAAGGTCATGTAAATGTGATCCGATAATTACATTGGAAATATCTACGAAACCTCTTGTACTTTCTATCATTAATTGTACCTTCGCAAACGTATGAAAAACATAAGAAATTTTTGCATAATTGCCCATATTGATCACGGTAAAAGTACCCTTGCTGATAGATTATTACAAACAACAGGTACTATTTCTGATAGAGATATGAAGGCTCAGGCTTTGGATGATATGGATTTAGAGCGGGAACGCGGAATCACAATTAAAAGTCATGCAATTCAAATGAATTATACTCATGAAGGTCAAGATTACATTCTTAACCTCATTGACACTCCTGGACATGTGGATTTTTCCTATGAAGTTTCTAGGTCTATAGCTGCCTGTGAGGGAGCATTATTAATAGTTGACGCGTCGCAAGGAATTGAGGCTCAAACTATTTCTAATCTCTATTTAGCACTAGATCATAACTTAGAAATAATTCCTATATTAAATAAAATGGACCTGCCAGGGGCAATGCCTGAGGAGGTTTCTGATCAAATAATGGAATTAATTGGATGTGATCTAGAGGATATCATTCAAGCATCTGGTAAAACGGGACTGGGCGTTGATAAAATTTTAGATGCTGTAATCAACAGAATTCCTGCACCTGAAGGTGATGAGAACGCACCATTACAGGCCATGATTTTTGATTCTGTTTTTAATCCATTTAGAGGAATAATTGCTTATTATCGCATCAGAAATGGGGTGTTAAAAAAGGGGCAAAAGGTTAGATTCTTTAACACTGGAAAAGATTATAATGCAGATGAAATTGGTATATTAAAAATGGACCTTTCACCTCGAAAAGAAGTGCGTGCTGGAGATGTTGGGTATATTATTTCAGGAATTAAACAAGCCAACGAGGTTAAAGTTGGAGACACCATTACTTTGACAGAGAATCCCTGTGAGACAGCAATCAAAGGATTTGAAGATGTAAAGCCAATGGTTTTTGCTGGTATTTATCCTGTTGATACAGAAGACTATGAAGAATTGCGTTATTCAATGGAAAAGCTACAACTCAATGATTCTTCTTTAGTTTTTGAACCTGAATCTTCAGCAGCTTTAGGTTTTGGTTTTAGATGCGGTTTCTTAGGTATGTTGCACATGGAAATCATACAAGAAAGATTGGAAAGAGAGTTTAATATGACTGTTATTACGACAGTTCCCAATGTTTCGTATAAATCTTATATGAAAAAGGATCCTCAAAAGGTTATTATAGTTAACAATCCATCTGAATTGCCTGACCCATCAGGAATGGATCGTATAGAAGAACCTTACATTCAAGCACAAGTAATTACAAAGACAGAATATGTTGGATCTATTATGACTTTATGTGTTGAGAAAAGAGGTGAATTAAAAAATCAAGTGTATCTGACGCAAGACCGTGTAGAAATTTCGTTTGAAATGCCCTTAGCAGAAATCGTATTTGATTTTTATGATCGATTAAAATCTGTATCAAGAGGTTATGCCTCTTTCGATTATCATCCAATTGGATATAGGGAATCTGATTTGATAAAAATGGATTTATTATTAAATGCTGAACAAGTAGATGCTTTATCTGCTTTAGTTCACAGAAGCAATGCCTTTGATTTAGGAAAACGGATTTGTTTAAAGTTAAAAGAACTGATCCCTAGACAACAATTTGAAATTCCTATTCAAGCCGCTATTGGAGCAAAGATTATTGCAAGAGAAACCATTAAAGCATTAAGAAAAGATGTTACTGCTAAATGTTATGGTGGTGATATTTCTAGAAAAAGAAAATTATTAGAAAAACAAAAAGAAGGTAAAAAAAGAATGCGACAAGTGGGTCGTGTTGAAGTTCCGCAAGAGGCATTTTTAGCTGTTCTAAAACTTAACGATTAAATTATTTAACGATGACAACAACTATTTCAACTTTTGAAAGTATTTTAAATCACACCCATTCTGGCCTTAGATGGGTAGCGCTTATTTTATTGATTATAGCGATTTTTTATGCATTTACAGCTAAGAAATTTGAGAAAAAACATAAAATGATTACGCTTTTTGCGATGGTTACTTTGCATTTGCAGTTTGTAATTGGAATAGTGCAATATTTTTTATCTGAAAAAGTAACTTTTTTAGCAGGATGGATGAAAAACCCATTACATCGTTTTTACGGAATGGAACATCTAATTGGAATGTTACTTGCGATTGTGCTGATTACAATAGGATATAGTAAGTCCAAAAGGAAGGAAAATGATGCGGATAAATTCAAAACTATTCGTTTATTTTACTTAATTGGATTTATCCTTATACTCTTATTTATTCCTTGGCCCTTCAGAATAAATCTTGGCGGTGGATGGTTTTAAGGAGTCTCTATATTAGTATTTGCTTGATTTTTATAAGCGCTTGTACCTCGGCATCTAATGAGATTAAATCTGGCCCACCAGAAACTCCAGAAGTATTAGGGGAGAATTTATTTATTATGAATTGTGCCGCTTGCCATGGAGATGATGGAAAACTAGGAGCATCCGGAGCTAAAGATTTGACGAAGTCTCGTTTAAAGGATCATGAGATTATGAAAATTCTCAAGGAAGGAAAAAATTCAATGCCTTCGATGAAAGCTAATTTAGAAACTAAAAAAAATATGGATCTGGTTATTGCGCATATTAAAAAACTAAGACATTGACAGAGGGACATAGTACCATTGACGCTGTGGAAGAAGATTGCGTTTTAGTTGGTGTAATTAGCGCGGACATTACCGAAGCAATTGAAATCGAATATTTAAATGAATTAGAATTTTTAGCGGAAACTGCTGGAGCATTTTCGAAAAAAAGATTCATGCAGCGTTTACCTCATCCACACCCAAAAACTTATGTTGGAAAAGGAAAGCTAGAAGAAATTAAACAATATATCAACGCGGCGAATATTGAGTTGGTTGTATTTGACGACGAATTATCTCCCTCACAATTAAGAAATATTGAAAGAGAATTAGAATGTAAGGTAATAGATAGGCCTATTCTGATTCTTGACATCTTTGCAAGCAGGGCCCGATCATTTCATGCAAAGACGCAAGTAGAATTGGCGCAATTACAATATATGTTACCAAGATTAACACGCATGTGGACCCACCTTGAGCGACAAAAGGGAGGAATTGGATTAAGAGGTCCTGGAGAATCTCAAATCGAGACAGACAGACGGATTATTCAAATGCGGATCTCCTTAATGAAAGAGAGATTACAAGATATTGATAAACAAATGGCCGTTCAACGCGGCAACAGAGGTCAATTGGTGCGTGTTGCATTAGTTGGATATACCAATGTTGGAAAAAGTACCTTAATGAACCTTTTGGCTAAGTCAGAAGTTTTTGCTGAAAATAAGTTGTTTGCAACTCTTGATACTACTGTAAGAAAAGTAGTAGTGGAGAATATGCCTATGCTTTTAACCGACACCGTTGGTTTCATAAGAAAATTACCACAACAATTAATGGAGTCCTTTAAATCAACCCTTGATGAAGTTAGAGAGGCGGATTTATTGGTGCATGTACTTGATATTTCTCATCCCAACTTTGAAGAGCAGTTTCAAGTAGTAAACGAAACATTAAATGAAATTGATAAAACTGAAAAGCCTTGTATCATTGTATTCAATAAAATTGATGCTTATCACACCGATCCTATTGAAGATGTTGAAGAAAATGATAGATCTGAATCTTTAGCTGATTTGAAAAAAACATGGATGGCAAAGATGGGTAAAACTCAATGCGTATTTATCTCCGCACAGGACAAAGAGAATATCGAAGAACTTAAAACCGTTCTATACGAAGAAGTCAAAACCATCTTCAAAATCAGATATCCTTATAATAATTTTCTTTACTAGAATCTTAACTTAAATTTTAGGCACAAAAAAAAGGGGGAAGCAAGCTTCCCCCTTTTAATTTATTAAGTGTAATTATTTAACAATTACATTCTTAGTAGAAGTGAATCCATTAGCAGTAATAGAAACGATGTAGCTTCCTTTTGCAACATTTTCAGTTGAGAAAGAAACAACTTGTGTTCCAGATAAATTGCTTACATTTTTAGTAGCAATTGTACGACCTTGAATATCGATCAAAGCAACTGCAACATCTTGATTGTTTGCTTCAAAAGAAACATTAACAACATCAGCAGCAGGATTTGGATAAACATTAACAGCCATTAATTCCATTTCATTCAATCCAAGAACACCTGTTTTGAATACAGAAGCTTCCATTGATCCAAATGCAGAACCAGATACTAAAGTGTTTGCAGCAGCATCAGTAACAGAGTAAGCTCCGTTACCATAGTTACAACAAATACCATCACCATATGCATCATAGATTTCGAATGTATAACATTGAGAAGCGCTTAATGCAACTGTAACTGGAGTTTGAACTGTTTGTCCAGCAGCAGTTAAATCTGTCCAAGGACCTCCTTGAGAAACTACTGTTCCTGTACTGTTTTTAATTTTCCATGTTGTTTCAGAACCATAAGCATCAGTAGTAATGTTTACTGTAGCATATTGAGAAACTGCGATTAAAGCAGTTGCAATGTTAGCCGTAACAGCATTGTTGGTAGCTAAAGCATCACCTGTTGTAGTAACCGTTACTGTCAAAGCACCACCTGTAAAAGAAGGGATTGGAGTACAGTTTACAGTAGCAACTCCATAAGTAGCTAAACTTCCTGTGTAAGATCCAGTAGAAACTGTTGTTCCACCTTGAGTAACTGTAATAGTTGCAGAAGTTAATGCAGAAGTACCATTGTTTTGGATTTGTACCATTGGAGTATAAGAACCTTCACAATGAACTAAAGAACCTTTGTAAGCTAAAGCAGCAACATCAGCAGGGTTAGATGCAGGCGCTGGACAAGTTCCAACATAACTGTTTAATAAAGCAACTGTTCCAATTGCACCAGCAACTCCTGATTGGATTACCGTACGGTTAGGACAAATTACATACATTACAGGAAAATAAGGAATCTCAAGTCCTGAAGCTGTAAAAGATGCACTCGTTGCTAAATCAATAATAGGAAAAGTTTCTCCTGTAATCCAGTCACCCTGAGACGCAGAAGCACCATTTGCACCACCAGATAAACCTGTAGTTGGAGTTGATGGATCACCTTCAACGAATAATACAACAGCATCATTTGTTCCAGCAGGACCATGAGCAGCATAGAATGTATTTAATGCGCCTGTGTTGTGGTAATTCCAACATGGACCACACCAAGTAGCAGAAACATCAATAACAACCATTTTACCAGCATCTAGCATAGCAAAAAGATTTTGTGTGTTTCCATTGATATCAGTCAAATTGAAATTGGAAACAACTGTACCAACGGGTGTTTGTGCGCTTGCACTTAACACTCCAGCAAATACAGCAATAGAAAGTATTAGTTTTTTCATTTTAAATAGATTTAAGTTATCGGTAAAAATAACTCCAAATTTCTATCAAACAAAACTTTTTAGGTATAATTATTCAATTTTCAAGTTGAATAATAGGAAATAAGCTTGAAAATTTATTTTTTCTTGAGTTGCTCTTTGATAAAAAGCTCAATTGCACCTACCATTGAAGGAGCCTTGGGGTGTGGAGCATGGACATCCAAACGCAAATTATGTTTAACAACTGCATTAGCGGTAGTTGCTCCAAAAGCAGCGATTGCTGTTTCATTTTGTTTAAAGTCAGGGAAATTTTTAAATAAAGATTCAATCCCGCCTGGACTAAAGAAAACCAATAAGTCATAATACACATCCTCTAGATCAGATAAATCTGATGCTACCGTTCTGTATAATATTGTTTTAGAGAATTGCATCTTTTGTAGCTCTAGCGTTTGAGGAATGTTATCTCTAAGGATATCAGTACAAGGAAGTAAAAAATTTTCTCCTTTATGTTTCTTCATTAATTCCGTTAATTCTTCAATGGTTTGCTTTCCGAAAAAGATTTTCCTCTTACGGTAGGGAACATATTTTTGAAGATATAAAGCTACAGCTTCAGAAATACAGAAATATTTCATTGATTCGGGAACTTCAAATCGTGTTTCCTGTGCAATTCTAAAAAAATGATCAACAGCCACTTTTGATGTTAGAATAACTGCGGTATGATCTGCTAGATTGATCTTTTGAGCACGGAACTCTTTCGCGTCAATTCCTTCGACCTTAATGAAGGGACGAAAATCGATTTTTAACTTATACTTGGCCGCAAGATCAAAGTAAGGAGACTTATCTCCTTCAGGTTGAGGTTGAGACACTAAAATGGTTTTAATTGCCAAGGATAATCTATTTTAATAATTCACTACTTAACAAAACTGGAAAAACGATCGCCATATAGTCCAAATAAAACTAGCATAGGAAGTACTTCCAAGGTGCAAAGATACAAAATTATGTAATACCATGGTACAGCAAGAAGGTAAGCGCTCCAGATACCCTTTAAAATTCGAGCTGTTAACAATATTACAAATACTGCTAAAGCAAAAATTAGGAGATGGTCTAGTAGTTTAACATTTAACAAAGAAAAAATAGCAACTCCCAAAAACAAGAAACCTCCGAAAAAAAATGAGAATCTGGTATTAAATTTAATTTGCCTTGTTACTTCATGTTTCCCCACCAATAAAGTAATTAACCATTGTCCAGATTTCCAATACAACAAAATAAACAAAGGGATACCTAAGAGAAGATAAAAGTCTACATTAGAACAAGGTGTTCTCCGAATGATTTGAAAAATCGTTAATCCCCCACTAATTAAAAAATTCAATATTAACACGAGGGCGGTGCCATTTTCAATCCGTTCTTGTTCATTAATCAATTGATCTTGCCACTTTAATCTTTTAAACCCTTGCAGAACCAGCACAAATAGTCTTTCTTTATTTAAGCGCGCCAAAGCAATTAAAGCCAAACACAATAGGGCACAAAACAAAAGTCCATTTGTGATTTGCGGTTCCCTTAATTGCAATATCATTTTATGATCCATTTCTCCTTAAATAATTACTTGGTGCAAAATTAATTAGAAAGTCCATTAAATTAGATTTTATTTATTCAGTACTTTTGTCAAAATAAAAATATTCATAATGAAAACAGATCTTTATAAACACCCTGATTATTACGCATTAGATGATTTATATACTGATGAACATAAATTAATCCGGGATACGGCTAGACAATGGGTGAAAAAAGAAATGTCTCCTATAATTGATGAGCATTATGAAAATGCAACTTTTCCGATGCATATATTGCCTGGACTTGGAGAAATTGGAGCCTTTGGTCCTTATATTCCAGTGGAATATGGTGGGGCTGGATTAGATCATATCTCTTATGGTTTGATTATGCAAGAATTAGAAAGATGTGATTCAGGACTGCGCTCTACAGCATCTGTTCAATCTTCATTGGTGATGTATCCCATTTGGAAATATGGCTCTGAGGAACAAAGAATGAAATATTTGCCCAAATTAGCTACTGGTGAAATGATGGGTTGTTTTGGATTGACGGAACCAGATTTCGGTTCTAATCCGGGTGGAATGATCACCAATTTTAAAGATGATGGAGACCATGTTATTTTGAATGGTGCCAAAATGTGGATATCCAATGCTCCATTTGCAGCGATTGCTGTAGTTTGGGCAAAAGATGAAACTGGTCGTATACATGGAATCATTGTTGAAAGAGGAATGGAAGGGTTTTCAACTCCAGAAATGCATGGTAAGTTATCTTTGCGGGCTTCTTCAACTGGTGAATTGATTTTTGAAAATGTTCGTGTACCGAAAAGTAATATTTTGCCTAATAAATCAGGCTTAGGAGCACCACTTGGGTGTTTGGACTCTGCTCGTTTTGGGATCGCTTGGGGTGCCCTTGGTGCAGCGATGGATTGCTATGATCAATCTGTTCGATATTCACAGGAACGTATCCAATTTGGCGTGCCAATTGGTTCATTTCAATTGATTCAAAAGAAATTAGCAGAAATGCTTACTGAAATTACAAAAGCGCAATTGCTAACGTTTAGATTGGGTCAACTTCGCAATGAAGGTAAAGCGACCTCTGCTCAAATTTCAATGGCAAAAAGAAATAATGTTGAAATTGCTTTGAATATAGCACGCGAAGCAAGACAAATACATGGTGGAATGGGAATTACAAGTGAATATTCTATGATGCGCCATATGGCAAACTTAGAATCTGTTGTAACTTATGAAGGAACACATGATATTCATTTACTTATCACAGGAATGGATATAACTGGTATACCAGCCTTTACTCGAGAAATGCCTGATCTTTCTTAGATTAGTCTTCTATTATTTTATCACCCCTAAGGAGTCTTGTTTGCTTCCTTGCGTCGTCAGTGAATAAACTTCCGCTGTAGTTTAATAATAGATTCATGTAAAGCTCTAAAGCTTTGTCGCTATTATTAAGTTGGTTCTCGTAAATCTTTGCGCTCTTAAATAAGGCATCATCTGCAAGAATATCTTTTGGGTATTTTGAAATGATGAGATCATAAAACCCTAAGGCGTCTGTCCATAAAGACTGCTTCTCCATTACTTGAGCTTTTTTAAATAATATTTCATCCATCAAAGAATGAAAGGGATAATTTATTTTAATACTATCAAACAAAGTAAATGCCTCTGTATATTTATGCTGCTCAATAAATAATTCAGCACTTGCGTACCACATCATGGCTTGATAATTACTGTCTAAACCGAAATTATCTGTAATGGCAATTGATAATTGCATCGCGTCATTAGCAATAAGTTTAGAGGTAGATTCTTTTAAAATATTTAGTTGAGATTGAGCATAATCAAACTCACCATCGAAATAAAAAACTCGGGCATTCTTATATTTTGCTTCATTTCCTATCAATTCATATTTGAAATCAGTATCGATTTGCATATATAGAATAGAAGCATCCCAAATCTCTCCCTTCAAAACATTGATATCAGCAATCTTCATTTTAACCTGTGCTTTTTGCATGTCTGTCAAACCTGGAGTAAGCAGTAATGCCTCCAACATGGTAAGCGCTTCTGATTCCTCTCCAGCATAATATGCCAAAATGTAGGACAGTTCCATTTGAATTGGAAAGGATTTTCTAGTATTATTTAATCTAGAAATAACCAATTTATAATCTTGAATTACCGTGTTAATCTCTTCCTTAGTAAAGGTTCTTTGTGTTGTAATCTCGATATAACTCGCATTTAACAAAGCCGTCTCGGCCTCAAAATAATAAGGCGCTTCTTGTCCGATGGCTAAAACTGCTTGAAAACATTTTCTGGCAACAGAAAACTCTTTGTTTTCGATACAAACCGACCCCAAATTCATTAATCTTTCGCCCGAACCCTTGTATCTTTTTTCAAGTCCTAAAACTTGTGTATAGGCGGAAAGGAAATTTTTGTTTTGGAGAAAAAGCCAAATTAAAAACTCATTGTATATCGTGTTATTGTCGCCCTTTTGGATTTTATCTAAACAGATTTCTTTAAGCATTATATAATCTTGACTTTCATTTTGAAAATTACACTTTAGCGCTAAAGCTTCTTGCACAGTGGTTGCGTATTCTGGATATTTTTCTAAAAGTTTAAAATACGATTGAAACATTTTTCCTTTTTCTCCTTGCGCCTCAAATAGCAGCGCATATTGCATTTCAAAGGGGACATCTGACATCATTCTACTCCCTTTATCAAGAGTCTCTTTGGCAAGATCTAATTTTTTATTCTTTAGGAATATCGAAAATACATCCTTAACTTGATTGGGGTTGTAGCTTAAATCTTTTATTACGGAAGAAAAAACTTTCCTAGCCTTTTCGTCTTCTTTAAGTTCTTCATAAAAAAATCCCAATTGCAAGGTAAATTCAGGATTGTTTTTATTCAAACTGATCTGCTTCTTTATTATTTTTTCAACAGATTTATAATCTTTAATGGCCATCAAACAATCTATATACTGAGTATAAACTACTTTAGATGGATTACCTAAATAGATTTTTTCAAAATATCCTACGGCTTTATCAAATTCACCATTAGAGTAATAGTATTGGGCTAATTTTATATCCGATTCAGTTTGAGCAAAATCAATTATTTGAATGGACAAGAAAATCAACAGGAGGAGTCCCTTCATTTTTTATGATCCAATAATAATTTTCTAGAAAATGAATCTAAACTTGCATGAAGCCTATTAAAAGTAAACATCGCCTCGTTTTTTCTTGAGGTGTAGTCTTCATAAAGCAAATTCATTTGGTCAATTTTGCCTTTTTCAAAAGCAATAAAATCGTCGTATTTATCGCGTTGACCGCTACCGTTTTCGATATCAAATTTCAAGTTTTTTAAGGCTAAATTTTCTTCTTTTACGGCTCCTTTCAATTGAAAATAGGCTTTGCTAATAGGTCCAAAACTACGGCGCATCCTTTTATAATCATCCATTTTCTTGCCAAGAATATTGTCTACAGTGTCTTGATATAAATTATTTTTAATGCGTATTTCAACCGCATTACAAGCCCAACGCAAACCTGCAACAGTATCAATTTTATTTGCAGATAAATTAAGGTCCAATTGTGATAATTTATTTTGCAATACTGCAATTGATTTAAGTTGTTTTTCTTTTGCCAAATCTGAACAAGCAGTAAAAAGAATAGAAAGCACAAAAAGAAATGCTAATTTTTTCATAAGAATTATATTGATTTAAATCCAGTGTATGCCTGTAAAACACTTGGAATATTAATGCCGTTTTCGGTTTGATTGTTTTCTAATAATGATGCAACAATTCGAGGTAAAGCCAAGGCAGAACCATTAAGTGTATGACATAAATGAGTCTTTTTATTGTCGTCTTTAAAACGAAGTTTTAATCTATTCGCTTGAAAAGTATCAAATCTTGAAACAGAGCTAACTTCTAACCATTTATCTTGGGCGGCAGAATAAACTTCAAAGTCATAAGTCATAGCAGAGGCGAATCCCATGTCTCCGCCACACAATCTCAAGATGCGATATGGAAGTTCTAATTTGTCCAATAAAGCTGCTACATGCTGCACCATTTCATCTAAAGCTGCGGCGCTATTGTCTGGGTGTTCAATTCTTACGATCTCTACTTTATCAAACTGATGTAGCCGATTCAAACCACGCACATCTTTTCCATAAGATCCCGCTTCTCTTCTAAAACAAGGAGTATAACCGGTTAATTTGATGGAGAAATCTGCATTAGGTAAAAGAACATCTCGATAAATATTGGTTAAGGGAACCTCAGCAGTTGGTATTAAATACAAATCATCTGCAGTTGAATGATACATTTGACCTTCCTTATCTGGTAATTGTCCTGTTCCTATTCCACTTGCCTCATTAACCAATAAGGGGGCCATAAATTCTTCATATCCTGCTTGGGTAGCTTCCTCTAGAAAAAAATTAATTAAGGCCCTTTGCAATTTTGCGCCTTTACCGCGATAGAAAGGAAATCCAGCACCTGTAACTTTTACGCCCAATTCAAAATCTATTAATTCATATTTTTTAGCAAGATCCCAATGCGGTAAAGCCTCAAAATTAAAGCTAGGAATTGTACCTGAGCTAGAAACTTCTACATTATCAGCAGGTTCTTTCCCATGTGGCACTTCTGCATTTGGAACATTTGGAATGGTATATAACAAACTGGTTATTTCCGCATCTAATGCTTCTACTTTTGATTTTAAAGTAGTTTCTTGTGTCTTTAAAAGTTGATTTTTTTCTTTTAATTCTGCAGCGGCAGCTTGTTGTCCAGATTGGAATAATTCGCCGATTTTTCTCGCTATTTGATTTAATTCTGCGGAAATATCCTCTAATTCCTTTTTATTGGATCTCCATTGTTGGTCCAACTCTATAATTTCATCAATTACATTTTCTACATGAATATTGCGCTTTGCTAAGCTTGCAATAATGACGTCTCTTTCTGTTCGTATTCTTTGTATTTCTAACATTTGAATGTTGGTGTTTTTTACAAATTTAAACAAAAGCAGAAAATAAGACTTGCTTTTACATTAGAGATTGTAATTAAATAAAATCAGCATAAACAACAATTTATTATTTTTCAAATGAAGTAAATGTAATACTGCCACCACAAAAAATTTAGTCCGCTTCCAAAATTGTTAATTGCTTTGTTGATTACTCATAAATCAATAGAAAAAGCAAGGGGTTTGTTTTGTGTAACTTTGAACATAAATTAATAAACTCTATGGAGATTAAGGTAATTAATAAATCTGCGTTTTCCCTTCCAAACTATGAAACCCAAGGATCTGCAGGCATGGATATTAAAGCAAATATTCCTTCGGCAGTAACTCTTGCTCCAATGGAGCGGTGTTTAATTCCAACAGGTTTATTTTTTGAAATTCCACAAGGGTTTGAATGTCAAATTAGACCAAGAAGCGGTTTAGCACTTAAAAAAGGAATTGGTATATTAAATTCGCCCGGGACAATAGACTCAGATTATCGTGGAGAGATCGGTGTAATTCTTGTTAATTTATCAGCAGAAATTTTTGAAATACAACCAGGAGAACGAATTGCACAAATGGTTTTCTGTCCAATAATTCAAATAAAGTGGGCAGAAACAACAATATTAGATGCCTCAGAGAGAGGCGCAGGAGGATTTGGAAGCACAGGAAATAAATAAAATATGAATATAATAATACCCATGGCTGGAAGAGGAAGTAGATTAAGGCCACATACTTTAACCATTCCTAAGCCTTTAATCCCAGTTGGAGGGAAACCAATTGTTCACAGATTAGTGGAAGATATTGCACAAGTGTGTGGAGAAGAAATTAAAGAAATTGCATTTGTTGTAGGGGAATTTGGA
The DNA here is from genome assembly GCA_947447525.1 of Flavobacteriales bacterium. Classification (GTDB taxonomy): domain Bacteria; phylum Bacteroidota; class Bacteroidia; order Flavobacteriales_D; family Crocinitomicaceae; genus UBA952. Next base: position 17,919 of record CANFJL010000004.1, on the reverse strand, counting down.
ACGGAAGTTGAAGCAGAGCTGATTCGAGTAGCAGAACAATTTGGAGCTAAAGGATCTATCCACTACCAACACCAGCCTTTAGGGACAGGACATGCTGTTTTGTGTGCAAAAGAATTACTTAAAGGTCCTGTTGTTGTAGCATTTGCAGATACCTTATTTCAAGCAGACTTTAAGATCAACCCAGAAGATGAGGGGATTTTATGGGTCAAGCAAATTGAAGATCCAAGTCAATTTGGAGTCGTGCAACTAAACGCAGAAGGGGTAATAATTGATTTCATTGAAAAACCTCAAACCTTTATTTCTGATTTAGCGATGATTGGTGTGTATTACTTTAAAGATGGAGCGCGCTTGCATAAAGAGTTGAATTACCTGGTAGATCACTCCGTAATAAAAAGTGGGGAGTATCAACTTCCGGATGCTTTGAGACGCTTGACAGAGGATGGCTGTGTATTTGGGCCGGGTAAAGTGAAAGAATGGTTGGATTGCGGAAACAAAGAAGTTACGGTGCATACCAATCAAAGAGTTTTAGAATTTGACTACGAGAAAAACAGCAAATTGATTGCAGATGATTGTGAATTAATCAACTCTAAAATAATTGAACCTTGTTTTATTGGAGATAAGGTGTCGCTTAAAGACTGTGTTATAGGACCACATGTTTCCATTGGAAGGGGAACAAAAATTGTGGACAGCACTATTAAAAATTGCATTATCCAACAAAACACAGTGATAACAAATTCGGTGCTTCAGGATTCCATGATTGGTTCCTTTGTAAATATAAATAATACCAAAGGTGATTTTAGTTTAGGGGATTATTCAAGTATCAATGCGTAGATTCATTTACATTTTCATTATTTTATTAGGCCTGCTTTCTTGTGGAACCAAGCAACACGCACCTGAATTTGATGAAAAGAAGATGATTACCGCATTTCATCAGGGCGTTAGAAATCACATAACGGGGCACTATAAAGAAGCCATTCAAAATTTTGAAGAATGCTTATTGATTAATCCTAAAGACGATGCCTCGCATTTCGCTTTAGCACAATTGTATTTGATTGAGGGAGATGCTGAAAAAGCAGCGATTCATAGTGAACAAGCAGCAAAATTAGATCCTAAAAACAACTATTATCTGAGCGAGACCGCCTTCATGTATTCGGAATTAGGACAATATGATAATGCCGCCGGTGCTTTTGAGGCCTTAATAAAAAATAATCCAAGAGATCCCAATTATTATATGGGTTCGATTGAAAATTTCAAAAAGGCAAAAGAGTATTCTAAGGCGATTGCGATGTTGAATCGATTTACTACGACATTAGGAAATGACCCTTCTTTATTATTCGAAAAATATCGACTCTATACCGCTATGGGAAATTCAAGCAAAGCTTTAGAAGTGTTGATGGAGGGGAGAAAATTATATGCAGACGAGCCCATGTTTATTGCAACATTAGTAGACAACTACCTTACCAGCGGAAAATATGATCTTGCATTTGATTTACTAAAAGATCTAGTACAAAAAGACCCTGCTAATGGCTTAGCAAAAATGCTCCTAGGAGAAATGTATTTAGACCAAAAAGAAAACCAACTAGGAACTAAATTTTTAAAAGAAGCCATTATTTGTGAAGGTCCAAGCATCGATGAAAAAATGAAAATTCTAATTGGACTTCAAAAAGTGGAAGGATCTACAGAGGAACTTCTTCAGTTGTGCAATTATATGACAACGAGGTATCCTCAGGAAGCTAAATCGTATTCCATTAAGGGTGATGTGCTACTTGAGAACAAAAAAAATGAAGCAGCCCTAAGTGCTTATAAGCAAGCCATTAAAATTGATCCTAACCTCTATCCCATTTGGTCTCAGGTTTTGTTGTTAGAATTTCAAAGTAGCTCTTGGGATTCCCTTTATGTAGACAGTAAGAAATGCATAGAAGCATTCCCTTCCATTGCCTTTCCATATTTAACAGCGGGGAACGCTGGTAATCAGCTCCTATTATACAAGGAAGCAAAAGATTTTCTACTTCAAGGATTAGAGTTGGCTAACAATAACGCCGTAAAAGCTGAAATTTTATCTCAATTAGGAGAAAATGCTTTCGCAATGAAATTAAACAAAGATGGTGTTGATTATTACGAGAAGGCACTGGGAATTTCAAATAATAATATTTCTTTAAATGCAGCTTACGCCTATCATTTGGTTAAAGAAAATATTGATCTAGCAAAGGCAGAAAAAATGGTTACAACCTTATTGAACGAAAATCCAAACGATTCACATATACAAGCATTAATGGGGTATATCAATTTCAAAGAAAAAAAATATACAGAAGCGCTAAACTCATTACTAGCAGCAAACCAAACAAATGAACAAGACCCTAGAACAAAAGAATGGCTCGGAGATTGTTATTATTTTTTAAATGATCAAGAGAAAGCAAAATTCAATTGGCTAGAATCAAAAAGACTGGGAAATAAAAGTTCGAACTTACTGCTTAAAATAGCAACAAATAAATATCATGAATAAAACATTTGGATTACTAATTTGTACCCTAATATTTCTAAGTTCTTGCGCTCGTGTGCTCGTTGAAACTCCGATTGCAATAGAAAAATTACCCCATAAAAAGGAAAAAGAACTGATTGCAATTATTGATAGTTTATCGCAGATTAAACCCAATTCATTGTATTCAAAACTAGATGTTCAATATTCCGATTCAAGCAGGTCTATTTCCTTTAAGACAAGTTTAAAAATTGTAAAAGACAGTGCCATAAATCTATTAATTACCTATGCAAGAATTCCAATAGTTATGGCTCAGGTAACAAAAGATAGTATTATCGTTGTAAACAAACGTGACAAATGTTTTGAAAAAGAATCGTTGACTTATATTAAAGATATGTTTGGGATCGATTTTAGTTTACTGAATTTAGAAGAAATTTTTCTCGGAAGGCCATTGGATTATGATCCAAGGAATAAATATTTTTTAGTCCATGACCCTTACAGCTATACGATATCAACTCATAAAAAAAGAGAACAGAAAAAAATGGAGCGGCATGCTAAAGAAGATGTGGTTTTAAAGTATCAAATCAATAAAACGGCAGATAACCTTGAAACGATCTTAATTGACAGTCCAAGTGACTCAACAACAATATCGATCCATTACATAAGCAGGCAATTATTAAATGGAATTAATCTGCCTAAAGATGTTGAGGTAAACATTGATGGAAAGAAAAATAAAGTAAAAATGATTATTAGTTATGATAAAGTTGAGATAAACGAACCACAAGAATTATTCATCATAATACCCGAGAACTATGAAAAATGTAATTAGTTTTTTAATCATCTTCTTTTTTGGCTTTGTAGTAGTTGCTCAAAACAGTGATAAACTTCAAAAAGAGCAAAAGAAATTAGAGAAAAAAATTTCCCAAACAAAAAGTTTGCTTTCAAAGGTTAAAAAAAATGCCACTAATTCTTTAAGTGAGCTTAAACTTTTAGACAACCAAATTAAAAGTAGAGAAGCATTGGTCCGTGTATTTGACAATCAAGTAAGAGTGGCTGAAACCAAGGTAATAGAAAAAGAAAATGAAGTGAAGCGACTTTATAAAAGACTTTCAAGTTTAAAAGTTCAATATAAAAAAATGCTTTTATTCGCCTATAAAAAAAGGAATAAGACAGGTAAACTCATGTTTCTTTTGTCATCAAGTTCATACAATGAGGCCATTAAAAGGAACTCCTACTTAAAAAAAGTGGCAGATTTACAACAAAAGCAAATTGGATTAATCAAACAACATCAAGGATTAATTAAAAAAGAAATTAAAACCATCAAAAAAGAAAAGTCTATTAAAGAATTGGCTTTAGTGGAGAAAAAAACTGAACGCGAGCAAATTACAGCCGATAAAAAAATAAAAGAGAAAAATTATTCTAAATTCAAAAAAGAAGAAGAAAAACTATTGGTTCAACTAAAGGCAGATGAACGGAAAAAAGATGACTTGAAACAGAAAATAAATAGCGCTATTAAACAAGAAATCGCTGCTACCCAAGAAAGAGAACGAAAAGAGGCTGAAAAAAGAAGAATTGAAGCCGAAAAAAGTAAAGCAACCCCAGTAAAAACAAACAGCGATCCAAAAGTTGAGCCGAAAACAACCGGGACACCCAAAACGGACATCCCTAAAAAAGTGACACCGGTAAAAACTGAAACACTATCTTCAGAAGGTTCCATTATTGGAAAGAATTTTGAAGCGAACAAAGGAAGATTACCTTCTCCTGTAGTTGGGGGAAGCATTACGGAACGTTATGGAAATAATGCACATCCTACCTTGCCAGGAGTTGTCGTTAATAATAATGGTATTGACATCACCTGTGCGGCGCACACCAAAGTAAGAGCCGTATTTGAAGGTGAGGTAAGTGCAGTGATTAATGTTTCTGGTGCAGGAAAAGTGGTGATTATTAAACATGGAAATTACCGTACTGTATACAGTAACCTACAAGAATCCTATGTAAAAACAGGAGATAAAATTAGCACGAAACAAAGTGTAGGGGCTTTGATGTTAGACGAAGGAAATTTATCGGTGCTACATTTTGAAGTTCATGTTGTCAATGGAACTTTAATCCAATCGTTAAACCCTTCCCTATGGATCAGTAGATAAGGGTAGATGAACTAAACTCCATAGCGCGCCTTCTTTGAACATCTAAAACAACTATAAAGGAGCACAATGCAAAAACAGGCACTGCTGCTTTATCGGTATCTAGAAAATTATTCAAAAATGCATGGATGAAATAACTTGCTAGAGCAGTAATAATGCCAATTACCAATACCTTTTGAGCCCTTTCCTTCCATGAATAATAATGATATAAGTGAATGGAAGTGGAAAATAGCACCAACACAAAAAGTGCAAATAAAATTAATCCTATGAAACCCATTTCAGAAAGTGCACTCAAATATTCACTGTGAGCATTACCCATATCTCCAAAGTTTGTTGAAATAATGGTAAGATTTTTTGCTTGCTGAAACCTTGCGTATTCAAAAGAAAAAGTCCCTGGGCCATAGCCAAATATCGGTCTTTCCTTAAACATATCAATGGCACAACTCCAACGATTTATGCGTTCCAAATTCGAAGCGTCAGTTGTAACATTGGCTGCACTTTGAAGCCGTTCACCAAATTGCTCTGTTGTATGTTCCTCTTTATTTCTAGCTAATTCCATCTGAATGGAATCCCATTTAAAATAGGTAAGACAAATTCCTAGAATTAAAATCGCATAAATAATTTTTTTATTCAACTTAATATGCACTAAAAACCCAAAAATAAAAGCACAAAAAATACTAAGCCACGCTGCTCTGGTATAGGAAAAATAAAGACCCAATAAAACAATTACCAATAAAGAAATCAATACCATTTGAATCAAAGGGGTATTCTTCTTTATGAATATTAAAATCAAAACTAAGGGCAGAACAAGAGCCACAACTGCACCATAAATAGTGTGATCTTTGAAAAAAGGCCACATTACCCAATGACTTTCTTTTTCGCCAAAATTAAAACTTGCGTGTTGGGCAATTGTATATATAATACTGATAACAGTACCTATTACAAATAACCATAAAAAAAGAATCCTGTTTTTGGATTCACTAAAAAAGTAAGTTCCAAAAAGCAACAATGGAATTATAAACCATAATTTAGATAAAATAAATTTGAAGGAGATCAAAGGGTTAGAGCTGGTAATTGCTGTAATAAACATCCAAATTAAAATAGCAAACCAGGAAAGAATTATGGGATGACTAAATATTTTATTATTGAGAAAAGGGGCTTTTATCTGCAGGGCGCATAAGTAGAGCATTAATCCAAACAACAATGGCTCGGTGGGAATATAAAGTCCAAATCCATCGACATATTCTTCAATATTAAATGACAGGGGAGTTAAAAAAGCAAGTGCTAGGAAAGATTTCTCGGTCTGAAATAAAGCGAAATACATCGCGCCTAAGGCCAAGGGTACAGCAAAAAGGAATTCTTGGTCATAAAAAATTGCAACGGCAAAGAAAAGGCTCAAAAAGACCCCAATACTAAGTGCGGTATAATTTATTTTTGAAATCAAAAGGATTATTTTGCGAACGCCTTATATCGATCATATAATAACAATCCGAAAATAGAGAATAAAAACCCTGCCATGGTGGATACAAGAACGATGATAAGGCGCTTGGGCTTCTCTTTTTTGTCTGCGACTACCGCTTTTTCAACTACAAATTTATGATTGAATTTTGCGTTGGCATCAGATTCTGCTTGCTCATAGGAAATTCTAAAATCCTCCAATTTCACAATTTTTTCATTGCGCATATATTCCAAACCATCATACATAGCGCCAAATTTCATATTTACTTCTATTTTCCTCTTCAACTCTTCTCTATCGGCTGGATTTTTAGAATCAACATAGGCCTGAAACAAATTTGATCTCACCTCTAATGCTATGACGCCAAGATTGGCTAAACTATCCAATCGCGTTAAAATAGAATCACGCTCTCTTTCCATTTGTTGTTTTTTCCTTAAGTTGACTTCGAAAGCAGGAATTGTTCTCTCCGCAATCATGTCATTTTTAACCGTATCAATTAAATCAACAATTTTATTTGCCATGGCTGCTGCCAACTTTGGGTCTTCATCTAAAACGTCTATTCTAATCGATCCATAACGAGTTCTTGTAAAAGCGAAATGACCATCATAAGCTTGACTCAATTTAAAATGCTTGTTTACATCATTTTCCGAAATGTCATAATGTTTCAACAACTTGAATTCTGAAACTATTTTATCTCTAATTCTCGATGACTGAAGAATTTGAACTAATTGTTCGGATTGTTCCTCTTCTCCAAAATCCATTGCTGCAGATTTTGCGTTTCGTTGATCCGAGAAGGAAACACTACTCGTTGCCGCAGGAAAGACTATGGCTGTAGATAAAAAAAGTGGCTTAATTAATAAACTTACTATCGTTGAAGCAATAGCAACCATCAAAGAAATTAAAAAAATTGCTTTCCTTTTATCCCATAAAAAACGAAATAAACTATCGCTTTGAGAGGAAAGATTTGAAGAGTCATTTGCCATACTTATTCAATTTTATTGCGAAGATAAGTTATTTATAAGATTAGCAATAACTCATTGCGAATTGATTTATTGGCTTATGCTTTAGAAAAAAACATTTTTTTAATGTTTTTAATATCGATTAGAGATAATGCAAACAGGAGAAATAGTCCAAATAAAGCAAATATACAAACGGCTAATAATGGATTCAACTGCACTAATTGAAGTGAATAACCAAAAAGAATCATACTTCCTATTAAAATTAAATAGGGAAGAAAGTCCTTAAATGATAATTTCAATTGAATGCATTTTAAACCATAGTTCATCTGAATAAGGGCTACTAAACTTTGGGTGCAAAGGGCTACCAATGCTGCCCCGACAGCTCCATTACCTGGAATTATAAATAAGTTTAATCCTATACTAAATATAACCGCAGAAAAAGAAATGATATTAAGTATTTTTAGATTTCCATTGGCTGTTAGAAGCGTCCCAAAAATAAAATTAATGCAGATTGGAATAAAACAAGAAATAAGCAACTGGAAAGAAAGAATAGAACTAGAATTAACATTATGATAGAGTAAATCAAGAAAAAATTCTGCATTGAAGTGGCTAATGGTTACAATTACAATTGAACCTCCAACTAATAAATTACCTGCCGTTTGAAGTAAGGGCGTTACCTCATCAATTGTATTTTTTAATAAGCGAGAAAACATCGGGAACAAGAGTCCGGCGAAGATCATCCCAAACATATATAAAGCATCTAACAATCGAAATCCTTGCGCATAAAATCCAGCCTCAATTCGTCCATTTATATGAATACGTTCCAAAATTACCGCATCACTTCTATTATATAAAAGCATTAATAAAATCAATGCTGCATAAGGTAAACTTTGTTTTATTATTGCTAAGCTTCCTTTAAAATCCCAATGAAACAAGGGGCCTTTAATTTGCTTGTTTAATACCGTCCAACCTACAATAAAAGTAATGAAGTAACATATGGTTTGTATGTAAACAAAGCTATCAATTGTTATTAGGTCCGAATTTGAAATAAATAATAAATAGCCCGCGATCAGAATCAATAAAAATCGATCCATAATGGAGATAATTGCATCCGTTTTAAATAGATGTAAACCTGAAAAATGGCTTCTAAAAAAGGCAATAGATAGGATAAGTAATTGATTAATTACAAGAAACAATAGAATTTGAAATTCTCTCCAACCATAACCCAACATAATGGCTGTAAGGGAAACAACTAATGCATAGAATATGAATAATATCAGGCGAAAGACCATTATACTTCCAAAAAAATTAGCTTGATTTGTCGTCTGTTGGGCTATTCTTTTTGTTGTATAATTATTGATACCAAAATCAAGAAAAATATTAAATATAACCGTTAGGTTTAAGAGCGTAAAATACAATCCATATTCAGCTTCTCCTACTCTATTTTGAACGCTTGCATCAATAGCAAAAAGTGCCACTGGCTTTACCAATAGATTTAATAAAATGGTTATAATTAAATTAGAAAGAAATTGTTTTTGCATTGAATAGCTTTAGCTTACTTAATTATTAATTTGAAGCCAAGCCCATGAATATTCATGATTTCTATACTATTATCTTCTTTTAATAATTTTCGCAGTTTGGCAATGTAGACATCCATACTGCGTCCATTAAAATAATTATCATCGCCCCAAATAGCACGCAAAGTTGCTTGACGATCTAAAATTTCATTTTTATTCTGAATCAATAAGTGTAAAAGATGATTTTCTTTTGTCGTGAGTTTCTTCGGTCCAGCAGATAAATGAAGGGTACTTAATTCGGGCTCATAGCGCAAGTTGCCGATTTGCAAACTTTTATTAATGTCTTTTTCTAATGTCCCTGCCCTTCTGCTAATGGCATGAATTCTAGCAATCAACTCTTCCATAGAAAATGGTTTGGTGATATAGTCGTCAGCACCTAAACTAAATCCTGTTAACTTATCCTCTTGCATTGCCTTTGCGGTAAGAAAAATTATGGGGGTTTTTTTATCTATTTCTCTTATTTCCTTTGCCAAAGTAAATCCATCCATTCCTGGCATCATTACATCTAAAATAATAAAGTCATAACCAGATTTATTCTCAACGAACATCAAGTAGGCCTCTTTTCCATTCTTGGCCAATGAGGTTATAAATCCTTTTCCCTGTAAATACTGATGCAACAGATTTCCTAGATTTTCATCGTCTTCCGCTAATAAAATTGACTTATTTTCCATTTTTATGTGAATTAAATTTTATAATAAACACGGTGCCTTCTCCTACAATGCTCTTAACAGTTAAATCCCAATTAAATTCTTCGCAAATTGCTTTGACATAACTTAATCCCAGACCAAATCCCTTTACATTGTGAATATTTCCCGTTGGGACCCGATACAATTTATCAAATATTCTAGATAAATATTCTTTCTTGATACCGATGCCGTGGTCTGTAACGACAAGTTGTATTGAATTAGTATTGAAGATTAATAATAAATCTATAATAGGTGTATTTGGACTATACTTAATAGCATTATCTATTAAATTGGCGATAATATTAGTGGTGTGCATTTTATCCGCTTCAATCTCTCTGGAGGCTCCCTGTACCTTAAAAGAAATACTTCCATTATTATTCAATCTAAATCGAGCCGCCTTTATTAATTCCTCTATAATAGGGATTAAATTAATGGATTCCCTTTGAAATATAATTTCTCCTTTATTTATTACAGCACTTTGTAATATTCCCTCAACTAATATTTCTAAGCGTTTATTCTCCTCTGAAATCATTTTTATAAAGGGTATATATTCCTTCTGAGCGTTGCTCTTAATCATGTCATTGTCATTTAAAGCTTCACAAGCCAATGCAATGGTAGATATTGGTGTTTTAAACTCATGGGTCATATTAGAAATAAAATCAGATTTCATCTCAGACAAACGCTTCTGATCAATAATGGTCCGAAACATAAAAATTAAAGCTGAAATAATCAATACTACTAGTAAAAATGTAATTATGATATATACTTTCATTTCCTTTAAAATAAAAGCACTTTTTTTAGGGAAATTTAAATAAATATAAGTGTTCTCATCCAAAAGGTTATTTGGAAAAAGATTGGTATTCATGCATTTTGAAGTGTCAAAAGTTTGCGAATATGTTTTAGGTGCATCAACAAATTTAATCGGAATCCCAAACTCATTTTTTATTAAAAACTCATATTCTTTTGGTACATCTTCTTTTGAAAGTTCATCACAGATTATGGAATCTAAAAAGTGTATATCAATCCTCTCTTTAGGGGCATGATATACATTTTCTTTGAACGCTTGCAACATTAATTCATTAACGAATTTTGCCTTTTTAAAAATCTGCTGCATTAATTTCTGATCAATTTGAATGGACAATTCAGAACTATCTTGATGCATTATTCCGTTTCGGGAATGCGTGAACAACTCCCTCAATTGACGAACATCCCTAATCATGGATCTTTGTTCCGTAGAAACTCCAGATAAGGAATCCACAGCTTGACCGCGAATAATTATATAAGGTTCAATTTTACCGCGGACTAAAATATTGGTGTCTTGAATCGAAATAGATTCCTGGGTGGGTAATAGATTTTTAAATTCTTGCTTAATAATATCTCGATATTGTCCGCTAAAATCACGATTGACAATCTGCATATATTGTTTGTAATCTTCGGCTTTTTCATGCTTAAAAGCGATTTTTTCTAAACATCTTGAAATATTGTTTTTTAATTGTATGGTCTTTCTATCATACAATTGAAGCATCTGAAAAACCTCAATAATCAACAGGGCGATTACCGAAGAAATTAATAAGAATGAAACAAGATTAATTCTGATTTTTTTCATTTACTATTTCGTAAGCTATGCAAGATGGAAAAACTCAACGAAACGAAAGAATTGCTTAACCTTTTTTAACAATAGAAAATTAACGAATCAGATTTACATGACCTGTATATACCATGTGTTTATCGACTGAAGGAGACTTAATAGAAATTTTATAAGTATACGTTCCTTGAATTGCATCCAACCCTTTTAATCCATAAGATCCATCCCATCCATGCTCTAAATTAAAAGTCTCGAAAATTAATTCCCCCCAACGATTAAAGATTTCCATGTGATAACTATAGATATCAAATCCGGTGGTGAATTGTGGAACAAAAGTCTCGTTATACATGTTCCCGTCAGGAGTGAAAGTATTTGGAATATAGAACAATTCGCTTTCTTGATAAGGAATTGTAATTGACAGACTATCCATACATCCTAAACTTGAATAAGCATATAAAGTAATAGTTTCTCCTTCACTTACAGATCCAAAAACATGAGCTGGATTTTCATCATTTGAACTATTTCCATCACCAAAATTCCAAGTGTAAGAACTCGCTCCTGTACTTGAATTATCAAACAAAACATTTTGATTGTCTTCGGTAAATGTATTGATAGAAGCACCAAAATTAGCTACCGGATCTGAGGCTACACAAATATAATTTACTAATGTGTTTGAAGTAACACACCCAAGCATTGTTGCAACCAAGGTAACATTGTAACATCCAGTATTGATAAAGGACATAGCCGCATTGACTCCTGAGCCAACGCCACCATTATTAGTGCTCCACTGATAGGTAGCAACTTGACCTGTGGTGTCAGCTGTAAAGTTAACGACTAGTGGAGAACAACCTAATACCACATCTGATTGTATAGTTGCATTTGGTAAAGGATTTACTGTCAATATGCCATTTGCTTGATTACTTACACATCCGTTAAGGGTATATAAAACTGGATAAATTGTACTTAATGCTGGACTCACTGTAATTGAAGGTGTTGTCTCACCGCCTGTTAACCATGAGTAGGTTCCTCCAGGAAGATTTGGAGTGGCGGTAAGGGTAGCATTTTGTCCAAAACAGATAGTAGCGGGCGCAACCGTTAATTGAGGTATAGGATAAACGGTAATGGTACTAGATGCTGGAATACTAGAACATCCATTTAAAGAATATATAAGCGTATATATAGTTGGATTTACTGCTGGAGAAACGGTAATATTTGGGAATGTAGAGCCATTACTCCATTGATAAGTACCTCCCGCCAAATTGCTTGTACTTATAATTTGAGCACTATCCCCCAAACAAATAGCAGTGCTATTTACACTTAATGTCGGCGTCGGGATTACTGTAACTATTGCTGTATCTAGTGCAACACAAGTGTTTAAGGTATAGGCAATAGTATATGTTGTTGTAGTTACTGGACTTACTGAAATACTAGAAGTTGTTTGTGAGGTTGACCAAGCACAAAGTCCTCCTGGAGATGAAAATTGTGGGTTAAAGGTATAATTTTGAGTAGAGCAAATTACCGCATCAGGAATGGTAACAGACAATGGTGCAGCTGGACCTGTTAGCGTAGTTGCAAGATTTGCTATACATCCATGGGCATCTGTTACAGTAACGCTATAAGTTCCTACCAATAAATTACTAATGTCTTCTGTTACTGCCGTATTAGACCACACAAATGAATAAGGACCTGTTCCACCAGATGGCGTTAAATTGATCGATCCAGTATTAAAACCAAAACATAACACATTAGTTTGACTCGTAGTTAAAGTAAGTGGTGCAGCTGGCTGTGTAATGGTAACAGACACTGGAGCAGAAACACAACCTTGAGCACTTGTTGCGGTATAAGTATATAAACCCGGAAGTAAGGCGGATGTTGGAGAGCCCCCGTAGGAATAAGGCGCTAAGCCAGAACTTGCTGACAATGCAACACTTCCGGTACCTCCATTACATAAAATATTGGAGGGAGTTACTGTCAAAATCGGTAGCGCATTAACTGTAATGGTAGCGGTGGCAGTGCAACCATCAATAGAAGTATAAGTAACAACTGCAGTACCAGAAGAGATTGCCGTTACCAATCCTGTAGCACTTATTGTTGCGATTGCTGGTGAAGCACTTGACCAAACATTTGTAGCTGCAGGAGCTGTGGTATTGGAAAGTTGTGTTGTAGCACCAGCACATAAGGAAAGACTTCCTGTAATAGCTTGAACAGAATTAACGGTAATAGTTGAAGCCGAAGGAAGACTTGAACAGCCATTTAAAGTATATATCAAACTATAATTTGTTGTTGTTAACGGAGAAACATTTAAAGTTGCAGTAGTTCCAACAGGAGTTGCATTTGATGTCCAAGCGTAGGTTCCTCCCGTTGGAGAGCCTGTAGCGGTTATAGATCCTTGCTGGCCTGCGCAGATGGTTGCAGAACTTGTGGTAACTGTTGGTAATGGACTAACATTAACTGTTACGGTTGTGGATACAGGGGTACAACCATTTACTGAATAGCCTACAGAATAAGTTGTTAGTGCCGTTGGGTTTACTGTTAAGGTAGAACCAGTTCCCACAGTTACACCTCCTTGTGTCCAAGTATACGAGCCATTTGGGACATTAGATGTTGCCGTAAGTGTTGCTGGAGTACCATTACATATAGTAACTGGAGTGACATTTAGTGTTGGTGTGGGATTTACCGCAACCGCAACTGTTGATACAACATTACCACATGCTGGTGTGCCAACGGTTAATGTATAGGTGCCTGCAGCAGCAGAAGTAATATTTGGAATAGATGGACTTAATGTATTAGATGTAAAACCATTTGGTCCTGTCCAATTGTAGGTATAAGTTCCTGCTGGAGTTGCTGTTCCTGTAAATTGAAGTGTCTGACCAGGGCAAACCGGAGTATTTGCTGCAGTGGTAACTGTTGGAGAAACACAACAGTTAATATACATTGTTATCCTTCCAATATTGTAAGCAACTTCTGACCAAATATTGGACATTGGAACACCTGTAGCTGGACAAGATTGCATACCACTTCTTTGTAAAGTTGTATTAAATCCCAAAATACTTGTAACAAAATTTGCTGGACCATAACTATTTATGCATGCCCCTCTAGAACCATAAACACCAATAATTTGACCTGTTGTAACAGGAATACTACACGGAATGATGCCTGTTGCTACATTGGTCGCTGAAAAAACTTGCGTAAAACTATTGGTAACCCCTGGAAATGCAGGTGGAGCACCGGCATTAAATACAACTACTCTTACTGTTTGTAATGCAGTACTCGCGTCTGGTGGAACCTGCAATCCACAAATAGTGAAGTTGGTTGGGGCCGTAAAATGGTATCCACGAATCATGGAAGTAAATGTGGTGACTTGAGCCCCGACGCTTATTGCTGTTTGTGAGTGTGACTTGAATGATATTAGAAATAAGAAACTTATTACAAATACACATTTTAATATAATTTTCATCTAGTATTAATTTTCTATCTTATCAAATTTACATGCCCAACAATGATTTTTCGCTCATCAATATCGGGCATTTTTATTACAATTCTATAGGTATACGCCCCATTAGGACAATCGTTGCCTTCTAATCCATAAGAACCATCCCAACCGTATTCCATGTTATGCGTTTCGAATATCACTTCACCCCAACGGTTATAGATCTCCATCATGTAATTGTAAGGATCAATTCCGGCCGTAAATATAGGAAGAAATACTTGATTGAACTTATCTCCATCAGGTGTAAAACTATTTGGAATGTAAAACACTTCGTCTTCTTGATAATCAATTGTAACCAAGGTGCTATCAGCACATCCTAATGAAGAAATCGCTGTTAGCATTATGGTATAGCCTGATGTAGTATTCGCAAAAAGGTGAGTAGGTGATTCAATGGCTGAACTAGATCCATCTCCAAATGACCAAATATAAGAGCTTGCTCCAGAACTTGAATTAATCAAATTCATTGATTGCGATGATTCAGAAAAATGACTAATTGAAGTACTAAATTCAGCAACTGGTAGTGCTTCAACACAAATATAATTTAAGTTAGTAGTACTGGAAACACAACCATTCATGGTAGCAGTTAATGTAATATTGTAACAACCACCATTGGTAAATGTCATCATTGAAGTCGCACCATTTCCACTACCCCCACTATTTGATGCCCATTGATAAGTTGCTTGCTGGTTCGTCGTGTCTGCTTCAAAACTAACTGTCAAAGGAGCACATCCGCTTAAGGTATCCGCAAGCATACTCGCAATTGGTAAAGGATTTACATTCAGCGTACCTGCGGCTTGCAAACTTGGACAGCCATTCAAGGTATATATTACTGGATAAGTAGTGGTAGTTGTTGGACTAGCAGTAATAGAATTTGTGATTTCTCCGCCATTAATCCATAAGAAATTACCGCCTGGTAAGTTAGGTGTAGCTACTAAATTTCCTGATTGTCCGTTACAAATTGTAACAGGTAAAACATTTACTGTTGGGATTGGATTGACGGTCACAACTGCCGTTGCATTTTGACTTACACAGCCATTCAATGAATATACCACACTATAGTTGGTGTTGTTTTGAACTGGTGACACCGAGATAGTATTAGTAGTTTGCGCTCCTGACCAAAGATAAGTTCCTCCCAAAAGGTTAGGCGTTGCTGTAATTAGAGCCTGGTCACCCAAACAAATAGTTGGATTATTTACTATGACCGTAGGTGTAGGATTTACGGTTACTAGGATATCTTCTGCAACGGTGCAACCATTCCATGTATATAAAACACTATAAGTAGTTGTTACGTTCGGACTTACAGAAATTGTTGGTGTTGGTAGGGCATTAGACCAAATAATACTACCTCCTGCAGGGAAAAATGTTGGGGCAAGAATCAAACTTTGTCCATTACAAATCGAAGTGTCATTTATGGTAACTGAAGGAGATGGAGCAAGAGTAATTGTGATAGCAGCACTATCAATACAACCATTAGCCCCCGTTCCTACAACTGAATAAGTACCTACTGAACTAATTGTTGTATTTGCATTATTTCCTAAGCCTCCGCTCCAAGCATATTGGCTTGCACCATTGGCAGTAACACTTATACTAGAATTATTACAATCTAATGCCAATCCTCCGGAATTACTAGTAATGGTAATAATAGGTAAACTAATGTTTTGAGTAATTGATACACTAACAGTTACAGGACAATTATTACTATCAAATGTACTCAGCGTGTATGTTCCAGGGGCAATGAAAGTATTGGTTGCGGAGTTTGGAGTACTTCCTGCATTCCAAGTATAGTTGGTTCCCCCTGTTCCTTGCAGAACAATTGCCGTTGTAAGACAAGATAAAATGTTGGTCCCCGTTTGATTGTTTATTTGAACAGGAGTACTGCTTACTGCTTGCGCAACTGTTGAATTAAAGGTCGCAGTACATCCATTTGCATCTGTAACCGTTACAGTATATAAACCTGAAATAACTGCTAATAAATCTTGTGTAGTTGCATTATTACTCCATAAATAAGTGTAATTTGGAGTGCCTCCCGAAACCGTTAAATCTACCGATCCGGTACCATTAACACATACAACATTTTGAATAGTGCTGACCATGCTCAATGCTGCTGATGGTTGTGTAATGGTTACACTCAATGTTGCTGTACAACCGTTAGCATCAGTAGTCGTAACGGTATAAGTTCCTGATGCAAGATTGGCTAGATCTTCTGTGGTAGCAGTATTGCTCCATAAATAAGTGTAAGGTCCTGTTCCGCCGGTAACTGTTTGGTTGATGCCGGCTGTTGAATTACCATAACAAAGGACATTAGTGTGCGTTTCTGTCAAGGTAATTCCAGTCTGTGGTTGTGTAATCGTTACACTCAATGTTGCTGTACATCCACTAGCATCTGTAGTCGTTACTGAATAGGTCCCCGATGCAAGATTTGCAATGTCTTCAGTAGTAGCATTATTACTCCATAAATAAGTGTAAGGCCCTGTTCCGCCTGTTACCGCTTGGTTGATGCCGGCTGTTGTGTTACCAAAACAAAGGACATTTGTATGCGTTTCTGTCAAGGTAATTCCAGTCTGTGGTTGTGTAATCGTTACACTCAATATTGCTGTACAACCGTTGGCATCCGTAGTGGTAACTGAATAGGTTCCGGAGGCTATATTCGAAAGATCTTCAGTCGTTGCATTATTACTCCATAAATAAGTGTAAGGTGTAGTTCCACCAGCTGGAGTGAGATTAATACCTCCTGTTGTATTACCAAAACACAAGATATTCGTATGTGTTTCTGTTAAACTTAATCCCGTTGTTGGTTGTGTAATGGTTACGCTCAATGTTGCTGAACATCCGTTTGCATCTGTAGTCGTAACAGTATAAGTTCCAGACGGGACATTAGTGATGTCTTCGGTACTAGCATTATTGTTCCATAAATAAGAATAAGGCCCTGTTCCGCCTGTAACAGTTTGATTTATTGAAGACGTTGATGCTCCAAAACACAGCACATTCGTATGTGTCTCTGTTAAACTTAATCCCGCTGCTGGTTGTGTAATCATTACACTCAATGTTGCTGTACAGCCACTAGCATCTGTAGTCGTTACTGAATAGGTCCCCGATGCTAGATTTGCAATGTCTTCAGAGGTACCATTATTACTCCATAAATAAGTGTAAGGTGCCGTTCCTCCGCTAACCGTTTGATCTATTGAGGCTGTTGAAGCGCCAAAACAAAGGACATTTGTATGCGTTTCTGTTAAACTTAATCCCGCTGTTGGTTGTGTAATGATTACACTCAATGTTGCTGTACAACCGTTGGCATCCGTAGTGGTAACTGAATAGGTTCCAGAGGCAACATTTGATAAATCTTCAGTCGTTGCATTATTACTCCATAAATAAGTGTAAGGTCCTGTTCCGCCCGCTGGAGTGAGGTTTATATTGGCAGAACTATTTCCGAAACATAAGACATTTGTGTGTGTTTCTGTTAAACTTAATGCGGCCGTTGGTTGTGTAATCGTTACACTCAATGTTGCTGTACAACCACTAGCATCAGTTGTGGTAACGGTATAAGTTCCT
>CANFJL010000003.1 GCA_947447525.1 Flavobacteriales bacterium | reverse complement strand
ATTTTCAATCGCTACGGACAATTGGTTTTTCACAGTACAGATCCAAACGAAGGATGGGACGGTACCTTTAAAGGCAAGGCTTTAAATCCTGCAACCTTTGTATATAAAATTGACTATCGATTAATTAATGGTTTATCAAATTCCTTTACAGGAAATGTAACACTTTACAGATAATACACATGAAAAAAGTTATACTTACCCTTTTCTTACTTGTTTCTGCAAATGCATTATTAGCACAACAAGGATACAATTCAAGTCTATGGAATCAGGCTCCTAGTCTATTTAATGCTGGTTCAGTTGCTACTGGAAATGAAGATTATAGCTTCTTTACCAATTTTAGATTTCAATATTTCACAATTGAAGGAGCTCCAATGCGCACCAATACTTTAAGTACTGAATTTAAATTTTCAGACGGAGCTTACAGTAAAAATAATTTTGGTGTTGGTTTAAATGTGATCAATGATCAAACTGGCGATAATAAGCTAATGACTACCGCTGTAACAATTCCTGTTAATTACACCATTCAATTGGATCAGAGAAATAAACTATCTGTTGGAGTTGCCCCAGGTTTTTACATGCAATCTTATGATCCTGCTACACTAAATTGGGGATCTGATTGGACTGGTAATGGATTTAATGGTAATTATGGTGATCCTATTTATATTAACTCGAATTTATCCAGAAGTTCCTATGGTGCTTTTGATGTTAATTCCGGGATTTTTTATCAACACACTCAAAGAAATAAGTCGAGATTTTATGGTGGTTTAGCTTTAAATCATATGACAAGACAAAAAATTGATTTCTCTTTTACTGCAGATAAAATGTATATGCAAATGGTTGTTAATGCAGGTGCTGATATAACAACAAGAAGAAGAGACTTCAGATTGCAACCTCAAATGATGTATTTCAGAAATGGACCAAGTAATAATTTTGTATTGGGAGTAAATTGTGAAAACATATTATCTTCAGGGTCTGAAATAACCAACATTAACAAATCAAAAACAGTAAGTTATGGTGTTTTTTATAGAATGAATGATGCAGTAATTGCTTCTTTCAGTTATAAAATTCAAAACTTCAAAATTGGAATCGCATTTGATGCCAATGTATCTCGTTTGAGTTCAGCAACTAGTGGTGTTGGTGCAATTGAAATATTCTTCAAGTCCATCCACATGTACGGGAAGAAAAAAACTAAATTAAGAAAAGATTAAATAAATTTAGTTGTTGAATTCATTCACACCACCCGTATGAATGAATAAAATTCTTTTGTTTTTCAATTCTTTAATTTTATGGAGCAATCCATACATTGCTTTACCTGTATAAACAGGATCTAATTTTATCTTGGTTTGATATTGAAAATCAGAAATGAAATTTACTAATTCATCATCTTTTTGAGCATAGCCACCAAAATGAAATTGATCAAATATGCGGATGCGGTGTTGATGCAACTGAAAGTCCTCACTCCTACCGCAGCGTTCTGCAAGAGACTTCATTTCACTTATTGAATCAAATCCTTTTAATGCAGGAAAAACCCAAATTTCTGAAGTAATAGGACTCGAAAAAAGAATCCCTAAACTGGTGGTGCAAGTTCCTTGAGAAAGACCTATCACATCAAAATCATTGGTAGTTTCCTGTAATATTTCTTCACACCCTTTTATGCCATTTTCATTGGCTCCACCTTCAGGAATAACCAAATATTTTGAGTTGTTTTCAAAAATAAAATCAGAAGATAGTTTTTTTTCTTGATAGCTACTTCGAGATATAAAGCGCATTTCCATTCCTAGTTCGGAACATTTTCTTAAAAGTAGATTTGAATTTTCATTCAATTCATCTCCTCGAACATAAGCAATTGACTTTATTTTAAATTGTTGCGCAGCTGATGCAACTGCGAGTAAATGATTGGAATAAGCACCACCAAAGGTAAGGCAGCCATCGCAATTATGGAGCTGAATTACTTCCATATTGTATTTTAATTTGCGCCATTTATTCCCAGAAACAAATGGATGAATTAAATCATCTCTTTTAATGAACAAATTATTAGCACCTTTGTTGTTAATAGGAAGATTGATTGCTTGAACTATTGAATTTGATAAATTAATTTCAGACATTAAAAAAAATAATGGAAAATGAATTTGCCTCTTTTTCGCAAAGTAAAAGTAAACTTTCTAAGGAAGATTATTACCTAAGTGAGGAAGGATTCATAATTTTTACCGAAGAATATCATTCAAAAAGAGGATATTGCTGTAAAAGTAATTGCAAACATTGTCCCTACGGTTACGATAAAAATACTGGAGAAATTAAAAAGAAATAATCAATAGATACCTTTTTCAGGAAACCTTCCTTTATATTGTTTTAATACTTCTTTAATGTGATTAATATCATCCACAACATTGCCGCTTGGATAATAGAGACTGTGGAATCCACCTGTTTTTGTTGAAAAATCAATATAGCAAATATAGATTGGTACTTGTGCTTTTTGAGCAATATAATAGAATCCTTTTTTCCAATTCGGATTATAACTTCGAGTTCCTTCTGGAGAAAACACCATATACATGGTTTCATTTTGTTTAAAATAATCCAAAGCAGCTTCTGTTAGATTGTTGGTTTTTTTGCGATCGACAGGAATTCCCCCCATGGCTTTGAGAATCAATCCTAGAGGAAAAAAAAATAATTCTTTTTTAATCAAAAACTTTGCTTTTACGCCATAAGTCATGAAGGCCATTTTTCCAAGGACAAAATCCCAATTAGAAGTGTGTGGACCGACAACTATGACACATTTTTTTATGTCCGTGGGTGCATTAGGGTCAATTTTCCAACCAATGAGCCAAAAAATAAAACGAATCAATAATTTCATATCCAAAATTAATCAATACTAAAGAAATAGCTTAAATAAAAGTAATGAATTGAAAAAACAAATATAGATTGATGTAAATTTGCATAAGATGCGAAAGATTAAACTATTCATGCAAATTATTACCCTAGCCTTTTTTTGGTCGATGGTATATATAGGGACAAAAGAATTCAAAGCTATTGAATCTAAGGCCCACAAAAGTCGCACTACAAAAATCCTTTTACCATCAGGAACAACAGATCTTATTCAAATTAAACCAATTGCATTAACAAAAGAAATTCTATTTGATTTATGGTTTAGAAATAAAGATGTGTCTATATTAAATGACCTTCATGATCTTATTAATTTAGATAAATATGATACGCGAGGAAAATTAATAAGCGCTTTTGATTTAAGAGAAGATATTTATTTAATTCAGATTACAAGAAAAAATGAAAATCTTTGGTTTATTAGAGGGAAATCTAACTTAAAAGAAACGAATAATCGCATCTTGGTATTCGAAAATAAAAAGCATGATAAGTATGCATACATAGGGAATTCTACTAAAATAAAATTAAGTAAAGCAGAAATTAAATCACTCTTATTTGATTCCAACTTTTCACTTGAAATCAAAGAAAATACCACATTAAATCATTTCAAGATTGAACAAAACAAAGTGCGTTACTCCTATCAAGTTGAATTAGAAGATGAAAAAGTTATCATAAGATCTAAAGGAAATCCTTATAAAAGAAAAACACTAGTTTCTTCAGAAGATTGTTTTCATTTTTCTTCAAAAGTAAACCAACGTTTTATTGGTAATAAAGATTTAAAAAAAATTGCAGCATTGATATCCGATATGGATGATATTTCACTTAACTACTATGGAGCCGACTTTTTTGAAAGTGAAATTAAAAGTGGAATAGCGCCATCATTTGAATTATTATTAAACTTTAAGCATACAACAAAAAAAGAAGAGGTTATGCAAATACTTCAGGATGAAATTGGTGTTTCTTGTCAACGAGTAGGAAAAAATATTTGCTATAATGGAACAACCTATTACTTTAAACAATTATCAAGAAACTCAATTTATCTAGGTGTTAGAAAATACCAAAACAACTTTATGTCTTCTACAAATCAACCATTTGTGATTTCAGGCCAACCAAAATACATCACTGAAATTAGGAATTTAGGTTGGAAAGGTGCTTTTTTAGAATTCATTCCAGCCTATAGTGTTAGTAAAGAATTTGCTGAAACGATTACAGAAATAAGTACCATCGAAAAACGAAATAGAAACCTATTTGAGGTGAAATTTAAAAAAGATAAAATACCAAGTATTGAAATACTTAGACTGGCATTGAACTTGAATAAAGAGAATTAAAGTCTAAGATTAACGCGTAAAGAGCATTTCTCTAAACTTTGGCAATGGCCATAATTCATCTTCAACAAGTAACTCTAATTTATCAGCATGATAGCGAATTTCATCAAAGTGAACTTTAACATTATCACAATAAGAAAGTGCTTTTTGTTCCGCATGGGCTTCTTTATTCGCTAATTTTCTTTGCACAAGCATTTTGTCTGATGCTGATTTCATTGAATTAATATGTCCACTAATTTTCTCCAACAATTCCATTTGAGCTTTTGCAATAACCCTTCCTTCCTTATCGCCAAAAATTTTCAACAAACCATTTACATTTTCTATTAATTTATTTTGATACGTCACGGCCGCAGGAATAAAATAATTTTGAACGATATCTCCCATCAATCGAGATTCAATTTGAATCTTTAGAATATAATTCTCGAATTCAATTTCTTTTCTCGCCTCCAATTCACGAGGCGATAAGACCCCCATTTCATCAAACAATCGAATAACTTTTTTATCATCCCAAACTTTCAATGCTCTTGGGGTATCCTTTAAATTGGACAATCCACGAGATAGCGCTTCAGTAACCCATTCCTCTCCGTATCCATTTCCTTCGAAACGAATTTTCTTAGAGCTTTTAATAAGCAATTGTAATTCTTTTAAAATTGCTTCATCTTTAGATTCTCCTTTCGTGATTCGAGCATCAACAGATTTTTTAAACAATTGCAATTGCTTTGCAACTATAGTATTTACAACAATCATCGCAGAACCGCAATTTGCAGATGATCCTACTGCTCTAAATTCGAACTTATTACCTGTGAATGCAAAAGGAGATGTCCTGTTTCTATCTGTATTATCTAATAGAATTTGAGGGATTTTACCAATATTTAATTTCAATTCTGTTTTATCCTGAGGCGTCATTTTACCTGCCTTAACATTCTTTTCAATATCATCAAGAAGCGTAGACAACTGCGTTCCAATAAAAACAGAAATTATCGCTGGAGGCGCTTCGTTGGCACCCAATCGATGATCATTACCCGCTGATGCAATAGCTGCTCTTAACAAGTCTGCATTATCATGGATGGCCATAATCGTATTCACGAAGAAGGTTAAGAATTGCAAGTTAGACTTTGGATTTTTACCTGGCGCTAATAAATTTACACCTGTATCTGTACTCAAAGACCAATTGTTATGTTTTCCAGAACCATTTACTCCAGCAAACGGTTTCTCATGAAGCAACACACGGAAATTATGTTTTCTTGCAATTTTCTCCATCAAATCCATTAAAAGTAGATTGTGATCGTTGGCTAAATTACATTCCTCAAAAATAGGAGCACATTCAAACTGGTTGGGCGCTACTTCATTATGTCTTGTTGTAACAGGGATTCCCAATTTCAAAGCTTCCATCTCAAAATCACGCATAAAAGCTGTAACTCTTTCAGGAATTGAACCAAAATAATGATCTTCTAATTGTTGCCCTTTTGCAGGAGCATGGCCAAACAAAGCTCTTCCTGTTAGCAATAAGTCTGGTCTAGCATTAAATAAAGCTTGGTCAATCAAAAAGTATTCTTGTTCCCAACCAAGGGTAGCATTTACCTTGGTTACATTTTTATCAAAATATTGGCAAACATCAACAGCGGCAGTATCAATTGCTGTTAAAGCTTTGATTAAAGGCATTTTGTAATCCAATGACTCTCCTGTGTAGGAAATAAAAATGGTTGGAATACATAATGTTTTTCCAATGATAAAAGCAGGCGAAGAAGGATCCCAAGCGGTGTATCCTCTTGCTTCAAAAGTATTTCGAATTCCTCCATTTGGAAAAGAAGAAGCATCCGGCTCTTGCTGAATTAACAATTCACCATCAAACCTTTCAATTGCCTTACCTGGACCAATTGGTTTTAAAAAAGCATCATGTTTCTCTGCTGTCGAACCGGTTAAGGGTTGAAACCAATGGGTATAATGTGTTGCACCTTTAGATATTGACCAATCCTTCATAGAGGAAGCTACTTGATCAGCATTTTTTCTATCTAAACGAACCCCAGTTTGTATGGAAGCCATCATTGATTTATACGTTTCAGAAGGCAAGTACTCACGCATTACTTCAGCATGAAATACATTTGATCCAAATAAATCAGATAATTTACCCTCATAATCGATGTTTTTAGGTTCTCTATTCAATACATCCTGATATGCTCTTAGTCGTTTGGTTGCCATAAAATCAATTTTTTAGCAAAATTAATTTAAAATAATTATCAAAAAACAATAATTTATATCTTTTTTTCAACACACCCCCTATTTTTTGAGGGGGTATTAATGAAATTTTAATAAATTGATAATTTTAAAGCATCGCCTGTTATTTTCTTTAATTTCGAACTAATAAATAATCAGCAAGAACTTGTGCAAGAAAAAATAAAGCAACTTTTTAAAGAAATTATAGAAAATCAACTACCAGGAGAAGATGCGCATTTGATGATGTTGCCCAAAGGAAGAGAAAAATCTAGTGTTTCTAGAAGACAAGCAATTGCACCTAAGCAAGCTTCTGTAGCAATACACTTATTCTTCACCAATCCAGCTGATCCCCATTTAATATTGATTAAACGAAGTGTCTACGACGGAGCTCATAGTGGACAAATTGCATTTCCTGGTGGAAAAACTGATGAAAAAGACAAAAATTTACTCCATACTGCTATTAGGGAAAGTCATGAAGAAATCGGTCTAATTTCTGATGAAAATCAATCGGCTGGAGCTTTAAGTCCCGTTTATATTCCAATTTCTAATTTTGATGTGCATCCTTTTTTATTTCTGCATTTCAATTCCGTAGCCTTGCTTGCTGAAAAAAGGGAAGTTTCTGAAATATTAACGGTCCCATTATCAGAAATTATTGAAGAGAAAAACATACATAAAAAGGAAATAACCCTTAATGATACTAATGAAACAATTGAAGTAACAGGTTTTTTAATTCAGGGAAATTGGGTCTGGGGAGCCAGCGCTTTAATTCTAAATGAAGTAAAAGAAGTGTTGAAAATTTATTTTGGCGCGAATAAATAAAACTTATTAAAAACAAAAAGAGGAACAAATCTAATTTGTTCCTCTTTTCGCTAAATCAAACTAAAACTATAAAACTTAAATTACCACTATGAAAAGTAATTCGAAGCAAAGGTAAGCTTGTATTTTGGTTTTTCTTGCATCTTTAAAGATAATAAATGTTAATTAAAATTAACTTATCTTCAATTGATTGTCTACTAAACACTTAGCTTTCTCGCACGTAACATTTCTCTTTTACCTGGTGGGCCTTCTAATGACTCTACTGTAAATCCAGCGGACTTCAAATCCCTCTTCACTTGGCCTTTTGCACAATAAGTAACTAAAATTCCGCCCGGATTCATTAAATTATAAACTTGAGTAAAAATGGTTAAAGTCCATAACTCAGGTTGAGATTTGGGAGAAAAAGCATCAAAGAAAATCAAGTCGAAGGTTCCTTCACTTTTAAAATCTTGCAAGCACTTCCTAACCTTCGTTGCTGTAAATTTATCATGCACCCGAAATTTCTGTTCCCATTCAGCATTGCAAACACCCTCATAAAATAAATGATAATCCAAATATTTCCCTTTTGAATAATTCATTTTCTGTAATACTTCTAAATCAATTGGATTCGGCTCTAGGCCAACATAATTTATTTTAATTTGATTTTGCATAGACCAAACGGCAGCTAAAAAACAATTTAACCCTGTACCGAAGCCAATTTCTAATATGGAGATTTCATTAGCGTCTAAAAAATCATTAAGTCCTTGCTTTACAAATACATGATCTGCCTCCTGAATTGCGCCGTGAAAGGAGTGATAATGTTCATCTAATTCGGGTAAATAAATACTAGAAGACCCATCATCAGTAATTACAATTTCACGCTTCATCAATTACTTATTTTTCTAACAAGCATTAAGCCATCACGAATAGGAAGCAAGATATTGCTTACCCTTGAATCACTCTGAATCATTAAATTGAAATCCCTTAATAATTGAGTATCCGGATCTTGAGCATCCTGATCAACTACTTTCCCTGACCACAAGACATTATCTGCTATAATCAAACCACCTACCCTTACTTTAGGGAAAATTTCTTTGTAGTAGTTGATATAATTTTTTTTATCGGCATCGATAAACACCAAATCAAAATCATTTTCCAATTGCGGAATTATTGACAAGGCAGGTCCTATCATAAGTGTTAATTGATTTGAGAAAGAGGACTCTTGAAAATAACCTTTTACCCTTTCTTCTAATTCATCATTGATATCAATAGTAATTAAGGTGCCTGATTTCGAAAGCCCTTCTGCTAAACATAAAGCAGAATAACCGGTATAAGTTCCTATTTCAAGAATTTTATCTGGTTGTATTAAGCTTGAAATAAGAGATAAGAATCTTCCTTGAAAAGGACCGCTTAACATACGAGGTTGCAACACATTCAAATGTGTTTCTCGTTGAATTTTTTTTAATAAATCATTTTCAATCGAGGTATGCTCAACAACATACTTATCTAAATTTGAGTCTATGAATTCCATTTTCTTTAAAAGATAAAAGTAAGAATAATAGCTTAATATTACTGAGCAAAAGAGCTTCAGATCCGAAATATTGATGCACTGAACTTAAACATATAATTCGATTCCTTTCTTTAACTGTTTAAGAAAAGTAAAATGATTAAATTTGTATACCATTTTATATAAGTAGCATGACAGTTTCTGAAATACGACAACTTTATTTTGATTTTTTCGCTTCCAAAGGACATCAAATTGTTTCTTCAGCACCAATGGTTGTGAAGAATGACCCGACCTTAATGTTTACCAATGCTGGGATGAATCAATTTAAAGACTATTTCTTAGGGTATCAAACACCTACCAACAAAAGAATAGCCAATGCTCAAAAATGTTTGCGCGTATCCGGAAAACACAATGACCTAGAAGAAGTTGGCGTAGATACCTACCATCATACGATGTTTGAAATGCTTGGCAATTGGTCTTTTGGTGATTATTTTAAAAAGGAGGCGATCAATTGGGCATGGGAATTATTGACGGAAGTATACAAAATACCCAAAGATCAACTGTATGTTACCGTATTTGAAGGAGATCAAACAGACAATGTGCCGCAAGATTCTGAGAGTTTTTCCATTTGGAAAGAACTTATTGATGAAGATCGAATCATACTCGCCTCCAAAAAAGATAATTTTTGGGAAATGGGCGACACTGGTCCCTGCGGACCGTGCACTGAAATCCATGTTGATTTAAGATCAAAGGAAGAAAGAGCTCTTCATTCAGGTAAATCATTTGTCAATCAAGATCATCCGCAGGTGATTGAGATCTGGAACAATGTTTTCATGCAATTCAACAGAAAATCTGATGGTTCATTGGAAAACTTGCCTGCAACACATGTAGATACAGGAATGGGATTGGAGCGCTTGGCTATGGCCTTGCAAGGAAAACAAAGTAACTACGATATCGATTTATTCCAAACCTTGATTCAACATATGGTTCAAGTTTCAGGAATAAGTTATGGCGCTGCTGAAGAGACAGATATTGCCTTAAGGGTTATTGCAGACCACATCAGAGCCATTGCATTTTCGATTGCAGACGGACAAATTCCATCTAATAATGGTGCAGGATATGTTATTCGACGCATCCTTAGAAGAGCTGTTCGCTACGGGTATCAAACCTTAGGATTAAAAGAATCATTTTTAAGTGACTTATCTATTCTTTTAGGAAAGCTTATGGGAGATGCATATCCAGAATTGATTCATCATAAAGATATCATCGCTAAAGTAATCAGAGAAGAAGAAATTAGTTTCTTCAGAACACTTGCTCTAGGAATTAAAAGAATGGACTTGTTGATGCAAGATTGCAAAGCACAAAATAATGAAACTATTTCTGGAAGTGCTGTTTTTGAATTGTACGATACTTACGGATTCCCAATGGATCTCACTTCTTTAATTGCTCGAGAAAACAATTTAAAAATTGACGAAGTCGCCTTTGAAGCTGAATTGAAGATTCAAAAAGACCGATCTAGAACTGCAACTGCAGTAGAAACAAGTGATTGGGTGCAAATTAATCCTGATGTGACTACTGAGTTTATTGGCTATGATCATACCAGCGCAAACATTGAAATCATTAAATACAGAAAAGTTAGTCAAAAACAAAAAACTTTTTATCAATTGGTATTCAATCAAACTCCTTTTTATCCAGAAGGCGGAGGACAAGTTGGTGATAGAGGATCTATTTCAAATGGTAAGGAGAAAATTGAAATTTTTGATACCAAAAAGGAAAATAATCTCATCATACATTTAAGTGAAAAAATACCTGCTGATTGTTCAGGTGAATTTGCAGCACTTATCGATGCAGAGAAAAGGAATCAATGTGCCAAGAATCATTCTGCTACACACCTACTGCACCATGCACTGCGCAGCGTATTAGGCAATCATGTAGAACAAAAAGGTTCACTAGTCAACGACTCCTATTTACGATTTGACTTTTCACATTTTGCAAAAATAAGTGAAGCTGAAATGATTCAAATTGAAGCACTGGTTGCAGAAGCAATTCACGCCAACACTTCATTAGATGAAAGAAGAGCGGTGCCTATTGAAGAAGCTAAAGCTCTTGGGGCAATGGCTTTATTTGGGGAAAAATACGGTTCTAATGTTCGTGTAATTAAATTTGGTGACTCCGTTGAACTTTGTGGTGGAATTCATGTTCCAAACACGGCATCCATTGGACTATTCACGATCATTTCAGAATCGGCAGTAGCAGCAGGAATCAGAAGAATCGAAGCAATTTCAGGTGCTCATGCGGAACAATTATTTAGAGAAAAAGCAGCTCAATTAGATCAAGTAAATCTCTTGTTGCGCAACCCAAAAGACCTAAATAAAGCGATTGAAGATCTTTTACTCAAAAATCAAACCTTGACCAAGGAACTTGAATTGGTTCAAAAAGATAAAGCTAAGGCACTTAAGCAAGAATTGAAAAATAAAATTGTTAGTATTAAAGACATCAATTTCCTTAGTGCTATTACTGATTTGGATGCGACATCAGTAAAAGATATCTTATTCCAATTGAAAGGAGAAGTGTCTAATTTTATTGGAATTATTGGCACGAAAGACGCTGATAAATGCACCTTGAATGTATACATTGCAGAACCTTTGGTTGCCAGTAAGTCCTTAAATGCCGCAAAAATAATTCAAGGAATTTCCAAGCATATTCAAGGTGGCGGTGGCGGACAAGCCTTTTTTGCAACCGCAGGAGGAAAAAATCCCAATGGACTCACTACCGCAATTAAAGAATTTGAAGAACTCGTTAATCAATTAAACTGATTTTGATGAAGATTTCAGTAGCCATTTGCACCTATAATCGCGAAAGATATCTTCCTCAATTATTTGATTCTATTGTAAATCAAGATTTGGACCGCACTTTATTTGAAGTGATTTTAGTGAATAACAATTCTCCCGGCAATACAAAAGAATTGTTCGAGGAATTTAAAACCAAAAATCCAGACATTATATCAATTTACAAAGAGGAGCATCAACAGGGACTTTCCTTTTCAAGAAATAATGCCATTGAAGCTGCTCAATTTGAATTAATCACCTTCCTAGATGACGATGCCTTCATCGATTCTAAATACCTAAGTGAATTGATGCGAATATTTCAACAAGAAGATGTCACAGCCATTGGCGGAAAGATATTACTGCATTACGAAACAGAAGTTCCAAATTGGGAAAATCCTTATTTAAATTCCTTGTTAGGTTATTTCAATAAAGGAGATGTCGAATTTGATTTTAACAGACACGATTATCCAAGAGGCTCAAATATGGCATTTCGCACGCATATTTTTAAAGAAATAGGTTCGTTTAACATTGCCTTAGGTCGCATCGGCTCCCAACTCATTGGTGGAGAAGAAAAAGATCTATTCAATAGAATCTATCAAAAAAAATATCGTGTTGTCTATGCACCGCTTGCCATTGTATACCATTCCGTTCCCATTGAAAGAACTAAATCCTCCTTTATAAAACAACAAGCACTTGGCACAGGAAGCAGTGAAAGGGTTAGATGTCTCCATGTAAGTGTGTTTCATTATCTTAAAAGAATTGGTGTTGAAGCACTCAAATGGGGAGCCAGTATTTTAATTGCTATGCTCTATTTATTTCAATTAAAATTTGCTAGAGCCCGCATGATATTATTTTTTAGATTTTGGGTAACCTTAGGCTTACTTTATAAGTAAAAGCCACTATGCGCATACTGATTCTAATTCAAGAATTCCTAGTTCACCTAAGTCAAACATTTATAAGTTGTTTGCGCATCTTGATACAGAGTAAATTTCAAGGAATTTTAAAAATAAATAAGCAGCAAGTAAATCGTTTGCTTATTCTCGGAAATGGACCAAGTTTAAAAAAAAGTCTAGAGAAATTTGAAAAATTACCAAAAACAAATTTAGATTTAATGGCTGTAAATGCTTTTGCAACAACAATTTATTACAAAAAACTTAAACCAAAATATTACATTATAAACGCTGTGACCTACTTTCAAAAAGATGATGAAATGTCTCCGTTTTATATTGAATTACGCAAAACTTTGTTTGAACATTTATTAGAGGTCACGCAATGGGATTTATACCTTATGGTTCCGTTTAGAGCAAAGAAATCAAAAGAATTTCAAGAATTGATATCACAAAATAAACATCTGCACCCTATTTACTTCAATCAAACTCCAGGGGAAGGATTTCAAAGTTTCACTCAATTAGCATATCGTATGGCTTGGGCAATACCAAGACCGCACAATGTATTAATTCCAGCATTAATGAATTCTTTATATTTAGGATTCAAAGAAATTATTATCATTGGAGCAGATCATTCATGGCTTAGTGAAATTAGTGTGAATGAAAAAAACGAAGCTTTGGTGCATCAAAAACATTATTACGACGAACAAAGCTCAAGACCAGAAAAAGTACAAGATTATATAACAAGACCAAGACGCTTACATGAAATTCTACACAAATACTATTTATCCTTTCAAGGGTATTGGGATATTGAACAATACAGTAGAAAAAGAGGAGCGACAATTTACAACAGCAGCGAAATATCACTTATCGATGCCTTTGAAAGAAAGTCATTAGAAGAAATAACAATTTAAAGAAATTAAAGGAAATCTTATATTTGTATAACAAGACTATTATGGAAGAAAAAGCAGTGCTCATTACGGGAGGTACAGGTTCTTTAGGAAAAGCACTTACAAAACATATTTTATCACATTATCCAAACATCAATCGTTTAGTGATCTTCTCGAGAGATGAGCAGAAGCAATTTGAAATGGAACAAGAGTTCCCTGTTAAAAAATATCCTCAAATGCGCTATTTCATTGGTGATGTTAGGGATTACGAACGCTTAGAACGCGCCTTCTCTGGAATTGATTATGTTATACATGCAGCAGCGATGAAACATGTTCATATTGCAGAATATAACCCTGACGAATGTGTAAAAACAAATGTTGGTGGTGCTGAAAATGTAATCAAAGCAGCATTAAAAACAAATGTTACCCATGTTGTTGCCTTATCAACAGACAAGGCTTGTGCCCCAATTAACTTATATGGTGCGACAAAGCTTACCTCAGACAAATTATTCGTTGCAGCCAACAACATCAAAGGAAAACGAAATATAAAATTCTCAGTAGTTCGCTATGGAAATGTTATGGGTTCAAATGGATCTGTGATCCCATTTTTCTTAAAGCGCAAAAAAATTGACAACACTTTACCCATCACTGTTAAGGAAATGACTCGATTCAACATCTCTTTACAAGGAGGAGTTGACATGGTGATGCATGCTTTACACACCGCTTGGGGAGGTGAAATTTTTGTTCCAAAGATTCCTTCTTATCGCATTACCGATGTGGTAGAGGCTATTGGGCCCAATTGCGAAAAACCTATTATTGGTATTCGTCCAGGTGAAAAAATTCACGAAGAAATGATCAGTTCATCAGACTCATTTTTCACTTATGACCTAGGAAAGTATTATGCTATTATTCCACAGAGCACGAATTGGCCCTTAAGTGATTTTGTTTCCAATTTTAATGCGAAAAAAGTAAGTGAAGGATTTTCATACAATTCACTAGACAATGAAGAATGGGAAACAATTGAGAGTTTGCGAGAAAAAATCAAAGCATTTGTGGACCCTAACTTTGAAATTTAATGAAACCTATCCCCTACGGAAGGCAGACTATTTCTCAGGAAGACATTGATGCCGTCAGCACCTCTTTACAATCAGATTATCTAACCCAAGGTCCAACAATAAGCGCTTTTGAAAGTGCTTTTTCTGCATATATAGGTTGTCAATACGCTGTTGCAGTGAGCAATGGGACTGCAGCCTTACATTTGAGCGTCATAGCACTAGGTGTTAAACCAGGACAAAAAGTATTAACAAGTTCCTTAACCTTTGTAGCCTCAGCAAATTGTGTTCAATATGCAGGAGCAGAAGTGGACTTCGTTGATATCGATTCCAAAAGTTATTTAATTTCACTAGAGCTTCTTGAAGCTAAACTAGCTGCTGTTCCAAAAGGTACTTATGCAGGCATTATTCCTGTTGATTTTGCTGGACTAGCAGTAGATTTAGAAAAATTAAAAGAAATTGCAGTAAAATACAACTGTTGGATCCTTGAAGACGCTTGTCATGCACCTGGTGGATATTTCATTGATTCGAAAGGGAAACAACAAAATTGTGGAAATGGAAATTTTGCAGACTTAGCCATTTTCTCTTTTCATCCTGTAAAACATATTGCTACAGGTGAAGGCGGTATGATTTGTACTAATGATAAAGCATTGTATGAGAAATTAATTTCCTTAAGAAGTCATGGAATAAGTCGTGATGAAACAAAATTTAAAAATAGCATCGAAGAGGCTGGAGGAAATCCAGGAGATTTTACTTACCCAGCGTGGTATATGGAAATGCAGGATTTAGGATATAATTATAGATTAACAGATTTGCAAGCAGCTTTGGGTCTTAGTCAGTTGAAATCTGCCGCTAAAAGACTTGACAAACGGAAAGAAATTGCAGCTATCTATTATGAAGCCTTTAAAAATGAGCATTTTGTTTGCAATTTATCCCCAGTGAATCCCGGACATGCTTATCATTTATATGTTATTGAAGTCTCCGAGCGATTAGAATTATATAATTTTTTGAGATCAAAAAATATCTTTGCTCAGATTCATTACTTTCCTTGTCATTTAATGCCCTACTACCAGGAGAAAGGATGGAAGGAAGGAATGCTTGAAAATGTAGAAGAATATTACAAAGCATGTATAAGTTTGCCTATGTTTCCAGGACTTGAAGAAGCAGAACAACAATATGTAATAAGCAGTATTAAAGAATTTTATCAAAAATAAGATGTACTATATCATAGAAGTTGCCAATACACACGGGGGAGATAGAAATTACTTAGACGCCCTGATTCAAGATTTTGAATCTTTCAAGGGTAACTTCGGTATAAAATTTCAGGCTTTTTCTCCTGAAACTATAGCGCTTAAAGACTTTGAATGGTATCCTGTTTACGAAAATCTATATTTTAACCCATCAGAATGGAAAGAAATTATTGGTATAGCATCCAAGACTAAAGACATTTGGCTGGATATTTTCGACTCTTACGGAATAGAAATATTAGAAAAAAACATCAGTCAGATCAAAGGTGTTAAATTTCAAAGTTCAGTGCTTCAAAATCAAGAAGTTTTTCAATTGATGACCAAGATTGATTTGAGCGAAAAGACACTAATCCTTAATATAGCAGCACAATCCGAAAATGCAATTGAAGCTATTATTTCAAAAGTGAATCAACAATTGAAACCAAAAAAAATAATGTTAGAAATTGGATTCCAGTCCTACCCTACTTTATTGGCTGATAGTGGATTGAATAAGATAGAAATCTTAAAAAATAAATTTTCATTAGACTTAGTTTTTGCGGACCACACGGAAGGAACCTTATCCGATGCCATTACCTTGCCCCTTATTGCTGCTATGAAAGGTGTTACTGCCATTGAAAAGCATGTAATGTTGCGCGATAGAGAGACTAAATACGATCATTTCTCCTCCATTAGTAGTGAGCAATTCAAAGAACTAGTGGAAAAAGTAAGTACTTATACCGCTTTGGAAAATATGGAGTTCATAAACGAACGCGAAACTGAATATTTACAAAAAAGTCAAATGAAACCTTTGCTTAATAAAGAGAAGCATGAAGGAGATTTAATTCATTTGGAAAGTGATTTGAAATACAGGCGTTCGGGTCAAGAAGGAATCACTTTGTCAGGACTCATGGAATTGCAGACCAATTATCAAGTATTAAAACAAGAAAAAACTTTAGATACCACCATTACAAATCAAGATTTCCGACCAGCAAATATCGCTTCCATAATTGCTTGCAGACTCAAATCATCTCGATTAAAGGAAAAGGCCTTGCTGCCTATTGGGGAGCTACCATCAGTTTCATTTTGTATTACACATGCCCTAAAGTTTAGACAGGTTCAAAAAACAATCTTAGCGACCTCAACCTTAGAACAAGATAAGGAATTGATAGACTATACTTATTCAAAGGATGTTGTTTTCTTTCAAGGTGATCCTGAAGATGTTATAACGCGTTACTTAAATGTATGTGATCAAGAAAATATAGATGTTATTGTAAGAATTACTGCTGATATGCCTTATGTTGATCCTACCATTTGTGAAATATTATTGAATGCACATTTTGAGAAAGGAGCTGATTACACGACTGCTAAAAACGCTGCTGTAGGAACGAATCTTGAAATCATTAATGTTTCGGCATTGAGAAAAGTAAAGGCCTATTTTAAATCTGCAGATTACTCAGAATACATGACCTGGTATTTTCAAAACAATCCAGAATTTTTCAATCTACAGTTTATTGATTTACCCCCTGAATTGATTAGATCATATCGATTAACCCTAGATTACGAGGAAGATTTACAACTTTTCAATGCCATTGACCACCATTTTAAATCAATAGGTAAAAACGATTATTCTTTAGTTGAAATATTTGACTATTTAGATGCACATCCTGAGATTGCAAGCATCAACAAGGACTGCCAATTAAAATATAAAACAGATCAAACATTGATTGATTTGTTGAATGAAAAAACAAAAATGAAATGACAAAAAGAATCTTGCTTTTAACGGATTCCTTATCATTACCCAGGTCTAAACCAGAAATTTGCACCTTGGAACAAACCTACCCTGAATTAATGAGAAGTGCGAATTATATCGTGTGTACAGTTGCAATAGGTGGCGCAAGGTCTACAGATTTGTTAAAGCAAATGTTTTATTTTGAAGGCATGACCTTCGATTATATTTTCGTTCAAAGTGGCATTGTAGATTGCACACCAAGATTTCTAAAACGAATAGAACTTAAAATTTTAAGAAGTATTCCTTGGATTGGAAATAGAATAATAGGCTTATTAAACAAAAATTGGATCAGAAATTTCCGTGCCATCACTTATACTCCACCTAAAAAATACGCTCAGAACATTCAAAAATTTATAGCAGGATTTCCAAAGCAAAAAGTCTTTTTTATCGGTATACTTCCTGCAAATGTCGCCTACGAACAAGTTGTCAAAAATGTAACTAAAAGGATTAATCAATACAACTCAATACTTTCAAATACAGGTAATTATATTTCCATGGAAAATATTCCAAGTGCAGGAATTATGTCAGACCATCATCATTTGACACCCCTTGGACACGCATATATTTTTGAAACCATAAAGAAACTTACCAGTTAAGATGGGGCAATACAGATGTCTTGTAAAACAAACTTTCGTTAGCGATAAGTTCAGCCTTGTGCCTTTGCGATGGGAAGACCGTGTTGCTATAATGCAGTGGAGAAACAGCCAAATGTATCATTTGAGACAAACGGAACTGTTAACTCCTGAAGGACAAGATCAATATTTTAGCACTATTATCGCCAAGCAGTTTGAAGAACAAAGACCTCATCAAATACTTTTTTCTTTTTTACATCAGAATCAATGTATTGGATATGGTGGATTGGTGCACATAGATTGGGAAAAAGCAACAGCAGAAGTTTCTTTTATCATGGCTACCGAATTAGAAAAAAATCAATTTGAAACCAATTGGTCTCTTTATTTAAAACTGATTGAAGAAGTTGCATTTGAATCGTTACATTTCGTTCGAATCAATACTTACGCTTATGATTTGCGTCCACATCTTTATCCAATACTTATTAAAGCCGGTTTTATAGAAGAGCAAAGATTAAAAAATCATATTCTGATTGATGGAAACATGAAAGATGTGTTGATCCATGGAAAGCACAATACAGCAATTGCCTTCAGAAAAGCCGATGCAGAAGATGAATCACGCACCTATTCCTGGGCTAGTAATCCATCCGTGCGTAAATATTCATTTCAAAAGAACGAAATTAGTCCAATAGAGCACCGTGAGTGGTTTCAAAAGAAAATAACAGACTCAGATTGCCTTTACCTACTTTTAATCGCAGAAAAGGGCATTTGTGGCAGTATTCGATTTGATAAAATTAATCCCCATACTGTTTTACTTAGTTTTTTAATAGATCCAACTGAACAAGGAAAAGGTTACGGAACTATAATAGTTCAGGAAGGACAGCTGCTTGTCAATCGATATTTGGATGATGTCCATACTATTCAAGCTGAAGTAATGCATTCCAATGAGGCATCACATTATATTTTCCGTAAATTAGATTATGAAATAAGTGAATCTGACAAAGAAAAAACCACTTATGTCAAAAAAATAAATTCATGAAACAAGAAGGCGTATTTATTATTGCTGAATTATCTGCCAATCACAATGGCAATATGGAAACAGCCAAAGAAACCATCAGGGCTGCCAAAAGAGCTGGTGCTGATGCGATCAAGTTTCAGACTTATACGGCAGACACCATCACCTTAAATTCTGACAAAGCAGACTTTATCATTAAAGGAGGAACCCTTTGGGATGGAAGAAAATTATACGAATTATACCAAGAAGCATTTACCCCATGGGAATGGCATGCTGAATTATTTCAAATAGCAAAAGAAGAGGGATTGGTTTGTTTTTCTTCTCCATTTGATAAGACCGCTGTAGACTTTTTAGAAACTTTAGCATGTCCTATTTATAAAATCGCTTCTTTTGAGATTACAGATATTCCTTTGATTTCATATGTTGCTTCTAAAGGAAAACCTGTGATTATTTCAACAGGAATTGCGCAATACGAAGATATAGCATTGGCTATTGAAGCCTGTCACAAAGAAAATAATTTTGACATCACCTTATTAAAATGCACTTCATCTTATCCAGCACCTATGGAAGAAGCAAACATGCTACTCATGCAAAGGTTCGCGAAAGATTTTAAGGTCAAAATAGGACTTTCTGATCATACCATGGGAGCCGTATTACCTATTGTCGCAACAGCACTTGGAGCGACTGTGATTGAAAAACATTTTATTTTAGACCGTGCAATTGGTGGACCAGACGCAGCTTTCTCCATGAATGAAGCAGAATTTACAGCAATGGTTCAAATGGTGAGACAAGCTAGTGCTGCTTTAGGAAAAGAGGAATATGAATTAACAGAAAAGCAACAATCTGGTAAAGCATTTTCAAGATCACTTTACATTTCAAGTGACATCAAAAAAGGAGAAACAATTACCAGTAATCACATCAGAAGTGTGAGACCAGGATTTAGTTTACATCCAAAGCATTTTGACGAACTGATTGGACGTGTCGTAAATAAGAATTTAACCCTTGGCGACCGAATTGATTGGAGTGATTTAGCGTAAGAGCCTAAACGATTTCTTTTTGATTTAAAGATTTCCTTACTTCTATTCCACCTACTGAGAAGAACACCAATAACAAAGCAATAGAACCCAACAAAGAGTAGCTACTTCCGGCCAAATAAGACTTAGGTTCGAACTTCCAAACAATGGTGTGTGTTCCTGCAGGAATTTCCGTTCCTCTTAAAACATAATTTACACGGTTGTAAGTCACCTGATTTCCATCGATGTAGCAATTCCATCCATCAGGATAGTAGATTTCACTGAACACTGCAAATCCAGCAGTTTTGTTTTTACTCTTATATTTTAATTCATTAGTACCATACTGTAATAATTTAATTTTAGCAGTAGCATCAACAGCGTAATTAACTTTAGCCAACTTCTTAACTTCTGGACCTATTAAAGCTTGATTTTTGGTATTTAATTTGCCTAATTTTTTCATTTCCTCATTACTAGAAGTCGCTTGAACCAACTTATTAACAAACCATGCATTACCATTTGCATTTGGATTATAAATAGGAGTTTTATTTCTATCGACAATTAAATACTTCATGTTCAACATATTTAAGATAGGACAAGAGTCATTTAATTCGATTCCTGTCAAAGAAATCGTATCAAACATTGCCTTCGCAATCTCTTGAGTAACTTCCATTTGAGTGGCATAATTTCGAATTTTAGTCATTTTCCCATCGCTTATAGAGCGGTTAGCCACCTGAATTTCACGATTGATATGAAAGTCAATTAATTCTTGATACCTTTTCAATTTAGCACCATGATATCCACCAATACTCTTGTGGAAATAACTTGTTACTGTCTCATTGAATGGATTATCAAAAGAAAATACACGGTAATCAGAATTTAAATTCAAGGCTGAGAACGCCGCCAATTGAGGTAGAATATCGCTTGCAGTCGATTCACTATAAGCAGGGTCATTAGACATTTTATCCAATAGTACTCCCTCATCCTTCTTCATTTTACCATTTTTTCTTAATTCCTTTTGCAAGATATCATAATCAGCTACTGCGGGAAAATAAGGAATGCTATTACTGCTTACCTCTTCGTAACTGGTATATACTCCACCCTCTTCCTCGTTATTCAAATAGCGTTTACAAACAGAAATCTGATCTATAGAAATTAATAGTGCAAATCCAGCAATAAGAATTGATTTGCCAATTTTTTTATAGAAAAACAACAGCACAAGACTTGCACTTACTATAAAAAACAATAAAGTCCTTCCAGCATCCGAACGATAAATATTCATTCTTGTATCAATCAAGGAATTTTTCAAACCATTAATAAAACTAATTTGAGCTTGATCTTTAGTTTGGGAAGCATAATCATTAAACTGTTTTAATTCATCTGCACCCATAAATGAACCAGAAATAGAAGGCGCTGCATAAAGAATCAAACCAACAAAAACGATTACACCGCTTCCAATTAACCAAATCTTTTGTTTACCCCAAAGCCCTTCTTGCTTGATTGCCTTATCCAAAAACATCATTCCAATCAAGGGAATCATGACTTGCAAGAGAACGAGAATCATTTTAGAATCTCTAAATTTATTGTACATCGGAATATGATCTATAAAAAAATCATTAAGGAAGCCGTCCTTCGCGGCCAATCCCATTACAATTATAGATAAGAAAATGACAGGGTATTTCAAACTATCCTTAATAAAAACTAATCCAATAATAAACAAGAAAAAGGCAACAGCTCCAAAATAGATGGCCCCACCACTAAATTTCTGTCCACCCCAATAATGAGAACTTTTACCTATTTGTTCAGCGTATTCAGGATCTGCTTGTTCCATTGCAGCTTCATCATTTCCAATATAATCAGCTTTACCACCTTTGGCATTTGGAATAAAGATGGAAAGACCCTCCCCTTTTCCAAAATTATATTCAAGAATATAATCCTTATTTAATCCCGTCAAGCCAGACTTTTCTCTTGCCTGATTATCTGCCGTAATGGTTAAATCAGTAGCGCCACGCGTAGTATATTTTGAATACTCGAAAGTGGTTAATAGATTACTCATGGAAGGCAGAACAGCAAGAATCCCTGCTGCTATTAGACTACCACTGACGATTAACAGATATTTAAATTGTTTTTCAAAAACCAAACGAATTCCTTCTGCGATAGCAATTACAAATAGAAATATTGCGGTGTAATAAGTGATTTGAAAGTGATTGGAACAAAGATTCAAGCAGAAGAAAAACGCAAACAAGACACTTCCAAGCATCCATTTCCCCCTGGTGGCGAGCAACAATCCTCCTAAACTTGGGGCAATATAAGCAACCGCATTAATTTTAGTAAGATGCCCAGCACCTAGATAGAGAATATTAAAAGTCGCAAAACCAAAACTTAGCGCCCCGACGATACCTAGCCATGGATTGATCCGCATACACAGCGCAAGTATATAAAACCCAATCAGCATCACAAACAAGTTCCCAACGGGAACAGGCAAACCAAGACGCATCATTTCACCGACCTTAAGCATCCAATTATTCTCATGATTGATACTAATTTGATAAGCAGGCATTCCGCCAAAAATAGCATTTGTCCACAAAGGTTCTTTGCCATTCAACATTCGGTAATCAGCAATTTCTTTGGCTACACCTTGATATTGTTTAACATCACTTTGTTTTAAACTATAAGAATCCCAAACAGGAGAGAAATAAACAGAGGATACAATCACAAATAGAAGCACTGCAGTTACATGTGGTAACAACTTGAATAAAATATTTTTCATAGCTTTTAAAATCTAAGACTTAAAATTAATAGTTTTTATAGTATTTTACGAGATCGAAGTAAATCGTTTAACATCAGCAGCGGTAATCACCTCATCGCAAAGGATTATTAAGCGTTCAATCACATTGCGCAATTCGCGAATATTTCCTGTCCAATTAATTGATTCCAAGGCTTTTAAAGCAGCCGCATCAAATTGTTTGCATTTGATACCATGAGCAGCACAAATAATTTCAATAAAATAATTGGCTAAAATCGAAATGTCATCCTTTCTTTCATTCAAAGAGGGAACATGAATTGGAATAACAGCCAAGCGATGGAACAAATCTTCTCGAAATCTTCCTTCAGAGATTTCCTTTCGTAAATCCTTATTAGTAGCTGCAAGAATTCGGCAATCTACCTTAATATCTTTTTCGCCTCCTACTCTTTGAATTACATTTTCTTGAAGTGCTCTTAATACTTTTGCTTGAGCACTTAGCGACATATCCCCTATTTCATCAAGAAACAAAGTTCCACCGTGTGCCAATTCAAATTTTCCTTTTTTATCTTTTACAGCGGAAGTAAAAGCGCCTTTCTCATGACCAAAAAGTTCGCTTTCAATCAATTCAGCTGGTATTGCAGCGCAATTAACCTCAATGAATGGCATGGTATTCCTAGAAGACAAATCATGAAGTGAGCGCGCCACCAATTCCTTTCCGGAACCATTTGACCCTGTAATCAAAACTCTTGCATCAGAAGGAGCAACTTTTTCAATCATCAATTTAATGTCATTAATCGCTTTCGAAGCGCCAATAATGGAAGTACCTTTAATTTTCTTGATGGTGTTTTTTAATTGAACCGTTTCTTGAACCAAAGCTGTATTAAGTTTCGCATTTCGAATGGTAACTAGGATTCGATTTAAATCAAGTGGTTTCTCGATAAAATCAAAGGCACCATTTTTTATAGCTTGAACAGCTGTTTCCACAGTACCATGACCACTAATCATAATAATCAAACTTTTAATTCCTTCCTCTTTGATCTTTGAAAGCAATTCAAGTCCATCTAACTGAGGCATTTTTATATCACAAAAAACCAAATCAAAAGTTTGCTCCCGCAACAATTTAAGTGCGTCCATTCCATTTTCAGCCTCTTCGATTTGATATCCTTCAAATTCAAGGATTTCTCTTAAGGCTCTACGAATAGCACGTTCATCATCTGTGATTAATATTTTCATTTCAATTATTTAACAGTTCGTTCCAACATTGGGACAAATTTAAAAGTTCCAAATTCTTCTATATCTACATCATCCTCGGCAATTTTTTTGATGCGCAACATTTTCTGCTCCTTACCTTCTCCAACAGGAATAACCATTAATCCACCAATTTTTAATTGTTTTAATAGTTCCTCTGGAATCTCTGGAGCCCCACAGGTAACTAATATTTTATCGAAAGGTGCATGAGAGGGCATGCCTTTATAGCCATCACCAAAATTCATTCGAGCATTCAAGTTTAAGAAAGTAAGCATTCTCCTCGCTTTATCATGCAAGTCGTGATGTCTTTCTATGGTGTACACCCGAACGCCTAATTTACAAAGAATACAAGTTTGGAATCCAGAACCCGTTCCAATTTCAAGCACCTTTTCAGCTTTATGCAAGTCCAGTAATTGTGTTTGAAAAGCAACTGTAAAGGGGTGAGAAATTGTTTGACCAGAACCAATCTGAAAGGCCATATTCGTGTAAGCTTGTTCATCAAAAGCAAGGTCAAGGAAAAAATGACGCGGAACCTCATTAAATGCATCAAGAATTGCTTGATCTTTTATTCCCATTTCCACTAACTCCGCGATTAATATTTTACGCTTTCCTTTATGCTTAAAAGTATCCTTAAGATGACTGCTCATTGTAAAACTCCTGATCTATTTAACACTATTTATTGAAATCCTTGAAACATCTTTAGGATTTTACATAGTTACAAATTTAATTGAAACTTGAGACTAAAAATTGAAATTGAACTAAAATTTATAACTTTACTACTCGAGAGCTGTTCTTGGACATAAAAAATAAGTTGAATGCGCATTTTAGTCACTGGCGGAGCCGGTTTTATCGGATCAAATACATGTGATGCCTTACTTAATCAAAAACACCAAGTAGTTTGTTTGGATAATTTTTTGACAGGAAGAAGAGAGAATATCGCAAAAGCAACAGAAAACCCCAACTTCACCATAATAGAAGGAGATATTAGATCTTTTGAGATGTGTGAAAGCGCTGTCAAAGACTGTGATTTAGTACTACATCTTGCAGCATTAGGGTCAGTGCCACGTTCCATAAATGATCCAATCACATCCAATGACATCAACATCAATGGCTTCCTTAATATAATTACAGCAACTAGAAATGCTGGTATTAAAAGATTTGTTTTTGCTGCGAGCAGTTCAACCTATGGAGACTCAATAGAATTACCAAAAATGGAAGATCGGATTGGTAAACCCATGTCGCCTTATGCGATTACCAAGTATGTAGGGGAATTGTACGCTGATGTTTTTGCCAAAGTATATGGTATGGAATTCATAGGATTAAGATATTTCAATGTCTTCGGAAAAAGGCAGGATCCGGAAGGAGCATACGCTGCAGTAATCCCTAAGTTTATTCAATCCTTATTAAAGCAGGAAGCTCCCGTTATCAACGGTGACGGTTCCTTTTCTCGAGATTTTACCTATATCGATAATGTAGTGAATATCAATTTACAGGCGCTTTTCACTAGCCAGAAGGAAGCGATTAATCAAATTTACAATGTAGCGTGTGGAGAGGCGACTACCTTGAATCAACTTTACGACTATTTACGAACAGCGCTTGGAGCAGAGCATCCTGAGATATTAGAAATTAATCCTATTTACCAAGAAGTAAGAAGTGGAGACATACCTCATTCACTGGCTTCCATTGAAAAGGCAAAGGAATTATTATCTTATGATCCTAAGATTAATATTCAAGAAGGGATTAATAGAACAGTTGCTTGGTATTCAAAAAACATCCTTTAATTTAATCTGCTATTTCGATTGCTACAGGACAATGATCAGATCCATGAATTTCATTGTGAATGGCAGCTGAAGTGATTTTAGAAATAAAAGAAGCTGAAACCAAAAAATAATCAATTCTCCAACCTACATTTTTTTCACGAGCACCAGCACGATAACTCCACCAAGAGTATTTTGATACATTTGGATAGAAATGTCTAAAAGTATCGATAAAGTCTGCGGCTAGAAAATTATTCATCCCATCAATCTCTTCTTGCATATACCCTGCTGCTTTATTGTAATTTTCCTTTGGTCGCGCCAAATCGATAGCTGTATGCGCTACATTAAAGTCACCACAAACAACAACAGGTTTAGATTTTTCCAATTCTTTCAAATATCCCAAAAAGTCAGCATCCCATTGTTGACGATAGGATAAACGTGCTAATTCACTACCTGAATTGGGGACATAAACAGAAATCACAAAACACTTTTCAAATTCTACGGCGACAATTCTTCCCTCATGGTCATGCTCATCTATTCGCATGTCATAGGTAACAGAAATCGGTTTAACCTTCGTTAGAATAGCAGTTCCAGAATATCCTTTTTTATCTGCCGCATTTGCGAATACTTCATAGGCGCCAAGTGGAGCTACCGCTAATTTCACTTGTTCAACATCTGCTTTTGTCTCTTGCAAGCAAATAACTACAGGATCCAATGCACTCATATCTTGAATGAAATTCTTGCTTGTTATTGCCCTAATTCCATTGACATTAAAGGAAATTACTTTCATATTTTCTAAAAATTTGTTTGAATAAAGATAAAACCGAGTAAATTATTAAGTCCATTTCTGTTGTGCATCGATTTCAATTCCGTACCTATTGAAATAGCGTTATTGGGTCTATATTTCAAGCCCAAACTAGTTCCAATAAAATGAAATCCATTGGCATCAATATATTGTTGGATTTGAATATCATCTCGATCTCTAATATATTCTACTCTTCCATTCATACTCCATTTAGAATTGAAGGAATAAGATGCAATAGCATTCATTTGCCACCAATGTTTAAGTGATTTATCCACCACTTGAAAACCATAATAGGCACATGATTGAAATTTAATCTTTTTAAATTGTCGCTCTACATTAACTTCATTAAAATAACGCCAAGTAGCAGTAGGATTATTTTTGGTTTTTTCATTTCCCAAATAAGAAGACCAATTTAAAGTGGACGATTTTTTGGTCCAAGACAAGCAAGTTCCTAAAGCGGGTAAATAACTAAGTGAAGGTAAATGTTGCCATCCATTAACTAAATAAGCAGTGAATTTGAGATTCTTTT
Organism: Flavobacteriales bacterium; assembly: GCA_947447525.1. Taxonomy (GTDB): domain Bacteria; phylum Bacteroidota; class Bacteroidia; order Flavobacteriales_D; family Crocinitomicaceae; genus UBA952. The sequence goes on along the minus strand of CANFJL010000003.1, from coordinate 178,607 downwards.
TAAGTTGAAAGGTATTTCTTATACCAGAAAGATAATAAGGAACATATTCTGCTGACAAACTTCTTGAGTACATGATTTGTTGAGCTGATATTGGATTTTCTTGCGTATATGGAGAAGAAAATACACCCACGTCAATTTGCTTTAATTTCTTTCCATGTAAAGACCATCCTGCATAACTTTCAAATATCCATCGGGTTCCTTTTTTTTCAGCATGATAATTAGCTTGCATAAAAGTTCCAAGTGCGGGAGTAAATTGAAATGAAAAATTATTTTTATAAAAACCTATATTAAAATAGGCCAAATTAATGGCAACTTGGTTTAATTGATTGGAGGAAACAAAGAGATTCGCGCTTAAAGAATTAGGATTTAAAAAATCATGTGCTGAGTATAAATCACAATATCCACTGATTTTAAGACTGTCCAATTTTTGGGTGTCATTTGATTGAGCATAGATTGATAAACCCGACGACAATATTAGCATTAAACATAAAATATATCGAATCACCTTATGAATAATTTTAAGAGTATGCGAATTAAGAAATTTCCATGCTCTTGAGAACCCTCTTGTTTTCTCGAAAGAAAAAATTTAGTAAATAGTTTTAGAAAGAAATATAAAACAACAAGGACAAGAATTATGAGCACGAAACCAAACATAATAATTTTTTAATTTTTGTTTATCAATTTCCCTTTTCCGTATTCGATATTATATATTGAAGTAGGAATACCATAATACCAAATATCTCCAATGCCGTTTATTTCTGATTTTAATTTGCAATTTTCAGCATTAATCTTTTGAATGGTTGAAGAATAGGAAATGAAACTAATAGAATCTCTTACGTGTAAATTGCTTGCATCAATGAATCCATCTCCTAATAATTGATATCGCGAAGTATTGGTTTTTCCTGCAATCATCATGTCGCCCCAACCATGTGTGAGATCTGTTCGAATATCAAAAGCATCGACTAACATATGCATAGAACCACCGCCATCTCTAAGCGTCAAAGCTAAATAATTAGTTTTCATCGTATCCAAACAAGTTAATGATTCCGTTCCTTCAAAAACAATATTAATCATTGAGGTGTAATGGATTTCAACATCAACGATGGCATATTTCCTGAAAAAATTACATTTATTTCTACTGCGAATAGAAACCAAACCATTTTCACCATTCACTTCAATAAAGTCGATCATATTGACACCACCTTTAATAACAATTTGATTGGTCGAATCTTGAATGAGGGTATATCGAAGATGCTCCTTTAAAAACAAACGATTAAAATCGCCCAATTGAATTACTTTTTCAGCGTAAGGACCAGCAGATTTCCAACACTTTCGTTCACTTGCTTTTTTACAAGAAAATGCGAGCGGTAATAACATCAGCATGAAAAATATCTTTCTCATTTTGTTCGATTCTTAAAAGTATATCCAAGTCCCCACTCCAAATAATCCGCACGAGCCCAATGCGTTTTTAGGGTGAAATTAGCCATCAAGCCATTGGAAAATTGATATCTACAACCAATTCTGGTATAAATTCTATCTTCAGGTTGATATTTATCTCTCACATAGGCTCCCATTCCGAAAACAAAATTAAAATGATCAAAGGGAACCAGATACGCAGCAAAAACACCTACTTGAAGAATATCCATTTGAGATTTTGAAATCAACGGTAAATAAGCTAGAACAGCTTGTTTAGAAATTACATCTAAGGCAATTTCGGCTCCAGCTTTGTTACTGTAAAAACGTCGTGCAGAGAAATTTAAAGCATAAACAGGATATTTCTTTCCACCAATTGGCATTACCTCTTTCAAAGATCCAATTCCTAAAACACTATAATTCCAATGCCTTTTGAATGGCGCTAAAAGTCTTGATTTTTCAGCAATAGTTTTGTCGTCAGCTGGCTGAAAAATATATGCGTATCCTAAAGACAAATAAGGCATATTTACACCATAATTAGGCACTTTAAAGGCTGCATTACTAAAATGGGTAATATCTAAAGCTGAATTAAGTGCATGCGGACCAAAACGATAAGTACTTTTAATGGCAAAGCACATCATCGCATTAAGATGGGTGCTTACTGCGACATTTTTAGGATTGTTAATTGGGTCATATATTTTTGAAGTATAGCCTGCACCGCAACCCAATTTAAATGACATATCATAATGCTTGGTTTTGATCATGGGTAATTCTGAAAATCCATATGCGCCAACATAATTTCCCATTAAAGAAGTGTTTCCGACAGATCCTAAAAACAAAGTTCCTCCGATAGTTGGGTAACGATACGCTTGATGCCAGTTTTTGGTGCCTCTAGTTCTTAATATATAACTAATCTCAATAGCCTTCGCTGTTTCTCTTGGCATATGTGCCATCACTCCTCTGTGCGCTGCGAGAAATCCGATTTTTTGACGATATTCAAAACCACGATCAAATTGTGTTTGAGCAAACAACAAACTTGTCGCAAATAAAAAACAACTAAAAATTAAAATCTTTATCATCAATTAACAAAGATAATCAATAGTATTAGAGATTAAAACATAATTTTGCATCGAAATGGATGAAAGATTAAAAGCATTTGAACGCTTATTGACCGTAATGGATGAATTGAGGGAAAAATGCCCTTGGGATAAGAAGCAGACTTTTGAGTCTCTGCGCAATCTAACCATAGAAGAAACCTATGAATTAGCAGATGCAATCACGGGAAAAGACCTAAAAGAAGTCCAAGGAGAATTAGGTGATTTATTTCTTCATTTAGTTTTTTACTGCAAATTAGGAGAGGAACAAGGTGCTTTTAATGTTACCAGTGTATTGAATGGTATTTGCGAAAAATTAATCCATAGACACCCGCATATATACAGCGATACCATTGTGCAAGATGAAGAGGAAGTTAAAGCCAATTGGGAAAAATTAAAGTTAAAAGAAGGAAAAAAATCAGTTTTAGAGGGAGTTCCTTCTTCACTGCCAGCCTTGGTTAAAGCGACTAGAATTCAAGAGAAAGTGAAGGGAATTGGATTTGAGTGGAAAGACAAACAAGATGTCTGGAAAAAGGTAGAAGAAGAACTACAAGAATTACAGGTTGAGGTAAACTCAGCCTCTCCTCACATAGAAGAAGAATTTGGAGATGTTCTTTTTTCATTAGTAAATTACGCTAGATTTATTGGTATATCTCCAGAAAGTGCTTTAGCAAAAACTAATTTAAAATTTCTAAATCGATTTCAATTAATGGAACAACTTATCGAAAAGGACGCTAAAGATATTGGTGAAATGAATTTAGAAGAGATGGATCTTTATTGGGAACAAGCAAAAATTAAACTAAAAAAATAAATAATATGAATTTTCAAATTATTGAGACTGGTATTTTAGGTGTTATTGTTATCGTAGTTAAAATTTTCTCTGGATCCGCAGTAAATAGAATTTTAAGTCGAATTGATTTTGATGTCAAAAGAAAGAAAATAACCATTAGAATAATCAATCTTTTTCTGTTACTTTTTGTTCTAACAGCTCTTGCAGGAATCTGGAATATCAATAAAAATCAATTGATGGTTTTTATTACCTCTGTAATTACAGTGATGGGCATTGCCTTTTTTGCTCAATGGTCGATTTTATCCAATATCACTTCTAGTTTAATCTTATTTTTTAATCACCCTGTTAAGATTGGACAAAACATCAGAGTATTGGATAAAGAGTATGATATAGAAGGGAAATTGGTAGATATTTCCTTTTATTTTCTTTACATCAAAACAGAAGCGGATGAATTAATTACCATCCCAACATCTGTAGCGCTTCAAAAAACCATTGTAGTTAAAAACTAAACCTTCAATTTAAAATGTTGGTCAGCTGCTTCTGCTATATAAGATCCAATAGCTAAAGATGCCGTAGCTGCTGGTGAAGGAGCATTCAGAACATGAATTGAATTTCCATGGTATTCTATTCTAAAATCATCCTTAGTATCTCCATCCTGAGCCAACAATAAAGCCCTCACGCCTGCTCTTCCGGGATGAATGTCATCCATGGTAAGACTTGGAATAATTCTTTGAAGGGTTTTAAGAAATAATTTTTTTGAAAATGCCCTACGGTATTCATTGATTCCAAAAGAAATATTACTAAAAAATAAACGCCAAGTTCCCCGATAAGTTAAGGCATCCCAGGTATCTTTCAAGGAAAAATCAGTTTTGCCATATCCTTCTCTCTTAAAGGTAAATACAGCATTGGGCCCACACTCAATTTCCCCATCTGTCATTCGAGTAAAATGCACTCCTAAAAACGGAAAGTCTGGATTGGGAACTGGGTAAATTAAATGCTTTACTTTTTCTTTAGCAGCAGGAGTTAATTCATAATAGTCACCTCTAAACCCTACCACTTGTTCTTTTAAATTGACACCATCCTTTCTTGCCAAGCGATCTGCTTGCAATCCAGCACAAAAAACTAAATAACGCGCTTCAAAATCACCCTTATTTGTCAAAACAATACTACTGTCAGCTTGTTTTTGAATGTCTTTTACTTCATGCGAAAGAAATAATTTACTCTTAGGATTGATCTCCAAAGCCAATGCTACCATTTTTCTTGTAGCTGCACGAAAATCAATAATACCAGTACAAGGGACTACTAATCCTGCAATACATTCCACATGAGGTTCAATTTCTTTTACTTGAGCAGCAGTAATTTTTGCAAGACCTTCTATTTCATTCTGTAAACCTGTCTGATAAATGCGCTCCATATTGGCTAATTCACTTTCATCAGTAGCTACTACAACTTTGCCGCAAACATCGTGAGGAATATCATACTTTTTAGCAAAGGCAACCAATTCTTTACGGCCTTCGATACAATTTCGCGCTTTTAAAGAACCTGGTTTATAATACAAACCTGAATGAATTACACCTGAATTGTGTCCAGTTTGATGATCTGCTAAAAGATCCTCTTTCTCAAACAAGGCGATGGTTAATTGAGGGTTGTGTAACTGTAATTTATAGAATGTTGCTGCTCCTACAATCCCGCCACCAATTACTGCGATATCAAATTTCATTGAAATTATTTTTACAAAAGTAATCAAGGAAATAGAAAGAGTGAGCGCTTATTAGAATTTTATTTCAAAAAACGGAACATATCAAATGTTAATTTATCAGATTTTACTGCGGCGCAATGAATTTCTTATTAATATCTTTACCCCATGGATTTTGAACTCATTTCCGATTATAAACCTACAGGGGACCAACCAGAAGCTATTCGACAATTAGTTGAGGGTCTTGGTCAAGGAATCGAGCATCAGACTTTGCTTGGTGTTACAGGAAGTGGCAAGACATTTTCCATTGCCAATGTCATTCAACAGACCAATCGACCTACTTTAATTCTATCTCATAACAAAACATTGGCAGCTCAATTATATGGTGAATTCAAGCAATTTTTTCCACATAATGCGGTAGAGTATTTTGTATCTTACTATGATTATTATCAACCCGAAGCCTATTTACCGGTCACCAATACCTATATTGAAAAGGACCTGCAAATAAATGATGAAATTGAGAAGTTAAGACTTTCGGCTACTTCAGCATTATTATCTGGCAGAAGAGATGTCATCATAGTAGCATCAGTTTCTTGCATTTATGGAATTGGAAATCCTGTTGAATTTAGAAATAGTATCATTGAAATTAATGTTGGTCAAATTATTCCAAGAAATCAATTTTTACACCGATTGGTTGAAAATCTATATTCACGCGCTGGAGAAGAATTCAAAAGAGGAACCTTCAAAGTAATTGGTGATACGGTTGATATTTATTTAGCCTATGCAGACCATGCCATAAGAATTGAGTTTTTTGGTGATGAAATTGAAAGAATAAGTGCCATCGAACCGATCAGCAAGCATCATCTTGAAAAATTTGAACAGCTTCATTTATTCCCTGCCAATTTATTTGTCTCAAGTCCAGAAAATACTAGACAATCTATTATCCAAATTCAAGATGATTTGGTGGAACAGGTTGAAAATTTTAAAAAGGACGGAAAATTAGAAGAATCGAAACGACTAGATGACAGAGTGAATTACGACCTTGAAATGATTCGAGAACTCGGATATTGCTCGGGAATTGAAAATTATTCTAGATATTTTGACCAGCGTCAACCTGGAGAAAGACCCTTTTGCTTGTTAGATTATTTTCCAGAAGATTATTTATTAGTGGTGGATGAAAGTCATGTTACCTTGCCTCAAGTTCGAGGAATGTATGGAGGAGATCGGGCTCGAAAAATTAATTTAGTGGATTACGGATTTCGCTTGCAAGCTGCAATTGATAACCGTCCCTTAAAATTTGAGGAATTTGAAGGCATGATGCATCAAACAATTTATGTTTCTGCAACTCCGGCAGACTATGAAATGGAAAAATCAGAAGGTGTAATTATTGAACAGTTAATTCGACCGACTGGACTTCTAGATCCCATCATTGAAGTGAGAACCAGTAAGCATCAAATTGATGATTTAATAGATGCCATTCAAGAGCGCGTTGCTGCTGGAGACAGAACATTAGTGACGACCTTGACGAAAAGAATGGCAGAGGAATTGCAAAAATATCTGGACAAACTCGGTATCAAATGCCGTTATATTCACAGTGAAATTGTCACTATTGAAAGAGTTGAAATTTTAAGGCAATTGCGCTTAGGGACTTTCGATGTTTTAATTGGTGTAAATTTATTGAGGGAAGGACTGGATTTACCTGAGGTTTCTTTGGTTGCTATTTTAGATGCAGATAAGGAAGGTTTTCTGCGCAATGAGCGCTCCCTTGTTCAAACCGTTGGGAGGGCCGCTAGAAATATTAATGGAAAAGTGATCATGTATGCCGATAAAATGACCAAGTCAATGCAGCGTACCATTGATGAAACTGCCAGAAGACGCACGATGCAAATAGAATATAATCTGGAGCATAATATTCAGCCTACCGCATTGAATAAATCAACGGATAAGATTATGCAATCTACTAAAGTCGCTGATGGAGATTATTTAACCCGAAATATGGCGCAAGAAATTGAGGAAGTAAAACAATTGGCCGCAGAATCCCCTACTTTTTATGGTGATCAAAAACAATTGAAAGATGTAATGAAAGCATTAAAAAAACAAATGGAAAAAGCTGCGAAAGATTTAGATTTTATTCAAGCTGCGCATTTTAGAGACCAACATATCGAACTTGAAAAACTATTAGAAAAATGAACTTATTAAAACAACTTAGATTTTTAGCCATCGGAGAAGGAATTTCCTATTTGGTGCTTTTTTGTAATATGCTACTGGTTAAACCCAATAATTTAGTCCTTTACAAAAAACTTTTGTATCCTATTGGAATGGCACATGGAATATTATTTATGGCTTACTGTGTTTTTGTAATTTTGGTAGCTGTAAATAAAAAATGGAATTATAAAATAACGCTGCTAGGGCTTATAGCATCTTTGCTTCCCTTTGGGACCTTTTACTTTGATAAAAAATACTTAAATTGAATTCCACTAACTTACGATCAGTAGATCTTGAATCCTTAGAACTCGCGACTAAGAATAAGCTTGAGAATTTAAAATTTCTTCAAAAAATGAAGAGCACGAAACAACTTGATGCTGTTTTTCAAAAAGCTCATGATGCCGAATTCAAAAAAACTGATTGTTTGAATTGTGGGAATTGCTGCAAAACAACCAGTCCTATTTTTAGAGATACAGACATAAAAAGAATTGCAAAACATTTACGCGTTAAAGAAGCTGCATTTATTGCTCAATATTTGAGAATAGATGAAGATCGAGATTATGTATTGCAAAGTTCACCTTGCGCTTTTCTCGAATCAGACAATACTTGCAACATCTATGAATACCGACCTTTGGCCTGCCGAGAATACCCGCATACCAATAGAAAAAATATGTATCAAATCTTAGAGTTAACAGCGACCAATACCATGATTTGTCCAGCAGTTGCTCGAATTGTAGAGCAATTGAAAATTAAATAAATTTATAGATGTCAATATCCGTTATTGTTTGTGTTTATAAAGAGTATACTGCCTTGAATAGTGTGCTTAATTCCTTATGCAATCAAAGTTATAAGGATTTTGAAGTATGTATTGCTCAAGACGCTGACGATCAAAATATTCTACTAACATTGAATCAATTTACAGAAAAGCTAGATATTCAATTATTGCAGCAAGAGGATCTTGGATTTAGAAAAAATTTAATTTTAAATAAGGCAATTCTTAAATCAAAATATGACAAAATCATATTCATTGACGGTGATTGTGTAGTGCACAGACATTTTGTTAAAAATTATAATAAGCACTTTAAAAAAGGAAGGTTTTGTGCTGGAAGACGCTTAGATTTAGATCCAATAACTTCTTTGAAATTAATAGCTCATCCAGAAACAAATCCAAGTTTAATCGACCTCTTCAAAAATAAAACAAAACGCATTGAAGAAAGACTTTATGCGCCTTGTCTATCCAATAAATTGCTATCTGAACCAAAATTAATTGGCTGTAATATGGGTTGGTGTAAATCAGATTTAATGTTGTTGAATGGATTTGACACTGAATATAGTCTGCCTGGCTATGGAGAAGACTCAGATATTGAATGGCGCGCAAAGGCAATGGGGATGGAAGCTTTTACCATGCGATTTAAAGCAATTCAATTTCATTTATTTCACGAGCGTCCTGATCGCGAATCTGATGTTTCTAAAAGCAGGGAATTAATGGATTTCAAAAAACAATTAGGTCATTGGAAATGTTTATCAGGAATATCCGTTAACCAAGACAATTAATTACAAAATAAAACAACGAAATAGTATCTTTATGCGTCTAAAAGCAAAATAATATCATGAAACAAATCTCTCTTTTTATTCTTATTTCATTCCTATCCTTAACAAATGCGTTTGCTCAACGAGGAAAAGATGGAAATTATACCATTACCACAGCAAATGCCATTATCAATAGCTACACTAATTTAACTGCAAATACAACAGCGGGTGCTTCTGTAATAACTGTAGCAAGCAATGCTTTACAAGGCGGAATATATACCAGCAATCTTGTTCCGGGTGATTTAATATTAATCATACAAATGCAAGGAGCTAGTTTAAATGTTGATACCTATGCAGCCAATGAGTATGTAACTTCTGGTGGATTGTATTGGGGTCCTTACACTACTCCAATTGGTCATTTGAATGACTGGTCTTCTTTTCAAGATTTATGGGGGGAAATTTTAAACTATAACAATGCAGGAAAATTCGAATTGGCAGAAGTTAAATCTTTAACAGGTACAACAACTATTAATCTTATGTGTCCCTTGAGCAATTTATATACAGCAAGTGGACATGTTCAAATCGTAAGAGTACCTAGATTTATAAATCTTACACTGAATGCTAATATGTCTGCCGTTCCTGCACTTTGGAATGGAACAACAGGTGGCGTAGTAGCAGCAGAGATAAACGGTACACTTTTATTCAATACAGGAAGTAAAATTAGTGCTACTGGAGCAGGATTCAGAGGTGGTGTAACAGAAGATAATACCCTTGGAGCGCCTCCAGGAAGTGTTAATAATATTGGTTTCTGTGCTTCACATGTCGCTACACAAGGAGCAGAAAAAGGTGAAGGCATTGCAGGATTCTATGCGGAATACGATGCCATATATTCAAGATATTGTAAATCAGCACCTGCAAATGGTGGTGGTGGTGGTGGAAATCATAATGCCGGTGGTGGTGGTGGTTCCAACGTTGGAACTGGAACTTACACAGGAAAAGGAGTGCCTAGCACCACTTATAATACCTCATGGAATCTGGAGGGAGCTGGATTTGGTGGTTCAATTAGTCCAGGTGGTGGCCGTGGAGGTTATTCCGGTTCTACAAGTGATCAGAATGAACTCACCGTTGGACCAAACAATACTGCTTGGAATGGAGATTATAGAAGAAAAGAAGGTGGCTTAGGTGGACATCCATTAAGTTTAGATGCTACAAGAATATTTGCTGGCGGCGGCGGAGGTGCAGGAGATCAAAATAATACGCAAGGCGGAAATGGTGGCCGTGGTGGTGGAATAGCATTTTTAAAAGTTTATGGAACTATAAGTGGTCCAGGTACCATTGAAGCCAATGGATCTAATGGTGTAAATGCCAATTCGGCTGGACTCACTGCACCACAAACTTCTACCTTAAAATATGGAAATGATGCTGCAGGTGGTGCAGGTGGCGGTGGTTCGGTATATATTTCTCATGTAAATACACTTCCCGCAACACTCAATTTAGTAGCTAATGGTGGAAATGGTGGAAATCAAGTGCTTTCTGTTGGTCTTTTTGCTTCAAGTCCAACGATGGAAGCTGACGGACCTGGTGGCGGAGGTGCAGGAGGTTTAATCTCCATCACAGGAGGAAACCCTATTCAATTGGTCCAAGGTGGAATCAATGGGGTGACCAATTCTGCTCATGTAGTAAATTTTCCTCCAAATGGCGCTACCGCTGGGGCTTCTGGGACTACAACAACCAATACTAGTTTTTATGATATTCTAGCTGCTAATGACACTATATGTAATGGCGCATCTGTGACTTTGACGGCTTCGACCATTGGAGTTCCTCCTTCTGGAGCTTTGACTTGGTATTCAACTCCTTTTGGATCAACAGTTGTTGGAAGTGGAAATAGTTTCACAACACCTACCCTAACTGCAACTACTACCTATTATGTAGGTATTTGTCCCGGCAGCTTTAGAAGAGCTGTAACAGTTTTGGTTGGAGCCAATCCTCAAATTACTGGTAATGCAGCCGTTTTCAATGCTACTTGTTCCTCTCCCGGAGCAATCACTGGACTCAGTGCAAGTGGTGGTGTGATTCCTTACTCATATTCATGGAGCGGAGTATCAACACCAAGCGCGAACCTTACCAATGCAGGTGCAGGAACCTATACTTTAACTGTAACAGATGCCGTAGGATGTTCGAGTACATCCGCACCTTATGTGATTTCTGGAGCAACACTTCCTACTATAAATGCAACGAATGTGGTTCTTACTCCTCAAAGTTGTATTGGAACATTTGGTAGTATTGCTGGAATTACCACTACAGGAAATAACTTAAGTTATACCTGGACGAATTCAACGGGCACTACCCTTAATCTTTCGAATTTAGTTGCAGGATCTTATTCTCTTTCAGCTACAGATGCTAATGGATGCGTTGTTACTGCAGGTCCTTTTGTTATCAGCTACATTGCTGGACCAGCCGTAAATACTAATTCATTAGTATTAAGTCCTGAGCATTGTGGTCAAGGAAATGGAAGCATCACGGGTATCAGCACAACAGGAAATGGCTTAACGTATCTTTGGACTCCTGGAAATGGAAATACATTGAATCAAAACGGTTTATCAGCAGGGAATTATTCCTTGACCGTTACTGATGCAATAGGCTGTACCGCTCAAGTTGGCCCCTATAACATTATTAATATGCCTCCACCAAGCATCAATAATACACCTGTTATCATTGGTGAAAATTGCGGCCAAGGGAACGGATCTATTAGTAATATAACAGTTGCAGGAGGAGCAACACCCTATACTTATTCTTGGTCTAACGCTAGCGCAACTACAATTGACTTAATCAATTTAGCTGCAGGATCTTATACACTTTATGTTGTTGATGTGAATAATTGCACGGATAGTTTGGGTCCGATAGTTGTAAATTCAATTGGTGGACCTACGATTCAAACATCTGTAATGGTGTTGAGTAATGTAGGATGTGAAGGTCAATTAGGTTCGATTATGGGAGTGACAGTTTCTGGCGTTGGACTTACCACACTTTGGTCTAATAATGTGAGTACCTTGAGTAATCCTAATTTAACTCCTGGAAACTATACTTTTACCGTTACCGATGTAAACAATTGTGTTGCAACACAAACTTTTACAGTGGGACAAGACTTCCCTCCAGTAATCAATAGTAATACTTTGAATATAATTCAACCTACCTGTTTACAACTTGGAACCATCAATGGACTTCAAGTTACTGGTGGAACAGGAAGTTATAGTTATGATTGGTCAACTATGCCTTTCCAAAGTAATTTGAATATCAATAATGTAGGACCTGGCAACTATTCTTTAGTTGTTACCGATAATGGAAATGGATGTACCGATACCTTGAACAATATCGTGATTTTACCTCCTACCTATCCAGTTGCGAACTTTACTTTTTCACCAACCGATCCAGATTTGAATGAAATTATAACCTTTACCAATACCTCAATTGGAAATTGGAATGTTCAATCTTGGACTATTGAAGGTCAAAATTTCAATAACTCCCCTATTCCTTATTCTTTTGGCGTAGAAAGCGTTTATCCAGTTCAACTTATAGTAACGAGTCCTAATGGATGTAGCGATACCATCATTCAATTCGTTTCTGTATATGATGAATTTATTGTTCCTAATGTTATTACTCCAAATGAAGATGGAACGAATGATCTTTTATTCATGGCTGGATTGAAGCCTAATACAAGTGTGAGCATTTTGAATAGATGGGGAGATTTGGTGTTTTCAACGGATAATTATTTAAATGATTGGAACGGGAAAGATCAAAGTGGTACTCCACTAACCGACGGTGTTTATACCATAATTGTAAATAGTGCAGAACATGTGAATTACCATTGTTTTGTGCATTTAATTCGATAATATCAACTTTATATTTCAAAAAAAATGATTGGAACAGCATTAATTACAGGAGCCTCAAGTGGCATAGGGAAAGAATTTGCAAGAATTCATGCGCAGAAAGGTGGAAACCTAGTTCTTGTGGCACGAAGAGAAAATAATCTCCTTGAACTTCAAGAAGAACTTATTAATAAATTTAAAATTCAGGTAGAAATTTTATCCATAGATCTAAGTGCTGAAGGTGCAGCGAAAAAAGTATATGCGTTTACGCAAGAGAAAAATATTTTTATCAGTTATCTATTCAATAATGCTGGATTTGGAGGACATGGTAAATTTATGGACCGCGATTTAGCCGTTGATCATCAGATGATACATTTAAATGTAATCGCGCTGGTTGAATTGACCCATTTATATTTACAGGATATGCGCAAGCATAAAGAAGGGTGGATATTAAATACTGCTAGCACCGCTGGATTCCTTCCTGGACCTTTACAAGCTACCTATTTTGCAACGAAGGCATTTGTTATTTCTTTTACAAAGGCTTTGCGACAAGAATTAAAAGGAAGTGGTATTCACATTTCAGCCTTGTGTCCTGGACCAGTAAAAACTGAATTTGAAAAAGTTGCAGGTATGGATGGAAGTGATATGTTTGCTAAAGGTGCAAGCGCGAATAGTACCGCTCTCAAAGGTTATAATGGCCTAATGAACCGTAAATTAATCATTTTCGATCAGGTGAGTTATAATTTTTTAATTAAGTGTTTACTTCCTTTTGTACCCAATTCGCTTCTTTCTAAAATTGTTGAGAAAATACAAACCATATAAATATTGTAACTTTGTCAAAAATCAAATAAGATGTTGCACCTACCGCTTTTTCTAAACGATATTTCAGGATCAGAAATTATGGTGATTCTCTTATTTGTTTTGATGTTTTTTGGAGCTAAAAGTATTCCAAGCATGGCTAAAACATTAGGAAAGACACTTTTTCAAATTCGAAATGCTACCAATGAGATTCAAAATGAGATTCGTAAGTCTGGAATAGAAATATCAAAAGACATGAATATCAGTCAAATATTACAAGATAAACAACAAGAATTAACGCAACCAATGGATCAAGTGTATTCAGAAATTGAAAACACAATTCATTACGCAGCAAAAGAAAAACCAAAGACTATTTCTAATGAGGTTCAAGTACCTATTGAAGAAATAAAAGAAGAAATACCAACTGAAAAAACCAAATAAAATGGCACAAGTAGCAATAATAATGGGAAGCGCTTCCGACTATCCAGTAATGAAAGCAGCTAAAGAAATTTTAGATTTTTTTGGTATAAGTAATCATGTAGAAGTAGTTTCAGCACACAGAACTCCAGAAAAAATGGTGGCGTTTGCAAAAAGTGCTAAAGAAAACGGTTATCAAATTATTATCGCTGGTGCTGGTGGTGCTGCGCATTTACCCGGAATGGTTGCTTCTTTAACAACACTTCCTGTGATTGGAGTTCCTATTAAATCAAGTAATTCAATTGATGGATGGGACAGTATCTTGAGTATTTTACAAATGCCCAATGGAATCCCAGTAGCAACGGTAGCATTAAATGCAAGTAAAAATGCAGGAATTCTAGCCGCTAGAATTATTGGATCTACTGATTCCTTAATTGCTGATAAAATGGAGGCTTATGCGCAACAAATGGCTGCTGAAGTAGCTTTGAGTCAGAAAGACCTAAATTAATCGTATAAAAGATACTTTTTCCTAATCAACATAAAGGAATCTATTCCTGGTTGCCAAGTAGCACGAATTTCTTTTGCCGACCATCCTTTATACAATTGCTCCATCAAAGTTGCCGTTCCAGCCAATCGATTAAAGAAAGCATTTTGATCAATAAATACAGCTGAATCACTTAATAAATCTCTAGCTTGAGTGAGATAATTTAAATTGATTTCATAAGTTCTTTTCACAAGCGAGCTTGAAAGATCATACCCATTGCAAACTTTATTCACATGAGGAGGATTTCTTGCTCCTATCTGTGGGACCGGAGTAAATTGAAAACTAGTCTTCGGAAAGCGTGGATGACCATATATTTCAAAAGGCTTTTCAGTGCCACGACCTACACTCACCGTGGTTGCTTCAAAAAAACATAAACTAGGGTACAAAGAAATTGCCAATTCAGATTTCAGATTGGGTGATGGAGGAACAGTCACCACATATTTTGTTTTATGGGTGTAATTCTTACATGGTATCACCCAAAGATTACATAAGATTTTTTTATCTAACCACTGCTCACCATTAACCATAAGGGCATATTCACCAATCGTCATTCCGTAAACAATGGGAACAGGATGCATCCCAATAAAAGATTTGTAAGCAGGCTCAAGAACTGGACCGTCAATATAATGTCCATTGGGATTAGGTCGATCTAAAACAACTAATTGCTTATGATTTTCTGCACAAGCCTCCATTACATAATGTAAAGTTGAAATATAGGTGTAAAATCGAATACCAACATCTTGAATATCATAAATAACAATATCGATGTCACTTAAATCTGCATCAGTCGGTTTTTTGTGATTTCCATACAGAGAAACAAGAGGGATTCCTGTTTTTTCATCAATCGAACTGTGTACTTTTTCTCCAGCATCTACATCACCGCGAAATCCATGCTCTGGAGAGAATACTTTTATCACATTTAATTTCAATGCAAGCAGCGTATCCACTAAATGAACTCCTTTAACTACAGAAGTTTGATTGCCTACTACTGCAATTCTTTTATCTTTCAATGAATCGACAAAAAGGTGCAAGCGATCAATGCCTAATAGAGGTTTTTTAAGATCTAAAGTGGTATACATTTGAACAGGAAGTGTCCGCAACGTATCCTCTTCTATTATAACAGATCCAGCAATTGGAACAAAAACACTTGCTTCAACTTTACAAGAAAAAAGTATAAACAACAAAAATGTTTCCAAGCACAAAAGCTTTGCGTATTTTTGAACTTGAAAATTGGACCATTTGTTATTTGAAACATTCATATCAAAACGTATATTACTTTCGAAGTCGCAAGGTATAAAAGTTTCTAAACCTATCCTTCGTATATCCATCATAAGTATTGCACTATCTATTGTTGTTAACTTGATAACCCTAGCGGTGGTTACAGGTTTTCAAAATGAAGTGCGCCGCAAAGTTACGGGTTATTCTGCTCCACTCCTCTTATCAAAAGCAGGAACTTCATCTATTATTGAATGTCCACCCATACATCGTGATAAAGAATTAATTCAAACGCTTCTAGCAAGCAAAGGAGTCGCCAGTGTTGACCTGGTTGCCTATAAGCCTGGCTTACTTCAATCTTCTTCCTTTGAGGATAAAATAGCATTGGCCAATGGAAAAGACAGTGTCTTACACAAGCAAGAAATTACGGGTGTACTCATGAAAGGAGTGGAAAGTAAATACCATTGGAAATTTATACAATCTCATTTGGTTCAAGGTAGACTACCCAACTTCAAAGAAAAGATCCCTTCTTCTGAAATTATTTTGTCGAAACGCTTGTGTGACGTTTTACATTTTAAGTTAAATGAAGAAATAAATAGCTTTTTCGTTAAAGAGAAACCTATTTTAAGAAAATTTAAAATCGTAGGGATTTTTGACACTGGATTTGAAGACTACGATAAAAAAATGGTCTTTTGTGATTTGAGAACCATACAAAAACTAAACGATTGGGGTCTTTCAAGTAGTATTAGTATTGACGATACCCTGATTCAAGGAAGGATAGTTTTGAGAGCAGATGTCTCTGGTCAAAAAGAGAATTTACAATACGATTGGGGTGATGGTCCAGATCGCTATGCAGGAAGAGCGATTTTAAGCAATTTCATAGATACAACTTACCGATTAATCGTCTATCAATTTGATAAAAATAGTCAACGCTTACTTCCAAAAGACAGCTGTAGCATTCAATTACACAAGACCAATAATTCTGAAATAGCCTTAAATTCTGAAGGAGAATTGAGTAAAATGTCCTTAAATATTTCGGGTAGCAAATACTACATCCCTTTAAACGATGGTCGACTTTTGGTAAGGCTAAAGGAAGGCCAGGGTACCTGGCAAAAATTAATAGCCGGTTACGAAGTGCAACTCGATAATTGGGATGAACTAGAACTTATGAAAAAGGATTTAGCATCAAAAGTGGAAATGAAACCCAATAAAGAAGGTGAATTAATTCAAGTGCAATCCATTATTGAAGAGGAGCAAGACCTATTTAACTGGTTGGGATTTCTCGATATAAATGTCAGTATTATCATCATACTGATGCTAATTATTGGAATCATCAATATGGGTTCTGCCCTACTCGTAATGATCATCATACGAACACGATTTATCGGACTTTTGAAAGCCTTAGGCAGCACTGATTGGTCCATTCGGAAAATATTTTTAATACAAGCTGGCTATTTAATACTTCAAGGAATGTTAATTGGAAACATCATTGGTTTGGGACTTTGCTATCTGCAATCTCATTTCGGACTGATCCAATTAGATCCTACCGTTTATTACTTAAACACCGTTCCGATTGAATTAACCCTTGGTGCATGGTTGGGATTGAATGGTGCCACCTTTATCATTTGTGCTCTAGCGCTTTTCATACCAAGTGTCGTTATAGCGCGTATAAGTCCAGCGCAATCCATGAGATTCGATTAAGCTACAGTTTTAACAAAAGTAGTATAGCTCAAAAAAAATGAGCATAAAAAAAGCCCCAATTACTTGGAGCTTTCTAAATTGAATCTTATTATTTTCCAGATCTTTTACGATCTCCTTCTTTTAAGAATATCTTACGAATACGAAGCGATTGTGGTGTAACCTCCACATATTCATCACCTTGAATGTATTCTAAACATTCTTCCAAGCTAAATAATTTTGGTGGTGCTAGACGCACTTTTTCATCTGCTCCTGAAGAACGCATGTTAGACATTTTCTTTGTCTTGGTAACATTAACACACAAATCACCAGCTCTTGAGTTTTCACCAATTACTTGACCTTCGTATATATTTTCGTTAGGGGAAACAAAGAATTTTCCACGTTCCTGTAAATTATTTAAAGAGAAAGGAATTGACATACCTTGTTCCAATGAAATCATTGATCCATTTTGACGACCAGGAATTTCCCCTTTGAATGGTTGGTAATCTAAGAATCTATGGGTCATGATTGCTTCACCACCTGTTTGCGTTAACAAATAGCTTCGAAGTCCAATAATACCTCTAGATGGAATCAAAAACTGAATAATCATCCGTGTACCTTTTGGTGACATATTGGTCATTTCACCTTTTCTTTTCGTTACCGCTTCAACAGCAGTACCACCGAATTCTTCAGGTAAATCGATCGTCAGTTCTTCAATTGGCTCACATTTTTTACCATCAATTTCTTTATAAACTACTTGCGGTTGACCCACTTGCAATTCATATCCTTCGCGACGCATCGTTTCGATTAAAACAGATAAGTGAAGTACACCACGACCATAAACCATCCATCGATCTGCTTTGTCTGTATCTAGAACACGCAAGGCAAGATTTTTTTCTAATTCCTTTTGTAGTCTTTCTTGAATATGACGAGAAGTTACAAACTTTCCTTCCTTTCCAAAGAAAGGAGAATCGTTAATCGTGAACAACATCGACATAGTAGGCTCATCTAATTGAATCGTATCTAATGGCTCAGGATTATCAACATCACAAACGGCATCACCAATTTCAAAACCATCCAATCCAGTAATAGCACAGATGTCTCCAGCTTGAACGCTTTCCACCTTTCTTTTTTCCAGACCTTCAAAAACGAAAACTTCCTTAATACGATGTTTTTCCATCGTACCATCTCTTTTCGCAAGCATTACAAATTGATTTTCCTTAATTTCTCCACGGGTTAGACGACCAATAGCGATTCGACCAACATAAGAAGAGTAATCTAAAGAGGTAAGTAACATTTGTGTATTTCCTTCTTCAATAACTGGAGGAGGAAAACATGATAAAATCTCATCTAATAAAGGAGCAATGTTGGTTGTTGGCTGCTTCCAATCCGTTGACATCCAACCATTTTTTGCTGAACCATAAATGGTAGGAAAATCTAATTGTTCTTCAGTAGCATCAAGTTCGAACATCAATTCAAAAACCTTTTCATTAACTTCTTCAGGAGTACAATTATCTTTATCCACTTTATTAATTACCACAAGAGGACGCAATCCCATAGAAAGAGCTTTTCCAAGAACGAATCTCGTTTGCGGCATTGGGCCTTCAAAAGCATCCACTAAAAGACAAACACCATCGGCCATGTTCAAAACACGCTCCACTTCACCACCAAAGTCAGCGTGACCTGGAGTATCAATGATATTAATTTTTGTTCCTTTATAAATAACAGATACATTTTTTGAAACAATGGTAATACCTCTTTCTCTTTCGAGATCATTATTATCCATAATCAATTCACCCGTTGGGCGATCGCGTTCATTCAAAAAATTACCTGCTTCAATCATTTTGTCTACCAGGGTAGTCTTACCGTGGTCAACGTGCGCAATAATCGCAATATTTCTTATTTCCATCTGCTATTAAAACTTTCTTTTTCTACCAAATCCACCTTCTTTCTTTTCACCTCCATACGAGCGTGAACGATCTCCACCTGCAGGTCTTGATCTATCTCCATCACCAGCTGAACGCGGTCTGTCTCCACTTGGACGAGAAGAGCGATCTCCTCCACCTCCGTAAGATCCACTGCGTTCTCCGCCTCCGCCCCCGTAGGAACTGCTGCGACCACCGCCACCTCCATAAGAGCTGCTGCGACCGCCACCGCCTCCACCGAATCCACCAGTACGAGGCGCTCTGCCTCCACCACCGAATCCACCAGAACCGCCACCGGAACGAGATTTTTCACGGAAACCACCGCCACCAGTTTCTTTGGCAGTAGTTATTTCGATTGCTACAGTATGTCCTTCGAAATCTGTACCGTTAACTGTTTTTATTATTTTATCTGCATGTTCTTGATCTGCTTCAAAGAAAGAGAATGAAGTCATAATATCGATACGACCAACAGCAGCTGAGTTCAACCCAGTTGCATCACAAACTACTCTTAAAAGAGCTCCTGGATTAAATCCATCTCTACGACCAATATTCACAAAGAATCTTGTCTTACCTTCTTCACGATCACGAGATCTTTCACCTCTTGGAGCACGCTCCTCTCTATCATTTGAACCTGCACCAGCATTTAAATCACCAGCACGCTCATAATATTCGATAAATCGATTAAATTCAGCAGAGACAAACATTTTTACAACATCCTCTTTGGTAAAATTTTCAAATTCCGCGAAGATGGTTGGTAAAAATGGTGTGATATCTTTTTCTCTAATTTCAGTTGCAATTACCTTTTCGATCAAGCGCATCAATTGAATACGACAAATTTCTTGAGGATTAGGAATCTCACCTTTTCTGAAAGTAGTACGCATTTGACGCTCGATGGCTTTAATTTTAAAACCTTCTTTTGCGCTAACCAATACCAAAGACTCACCTTTCTTACCTGCTCTTGCTGTACGACCACTTCGGTGCGTATAATTTTCAATATCATCAGGAAGATTATAATTGATAACATGTGTAATATTATCAATATCCAATCCACGCGCTGCAACATCCGTTGCAACAAGCAATTGTAATTCTTTACTTCTAAAGCGTTGCATCACCAAATCACGCATGGCTTGAGACAAGTCACCGTGTAAAGGTTCAGCATTATATCCATCGCGACTTAACTTCTGTGCAACCGTAGCTGTTTCAGTTCTGGTACGACAGAAAATCAAACCATAAATATTTGGATTAAAATCGATTAGACGCTTAACAGCCTCATAACGATCTCTTTCTTTTACATTATAATAAATGTGATCAATATTCTCATTACTCTGATTTTTGTGACCGATAGAAACCTCTAAAGGATCACTCATGTAATTTTTAGCGATGGTAGCCACTTCTTTGGGCATTGTCGCTGAGAACAACCAAACATTTTTCTCCTTAGGAGTCGTTTCCAAGATACTGTCAATGTCTTCTTTGAAGCCCATATTCAACATCTCATCTGCTTCATCCAAAATCACATAGCGAACTTGTGAAAGTTGAATTACTTTTCTTTTGATAAGGTCCATCAATCTTCCTGGCGTTGCCACAATAATTGGTGCTCCTTTTTTAATATCCGTCATTTGCTTGCGAATATCCGCTCCTCCATAAACTGCAACGATGTTGCAATTGATGTAGGTCGAATAGCTTGCTAAGTCCTTTGAAATTTGCAAACACAATTCGCGTGTCGGGCAAATGATCAAACCCTGCGGCAAGTGCAAAGAGGTATCAATGTTACTAATTAACGGCAGGCCAAAGGCCGCTGTTTTCCCTGTTCCTGTTTGGGCAAGCCCAACAAAATCGCAATCCTCCTTCATCAAATGCGGGATCGCTTGTTCTTGGATTGGAGTCGGCGCTGAAAAACCCAAATCTACTAACGACTTCAGCACCTCACTCTTTAAACCCAGCTCTTCAAATGTCATTTTTTTATTTTAAATTGGGTGCAAAGGTACAGATAAATTCAGTATGCACTAATTAAATGCACATTTCCTTCAAACTAAATACTATTTTATGGCGCTCAATCGGAAAGATTTTCTAATTTTGGGCAAAATCTATTGAATGAATTTGACAGGAATTATTGCTATTTCCGGTAGACCGGGACTTTTTAAAGTGATTACACAAAGTAAAAACAGTGTAATTGTAGAATCATTATTAGACAAAAAAAGATTTCCAGCCTATTCAACGGAAAAAATATCTGCTTTGGAAGACATCAGTATGTTTACTTATGATGAGGATGTTAAATTGACCGAAATACTAAAATCATTATTTGATATCAATAAAGGTGCTCAAGGTCCATCTCACAAGGAAGATGAGAAAACTTTGCGCGTTAAATTTGCCGAGGCACTTCCTAATTACGATAAAGAGCGCGTTTACTTTTCAGATATTAGAAAATTATTCCAATGGTACAACATGCTTTTAGCTGAAGGTGTTTTAATTCCTGAAGTGAAAGAAGAAGTGGTAGCAGAAGAAAAATCAGCTGAAAAAGATTCAAAAGCTAAAAAAGAGGATGCTCCGAAAAAAGCAGCTCCGAAGAAAGCAGCAGTAAAAACCACTGCAGCGCCTAAAAAATCTGCTAAACCTGCAGCTATGAAAAAAGTAGCAGCGGTTAAGACCGGTTCTTCAAGAGGTAAATAAAATCATTAGAATTTAATAACTGGGATTTAATCAAGTTGAACCTTGATTGATCAGAAACTTGCTAGTTTCTCTTTTTTGAAGATTTTTCTGTAGGAGTTATAGATAAAATTCAAACGTTTCTTATCATTAGGATAATCCGTGTACCAATGTGCTGGTGAAGCAAAAATAAGTTCCAATGCTTCTAAGGTCAAGCCTAGCTTTTTTGCAATGTATTTCTTTTCAGCAAGAACCTTATCATCAGAAAATGGCAAGGTCTCTAATATAAGTAAGGCTTCATCACGCGTAGTTTCTCCTGTACAAATTTGAGATGAAAGCGTAGCCCTTCTATAATCAATTCCAAACTTAGTGAAGAGGTAATAAGATTGAATGAAACCCGTATATAAAGATTCATAATGCTTACCGCCGTAATATTTCCAATCCAGTTCCTTTTCTAAAAATGAAATAGCTTCCTCTTTTATAAATAAAACATGATTCAGAAGATACGTCATTTTAATACCTCTAAAGATCTTATAATACATTTCCTTTAAGAAACCGAATTTAGGGAAGTGCTTTAATGGTTTTGTTCCAAACGTTTTTTGAATGTGATTAAAGTACCGTAAATCCTTTGCATTGTAGTGCCATGCTCCTGGCAGGATTCCTTCGGTAGCAAAATTACCTCCAGAAATGATATTCTTTACCCCATAATTAGAGGCCACCTTGTGAAGTGCTGCTAAAATCGCAATATCAGTGGGAGTATCTGCTTCTGGAACAGCCGCTTTTAAGAATGCTACTTGCAAATCTTTGAATTCTTCCCAATCCAAAACATAACTTTCGTAATCGATTTTAAGTTTACGGGCAATATTCCTGATATTTTGAACGGCTTCTTCTGAATTCCACCCATTATCCAAATGCACTGCTAATAAGCGCAAACCAGCTTTTTGACATAAGTGTGCGACATAGGAACTGTCAATGCCACCACTTAATCCAATGATAGCATCATAAGACTTACCTTGACCTTCCTTTTTAATTCTTGCTATTTCTTGTTTGAAAAGTAAATCGCTTTCTGCACCACGATAATTAAATAAGGATCTTTTTTCGATGAATTCTGAACAATGATTGCAATTACCAATGGAATCGAAAGAAATTTCTGGATCACTGGTATCCATGACACATCTCTTACATTGTTGATAATTAGCAATATCCATTGGTCAAATATAGAAAGTATTAACGAACAATAGAAATAAATCGCTCCTCTTTATCAGGATAAGAGATCAACACCCCTCTTTTTGATCCTTGATAAACAAACATACTGCCACCAGCAAGGCCGTTGGCAAATCCAAGCTCATATCCATCTTTTAAATCTTGCATGGTTGAAGCACCTCCAAGGGCAACTACAGGAATAGAAACTGCCTCTGAAATTTGCTTCACCAATTCAAGATCATATCCTTTCATCTCCCCATCTTTATCAATCGATTGAATGATAATTTCTCCTGCACCTTTTTTCTCCATCAATTGAGCCAATGCTTCAGGTGAATAACTACTTGCTTTTGACCCACCATAAGTCCAAGTTTTTCTGCTGCCAATCCAATTTTTTTTCACATCAATACATACTGCAATAGTGGAAGAACCAAAAGCTGCTGAAGCCTCTGAAATGAAATCAGGGTTTTCGACGGCATAAGAATTAATGATCACCTTTTCGGCTCCTGCGCTGATAATAGTGCGAATGTCATCTAAAGAACGAATCCCGCCACCTGCGGCAAAAGGCATATTTGCCTCCTCGCTAATATCTTTTATTAAATCTAAAGAAATAGTTCTCTTTTCTATTGAAGCGTCAATATCCAGAAAAACCAATTCATCTGCTCTTAAATCATTGAAGATTTTCACTGCATTTATCGGATCGCCAATGTATTTTGGGTTTTTAAATCCAATCGTTTTCACCAGGACATTTCCTTTAAGTAACAGCACGGGAATAATACGAGGACGAAGCATATTTTTGAGGTTAGAGGTTAGAGCTGGAGGTTAGAGTTGGAGGTTAGAGTTGGAGGTTAGAGTTGGAGGTTAGAGTTGGAGGTTAGAGTTGGAGGTTAGAGTTGGAGGTTAGAGTTGGAGGTTAGAGTTGGAGGTTAGAGCTGGAGGTTAGAGCTGGAGGTTAGAGGTTTTGGTGTTTTGGCTATTAGTTTTGATTTTTGAAATTTAATCATTCCTTGTAACATACGACAAATGGATTCGATAGAAGTTGATGTAGTTTGATATTCTTCAGAAGTAATAAATTTTAAACGAAACGATATTTCAAGTTGAGCATATAACTCTGTTGCAGAACCTAGCGCAATGTATAAGAACTGAATATGTTCTTTCGGGTGATTACGTGCCGATCCCTCCGCAATGTTTGATGGAATTGAAACGGCAGATCTTCTAATTTGATTGGTAATGCCAAACAATTCACTTTTTGGAAATTGTGAAGTAAGGCCATATATTTTTGCGACAAATGTGATACTGTCTTGATAAACGTTTAATTCCTTGAAACTTTTCATTCGGGTAATTGGTTGATTGGTGTAGGTTATAAATTTTGCTTTAATTAAGTTAATACTTTTTTTTACAATATTATTCATGTATCTATTTTTTTTGATTGAGAAATTGATTTTGACTTAGAGGTTAGAGTTGGAGTTGGAGTTGGAGTTGGAGTTGGAGGTTAGAGTTGGAGGTTAGAGTTAGAGTTGGAGTTGGAGTTGGAGTTGGAGGTTAGAGCTGGAGGTTAGAGTTAGAGTTGGAGTTGGAGTTGGAGCTGGAGGTTAGAGTTGGAGTTGGAGTTGGAGTTGGAGTTGGAGTTGGAGGCTCCTCTATGTCTAGCCTCTATGTCTGTCCTCTATGTCTAGCCTCTATGTCTAGCCTCTATGTCTGTCCTCTATGTCTATCCTCTATGTCTATCCTCTATGTCTAGCCTCTTTGTCTGTCCTCTATGTCTGTCCTCTATGTCTAGCATCTTTGTCTGTCCTCTATGTCTAGCCTCTATGTCTAGCCTCTATGTCTGTCCTCTATGTCTAGCCTCTAGCTCCGATTTACATATTAACAAAGTTCTTCAATAAAAGCATTCCAACATCATGACTTTTCTCAGGATGATATTGAAATCCATAAATATTATCTTTTGAAATAGCTGAAGCGAATTTCATCCCATAATCTGTATAATTCAACACATCATTTTTATTATTCGCTTTCATGTAATAGGAATGGATAAAGTAAAATTCAGAATCAACAGGGATATGCTGCATCAATGGAGACTCCTTTTCAATGAATATTGTATTCCAACCGGTGTGAGGCACTTTATACCGAAGGGTATCCTCAAATTTGAATTTTACCACCTCAGCATCAAACCAACCCAAACCCTTACAATTCCCCTCCTCACTATAGCGACACATCAACTGCATACCCAAACAAATTCCAAGTATTGGGATTTTATCTATTAAGACCGCTTGATTTAATACCTCAATGAGTCCTGTATTTCGAAGGTTTTCCATGGCGACTGCAAAATGACCAACACCTGGCAAAATTAAACGATCTGCTTTTGCAATTATAGCGGGGTCAGCACTCACAATAAATTCATGATTTAATTTCTCCAAGCGTTTTTGCACTGAAAAAATATTCCCCATTTTATAATCTATAATGACTATCATAGTTTAAAAGTAATTACTTTTTTGATATGGAGCGTAGAACGATTGTCTCCTGATTTTTAATTAACTTGATATATAACCTAGAAAAATGAATCACTTTTATAATAAAGAATTAAAAATATGCTCTCGTGCCTTACGCACAGAAACAGTATCAAAAGCAGAAAAATATCTTTGGAGTTCCGTTCTTAAAAGCAACAAAATTGGCGTAAAGTTCAATAGGCAAAGACCGATTGATCATTTCATTGTTGATTTTTTTTGCAAAGAATTAGGATTAATTATTGAAATCGATGGGAATTCACATTTTAATAATGCAAAGTACGATCGATTTCGACAAGATAAATTACAAGCGCTAGGATATACCTTATTGAGATTTGCAGAGGGAGAAGTGTTGCATCAAATTGATCAGGTTGCAGGGCAAATCAATCATGCTGTTTATTGTTTAAAAGATGAGAATAATGATTGAGTTTAATTATGTTCTTCCCCCATAACAAGTTTTTTCCCTCGCCTTTTCAATTTTCCTCCCCCCTTCCCCCCTCCAAAGGGGGAGTAAAAGCTAGTGTCTCCCCCTTTGGAAGGGGATTAAGGAGGAGTGTTTTTCGTTTGGGGGCAAGGCAAGGATTTCCCCCTTTGGAGGGGGATTAAGGGGGAGGATGTTTTTTGACAGGGATTCAAGCAAGGATTTTCCCCCCTTGAGAGGGCAAGGAGCAAGAATTTATTATTAACAAGGCAAATCGCTCCCAGCCCTAAACTACAAAGGTGCAATCCCTTTAACAAGCTCCGCCAAGCGTTCTACTTGAATTTTACGCGAATATTGTTCAACACCATGAGAATCACAAGCGATTTGACCATTAGCCTGAAATTCTGCATATAATTCCTCTAGGACGGTTAAAAGGTGATCGCTATCCTTTACAATGATTCCAGAATTGGTCTTTTTGATAATGTCAATTTGAGGGCAATCTTCTATTTCAATATTTTTAAAATAGTAAAGGTCCTTTAATTTCTTTGCTTCTTTATCATCCTCAAAACACAATAAAATCTTTCTTCTTATTCCCAAATAATCAAATATTTTAGTACCTGTAAATTGAAAATAGTTGAACAATATTAAAACATTATCTTTTGAAAGAATTTTTAACAACTCAACATTTGGTATTTGTTGAATAAAAAATATTTTGTCAATCAATTCAGGAAATTTAGCGTTCGCTGTGCTCTTATAGACTTCTAATTTATTTATTCCATAAAATTTTATAGAAATTTTTGAATCTGGATGCTTTAGAATAAAATTTGAAAAACCCTTAAGAAGACTTTCAAAAGGATGCCATAAATATATTGTCCCAATAAATGAAAAAGTTAAAAGTTCACTGTGTTGAGATATCTCTAATGCATCATTTATATTTTTAGGGTCAAATCCATTTGAAATAATATTTATTTCCTTTTTGGGAAAAATTTGAGCAAGTTTTAATTTAAATAATTTATCTACAGTAACAATTGATGAAGCAGATTTAACAAAATAGCTTTCAAAAACATAATCAATTACTCGTTGGAAATCTCTCTTTTTTGCACTAAAACTCTGACTCCAAGGATCACGGTAATCTGCTATCCAAGGGGTGTTAAATTCTTTACTAAGTTGAGCAGCATAAGAGAACAAAACAAAGGGATCACCTGTTGCAATAATTACATCTACCCTATTGCTTTTTAAATACTTTTTTGCAGTTTTGTAAATACTTGACTTTGGGCCAACTGCAAATAAAAACTGTACAAATTCATAAAAAGCACTTATTGACTTCCTGATGAAACTGAATTTATTTTCACCATATTTTAACATCAAACGATTGGCTAGATTAGGTTTATAGGGAGCTTTAATTATGATTCCAAATTCAGTTTCTTCTATAATGGCTTGATCTGAGCTTCCTTTAGAAATATAATCCAAGTGATTTCCATGAACATTTTCCCATTGGCGTGTAATAACAATGGGTTCTACCCCAAATTCTTTTAAATATTTATACCAAGCATGAGGCCTTAAGCCACCCACAGAAACATAGGGAGGGAAGTCGTAGGCAAGTATAAGTACTTTTTTCATTTGTAGTAAAATTACATAATCTAAATACAATTGCTAATGCAAGTTTATTATTTGTTTGTTATTGTATTTTAAATTAATGCTGAACAAAAAAATCAACTTACCTTTGATAGAGCAATAGCATTTTTTAATGAAAAACCAATTAATTCTCTTTACATCTGATTTTCCCTTTGGAACAGGGGAAACTTTCTTGGAAACTGAAATAATATATTTATCAAAAGGATTTGATGAGGTAAAGATTATTACTCAAAACACAAGCTCCAATTTTTGCCGAAGTCTACCTGAAAATTGTATTGTTGAAAGGATAAATTTGACCGTTTCAAGAAGTGATAAATTTAAAGCTCTATTAGGTCTTTTTAATCCTTTATTTTGGGTAGAAAGAAAAATAATAAAAACTATCTATGGCCTTAGCCTTACAAAAGAGATGGTGCGCACCATGTTAATTTCACTCTATCGTGGTAAAAAAGTCAAGTCAATTGTTTTAGATTTAAAAGAAACAAAAACTCAAAGCATAAAACAATTCTTTTACAGTTATTGGTGCGACGATGTAGCACTTGGTTTGGCATTAGCTCAGAATGAAAAAAACACTTTGAATTGTTTTAGTAGAATACACGGTTGGGATGTTTATTTTGAAGCAAGTTCAATTGACTATTTACCTTTTAGACATTACATTAGTGAAAATTTGAAGACCATTTATTCCATTTCAGAAAAAGGCAAGGCATATGTAAGAGACCATTGGAAAATTTTAAATCAAGAAAAAATTAAAGTAGCGCGTTTGGGTGTGCCTAAACAAAATCCAGTAGAAATAAACAAAGATCACTTTATTTTGGTGAGTTGCTCAAATGTTATTCCATTAAAGCGAGTTGATTTAATTGTTCGTGCCTTGTCAGAAATTAAAGATCATAAAATTAATTGGGTTCATTTTGGGGACGGACCACAATTGACTGAAGTACAACAGCTAGCGCTTGAAATACTTCCCGAAAACATCACTTTTGATTTTAAAGGTCGCGTACCGAACAAAGAGGTGCTTTCTTGGTATGCTGAAAACAATCCGAGTCTATTTATCAATGTGAGTACAACAGAAGGAATTCCAGTTTCTATAATGGAAGCCATGTCCTTTGGAATTCCTGTAATTGCAACCGATGTTGGTGGAACTAGTGAGATAGTGAATTATGGAAACGGGATGTTAATACCTGAGAATCCAGAAATTTCTTTAATATCTAATATTATTCTTCAATTCTATAATTTAAGTAATGAAACTAGAATCAAATTAAAAAGAGATGCTTATCTAACATGGGAAAATAATTTCAATGCAGAAAAAAATTACAACACTTTTTTAATGAATATTAATCATTAGTTGTTAAAATTAATTTTTTATAAAAATTAATTAATTCATCTGTTTTTGTTTCAATCGAAAAATGTTTTGTGTATTTTTGAGCATTGTCTGCAATCGAACTATAAAGGTTGTAGTTATTCGCTAATTCTTGAATCTGATCAGCAAATAGTTCTGGATTTTGTTCATGGAATAAATAACCTGTTTTGCCTTGTTCAATTAAGTCACGGTTTCCAATACCGTCAAGAGTAACAATTACCGCTTTTGAAGCCATTGCTTCAAGAAACACCAGTCCAAATGGTTCATACCATGCAGTATGTAAATAAATGTCAGCCTCTGCATACCAATCCTTAACGTTGTTGATGAGTCCTCTCAAAATTACCTCTTGTTGAAGATTGCTAGCATCGATAGCCTCTTGAACATTATCAATATTGAAACATGATTTTGGATGTTTTTTTAGTCAATCCTATTTTCACTTTTCTTATTTTGAATTGATTACATTATTATAAAAATTAAGATAATTTCGACCAAATACATTAAGAGTGAAATTTTCTTCATAAATTTTTAGCATCTCATTTTCTTTTGTGCAAAAATGTTTCTGATTTGAGAAAATATCCTCAAATTTATATAACATATCTTCTACATTATTTTTATTAAAAAAAACAAGATTCGGTAGATCGAATTTCTTAAAAAAATTATTTCCTCCGGTTGAAGATACCAGAGATAATTTGCCATTTGATATAACTTCAAGTAGTACTAAATCAAAATATGTCATTTTGTTTGCTAGAGTAAAAAGATCACTTGCATTTAGTAATGCAAAAGGATCATTTGTCCAACCAACTTCAATCCATCTTTTATGCTTAAGACCTCTCAATGGAGATTCTATACCTGCATTTAAGAAATATACATTCTTATGTTTTTTGAGAATTATTTTACCAAATTGTTTAAGTAAATCAAAACCTTTAATATAATTGTGCCTTCCTAGGTAACATATAACAAAAGCATCTTGAGGAATATTATATTTATCTCGAACCTCTTTTTTTGTCAAGTTGGACTTTTTTAATCCAACACCTGTTGGGACAAATTCAATCCGCTTTGAGGTAACAATATCTTTAAATTCATCCCATGTTTCATGGTAAGGTTCCATTGCCTCTAAACAAGGAAACATGAGAATATCTGCACGTTTGAAAGCCAAAAGATCAATTTTCTTTAATTGGGAGACGGTTGTTTTTTTTACTTGCCATAATTTCAATGAATCACCTATGTTTTCAAGGTAACATGCTCTTGGAGTGTGTGGAGTGAAAATAACTGTTCCTTTGAAATTTTTTAATAAATCAAGGGCTTGAAATAAATCAAAGGAAGTATGAAAATGTATCACAGAAAAATCTTTTAAGTCAATGTTCTCTGGAAGTTTGAAAGGTTTATCCAAAATATTAATTTGCTCTACTAAATTTTGATTTATCCGAATAATATTCTTAATTGATATTGGAATTATTTTTTTAAACTTTTTAGAAAGAATTGGTTGATTATTGTTAGGCAATTCATTCTTTAATTGGCAAAGAAAATCCCCGAGAAAAACAACGTTTGCATTATTCTCAGAAAAGTAATTCTTTAAGTTAAAGAGATATGTTGAAGGACCTCCCATTCTTTCCAACAATGGAAATGTATTCCAGATTAATATTTTACTATTCATTTATTGAACATTTTTTTTGTAACACTCAATGCTGCACCAATTACCTGATGCATATCATAATACCTATATTCAGCCAATCTCCCTCCAAATATTACATTGGAATTGGAAAGACTTAATTTTTCATATTGTTTGAATAGTTCATTATTCTTTTCATCATTAACTGGATAATATGGTTCATTAGCTTTACCTCCTTCAATAGGATATTCCCTTGTGATCACTGTTGTTTTTTGTTTTCCAAATTCAAAATGTTTATGTTCAAGAATTCTTGTGTATGGAACGTCTTTATCTATAAAATTAACAACTGCATTTCCTTGATAATTTTCAATAGGCAATATTTCATGTTCGAAACGTAAACTTCTATATTCAAGCTCTCCAAACTGATAATTATGAAATTCATCTAACTTTCCGGTGAAAACAATTTTATCAGCTAAAGAATCAAAATATTCTCGATCAGAAAAATAATCAGCATTAAGCTTAACTTCAATTCCCTCTAATAATCCTTCATTAAGTTTGTTATACCCCCCAATTGGAATCCCTTGGTATTTATCATTAAAATAATTATTATCGTAATTAAATCGAAGTGGAACCCTTTTAATTATAAATGCCGGAAGATCCTTAGCATCTCTTCCCCATTGTTTTTCAGTGTATCCCTTAATCAAAGTATGATAAATATCTTTTCCAACAATTGATAATGCCTGTTCTTCAAGGTTTTGCGGTGAAATAGAACCAAATTCTTTGACTTGCTCTTCAATTATCTTCTTGGCTTCACTTGGATTTATTACCCCCCAAAGTTTATAAAAGGTATTCATATTAAAAGGAAGGTTATAAGCCTGATCTTTTGAAATAGCCAAAGGTGAATTTGTATAACGATTAAATTCAACAAATGAGTTAACAAAATCCCAAATAGTCTCATCATTCGTATGAAAGATATGAGCACCATAATAGTGAACATTAATCCCCTCAATTTCTTTACAATAGGAATTACCGCCTGTATGCGGCCTTTTGTCTATAACCAAACATTTTTTTCCATGTTTATTTGCTTGATGAGCAAAAACATTTCCAAACAGTCCTGAACCAACAATTAAAAAATCATATTCTTTCATTTTACAAGTGTTTTATAAAACCGAAAATCGGGTATGTATCAATTGAAACATTGATTCCAATTTTTCTTTTTATGTAATTCATAAATTTCAAATATAGCCAATATGTACCTCCTTTTATTTTTCTTTTTAACTTTAAAATCAAATAAAACTTAAACTGATTTTCAGTATAAAAACCTGATTCTGTTATAAAATATTTATTAGGTACTTCTTTCCATTTAGGATATTCAAACCATACAGCTCTTTTTTCAATAACCCAATGATAAAAACCATATTGTTCATTAGACTTTTTATTATATACATTCCCTTTTTCGTAAACGATAATTTCTTTTTTTTTATAAATAACTTCTTTTGATTTGGCTTTCATGAAAAGTGCTACCTCGCCTTTTTTTTGAGCTTTTAAAGCTATTACACTGATATTGTCATTTGAGTATTCTGATATATCTTTGGATATATTGACATGAAAACCTTCTTTACCAAATTCATCAAATGAACTGTATTCTGGATTAGTGAAAATCGAAACAAATTGTTCGGACCTCGCGAAAAGTGAATTAATAAAATCGTCATTTCTGTAAAAGGTCAATGGACCGTGCAAGTGGTCTCTTCTTAGTGCGAAAATATCATTCTCTTCAAGTACCTCTTTAGTAAATATTGATTTCAAATTGCCATAAATCAAGTCAATATCTCCGTAACCCCAAAAATCATATTCAGTTAATAAATCACTAAATATTAAACCAAATGCGGGTCTGTAATCACAAAGTTTATATGGTTTAATTGAAGGCAACTCAATATTAAGAGATACTTCAATTTTTAAAATAATTTCTTCGAATGTAAAATGAACATATTTTACGTTTTCAGGACTATTTGTGTAAACTCCAAGGTCTGTAAAAAAAATGAAATTAAAAATTTCATTTTTTTTACAAGAATCTAAATATAAATTCATGTTACTTGGCCATTTCCCAAAGTAAGGTATAAGAATTGCAATTGAATGCTTCATATGTTATTTTTTGTAATCCAATTACAATGTGTTATTGGGGCAATTATTGAAAAAATAAGAGAAGGTAAAAATCGATAATCTATATAAATCAGTTTCATCATCTGTTTTGCACAAGTTCGCACAGTTTTTGGATCTAGATTCTCTAGAGCAATTACTCTTAGTTTATTAATTGCCCCAATTTTTGATAATTTAAATAGTTTGATAAGTTGTCTATTTTTCGAGAAATGCTGAATCCAACAATCAATCATTTGAATCATTCCTAATTCAATTTTTTTTCTTTTTTCGTAGTGAAATGTGTTTCGCCCAGAAAAAACTCCTCCTTCATGCATTCTGTATACTGCAGTTACCTCTGGTAAAAAAAATGCTTTTGAACCATCTTCTAGTTGAAGCAAAAACAATGTTGTATCACACCCTACATTGTCCATGATCCATTCAGGTAACATATCAAATTTCTTTTTTATTAAAGCTGTTGGCGTGAAAATATAATGACGTTTAGCAAGATTATAAATGTCCAATTTTTCAGTTAAAATAGCTTTATTTAAATTATTCGGAATTAGTCGAGATTCAAAATCTAAATATGTGCTTACATCAGAAAAACATATGGAACAGTCTTGATTCTGTTTTAAAAAAGTCAATTGCTTTTGTAACTTGAGCTTGTCACACCAGTAATCATCTCCCTCGCATAAAGCAATAAATTCACCTTGTGTTTCTTCATAAGCAAAGATAAAATTCGATATCATCCCAATATTTTCATTGTGCGGATGATATTTGATCCAATGACCATTTGGATGATTATCTATAAACCCTTGGACTATTTTCTCTGTGCCATCAGGGGAACAATCATCAGCAATAATCAATTCAACTTCAAAATCAACCTCCTGCATTAAAACTCCTTCAATTGCTTCAGCAATGAAGGCTTCATGCTTGTAAGTAATCATTACAACACTGATAAGAGGTTTTATTCCTTGAATACTCATTCGATTCGCCTTAAAATCTTTGCCGGAATTCCCACAATAACTTTATTATCAGCAAACGACTTTGTTACTATTGCTCCTGCACCGACAGTTACATTGTTTCCAATTTTTATATTTGGAAGTATAGTTGCATTTGCACCGACATGAGTTAAATCACCTATAATTGAACCACCCAAAAGAGTTGCGCCTGGTGAAATTTCTACAAATTCTCCAATTTGGCAATCATGTGTAATAATCGAATTATAGTAAAGTAGGCAACCCTTTCCAACATAACTAGAATTAGAAATAATAGCATTTGGAAGAACAACTACCCCTTCACCAATAATAACATCAAAATTACCTATTTGAGCAGAAGGGCTAATTATACTTTTTACATTCCCTCCCCAAAGTTCAAATTTTTCGCAAAGAAATTTTCGTGATTTTGGATTACCTAAACCTAAGATAAAAGAATTTCCAAATTTTTCGAAGTGATCTTTTACTTGTGTTTCATTTCTAAGTATTCGGAAACAATTAAATAGCATTTCAGGAAGATTGTCAGATACATCATCAAAAAAAACGAGATTTTCCGTTTGTCCAAGTTGAAAAAGTATTTCTAATACTTCCTTTGCAAATCCTTTCGCACCAACTACTATCATCTTTCTTTGAATTTTTGAATCGTAGAATTTATAAGTTCACAAATTTTATGAAGTGTATGTTCTTCTAATCCTACATACAAAGGTAAGCACAAAATTCTTTTGGAAATTTGAGATGTTATTGGTGTTTGACATTCTGCAACATAAGGTAAGTGATTCAATGATGGGAAGAAATACCTTCTTGGACATATTTGTTCTTCGTTTAAAACACGTTCTACTTCCAGTAAGATTTTTTCATTTTCCAAAAGTGCTGGAAAATAACAATTATTCCAATTTGTTTCTGCCAAATGACTCTGTGTTGACATAGAATCAAAGTTAAGTTCTTTCTTATAGAAATCGATAACTTTTTTTCTTTCGCTTATTATCATTTCCATATACGGAAAAACAGCTAAACCCATAGCTGCTTGTAATTCCGAAATTTTCCCA
This sequence comes from Flavobacteriales bacterium, assembly GCA_947447525.1. GTDB lineage: Bacteria > Bacteroidota > Bacteroidia > Flavobacteriales_D > Crocinitomicaceae > UBA952. Next base: position 143,897 of record CANFJL010000003.1, on the reverse strand, counting down.
TTGATACCCAATCCATGAAATTCAAGAGGGCCATTGTGTCCAAAATTGTGGCTGTAATAAATTTGATGAAAAAGATCTGGATCTTTACAGAAAATGGCGCCACCTTCACCAGTATGAAATAGTTTGGTGGCATGAAAACTACAGGTACTCACATCACCATATTCAAAAATGGATTTTCCTTTGTGTTCTACTCCAAAAGCATGGGCAGCATCATAAATAACTTTTAAATTGTGTTTTTTAGCTATGCGATCAATTTCTTCAACATTACAAGGATTCCCAAAAACATGAGTGGCCAATATACAAGTAGTTTTATCAGTAATGGCTGCCTCTATTTTTGATTCATCGATGTTCAAGTATTCTGGGTGAATATCTACAAATACTGGTGTGCAATGTTCCCACACAATTGCAGCAGTAGTTGCCACATAAGAAAAAGGTGTCGTTATTATTTCACCACCTTTACCCAAGAGTTTCAATGCAATTTGTATGGGAATAGTGCCATTATTGGTGATTAAGATATTACTGACACTCAAATATGCTTTTAACTTTTCTTCAAGTTCTAATACCAATTCGCCACGGTTAGTCAACCAACCATTATTATATGCCCGCTGAATTTGGACAGTATATTCTTCAATAGGAGGAAGAAATGATTTAGTTACAGGTATCATGCTTTATTGAATAGAATTATTATAAATATTTCTCATTTTTTCCTCAAATACTCTACTACCAAATTTTTCAATTATTCCCATTGAAATTAATTTTGAATCAAAATGAATTTCGTTATTAATAAGTTTTTCCATAAAAAGAAAAATCGAATTAAAATCTTGTACTGGAACAATTTTACCATTTAAATCATTAATTAATTCATCAACACCACCGCAATTTGTGGTAATTACTGGAGTTCCACATGCTAGAGATTCAAGAACGGAAACAGGCATCCCTTCTGACAAACTGCTTAACACAAAAATATTTGATGATTTCATTTCATTTGATATCATTTTTCTATCAGCAATTTTTATAAGTCTTATTTGGATATTTTTAAAATCAAAACTTTTCAATAAGTTCTGAACATCACCTTCATTTTGCTCTCCCCAACCTTCATAACCAATCCATGTAAAAATTATTTTTCTGTTAATAGACAATTTTATATCATCCAACTTCTTGAGCGCAATTAATATCGTTTTTTGATCTTTAATTGGTGTATATGCCCCAACTGTTAAAATGTTAAATGAGTCGTTGTTTTGACGTCCTATTAAATTGAAATTAGATGAGTCAACTGAATTTCCAACATTTGTAAAATCATAAAACAAACCATTTGCTGCAAATTGCCTTATCTTATCATTACTTACGACACAATTTGTTTTTGAAAATCTTAAAATTTCCTGCGTTTTTTTAAATTCTACTATTGATTTGTTTGCAAAACTTAACTGATTGTGTTCAGTGATTATGTATGGCGTTCTATTTTTTTCATAAAATCTATGAGCCCAAAAGCCAGCGTCAAAAATCGATTGAGCATGAATTAGATTAGGATAGATTTTCTTAGTTGTTAAAAAAATAATAAATCTTTTAACTGCAATTCCTTTAATAATTTCGTCAAATCTTCTAGGTATGAACCAAATTTGGGGATAAGTTACATAATACAGTATTAAACCTTCAACTGTAAGAACCTCTTTAATTTCAAAAAAATATTTAGTTTTTAATAATGTTCTAAATCCTAAGTGCAAAGGTGAAAAGCTTGTTAAATAAATATTAAAAGATGTTGAAAGCTGATGAGCTTGCTCTCTAAAAAAAATACCTAGATTTGAGTCATGACTAACCCACGAACAAATCATTAGAATATTATTTTTTAATTTCATTTTTCACAAATACAAACAACCATAAGATCATTTGAACATAAGTGAATATCAATCACTTTCAATTCAGTGTATTTTTCAATAACATTTTTCAACGTATATGGACTAAACCAACAGTTATGATCTGGATGTATAGCCTCAGTAAAAACACCCAATTTATCTTCGAAATGATTATTGAAAAAGGAGTGGAAACAATTTGGTCCAGTAATTATAAATGTTTTAGCATTAATATTATTTATTTCCTTTAAAAAAATCCCGATATTCTCAACATGCTCAATTGTTTCAGGTACTAAAACTGTATCGTAAGTATTTACATATGTACTTTTAAGATCATTGTAGTATTCTGAATCAACATATTTTCGTAAAACATCAATTCCATCATTATCTATGTCCATTCCATGTAATGATGAAGTTAAATTAGATATTTGAATATGCAAGTTGTTCTTTGCATCAAAAACAGGATGGTCTGTACATCCTACATGCAAAACTGATTTATTGACCAAGAAGTCTTTGAACACATCCATTCTATCATTTGTTCTGGAAACTTTAATCTTCTGTATCCAAAACTCATCTAATTGGAATGGTTGTCTAATAAATGTTGATTTTATTTTATTAATAAGTGCTTTCATAAATTTCTTTTATTGTTTGCCAACTATGTGTTTCTAAATAAGTTGCTGAATTTTTAAACCATCCATAGTCAGAATAAACATTGTCCATGGTAACTTTGAACGAGCAAATATTTTCAATTGAATCAATATGAACGTTGGAACTTTTTTCCCCCAAATGAATATTTAAAGTATAAATACCTAAAAATAAACGGGGGTAGTTAAATTGACAAATTACTTTTCCCACTCCGTTTTCTATCCAATCAAGTTTTTCTTCAGTAATTAGAGGGTTAATAATGGATTTTCCCTCCTCATTGATTATTTGTATTGCTAAGGCTACATTTTTATATTTTTCTATAAAGTTTGCTTCAATTTCAATTTTAAGTTCTTTACCAAACTCGTGTATGTATGAACCCGTAGATGTAATTATATTAACTTTTGAAATTCCATTTTTCATGTTCTCATTCAAATAAGAATATGAATGTGAAAAATTTGACTTACGATATAAACTAACAATTTCTGAAGTTTCATCAAAAGAAATCAATTCCCCATTAACAAATAAAATACTTTTGTTTGTTAATCGTTGAATTGCACCAATGTCGTGGCTCACAAAGATTACAGTTCGTCCTTCCTCAGATACTTGTTTCATTTTTCCCAAACACTTTTCCTGAAACTCTGCATCACCAACTGCCAAAACCTCATCTATAATCAGAATTTCAGGTTCTAGATGCGCGGCTACCGCAAATGCCAAACGAACATACATCCCTGATGAATAATGTTTCACTGGGGTATCGATAAATTTTTCTACACCAGAAAAATCAACTATATCGTCAAATTTGGAACTCACTTCCTTTCGAGACATTCCAAGAATGGTTCCATTCAAATAAATATTTTCACGACCTGTTAATTCAGGGTGAAACCCAGTCCCTACCTCTAATAAGGAAGCCACACGCCCATTGATTTCAATGCGGCCGGTAGTAGGTTTGGTGATTTGAGATAATATTTTTAAAAGGGTACTTTTACCCGCACCATTTTTACCTATTATTCCAATAACATCTCCTTTTTTTATTTCAAAAGAAACATCTTTTAATGCCCAAAATTCATCCGTTTTAGAATCTTTAGATTGAAAATTAGCAGCCAATGCACCTCTAAGTGAATTGACTTTTTTTTTGCCAATGGAATATTTCTTTGATAAGTGTGTTACTCTGATAGCAATTTCTTTATTCACTTTAAATTATTTCTTTTCAATTTTCAAAGCTAATTAATATAAATGTAAAATCATGCTTATTAAATACATTTATCGTGGTCTATGTTTTATTCTTTCAATTAGTTATTTTTACATTTGTTAAGTGAATGTAAATATGAAAAGTATTCTTGTATTAATTTGTTTCATTTCAATTTCATTAGATTTTAGTAATCACCTAAAATCGCAGACTTTGTCAGGGATTCTACCGAAAAATTATGCGTTTGAATACACTTTGACACCAACTTTTAATTGGAATGAATTAAATGGTGCTGTTAGTTATACTGTTGTTCTTTCTCAAGACCCATCTTTTGTAACTGGAGTTATTCAGTCACCTGCCTTATTGGTTACTAACTGGACTTCTAATAGTTTAACTTTTGGATCATGGTTTTGGAGGGTTGATGCAAGCGCAGGATCTGGCATACAAAGCTCCAGCGTTAATCAATTGACAATTTATTCCCCTTCCCAAAGTGCCAATTTAAGTTTGTGGTTAAAGGCGGATGCCGGAATCACTTTGGATGGAAATGGAAAAGTGCAAACTTGGATAGACTTGAGTCCGAATGGATATAATTTAACTCAAACCAATTTATTAAAAAGACCAAATTTGGTTTCTAACTCCTTAAATAATCAACCTTCAGTGGGTTTTTCTGGTTCACAATTTTTAAATGGGGGTGATATTTTAGATTTGGGAAGCGCAAGTCGTACTATGCTAGTTATTGGAAAATTAAATGGAGTCAATCAAACTTTATTCTCAAAATCTGTTTGGTGCGATTGTCCCAATAGATTTAGCTTAATTAATTTATCTGGTCAAACTTATTTTTTATATCACGATATTGTTGGAAATAGTGCTATAGTTCCATCATCTTCTTCTTTTAACAATGCATCTATGTTTACAGTTAAGCATAATAGAACTTTAAATAAAAATAACATTCAATTTAACACAAGTGTTATAGGAAATAGTAATATTCAAAACGGATATAGTTTAAATTCAAATTATCGCTTTCTTATTGGCGCTCATTCAAATGGAACGGATAATGGCGAGCAATTTTTTTTAAATGGTGAAATTCATGAAATTATTTTTATAAACTCTGTAAATAATCTAGAAATTAATCAAATCCAAAACTATCTCCACTACAAATATTCCCCCCCAATCAATTTAGGTGCCGATTTAACTCCCAACAACTTCTGCCCCATCAATCTCACCGCACCAAGTGGTTTTACCAACTTGCTGTGGTCTACCGGTGCTACAAGTTCGAGTGTGACGCTTAATCAATCGGGAACTTATTGGGTTCAGGGAACTGATTTGTTTGGTTATGTGTCTCGAGATACTGTAATGGTTAATTATCCTGTAATTAATCCTCCTTTGAATACCAATATCTGCTTAAACAGCAGTGTGCAATGGAATGCCGACATGGGCGCTGGATATACTTATTTATGGAATGATGGCGCAACTACTCCCATTTTGAATATTTCAAGTCCGGGAACTTATTCGGTGCAAGTTACTGATGCTTTAGGATGTATTAAAAATAGCAACCCCGCAACATTTATAGTTGATACTTATGCTCAAAATGTCTCTCTCGGTGCCGATACTTCTTTGTGTGCTGATAATTTAATCAACTTACAAACGGGAGCACCCGAAACGATAAGTTATTATTGGAATGGTGATTCGAGTACCGCTCAAGCTCCGTTCTGGGCTGTTGATACTACAGGGAATTACTTTGTGGAAACTGTAAATATAAATGGTTGTGTTGCGCAAGACACCCTACATGTTACAGTAACCGGACAAGCACCACTGGCTAATTTTTCATTCCAAAACCAATGTTTTGGCTTGCCCAATCAATTTAATGATGCAAGTGTTGGTCTACCCAACGATCCAGTTTCCACATGGCAATGGGATTTTGGAAATGGCACTACAGTGAATACTCAAAATCCAAATTATACCTATACCACGCCTGGAGTTTATTCGGTTCAATTGTATGCTGAATCTGCCGGTGGCTGCGGAGCATATCATACAGAAATACTTCAAGTACATGCCTTACCTACGGCAGCATATAATGTAATCGGCCATTGTGCAGGAGAACTATTTGAATTTACAAATACCAGTACAGCAGGTGATGCTCCCCTGATGAATTATTCATGGAATTTTGGCCAAGCAGCTATCGGAAGTGCCAATACTTCCACGCTGCCCAATCCTTCCTGTGCTTTTATGAATGCAGGTATCTACCAAGTTGCCTTAGAAGTTGGCGATACCAATGGCTGTATTCATGCCATTACCCTACCCTTAAATGTTCAAGAAATACCGGTCGCTTCTTTCTTGGTGAATAATGCTTGTGAAGGGAATAATGTAGTGATCCAAAACAACAGCACGATTGGTGATACCTTTAGTTTGGTTACCCATTACTGGGCTTATGGCGATGGAACTATCGCTGTTAATCCAAGTATTGCAAAACATTATGACAGTTACGGAAATTATACCATTCTATTGGTCGAAACGGCAAGTAATGGTTGTGTAGACAGTACGCAACAAAATATCACGATACATCCAAATCCTCAACTTGCTTGGGAGATTGGTCCCGCGTGTCAGTTCACTTATACGGAATTCAACAATACTTCTACTGTTCCCGTTGGAAGCATCAGCAGCACAGATTGGCTCGTAAATATACAATACCCCTACACTAGCAGTAGCGCTACTTACCCTTTTTTAACCACAGGCATACAATACCTGAATCTATCGACAACGAGTGATCAAGGATGTATCAGTGATACTTTAATTTTAGTAAATGTCGCAGGACCTTTACAAGCAAATTTTACGGTAGTTCCAAGCGATTTAGTGGCCGGAATTAGCAGTGTGTTTAGCAGCAGTAGCATTGGAGCAACCAATTACTCTTGGGATTTTGGTGATGGAAATATTGCGAGTGGTGCACAGGCAACACACAGTTATGCTGGATCACAAATCGGCAATACCTTGACGGTAAGTTTACAAGTATCTAATGACCTCGGTTGTTTGGATACCCTTGATCAAAGTTATACCATCGGCGCCCCACATTTTGACTTGGCTTTAAGTAATCTATTTTGTCAAGACATTGCCTCCTACTGGACGATTGGTTGTGAAATAAAAAACAAAGGAAGCATCGCGATTACACAAGCAAATTTAGTGGCTTCACTATTAAATGGACTTCCTATAATGGAAACTTGGCAAGGAGCATTAGCGCCGGGTGAGAGCACAATCTATGTGTTTCAGAGTCACCCTGCAGCCTATATTGGAACCCAAGATGATGAGATTTCCTACCTCTGCATTGACGGAGAAGGATTTAATGTCTTGAATATGGAAGATGAGCAACTCACGAATAATACTATTTGCAAGAATTTAGAAACAGAGGGCGTTGTCTTGTTGCCTATTTTCCCTAACCCAGGAAATTCCGCTCTAGAAATCCAATTATTTGCTCCAAGTGCACAAAATATCTCCTTAAATCTTTATGATATGCAAGGACGCATGATTTATTCTTATTCAGATAATGCTTTGCTTTCAGCAGGAGTACACTCGATAAGCATCCCAACCCAACAACTTTCCTCAGGGAGCTATTTGCTTCGATTGAGTGATGCAACGGGTTCGCAGATTAGGAAGTGGGTAAAAGAGTGATTCTCTCTACTTTTTTTCCGCACATCTAGACTTACTTCGGCAAGCTCAGCACAAACCCCTCGATGAGCTTTATAAGTGGATTGAGCGGAGTCGAAATCCATGGTGCCCGACTTTCAAGGCGCTATTCTTGATTAAAAAAAATGCACCAACTCAAAAAATCCTCCCCCTTCATCCCCCTCCAAAGGGGGAAAACCTTATTTTTTGTAAATAATAACATTCTATTCTTAGACCTTGCAATAGGAGGTTTTTCAAACCCATTGAATTTGGTATATGCTAAGATTATCTGAAAGATCAATCGCTAGCATCCAAATTTGGTGGGGATTAAAAATACTTCGAACCTAATCAGAGTTGAGAAGATTGCATGCTCGTCGAAGTAAAGCGCATTGCTCAGTCAGCTCCTTTTTTTGTTACTTTTTTTTGAGCTAAAAAAAAGTAAAGAACCTTATCTCTCTACTTTTTTATCAAGTAAAAAGTAGAAGAATCAGACATAATCCGCCATGTCATCTTCCACTTTTCTAAAGTAAAAAAGACCTGAGACAAAAAGTACAATGATCATGGCAAAGGATACATACATTAAGGAACCAGGTGCTTCACCACCAAATATAGACCAACGGAACCCCTGAACGACTCCAGCAATTGGATTTAGATAATATAAAGTAGCCGCCCATTTCGGTAATTGCTGCATAGCGAAGTCTGCTGGATAAGCAATTGGTGTAATATACAAGCCAATTTGTACCATAAAAGGAACTACATGCTGGAAATCTCGATAACGCACCGTTAAAGCGCTCAACCAAATTCCAACCGCTAAGGCTGCAAGCATTCCAAATAATAGAAACACTGGTGCGAGCCAAACATTTGAACTTGGAACAATACCGTAAAAGATCATCAAGAAAATCATGATCAAGAGGGAAATACCTAAATCAATTAATCCAACGGCTGCTTTTGACAAGGGAATAATTAAACGAGGAAAATAGATTTTTTTGATCATTCCTTGACTTGCAATTATGGAAGCACCAGAATTGGTCATCACATAGGAAAAATAGGTCCAAATGGTCATGCCTGTCATGGCGAACAACAAATAGGGAACTTCAGTTTTTACGCCAACAAACTTTCCAAAAACAAGCGACAAAATAAGTAAAGTCACCACAGGTTGTAGGAGTGCCCATAACATTCCAATGGTAGTCTGCGCATAACGCACCCTGAAATCACGCCAAGTTAGGGTAATAAAAAGATCCTTATATCGATACAACTCTTTAAAGTCCGGAATAATACTGGAGTGAGAAGCGTCAATTATTTTATGATGTTCAGACATTAATAATTCTGTTTTGTTGGGCAAAGGTAGATTAATTTTTTAGGATTACTAAGTCATTATCTCGAAAGAACATCGTGCGACCGAGATACGGTGTATCCAATAAATCGCTTCACATTTTATTAATTTGTTGTTTATGGCATTATTTATGATATTTGCAACTTCAAATATTAAGATATGAAATTTCTAACACTAAGTTTATTATTATTTGCGGGATCTTGGAGCGCACTTTATGCTCAAGACGCTAAAGCAGAAGGAGTTCTCGATAAAGTTTCTGCGAAAATGAAGGGGATGAAATCCTTTTATATTGAATTTAGTGCAAGCATTAAAAATTCAACCAATGGTACCAATGAAAGTGAAACGGGTAAAGGTTGGGTGAAAGGAAATAAGTTCTATGCTACTTATGGTGATAATACCATCATTTCGAACGGAATGAAAACTTGGACCATTGTTAAAGAAGATAAATCGGTATATGAGTCAGATGCAAATGATAATGATGAGGAAAGCATTAACCCGAAGAAATTAATGACGATTTGGGAAACAGGTTTCAAAAATAAATATGAAAAAGAGGACAAATTGAATGGAGAATCTGTACATGTGATTCAACTTTACCCTAAAAATCCTGCAAAAGCAGAATTTCATACCATCACCTTGTATATATCCAAAGCAGGTTTAGAATTGAAAAAAGCAGTTATGAAGTCGAAAGATGGAACTACTATGACCTATTCGCTTTCCAAATTTGATGCGAATCCAACTATAGACGACAGTAAGTTTGTGTTTAGTAAAGCGAAATATCCTGGTTATCCTGTAATTAAGGATTAAACTACCATTTAATTAGCGTTTCATTGCACGATCCATATCGCGCTTATCATCTTTCAATCTAAGATCTTCGCGTTTATCGTGCATTTTCTTTCCTACAGCGCAAGCAATATCTACTTTTACCCATCCTTTTTCAGAAAGAAAGAGCTTCAAAGGAACAATAGTATTTCCTTTAATTTTAAGAAATTTAATAATACCTAGAATTTCCTTTTTATTCAAAAGTAATTTTCTATCCGCTCTAGGTTTATGGTTATAGATCGAACCATTTTCATAGGTAGTAATGTGCATATTTCTAATCCAGATCTCTCCCCCACTTTCCACACAGTAGGCTTCGAGAATACTCGCCTTTCCTGCTCTTATACTTTTGATTTCGGTGCCACTTAATTGAATTCCAGCAGAAAACTCCTCTTCAAGATGATACTCAAATCGGGCTCTTTTGTTTTTAATATTCAATTGATCAATCGCCATGCTGCGAAGATAAGGATTTCTATTTTGTAAAACTTGGGTTAATATTATTTTGAGTTACTGGGGGGATTTTTTACGCCCTTTCAGGGCTTTTTGAATGTTGGTTTGTTCTTTTCGATGGGCTACACCCATCGTTGTTAGATGAAACCCTTTCAGGGCTTTATGAATGATCTTTATATAAAGCGAATCATGTGATCTATAGTCGAGAGCCCTGAAAGGGCGTAATATCTAATCATTGGGTGAAGCCCAATGTATGTGTAAGAATCACCCCGTTAAAAGCCCTGAAAGGGCGTGATATCTGATCATTGGGTAAAGCCCAATGTATAAGTAAGAATCTCCCAGTTAATAGCCCTGAAAGGTCGCGATATCTATTTTTTAGTCAAAGACCTATGAATAAGTGAGAATCACGCAGTTAAATATTAAACCCTTTCAGGACTTTTGAACCTATGTTGTTCCTATTACGATATTCCCCTTTCAAAATATGGATCTCTTAAATTTAAGTAAATAATTATTTTATATCTAAATAATATTGGCTTAATCAGGTATTTATTTGTTTGGGGTAAAATTGCATTGATTTTATAATGATGCAAATGACCCAAATATTTAAATTACTTTTTCTAACCATTGCAATTACTTTAACTGCATGTCATTTGTTTTCTCAAAATGGTTTAGAAGGGATTATTGTTGAGAAATACTACATCTCCACTAGTGAAGATAATGCGCATCCAGAACTGAGCGGCGAATTGGCCCCAGGTTCAACCACTTACCGCATTTATGTTGATTTAAAACCTGGTTATACCTTTCAAATGGCTTTTGGAGCTCCTAACCATGAACTCTATATTAAGTCAACTAATTTGTTTTACAACCATTTAGAATATGGCGCAGAATACCCCAACAGGATTCCATTGCGCACCTATACAAGAAACACCACTAGATTAGATTCATGGTTGTCTGCCGGTGGTGCAGGGGAAAATCAAATTGGGGTTTTGAAGTCAGAAGATGATACTATAAATGTTTTCAAAACTACAGGACCATATCTTAAAAATAATTCCAAAAAAATGGGTCTGTCTTTAAATGTTGTTGATGGATTAAAAGAACAATACAACCAAACATTCCCAACATTTTATCAAATGGACAGCACTATAAAAGGATTGGGTTCTGTAACCAATACGAATACAATCAGCATTAACAATGGCGCTTGGGCTTCTATGGGTAAAGGGGTACAAGGAGCTGATTCTCTAAGCAATAAAGTATTAATCGCACAACTTACTACCCATGGTGAATTGTCTTACCAATTAAATTTATTGATCGGAAATCCAGAAGGAAAATCTGAGAAGTATGTAGCACATGATCCAGTTGAGGGTGAATTTACTCACCCAGAATTATTTTTGAAATAAACTAAAACCATAAACTATAAATAAAACTTAATACTATGAAAACAAAAAATATTCTTTTCGCTTTATTGAGCAACCTTTTCATTTTACCAGCATTTTCACAAACAGGACTTGAAGGAATTGTTGTAGAGAAATATTACATTTCAGATGCAGCAGATTCTATTGACGCAGCAAATAACGGCGCTGTTTATCCTTTAGGCGTTGGTTCAGTGACCTACCGAGTTTATGCTAATTTACTTCCTGGATATAAAGTAATTCAAATGTTTGGAAATGCAGCACACACTCTAAATATTGCGACCACTACAGCATTTTATAACGATCCTAACTATGGATTTAAGGTGTATCAAGGAACAAGTTTAAACAATACCAAAAAGAATACTACTTTGATTGATTCTTATATCACTATTGGAGGGGTAGCTAATGGTTTAATGGGAGTATTAAAAACAGAAGATACTGATGGAACGATTGGGAATTTACAAAATATCCTTGCCAATACTGATCCATTAATCGGTTTGCCTATCACAGGAACAGGTGCTGAAGACGGTCTTATGCCAGGAACACCAACGCTTCCAAATGTATTAGGGATTACAACTGAGTTAGATCTATTTGATCAAACGGCTGGAAATGATTTTACTACAAACGGTGCAGCAATTGCAGCTTTAGGAGGCGTCGATGGTATAACTACTAGCAACCATGTATTGTTAGGTCAATTCACTACTGATGGAGTTTTTAGTTTTCACTTAAACTTACAATTAGCAACACCTGTAGCCGGTGAAAGTCAAATTTTTGTAGCTGATTCAGCTGCAGCTAATGAATTTTTAGATACTACTTTAAATTATACTTCTGGTGTAATTATAGACAACTCGGGAATTGAAGAAATTCAAAGTAGTGCGTCAAGCTTTATGATTTATCCGAATCCAAGTCAAAATACTATTGCTATAAAATCATTAAATAATACTTCAACAGGACCTGAAGTATATGATGTTCAAATAATTGACATGTCTGGAAGAACAGTGATCAGTAAAAGCAATCATGCAATAGTGGACAGCATTAATGTTTTGGGTTTAAAAGAGGGTATTTATACGCTTAAGCTTATTAATGGAAAGGATACAAGTTCTTTAAGACTTGTTAAATTTTAAAAAATAAAAAATTAGTGCCATGCGATTAATTACCTGTTTATTTTTATTATTCTTTACGCTTACTTATTCGTATGCGCAAGGCACCTTAACTGGAAGGGTTACCGATATAAAAGGTGAACTTTTAATTGGGGTGAAATTGGTCGCTGTTGAGGATAAAACGATAATAACAAAAACTGATGTAGAAGGACAATACACGTTAAAGTTCCCTGATGCAAAGCCTTATACGATAAAAGTAATTTTTATTGGTTATGACACCATCAGCGCCCCATTTGAGTTTAAAAAATCAGAAGTAATTAATAAAGATTTTACTTTAAACGAATACACTGCAACAAAGAACATTCAAGAGCTCAGTATCATTGGAAAGCAAATAAAAGCCAATGATTATTATATGGAGAAGTTAAAAGTAAATTCTGCTACTACCATAGATTATATTTCTAGTGAAACCATGAAAAGAACCGGTGACCCGAATGCTACAGCAGCTATTGCTAGGGTTTCGGGAGTTTCTACTAATGGCGGATTGATTACAGTAAGAGGTATTGGAGATCGTTATGTCAAAACAACTTTGAATGGTGCACGAATCCCAACTTTAGATCCATTGACGAATAATATTAAGTTAGACATTTTCCCAACAAGTTTAATTGACAATATTGTCATCACCAAATCTGCAAGTCCGGATTTGCCTGGAGATTGGGCAGGTGCCTATATTTCAGTTGAAACTAAAGATTATCCAGACAAACTAACCGTCAATTTAGAATCTCAATTTGGACTAAATGCACAGACAACATTTCAAGATTTTATTACCTCAGATCGCAGCGCTACCGATTGGTTAGGATTTGACAAAGGATTGAGAACGAAAGTGGATAATAACTTTATAGAACCGCAGTTGAATCCTACTTCTTATCAAGAAATGGTAGCCCTAGGTTTAGGAAATTATTTCTCATCAATTGGAGTAAATGGATGGATAGATGGAAGTCCAGAATCTAATACTTATATGAAATTAGGATTGGTACAGTTAGGTTTATTATCTCCAGCATCCATAAATGATAATGCCAGTTACCAACAAGCGCTTCAATCGTATAACAATACCTTAAAACAAGATGCTTTTCATAAATTAAATCCAGATGGAACGGATTATAACAATGGTTTCAAAAACAATTGGACAGCCAGTTATCGTAAAGCACCCATCAATTACACTCAAAATTTTAGCATCGGTGATCAAACCACTCTTTTCGGTAAAAAATTAGGGTATTTATTTGGATTTAGATATGGGAATACGGTGCGCTATGACCCGAATGGAATTTCACAAAGATTATTAAATGAAGATGCAGGATTTGATGTCGAATTTAGAGATAGCGCCAAAATCAGTAAAGAAACTAATTCATGGAGTATCTTAATGAATTTAGCTTATAAATTGAATGATAACAACAAACTTACCTTTTTGTACATGCCCAACTTTTATGGATCCAATGATGTTTCTAGATTTTCTAACATGTCTGATAGTACGCAAGGACAAGAATTTAGTATTCGAAATAATATTTTTTATGAGCAGAGAAAGCAGCAAATCATGCAATTCAGCTCGCAACATTATATTCCAAAAATTAAATTAAAAATTGATCTGAATGCCACCTACACTTTAGGGAAAAGTTTGGCTCCAGATTTTAAATTAATTCAATATCAATATAATATTACAGGTGACTCCACTATTTCATATGAATTTGCAACTAATGCTGGACAAGGAATTAGAAGATTTTATAGATCTCTTGGTGAAAATATTTTTGATTCCCGGATCAATATGGAATTACCAATAGATGCTAATTCTAAGCTAGCGAGAAAATTAAAATTTGGCGGGGCTTTTCAAGAATCTGAAAGAGTTTCTAATCTTGATGAATATTACCTTGCAAAGGGTAATACATTTGTTCCTAACCTTCAAAATGAAGATGTTAATTCCTATTTGAATCCCAATAGAATGACTATGAATAATGGTCAAATTGATTTCTATTATAAACATGCACAATTTCCAAGAAACAATTCTTTTGGGACAGGCCAAATAGCAGCTGTGTTTTTCATGGCTGATTATGAATTTACTAAAAAAATAAGACTGTCAGCAGGGGCAAGAGCAGAATCAACTAATCTATTTACTGATGTTACCGATTATTACAAATTAGGATATACAGAAAATGATAAGAGAAGAGAAAATCTAGGTGGTTTTCCACTAATCAATGCTGCATCCATTAAACAAGTAAATTATTTACCAAGTGCTAGTTTAATTTATAAACTTAAAAACGACACTACAGGGCAAACAAATTTGAGATTTAATGTGAGTCAAACCCTTGCAAGACCTAGCTTCAGAGAGCTATATGATGGGGCAGTATATGATTATGAATTCAGGTCTTTAATTTATGGAAACTCATCATTGAAACCTGTACAAATCACAAATTTTGATTTTAGAGGCGAATCTTATTTTAAAAATGGTGATAATGTTTCTGTAAGTTTATTTTATAAAGACTTTAAAAATCATATCGAGATGGGTTTCCAGGTTGATGGAATTACTTGGGAGAATATTAAGAATTCAAATGTTAAAGGGATTGAAGTAGAATTTAAGAAAAAAGTAGGGAAAACATTTGAATTAAGATCTAATATAACCTTGGTAAAATCAACTTCTGAATTTGTAGTTCGGACTTTAGAAATTGTAGATGGAATAAAAGTATTTACGCCAGTTGACACCATTAATAGACCCATGTTCGGGCAAGCTCCCTACATCATCAATGCAATTGCAAGCTATAAAAATGATAAGATTGGAGTGGTTGCAACTTTAAGTTATAACATTCAAGGGCCAAGATTGGTCATTAGTAGTTCCATTAAAGGACTGGCTGACGTTTATGAACTTCAAAGAAATCTAATTGACTTTAAAATATCTAAAAATTTAGGGGATCATTTCGTGACGAATCTAACCGTTCGTGACCTATTAAATGCACCTGTAAGAAGGTCTTATAAATTACCTGATGGTAGTTACCAGATCTATGACCGTTTCCGTTATGGGACTAATTTCACCTTTGGCATAGCCTATAAACTATAACAAATGAAAAAAGCAGTTATTTTTTGCCTTATACAATTATGTGTTTTACTTAATTCTAATACGCTATTCTCTCAAATTGAGAATGTAATTGTGGAGAAATATTATGTAAGTGATGCTAATGATTTCACAGATATATCTGGAGGAATTGTTCCTATTGGCTCTACAACCTATAGAATTTACATTGACTTAGCACCTGGATCAATATTGACGAAAATCTACGGTGATGCCAACCATCCCTTTGAAATTAAAAGTACAGAAGTGTTTTTTAATAATATACTGGATGGACAAACTTTTGCTAAAGAATTTTTAAAAGCACGTTATACTGAAAATACAGTTGCACTAGATTCTTGGCTTACGATTGGGCAGGTTGCAAAAAAACAAGGAACAAAAACTTACTATGGCATTCTGAAAGGTCAAGATGATGATGGAAGTTTTGTAGGTGGTGTTAATAATGATGGAGGAAGCGCACTTATTGCCACTGGACTATTAGTGAATAATGATCCTTCATGCGGTATTCCGCTTACAACAGCTGATGGAATTGATACCATGACACTAACTCCGACAAATTGGTTTGATACAGGAGTATTGGATTTTACAACAGGAAACGATTCCACTATTTTCGGTTCCCTTATTCCTAAAAAAGAATTTATTAGTACAACATTTAGTTTGAGCAACTCAGGCATGACAGGCGTTAATCTAGACAGCAATCAAATCATAATTGCACAATTGACCACCCAAGGGGAATTAAGTTTTAAAATAAATTTGGAGCTTGAACAACTGATAAATGGAGTGCCTACTATCGTTAAATATGTAGCAAAAGATACCTTATTGTTGGCTGGTGAAATTTTTAATCCTTACCTCGCCTACCCTCAATCTTGTGGATGTAATGATCCAGATTTTTTAGAATACAGTTCAAGTTATGTTTGTTACTTAGAAGGCTCATGTCAAACCCCAATTAAGTTTGGTTGTATGGACTCAATGGCTTGTAATTATGACCCTGAAGTGAATATCAATATTGAAAATTTATGCTGCTATCCCGGAAAATGTAATAACCGCGATATCGCTGTTGTTTGCCCAGAACTACGAGGTGATAGTTTTGAGTTTCTTGTGCATCCGAATCCTGTGAATGGTTCACTTTATTTGGATGTATATAGCGGCATTTTTTCACCCATTACCTATACGATATACAATACATTTGGTGTCAAAATTTTGGAAAAAACTTTAAATCCTGCCTTGGTTATTACAGGAGAAGCAATAGAAACCTCTACCATGGACAATGGATTGTATCACATTCAAGTTGAAATTGGAAATATGGTTTCAACACAATTATTTGTAAAAAACTAATTCCATGAAGAACAGTAAAAATATTTTAAAAGGCACCTTTGTCATATTATTATTATTGCTTGTACAAGCTTGTAAAAAAGAGGTCAAGCCTGAAATTATTATTGAAAGAGGAACAGTTACAGATATTGATGGCAACCAATATCAAACGGTTAAAATTGGCGATCAATGGTGGATGGCTGAGAATTTAAAAGTGAAACATTACAAAGATGGTTCACCTATTCAAGAGATTCCAACCAGCGAAGCAGACTCCGTTTGGGCACAAAGCTTAGTGGGATCTTTTTGTTCGTTTGAAGATTCCATATTTGGATGCCTATACAATCATTTTGCGATAGAAGATGTCCGTGAAATTACACCTGAAGGTTGGCACATTCCAAGGGATGCTGAATGGAAAACACTAGAAAAAACTATTGGAATGCAGCAAAATCAAATTGATGCTTTAGCCTGGAGAGGAACCAACGAAGCGGAGATATTAATGAATAAAGCATTGGTTGGATGGCCTCAAGCGAGTATAGCTTATGGTTCTGACCTTTATGGATTCGCTGCTTTACCTGGTGGGTGTCGATTGCAAAATGGATACACGAATCAAGAAAAAAGTACCGCTTTTTTCTGGTCTAGTAGTTCCGTGGGAAATATAGCTTGGTACCGCTATTTGGATGCTCAGAAAAAAACAATTTTTAGACAACAAACTTATAGATCGTATGGAATGAGTATTCGATGCATCAAAGATTAAAATTAGAACGTATGAAAATGTATCGAATCTTATTTTTCGCTAGTATATTACAAATAACCCAATTGGCTAAAGCGCAAGCACTTATTCAAGAAGTTCCCTCTAAAGTTAGTATAGGTTTAACGCAATCTTTTGATTTTGGATCTAGACTATCGAGCGCTGATCCTTCTTTTACTTGGATGAAAAATAGTAGTGATTCAATAGAAACACCAACTTTTACTGCTTCAAGTGCTGTTAAACTACAATATAATTTGAGTGAAAAAATATCCTTAAGAACTGGAATCATTTATGCCAAAAAAGGATACCAATATAAAAGTGGTTCTTTAGCTGGATTTGATCATTATCAAGAGAATTACGCACTAATAGAAGTTCCCATTCAAGTATTATATAAGTTGGGGCAAAAGAAAAACAAACCTTATGTTTCTTTGGGGACAAGTGCTGGATATTTAATAAAAAGTCAAGCGTTTTACACACTTGAAAACAGTACCAAAGAAGTTAAAATGCCTTTAAGTTCTGACTTAACTAAGCTTCAAGTGAATGGTATTTTAGGATTGGGTATGTCGTTTAGTTTAGATCAAAAATGGACCTTGGTAAGTGAAGTTAATTATACGCAAGCACTCTTTTCCATTTCCAATGGGCCTCTTAAAAAACAACTGTTTACAGCAGGAATTAATTTAGGATTGTTTCGATCGTTTTGATTCAATAGTGTCTTTCGACTACGCTCAATCCACTTTAAAAGCTCATCGAGCGGCTTGTGCTGAGCTTGCCAAAGTAAGTCGAGATGTGCTCAAAAAAAATACCGAGGCGTCGGTAACAAAAAAAGGAGCAGACTTAGCAAAACTAATTACAAGAGCAATTCAAATGATTATAAAGGTCATCGAGAACTGTCGAGATGCGCTTTACTTCGATGCAACCTCAATCTTCTCATTCCTAAGTAGGTTCGAAGTATTTTTAATCCCCACCAAATTTGGATGCTGGCGATTGATCTTTCAGATAATCTTAGCATATACCAAATTCAATGGGTTTGAAAAACCTCCTATTGCAAGGTCTAAACTAGTAGGTTACTAATTACAAAACTTTTTCTTTTTAGTTGGTGCATTTTTTTTAATCAAGAATAGCGCATTGAAAGTCGGGCACCATGAAGAAGCTGCAAGCTCGCTGAGATGGTCGATTTTCAAAAGTGGAACGCCGATTACAAAAACCGGCACCGAGCTTTTTGCTACTTTTTTGCGGAAAAAAAGTAGAGAGATAAGTTTCTTTACTTTTTTTTAGCTCAAAAAAAAGTAACAAAAAAAGGAGCTGACTTAGCAAAACTAATTACAAGAGCAATTCAAATGATTATAAAGGTCATCGAGCACTGTCGAGATGCGCTTTACTTCGACGCACCTCAATTCTTCTCATTCCTGAATAGGTTCGAAGTATTTTTAATCCCCCCCAAATTTGGATGCTGACGATTGATCTTTCAGATAATCTTAGCACATACCAAATTCAATGGGTTTGAAAAACCTCCTATTGCAAGGTCTAAAAATAGAATGTTATTATTTACAAAAAAAACCAGGATGTTGTTAACAAAACAAGAATCAATTACAGAATTTAATATTAGATTATTCTCTTTTTCTTAATTTATTTCTCCCTAAAAAATCATCAAGTAAGCCCCGTCTTAGTTTAAAGAATTTAACTTGAAACAACTTAATCTTATGGTAATATTTACTTATTAAATTCTAAATAATTATTTGAATAAATAGTAATGAAGGCTTAAAATAAAAGCAAAAATCTCAAACGATATTTGCATCGTATACTAATATTATAAACTTAAAAAAAGAGAAGAAATGAAAAAAATGATTAACTTATCAAAACTTTTTGCGACAGCTTCTTTGTCGCTGATTGCGGCCAGTCCAATTTTGGCGCAGTCTAACCCAGGTGCTTCTTGCGGATGTCCGTCAGTAGCGTCAAGACCAACGGTTTTAATGTCATCACTAAGTGGATATACTGCAATTTCAGGTACTCAAGGTGGTGAGTTAACAACTGGTGCAACTTTATCATGTCAAAATACTTATATTTTGGATGTTAAAATTTACATTCCTTCTGGACAAACACTTACAATTGCTCCAGGATCAGTGATTAAAGGAAGAGATAATTCAGCTCAAGGACCATCATACGCTACAGCATTGGTAATTGAAAAAGGTGGTAAAATTATGGCACCAGGAACTGAATCTTGTCCTATAGTATTTACCGCTGAAGCTGATCCATTAGATGGAACTTATTTAGTTAAGAATTCTGGAAAATGGGGTGGAGTTGTTTTATTAGGTAAAGCAACAAATAACCTAATGCTATCAAACAATGGTCCTTTCGTTGCTGGATTAGGTAATGGTAAATTGTGTGTAGCAAACGGACTTGGAGTTGTTGAAGGTTTTGCTACTTCTAACACGCAAGATCAATTCGGAGTTAACACAACTGCAGGTGGTGTATTTGATGATAACGACAATTCAGGTGTCATGAAATATGTTTCTATTCGTCATGGTGGAGCTATTCTTTCTGTAGGTTCAGAAATTAATGGTTTAACATTAGGATCTGTTGGTCGTGGTACTACTTTAGAGCATATCGAAATCGTTTCTTGTGGTGATGATAATATCGAACTTTTTGGTGGAACTGTAAATTTAAAATATTGCACTACCCTATTTGGTAATGATGATATGTTTGATTATGATTTAGGTTGGTCAGGTAAAGCTCAATTTCTTTTTGGAATGAAAGCACCTTGGTCTTCAAGTAATGCATCTGCATCTGCTGGTACAATCACTGTAGCGAGTGGAGCAATAACTGCAATTGCAATTGGAGCAGGTGGATCAGGTTATACTACTGCGCCAACAGTATTTATTTCTGGAGGAGCTGGATCAGGAGCTACTGCAACTGCAACCATTAATGGTTCAGGAACAGTTACTGCAATTACAATAACAAATGGTGGTACAGGCTATACTACTAACTCAGGTGTTAGTGTAACTTTTATTGGAAATAATGGAATTAGCCCTGATTCAGATTCAGGTTTCGAATGTGACGCAGATGATAACACATCTAACAATGGTCCTAAATCTCATCCTATTATTTATAATGCTACTATTATGGGGAATGGAAAAAGCGTTGGGTCTTCTGATAACAAAGGTTTAGCAGGAATAAACATGAAAGAAGCTTCAGAAGGTGAAATATACAATTCAATTTTTGCTAATTTCAAGAATGGTTTGAATTTACAAACAACTTATAATGCTTCTACAAGACCAACTGGAGATACATGGCAAAACTGGACTAGTGTTACAGGAGCGGTTTCAGCGACGGTAGGAAATGGTTCTCAAACTACTAAAATCAAGTGTAATACATTTGTTGGTGTTACCAATTCTTTTGTAAAAGATGCTTCTACTTTAAATGGAACAACTTCAACTCTAAATACAGCAGCAGATTCATTACAGTTTTTTACAACTGACAAGAATGTAGCTACAACATCAGTTCCAGGATTTTCTTATGCATTTGTTATGTCAAGTCCAATGACTTCTAATACTGTTACTACTAAAAATGATGTGATCCCAACTACAGCATTATCTGTTGTTGGTTGTCCTACAGTACCAGTTGATGGATTCTTTGATCCAGCTAATTACAGAGGAGCATTTTCTTCAGTTGCTGGTGAAAACTGGTTAAGTGACTGGACATACTCTCAAGTTATGGGTGCAACATTAGGTGTTGCAGCTTGTCCTACAGATTTAAATTATGATGGAATAACAGATGTGAATGACTTCTTGATCTTCGCTCCTGCATTCGGAACATCTTGTAACTAAAAAAATCTAATATCCATGCATGTTCGCATGCATGGATTCATTTAAAAAAAAACACAAAAGTTATGAAAACAAAAAGTTTAATACTTGGCCTTGGAATGTTATGCCTTAATGCGGCGTCTTACGCTCAAGGTTTAACAGGTATTGTAGTTGAAAAATACTACTTAACAAACGCTGCTGACGGAGCAAATGCTTTGGCAAATTCAGCATCAACTACTCTTAATACAGGTACAACTGTTTATAGAGTTTATGTAGATATGGCTGCTGGTTATAAATTCTCTCAAATTTACGGTAATGCTGCACACAATTTGAAAGTAAATACCACTACCAACTTCTACAATGATCCAAACTATGGTGTATCACTTAACCCTGGTACAATTTCAATCGTGAATGTTAAGAAAAATACTGCAATGATTGACTCTTATTTCACAACTGGTGGAACAGCAACAGGTAAAGTAGGTGTGCCAAAAACAGAAGATACAGATGGAACTCTAGGTAATACACAAAATATATTAGCGAACAACGCTGGTGGTTGTTTTGGTTTACCAATTATGGGTACAAGTGGTCAAGATGGAATGGTTGCAAGTTCTACCGCTACTTATGTAGTTCCTAATGCACTTGGTTTAGGTTCTATACTTGACGTATTAGATCAAACTGTTGGAAATTCAATTACTATAACAAATGGTTCAATTGCCGCTTTAGGTGGTATCGTTGGAGCTACAACTTCTAACATGGTTCTTGTTGGTCAATTTACAACCAATGGAAATTTCAGTTTTGAATTAAATGTTCAATTGGTAAATATCGCTACTGGATTGGCTGAAAATTATGTTGCATCTAATCCAACAGGATCAGAATTGACACATGCATCTTTAATATTAACAGCAAACACGGCTCCTACAGTTTCTATTACAGCTCCAGCAAATAATGCTAACATTATTACAGGAACAGCTGTAAGTATCACTGCTAATGCAGCAGATGCAAATGGTACAGTATCTCAAGTTGAGTTTTTTGTTGATGGTACTTCAATAGGTGTTGACGCTACTTCACCTTATGCAGCTTCTTATACAGCAGCAGTTGGTTCTCATAACATTACTGCTCAAGCAAAAGATAACGATTGTGCGGTTACAACTTCATCTACTGTTGCAATTACTGTTGCCAATAACCAAGCGCCAACTGTTTCAGTTTCTGCTCCTAGTTCAGCAACTGCTGGTGCAAGTGTAACTTTCACTGCAACAGCAGCAGATGTTGACGGAACTGTTGCTCAAGTTGAGTTTTTCGTAAACAATACTTCAGTTGGAGTTGACAATTCGTCTCCTTATTCAATGGCTTATACTCCATCAATTGGAGCAGGTCAATTGGTAAAAGCAGTTGCAACTGATAACTTAGGTTTAACAGGTGTATCAACTAACGCAACTATGAATGTTGTTGGTAACAACCCTCCTACAGTATCTATTACTGCTCCTTTAAGTTCAGCGGCTTATATCGCTCCAGCAGTGGTAACGATCAATGCTACAGCAGCTGATAATGATGGTACAGTATCTCAAGTTGAATTTTTTGTAAACAATGTTTCTGTTGGTGTTGATTTATCTTCTCCTTATACAGTAAACTGGACAAGTACTCCAGGAAATAAAACAATTGTTGCAAAAGCTACGGATAACAATTCAGCTATTACTACTTCGGCTACCCTTAGCTTAGTAATTGCAGATCCAAATGCATTACCATATGCTATCCAAAGCAATACTCAAAATTGTGATGTTCCAACATTCTGTATTCCTTTAGCCGTTGCTCTTGCTAGTCCAATTGACAATGTTAAGGGTTATGATGTAGTATTGAACTATGACAACACAAAATTGATTCCTACAGGAAACATTACTGTATTTAACGATTTGACAACTGCTAGTTATGTTGAAACAGCCTATTCAATCAATGCACCAGTGAATAACGTTGGAAGTATGAATATTTCAGCTTTCTTTAATGGTACTGCACCAAGTTCAGCTGAATTTCAAGGTACTGGAAAAATCTTCTGTGTTGAATTTGCAAAATCAAGTAACTTTAATGCTACAGATTCAGCAGTAGTTTCAATTAGTTTTTTACAAGAAAGTTATATCACAGGTGTAGTTTCTAAATCTGCATCATCTGGAAAAGCATATTCTGTTAAAAACGAAAACTATATTGGAAATTTAAAGTTCTGGTTAGACAACAGTCCTATAATTTATGACAATTCTCAGCCTAACAACTATTTGGTAACTAATATCTATGGTATGACTGGAACAACTGTGAACAACCCAAGTACTCCAGTTAAACCAAATTTAAGTGGTTCTTTCACACACAACTTAACCAATGGATTAAATTTAAAAATTGACAGAAATATCATCAATACCAATTCTGTTCAAATTTTAATTAATGCTGCGGATGCTGTTTTAGGAAAAACTTTATTAATCAATGGTGCATCTTTTGTTCCATCGGTATATCAAGTTCTTGCCTTAGATGTAAACTTAGATGGTGTTGTAAGTGCTGGAGATATTTCTCAAATCAAGCAACGTGCTACTTTAAGCATTCCTGAATTTCAACAAGCTTGGAATTATTCAGCGGCAGGTGTTTCAAACGGTCAACCTTCTAGAGACTGGATCTTTGTTGATCAAACATCTGTTACTTCAGGAGCTGCTTACCAAATTTCAGCAACGTTCCCAGCGAATGATAATGTTGGATACTCTAAAGGTAAAGTGCCGATGGCAGGAGCTTCTTTAGCTGCGACAGTAACCAACTACTCTACTTGTCCAGTAATTACTGAAGAGACTTTCAAAGGAATCTTATTGGGTGATGTTAATGGAAGTTATGCAGCATATACTGCAGATGGAATCTTAAAATCTGAAGATGGAGAAATTATCTTAGACTTAGAAAATGCTATCGTAGACGGTTCAACTGTTAAGGTACCAGTTGCTTTAAGTTCAAAGTCTCCTGTTAATGCCCTTGACTTAGCGTTTATGTTTAATGAAGATAAATTATCTTTCCAAACTATTGAAGCGTTAAATAATGGAACAGATGCTGAGGATTTCTTAAATCCAAATGACAGAACTTTCAGATTTTCTGCCAACAACATGGAGAATTTTGATCTAAACAGTAATGTTGCTATGGTAACTTTCGAAAGTAATGATGGTACCATTAACAAGAAAGATTTCAATTCTACTTTAGGATTACTCAACGGTAAGCCAGTTCAAGTAACTTTTGCGAAATCTACTTCAATTGCTAATTACACAGATGTTCTTACTATTTTCCCTAACCCATCAAATGGAACTTTCAATGTTGTTTTGAAAGAAACAGCAAATGTTCAAATAATGGATATTAATGGTAAAATATTGAAAGAAGTTGGTACAGTAAATGCAAATACTAAACAAGCTATAAACCTGGAGAATGTTAGCGCAGGGGTTTATTTAATGCGTGTTTCTAATGAGCATTTTAGTTCAACACAAAGAATTGTTATTGAAAAATAATAATTTACTTTTTTAGTTCTGAAAGTCGTGGTCTTTGGCCACGGCTTTCTTTGTTTATATAAAATTTAAGCTATGAAAACAATTTTTACGACAATCACAATCTTATTTCTAGTAGTGAGTAACTGCTACAGTCAAACCAACAAACCAAATACTGGACAAACAAAAGATCTTACAGACACCATGTTTTTTGACCTGAGTCAAGCCGTTTATTCGACTGTTGGAAGTGTTAATTATATTGAATTCCCTGTTTGGATTAAATCTTCGAGTACACAAATCAGTTCTTTTGATTTTTGGCATCAATTTGATTTGAATAAATTAACCTATGTATCTACCACATCATTACTGGTTGGATTGGATGCATTTTCAAATTTCAATGTAAACAATTCTTATTTAAGCAATACGACTTCAGGGACCTCTATAACTTTTATTGTTCCTACCAATACCAATTTAATAAAAGTAAAATATAGTATTAATGGAAACTGTACTAACATCTTAGCTACTGATTTCTTTAGTATTACAGCATTAATTGATGGGAATGTTTCCTCATCAAAATTTATTGAGGGACAAGGTGCTGGAATATCAATAAGCTCACCTACTCCACATTGTTCCAATTCCAATATTGTGTTTAGTAGTGGAACGAGTATTTACGGGAAAGAAATTGCCACCTACTCTTGGGATTTTGGAAACAATCAAAATTCAACTTTTGCAACAGATAGCACTACTTATTTAACAGACAGTACTTATCAAGTAGCATTAACGCTAACAACAGTAGATGGATGTACTTATAATTTGTTGGATTCAATTACCATTAATCCCTCCCCAATTTCAAGTTTTACTTACGAATGGAGTCAGAACTTAAGCTCTGTTGTTTTTACCAATACCAGTTCGATTAACAATGGAAATATAAGTTCAAATTATTGGGATTTCGGAGATGGAACTGAGTCAACAGGATTTGACGAAACACACCCCTATGCTAGTGTTGGAATTTTTACGGTGAGTTTAACTGAGACTTCAGATTTAGGTTGTTCATCAACTTACACAGTAAATATTTCGAATACAGATGGATTAAATGAAAATAATATGCCCAACATATCATATTTCCCTAACCCTGCTAATGAAAGCGTACATTTTTCAATCGAAAAAGCTGAGCGAATTTCAATAATTGATGCCTTAGGAAGAATTATCTATAGTGGAAGTCAATATCTGTCTCCGAATGGAATTGACATCAATACCAATCAATTCAGCGCTGGGAAATATCTAGTGAAAATTGAAAATGATAATCTATTAGGGACCTTCCCATTGATGATTTATCATGATTAATTGATTTGTTGTTATAAGGAAATACTACTTTTCGAATTCTTAGTTAGAAGCACCAAATTAAATTGTTGGTGCTTTTTTCATTTATTCAACCAAGTTTCCCAAATAAAAGAAAAAACAAACTTGAAAATCAAAACATTAGCATACTCAATTCAAATGCTTTAAATTTAACTTATAATTTGAACTAACTATATAGAATAATGAATTGTATAAGAATAAAAAGTACTGTATTGCTTTATCTTATTGTGCTTTTGACTTTTTACAGTTGTAAAAATGAAAACAAAAAATCAAACCTTAGATTACATAAGACGGAACAATATCAATTAGATATTATTGGGAAGGATAATTTTAAAATCTCCCTAATTCAAGATAGAATAGCCCATAAAAAAAATGAGCAATGGAAAATAGTTGTTGCGCATAAGAATAACAAATCAATCAAAGTAATTAACAAAACAGCCTTGTTTAGGGAACTAAACAAAATCATATCGACTGATTATATCGCACCTAAAAATGCTAAATACAGTTATCAAAATTCAAAATTTGAAGGGGTTGAGGCCATTGAAGGGAATAAAATAGATACACTGAAATTTTGTAAGATATTGGATCATATTTTAATGAAAAAGAAAGAGCAATTAAATCTTTTAAATACCAATTGTTATATAAAACCTAGCTTCTATTTGAAAGATCAAGCTTCAACCGATGCTTTAAAATTGATCAATAAAATAATGAAAGTGAAAGTTTCCTACAATTTTGATAATGAAACTATAAAAATACCAGCCACTATTTTTGCTAAATGGATTAAAACAGATGATCAAATGAAGGTGAAAATTGATGCCTCGCTCAGTTATAATTTCCTCGTTAAACTAGCAAAAGAGCACGATAAAATAATTCCTTCAATTCATTTTATTTCAAAAGAAGGGAATCCTGTTGTTCTAAGTAATTCAGAATTAGGCGACCGAATGGATATTTTTTATGAAAACAAAATCTTGACCAATAACTTGCTTACGCTAAAGGATGAAGAAAGGAAACCAAAATATATTATTAAAAATATCTCCTTAAGTGCTTTGACGAGCAATCGAAATTATGTTGAAATTGACCTAAAAAAACAAGAACTCTATCTATTTAAAAATGACAGTTTGATTTTTCAAAGTGATCTCGTGAGTGGAAATGAATCTGCTGGAATGAGCACGACAAAAGGAGCGTTTTTTGTGAAATATAAAGAAACCAATGCTTGCCTTGAAGGTCCAGGATATAAAACCTATGTGACCTATTGGATGCCTTTTATCAATGGGATTGGAATGCATGATGCAAGTTGGAGAAAATCTTTTGGTAAAGAGATTTATAAAACTTCTGGTTCTCATGGATGCATCAATTTACCTAGAGCAAGCGCGCAATATATTTTTCAAAATGTTTCTCCAGGAACAATTGTATTGTGTCATTAAACACTTATTTCCAATAGTGTTTTGTTTAATTTTAGCTTGAAAAGAATATAGAATAAAAGAGTAATAAATGGAATTTAATTTCCTCTATTTTGATTCGTTCTATATTACATCCAAACTGCTTATTTCAAGAATATTAGATGTTATTATGGCTAAATTTGTTAAATAAAATTTACGACCATGGACGCTTTAAGAGAAAATAAAATCAACTATGCCAACATCGGATTAATGTTTATTACAGCAATCCTTGCCTTTTTTTATCCCTTTGAAACTTTCTTATTGGCCTATGCCTATTTAGGACCTTTACATTACTTAACTGAAATCAGTTGGTTGCACGATAGGAATTATTATTCAAAAGGAAAATATGACTATATCATTCTTGTTATCGTTGGTATATTACTTTCATATGCAGCTTTCGCAAAGGATTTTGGTGTAGGACTTGAGTTTTACGACTATTTTGTAAGCATGAATTTATTTGATAAATTATTGACTTTTGCTTTGTTTAGTTCCATTTTATTCGCCTTAGTGAAAAATGTATTTATAAAAATTGTTGCCATTTTATTCGTCTATATATTTGTTTCTGGATGGTTAAGTCCGGAAAATGTTGAGATGAATGGCGAAAGCAACACTGTATTCGCACTAACATCTTTGGTTCCAACATTGATCCATGTCTACCTTTTTACTGGTTTATTCATGTTATTTGGATCCCTAAAAACGCGCAGTAAATCGGGCATGTGGCAAATGGTGGCTTTTGTTGTAGTTCCATTGGTATTGGTTTTCGCCTTACCTGTTAATCCAAATGCTAAGATTTCTGAATTTGGACGCAATGCTCACTATGCAAAAGGAGATGGGTTTTATTTGACCAATGCAAGTATTCTAGATCACTTTCATTTGATAAAAGATCCTGTTTATAATAATAAAGATTTCATGACTTTAATCAAGAAAAAGGATTTTCAGCAAGCTAATGCTAAGAATAATTTTATGAGTAAAGAAAACTTAAACCTTTTAATGGATAGTCTATCGAAAATTCCAACAAAGCCCTATTTAATTAACAAACAAGCCATGAATCCCAATTTTCGTGTTGATAATCTACTCTTACTTTTCTCGGAGGATGGGAAGTTAAATGATTACCAAATGAAACCAATTCCGTCTAAATTATTATCAGGATTCTCATTAGAAAAATATGCTGCTATTGTTTACAATTCCACTATTGGAATTATGTTAATGCGATTTATCGCTTTTGCTTACTTGTATCATTATTTAAATTGGTTTAGTAAAACAGAGGTGATTCGTTGGCATAAAGTACCTAAGTTGCGATTTGCGGCTGTGATATTATTGTGGGTGATTGCTAGTGCCTTCTACGCTTATGATTATTCACTAGGTTTAAGTTTATTATTTTTCTTAAGTTTCTCTCATGTATTATTGGAATTTCCATTAAATATTATCTCCATTGTAGGTATAGGAAAAGAATCTTTTTCAATTCTTAGAAATGGATTTAAAGTACCAAAGGAAAAATAATTATCTTAGCCTATATGAAACATTTATTTTTTATTTTAGGCTTCTTTGTATTTAGCTTACATGCGCAGGAAAACTCTAGTATTATTATTAATACAGGTGATAATAATTTAGTAAACACTTTACCAGATGGTAGGTATATTCTAAATGATGAAGGCGCCTCGTACTTTGCGAAACTTTCTTTGGATTGTGTATCGAAATCTGAACCACATTATTTTTACAGAGCTATTCAAGAAGAAGGAGATACCATTGGACCTAAAGATCTTTGGCCTTCTTTTTATGGTTGCTATGACTGGCATAGTGGAGTGCACAACCATTGGTGCATGATTAAAATACTTAAAAAGTACCCTAATATTCCTGAGGCAGGTGAATTGCGTAAACGACTCAATGAAAGTTTTACCTCAGAGAATATTGAAAGAGAATTGATTTATGTCAGTAGTCATGAAAATGGATTATTTGAATTTCCTTATGGACAAGCTTGGATTTTGAAAGTTGCAGACGAATTGGCCACATGGGAAGATCCCGACGCGAAGATCTGGTTGCGAAATTTGACGCCATTGTCCTCTTATATTGCTGCAGTTAATGGGATTGTTTGGGAAAGTGTAGATCGTGTCGCTCTATCTGGAAGTCATGACAGTCCTGCTATGGCTCTGTCCTTTGCTTATGATTATTCCATAAGTTTTCATGATGATAAATTAAAAAAAGTTGTTGCTAATGCAGCTTTAAAATATTACAATAAAATTCAAAATGTGCCCATTGCAGATGAACCTTTTGAATACGATTTTATGTCTGCTAGTCTTTTGGTAGCTGACTTAATGCGAAAAGTTAAAACTCCTGAAAAATTTGTAAAATGGAGTCAAAAATATTGCCCAGACTTGTTCATAGCGAATCGTGTTACTATCCCTTTACAAATCAAACAATCTGAAAAACACGATGGATATGAGTCCCATTGGGATGGTTACCATTTGAATAGAATATGGTGCTTGAATGGAATGCTTAAAACACTTCCTGAAGGAAGCTTAGATGAAGCAACAAAAAAAGAATGGACAAGATCTATGAACGAAATGTGGGATTATGCTCAACAAAGTATTGGTGTCGGGAATTATGATATTGATCATTGGCTGTCTACTTTCTCCGTTTTCGCCTTGATTGGTTATGAGTAATTATTGTTTTTAAACGAAATGCTCATAGTTTTCCATTCGCAAGTTTTCAATTGCGAAAAGATCTGCGGCCCTATTATCTAATAGTGTCTTTGAGTGCTTCGAAAACAAAATTTAAGACAACAGAGCCGGTTCAAATGCATTCAAAGTAGGGCTATTTTTTATGATCTACCTTTTTATGATGAAGGCATTAAAATTAAATTTATTATAAAAAATAGTTATGCAATTATTTCAATCGAAAAAAAATACGGAAATTTATTCTGCAATACAGACATTATGAAGAAATCCATATTATTACTTAAACTTTTTTTTATTTCTACAGGTACATTAGTTGCTCAAGATAGTTTATCAGTGCTTTTCATTGGAAATAGTTATACTTCCGTTAATAACTTGCCTCAACTCGTTCAAAGTCTTTCAAATTCTGCTGGTAAAATATTGAATATTGATTCAAATGTTCCTGGAGGATTCAGTTTATCAAATCACGCTAACGATCCGACAACTATTTCAAAAATAAGTCAAGGAAATTGGGATTATGTGATATTACAAGAGCAAAGTCAAATTCCTACTATCGATTTTTATCGATATAATAATATGTATCCCGCCATTACAGACTTAAAATCACTAATTGAACAGTACAATCCTTGCGCAAAAATAATTACATATATGACTTGGGGAAGGCGATATGGAGGAATGCAATGTGACGCAAGCAACACTTATTGCAGTCCAAACTTTTTAGACTTTAACCATATGCAGGATTCGCTAACAAGTGCCTATACAGAAATAAGCGAACAATTAAATATTCAATGTGCCCCAGTGGGTGTTACCTGGCAAAATATTTTGAATGATACCACTTTGGTATTGCACAGTGGAGACAATAGTCACCCAAACATTGATGGTAGCTATGTTGCTGCACTTACGATTTTTAGCAGCATCTGGAAACAAGAAGCTAGTGGATTGAGCTATACAGCTGGTCTTCCTGGTCCATTAGCACAATATTATCAATCAAAATCTGACAATACTCTTTTCAATAGTTCCAATGATTGGAATCTTCTTATCAATAACCCAAGTGCTAATTTTAGTGCTTCAATTTCAGGCTTTAACGCAACATTTACCAACTTATCATCCTCTATTAATACACTTAATTATTTTTGGGATTTTGGAGATGGAAACACATCAAATATGCAAAACCCAAGTCATAATTATTTGACAAATGGAACTTATTTGATTACACTAATTGCCTCTAATTGCATATTTGCAGATACCATTACCAATTCCATTCAGATTGGAACCAATGGTATGGAAACAATCCCGTCTAGTAAATTTCAATGTTACCCCAATCCAACTACAAATCAACTTACAATAATAGCAGATAATCAATTAATTGGTTCAGTTTATACTATTTATGATAAGACCGGAAAACCTGTAAGAAAAGGCACTATTATGTCAGAACACCATGTTGTTGATGTAGAGAACTTAACAATAGGATCTTATATATTGGGTGTTGGAGATAGTGTAAAGCAAACACTTATTGTAATCAAAGAATAAAGCAAAAAATTCAAGCTGTTTAAGATTGATATTTATCCGGCAAAATAAGATTCAAAAAGATTAATAACCCTAAAGCTATCTCTTCTTTTTAGGCTTGCCATACTTATCTTGCATGGCTTTTTTATGGTTGTAACGCACATTTACCTTCTTATTTTTCACTTTTTTATCATGAAAAGAATCGCCTTTTTTCTCTCGTTGAGATAACTTAATGTTTTTTCCTGGAATGATAATCTTTGGCTTCTCGAATTCCAATATTTCATCTGTATATTCGATTGCTTCACTAAGTTCCGTAAATGAAAGTTGCCGTTGCATGAGTTCTTGAATGGCAATCAGTGCCGCTTCATCTTTTTCAGATACAAAGGTGATCGCAATCCCATTTTTATCCGCCCTACCCGTTCGACCAATGCGGTGCATATAATTTTCAGGACTTTCTGGAATGTCAAAATTAATCACATGGGTAACATCCGTAACATCAATACCACGCGCAATTAAGTCGGTAGCAATTAAAATGCGAATGGCTCCTGATTGAAAATTCTGAACGGTATCGAAACGGAAATTCTGTGCTTTATTGGAGTGAATAATTCCAATAGCATCCGAAAAAATCGGCTCAATTGCCTCAAATAATAAATCTGCTAAAGAACGAGAAGAAACAAAGACTATAATTTTGGAATTAGCCTCGGTTTGTTCCATAAGATGCTGCAATAAGACAACTTTCGAAAGGAAATTAGGAACACGATAAGCTGTTTGATCTATTTTTTCAATAGGCAAACCAACACGGGCTGCTTCAACGCGAACAGGCGTTATCAAATAGTCCTCTAAAAACAAAGAAACTTCTTCCGATAAGGTTGCCGAAAAAACCATGTGCTGTCTTTTGGCAGGTAAAAAATCAAAAATATGCAGTAGTTGTGGTCTGAATCCTAAACTTAAGGTTTCATCCACTTCGTCAATCACTACTTTTTTGATGTTTTTTAATTGTAAAGTACCATTTATAGCTAAATCAAGAATGCGACCTGGAGTTCCAACTAGGACATCTATTCCTTGTAATACCGTATTGGCTTGCGTATTCATATTGGTTCCGCCATACACACCACAAACCACTACATTCATGTAAGTTGTTAACTTCTCCACTTCACGCACCACCTGTGCAACCAATTCTCTGGTAGGCACAATAATCATAATCTGTGGATGAGGCTCTTTAGAAAATTGCCACATACACAAGCACGGTAGCAAATAGGCCATGGTCTTTCCAGTTCCTGTTTGTGCAATTCCAATCGTATCTTTTCCGGACATCATGACATTGAAACCTGCGGCCTGAATGGTTGTTGGGGTTTCATACGCTAAATCATCTAAGGCATTCCAAAGGGGTTTCTTCAAATTTAAATCGCGAAATGTCATAGAAAATTTTTTTAGCAAAGCTAAGAAGAGATTGTTGATTGTCTTGCATTTATTTTAAATGAAAAAAAACAGCCTATCTATATCGTTTTATTGTGAACCTTTTCGTATTCTTGATGTTAGTAAAAAAAGATCCAGCAAATGCAAAAATCAGCTTATGTATTTACTCCATTCGAAGCACCCAATCAATCTCCATTCGAGAAATTGTTTGATGTTTTTAGTGAATTAATTACACATACTTCTGGAGACGTCGATGAAGCTTTAGATTGGTTAAAAATCATTGACAAAGAGTACCATCTGACCACCGATGAATACACGATGGAGGATTTTATTGAAGACCTCAAGAAAAAAGGATATTTGCGCGAAGAACTTCAACCGGATGGTCAAGGTCAATTGTCCATCACCGCAAAAACAGAACGTGTACTTCGTAAAAATGCCATGGACCAAATTTTTGGAAACATTCGAAAAAATGGTGCTGGAAATCACAAATCCAAAAAAAGTGGACAAGGTGATGAAGCCACTGGAGAATTTCGCGATTTTCAATTTGGCGATTCCCTTGAAAATATTTCCATCACGGAAAGTTTAAAAAACGCACAAATCAATAATGGTGCTGGTGAATTTAGATTAACAGAGCAAGACCTAGTCGTTGAAGATACACACCATAAATCTCAAATGAGTACGGTGTTAATGATTGACATCAGTCACAGTATGATTTTATATGGAGAAGATCGCATCACTCCAGCAAAAAAAGTTGCGATGGCTTTAGCGGAATTGATTACTACTTCCTATCCGAAAGATACTTTGGATGTGATTGTTTTTGGAAATGATGCTTGGCCAATAAAAATCAAGGACCTCCCCTATTTGAATGTGGGACCATACCATACCAATACCGTTGCTGGATTAGAGTTGGCCATGGACATTCTGCGTAGAAAACGAAATACCAACAAGCAAATCTTCATGATCACGGATGGCAAGCCAAGTTGTCTTCGTTTACCGGATGGTCAATACTACAAAAATAGCAATGGACTAGATCAAATGATTGTCGAAAAATGCTATAATATGGCCGCTCAGGCAAGAAAGATGCACATTCCAATCACCACCTTCATGATTGCTCAAGATCCCTATTTACAATCCTTTGTAGAACAATTTACGGCTTCAAACAAAGGAAAAGCATTTTTTACAGGCTTAAAAGGACTGGGAGAAATGATCTTTCACGATTACGAAACCAATAGAAAAAAACGAATTAACTAAGAAAAATGAATACTTCCATCTCCACATTTGGCGCCTTAAAAGCAGCTGGATACCAATCTAAAAGCATTAAAACAGAATTAAGGGACAACTTAATTGCTGCGCTTCAATCAGGCAAAGAAACATTCCCAGGAATGCATGGCTATGAAAACACCGTAATACCGCAATTGGAACGCGCCATTTTGTCCCAACACAATATCAATTTACTTGGTTTACGCGGACAAGGAAAAACTCGCATAGCGCGCTTAATGATTCATTTATTAGATGAATACATTGCGTATGTTACTGGAAGCGAAATGAACGATGATCCTTTTTCTCCTATTAGCCGATATGCTAGAGATTTGGTAGCTGCAGAAGGTGATAACACTCCTATTTCATGGTTACATCGATCAGAACGGTTTTTTGAGAAATTAGCCACTCCAGATGTGACGATTGCCGATTTAATTGGAGATATCGACCCTATTAAAGCTGCTAATTTAAAATTGAGTTATGCAGATGAGCGCGTAATTCATTTCGGAATGATACCAAGAGCCAATCGTTGTTTGTTTGTGATCAATGAATTACCCGATTTACAAGCTCGCATTCAAGTTGCCTTGTTCAATATTTTAGAGGAAGGTGATGTTCAAATCCGAGGATTTAAATTGCGTTTACCATTAGATTTACAATTTGTTTTCACCGCTAATCCTGAGGATTACACCAATCGTGGAAGCATTGTAACCCCATTAAAAGACAGAATTGGTTCGCAGATTTTAACCCATTACTCTGCAGACATTAAGACAGCGAAGAAAATCACGCAGCAAGAATCTGAAAAGATGGACCATCGTACCTGTAAAGTCCATGTACCAGAATTGGCCAAAGACATCCTTGAACAAATCGCCTTTGAAGCAAGAGAAAGCGAATACATCGACCATAAAAGTGGCGTAAGTGCGCGCATGAGTATTACGGCATATGAGAATTTAATCAGCACAGCAGAACGCAGGGCTTTAATGAATAAGGAAAAAGAAACCACGGTTCGCTTCAGCGACTTAATCGGAATGATTCCATCGATTACGGGTAAAATGGAACTTGTATACGAGGGAGAGCAAGAAGGCACTTCTTTTGTTGCTCAGCATTTAATCAGTGAAGCAACGAAAACATTGTTCCTGCAATATTTCCCAAAAATTGAAAAACTAAAGAAGC
Source organism: Flavobacteriales bacterium (assembly GCA_947447525.1). Classification (GTDB taxonomy): domain Bacteria; phylum Bacteroidota; class Bacteroidia; order Flavobacteriales_D; family Crocinitomicaceae; genus UBA952. The sequence continues at coordinate 108,182 of CANFJL010000003.1, read as the reverse complement.
AAGATCAAGAAACGCCTTATGATGAAGTGTTGCAATGGTTTTTTGAAGCCGATGCCTTCGAATTGTCCGACGAAGCCAATGAAGACAACTATACAAAAGCTCTTTTGAATATTAAACCTTTGGTAAAACTTTTAAAGAAATACCAACCGAAGGTAGCTGCTATTGACACTCCGTTTTTAATGGAATTTATCCTTTGGGCCTTGGTGGAATTCAAACAACTTTCCAAGAAAAGAACCGCTGCGGGACTTTCCTTCAATGATGCTTATGATAGTTTATTGTCAGGATTTTAGGAGGGTAGATTAGAATTAAAGTTGCTATTTATGAGCCCCTCTAGCTCTAACCTCCTAGCCCTGAGTTCATCGAAGGGTATGTACAACCTCTAACTCTAACCTCTAACTCCAAGCTCTAACTCCAACCTCTAACTCTAAACTCCTCGCCCTGAGTTGATCGAAAGGTAACTCTATTTTGCAACCATTCAACGCATAAAGTTAACCTGCAGTGCTTAGCGATTCTTTGGTTACGAGCGACATTCTGGCACCAATTTGCGAGTTGGTAAAAAAATTATAGCATTTTAGTTTGAAGATCACCACCCCTTTACCCGGTATTTTTCGTTAACTTCAACGGGGAGTACTGCGAAAATGAATATACCAAAGGAAGATTGGATTGCTGGATCAATAAAATTAGACCGGAAGAGTCAATTGGCTTTGTATAATTATTGTTTTCCTGAGTTAAAGAAAGCTGCTCGAAAATTTTTCAGCACTGATTATGAACTTATGCATGTTATTAATGGCTCATTCATTAAAATCATTGAAAACCTTCATAAGTACGAAAATATTAACTTCAACGCTTGGATTAAGCGGATTTGTACTAATGAATCCATTGATTACCTCAGAAAAAACAAAAAATACAAAGAAACCTTTCTAATCAAAGCTTCAGAAGGAATTCACGAACCTTTCGAAGCTCCTTCTATTGAAACGAACATAGAAAATGAACACCTCGAATCTCTTTTACTTCAATTGAATACTCCATGTCGGATTGTATTTAATCTATATGCCCTTGAAGGTTTTTCGCATAAAGAAATAGGTCAATCTCTTGGGATTTCAGTGGAGACCTCAAAATGGCATACCAAAATGGCCCGCAAAAAACTAAAAGACATACTTGCAAACCCTAATATAAAACCCATTAACCATGGATGAAAAGCTTGACGATTATAATACAATTAATCACATTCCGGAAAACTACCTAATTGACTTAAACCTGCGCTTGGATGCTTTGGAAAAAAAACGCAAGCGGAAGCGCCTGCTCTACATCTGGTTTCCTGTCCTGTTGCTTTCAGGGATTGGTTTAGGCATGTATCAAACACTTGCGCCTAATTTGGCGCCGATTAAAGTTTCTCGTGACAAAGCGCTTACCCTTGTAAAGCCTGCAAATACCGATTCAACTCATAAATCAATACAGAAACAAAACAGCCTCAGCAGAAACCTTGAACCTACACCTAAAGCTTCCCTTCAATACAAACGACCTTCAAGTGCAACAAGGATGAATATCGAAACACAGCGTAATGAAACAAGCCAATATACTGCTCCAGAAGCTGAAACCGTCGCAGTGGGACTTAATGAGGTAAAAGAATCAATAGCAGGCTTCGATTCAACTTTCCCCAACATCGAAATGCCTTCTAAACCAATTGAATTCTTGATTCCCTCTCAAGAAATATCAAAGATTTCTTTGCATCGCATTGACACTGTCTCACCACCCATCTTAGAGACCTTGCAACCAGGTAAAACGCAAGTTTCTTGGCAGCGCATGCTCGGATTTTCCAGCGGCGTGAGCGGAATCATTTCCTCCTTTACCCCGATGGAAACCTCCGTAAATTCGTTTATAAATACTACCTACGGCAATTATAAAAGCTATGCCCAAGCAAGAGAAGAAGCAGAACGCGCCACCAGTTCCTTGGATTTATCGGTATTTTATCGACAACAAGCCAAGCATTGGTTTTATCAAGTGGGGTTAGCCTATAATGAATGGGGTGAACAAATAGTCTATCCGTTCAATTCCATTGATGGAACCAACCGCTATCGTTATCTCAACCTGCCTTTATTTGCAGGATATCAATGGACTAAAAACAAAGTAAGTCTGAGTCCAATGCTTGGACTATCTGCTGGAATTAAACTGAGCGGAAGAGGTTACTATCTGATGCCTAATGGCAGCTTAGACATCGTAGAAGCACAAACTTTTTCTACTTCGGGTATGGCACAAATCGAATTGGCGTATCACCTGAATCCATTCATTTTCCATTTTACCCCAGGCATTCGCAGCTCCATTAGTTCCCCTGTAAAATCCGCGATTACAAAAAATCTCTACCAAGCAATTGGATGTCAAATCGGGTTTATTTATCTTTTGGAGGATACGAGAAAGTGAATCCCACTCTTTTACTCGATGAGTTGCGTTTAGTAGAATGTACCTTCACTAAACCACACCTCATGAGGACACTTCTATTCGCTTTTATCTCCATCCAAGCTTTCATATGCAGGGCGCAACAAACCTCTTACCTTGCCTTAGATCACAACAATGTATCCTGCTTACTCGATGACGAAGGTGGGTTTTTTAACCATCTGCAGGTAGGCACGAACGGTTATGAAGTCCCTAAACAAAGTGGCTTATCCACCATTTTCTCCGGATCCTATTGGATGGGATGTCAAGATGTAAATGGATCTCTTTATGTTTCTGCTGTAAAATACAGCGCTGGAGGAGGCCAAAGTGCCTTTCATGGTGGCCCAATCGCTAACAACAATGCTTACAATTCCTTGGCCTATATGAATCCATATCAGCAGTCCATTTGGAAAATAAGCGAAGCAGAAATAACCTACCATCAAACTAATTTTCAAACACCGGGTTATGTTGTCCCCAATACCCTATCTTCATGGCCAGGAAATGGCGATGCGTCTCTAGGTGTGGCGACGAAACTTGCTCCCTTTGTTGATTTAAACGGTAATGGGCTCTACGAACCTGCTATGGGCGACTACCCCGATATCCGAGGCGATGAAGCCGTTTATATTATTATGAATGATGAATCGTTTCTACCCGATGGAAACCAAATGGGAATTGAGTTACATGCCATGTTTTATCAATACAGCTCGGGAAACTACCTTAACAACACTACTTTTCTTAATTTGCGCGTCCTAAATCGCAGCAACCGCACTTATTACAACTTTCATGAAGGCCTTTACCTTGATTTTGATCTTGGTAATTATTGGGACGATTACATAGGTTGTGATCCTACAAAGAGACTATTATATGCTTACAATGGTGATGAATTTGATGAACCTGGTGGTGGAAATATTGCATATGGTGCTAATCCACCTTGCCAAGGTGTTTTATGCCTCTCCCATCCCCTGGAAAGTGCCACCATGATTTCAGGATCCATGGATGCGGGCATATATTCCAGCTTTGATACGACGGCTTGGCTTATGATGAACGGACAATACAATGACAGCAGTAATTGGATGAATCCCCTAACGAACCTTCCCACCCACTTTATGTACGATGGCAATCCCAACTTGCCCAACACATGGAATGAAGCGGCAAGTAACAACCCTCCTGGTGATCGACGCGGAATGCTCAGTATAAGGGAAACGACATTTCCACAAAACACATCTATCTGTTCAGATTACGCATTTGTTTATGATCGATCTGGTAGCAGATTAAACAATGTTCAACAAGTTATAAATATAAGTGGAGCTTTATTGAATGCATATCAAAATGGTGGAAATTTCCCCTGTATTTCTAGCGCCTTTAATGAACTTTCTGATGAAACACTTCCACCGAGCGAAATAGTCGTTTATCCCAATCCAAGCAATGGAAAAATTCAAATAAATTGGAATAATATTCAGGCTAAACGACTTGAAATCCGAACCATGCAAGGCGCTCTTGTTTATGCTGAATCCATCGTAAACACAAGTTCAAAAACGCTTGATTTATCCGTACTTGCTAAGGGGATTTACTTTGTTCATATCGGGACTCAAATGCAGCGCATAATCCTGGAGTAGCATACTTGACAACTCCATGCGCTGCAAATGCAAACAGCAATACAGAATTTGGGTGTTTTGTTTTAGATGACTTCACAAATTGTGATGACATCGTTACATACTCTTCATTTATTTATTGAAAAAAATGGTCGTTTAGGCCTTCGTAATAAAGTTTTTATTGCATCTTTGATTTGCCTTTTTTTTAAAAAAGGCAGACTTAACTCAAAATTATTAAACTTTGTAATCCAATATTTTGAAATAAATGGCTTATATTTAAAAATCTAAGCTATTTAAGAATTATTATTTTCTTTTTAAAAATTAATATTAATGAGTACTATTCTTTCTGTAGAAAATATTAGGAAAAAATTCAAGATTTTAGCCGTTGATAATATTTCATTCGAAGTTCAACAAGGAAATGTATACGGGCTTCTAGGGCCTAATGGAAGTGGTAAGTCGACCACTTTGGGAATGTTATTAACCAGTATTAATCCAACATCTGGAACTTGGAGTTGGTTTGGGGAAGAATTTACAAGCACAGCAAGTTTAAAAAGAATAGGTGCCATCATAGAACAACCCAACTTTTACCCATATCTATCTGCGGTAGATAATTTAAAAATTGTATGTGAGATCAAAGAAGTTAAAAATTTGCGCATTGAAGAAGTATTGGAATTGGTAGGGCTTTTAGAGCGTAAAAATGATTTGTTTCGCAATTATTCATTAGGTATGAAGCAAAGACTAGCGATAGCTTCCGCTTTATTAAATAATCCCGATGTTTTGATTTTGGATGAGCCCACCAATGGATTAGACCCCGAAGGGATTATTCAAATTCGAGAATTAATTAAAACTATTGCTGAAACAGGAACTACAATTTTAATTGCTAGCCACATGCTGGATGAAATTGAAAAAATATGTTCCCACGTCATTATTCTTAAAAATGGAAAATCGCTTTATTCTGGTCCGGTTAACGAAATGGACGCTGGACAGCAATATTTCGAAGTTTCATATTCCTCTTTAGAAAAATTGCATGCTGCTTTAAATACTATGGCGTTTGTACTGAAAATTGTAGACGAAAAGACGTTTACCAAAGTTTTTACTGATTCAAGTTGCAATGCTGGCATGTTGAATCAAAAATTGGCAGAAGCAGGTATTTTCGTTTCCTATTTGAAGGAAAAACAAGATAATTTAGAGATCAAATTTCTTAACATGATTAAAAATAAATAATTGAAATGAAACGATTACTAAAAATAGAAATATTAAAAAATTTGGCTTATCGCCCTTTTAAAATTTTCTCGATTATTTATTTGTTCTCGATTATTGTTATAGCCCTTATTGGGTTTGCAGAATTATTTCTCGGGGATACTGAATTTAACTTGAAAGATTTAGGCATTTATAACTTTCCTAATATTTGGCATTTTACAGCTTACATTGTCAGTTTGTTAAAGCTATTTTTGGCAGCTATTGTGGTTTTTAGTATCTCCCAAGAATTTTCTAATCGCATGTTCAAACAGAATATTATTGATGGTTTGAGTAAGTGGGAGTTTTTAAAATCCAAATTATTGACCATTGGTGTTTTTAGCGCTTTAAGTACTTTACTTGTTGCGATAATATCATTAATATTAGGTTTAAAATATAGTGAACCATATACATCCTATGAATTCTTAAGCGAATCTTTCTTTCTTGGCCTATATTTCGTTAAAATTTATCTTTTTTTGGTATTATTTCTTTTTCTTACTGTTTTGTTTCGGAATTCTATATTTCCTTTTCTTACATTTTTTATATTTTGGATTCTAGAGGGAATTTTTTCTATTATTTGCATGCTCCTAGAGAATCAACTACATCTTCCACATTGGCTCGCTAATATATACCAATATCTTCCTTTGTATACCATTTACAAAATTGTAGAAGCGCCATTTGGACGCATTGGGCCGAACCCTACCGGCGTTGGTAGTTCAGTATTTCTAATCTCAAAAGATGTCGACATACCATGGTTGCATCTTGTGTTGGGTATTGGTTATATATTTCTTTTTATTTTTGGAACATATAAAATTTTGAGTAAACGAGATTGGTAAAATGCTGTTTAAAATGGGGAATTGTCAGGATTATTTTATGATACATCTCATTAATAGCATTCCATAATGAAGTGCGAGAAACATAATGACAGCGAAGAAAAACCAATTGAAATATTTGCTCTAACTCTACCCTCTTGCTCTAGCCTCTAACTCTAACCTCTAGCTCTAAGTCTGTTTTGTCACCCCTTCAGGATTATGCTGCGCATGTTCCCAACGCATTGGGCATTCCATGAAGGAGTGTGAGAAGCAAAATGAAAGCGAAGAAAAACAAAGTGGAGTGTTTTGCTCTAACTCTAAACTCTAGGTCTGTTTTTGTGACCTCAAGTATCGAGAACTCTAACTTTTATAATGATTTGGAGGGGCTCCAGACGATGTCATTTAATCTTTGTGAAACCATTTCTAGTGTTGCTAAAATAGCAGAACTTTGAGGGAGGTTTCCAAAGACCAAGTTTCTAAATTCATTCACAAAAGTATTTTCTAGTTGAGACCAAACCATCTTTACATCTTTGAAGAGTAATGCATCTTTAGGGTGTTGATACAACCATTCATTATTGCTTTTAAAACTTTCGAAATCGTCCTGAGCAACGAGATGTAGCATGTCATCAAAATCAGATGATTTAAAAAACTGCTTCACCTCTTCCACTTGCAATAATTGATGGATATCATAAGTATGCCGAATTTTATTTTTGAGATCTTTAATTGGATCAGCACCATGTGAAAAGCGCACTAAACTCATGATTTTTTCGCAAATTGTTCTATTGACATGTAGAACCTGTACTTCAAAAGGTATCAGACCATACTCCGTCGCTAATTCTAATTGATTTGCTTTTTGCATCATATCATAGATATAGGTAGCTATTTTTTGTTTGGTATATGGTTCATAACGTCCTAGCCATGTTGCCTCTATAATAATCACATCACGCACTTGACCAAATGACCCTTTGAATTCTTTAGTGTAATTGTAGGCTACTTTTCGAATCATCCCTAATTTATTGGTAATTTCTGGTATTTGAATTTCTTCGAAATGGCCTGATACAACATGTGTGATTTCCTTTAATTTGCTCTTTAGTTTATTTGGAGATTCGTCCTTTTTACGCAAAACCACCAAGTCTATATCTTCTGAAAAGCGTTCAATGAATCCGAAGCATTTGGATAGGGCAGTTCCTCCTTTGAAAACCGTTTCATTGCCAATTTCATTATGAAATATCAAATGAAGGGCATAAGTGAGCCAATAATCTTTTTCGATAAATTCGGGTTGGATATTCATTTGTTGCGCAGTCGCAAGAATGGCATCTCTGAATAGCGAATTGTTTTCATGTAGTCTCATGCGATATACCATTTTGATTTTGTAGGTAATTCTACTTCATTAATTTCTAATTTGATAGTGGATAGTGGATTTAAACTTGCATAAAGATTATCCAATCCTTTATTCTCTCTTCCGATTTGTTCTAAAATAGCACCTACTAAAGCCCTTACTCTTGGAGGATACAATAAGGCATATTTAATTAGTGCATCTGTTTGTTTTTCATTATATGTTTGAAGAATTGAACATAAACGACGAAGTGCCTGTTGAACAGAACAATCAGGAATATTTTTAATGTCTTTTGCGGCATCTAGAATCCCCAAGATTTGATAATTGTTTTCATTGACATCAGCATAGCTTTTTACGGCTTTTGCCTGCAAAGCACCTCTATTAATGTTGATTCGTTTATTGCGACTGGCAATTTTAATTTGAAAGGCCATTTGAGTTGTTAGACCGAGTTTATTGTATAAAGAAGATCCAGTTTCGTAAGCGATACGTTTGCCGTTTTCAAATAAATATGAACGCAAGAGCTCACCGTAAACAGGTTCCAATTCTCCAAAAACGGTTTGTTGAGGCTTATAAAACACTCCTTTGGAAACCTTTTTAATCAATCCTTCTTTTTGCATCCGTTCCAATGCCTTGGCTGCAGTTAAGTAATTCTCCTTGGTAATACATATATCATTATACCCAAAAGTTTTTCCTTCGGGTAATTGATTTATTTTTTTTCGTATTTCAGCTGCCAATGTCATAGCACAAAGATACTTTTAATTTTTAAATGTCAAGTTTATTGCGCTAAAAACTTGACATTATTTAAATAAAAACAAGTTTAGTAATGATATTTTAGAGAATAACCAACAGAAAGTAGAGGAAAAATAGGCGTGATAAGTATCCTAAATGTAAAAATTAACACGTTTGAATTTTGGTGTTCTAACTCATAGAATCACAAAAATGTAACCGCATCAAAAGATATAGCAATTTTTAATCCGCTTGGGGTTCAACCATAAAAAAAGTCCCAAGCCTATATGGAATGGGACTTTAAGATTACTTTGTGACCTTGTCAGGATCACCAACCCTTTGGGCATTCTATAATGAAGTGCGAGAAACATAATGAAAGCGAAGAAAAACCAATTGAAATATTTGCTCTAACTCTAAGCTCTAACTCTACCCTCTTGCTCTAGCCTCTAACTCTACCCTCTTGCTCTAAGTCTGTTTTGTGACCTTGTCAGGATTATTTCATGATCCATTGCATTGTGGGCATTCCAAGCATAGAACCGAAACTGCTTTGCAGTTTTCAGGTTTTTCCTTTTAAATTGCTTTTCAAAATAAACTTTAATCGCTTTAAAAGGAAAAACCCAGCACTTTCGTGCTGGGTTCTTTTTGTGACCTCAAAGGTCGAAAAATCAAACTTTTATAAAGATCTAAATACACTAATTGATAGTGAATTCACCACCAAAAAAATACCGGAGAAGAAGAAATAAATCGCTCGTCTTTATCTATCAAAAAACACTTACTTTTTATTCTTAAAAAGGACAAAATTCCTATGCCCTATATTAATTTACTTGGTAAACTTATCTTTCAGTTAAAATCATACTATGACAAAAATCACGAAAGACAGCAAATTAATTTTGCAAAGTACTAAGGTTGAAAAAGACCTTAAAACAGACATTAATACTTTTTTATCGAAAAAAGAAAATATGATTGTATTTATACAATTAATTATATGTGTGGCTAGATTAAATAGAGGGTTTATTACAATTAAGAATAAAAGAGAATGACCACCCTCAAATTTTACTGGAAATTGTCTATTTGAATTAACTTGTAAGCCACGAAATATAAAATATACGTGTGATGTATTATTTACAATTGCAAAACATACTCAACAAGTTCGAAGCAAGTAATTAGACATTTTTACATTCAACTTTGTCCGCTGTTTCGACAGATGGATAAGGAATCTATTGCCTCTTTTTAATCAAAAATTCAATGGTACGAAAATACCACCAATACGCTTTTTTTAATTCATGGCACTTTCATGCCAGATAATAAAACATGTACATGAAAAATCAGCTCAACATGCCAGCTAAAAAGAACCTTTTTTGCTTAAATTATTTTATAAAATAAAACGTTAAAAAACGAATAAAACCGTATAAATGCGGATAGATTCAAATAGATGCGAATAAAAGAGGATACATCCACAATACTGAGGAGGAAATACTCATTCTTAACACTTTTGGTTATTTTATGAAATAATATCTTGTATTCAATTTGTATTGATTCAACTGATTTAAGCCAGAAGTATGTACAAATAATAAGGACCCTCTTTACCATTTGGACCACCACCTGAACATTGTTTTCAATGTAATCCCAATGGTTCGCTTCGATGAAATTCACTAAAGTTTGTTACCTAAGGATACAGACATTTTCTAATTTACTGATTAGAGATGGAAAAATACCAGTTAATTAACCAATTTACCATTCAGAAAATTCACCCTAAAATGGGGTGTAATTACTGCCATTCATTTAGTGCGTCATTGTATATTTTTGTGATGCTATATTTTTATGTGTAGAATTAGCGTTTAGTAAACGAAGAAGTAGACATATAAACAAGTTAGCACCAATATTACAAACACAATTCTACAAATATGACAGATATACAAAAAACGAATGACGAAGGAAACTTGCCAGCGGTACCGGGGAAATATAGTCTTGACGATATTAAGTCGTTCTTTTATTTGATGAACGCCAAACCTGACACTTCAATACAACTTTTAGAAGGTAGAAAAAAAATTACAATTGCTGAAATTCGTGACTTAAACGAAAGAGTTCAACGCAAATTAGAAAATCACGATTTAATAGGACAAATAGCTTCTATAAATCTAATTTTTGAAAAGGGAAAGATTCAAGACTATGCTACTTGGGCAGAGTTTGAAAGAGAAACTTGGCATACAATTAATAATAAAACCGATTCTATTGCATTGACTTGGGACATTTCCATCAAATTACCTAAGTATCAAATTCCACAAAGACACACTTTGAAGGTTCGAATAGGGAATTCAATCTCTCCAAAAGATATGATGGAACTTGTCTTTAATTCAGACAACCCAAGTGAATTAAAAGAAAAGAGAGCAATTGGAGTTGTTAAAGTAGATTTCATAGACCAAGTCATCGCATCAGAGCTTATTGAAAAGGTTGTTACTTGGTATGACGGATTGAAAAAAATGCCTAACGACAAAGGCATTCAGAAGTTTATGGAGAAAAACCAGAGTCTTATCGTTGGAACAGTATTCAATTTTATACCCATATTATTTCTCACGATTTATCATTATTATTTTATTGCATTTTGTGATTGGGGGAAATTGACAGCCAATTTGAACATTGCTAACATTCAACTTTTCTTAATCGTTTTTGTCGCAGTTTTTTATACTGGGAAAATTTTCGCTCAAAAATTCGCCAAATGGATTGACAAGAAAATCGATGAGTATAAAGGATTAAGTCAATTCGAAATTACAAATGGTGACCAAAATGCTGTTCACGATGCACAAATCAATAATAATTCAATAACAAAAAAGATTTTGACAAAAGCTGGGCTGGCAATTGTTGGGACAGTTGTTGCATTTGTAATTCGACATTTACTAGAACATTGGATTAAATAAATATTGGTCTAACACGGGTTTTGCGTTAGTGGGCGAACTATGCGAATAAAACATTGGATCAATGAAAATCTATTGGTTTTCTTCAGTCTACCCCGCCCTCAAATCTGGCGAAATAGAGCATGCGAAGGGAAAAGCGAAAATTCTCACAATTTCCACCAAACCTCATTTGTTGTCATTTGTTTGTTTTCAAACATTTGACACAAAAAGAATATTACTGTCTTTTGTTTGTTTTTGGTTATATTTGCAATAGAAACAAAAAATACAGTGGCAAAAGATTTTATTATAGAACTGCTAAAAAAGGAATTCAAAGGAAAAGAATCGTTTTCCAGAGAAGAACTCTTTGATTTCTACCGACAATTTGAAATCGATTTAAAAGAATCAACCTTCAGATGGAGAATTCACGATTTAAAGGCTAACAAAATTATAACTGCAATTAAGCGAGGGCATTTTACATTTTCGTACAAACCCATATTTGCGCCTAATATTGACGAGGTTGAAAAGAAGATTTCCGGTAAAATTGAAAAGCAATTTGAAGAACTAAAGTACTGTATTTGGTCAACCAAAATTACTCACGAGTTTATGCTCCATATTCCAGGTAAGAGTATCACCATTTTGCAGGTAGAAAAGGATGCGCTTGAACCAGTCTACAGTTTTTTAAAGGATGAAAACTTTCGCAATATCTTTATCGAACCAGAGGACAAAGAAATTGACCGATACATTTATGAAGCTGAAAATGCAATAGTTATACAATCACTAGTTTCAAAATCACCAACTCAAAAAGTTGAAAAAGCATCCACTATAACACTTGAAAAATTAATTGTGGATTTATATTGCGATAAAAAGCTATTTGCTGCATTTCAAGGAAGCGAACTTGTTCACATAATAGACAATGCTTACAATAGATACGCTATTGACTTTACTAAACTTTTAAACTACTCAAAAAGAAGGGGGAAAGAAACAGAATTGATGGAATTATTGTGCACTAAAACGGATATCCCCAATACTATTCTAAATGATTGAAATAAAATCACTAACAGCAGAATGGATTGCTGAGAAAAGAAAAAAATATAGTAAAGACCCTAACTTGATGGAGAGCATGATTCATGCTCTTTATTTGTTAGAGCAATTGCACTTAACAGGATTAGATTTCATTTTCAAAGGTGGAACAAGTTTGGTTCTGCTTATGGAAGAACCCAAAAGATTTTCTGTTGATATTGACATTATCGTTAATCCGAAAATTAATCAAAAAGAATTGGAAGCATTTCTAACTAAAATTGAAGCATCAAGCGAATTTATTAGGATGGAACTGGATGAAAGGAGAAGCTATAAAGGTGGAATTCCTAAGGCTCATTACAAGTTCATTTATTCTTCAAACTTTGCGAATAAAAATAAAGAAGGTCAGGTTATTTCTAATCCTGAAAGAGAAATATTACTAGATGTGTTATTTGCGGAGAACCATTACCCACTGATTGTGGAAAGGGCTTTAGAAACAGAATGGATAACACAAACTGGCAATCCGGTAGTTATCAAAACACCCGACATCAATTCTATAACAGGTGATAAACTCACAGCATTTGCTCCAAATACCACAGGAATTCCCTACAACGAAGAGAAGGAAAAGGAAATATTAAAACAACTTTTTGATGTTGGCAGTTTATTTCATTTACTGACAGATATGAAAATTTTCAAAAAGTCATTCATTGAGTCAGCGAAAGGCGAAATTGCTTACAGACCAAAAAGGCAAATCGAATCGGTTGAAAAGGTTTTAAATGACACGATTGAAACAGCCCTGTTGATTGCTCGAAAAGACATACTTATAACAGATGAAGAGAAAGCAAAATACAAAGAGATACATACAGGTATTAATCAATTTAAACATTTTGTTTTCCAAGGCAAGTTTGACATTCTAGAAGCTCAAGTTGCAGGTGCAAAAGCAGCCTATTTAGCTGCAATAATTCTAACAGATTATAAAGGTGACTTGATGTTGTTCAGCAAAGAGATCTCAAAAGAGGAATATTTGATAAAACACCCTGAATACAACTACTTAAATAAGAGGTTAAAGTTTGTAGAGAGTGGTGAAGCAATTTATTACTGGTTTCAGACTATCAATTTATTGTTCCCGAATAATTAGTGGCTAAGCATTTAGCAAGCACATTGTCAGAGTACTAGCAAAAACGACCACAAAAGAAATTCATTTTTCTTCCCACTCTTCGGTTTTATTCTTTTCTCCTAACAGACAACTTCATACTAGGGAATAGCTTGTAATTTTAGATTGAACGTATTTAAAATTGTTTTGCATTCATGTCACAATTATTAAAATTTAAGTGACATGTCAACATGCCTTCCAGAACAAAATAAGGCGTTATATCCATTCAAAAATCCAATGTGGTTTATCATAGACTCCGATTTACATTTACCATTTTTGAAGTCTCTAGTTGGTATTAGAAACTCCGATTCGAAAAAACTCTTGTCCATACTAGAAGAGATTACTTCTAATTAGTTTTTCCGATAGTGATTATCTAAAACCTTCCAAACGTTTGAACTGTAAAATTCCTTCTTTTGGGAGTTTTTAGATTTTGGATCAAGTTTTCTAGTGTAACAAAGCTTTTCGTTTGCTTTTATTGTTTTCATATGAGCATGAAAACTATTATTTCTACTAAAGTTTGTATACCTTGAAATTGCTGTTTCAGTAATATCCTTGTAATCTAAAGGGAATTTCATTCTAATATCCTCTTCTGACAAAGCTATTGCTACTCCGTTCGCATCGTATTTTACTGGTAAACCATCTTCGAAAGTATTTGACTTCTTGAATTGAATATCAATTGCGATTGCGACATCGTACTCAACGTCATCATTGTCCGATTCGTTAACTTTTGACTTGACGAAATCTAGGTATTTAGCGATTTCATCGGTTATTACGGATTCTGCCGAGACTTTGCTATCGACATAGGCTAACGGCATCAAATAAAAATTGTACTTCGTTAAATCTATTTCTAATTCCCAATTTTTCACGATACTCATATAATTCTTAATGCAAGCAAACCCTAATTCCTGTAATTCCTTGGAAATACTCTTTTCGTTGTGAAAGTGAATCGCATTATCTCTAAGCTCAATAATGGATTCAATGCTTTTAAGTAAGTTAGAATTGACTTTCTTTCCGAGTTTATCCAATCTATTAACTGCTTCGAAAAGACCAATTGTCATTGGGTTACCTGCTCTGTTAGTCTTGGGTTTAGTCCTCGTAGAATTCTCCCCGTTCTTTTTCTTCACAAATTCCATCTCGTACAAAGCATTCATGTTGTACTTGGAAAGTTTCAAAAGTTGAGCCTTGAATAGTAATTCCCATGAATTTACAGCAAGAATTGCAAAGGTTTCTTCTCGATAGTTAAAATCGGGTTTATTGTAAATTTCTATGGCTGAAAGCATAGAGTTTATTGACTTATCTAATAAACTGCGGTATGTTTTGTTTATTTTCATTGTGTGACAATATTTATACTCGAATTCCAAATAGTTTTTCTCAAACCATCGTGGGGATTATATGAAACAACATGATAACACGTCCTTTCGATTTCATTAGAATAGACGAAGCATAATTTGAAAAAATCAACTTCCAATGAAACTTCTGAAATACTGGACATTATTAATTTGGAATAATATTTATGGGTTTTTCTTCCAAATGTCCCAATGAAATCATGGTTAAATTTTCTTGTATCGAAACAATCTATAAGAGCAGCTTCAGCAACATTTATCCAAACACATTAGTTCATAGTTTTTTTATAATCAGAATTTATTCGAGTTTCATGCCGAACATTAATTCTTGCAAGGGCATTATAAGTTCCTGTTACATATCCAAAAGGGTGTCCCCATTGGTTATTGCCAACCGAATAGACCACTTCACGAAGATTCAACCAATTATTTATTATCGAAACTCTGCCAGCGTGTCCACCATGATGTGGAACAATAAAGTATAATTCATTTTCATTGTGATACGGATAGACTGTATCATTGATTTGGTCGTAATGATGGTCTGCTGGTAGGATAGCATTACAATTTGGTGTCTTTACTGTAAGAACCAATCCACTTTTGTTTCTATTAGAAGATTTAGAACCTCTGAAAAGTCTAAAAATGTCGTTCATATATATTAATTCTAATTGATTTGGACCTCTTCCAATTCTTCGTCTCATTTCAATTCTCAGGGTTTTATCTGGAGGCAATCTATCAAATGCTCTCTTTGCTGTATCTGTAGGAATTTCCTTCGGAACAACAAACAAATCAAATAAATCAATCACTCTTTGGTCCATTTGATTCAATGCGTTAAAATGATCTATATCCCAGTGACTCAATACAAATATTTTCAAATTACTTTCCTTGTCATTATAACCCTCACTAAGAATTGTATTTAATCGACAATCTATATGGTCTGCGTGAAGTTTAGCATCGAAATTGCTAAGTGCGTTTTCCAAAATGGATTTTTCTCTAGAGCCAAAATCATACATTACGAAAGAACAACAACCGAAGAAAACCTGATTGCAATTACCTTGTCCTACATCATGTGCTACTAATTGAATTTTACTAGACTTAAAGGAAAAAGTGCGTAATATGGAAAGTGCTTTTTCTAAATTCTCAACTTCATTTTCCTCGCCAAAAAACAAATATTCATTTCTATTTAATGCTTTTCCCAATGAGAAGGGAATACTATTATTGTATTCTGCTTTGAAAGCCAGAAAATGAGACTCCTGATCTTCAGAATCAACCTCCGACCAGAAGTTTTGATTAAAAAAAACTTCTGGCAAAAAATAATAGCTCCCAACTCTTGGAGGTTTATTTTGAAAGTCTATTCCTCGAATTTCGAGCATTGTAGATTCAGTAAGGC
The DNA here is from genome assembly GCA_947447525.1 of Flavobacteriales bacterium. GTDB lineage: Bacteria > Bacteroidota > Bacteroidia > Flavobacteriales_D > Crocinitomicaceae > UBA952. The sequence goes on along the minus strand of CANFJL010000003.1, from coordinate 92,262 downwards.
TTGATTCAAGCCCAATATTGGTCATAAATGCCCTTTTAAAATCAAATTCAATTGATTTTGAAGTGGGAGGAAAATCTAAAATCAGGATGCCTTTATCCACTTGAACCTCATCTATGTAAACAGGTATTGGAAATTTGGGAAATAACATAATCAATCTCTTTATTGCTCCGAAACAACGTTTTTAATAATAATTTTTACTTTAGCAATATGTACAAATAATAAGGACCCTCTTTACCATTTCATCCACCACCACCTGCAACTTCGTTTTCGATATAGTCCCAATGGTGTTCGATGATGATTCGCTCTATTTCATTTATATACCTAACCGAAGAAGTTTGATATTTAAGAATCATTACCTTCCATCTGCCAGATTGACCATGCTTATTGGCACGTAATTTCGGATTGTTGGTTATCCCTATTTTAAGTTTATAACCTTTTCTAATATAAGCCGAAACACTTTTTTTCAAAGAGGACTCTACATCAGTTATATGACCAGTAATGAACTTGTCTAGAATTATCATTTTTTTCCTTTTTTTTGTGCTAAGGCACTTCCCGCAACCGATTTACTTTTATCGCTATACCGATCATCCTTTAAAATATCTGATGCCTTGGAAGCAACTGCTTTACTCGTGCTTTTCGTATTTGTTTTTTTTGCTGTCATATTTTTTATTCCAAATGTAATACCACCTCATTCAAAAATCAACTTTACGGCTACCCCACCTTTTATAGTATACCACCACACCTACCCTACTCAACTCTTTACTGGATAAAGGGTTGAACAAAATAGCTCTTATACTTTCACGGATTATTTTTACACATTTTCACCTAAACATTTACGTGTTTTTCTTACCCCCAAGAAAAGCACAGCACAACCAAATACCACTTACGTATTTCTACCTAAATAATGAGGGTTTTTACGGAAGATACATATTCTTTTATACCTTTATCTTTACTAAAAACTTACACTTTGCGCAAAGCGTCATTTTCTTATGTTTCTGATTATCAGTTTAATTGTACACCCAGCAACTATGCCGGGGTTTGCTTACAAAACACTTACGACTATTCTCCATTCGGTGTAAGCCTTGATGGGAGGACAGTTGAAGGAGATTTTTACCGAAGAGGTATTAACGGCATGGAAAAAGATGATGAGGTGAAGGGCTCTGGGAATTCCTATGATTTTGGCGCAAGGATGTATGATCCGATAGTTGGGAGGTGGTTGAGTAGGGATGCGCTGGAAACAAATTATCCTGATATTAGCGGTTATGTATTTGTGGCAAACAATCCAATTTATTTTGTGGATATGGATGGTAAAAAAATAATAGTGCCAGAAGTTGACCAGGCGAAAGTTTTAGGCTACATAGAAGATCAGTTTGGTGGTGCTATCTTTACATTCAAGAAAAATGGAGAGATAAAACTTAATAAAAAGGTTTATAATTCTTTTAGTAGTTCTTTTAATGAAGAACAAAGAGAAATATTCACTTCTATTACAAAAGTGATTAAGGATAAAAGAATTCTAGATGTTAAAATATCAGCTGATGATAACTTAAACTTCAAAAGAAATCCTCAAGTTCGAGAAAGTTATGTCGACGCAAATGGTGTCACTAAATTTCGCTATATACCAGAGTATAATGGCGAAGGTGTTATCATACCGCTGCTTACCCAAGAAGGTTTAACAATTCTGATTTCTAAAAATGATGATAGAGCTTTTATTTTTATTAATTCTATGCGCGCAGCTAGTGGAACTTTTGAAGCCTTGAATGATAAAAAGACCTCCCCAAGTGAAAGCAGCGTGTTCATTCATGAAATACTAGACCACGGGTTAGATTACATTAATACATGTACTCTAGAGGAACCATCGGGGTCGACTAAAAAAGAGAATGTAAAGTTTCATAATCTAGCATTGAAGAACAAAAAATCCATTGAAAGAACAGGAGAAGATCATGATTAACAAAAAAATCACATTTACTTTTGTTTCATTTATTTTTTTTAATTGGATGTACTCTCAAAATGAATTGATTGTAATCAAGCCGAAAACAACAAATAAAAAGATTGAATTTTCTTTATATAACTCAGGGGATTTTCCCTTTGTATTCAATGATCTATGTGCCAATTTTAAAAAAAAAGTAATCTATCCTAAACTTTCATACGTAAAAAATGACACGTTGGTGATAGATTTATCAAAACAAATACAAAATTATCAATTAGGTCACACGATGTATGATTCGATTATTATCGATGGTTCGAAAAGAATGACTGAATTATTTTTACAATCAAAGAGTATGTTTCATTTTGCTGTAGATCTTGATGGCGTATTCACCGTAAAATGGGTTAAATTAATTATTGAAAAAGAAGAATTAATATTCAACCCCTCAAAGAATAAATTGCCACGAAAACAAAAGTACTATGAAAAAGAGTCTACAAATCATAATAGAAAAAGCTAAATTACGGCTGTTTTTAGTTGTCAATTTCAGCTTTTAAATTCGAAAAAAAGTTATTTTCATCTGGTTTATACCATATTATCCAAGCCCATAACTCCTTATTTTATCAAACACCTTATCCGATTCATGATCTATGACATTCTGCGCCATTTTTACATAGCGAAAGAACTCTTTAGAGTTGGCAGCATGACCAGAAATTTTCCGAACAATGTGTTCGGGCATTCCGAGTGCAAGCATAGTTGAAATAGCTGTTTTACGCATGGTGTGCGTACTGATGTGGTCGGATAATTTGTAATGTTGTTTGCGCTTTTCATTTCGGTAAAAAACAATTGCTTTTCCGTTTTTCTCACGCGTCTTTACCATTTCAAAATCATCTGGTAGCATTTTGGCTAACACTTTCAATTTTCTATTGAACCATTCGGGAGTCATTTCTGGTAGTAACTTGCCGTTTTTCCGTTGGTATTTTTTGATGATTTCAGATGCATAATCAGGTAATTTAACACTAGTAAAGGTGGCTGTTTTTTGAGATTTAACTTTAATGTAATAGTCTTCGTTGATCACCAACAGGTTTTGGTTTGATAAGTTCAATAAATCAGACACCCTTAAAGCAAGGGTGCAACCAACAATAAATGTTTCCCGAATTTTCTCTAGTTTTTTACGTTTCACCGCTTCGATGAAAGTTGGGTTGTAAATCATGTAATGAAGTTGTTCAACTGAGAGCGCAACAATTGGAATTTCTTCTTTCGGTGTATAGAAAGAACGATGGTAGGAACCGACAGGAATGTGCTTGTCTCCATCAAGGTAATTGAAAAAAGCACGTAATAACTTCATCAATGAACCAACATAATTATCGTAGAAGTCCTTCTCCTTGTATAGAAACTTCGTGTAGTTCATGTAAAATTTCGCGTAGTACTTCTTTGCTACCATTTTTTCCATGTAACTCAAGTTTTGGTCAATGTAAATTTTTAAACGAAATGAACTGTGTTCCGCAAACTCTTTTAATGAACGTTCCAAACAGCGATACATGCGTACAGAACCTGAGCCTATTCTTTGCCCGTTTTTCTTCGTTCTAACGCCGTTTGCGGTTTCTTCTATCATATCATTCAATAAACTGAAAAATTGTTCCTCAGATAGAATTTTACTCTTTTTTGAAATGTGAATGTGTGTTGCCATATTTTCTTTTTGAAGAAAATACTTGAGAATAGGGTTTGGGGTTACTTATGACCATTCTATTAATTTTATGCAAACCCCGGAAGTTGGTTCAGTGAGGTAAGGATTCTGACCTTTAAAATCTTGTGTTTTCCGACTTGGTCTTAAAGGGTTCATATTTAATCAAATATACGCAATTTTCGGGTATTTTAATGTGGGTAATAACACTGAATTTTGAGGTTTTTTTTAGCGATTTTAGTATACTAACACAACCCCTCAGTATGCATAATAGTTAGAAATATTCCGTTGGCATAATGCTTTGTTTTGAAAGAGTTATCTTTTTTAATTGATCATTAAATAAAAATGTGATCTATAATATTCTTCCTTTTTCTAAACTTCGGGACAACTAAGAGTTTAAAATAGAATTACCGTGGAACTTGTTGAGCAAGATAAAACAAAGAGGCCACACAATAGAGTGGCCTCTTTGTTTTAAATTTGTTGGTCAATCGCATAAAGTTTTCTGCTTTTAGTATCTAGGATGAAAAGTTGTACATTCTGTGGATTTTCTTTATCTGGTCTGTAATAGAAAGAATAATACACTTTCTCTTTTTTTATTAACTCTTTAATTTCATTAAGTTGTATTTTTAACTTTTGGTTATCACTATAATAATTCAAACACATTATAAAAATCTCGTTAAAAGAACTGTCAACTGGTTCTATTCTCCAATTATATTTTTGCCAGTTTTTATCTTTCTCTTTTTTATCAGGAAGTTTTTTTGTTGATTGATCTATAAAAGTCTGTACGGTTTTATCAGAAAATTCGTAAACTTCTAATATAAAACCATCTCCTTGAATTCCTGCCCACTCATCAAACGTTTGGCTATTTTCTATTTCAACTTTCTCTACGCCTACTATTGCGGACAAATCTTCTTTAAAAAATGAAGTATTGCAACTACTCAAAAAGAGAATAGAGAAAGTGCTAAATATTAACTTGTAAAACATAATTGACTATTTAACTGTTCCTGTTCCATAATTGAAAATACTAAATCCAGCTCCTTTGCCTGCTGTTTTTTCGCCAAACCAAGTAGCAATGTTTCTTGGTATATTTGTCGCACCACTTTTGTAGTCAAAGTCGTATTTATCTAATAATCTCCCTTCTCCTCCAAGTTTTATAACGCCTTTATCATTTATTAATGTTAGTTTAATATTTCCATAAACTAAACCTGTTTCTGTATTCGTAGTAAACTCAAAGTTTTTATAAAATGAATTGCCAACTTTGCCAAAATCAGATTTCTCTACTGGCGATAAATCTACTTTTGCGGCATCAACAAACAAAGGTTTTCCTCCACCTTCTCTATACCATTTATTTGCTTCATACAATATAATCTTTCCATCATAGTCTGGACGTTTTTTAATGGTTGTCATAAAATTATCAACCTTCTTTTGAGCTCCTGAACTATTCAAATCAGTTTTTTTTGATAACGCATCTATATGACTCATACTTTGTTTAAAATCATCGCGTTTCATTACAATTGCATCACCTTGCAATCCTTTATCATCGGTACCTAAAAACTCACCTTCTCTATCAAAAATAGGGTTGTCAAGTGCCCCAATTGGGTCAACTCTCAATATAGGATTATTCTGCACGAAATTGTATGGTGACATCCATTCTCTTTCATGTACCATCGGGTCAACACTCAACCAGCGCCCCAAACGCGGATCCAATTGTCTAAACTCTGTTGTAAAATAATTTCCTTCTCCTTTTACCTCATCATCCTTCTCCATTCCATTGAAACCACGGCGGTAGAAACCATCCTCCATTGTTCTCCCATCAAGGCTTACACCAAAAGGGCTGTAGTCGTAAGTGTTTTGTAAGCAGACCCCGGCGCTTGGTTCAGTGAGGTAAGGATTCTGACCCTTAAAATCTTGTGTTTTCTGACTAGCTCTAAAAGGGTTCATGTTTAATCAAAAATACTCAATTTTCGGCTATTTTAATGTGGGTAAAAACACTGAATTTTGAGGTTATTTTTGAGTTTATGATGAGTGAAAAATAGAACAAAATACAGTTTCGTTTAACTCCACTAAAATACTTTCGATTTTGTTTGTGGCTTGCCTGTCTTTTGTGCTAACTCACTTACGATCTCTGATTTGTTCATGACGTTGGTTTTGGTTAACTATATTTATTCTTTTTGATTTCAAATTTAGAAATATAAATAAAAATCTAAATCATATTGGGTGATTAAATAAACTCGTTTCATGCTTTCCTGTTTTACAATATCAACGCTTTGATAACACTGCCACTTTGGGCACATTTCCGAATGTAATTTTCTTTAGAATTATGATTTTCAATATATCCTTTTGTCAAAGTCAATTTATCCCCATCAAAATATTCTACATAATAATCTTTTGCTTTTGCACCTACCCAAGTTTGGTCCCTAGAAAAAATTAAAACCTGATTTTTATATAAATAAATTGAACTGCTAGTATAATCAACATTAATATTGAAGGGCTTATAATTCCTTGTAGACAAATTATGAAAATAGTCTATATGATTAATTTTTTTATTGTTAATCTTTTTGAATGAAATCACTGAATCTTCAAAAACTTTTTCTGTAATTGTAATTCTCAAATTTTTCGAAATTAACTCATTATTAAACTTAATTATTAATTGTCCATTTTCTTGTTGATTTGAAGCCGTTTTACAAAATTGAAAACTTATTGGAACAAATTTCTCAATTTCTAAAGTTGAATCAAGTTCATTTTTAATAAATTTCATTTCATTTCCACTCATCTTTCGCTCTGAGTAAGAATTACAGACTGTTTCTTGATTCGATACTTTTGAATTGGTTTGAGTGCAACTTAAACTAAAACAAATTGTGATTGACAATAATATTCTAATGATTTGTGTGTCCACTTCCTACTTCTTTTAAATAACTTTTTTCAATTGTTTTACCTGAATTATCCTTTTTGTCAGGATATTGACCATCTCTAAATGTTGTATTAAGCTTAGAGAAAATTGTTTTCCCATATGTTGCTGTTGATTGGTAACGATAATTCCATGAAGTATTATCTAATCCTGATTCTGATTTGTATTTACCTCCTAAATTAAAAATATCATGTTGACCATTTTTAAAATTAAAGCTGGTTAAATATCTTTCTGTACCACTAAAATCTGTACCATCCCAATAAAATCCTCCATTAGAATAATCCTTTTCTTCCATTACGCCTTTAATTAATCCAGCTCTTACCGTCATTCTTTTACTATCGGCAAGAACTCCTTCTTCATCGGAATATCTAGCACGTGCACCTTCTTTAGCACCTCTAACCCCTTTAGAGTTTGACATTTGAGCGCTGACAGATGTGTTTTCATAGTTTGCTCTGTTTTCTAAAACGCTATAAATCCCAGCAACCTCTGCAACGCTACCACTATTAGAAGCCTCTGCATATAAGACCTCTGCGCTAAAAATAAAATCAGCATGATTCATTCCAGTACTTTTTGAACCCGAATTTAAATAATTATGGTGTCCTTTGCTCGGTCCATAACCAGAATTTAATCCATTCTCAATTGCTTGAATAGCCTTGCTATAATTTGTAGTTCCTCCACGTGCTTTAATTCGTTCTGCATCAACAACTCTAACTTCTTGAGATTTTCCTACCTTCCCTAAAAACACTCCATCAGCCGAATAATAGTATTCCAACCCCTCCAACTCAATACCATCAATTACTCTATTCTCACTAAACGCATAAGGTGAGTTATGTGGATATTTTGCTGCCAACAGGTCCAATGCAAAAAATCTACCCACCCTTGGGTCATGCATTCTGTACTCAAAATTCGCAGAATTTCCATCACCCTTTACCTCATTATCCTTCTCTTGATGTTGGAAACCATAACGATAAAAACCTCCCTCAACTGTCCTCCCATCAAGGCTTACCCCGAAAGAGCTGTAGTCATAAACATTTTGTAAGCAGACCCCGGAGGATGGTTCAGTGAGGTAAGGATTCTGACCCTTAAATTCTTGTGTTTTCTTACTTGTTCTAAAAGGGTTCATATTTGATTTAATATACGCAATTTTTAGCGATTTTAATGTAGTTAAAAACACTAAATTTTGAGTTTTTTTTGAGTTTATGATGAGTGAAAAATAGAACAAAATACAGTTTCGTTTAACTCCACTAAAATGCTTTCGATTTTATTTGTGGTTTGCCTGTCTTTTGAGCTAAAGAACTTACTAATTCTGATTTATTCATTTTCTATTTATTACTACGCCATAGGATTACCACAATAATTTACAATCATATAAATTTTCTATTGAATTAATTTGTAACAAAAATTTAAATTCTTTTGTTGAACTTTTGAAATCAGTTTTGTTATTTATTGTAAAATATATATTTTTTATCTTTTCAATATTTAAATATTTTAATTCATTCTCTTTACAATTTAAGCAAGTAATAAAATCATATGATAATGGATTAATTACTATATATATATTTAAAATCAAATCTTCTTGACCTAAAAGAAGATAATTTTCGACAGAATCAACAAATTGAATATTAAATAAGTTTAATGTATCATGACTAATTGGATCTTTTTGCGTCAAAGAAAACTCAGATAATAAAATAATACAAAATATGGTGATAAAAATCTTCATTAAAAAAATAATTTAATCTAAATTAGTTTCGTCTCCCTTTACCTCATTATCGGCTTCCATTCCATTAAATCCATACCTATAATTCCCTCCACCACTTACCTCAAAATTTCGTCCTCTTAATTCCACTCCAAACGGACTAAAATCTGTCGCGTTTCTTATCCCAACCGTTTGATTCAAGCTATGTTTTTGAGGTGAAATCATAGGGTCAAGATATGGAAAATTTTGGGTAAAATGGTGTGGATTTAACATGAATTTTAACGCAGTATTACAAATGCTGTGGAGAAGGTATTGATAAGTTTTTGAAGTAATTTCAGGTAATTATACCTATCTATAAAACTCTTTTTCACACCAAAGTAAAACCAAAAATTTAAAACCTTCTGAATATTACTCATTTCCGTCACCAATAAAAACCTTTAATTTTCTCAAACTGCCCATTGCCATACGAAAACAACATTATTGGGCAATCATTCTCTATACAATTGACTTTAAATTTGCATCTTTTCTTTATAAGAACTGGATTTACAGTGTAACTGTTAAAGACTAAGTTCAATGTTATTGTATCCGTAATTATGAATAAAAACTCATCCTTTTCAAAAAAATAAACGTCTTTTTTTGAACTTGGGATACAATTATTCTCTAACGGTATCACTTGTAAAAGTGAATCAGAATTTTCAAAAGAAAAACTCATTAATATCGTTTTAAATTCTTTTTCGGCAATAATCGAACTAATTACAGTATTATTTTTTGCAAAAACTTCGATTAACCTCCCTTCACTTGTTGTAATACGCTTTGACCCCATTGTACAACAAGTAACCAATAAAATCAGAATTAAAAAACCAAAATATTTTTTCATCTTGCTTATCTATAATCACTCAGTTTACTATCTTTTGTATAATTAATATATTTTCCAGTACTAGGAATGAAAATTTGGAATACGATTGGTTTTTCTTTTGGCTTTTTATTTTTATACTTTTCTCCTATGCTTTTTGCAAACCCAGTATCTCCCCATTCACCTCTTGATCGAGGAATTTCAAATTCATCTTCACGCGGTATGTATTTAAATGATCCTGATGGATATTCTGTATTACCTGGATGAGAATGAATATCTTTTTTAATAACCCAACCCTTCGGTATTAATTTTTTATCCATAAGTGAAACACAAGCAATTTCTTCACTTTTAGCATGAGAAGTCGTTAAAAATGATTGATTCCAAGCGCCATATGAAGCTGTAATATACGACCACTCCACTTTTGTGTTTTTAGCTATAAATTCAAAAACCTTCCCTGATTCACCATCATCCTTCATCTGTATTACGTCTAAATCATTTTTTTTATTCTTTTCGTCATTATAAGCCCATTTATTGCTGATGGTACCCGCTTTTACACTTAATTTTTCAAGTACTTTCCCATTATCATCAACAATTCTAAAAACATCATTTTCTCCGCCTTTTGTGTATTTTCGAATTTTTCCATTTGCTTTTATTACATCCAATGTATCCATTCCATCAGGATCAATATTTGTAATAGGATTATTTGAAAAACATGAAAAAGGAGATTCATGATGTTTTACAACAGGATCGGCACTTAGCCATCTACCCAACCTGGCGTCCATTTGTCTAAACTCTGTACTGTAAGAATTCCCTTCCCCTTTCACCTCATCATCTTTCTCCATGCCGCTAAAACCTCTTCGGTAAAAATCCCTTTCAATTGTTCTCCCATCAAGGCTTACCCCGAAAGGGCTGTAGTCATAAGTGTTTTGTAAGCAAACCCGATACGAATCAACTACACCGTCTGAGTTGTCGTCAATTGGAACTTTTACATCACAGAAAATCGTAAGGACATTCCCTAAATGGTTGCTGAACTCATACTTTTTCGTACCTAAAATTCGGGAATAACTGTACGGCGTCACTGTTGTTGTTAGCATGTTTGTATGGTCTTCTTTGGTTCCCAAACGCGATGAACCAAACATGTTACGCTCCACCAAAAGATATTTTGCGGTTTGCGCACTTGCCAAATGTTCGTACATAGAAACCTGATTACCCTGAGCATCCAGAATATAATAAGTTGATTTTTTCAAGGCTACTCCCGTATTGTCGTAAACGTGTTTGGCAATGCGATGCCCCATGGCATCGTAGTCAAAACGAATGTATCTTTTGGAAGTATCTATTCCTCGTTGAATCTCTTTTACCTTGCCATCAACCCTCCAAACAATTTTGGAAATCTCTTCTTGTGTGTCCTTTATTAAACGGCCTTCTTCATCGTAAGCATAATTGTTCATCGTGTTAATTGTGCTCACTGTCGAATTAAAGGCACCCATGTCATCAATATCTGTCAAATCGGTAGCAGAAGCAACCGCATCGTTAATATGATATAGTCTATTGCGCTGCAACTTACCATTGGCATATTGATATTGGTAACTCATGTCTTCAATTTTTGTACCATCTCGTTTGTGTCGATCTTGGGTTAAAATATTCCCCAAAGCATCATAAGAGAAGGCATTGAAGTAGGAATCATTATACGCTGTTGGATTCCAAGCATTCGCATTTAAATCACTTTCATAACTTCGAGATGCTTTGAGCCTGTTCAATTGATCATACTGATAGGCATTCAACATTGGCATATCAACTCCTGTGGTTGGATTCGTTAACCTTGTTTGCATATAACGAATGTTGCCATTGAATAATTCTGCACTATTACTTGCTGGATGGCTAGATGCATCTACAGAGGCAATTGGCGCTTGTCCATTAATCGGAGTATAATCGTTATTGAAATAACTCAAACTGAATGCCGATAAATCTTTTCCGAAATATTGATTTGGATTGGTTCCAGATGATGGTTGAATTCCATCTATACCTGGGTCATTCTCTGCTGATATGGCATTTACTCCTTTCATCCATCCTTGTAAGTTATAAAGGTAATCAAATCCTTGCAATTGATCCTCCCCTATTTCTGTTCTAGCCAAAGGTCCATGATCGTAGTAATAATAAGCGGCATCCTCTTCCCAATCGGCATTGTATACGAGTTCGTTTTGTAGGGCAGATGACAATCGAGTTATTGGCAAGATAGGCGATTGAGTATTGGTATATGCCGCCGTAATGCGGTTATCTGCATCGTACAAATAAGCATGATGCCACTGGTCAGCACTGCCACTTTGAACGCTCATGCGGTGAACATTTCCTGAGACTAAATCATAGCGGTAATCCATGCGTTTATATCGTTGAGATGCCAAAGACGCAAAATTGGCAGCCATTTTTTTATTGTCTTGAACGAGGGTGCTTACATTTCCATGAATGTCGTAATCGTAATGTGTCCCGTGATCGTAGGTCAAATCATTACCATCAAAGACTTCTTCGTAGGTAACATGAATAATCCGTTTGCGTTGGGTAGAACGTGTAGGTGTAAGTCCAGCTATCCCTGTAAAATAAGTGCTGTCATAATAACTTCGAGTCACTTCTTTTCTTGCACCGTTACCAAAGATCCAAGACAATAATTTTGTATCATCCATGGCTTTTGGATTGTAATAGGAAGACACTTCGGTACCAAACACCTTCGCAAAGACGTTTGGTAGATTCGAATTTTCAGTTTTTTCTCCAACTTCATATACTCTACCGATGGCATCGTATAGCGTGTAGGAGTATTTGCGTCCTTCGCCAGTGCTATTGTTGTATTGACGGGAATTTTGACTAACAACAAGTCTTCCAAGCTTATCGTAGTAAAAACGAGCACTATAACGATTGGGAGCATCGTATAATCCTCGAACAAAACAATAGTTTGTACTACTAAAATGCGAGAAGGAACTTGTGTAATTTCCACCATAAACTCCACGAGTAGAACTGCGCATAGCAATGGTTTTTAATTGAATGTTTCCTGAGGCGCTTACATCATACGGATCAATGGATACACTATACACACCTGCCTGAGCGAACCAACCAATCGCTGTAAGTTCATTACTTGCATTGATGGTTGGATTTTGGGAATGGTAATAAGCCCCATTATCACCCACAAGAATAAATTCCGACGTACTTATCGCTGCGATGTCTCGAATATTCTTGTTACCCAAGGAACTTGCAGCACTCGTGAAAACGAAGCTTGTTGTACCTGAACTTGGGACACCAGTCCATTTGTAATAACTAAATAGTCCCGAGTTTCCTGCAATGGAAATATTTCGATTGTTGCCAACTTTTAACGCATTGACGGTTGCATTATTCAAGGAAATCAATGTTTGAACAGAATCCGAAGCGATACTTAATGCTTTTATTTGTGCTTGTGTTCCATTTTGATTATTGAGCAATAAATAGTTACCATAACGATCCACTGCTGTTACATTTGTTGGCAAGCCCACAAAAGAATATCGAATCGCATTGGTGTTGGTTGCACGCATAGGAACTGCACCACTTCCTAAAAGAACAAGTTGGTTCGGAGAGGTCATCCAACCTTTCGTTACGTTAAAGGATGTTACTTGAGAGGCATTCTGAGGCACTACTATTTTCCAAGTTAATCCACCATCATTGGTCTGACGAACGGTAAAATGACCACCACAAACTCCACCTTCTAATGAGGAATAAAAATTTAAATCAACTAACTGTGGAGTGAATAGTTCTTTATTGATGAAATAACTTGAATTTAATTGGTTGAGGAAAGTTGAATTATTCCCTACACTGACTAAGTTCAAGGATCCAGGTATCGTTGTAATTCCAAATAAGTTTTGCGTTCCTTGCTGCAATTGAGCAAATTTATCAACGATAAAGTTCGGGGAATATAGGACTTTTCCATTTTGTCCAACCACGTACATTTTTGTCCCATTCATTTCAAGGTCATACAAGTTTTGAGAAACAGAACCTTCCACAAATGCGCCTAAAAATAATTGCATCTTCACATCGGAGTAGGTATTTGAATTGTAATTTAATTGTGAGAAATATCCAGCATCTCCAACAACGTATAGACCATTGGTTGTTGATTTCAATGAATTCATATTTGCATTTACAGGATGGGATTTTTGAACCCAGTTCCCATTTTCTAAACGAACGATCGTTCCATCTTCACCACAGCTCAACCACTGTGGATTTAGGCTTACATAACGAATATTTCGAAGGCCATTGTACAAATGTTTGTAGGTCTGATCTGTTAATCCAAATGAACCTCCCGCATTTTTTTGAACATGGGAAATACTTGTACCTGTAATTTTAATTGTATCCATTGTAGCCAATAATCCTTTCGATATTCCAGTTAATCCTGTATAGAGCAAGGTTTCCGAAACTTGATTATTTGCCACATTTAAAGCAAAGCGATATAATTTTGTTCCTGCTGTTCCAACAAATAAATTAGAATTGGTAATCTTCACGATCTTGCTAAACGTGTTTATATTGCTTAAGGTAATTAAATCAAATACTGGTGAACCCGAATTACTAATTTTTGTACGATAAAGCTTTCCATTTGTCATCAAAGTGACTCCGTCTAACGACGTGTTTGAAACTTGATTAAATAGGTATTCGGAAATAATGGCTGATTGACCGGTAGCGAACGAAGTAAATATAGGAAATGCACTCATCGCATTCCAACAATAATAAATAGTTGTACTATTTGAAACAACAATAGACCATGTTGAATTTGAATTACTGCCATTTCTGTTCACCCAAATTGTTTTGATATTCGAGGCACTAGAAAATGGAACAATATGTGCCGTCGTTAGGTTTGTCGTATTTGGGAAAAGAATACGTATGATTCCATTTTGTCCCACTGCACCTAAAATACTTCTGTCCTTGGACTTAGCCAAATCAAGGTAAGTTTCATTGGAGAACAAGTTCCAGTTTGAACCACCATTTTCCGTTTTATATAATTTCCCACCTGAAATGGCAAATCCTTGCAATTCATTGAAAAATTGAAGCTCAGTAACATCCTGAGTAAGATTATTTAAAATAGGAAACCATGCATTCGAACCATTGGACCAATCATTGACATAAATGCGCCCATCCATGGCTCCAGCAATAATTTTTTTAGCGGACAAAGAATCTAGTGTAAGTATCTCCAACCCCGCATTCGATGAATAAACAGACCAAGAGTTTGCAGACGTTAACTTTGAATAGATGGTATTATTAGTCAAGGACTGACCAACGATGATTTCTTTCGAGCCATCATTATCGATGCTGATGAGATTATCGGTAGCATTTATACCCATATTGATTTGGGTGAAGATTGTCAAGTCGGTACTTTTTGCAACAAAACCAGCATCACCAATAATGGTAACCACATAAGAAGTCCCTCCTACTGAATAAAAATCAAGGTCATTTAAATCTGATGGTGACTGAGTTCCGAAAGCAGCATACATGTCAATTAAATCCCAACTTTGTCCAGCATTAAGTGTTTTCATCACGATGCCTTTATTTCCAACTGCGAATCCAACAGCACTATTTATCATCTTCACTTTTTTGAAATCGGCGCCTATTAATCCATTCACTCGGTTCCAAGTGCCTCCTCCGTCATCGGTCCTGAATAAATAACCACGAGTGCCTATTTGCCCTGCCAAATAACCCCTGTTTTCATTGAGCATTTGAATTTTATTGGTAATCAAATCCGCTGGTAAACCACTGGTCAATGTTATATCAAACTCATTCATTGGATCCGCATCTGGCGAGCATTGAGCCACTAATTGATTCAATGAATTATATTCATAGGTCGTTGCCATTCGATGTTTGGTAAATACGGTATGTGTATGATTTTCACGATCATTTTCTACATCAATGGACAAATTATCATTATATGCGGTAATATTCAATACTTCAACCCCTTCTGGAGGTATTGTTTTGATTAAATTACCCGCTTGATCATAATAATACAGAGTAAAATGATAAAGTTTGTCAGTGTAGGTATAGGTAAAATGTTCATTAACACTCAAGCATTTATCCATGTAGCGTTTATTCAATTCACCTTTCAAGCTGTCAAGGTAATTCTCATAACGTATTTGGCCATTCAACATCGCTTCATTCACCAACATTTCCAGACAATTGTCCCCTAAAGAAAATTCTAAGGAATCAAGAACTGGGAGTGAATTTGGTACTTGAGTACTTGGCAAACATGGATGATCACAAACTTGAGAAGGACTTAAGTACAATTTAAATTCATCTGGCGTATTAAATTGAATAACACCATCCCTGATTGCTTGAAGACGACTACAATACTCCGTTATACATTCGCATACATTCAAACGTAAAAACACATCGAACTCGATTTCTTTCCCAACCCAGTCAGAAAATGGAAAATTATTCATTCCCGCCCACAGATTAAAAGAATTAAAGCAGTTTACATATTCTTGGTAACTATCTTTACATGGACTGGAGGGAATTGTTGAATTATTTGATGTTGATTCCTCTTCTTTTTTGCACTTGATACAATCTCTCAAAGGAAAACACGATGTACCAAGAATTTTGTCGTAAACAATGATTCCTCCTACATTTAATTTAACATTCATCATAAATTGATAAAAATTGAAATACGGATCAGGCTCACCATACGTCTCGATGTCAATTAATTCGATGATATTTGAAATTAGATTTGTATCAACAAGTGTCAATTCCATATTACAAGTACCCAAATCCAATGTGATTTTATTAAGTAGACTATCATAAACAGAGGATGTACTCGTCGTCCCTAATGCTAATTGATTAATTAAATTTGGTGTAAGATAGACACTTTGAAATAGATTAAAGTTGAAAGAAGTTGATGCGTTTTGATTTTCAAAGACATCCTTTAACACAATAAACAAGTCACTTAAATTGTTGTTTTCAGGTGTCTGACATTGAAGAGGAATTGGTAAACCACAGGTACCCGCTGATATCGAAAGGTTAGGTGAACCCGTCATTTTTCGGATAAACGAACCATGCGCAAGAGCAGTTTGACCATTAATATAATGGATCGTAATTTCGAATGAGTTTTGACCAAGCGAATTGATGTCTGAAAAATAATCAATTGGACTTGATAATCCAGATGGCGTAATGCTATTCAATTGAATAAAGAATCCATCATTTGGATTTCCTGCCGGGTTAAAAATTTTGTAGTTGCCGTTAGAAATTTTTACAAAAGATAAATGTCCGCCTACTGCAGCAGCATTGCTGATCCATAATGTTTGTAAATCTATGTTTTGCGTACCAATATTATAGGGATGAATAGCAACTGGCGTTGTCGTAGAAAGTTGTCCATAATCATTCAATACATTCAGTAAAAATTCAACATCATGTGCTAATTGGTTCGGTTTACATTCATTGGTAAAACTACAGCTTAAAAGATTGAATCCACTAGCTTTGCCATCGATTACAACCTCATCGTACAATCCACTTCCATTCAAAACTTTACCAATCATAGAAAATGTCGAATCAGTTAACACCTGTAATCCTGTTATTTGCTGAATATCATTCCAATTATAGGTGCTATTTTTTCCTAACTTGAAGGTGTGATAGATAGCGGAAGAAGCCTGATCGAACCATTCTATTTCTAGGGTATCCATTGAAGTCATATTGGAAACCTGGTAGATGGATGGAATAGCCAACGGAATATTAAAATCATTCATAGCCAAATAAAGATTGGTCAGTTCAATGAAATCATTCAAATTTACCAGTCCACCATTGGCCAATTGATTACTCGCTGCTAAAGAGGATAATAATTGCTCAAGGGAGAACGCAACTGGACATTGGCCAGTTTGAAGGTACAAATTATAGATCGCTTGATTAGGCGGAACCATTTGTGGCAAGGTCAACGAAGTCACGAATCGACGTTGTTTACCTTGGTATTGATTGAGTAAATTTTGTCCACATGGTTGTCTACTTGCTAAGTAGTTCGTTACAGAAAATAATCCGTTCGCAAAGGCGTTAAATTCTTCATCACCGATGCAACCACAATATTGATTGCAAACAGAACTTGCAATGCAATCTTCATATTTTAGTTGTTGTTCCTTTTTTTCACCTAAATAAAGCAATTTTAATGTTTGCCATTCCTTGTTTAATAAAGCGATATCATATGCGCCATTATAAGTGCCTCCAAAATTAAAACAAGCAGGAGCATATACACCCGATGTATTGCTGCCGCAACGGCTTATCATGGCCGCTATTTGTTTCATGGAATAGGATTGACCATTAATGGTTTGAAAAGCATTGAATTTTGTTGCTAAATCTTGTCCAATTACGTTACAAGGAGCCGAATTTGAATTCGCAAAATAAACAAATGGATCCCAAGCATGAGAGCTATCCTGTGGATTATTGGAAGTTGGAATAAACCAATTTTCGAGCGGATTGTAACTTGGGTTAGCAGAAAGATTGGAATCGAAAATAAATTGATACGTCGAGGAAATAAAACCGTTTTCAATGGCTTTTTCAAATGTATTAGTAGTCATTAACAGTTTATCAAATTCCTCAGAAGTAAAGGCATCTGTAACATTATTTGGTTTTGAAAAACCAATACAGGTCTTGTAATAACAATACTCTGGATGATAAAACACTAAAGATTTCGCCCAAGAAAGTTCAAAATCTTCAATGAAATCAGCCACATTATTTAACTCATTTGGATAAATGTAATACGTGTTATTGGAGAGGTCATGTTTAATGTATGAACTATTTAACGGTTGAGGAAACCAATTTCCAGAAGCATTCTGGTTTAAATAAATTTTACTACTATCGCCATTATCATCCATGTAATAAGTAAGGTTTTCAAAAATCGGATTTCTCCAATTGGCATTGGTATTCGGCAAAACATTCGTTGGGTTATAAATGGATAACGGAAAGGCAGAAAAATCCATTAGATTGGTTGCGCTGTTTAGATATTCGCCATACTGTCCTCCAGGATTCATATCAATCAACATCATTTGGTATATTCCTTCGCAAGGAGAAACATAATCATCCTTACACGCATTTTCACATTGTTCCTTTCGTTCAAAATAATCGCCAGAAGATCCTTTGCCTTCAGAAACAAATTCATCTAAGGATCCGAGTTGCTGAAAACATGTTTCACAATCAATATTACATAAGGATGAATCAATTTCAGCTAAAGCCTCCTGCTGAAAATCATACAAGGTTTTGATGCATGTATTTTTTGTAGTGTCCAAATATAGTTGAATGTATGCCTCTCTTGCATCATGATTTATCGTCAAAACTTTATTCAAATAATACATTCCCACGGGTAAATTGGCGATGGTAAAAGGTTGAGTATTCGAACTTCCATTTTGAGGATTAGAACAAATCCCGTGAAAAGAATAACCAATATTCGTCTGAGTGAATTTCCCTGTGATTTTATTCTGGTATTCAGAAGGTGCAAGATTTACCCCACATTCGTCAATTAATTCCAAACTTAAATCATAGACACAATCGATGCAGTAATTTGGTAAACACTCGTCCTGAAGTGGCGAAATGGAAAAGTTATAATCTAAGGTGTAGTTTGATTCCGTTACTACATTTAGTACTTGAGAAAAAATGTAACCATCGCCATTCATATTCAAACGATTCTCTATTTGATTATTTCCAAAAGCATTTTCTGTAATTGTCACGGATGCTTCCGACGCCGAAGCTAATTCCAACGTATTTGAAGGTGCATTACCCACCAAAGCAGTTGCAATAACCCTTCCCTCTTGGTCTAAATAACTAATACTTACTTGTCCGTTTGGATCAATGACGCTATTTTTTTTATAATGTTCAGCATATCCTACTTCCGATCCAAACAAACGATCCAATTCAACTTGACCTGGTTTACCATATAAATAATTTGTTTCGTGTCCACTGCCAATTTTAAAATCCGTTCCTACTCCACTTTGTCTTCTTACTCTTCCAGAATTATCAGCAGTGAATTCCACTTGAGTAAAAGGGTATCCGCTTGCATTCGGAACATATCCTTGTTCCTGTTGTTGGTTAGCATTTGCCGAAGAATAATAATTGGAAGCGCCAGTAGAATTTGACATCGGTGAAGCTTCAATTTGGCAAGTAGTAACATCCTTATCGAAATCATTTCGTGAATATGCCACATCATTTTCATTTTTATTGAAATTTGGATAAAAATGAATGGTGTTTTGTGCACCGACAGCACAAGTTGCATCTGGAACAGGAATGGGCAATACTTGAATAGCTGGCCTACCCTGAAAATCATATATCGTTTCGCCAACAATGGTATTATTGTTGGAGTTAATCTTTGTAACCATTTGACGGTTGCGCAAAGTGCCATCAAAATAACTTACAACTTCTTTGCGCTTACCTTCTTCGGCATAGGTTGCCGAATACTGCCAATTCATGGAGTTTTCATGCGCCGTTTGTTGGTTGATGTGAATTTTATAATTGGCATTGACAGAACCTACTACTCCAGATTCTGCAAGATTCCAAACATTATAAACTTCATTATTTAGGTCTCCTGATGTGTACCCCACTCCTCTTATTCTATAAAGAATCCAACCTTTATTAAATAATAAATTCAAGGTGTAGGAAGTATTTGTAGTTGAAATTCGGGTGGAATTGTATTTGAAATTATATACCACATTATTGGAATCGATGGTAATAAAATTTGGGTCATTTGGATGATTTGAATCAAAACCATAATCGTTTATATGCAACCACTCCAATTGATATTCGACTGCACCATGAATAGGGGCCCATTGCAACGTAACCTCATCATTTTTCCCGTTGCAATCTTTATCTGCATAAATGGGTGAAATCATTGCAATACTACTATTGAGTGACGTAAAATTGGTATAACGATCTACCCAAATTTCACCTTTTACAAAAAGGTATTCGGGAAGCGTTGTTGTCGCCGTACCATTCACATAAATGCTATCAATTTGAATTTGAAATTTGTATGCATTGTTAAACTGTATGCGGTGCAATTGTTGATAATTTGTGTCAAGTGTTGGACGGTATTTCACAGAAAGATATATCGTTGAATCGGCCAAAGGCATCATATTTACGTTCCATCGTTTGACGTTAAATCTGACTTTTATATCTGTATTGTTTCCTGCGAATTTCTTATAATTCATGTCAATACCCAGAGAAATTCTATTCTGAACAAACTGATCCCATTGATTACTCGCAGGACTTGTTGCAGCAACGGTAACTTGAGCATTACTCGTGCCTATTACAACAGGTGTACCCAGGTAATTTGTCGCAATAGTTACTGTTGTTGGAATTACTCCGGCAAAGCTGAAGACATTTTGAAACGCCATTATGAAGCACAAAATAGTTTTTATGGATATATTTTTTCTATTACTCATGTTCATTTTTTTTATTTTTCAACGATTTCAATTCCCTTCTTTTGAATGATCAAATAAGGCTGATTGAATCCTTTATTTCAATCTTTATTTAATGTTCTAGTGTCCCATAATTCAAAATCTCCAAATCCCTCCTTTAAAGTTGAATAAGTATTATCTGTAAAGAAAAAACTGGGTTTTATCAGGCCAATCGAACTAACCTCTTTCCCTATTTTGATACGAAATAAGGAAACATCCATTCTGGGATAAATAAATTGATCTTCTTCTGAGTCGCCATCAAGCATTGGCCTGCCAGCAACTAATGAATATTTCGTGATCTCACCCTTCAAATTCACCCACATTTTCATTGTACTATACATGGCTAGGGTATCAAATTGGATTTTGTATAATGTTTCATTACCCGTTTTTAATTTTTGCACTTGAGCGCCACTTTTATAGAATTCTGAAAAATTTCGACTTGGATTCATCTTCATTAATTCGAGATTTGGCTCTTGAATGATCACCATATGATCTGTTGAATCAATACGTACACTGACTAATGAATCCTGTACTAAAAGAGTGTTAAATTGATACATGTTTAAAATGTCAAGTTCACTCTGATAGTGGAAACCAAAGGTCATGGTATTCAAGGTATCCTTACTATCCGCACTTTTAAAAAATGATTGCTTTGCCAGGTAACTAATACTCTCTGAGTAGGCCATTTTTTGGTCCATTTCATGAATAAGATTTCCGTATTCTTCTCTTGACATGTTGGACCATTGAGACAACATGTAAAAGGGAACAAAAACACAAATAATGGAATTAACTATTTTCATATTAATGCTTTAAGATATTATCTCTATTTTCCTGTATTGTCATCACACCTTTTTCTGTTTCCTTTTTGATTCGGATTAATTTGCCTTCCTCGTCATACTCATATAGAGTGGCGAAATTTCGCTCATCTAATTCGGCCATCAATCTAAGATTTAGTGGGTCATAGACATAACTCATCATGGAACCATCGATTGGAAAAAAGCGGATGTCATCAAAATAAGCATCTCCTGAAGTCACCTTTAGAGCAATACTAATGCTTGTGGCATTTGATGGAATGGAGATGATGGAATCAATTTTTTGCCAACCATCAATGATTTTCCCAGTTGGGATTAGGTTATATGTATTGGCGGCACCAGCAAATGAAATCCTTAAATAGGGTTTTGTGTAATTTTTAGTTGATTGAGAAGCATTGTTTTCTTTCACCCAGGTAGAAACAACATATTTCCCTGGCATTGGAGAAAATGAACTGACACAATCTGAACATGCAATTTCTTCAGAACAGGTTAGATACTCCTGATTCATTCTAAGTTCAACTTTACCAGAACATAAAGCACTTTTTATTTGTAACACATAAAATCCACTATACACATTTACCGAAGTGTTGATTCCAGCATTGAGCAAACCATTTACTGAACTGGCAGAATATTGATAAATAGCTTCACAATTCATTAATAAATCATTGTTAAATGGTCCATACAAAACGTAGGTGCCGCTCGTTTGGAGCAATTTTATTTTGACCATGGATGCATTATTCATTTGAAATCGATAAAACAATTTTGGCGTCTGACAAGACAGCTCATTGTCTTTAGAATTTTGAAAATTAAAAGGTTGATATACGTTTTGACAAAGTCTGAATGCAGATTCGCATGAGTTATTTTGCTGGTTCGTAATTTGAACTAACGTCGTATCCATAAATGAATAGGCCGAAAACGCAAAAATCATATTGAGAGAGATAAAAAGTTGTTTCATAGGTTTATCGAATTACTAGGAAAGTTTGTGTACATCCAAACTGGTCGATTACTTTAATACTAATTGTGTATGGAGATGTGGCATTTTCGATAATGATTCCATTTCCATCCTGGTTTAGCAAATAGTTGGGTAGACCATTTAAAACTTGAATATCCATTTGATATGGTGCTTGACCATTTGAAAAGCGAATCGTTTGTGTGGTCGTTCCATTTGAATTAGTGACAAAACTGTCTTGTTTCAAAAGATTACAACTATTCACCTCACAACCAGTTTCGATGATTTTAGTCAATACAACGTTATCAGATGCCGAAACTTTTATAGAATATTTTCCGGTATGGGCTTGATTAGACAATTTATTCATATGAGTTTCAGCCATTCTAAAATGATTATCTGAACAATTTTGGAAGGCATAATCTTCAAAACCATCAAATCCAATTTGTCTGTAGCGAGCATTCATTGCAATAGCAGTTGCTAAGGTCTGGTTGTAACCAAACAAAGAAGAAGAATATCGATTCAAAGGGTCAACCGTTTCAAGTGCTTGACCAAAAGGACTAAACTCGCTGACTTTGGATGTAAAGGTCCAATTTTGCTTATTGATGTTCCATTCTTGGTTTTCCATTTGATAGAATGGCTTAAACGATGACATAAAACCATCATCACGAATATTAGAATTTTGATTCATAAAGGTTTGTGTCCTATCCGATAAATGAACATAAGAAGTTAATGGTCTCCAAGTTCCTTTTGTACCTCTGACATATGGATTAGATGTTAAATGGGTCGAGTCATTTCCAGAAAAACAATCACAGAATGTTCGCCAATCTTCACTAAACTCAACAGCGGAAGCCTGAAGAACTTTGTCATACAAATTCAAAGAAAAAGAAGCTAATGGATTTGAACGAAGTGTAATGTTTCCAATTGGGGTCATTTGCACATTTCGTCTTCCAGAACGAATAACTCTTATTTCAGCATAGTTACCATTAACAAAAGAACCATCCTTATTCTGTAGTTTGATTCCATTTATATTAGAATCTGTGACCCAAACCACGTTTTGGTTACCTGACAAATCTGTTAGTATCAGCTCATCTCCATTAATAAATGATGGATTGTTCATTGCTAAGGATCCTGAGTTGATGAAAAAGGCAGATTTAATTTCCTGATCTACATTCTTATATGCTTGCCCCATTCGATCGTAATACCAATGAGCAGGAATAGTAAGATTGTAAACTGCATCATTGAAATCGGTCTGAGTTTTGGTTAAAATTACGGCTCCTGTCTCCGAATCATAGGCTAAATTCTCCGTTCGAACAATTGATTTATCGTCAATTGCAATCGTAGTGTCTAGAAGTCCAAATCGCTCAATAACCTTGGTAAAAGTAGCACTGCGCATTGCCGTTCTCTCATATTTAAATTGTAAAAAACCATTAGGTAAAATAATTCCGGGTGCAGCAAAATTTGTATTGAATTGTATACCACCATTTATGGTTTGTGATAAACTTTTACGAAAATCTGCAACAGCGTCATATTGCAGACCTATTCTACTATTGTTTTTGACTTCTCCATTTTTTGATACGGTAGTCACTTTATTCACTAAATGTTTGACTAATTTCCCATCATAAGTGATTGATTCTGATTTGTATTTATATTCTACGGATGATTGAGGTGTGGTCTGATTTTCTCCGTAGATATATTCCCCTTTCGGCTTACCGTGCATGTCATTTGTTTCAACCACAAATCCTTGCGATGCAACTATTTGATCTACACAGTAATTGAAGAAATATAAGGGGATATTAATTCTATTTGGATTTGGATTTAATTCAGTTTTCCTTACAATTGTTGGAAACACTCTTGCAGTGTAAAATTCGTGCACCACTTTGCCTGTTGCTGTTCGAGAAACATTAGAGTGCTGTAGGTTGCGAATCGCAACAGAAGCATACCCAACCTGAGCAGTTGGAAAAAATTGTTCACCGTAAGGTTTAATTTGATAATTCCTTTCATCCGGGGCTAACACATGCCGTTTAGAGAAATATACAGGTTGTTGAAATGGATTTTCATCTCCACCTGCTTGAGGTTCATAAGCAGCCACCCCACTTGAATTCCCCTCACTATCGGTGTATGAATACTCCTGCCCATAACTAAATGCATCCATCTGGTTGTTTGTAAGAGTATCCCAAGAATCAAAAATTTTAACTTGTTTCACTCTATATCCACCTCCAAGCTTTTTTTGATTTGGGTTCTGCAATCGTATCCAAGATTTTTCAATTCTCAAATTTGTCCCAATTTCTTCCGCCCACAACATACCATTTGGACCTGTAAAATATTCTGTAAGTGATGTTACTGAACCTAAAATAGAATTTGCCATATCTCCCAAACCATTTAATTCGTTCGCATCACCAAAAGTATTAGAGGGCGGAATGAATTTCGTCAAATGCATTCGACCGAACTGAATTCCTGCAACAGCAATCGGATTATAAATTTCAAAACCATTATCCTTCAATTTTGCAGGTTTAAACTCTAATACACCCACGGGATTTCCATTTAAAGTTGAAATCGACATTTCTTTAATTTCGGCATAACCAGGAACAAAATCATATCTTCCTTCATGAAATTTCATTAACGCCCTAAAGTAAATGAGTGAATCTTCCGGCATGTAATCGGAAATATTTGAATAATAGCCCCCATTTTCATTTGGAAGTAATTCAAAATATATTTTTGCATTTGGAATATTAGGTGATATTAACTCACTTAAATCTTCGTCACCTGATGACGTAACTCCATTTTCATTTTCTACTCCAATTATTTTAAACATTTGATTTGCTCTTTTATGCTGAACATGAGCATAATCATCCGATTCGTATTGAACTTCAATTTTTCCTCCAGATGGAAGTGAAATATCCGTTAGGTTCCATGCCGATGCATATAAATCAACGGCTGATTTGTTAAAATCAACATAGGGAAAGTCACTTGGTCTCAAAGGATCATCCTGTACAACTCCCGTATAATTTGGATAAGGTTTGTATACACCCCATCGATCGACACTTTTGGAATGATAACTGGGATTATAATCATAGTTGAAACGATATGGGATAAAGCGTCCCTTATGAGACTTTTCATAAGTGAAAAACACCTTTTTGAGTGTCAGTTTACCGTTGTTTGTTGTTGAATTATTTGAGTTTAATGGGAAATTCTTACATAAACTGTAGTCATAATCAAAGTGAGCCACTTTAATTGGTGTGGCATTTGAATGATTTGCCAAATAATCGGGCAAAGAATAGAGTGAAATACTATCTAATTTCATCATTTTTGCTCCTGACGTTTCAATGGATCCATCTGAATTGACTCCGTTTCCATCTGCTCTTTGTGAGGTGTGAAAAATGGCAATATGATTCTTTGAACGAATCGATTTTAAGTACCATAATTCTTTCTCTCCATATGTATAATGTCCCTTATCATCTTTATCATCTGTTTGGAATCCTTCATCGTAATCTGCAAATCCTGAACCTGAAATAGGTGTTCTCCATTGATAGTTATCTTCTTTATTGTAGTCAAATTTCAAATAACCCCCTAAATCACCAGAGCTTGGTCCTTGGATCATATCAGCATCAACATAATCTGCATTCAAAATGGTCGTTAATAAATAGGAATGTGCGTATGCCGGTGTTGTTTCCTTATTGTAATAATTTTCTGTTCCTTTGATATTATTGAAAGAATCGTCAATTCCAACTTCATACTTAACCATTCCTTTTGTATCATCAACATAAGTTTGATTATTCGAATCAAAGTTGCCTACAGAAAATGAGACATTACTCTGAAAATGGTTATAGGCAGCAATGCCATAAACATATCGTGAACCCTCTGTATTCAAAACCGAAAATTGTCCGACATGATGCGCTAATTCTGGCCTTGAATAGGCATAATTGTTAACCTGCATTTCTTCAATCCCCACTCCTTGTTTTAATTCTTCATTCGAAAGTGTATTTGAAAGCTGATTTCGCTTTATTTGAATTGGTGTTTTAAAATCTTTAAGATCAAGCAAATGATTATCCTCGGTTAGTAATTTTTTTCTAATTCCTTGGTATGAAGAGTATTTAAATAAGATTGCTTTTTCGGCTCCGATATCAGAAAAATGATTTTCTTCATCCTCTACAGATAATTCATTTGCTTCTTGGTAAACGATTCTATTTTGAGAAAAGCCTAATGAATCAATCACCTGATTTTGAAAATCCTTCCAAATACCGGATTTGTTATACATGCAATTGACATTAATATCAGTGCCCAACTTATAGATTAATCCCACGTTCGTTTCAAAATCAACATCCGTGGAATTCGACACTGTATGTTGTTTGGGATCAAAAACATAACCGATTTCAGATCTTTTTGGACGATAACTTCCTCCGATACCATGTCCAGAAGCAGAAAACACATCATAAGTCAAACTTGGAATCGCTAAAGCAGGTGTATTTTTTGTAATAGCGCCATCATTTTCTCTAGTAAAATCCAAAACCGCTTTATCGTTATGTTGTCCTTCTCCTAAATGATTATATCCGAAGGCAGGAGAACTTATTGTTTTGTATTTTAACCAACTGGCGGAGTAATTTGCGTGAATATCAAATGATGGGTCAAAAGTAGCAATATCGCCACCCCATTTAAAGCTGAATGAACTTGAAAACATATTGATCGGCATTCCAATCTTTGGGGAAAAGGAAATATTACCAATGTTATATGAAGACGCATTGATGTAAGTAGCATTAATCTTCGATGCTTCTTTCAATGCATCTCCTTCTTTTTGACTTTGATTTTTCTTATTAATTTGATTTTTCGTGTATCCAGCCTTTGCTGATAAACCTTGACGTGAATTCAAAGTAGATCCTATATTCATTTTTCTAGTAGCACCTGAAGAATTCGGGCTATTTCCTGTTGAAAAACCAATAGAAGGTGACAAGGATGCGCCTGACGAACTACTTCCCGAAAATCCTAAATTTGCATTGATAGATATTTTCTTGGCGGCGTTCGCAAATAGAAAATTACGATTCGCACCTAACGAGGAACTGTAACCTGCAAAATTGTCGTAATCGATACTGAAATTGGCTGATAATGTTCCTAGATGTGTAGTGTCAATACTTGTTTGTGAACTTCCTGTAGTATTAAAACCCAATAACTCGTAATCCATACCAAATCCAACGCCCACATTCCAATTCTTTTTTTGATTCATTTCAGTTTTCATAGAGTCCGTACCATTGAAATCATCTGGCAAACCTCTTAGTGAGCGATTCATTACCCCTGGATTCAAATTCCAACCCAAACCAACCCAAGTGGCTTCTTGATCCATATTTGTCCCACCATTATATGCCAAGTTAATTGGATATCCATCTACATCCATAATTGGAATATTATAGGAAAAATCACCAGTAAAAGGGTCAACCATATCAGTGATTCCTATTGGCGTGAAACTTTGTACCTCTGGTTGGTCTGGACCTCCTGTTTGTGGGTTTGTAAGATTTGGTTCAGAAACAATATTTAAAAGATCTGGATCAGAAAAAATGACTTGTTCATCATAAGAAACCTTATTAGAATGATGAGCATAAAAAATTGGTTTTTTAGCGATTAAATGTAAATTGCCTGCCGTTGATTCAAAAAACATCAAAAGCGCCATCATTAATGGGCCGAATTGAATAGTTCTGAATTCTTTTATTTTAGTAATCATATTAATTTTTTCCTGGATTATGAATTTTTTTCAATTTTGGTAACTTTTTAATATCCGTCAAGTCAAACACAAACACAGACATATCATGATCGTATAGTTTGTCGGAAATGGTGATTTGTAATTTTTTTGAATTCTTTTTCAATGGGATTATTCCGTAGAAATTTCCTTTTGGACTTAAATTGAAAAGCCTTTCAAATTCAAATTCTGACAATGGAATTACTTTACCATCTAATTCAATTTTAATATCCGAGCTAAAATAAAAATGATAATATTCAACCCGTTCACTGAAAGTTGTCTGTTCACTTTCCAAATTCAAAAACTCAGTCATTCCGGTTCTTGGACAAGATAATTCCAACTTGAAATAAAGTTCCTTTTCTTTCAGATTTTGTAATGTATATGCATCTTCGAGTTCACCTTGCAAGGCCAAATCGACAATTTTATTGGTACGAGGAAATATATTCACATTCATCCATAACTTTCCACTTTTTTCTTGCCGAATAAAGTGTTGTAAATGCTCATTGTAAATATGTTTATATTCTGCAAAGTCTACTTTCCAAGTACTACTTAAAAATAATGATGAAAAAAGAAAATAAAACATGTATACAATCATCTTAGTTAACTAAAAAACTTAATTCAAATTTTCTTTTCTTTGTGTCCCAAACGATAAGTTTATAGGCACCAATAAGAATACCCGTTCCAAAATTCAATTCGTATTGATTGTATCCTGTTCGCTTTACATTCATTTGTTGCGCAAGCGCTCCCGTTTCTTGATTGAACTTAACTTGTGCATTCACCACCTTATTCTCCGCATCTAACAAAGTATATTTCAATTCCTCAGAATTGTATGCCTCCGCAAATTCAAAGTAAAATTTACCTCCTTGAGCGAGGCATTGCACTCCATCTTGCACCAATTTCATTCGGTAATATATCGGGGTTATCACTGGAGGAATACCTAAAATAAATTCCCATGCCTCAGAAGAACAGACAACTGTATTATTCATGATTTTTTGAAGTTGCCAGCCATATCGCTTACCATCTTGTAATTCAGGTGCATCATAGGGATAAAACAACTGATTCTGGGACAGATGATCAAGATGAAGTAAGGGCGTATTTACCATCACGCCTGAAGCCGCGTCTTGGTTATTCTGTAATTCGACAATTGTTATTTGATAAAACTCACGTTCGTTGTTTATAGGTAGACTTCCCCATATCGACCATGTTAACAAAGGATGATGGGTATAGATTGTGTCAACATCAAAAGGAGTATTTAGTAAGATACTTTCCTGCGAAAACCCATGGTTAACAATAAAATATGATATAAAAAACAAAAGATACTTCATCTTATTTGAATTGATAATTGATACTTGTTTGAATGTAGAAGGGGAACTGAGCAAACCGAATTGGATCATATGAATTATAAAAATCACCTAGGATTAATTTTTCCATTCTGGTCATTAAGCTTAATTGTTTTGTCCATTGAAAAAGAATTCCAACAAATCCTCCAATTTGCTTCCCATATATCGTACTTTTTGCCACTTTCATACCGGCTGAAAAGTCCATTCGATTGAATTTGATTTGAGCGGCATCCTGAACCAACCATGTTTGAGAATTTTCTAAAACACCAGGCATCTTACTCTCAAAATAAGCTAATGTAAACGTGTTTTTACCAGAGTAAAACTTGGTTTGTTGGTCAATAGCCACATGTGTTAAGTTGGTTAATCCCAATTTCGAGGTGATTTTATAGAAATCTGCTTGAATACCTGTATTTTGCTTCAAACCTAAAACAGCATAATTTCCGTTTGCTGAAATTACGGCCATGTAATTCATAGCTTGATTGAATACAAGAGGCTGTCTGTATCGTTGATTCAAATAACTTATTTGACTACTCAATTGTATTTTGTCCATTAGTACTGTATTTGCATTGAATCCATACATGTCCACTTGTTTCGTTGTATCGAGCATTCGATTGACATTATTTTGATCTGTACGATAAGTAAATCCAATCTGTGTTCCAGATGTGATTTTATGTTTTGATTGCAATTCTACACGTAAGTTATTTGGTTGCAACACTCCCATACTTGCCATATCAGCCTTTGCATCCAGGAAACGAAAACTTGCCGTAAACGTAGAATGAAAGCGATTAACCTGTTGATTTATCCTAAATAATCCAGTGTGGGTTCGATCTGCTGAAAACAAACTTTTCAAGGGGTAAATACTAATGGTGTCAGTTGATTGCTGTGCCAAGGATGTTTTTCCATATACCAAATCAACAGCAGTACCTCTTGTGAAACTAGGCACCCAACGCAAATCCAATTCAATGCCAACGGCTGAGTTAACTTTTGAAGAACTATCCACTTGATAAAAGCCTGTGGAAATAGCTTTGTTTGTATAACGAATACCAACATAAGCGTGGGTTTGTTCCTTATCTCCATATCCCGTTTTAGCCATCACGATGATCCGCTTATCTTTTATGGATTGAAAATCAAATTGATTAAATAAATTCGAAGTGTTCTGCAAGGTATTTTGCAAGGTATTATTGGTGACCATCAAATTATTCATAGTTACTCCAGCAGTCAATGCATATAGCCAATGACCTTTTTGTATTTCCATGTCGATGCCTTTCACGGGAATGGCATTTTTCGAAAGTGCACTCGTTTTTGGGTAAGTCAGTCCGATATCTAATTTTTTAACCAACCCCAAACTTTGAAGTTGTTTCGCTGAAATACCTTTTGCCAAGGTCATCCATTGTTCCTTTTGATCTAAGACATTTAATTCAATCGAATCCAATTGATTTTTCATGTCTGAAAGTTTTGATTCATAAAATTGAATCGTATCAGCTTTTTGTCGAAGTTGTTCAATTTGCTTTTCACGTAATTCAAATTGAGCTTCCAAGGAATCCAATTTCTGCTGTGCCGCAAGTGCTTGATTATGTTTTTCGTTGCAAGAATTCATTAAACTATCACGTTTTGAAGGTTCCACCTTGTTTATGGAATCTCTTAGTAGTGAATCCATTTTTAGATACTCAGCCTTTGCTTTTTCCTCTGCTATTTCCTTCAGTTTTGCCTCTTGCGCTTGAAGTGCTTTTTGAAGTTGTAAGTGCATTTGGTCTCGTAACAGTTCTGAATACCCAAGTTTTCCATTTAACTCTCCCTGCTTTTTAGATAAAACATCCAATTGTTGGTCTATTTGATCTTTAACCTCTGCCTGATTCAATTTCGATAATTCCTTGAATCGATCCACATCCATGGAAAGTCTAAAATAATTGTTGACCCCAATTGGACTTTTAATAGTTGCATATCTCCAGGATAGTTTAATTGGTAAAAACAATAAAGTGGAATTCAAAGATGCTTCCGTATGAAATACTTGCATTGGACGTACAACATTGGGAGCAACATAATTCGGTAATTGCCCAATATCATATCCCATGTTTACTTTTCCGTCAATAGCCGTTATGAATTGTTGCCACTGTAATAAACTATCCTTTGAAGGTAAATTTTCAGGGTGCTTTGATTTTAAATCAAACGGAAGACGAACATTTGGAACCTGAAAATCATTCATATATTTCTTCAGATCAAGTGAAACCAAGAATGTATCAGTATTTTGAACGGAGTCTCGCGATACGGGCAAATGCATCACTTGACCGATTGAATTCTCAGTAAATAAAAAAACAATTATTAGCATGATAAAAAATCGATTCAATTTGAAACATTTATTGACCCTTAATGAATGTGAGCAACTGGGTATTCGCTATAAATTTGATCAAACAAAATACCTATTGAACTCTTCAAAAATATGGTTGAAACAACACAATCGAAAGTTAGGAAATTGGGGCGATGATTTTTTTGTAACTAAAAGTGTTAAATTATACACAAATAGTTTTATCCGTTTGTTTTACTGATGTTTACGAAATGTACTGTTATGTACATTTAAGTGTTTACACCTATAGAAATGGTGTTTTTTACCCCATGTTTATTGGTCTGATTTCACAGATTTAAGATTAAAATATTGGTTTTGAAGATGCTGAATTGTCGATGAAAATGCGTTTTTTGATTATAATCATTTAGAAAAATGATCGCTATTGAAATTTAACCAATTGATGTTTCACTGCATACATGGCAATTCCAACCATGTTTTTCGCTTCAATTTTTGCCATAATACGTTCACGGTGCGTTTCGACTGTTTTTCGAGATATGAATAAAGCATCAGCTATTTCTTGGCTGGTTTTCTCTTGACATATAAGTTGAACAACTCTTACTTCCTGATCTGAAAGAATAGACGTGTTAAAGGAAGGAAAAATAACACTTTTATTAAGGAATTCTTGAATTTTTGAAAGTGGTACTCTTTCGCTGAGATAGTAACCAACTTCCATAACTTGTTCAATCGCCGCAACTATTTCATTGATTTCTTGAACCTTTAATAGGTAGCCTCTCCCCCCGCTTTTCATGAGTCGATCCACAAATGCTTCATTATCATAGGAACTGAGTCCAATGATTTTTAAACTTTTGTATTTGCGTGTAATCAATTCAATGGCTTCCCATCCGTCCATATTTGGCATTTGCATATCCATAAGGATGACATCCACACGAATTTTATTCTTGTTTTCTTTCAACCAATTGATTATTTCTATTCCGTCTGAAGCTTCGTGTACCACGTTAATGTGCGAGTGATCTTCAACCATTTTAATAATTCCTTGTCGCATGAGCTTTTGATCATCGACTATGATTACATTAATTTCTGATTTCATCTGTAGGTATATTAATCAAAATTTCAGCCTTTCCTTTTTCATCAACTCGATAACTAATACTTCCGCGAAAGTTATTGATTCTTGATTGAATACTTTTCAATCCACTTCCTTTTTCTTGTCGCAAGAGGAGTTGCACTTGCGCGTTATTTAGTCCCAGTCCAACATAGTTAAAGCTTATGTTTAGCTGATCATTAGAACGAATTATTTCAAGATCTAAAAAATCTGTATGGCTATGCTTCAAGACATTATTAATCATTTCGATAATAATGCGGTACATGTTCAATTCTGCATCTAAGCGATAACGGATACCATTCAAATTGCTTTGGTAATTGATCGTCATTTTTCCCGTGGATTGAATAGTTTTAACTAATTCATTCAGTGTGGTGTCTAACCCCATTTTGACTAAAGTCGGTGGTGAAATACGATTGGAAATACGACGAATCGTATCAGCTGTTTTTTCAATTAGTTCAGATGTTTCATTGAGAAGTCCAAACAAGCGTTCA
The DNA here is from genome assembly GCA_947447525.1 of Flavobacteriales bacterium. Taxonomy (GTDB): domain Bacteria; phylum Bacteroidota; class Bacteroidia; order Flavobacteriales_D; family Crocinitomicaceae; genus UBA952. Next base: position 59,074 of record CANFJL010000003.1, on the reverse strand, counting down.
GGTTGATCCAATCGATTTTGAGCGTTGAGAATGTTTATTTTCAATACTGTTACGAGCGCTCCTATTTCATCATGTAAATCCATGGCTATTTGAACCCGTTCTTGCTGTTCTGCTTGAATAGTTGCTTCACTAATCTGACGTTCAAAATTGATTTCTGCCGTCCGCAATGCTTCCTGTTCGCGTTCAATTCGTTTTTTGAATGCGAGGAATAGCAAATAAAACGCAATCGAGATAAAAGCGAAGAATCCTGAAAAGGCAAAAATTAATCCTATGAATGAGCTGTTTTCGGTAGTTTCCACAGTGCGTAAGCAATTAGTAATTTTGATGAACCTTCAATGAAGTTATGGACGTACCAAAGGTTTAATTTAGTAGACTCCATAAGATAATAGATTAAAAAAAATGCTGAACAATTGTAAAAAAGAATTGCTGCACAAAACGATTGTTTAAAGCTAGAATTATGATCAACTTCATTGGTCTTTAAAGATTGAACAAAATAAAATATGCAGTAAAAAATATAGATTACCGATGAAAATTTAGCGCAAAAGAAAAGTACATCATTATAAAGATATTCATTTAACCAAATAGAAAAAAAGATTAGGTAAATGATTAAAAAAATAAAAGCATACTTCGTTTTTGTGAATCTGTAGAAAAAAATACTCAAACAAGTAACCTCAATGATTAAATAATAATTGAATATCGCTTGGTTATTAATGACGAATAAGAATGCATATAACCCAATGCAAGTTGAAATAAAAGAAGATAGCAAAAGAATTAAAACTTCGAAGTAATGAGTCGTAAAATTTCTAAAAAATAAAATTATTGGCAGGAATCCTGCCAATAATTGAAAAAGTATTACTGAAACATCTACTGTCACTATGAGTTTAATGGGTTACCCTTGGAACAATAGTCTGGACATATCACAGCTTTATTGTATACTTTACCATGAATTAAATCATTTCCATCCTCATCTACACCAACTAAAACATTAGTCAATTTATCATCCTCATTCAAAGCATTGTACATTCTTATACCTACACAACCTTCTTGAGACAAGAGCTCTGTAAATACATTTGAAGAGTAATAAACCGCTTTTGATTCATTTGGAAACTTTTTTCGAAAGTCAGCGGTCATTTTTGATCCATCCGCTAAAGAAATAATTGAACCTGCCATAATTTTGTTTTTTTAAAGTTAATAAAATGTTTGTTTCCCAAATTTAGTTAGGCATCTCATACAAGATACATTAAGAAAAATCAAGCAAAAATTAACTTTTTGAATAGCAATTTCTTAGCATTCAAAATTAGGTGTTTATCCTTAGTGCATTAGGTGTAAACACCCACACTATTTACAGCCAAAAATAGAAAGCAACCAAAACTACTAACAGAAATTATTTCAAGACATAAGTGTTTATACTGATTTCTATGGGTGTTTATATGTATTTGCAAGATTGTTGACGAAATAATAAGGAAGCAAGTTCCTTATTATTTTCATCTTCCCCTTTGTAAAATTACCTTATATTAATTTTCTAAAGCTTTAATCTTCCACTACTTTTCATTGACTTTGTTTAATTCGGAAAATTTATAAACTCCCCAAACAATTAAAGCAATACCTCCAAATAATAAAATATCATTAATGACCTTGTTACTTGCAAGTGTCGTTGCCTCTGGAACGAAACTATTGAACGCTGAAGCATTCAAGTGATTAAAATGAATGTGTGCCATATATATTAGATTTTGTAAAAAATAAAATTTCCATCTTGCTGATAAAAACAAAAAGATCCGATGCTATTCATCACTTCATTGTGTCGATCATCCTTAACCTTGCCTGTCGGCAAATCAAAAGGGAATGCCTTAGAAACCAAATCCACCGTGCTGATTATGAATTTACCCTCCTTGTCAGCATTAAATAGGTCCAATAGTATGCTGATAGCCTTTCTAATTTTTAAATCCTCTCCTTTTGCAGCCTTGCTAACGTTACTTGCCTTACGATTGTTATGTGCTTGTTTGCACTCCTGTGAACAGTATAATTTATTAGCACGTCCATAGAAATCGATTCCACATAAATAGAATCCGCAAACATTTAAATATTTTCCTTTTTTGTAAATCATTATTTTTATTTATAACATTAATGTAAAGTTACATTATATTTAGTACTTTTACAACATGGAGAAGAAAAATAAATATAAAAAGGTCTTTGATGCATTCCTAGAAATGAAAATGAACTCATTAGAATTCATTCAAAATACAAAATTCAAAAGGAGTGAATTAAAACTTGACCCAAGAGTCGCGAATCACTGGTCTGAAAAAGGATTGTTTCCGATGAAACAAGAAATGGGTGCATGGCTAATTTTTAACTTAACCGAAGCCTTCTGGGTAAAAATCATAGTTAAATTAAGAGAATTCAATGTTCCATTAGATATCATTAAAAAAATAAAAGAATACCTTTTCACTGATCCTCGAGCATTAGTTAAACCAGAGGACAAAAGTTTTTTTATTAAAAAAATAACAGAATCTGAATTGTTGACCGAAGAAATGTTGAAACATATTAAAGATGAGGATGTTTGGAATACTGTTTTTAAGGTAAAAATGAATGATTTCGAAATGGCTATACAGTCGATCTTAATAGAACGAAAACCATTTTTTATTGTTTTAGACATGCAAGGGAAAGTATTACTAATCGAAGAAAGTAACCTTTTAATGGAAACCAATGATGTTTACTTGAAGGAATACTACGAAATTACCTCCAAATCACACATAAGAATTTCAATGAATGAAATATTAGAAGATCTTGTAGATACTTTGGGTGACCTAACATGCTCTGAAAAAATTCCTATTTTAAGCAAGAATGAAGCGATTATTGTCAAATTACTTAGAAGTGAAAATATTTCTAAAATTGAAATTCGATTCAAAAACACTTCTGAGCCAGAAATCATTGAAGTTACATCAAGAAATTTAATACAAGAAAAAGTAAGACTCAATGAATTAATTATTTCTAGAGGATATCAAGATATAAAAATAAAAACCCAAAATGGACAAATAGTGCATTGCGAAAACACTACCAAATATAAACTCGATACCGAATAACCCGGATCAAATGAAAACAAGTAAAAATTACCTCATCATGGAATTTTCGCACATCTTCTTTATAGGATGGAAGAAACAAATAACGAAAAAAGAAAATTGAATATTGAAAGAATAAGTAGAATTAAAAACATCTCCTTGGAGCAAGCCAAAGAACTTCTTGCAACATTGGAAACCTATTGCGAACTAATTATTAATTACACTTTGAACAATCCAAATGAATGACCATAAAAAAGACTTTGAAAAATTATTCGGGATTAAAGAAAAGAGGAATAACCGCAATAAAGCGATTATTTACACACGTGTATCTACAAAAGAACAAGCGGACAATAACACAAGTTTGACAACTCAAAAGAAATTTTGTGAAGAATATGCTGTGAAGAGTGGTTTTGAGGTTGCTGAATACTTTGGCGGTACTTACGAGTCTGCGAAAACAGATGAGCGCAAAGAGTTCAAGCGAATGATTCAATATGCTAAACAAAATTCAACCATAGGCTATATTCTAATCTACTCGTATGATAGATTTTCTAGATCAGGGACAAATGCATCCTACATCGCAGATGAATTAAAGAAGCAAGGAATTACACTTGTTGCTGTAACTCAAAAAGTAGATACTTCCAATGCTGGAGGAATAATGCAGCAGGATTTCTTTTTCTTGTTGAGTCGCTTTGATAATGAAATGCGCAGAGACAAAACAAAAACTGGGATGATGGAACTCCTGCGCAAAGGTTACTGGTTATGGACACCACCAAGAGGATATATTAATACAAAAAAACATCACCGTGCAGTGGATTGGGAAATTATAATTAACGATGAAGGGGAGTTGCTGCGTAAAGCATTTCAATGGCGCTTAAAAAACACTTACAGTTCAGCAGAAATTGTGCGTAAATTGAATCTTCTTGGGATGAAAATAAACGAACGTAGGCTTCATGAAATTTTTAAAAATCCTTTCTATTGCGGAATCTTGATTACAAAAATGCTTCCAGGTGAGATTACGCTTGGACAACATCAGGTAATAGTATCTCAAGAAGATTTTATAAAAATAAACACCCCAGAAAGCAAGATAATATCCAAAACATACGAAACAATGTCAGATGATTTGCCTTTAAAAAAATCCCTCTACTGTTCATTGTGTGGTAATTTGATGACAGGTTTTCTTGTAAAAGCGAAAGGACTCTATTATTACAAATGTCAAAAGAAATGCAAAGGGGTAATTTACAGCGCAATTAAATTGCATTATTCATTCAAACAATTGTTAAACGAATATCAATTTGATGTAAAAAAATTGGATGTCCTTGTTCCGGAAATAATGCACGACAAATTAATAGAAATGTCGAAATCTGATGCCAATGAGATTGTAGCGGCCAAATCTAAATTATCGCAAGTAAGAAAAGAATTAGATGCCACAGAAGAAAGGTTTGCAACAGGCAAAATTGAAACTTCACTATATAACAAATTCAGTGAAAAATTTAGAAAAGAAATTTCAGAATTAGAGGAAAAACTGACGAACCCCAACCTAACGAGTTCAAACCTTCAAAAATGCCTAAAAAACGGCTTTGAATTATCAAAGAACCTCAGTAAAATATGGGATTCTGGGAATTTGTTTGATAAACACAAATTGCAACATTTTCTATTCCCAGATGGCTTTGCTTATGACAAGCAAAATGGTCGAGTTCAAACTTTTCGAACGAATGTATTTTTTGAGTTAATCCGTTCAATATCAACAGTTTTATCAGAAATAAAAAACGGAGATTCGATCAATATTGACCAAATCTCCGCTAGAGTGACCTTGTCAGGATTCAAACCTGAAACCTCCTGAGCCGTAATCAGGTGCGCTATTCAGTTGCGCCACAAGGCCATTTGTGGTTTCGCATGCTTAACCACGGCGCAAAGATAGGGATAAATTCAAATTGTCAAAGAATTTATTTGAAGTTTATTCCTTGATGATAAATAGTACTTTTGTAAAAAAGGAACAAATGAAATTTAATCTTTCGGAAATAAATGAGCTGATCCGCTCTCGTAGAACAATTTATCCTGAGCAATTCTCTGATAGAAAAGTCCATAAAGAACAAGTAGAAATGATGCTCAACAATGCACAATGGGCTCCAACACATGGCAATACCCAACCTTGGAGATTCAAGGTTTTCATGGAGGATGGAAGGCAAAATCTTGCTGATTTTTTAGGTGCAACTTATTTAAAAACAACTCCTGAAGCTTTGCAAAATGATGCCAAATTGGCAAAATTAATTACACGACCTCTTAAAGCTTCTGTAATTATTGCTGTATGTATGTCGCGTCAAAAAGAAGAAAAGATTCCAGAAATTGAAGAAATTGAAGCCGTAGCTTGCGCCATACAAAATCTTCATTTGAGTTGTACAGCCTATGGGCTAGGTGGATTTTGGTCTACTCCCAAACTTATATATTCTCCACTCGCTAATGAATTTTTAAATTTAGAAGAAAAAGATAAATGTCTAGGTCTATTTTATATCGGATACAGCGCCATTGAGTGGCCACAAGCACATCGCAAACCACTCGAGTACAATACAGAATGGATTACTTCGTAGTTTAAAGTACATTTGTTTAAATCGATCAGACTATGCCGTTAAAAAAAATCATCTTAATATTTTTGTTATTCTCTCCCATATTTCTTTGGAGTCAATTGGGTAACTCTAGAAGGGTTCCCTCCTATTTTGGTATTTATGGCAAAGCTGTAATTCCGAGCAGCCTTACGGGAAGTCCGATTTTAACGGTTTCAAAAGATGGAATGTCCAATACCATAACCCAAGAATTAGGGTATTCTTTTGGGGGAACGGTTCGTGCTGGAATTACCAAACTTATTGCCTTTGAAACGGGGATTAATTTCACTCAAAGAAATTTTAATATCGATATTGCTCTTGTCGATTCAAATCTAAGCGCAAAAAACACTTTAGGATTCATTCAGTACGATATTCCACTGAATGGTTTAATCTATATTCAAATGACTAAAAAGTGGTACCTCAATGCCTCCCTAGGCGCCGCGGTGGGATTTAAACCTACCAATGTGGGTGTTATTAACCTACCCGGGGGACCTCATACCTTCTACAGTTCAGGATTTGTCAAGCATAAAACCTCGATTGATATCAATGGTAACTTTGGAATTGAATATCGAACTAAAAAAAGTGGTTTTTTTAATCTCGGAGCCTCTGTTCGAATTCCTACTAGTCCACTTTTCCAATATGTTGCCGTATACAAAAATCAAGGATACCGCACAGCCGTTGCAGGCGATGTGAATGGGTCGTATATCACGCTTGATTTAAAATACTTTTTACCGTCAAAAAGAGGTGGACCTAGTAATCTTCCTCGTGGACCAATAGAGTAGACTATTGGCAGATAATGGTATCATACCAGGGAGAATACCCAACCCAAACCCCCATCGCTCCTCCTGTAATATTCGTAGGGACATTCAATGGTGTTGCAAAAGGACTTCCTGCAGAATAAATTTGATTGAATTTTTTATCAAAGAAAGAATATTCCTTACGACCCAATTTCGACATTTTTAAAATTAAGGTATCCCCCAAATGAAAATAACCTCTGTATTGAGAAGGGATAGTTGGATCTTCTATTGGATTCTGTGTCTCGAAATCAAAGGTCAAACCATTAAAAAATTGATCGTTAAAAAATGGATTAAATGGTTTCGAATATATGGGATCATTAATTCTTTTTATTTCCCATTTATAAGAATCTACTTGATTCACTGGATCTGAAAGTTGACCTGTTAAATACCCATAATCCAAAAAACCTCCCGCTGGGTGCCAAACCATAGAATTTAATGCGGTTGGTTGAGGAATCGTTGTTGTTGAAGTATAAGTCTTTCCGTCATTTGTTATCGTTAAGGTGTATGTTTTACCTACTTGACCCCACATAGCTGTATTGAAGGTGGTATAGGCGCACAAATGTAGCGTCACCAGTTGATCGACTGGAATACCAAAAACAGCAGCTGCAAAAGATTCTGTTCCCGGAGGAAGATTGTCTGTGCAGATTTCATCTAAAACTACGGTATTGGTTCCATCTGAAATGGTGACCGTTGCACCGCTCACAAAACTATTTAAATAGGCTTCAAAATTGGTTGGTGCATAAATATCTTGTGAATTAGACAATAATATTATGGGCGGCTGATCGGTTTGAATACTCCCGTCAACCACCAATTGTTCTACATATCCTGGAATATCAATTTTTACTTCCTTCGAACAAGAAGTAAGAAATCCAAGTAAAATCAAAGGGAGAAATAAGAAATACTTTTTCATATTAAAATTGAAAATTCCAAGTTACACTTGGGATAATTGGAAATAAAGAAACTTGTTTTACCGTAATTTTAAAATCACCACTGGAGAAATTACCATTGCTGTCTACATACAAGAAAAATGGATTTGATCTGTTGTAAACATTGTAAACAGAAAAAGACCAGTTACTTCTAAAATTCTTTTTCACTTCAATTTCCTTTCCTGTAGCTTTATCGGTTACCATTTTGGTTGGTTTATCATACAGCGTGGCAGAAATATCTAAACGATGATAAGGAGCCATTCTGGTTGAATTACGCGCTCCATAATTATAGAGTAAGTTTTGGTCTTGAATGTACCAAGAAGTTGGTAAAGTAAGGGTATTTCCTGTAGCGTAAATAAACGCTGAACTGAAAGTCCATCTTTCATTCAATTTATAGGTTCCCACAATACTCAAATCATGTCTTCTATCGTATTTGGCTGGGTAAACATTGCCATTGTTCAAATCAGGGAATTTCCTTTCAGTTTTAGCCCAAGTATAACCAATCCATCCAGTAAATTTACCTACTGATTTCTTCAAGAAAAACTCAATCCCATAAGCCCAACCTTTTCCAAAAACCAACAAATTGTCTGTATTATCATTCACATTATCTCCTGGTAAAGCACCTTCTTTGTATTCAATCAAATTTTTCATCCCTTTATAATACGCTTCTACAGAAAATTCATACTTATTGTCTTTGAAATTTCTAAAGTACCCTATGCTTCCCTGCCATCCTTGTTGAGGCTTCACTTTGTCGGTAGATGGAAACCAAATGTCTGTCGGAAGTGATACAGCACTTAAGGATGTTAAATGCACATATTGATAATTGTAGGAATAGCCGGCTTTAATGGAACTATTTTCATCTAAAAGCCATCTTAAGGAAAGCCTTGGTTCTAATCCATGATAAAATTTCAAAACATCACCTTTAGAATAGTTAATTGCAGTGTCGGGTTTACTTATATCTCCTTTAATATATCGAGTAAAAGGTCCAACGTGTTGGTACATACTGTAACGCAAACCAATATTCAATCTCAATTTTTCATTCAAATCAAAATCATCCAATGCATAAATAGCAGACTCATGAGAATATAATTTTTGCGCAGAACCTGTATTAAATACAACACTATCTGATTGAGCAGAAACACTGGAAGGAGTAAAAGTATGATAGATGTAATCTGCACCCCATTTCATTCTATGCCTACTATTAGGGAAATAAGAAAAGTCTACTTTTCCACCGACATCTCTAATTCCAGAAGCCAACTCAAACCTAAACTGATCTTGTTGAGAACCAAACTTAAACATATAATCAGAAAAAGTTCCTGTAACATTCATGAAAAGTTTATTCGTGAAAAGATGATTCCATCGCAAGGCAGCAATTCCATTACCCCAAGGCATATTTACACCAAAACCACCCTTTTTATCTTTAAAAGAAAAAACATCTTTTCCATAATAACCACTTAAAAATATACGGTCTTTCTCCCCTATTTTGTAGTTGAATTTAGCGTTGACATCATAAAAATAATAACTTGATCCTGCAAATGGAGACGAATCTGGAATCGCAGCTTTCATGATGAGATCAATATAGGTTCTGCGGGCAGAAATGATAAAAGAACCTTTATTTTTTACCAATGGACCTTCAATTGTCAAACGAGAGGAAATAACTCCAATACCTCCTTTAACGTGGAATTTCTTATTATTTCCTTCATTCATGTGCACTTCTAAAACAGAGGACATTCTACCTCCAAAATTCGCTGGCATGCCACCTTTGATTAGATTAACACTTTTAACGGCATCAGAGTTAAACACAGAGAAAAAACCAAATAAATGTGCTGCATTATAAACAACTCCTTCATCTAAAAGAACCAAATTTTGATCTGGACCTCCACCACGAACATAAAAACCTTGTCCACCCTCAGAAACAGAAGAAACCCCAGGAAGTAATTGAATTGCTTTGATTACATCCACTTCTCCCATAAAAGCAGGTAAAGTTTTTATTTTATCAATATCTAATTCAATTTGACCCATTTTGGTTGAATTGACATTTTCACCTTGTTTGGCACTAATGGTTATTTCTTGAAAATCTTGGCTTTTTACACCCAATTCAAAATTAAAACTGATGTCTCCACTCAAATCTATTTCTCTATATTCCTTTGGAAATAAGGTGCTGGAAAATTCAACAATGTACTTTCCTGAAGGAATCGTTAAAGAGTAAAAACCATAGGTATTGGTCAACGCTCCCATATTTAAGGAAGGAATCACAATTTTCGCTCCCATTACTGCTTCTCCATTCGATGCATCGCTTATGTAACCGCTTAAGGTAGATTTTTGACTCCAACCAAGAATTGAAAACGATAGGAATATTAGTAAAAGTAAAGAGATTCTCATATATTAATTTTCAACGCAAAGTTACAATTCTAAAAACAAATTATTATTCAATTAGTTTAAATGAATGTTAAATTGTTTAAATGATTGTAAAATAAAACATATGGTTGTGTTATGCATTCCAATTTTAAATAAGAATTAGTAAATTCGTAGCCTATTTGAATTAAAAATGAAGGTTTCCTATAATTGGTTAAAAAAATACTTAGATTTTTCTCTTTCAAGCCAGGAAGTTGATGATGTCTTGACGAAAACAGGACTAGAAGTAGAATCTGTATTGCCCATTGGAAGCGTCGAAGGAAATTTGAAAGGAATTGTAGTGGGAGAGGTATTAAGTTGCATCCAACATCCTAATGCTGATAGATTAAAAATCACACAAGTTACAGTTGGAAATGAAACACTACAAATCGTTTGCGGAGCTTCAAATGTAGCGCAAGGACAAAAAGTAGCAGTTGCTTTAGTGGGGACAACACTTCACCCAAATCCAAAAGAATCAATTGTAATCAAAGAAGCTAAAATTAGAGGAGAAGCTTCTTTCGGAATGCTTTGCGCAGAAGATGAATTGGGCATCGGAAATTCACACGATGGTATACTGATACTCGATAATAACTTACAGAATGGAACCCCACTTTCAGAAGTGATTCAATTGACACCTGATTTTCAAATTGAAATTGGTTTAACGCCAAATCGTTCAGATGCTATGGGACATATTGGTGTCGCTCGAGATTTAAAAGCTTATCTCAATTACCACGGCAATTCCAAACTAGAAATTAAATGGCCCGAATTAAATACTTTAAACACTAAAGATCAGGCTCCAGTTCATATTAATATTTCAGCAACGGAGGCCTGCAATCGCTATTGCGGGGCTGTAATCTCTAATGTCAAAATTGCTCCATCTCCTGAATGGCTTCAAACTGCCTTGACCTCAATTGGTTTAGAACCAATAAATAATGTAGTTGATATTACCAATTATGTAATGCGTGAATTAGGGACACCACTTCATGCTTTTGACTTGAATGCTATTGGATCAGAAGTGATTGTCCGTAAAGCCAATCCTTCAGAACAGTTGATCACTTTAGATGGCGTAGAAAGAAAACTTCATGCAGATGATTTACTCATTGCAAATACAAATGAAGCACTGTGTTTGGCTGGACTTATGGGAGGAAAAGCTTCTGGAGTTTCCAATGAAACACATTCTATTTTCTTGGAATCAGCCAATTTCGACGCCGTAAGCATTAGAAAAATGGCCAAAAGACATGGCTTAAATACAGATGCTAGCTTTAGATTTGAAAGAGGTGTCGACCCTGAATTGACCTACTTTGCTTTGAATAGAGCGATTGATTTAATTGTTACGATTACTGGAGGGACTTTAACCGGTGGAACAATTGATAAAATCATTAATCCAATTCAAGCCGCTAAGATCAACATCAATCTCACGCATATCAACACGCTAATTGGACTTGAATTAAGTAGTATTGATATTGAAACCATACTCCTAGCTTTAGACTTTAAAATCATTGGCAAGAATCAAGAGGATTGGGAGATCGTGGCGCCAAGCTATCGCACTGATGTAACGCGTGAAGCAGATGTAATTGAAGAAGTTATTAGAATTGTTGGCTTTGATGCGATTCCAATTCCACAAAAATGGAGTTTTTCAGCTGCGCCCTATGATGGACTCAGCAAACATCAATTTCAAAGTAATGTAAGTGAGTTTTTTGTTGCTAAAGGTTTTTCTGAAATCATGATGAACTCCCTGAGTAAAGGAGCTTATGCGGAGTTAAATCCAGCAACTGCAACACAAGCTGTTCGTATTTTGAATCCTTTGAGTAGTGATTTGAATACGATGCGCCAAAACATGGCTTTTGGTTTGCTTGAAACCATTGCTTACAATCAAAATAGACAGCAAGCAGACATGAAAATCTTTGAATTCGGAAGTTCCTATGCAAAGATTGGTGACCAATATCAGCAAGAAAATCATTTGGCATTGGCTATTTCAGGTCGAAAAGAAATTGAATCTTGGAACAATTCAAATGACGCGAGCAACTTCTTTACCCTAAAAGGTGCTGTTATTTCGCTTCTCAATCGTTATGGGATTCATAAAACCGTTGAGGATAATCTAAGTGCAGTAAGTTATTATTCAGATGGTTTAAGCCTTAGTCATGATGGACAAACCTTGGTAACTATTGGCATCGTCAGTAAGTCGATTCAAAAATATTTTGATGTAAAGAACGAAGTGTATATCGCTATTTTTAATTGGGATTTATTACACAGCCTATCAAAGAAACAAGAGTCCGTTTTTAGTGAATTACCTAAAACGTTTGAAGTGAGACGCGATTTCTCTTTATTGATGGAACACAACATTACTTACAAGCAATTAAAAGATATCGCTTTAAAATCATGCGATAAACACCTTAAAGAAGTGCGTTTATTTGATGTTTATATTGGCGAAAAAATTGGCTCAGATAAAAAATCTTATGCTTTATCTTTCCATTTTCAAGATCAAGAGCATACATTAACGGATCAAATAGTGGATCCATTGATGGAAAATATTCGCAGGCAATTTGAAAAACAATTAGGGGTCAGCTTAAGATAGACTCAAAAAGTTGCTTAAATTAAGTACTTTGTATACTTTCTAAGAAACGATTGAGATTGACATTATTCGTTAATTCATCAGCCCCTACAATTAGAATAGTTTTACACTTATTTACAGCGATCCACAATTCTAGGTTATTCTTCCCTACAGAAAGCGTCCCATTGATGTCAATATTATGTATTGGCTTTTGAAGTTTATCAAATACAGATTTATATTCAATAATATCTCTTGTTAAATGCTGATTTTGATTGAAGATGAGCAGGCTTTCCATCGAAACTAAATCCAAGTGACGATCACTCAACATCAACAATTCATCACAATTTGCTTTTGCCCACTCCGCAATATAATTTGTAAACTTTGATCCTGTCCTTAAAATAATTTTATCCACCAACATAACACCCTGACACTAATAATATTTATAAAAAAGTAATTTATTTCTGAGCGTTGTAGCCTAGAATATTGAGATAATCTGCAGCTGTTTGCTCCTCACTAAACAAAGAAGTTTCGATCTTGCCATCCTCATCACGCTTAATCAAAATATGTTTTGGCTCTGGAATCAAACAATGTTTTAGTCCACCAAATCCACCAATGGTCTCTTGATATGCACCTGTATTAAAGAAACCAATAAACAATTCTTTCTGCTTATCAAATTTCGGCAGATAGATGGCATTGGAATGTTGTTCTGAATTATAGTAATCATCACTATCACAAGTTAATCCACCCAACAAAACTCTTTCATAGTCATCATTCCAACGGTTGATTGGTAGCATTATAAAACGCTGATTGATTGCCCAAGTATCCGGAAGATTGGTCATAAAGGAAGAGTCGATCATATTCCATTTCTCTCTATCATTTTGTTGCTTTTGATGCAAAATACTGAAGATAGCACCACCACTCTCGCCGACAGTAAAAGAACCGAATTCAGTTACAATGTTAGGCTCTGGAATGTCATTATCGGTACAAACGCGTTTCACTTGGGTTAAAATTTCTCTTACCATATAGGCATAATCGAAATCAAAGGCCAATGATTTTTTAATTGGAAAACCTCCACCAATATTCAAAGTATCTAATTCTGGACAAAGTTTTTTTAGATCACTATAAATACGAAGACATTTTGTTAATTCATTCCAATAATAAGCAGTGTCATTAATTCCTGTATTGATGAAAAAATGAAGCATTTTCACTTTAACTCTAGGATTTTCTTGAAGTATCGCTTTATAAAATGGAACAATCTCACGATAACGAATACCCAAACGCGAAGTATAGAATTCAAATTTTGGTTCTTCTTCAGAAGCAATACGAATTCCAATATGGATATCTTTTTCAGTGCGAGAAAGCAATTGATTTAACTCATCCGTATTGTCAACTACAGGAATTACTTGAACATATTCTTGTTCAATAAGCTTGACAATATTATCAAGATACAATTTAGGCTTGTAGCCATTACAAATAACAAATTTACCTTTCTCTAATTTTCCATTATCAATTAGTTGCTGAACAATATCAATATCAAATGCAGAAGAGGTTTCAATGTGCACATCGTTTTTCATTACCTCATCTAAAACAAAGGCAAAATGATTACTTTTTGTACAATAAGAATAGTGATATTTACCGGTATAACCCAGGTTGTTAATTGCTTCCCTAAACCAACCCTTTGCGCGTTGAATATTATTGGAAATCTGCGGTAGATAATTAAATTTTAACGGTGTACCGTATTCATTAATCAAACGCATCAAATCAATTCCATGAAAAAACAAACGATCTTCCCTTAAATTAAATTCATTTTGGGGAAAATCAAAAGTTTGGTCTATTAAATCAATGTATTTTGTCCTCATCGCTACAAATTTGAAGCCAGCACTTCGTTAGTTTTTCAAGTTTAGTTTTTCAAGCAATTTTTCAATTGGGCGCGCAATTAATGCACCGCCGTCCCATACTACGATTGGTCGTTGTATAAGTTTCGGATTTTTCAAGATTATTGCAATAATTTCTTCGTCAGTTAAATTCTTGTCCTTGATATGAAGTTTATAAGCATCCTCTGTAGTTCTGAGGATACCGGATACTTCCATGTTTAGTTGTTTTAGCAAGGCAAGTAATTCATTTTTAGACAATCTGAACTCCATATAATTTCGAATTTCGAATTTTACAGCTTTCTCTTTAAGTAAGTTGACCACCTCACGGCTCTTGGTGCATCTATTGTTATGATAAACGATCATGTAATTCAATTTTAGCGCAAAGTTAGCACTTGCAAATCACTATGAGTTTAATAATAGCGAATAATATTCAGAAATTTAACAGAAAGATAAGCAAAGGGCAAGAGCATTATGGCACTTAAAGTAATTATCCACTGCGGAGCGCGATAAATAAAAGACCATTTTACGGCTCGCTTTTGCAAAAACAAAGAAGTCATCACCACACTTGTTATCCAAGCCCTTTTTTGAATAAATTCAGGCCTAATTACATCCATTAATATGATAATTCTTTCACTTTTTGAATGGTTAAAAGTTTCGTGCTCATAGGCATCAATAAATCCAATAAACGCTCCCTCCTTCCAAGAATTATTTTCACCATTTACTTTAATGCCACATTCAGGGAATTCCGCAGGAATTTGAAGACCAAAATGACAGCGATAGATTGCATTCGTGTCGCCAAAATGTGGTTTAATTGATGCCCCTGGTGCTAAGAAATTGTAGGACAAAGTGCTTATTTGAGGAAATTGCTCCATTAATTTATAGGCCAATGGAAATTGAATTTTGTTTTTTCTGAAGTTTAAATCCCACCAGCGCAAGGAAAGCGTCCTGTATCCGAGATCTTGCGTAACCATCTCCTTTTTAAAATAAAGATTTGGAGTATTGTTCTGTGACAAAAATGCAGCCATTTCATCTTTTAATCCCTGGCTGTTCTCCTGAAAAACTTGGACCCATTCGAATGCATCCAAGGAGACAAATCCTGTTTCATGGCCTTTATATTGACCTGAAATATTGAATAAACTGAACCATAATTTTGTACTGCGCATTACTTGAAATTATCAAACGAAAATCATTGTTTAAAACTAAGGAATTTTAGGTGAAATTGGCGCGAGATAAGTTTGTATTTTTGAATTACTTAATTACAGCATGTCCTATCTCGAAGAATTAAATGAAAGTCAACGCGTAGCAGTTGAAAATATTCATGGTCCAACCATGGTAATTGCAGGTGCAGGCTCCGGAAAAACAAGGGTACTCACCTATCGCATTGCTCACATGATCGAAAATGGAGTGGATCCTTTTAATATTTTATCCCTCACTTTTACCAATAAAGCGGCACGAGAAATGTCGGAACGCATCGGTAAAATTGTAGGCGGAACCGATGCTAAGAATATTACCATGGGTACTTTTCACTCTGTTTTTGCAAAAATATTAAGATACAATGCCGACAGAATTGGATTCCCAAGTAATTTCACCATTTATGATACTCAGGATGCTAAAAGTTTAATAAAGGACATCATCAAGGAAAATAATCTGGATGATAAAACTTATAAAGCAAATATGGTTTATGGAAGAATCTCTTCCGCAAAAAACAATCTTATTTCCCCCGAAGCATATGCCGTAAATGAAGACATTCAATTAGAAGACAAGCAATCTCGAAGACCAGAAATGAAACGCATTTATGCTATTTATGCGAATCGTTGTCAAAGAGCTGGCGCAATGGATTTTGATGATTTACTGTATTTTACCAATGTCCTTTTGCGTGATTTTCCAGATGTATTACATTACTACCAGCAAAAATTCAAATATATCCTTGTCGATGAGTACCAAGATACCAACTATGCCCAATATTTAATCGTGAAAAAGATGGCAGCTGCCTACGAGAATATTTGTGTGGTTGGCGATGATGCCCAAAGTATTTATTCTTTTAGAGGTGCTAACATTAAAAATATTTTGAATTTCAGACAAGATTACCCAGACTTTAAACTTTACAAATTAGAGCAAAATTACCGCAGCACTAAAAATATTGTTGAAGCAGCCAATAGTGTCATCAAAAAAAATAAAGATCAAATTAACAAGCATGTTTGGACAGATAATACTATTGGAAATAAAATAGCGGTCGTACGCACTTTAACGGACAATGAAGAAGGTCGTGTAATTTCAAATAAAATATTTGATGCTAAACAATCCTCAGCAAAAACCTTTAATGATTTTGCGATTTTATATCGAACCAATAAACAATCCAGATCTTTTGAGGAAGCGCTTAGAAAACTAAATATTCCTTATAAGATTTATGGTGGACTATCCTTTTACCAAAGAAAAGAAATCAAGGATATTTTAGCTTATTTTAGACTTACTGCCAATCCAAGAGATGAAGAAGCACTTAAGCGTGTCATCAACTACCCCAAAAGAGCCATAGGTAAAACGAGTGTCGAAAACATCATCATTGCTGCAACAAAATATAATGTTAGCATGTGGGATGTCATTACTGATTTTGATGCCTACCCAGTTGACATAAACAATCCGACTAAGGGAAGAATCTACGAATTTGTGACCATGATTCAGAGTTTTCAAGCTCAAGTCAATAAAGTAAACGCCTTTGATTTGGCCGAATTAATATCAAAATCATCCGGTATTTATAAAGAATTAATGGACGATAAAAATAAAGGTCCAGAAGAAGTAGAGCGCGTTCAGAATGTCGAGGAATTACTTGCGGGCATTCAAGAATTTGTCAAAAGTGGTGATGAAGACGAATTGCGCACGCTCCCAGATTTCATGATTGAGGTTGCCTTATTGACCGATGCAGATCAAGAAAGTCCAGAGGATAGAAATCATGTTTCCATGATGACCATACATTCGAGTAAAGGATTAGAATTCGCTCATGTCTATATTGTAGGTCTTGAAGAAAATCTCTTTCCCTCACAAATGGCTCTTAATACCAGAAGTGAATTAGAGGAAGAACGCCGATTATTTTATGTCGCAGTTACACGCGCTATGGTTACCTGTACCCTTTCGTATGCAGGATCTCGCTTCACTTGGGGTCAATCCGTTATGTGCGAGCCCAGTAGATTTATTGATGAAATTGATTCTATTTACCTTCAATTTGAAACACCTGTTAGAGGTCAAGGCAGGTCATTAATGGGAGGAGGATTTGAAAGACCAGCAAGTGGCGGTTTAAACAAATCTTTAAATACTCCGCCCAATACGCTGAGATCGATGAAGGATATTACTGCGAATACGCATTCAAAATCAGCACCTTCCAATACTGGAATAATGGTAGGTTCGAATGTGGAACACGATCGCTTTGGAAAAGGAAAAGTCACTAAATTAGAAGGAAGTGGCGCCGATCAAAAAGCTGCTATTTTCTTTCCACATCACGGAAGTAAAGTGGTGTTATTGCGCTTTGCGAATTTGAAGGTTTTGGAAGATTAATTTTGGAAATGTTAATTTTTCACAATTAAAAATTAAATCGAATTTCAACTTAAATTAATCAACTACATTCGACAAAAAATGTCCTATGAAGATCATTAGCTTAATCACATTTCTGTTTCTTGTTTGTTGCAGTGTTTATAGTCAAGAAGTTCGGATAGAGAAAAAAAAGGTAAATCCTGAAATAATAAAAACGTTGCTAGAAAAATACCCAAAAGCTAAAAGATTAAAGTATTACGCTTTTAAAAATTCGCAGCAGATAGAATCAGATTTTCGTTCACAAAAGCAAAATATTTCTGTTACATTTAACGCTGATAATGAAATCATTGAATTGGAGAAAGAAATAGAATTTGAATCGCTTTCTCCAACAGTCCAATTACAAATAACTAAATATCTTGTTCTTGAATTCAAAAACTTTCAGTTGAAGGAATGTCAAGAAATTCTGAGCAATTCAAATCCATCCATTGAAATTGAAATTCAATACAATGGACAACTAATCGACTGCTTTTTCGATGTGAACGGAAAATTTATATCCTTAGAGAAAATCGAAGAAAATCCAATTAATACCCAATTCTAATGAAAATTACCATCACCACACTCTTCGTGACCTGTATTCTTATGATTGGACATGGCCAAGACCTAAAATTTTCGGGAGTTTTGCCTGCAATTTCTCAAACAGGAAAACTGAGCAAGAAGTTGAATTATAATTTATTTGTGTCCACGACAATTGATGCTTTTGATACAAAAATTGGTGGCTTAAACTATCCCGCAAATGATTTGCAACTTTACGTTCAACCTAGCATCATTTATATTGTAAATCCAAACTTTAATTTGGCTGGTAGTTATACTTACCAGCGTAATAATCCATTTGAAGGGACTTACTCTAATGAGCATAGACTTTGGCAACAAGTTGTATTAGCGCACCCATTGGGAAATGCCAGAATGTCACACCGATTTCGACTAGAAGAACGATTTATTCAAAACCGAGTTACTGGCCTCTACCCTTTTTCAAGCCGCTTAAGATACCAGATTGCCTATACCAAACCTTTGCAAGGAAAAACATTGGATCCAGGAGAAATTTATTTGAGTGCCTACAATGAATTTTACACAACGCTTACAACACCTCGAAATGCTTTTTATAGTGAAAACTGGAGTTATGTGGGTCTAGGATTTCAGACCAAAAAGATGGGTAAAATTGAATTGGGATATTTACTTCAATTTGCCGTTCGAAACAGCGCAAAAGACTTAAGAGTATTAAATCTAATGCAAGTCATGTGGGTGACTAACTTTAAGCTAAAAAAATAATGCCATTACTTTTTACCTCAGCCAGAAATTATATAATGCTGAAGGGGTTGCTTCTGATTTAAGCGAAAAACTTGGTCGGGTGTAAGAAGAAATTTTAACCTTCACGGTTTGCAGTATTTCGTCTCTTGAAATTAATAATTCAACCTCATCATTGAGGGACAAACCATTCATGATACCGTCTAACATTCCTTGGCTCATTCTGTAGCCATTACAGCCTATGATTTCGTCGTTAACTGAAAGTCCGGCCTCTTCAGCAGCCGAACCTGCACGAATTGATTTAACCATAACAGCTCCACCTTCATCGCGAACACTTGCTCCAAAAGATGGAACAGAATTTGTCGTTTCTTTTACTTTTACACCCAATTCACCAAAGATGGAAGCATACGGTATAACTTCAGTCCCATCGACATAACGAGCAAAAAAGTCACTCATGTCTTGCCCCATAAAATCACTTAATTCCTTTTTAAATTCTGCTTCAGTGAAACCTCTATTTAATTTTACATAATAAACTGAATACAGCTGTTTCATAAAATCATCTAAGCATTTTTTACCTTTTGTATTCGAGATGATTTTCGCATCCAAAACCGCTCCTAAAACAGAACCACGAGAATAATATGTCATGGAAGTATTCGCGCTGTTTTCCGTAGGACGATACGCTTTAATCCAAGCATCAAAACTAGCATGAGCAACAGGCTGAACTCTAGATCCAACACTACCTTCTACATAATTAATAGAACTCATTAATTTATTTAAAAAAGTCTCTTGAGAATAAAACCCTGCTCTGCGCAAGATTAATTCATCATAATAAGAAGTAACTCCTTCCATAACCCATAACAAAGAAGTGTAAACCTCATGATCGTAATCAAAAGGACCTAGTTCAATGGGTCTGATTCGTTTTACATTCCATAGATGAAAATATTCATGTGCCACAAGATTGATAAAACCCAAATATTCACTTCCTGCATACGTCCATCGATTAACACTTAAAGTGGTAGAATTACAATGTTCTAAACCACCTTGACCATCTACTACATTATGAATAATAAATAGGTAATTTTTATTCGGATTCACGCCAAATACAGCAGTTTCAGCTTCAATTACTTTGGCCATATCTCTTTTAAGATCTGAGATATTATAATTACCCTCTCCATACATGGCTACTGTATGTTTTACCCCTGCAGCCATAAATTCAAACACTTCTTGATTACCTATTTCAATGGGACAATCTACGAGTTGATCATAATCTTTAAAAGTAAAAGTAGTAGAAGCTCTCTTTTGTTCCTCGAATTCTCCCAAAGGAAGTGCTGTACTAATTTTCTTAAAGTCATCATATGGAAATACATCCAACCTCCCTCCCAAAGATTTTTGACCATCGACATACATGAAGACTCCTGCACCACTTACATAGCCATGCGAAAGATCTAAAAAAGAGGTCCTCACGGACAATTCAAATGCATAAACCTCATATTTAATATGCACAAGTTCTTTTCCTTGACTGTTGATCTGCCAATGATTTTTAGCAATTTTGTGTACTTCAATTGAATTTCCTTTTTCATCAAAGGCCTTTACTAAATTGATATTCTTCGAGAACTCACGCACCAAATAAGAACCTGGAGCCCAAACGGGCAACTTTAAATCAATTGTTTTTTGATTGTTTTTTGAAATTAACAGCTCCACTTCAAAATAATGATTTTGAGGTTTTGGCATATGAAGTTGATAGCGGACTTCCATTGCATGGGCAAGTGAGGAACAAAGTATCAATAAAACAAGGGTGAAATATCTCATGCGTTAATTTTTATTTTTGAAGCTACTAATTGTGCTTTGCTTACCAAATCGCTAACAGATTCCGTACCAAAAGCTACTGCCACTGCCATTCTTCTATAGGGCCGCGTTGAAGGTTTACCGAAAATGAAAAAATCAGAACTTGAAATACGCGCCGCATCTGAAAGTCCGGATATTACTGGTTGTGTTTCCTTATGATCCATTGCGAGTACCACAGCACTTGCCCCATTTTGATTTAAGGTGATTTCTGAAACCGGAATTCCTAAAATCGCACGGGCGTGCAATTCGAATTCAGTGAAGTTTTGAGTTTTTGCTAGCGTTACCATACCTGTATCATGAGGTCTTGGAGACAATTCCGAAAAGTAAGCTCCTTCTTTTGTAATGAAAAACTCAACGCCCCAAATTCCTTGACCTCCCAATGCTGCAGTGACTTTTGCTGCCATTTGTTGCGCTTCTTCTAAATGATGGTCAAGCATAGTAGCAGGCTGCCAACTTTCTTGATAGTCTCCCCGTTCTTGTCTATGTCCAATCGGTGGACAAAACAAAGTATCGCCATTTTTTTGAGTAAGTGTTAAAAGAGTTATTTCATAATCAAAATCAATAAAGGCCTCAACAATTACTTCTTTTAAGTCGCCTCGAGAACCTTCCATTGCATAATTCCAAGCTGTTTCAATATCTTCTTGAGTGCGGATCACACTTTGCCCTTTTCCCGAACTAGACATAAGTGGTTTAACCACGCAAGGCATGCCACATGCCGCAACACCTTCTTTTAATCCGTCAAGAGTGATGGCATAACGATAATTTGCGGTACGGATACCCAAATCTTTTGCAGCCAAATCTCTTATTGCTTTTCGGTTCATTGTGAAATTAGCCGCTTTTGCGCTGGGAACAACTTGAATTCCTGCCGCCTCATAAGCATATAAATGTTCAGTTCTTATGGCTTCAATTTCAGGAACAATAATATCGGGCTGAAAAGAGGCCACTAGATCATCTAATGCAGTTCCATCCAGCATATCGATTACAGCAAATTCATGTGCGACCTGCATTGCCGGTGCACCCTTATAGCTGTCCACAGCCAGTACATACTGACCCAATCTTTGACAAGCAATTACAAACTCCTTTCCCAATTCACCGGACCCAAGTAACATTATTCTCTTTCTCATAGTACAAAGATAAAAAAATCCCAATTCTGCAAGATTTGATTAAATTTAACAACCAAAGGAAATAATTAATTTATAATATTAACTTTGAATTAATGTTGAGTTCACAAATTGTTAACCTTCTTGAAAAATTCAATCCCATTGCACTTGCTGATATGGATCGGGTAAAGTTGATG
Organism: Flavobacteriales bacterium; assembly: GCA_947447525.1. Lineage (GTDB taxonomy): Bacteria > Bacteroidota > Bacteroidia > Flavobacteriales_D > Crocinitomicaceae > UBA952. The sequence continues at coordinate 36,913 of CANFJL010000003.1, read as the reverse complement.
AATCGAATTGATACCAAGTTTGCCTTTGGGATTGAAACGCTTATTGAAATTCTTCCAGAATTAAGTCAGCATTACGACGCCTTAGACATTGAAGGAGTTCGTGCCTCTCATTATGAAAGCTTGTATTTTGATGATGAAAAACTCACTTTTTTCAGAGATCATCATGTAGGCAAGACCAATAGATTTAAAGTTAGAATTAGGAAATATGTTGAAACCAATGCTCATTTCCTTGAGATCAAACATAAATTCAAAGGAAGAACGAATAAAAAAAGAATCAATTCTCTTGGCTTTACAGAAGATTTAGATGCCAATCAAAAAGAATTTTTAGATGGAATCTTAAACAAAGAAATTGAGCTTCAAAGTACCTTAAAGAATGCTTTTCAGCGCATAACATTGGTGCATAAAACTAGAAATGAGCGCTTGACTTTAGACTTTAATTTGAAGTTTTACGATGAGAGCAAATCCGTCGATTTTAAGCACTTAATCATCGCCGAATTAAAACAAGAATCCTTAGATAGAAGCTCCCCGTTTTTTACCCTAATGAAGAAAAGAATGATTCGTCCCTACCGACTCAGTAAATACTGTATTGGTGCAATGGAATTATACGGAGATCAAAATTTAAAATACAATCGATTTAAAAGAAAATACCTTTACCTTAAAAAAATAGAGAATTATGCTGCCTAATTTTATTAATTTATTGATACCAACACCTGTTACAAGTAACCCAAGTTTATTTTCTTGGTTTAGCGAAGATATTTATGTTTTATTAATTCGTTTAGGAATAAACCTTGCTTTTTTAACGATAATAATTCGATTTTTATATTATCCAAAAACTAAACGAAAGGATTATTTATTTACCTATTACCTTATCGGGTTAATTACTTTTTTCCTTTGTTTCGGATTAAAAAAATTAGATATCGATACAGGGATGGGTCTTGGGCTTTTTGCCATTTTTGGAATCATTCGCTACCGAACTGACGCCATCGAAATAAAGGAAATGACTTACTTATTTCTGATTATTGGAATCAGTGTAGTGAATGCCCTCCTAGCAACTCAACTAGACAAAAATGTATCTCAGATCAATCTTCTTGAAATTGGACTTATAAATTTGATTGTAGTTATTGTAACTTTTGTTTTGGAGTATTTATGGTTGGTAAAACATGAGACGAGAAAAACAATTAATTACGAAAGAATTGATCTGATTACTCCAGAAAATTATGAGTTAATGAAAGCAGACTTAACAACAAGAACAGGACTTGCTATCAATAGGTTTGAAATCGGGAAAATTGACTTTTTGAATGATACAGCACAAGTTCGTATTTATTATTACGCAGACGATCAAGCCCTATCCGATTATCATGTGAGTTGAGTATTCAACTTATTTCTTTACTAAAAGTTGATTCATTAAGGTCTTTACTTTAATTTTGAACATGCTTTTACTTAGATGGCTTCTTTCGCCTATTTCATTTGTTTATTATCTTGTAAGTTCCTTTAGGAATCTCTGCTTTAATAAACAATGGATCAAAAGTCACAATATTCCAGTGCCATCAATTAGTATTGGAAACTTAAGCTTAGGTGGTACGGGCAAATCACCCCTCACCAATTATCTCATCCACTTACTCAAAAGTGAATACTCCATTTCTGTTTTATCGCGTGGATACGGCAGAAAAACTAAAGGATTTAGACAAGTCGAAACCAATTCAATTGGTGCGGAGGTTGGAGACGAACCACTAGCCTATAAATTAGAACATGGATCAGAAATTACTGTTGCGGTAGACGAAGATAGAGTTCACGGAATCTCTCAATTCATTCCATTTCCGAAAAATGGATTTGTTTTACTAGATGATGCCTTTCAGCACAGACGCATCAGTGCAGGCTTCTCCATTCTCTTAACTACTTACGACAATCCTTTTCATAAAGATTTTCTATTCCCTTTGGGAATGTTAAGAGAAAGAAGGGCTGGAGTTAAAAGGGCTGATTTAATACTTATCACAAAATGTCCACCTCTACTGAATGAAGAGGATATGAAAAAATTTAAAGTCCTTTTAGAAAAGTATCATTTGCCAGTTTTTTTTAGCTGGATCAAATATCTACCGCTTCAAAGTTTGGGAAAAAGTATTGATTCAGCAAAGAAGGCGCTTGTAGTAACAGGTATTGCTCAGGGAATTGATTTGAAGAAGCACATTTCAAGTACCTATGAAACCATTCATTTATCTTTTTCTGACCACCACTTATTTAGCAGAAAAGACATTGAATTAATTCACAAAAAATTTGATACCTTTGCAGCTGAAGATGGCGTGATTGTTACTACATCTAAGGATTACATGCGTTTAAAATCATTACTTACCAAAGAAGAATTATTACAATATCCTTGGAGTATTCAGAACATAGAACTTCACATTGAAAACGAAATTGAATTCATCAAAATAATTAAAGAGTATGCTAAAGCAATTTGAAGAATCAGCAGCCTATATTGAATCTAAAACTTCAATTAAACCAAGTATCGGGATTATTCTAGGTACAGGATTAGGTGGATTGGTAAAGGAAATCAAAATCATAGATGAAATTCCTTATGAAGATATTCCTAATTTTCCAGTTTCAACCGTTGAAAGTCACTCAGGAAAACTCATATTTGGTGAATTAGGAGGGAAATTTGTTGTTGCCATGCAAGGACGCTTTCATTATTATGAAGGCTATACTTTACAACAAGTTACTTTCCCGGTAAGGGTAATGAAATTACTAGGGGTTGAACGATTATTCGTAAGTAATGCATCAGGTGGTGTAAATCCTGATTATGAAGTAGGCGAAATTATGATCATGGATGATCACATCAATTTATTCCCCGGTAATCCATTAATCGGTAAAAACTTTGATGCTCTTGGCCCTCGTTTTCCTGATATGTCAGATGCTTACGATGAAAAAATGATTGCTCTTGCCCTCAGTATTGCAAAAGAAAAAAACATAAGAGTTGCTGTAGGATGTTATGCTGGTTTGACTGGCCCAACATTAGAAACTCCTTCTGAATATAAATATGTTCGTGCTATTGGTGCTGACGCCGTTGGCATGTCAACTGTGCCTGAAGTTATCGTTGCAAGACACATGGATATTCCATGTTTTGCGATATCAATTATCACTGATCTAGGTGTCCCAGGTAAAATAAAGAAAGTAAGTGTCCAAGATGTAATTGAGGTAGCCAGCCGCCAAGAGCCTAAGATGACAGAAATCATGAAAGAACTTATCGCTCGTATTTAAAGAATGGAAAATAAGCTACAGGACCGTTACGAAATTGTCATTGGATTAGAAGTGCATGCTCAAATGCTCACAAAATCCAAAGCATATTCTACAGATTGCAACGAATTTGGTGCGCAACCCAATTCAAATGTAAGTGTTGTTTCTTTAGGTCACCCAGGAACATTGCCTGTAATGAATAAAAAGACAGTGGAGTACGCCATAAGATTAGGTCTATCGTGTAATAGTGAAATTGCAAGGAATCAATATTTTGCTCGAAAAAACTATTTCTACCCCGATCTTCCGAAAGGCTATCAAATCACCCAAGATAAAACACCGATCTGTGTTGGAGGTTACGTTATAATCAAAGACGAACAAGGCAAAGAAAAGTCAATTGGAATTACCCGAATTCACATGGAAGAAGATGCTGGGAAAAGCATTCACGATGTCGATGTTTTTGACACCCTCGTAGATCTAAACCGTGCTGGAGTTCCATTATTAGAAATTGTTTCTGAACCCGATATGAGTTCTTCAAGTGAAGCCTATTATTACCTAACGGAAGTAAGGAAATTAGTACGTTATCTTGAAATTTGTGATGGGAATATGGAAGAAGGATCGCTGCGCTGTGATGCCAATGTATCGGTAAATTTGAAGGGAGCTAAAGAGTTCGGGACAAAGGTAGAAGTCAAAAACATGAATTCCATTCGAAATGTTCAGCGAGCAATTGATTTTGAAGTCAAACGACAAATTGAACTACTAGAAAACGGAGGGGTTATTGCGCAAGAAACCCGTTCTTTTGATGCCTTGAAAGGACTTACTATTTCAATGCGAACAAAAGAAGCAGCCAACGATTATCGCTATTTCCCAGAGCCTGATTTACAACCCTTAGTGATCTTGCAAGAACAAATTGATGCTATCGCAAAGGAAATGCCTCCTTTACCAAGAAATTTATATTTAAAATACACGCAAGAATTTGGCTTAAGTGATTACGACGCTATGAATATCACCGATTCAAAAGGGATTGCTTTGTATTACGAAAGCTTATTGAATCATACCAAAAATGCTAAATCAGCAGCAAATTGGTTGATGGGAGAAATTAAATCCTACTTAAATGAAAACGGAGTTTCTATTGCTGAATTCCCTATTGCACCAGATAGAATTGCCAGTTTAATTCAGTTGATTGATGAAGGAAAAGTATCCTCCACTATTGCTGGTCAAAGAATTTTTCCTCAATTAATTGAAACTAATAAAACACCCTACGCTATTGCAGAAGAGTTAAATTTATTTCAAGACTCAGGTGAAGATGTTATTGACGCTTATATTTTAAAAGTAATCGAAGGAAATCCATCAGAAATTGAACGCTATAAAGCAGGAGACAAACAATTGATTGGATTTTTTATGGGGCAATTAATGAAAGTATCAGGAGGAAAAGCAGACCCTAAGAAAGCAAATAGTATTTTACGTAACACCTTGGATAATTTATAATGAAAAATATATTTTTCTATTTACTTTTAATTTTCACAGTTGCTTCCTGTAATGAAGAGCCAAAACAAGAAATTAACTTTTCAATCTCTGGACAAATAAAGGATGCTAAAGGTCTTACGGTTTATATTGAAGCGCCAAGTGAGCGTGGTGTAATTCCTGTTGCGCAGACGCTCATAGAAGAAAACGATGGGGCTTTTGAATTAGAAGGCAATCTTCCAGGCTTGGGATTTTATCAGATGAGAATTGGAGAAAATCAAGAAAATTCAATTCCTCTGACCTTAGCGCCTAATGATCACATGAAATTCAATACCAATTTCAGTGAATTCACTCAAAAACCAAATGCTTCAGGTACTTCATGGGCCAAAACAATGAATACTTACATGAAGCTCATGGATGAATTTAATAGGAAACAACAGGCGATTGCTGCAAAACAAAACACCTTGTCAGAGGTCGAATTGACAAATGAATTTAATGCAGCAAAAGAGGTTATTGATCAATTCGCTCGCAAAAAAATGTTGCAAGATCCAACAAGTCCCTACAACATAATTTTATCTATGTCCTTAGTTCCTTCCACTGGATTCGATTATTGGAACCCAGAAAACTTGATTGTTTTTCAAAAGGTAGCAAGTGCTTTTCAAGAAAAATATGGTGATACGCCTACCTGCAATTCATTCATTTCGCAATATGCGCAAATTGAAGCGGGCTATCAACAATATCAAAATATTCAAAATGGTACCATAACGGCACCTAATTTTACGCTTACCACACCCGGAGGTAAACCTATAAGTCTGGCAGATTTTAAAGGAAAAGTTGTGCTAATAGATTTTTGGGCATCTTGGTGTGGACCTTGTAGAAAGGAAAGTCCTAATCTCGTTAAGTTATATCAAACATATAAAGGAAAAGACTTCGTGATTCTTTCCGTTTCATTAGATGACAAGAAAGATGCTTGGTTAAATGCTATTGAAAAAGATGGGCTTATCTGGACAACACATGGAAGTGATCTAAAAGGATGGGAAACCCCTTTAACTTCCTTATATGGATTTGAATCGATTCCGCATACTGTTCTCGTAAACCAAAATGGAATGATTGTTGGAAAAGGCTTGAGAGGAGAATTACTAATTAATAAAATAAAAACACTTTTTTAAATACTTTATTATGAGAAAACTACTTCTTATTTGGATGAATATATTTGTAGGATTTACACTTTTAAGTCAAGGTCCCAACTTGCCCAAAATAAATGTTCAAATTAGTGGAACAATTTTCAACGGGAATTTTGACTCTATTAAAATTTCACAATTTTACGGTAAGTTTTACAAGGACTTTATTTCTACGAAACCTGATAAAAAAGGGAATTTCACTATGAAAGGGACCTTACCTTATGCAGATTATTACATGTTGCGTTTAGGGAATGAAAATATACAATTAATACTTCGAGATAGTGCTAATATCAAAGTATATGGTGATGGTAAAAAAATAAGAGAATTCTGTAATATTATCAATTCTGATGAGTCACAGCAAATGAACCAATTTTCCTATAAATTAGATCGTTGGTCAGCAAAAATTGATTCAGCAACAACAGCGTTAAAACAGGATACCTCACGTGCTCAAGCAATTAATACCTACATGTCGGGTGAATATAGCAAGTATCAGGGAGCGAGACAAGAATTCATGGCAATGAACCAAAATTCGCCACAATTAATTTTGGTGCTTAAAACAATGAATATTGAAACAGAGTTTGCTGATTATGAAGGCATCCTGAATCAAGTTATTGCAAGTTTTGGACAAAGTCCAACGGTTATGGAATATAAAAAATATTTTGATTCATACAAAGAGCAAAGAGACGCTGGCTTGACACTTGGAATTGGAAAAGTAGCTCCTGACTTTGAACAATTAGGAACGGATCAGAAAACGAATATCAAACTTTCAGATTTGAGAGGAAAAGTTGTCTTGATTGATTTCTGGGCCTCTTGGTGTGGACCATGTCGGAAAGAAAATCCTAATGTGGTAAAAACCTATGCAAAGTATAAAGACGATGGTTTTACTGTTATGAGCGTTTCTTTAGATACAGACAAAGAAAAATGGTTGGCTGCAATTAAACAGGATAATCTTAGTTGGCCTAATCATGTTAGTGATTTGAGAGGATGGAACAATCGTGTAGCTGGATTATATGACGTTAAAAGCGTGCCTTTCACTGTACTTATCGATCAACAAGGAAAGATTATTAAAACCAATCTTAGAGGTGAAGCATTAGAAAGTGAATTACAAAGAATTTATGGTCATTAATCTTTAATCCGCTGGAAACAAAAAACAACATCTACTTTGCTTCTGACTTTCATCTTGGTGCGCCGAGTTGGGAGAAAAGTCTTGAAAGAGAAAAAAAGATTGTGTCTTGGTTAAATTATATTTCAAAGGATGCTAAAGAAATCTATTTTTTAGGCGATGTTTTTGATTTTTGGTTTGAATACAAAGAAGTAGTTCCAAAAGGCTATATTAGACTCTTGGGAAAATTAGCACAACTAAGTGATGACGGAGTAAAGCTGCATTTTTTTATTGGAAATCACGACATGTGGCTCTTCAATTATCTTGAAAAAGAATTAAATGCCAGTATTTACCAAAAGCCAATTCTTAGAAGAATATTTAATCATAACTATTTTATTGGTCATGGTGATGGTCTTGGTCCTGGAGATCGCTCTTACAAAATAATAAAATACATCTTCAGAAACCGCTTATGTCAATGGGCCTTTGCCAGACTGCACCCTAATTTCGGAATCGGTTTAGCGAAATTCTTTTCTCGAAAAAGCCGCGTATCTACTGGAAAAAATGATGAAATATTTTTAGGCAAAGAAAAAGAATGGCTGTATTTATATGCCCAAGAAATTGCCAAAAAAGAAAAAGTAGATTACTTCGTATTTGGGCATCGTCACTTACCCCTTCAATTACCCTTGGAAAGTAGTCTATATATCAATTTAGGCGAATGGATGAACTATTGCACCTTTGCTATTTGCAATCCATCAGGAATGCAATTGATGGAATGGAAAGACGGATCTGTAAATAGCTATTCCAATTCCAATGAATAAGGTGAAAAAACATGAATTTGTACTTTCGCAATTAAGTGATTGCAAAGATTTTGCAGATCAATTATTTAATTGGTATCCAAAGAAAAATTGCTTCGCTTTCTCTGGTGAAATGGGTGCTGGAAAAACTACCATTATTAATTCCTTACTGCAACATCTTGGAATTAACGATTTTCAAGGATCCCCTACCTTTGCTATTGTTCAAACTTATTGCTTGCCCTCAAACGAAAATTGTTACCATATTGATGCTTACCGACTCAATAATAAGGAAGAAGCAATGGCAATTGGTTTTGATGAAATAATGGGAGAAGAAGCTTATTTTTTTATTGAATGGCCAGAAAAAATTAAATCATTTTTGCCTGATAACACAATTTGGGTGTATATTCGTGAAAATGAGTCTAATAAACGCATGATACATATAGAACAATGATAACAGATCCTGCAATATTAAAGTCTTTAATCCAACAAGGAGGATTTCTTCCAAAGGAGGAAATGTTGGAAGTTAAAAAGCAAAAAGGAAGTTTAATGATTGGGATTCCCAAAGAAACCTCCTTTCAAGAGCGCCGTGTAGCCTTAGTTCCAGAAGCAGTTTCCTTATTAGTAGCCAATGGTCACCATGTGATTATCGAATCCAATGCTGGTGAGAATTCTAATTTTACGGATAATGAGTATAGTGAAGCAGGAGCGCAGATTGTACAAGACCGTCACTCAATCTATCAATGCGATATTATCTTTAAAGTTGCTCCACCTTCAGAAGAAGAAGTTGATTTAATGCCTGGAAACCAAACGTTCATTTCTGCCTTACAATTAGTATCGCAGCCAAAGGAAGTGTTACAAAAATTAATGAAAAAGAAAATCACAGCAATTGCTTGGGATTACATAAAAGATGAAGAAGGTGTTTTTTCTGTTGTACGCACTATGGGCGAAATCGCAGGAACCACATCTATCTTAGTTGCCGGTGAATTACTTTCGTCTTATACATCGGGAAAAGGATTGATGTTGGGCGGAATCGCTGGTGTTCAACCTACGGAAGTGGTGATCATTGGTGCAGGAACCGTCGGCGAATTTGCCGCTCGTGCTGCCATAGGATTAGGTGCCTCAGTAAAAGTATTTGATAATTCTTTATCAAAATTAAGACGCTTGCAAAACGATGTGGGCGCAAGAATATTTACTTCTGTTCTTCAACCTAAAGTATTAGCTAAAGCGGTACGCAGAGCTGATGTGGTCATTGGCGCTTTGCGATCTCAAGTGGGAAGAACTCCCTGTGTAGTGAGTAGAGAAGTAATTGAACAAATGAAATCAGGATCTGTAATTATTGATGTAAGTATTGATCAAGGTGGATGTTTTGAAACCTCAAGAGTTACCAATCATAATGACCCTACTTTCATTGAACATGGAGTAATTCATTATTGCGTTCCTAATATTGCCTCTAGGGTATCAAGAACAGCTTCCTTTGCCCTATCTAATATCTTTTCACCCTTACTTTTAGAGATAGGTGAAAGAGGTGGTGTGGTTGATTTAATTCGCATGCAGAGTGGTTTCAGAAATGGTGTTTATATTTATAAAGGAGTATTGACCAATGAATTGCTGGGTAAAGTATTTGGATTGAATCACAAGGATATTAATTTAATCCTTCCTGGCATCTAAATGGGAAGTATTGTCCCACTTAATTTCCCGAAATCAAAACTTGAATTGTTCCAGCAGGACGAAATTATTTATGTACAATGTATCATAAGAAAAAAACGCATTGTATTGACTCCTGAAGAATGGGTGCGACAACATGTGGTACATTTCCTAATTCAAGAGAGAAATTTTCCGCTTTCAATGGTGGTGGTAGAAAAGTCTATTCGTTACAATGGACTTATAAAAAGGTGGGATATAATTGCATATAATAATGCATTAAAACCTATGCTCTTAATAGAATGTAAGAGGACCACAGTCCCAATTGACAGCAGTACACTACATCAAGCAGCTGCTTATCAAAAAATAGTGCAATCAGAAAAGATACTATTAACGAATGGCTTACAGATTGAAGTGATTGATCCATCCATAAATTTCGAAGTTAAGAGTGGATTAGAAGCAATTCCTTTTTACACTTCTAATTCTCACTAAATTGCCAATTTCCAGATTTCATCCTGTGAAATTCTCTAGATAAATAAGCCAATTGAATCCGCATGCAATCGAAGGCCTCTTCTGTTTCTTGAGAAATTTCTTTGCCTCTTATTTTTAGTTGAAGTTTCATATTCATGGCATGAAGAATAATTTCCACCTCATGATTGGTCATCATTTCTGCTTTTTTTCTAAATTCCTCTAGATACATTGCGGTAGCTTCTGATAACTTTTTATATTTCTCATCATTGACCACAGTGAGCAGTGTTTGATGCAAATAAACCAATTCCATCGTAGCTTCTTGAAGTTCACTTATATGACCTTTTTTCTCTTTTCCAGTTTGCTGAAGCTCGTAAGCAATGCCATCATACCAACTTTCATATTGCTTTATAAAGGAAATGTCTGGCAACTGTGGTTTTACATATTTTTCCATCATTTCTGGAATGTTAAAGAGAAACATCCTTAGGATATCTTCAACATTGTACATGTATAAAATATATTCCGCTATATTTTCGGATTTCTTCTTTTGGGCTATTAACATAACTTAATTTAAATCCTTTTCAATTTTACTTTGATTCTCATTTAAGAAAATGATGAATTCTTCAGTAATATCCATTGACGAATTAATGTAATTTAATTGACCTCCTTCACCGTGAATTAAAAGAATGTCAATATTATGTTTCTCACAATATTGTTTCCCTAAGACTTCAATCTTCTTGCTGATTGCTTCTAATTTGGTCATGGTTTCTTCCTCTATCTTAGCGCCTTGAACTTGCTGATATTGCATGAGTGATTGTTCCATTTGTTGTGCTTTCTGTTGAATTTGTGCAATTTCATTTTGAGATAACAGTCCACTTCTTGCTTTCTCATCGTTTCGCTGAACATAATTCTCTAATTCTTTATTCCGTCTTTGTAATTCTGCTTGAAAAACTTTTTGTTTTTTCGTTACCAAAGCATCTTGCTCTTTGTAGTATTGAAATTTTGTTTTAATACTATCATTCACATAATAAGCAATTACAAGACCGTCTAAAGCTCTCTTTTCGACTTTTGGAATGCTTGCTTTCTTATCTTTTGGCTTATCTTGACAAGAAAACAAAGAAATGCTGAGCGCAATTAAAATAAATACTGCCGGTTTCATATTATTTGTTTTTGAAAATTTATAAAATCATTACGCATTGATAAAAATCTATCCAGACAATTTTTATAGAAATCATCTGTCAACATTAAATCTATTTGATTTAAGTCGTGAAATTCTCGCTGATCCAACTTAAAAACTTGCTCATAAGTATCCAATGTTATTTTTAGGATATACTTCGCATTATATTCATGGATTTGAATCAAATAACGGCTGTGAGGAATTTCTTTAACCAATCTCATAGAACAAAAATAAGATAATTTAGACGATTGAGCGAATGATAAATGAAATTAATAGCTATGTCAAAACGACTTATTAAAAAGAAAAATTAATAAAATCAGTAATTTTTGTCATCACTTTGCATTTGTTTAATTTTTTTATCCTAATTTCGACACTGTTAATACATATTGTAGTATACTTATTAGAATGTTTTTTTCTTTATGACCAGTATTTTTGTTGCCAAATTAGATTTTGGAGTAAGCAGTGAGCAATTAAAAGAATTGTTCGAGCAACACGGAAAAGTGCTTAAAGCCAATGTTGCCACTGACAGAGAAACAGGTAAATCCAGAGGTTTCGGATTTGTTGAAATGCCCGATGCAAATGAAGCGAAAGCTGCTATTGATGCCTTAGATGGCTCAATTGTTAGTGGAAGATCAATTGCTGTAAAAGAAGCTGAAGCTCGAGGTGATTCTCGTGGTCCAGGTGCACGACCAGCCAATACGGATAGTCGCCCAGCAAGACCGCGCGAAGATTTTCCAAGTGATCCAATTACTGGTGGCGGATATATTTCACCCTCAACGGATGCGCTTAAAATTGAACCTAGAAAAAAGGTAAATAAAGATAAAAAAGCGAGTGACTACGATTCTGAAGGTCGATTGAAAAAACCTAAAATGGATGCTTATAAAAAAAGCGGAAAGAAAGAACAGTTTTTCGATGACGATGACGATTTAGACGATGAGATTTTCTCTTACAAAAGAGAAGATGAAGATGATTTCATTGAAGACGACGAAGATTGATACCATCTTTATTGGGTACTTCAATTGAAATTGTACTTTTGTAGCACATGTCATCCAATTACGCCCATTTTCTTAAACACCCAGTTTTCAAAGTTGTATCTAAATATGCAACGGAAAATAATATTCAAGCATTTGTTATTGGAGGCTATGTTCGTGATTTATTTTTGGAAAGAAATTCAAAAGATATTGATATTGTAATTGTCGGTGACGGACCAAGTTTTGCACAAGCCATTGCCACCATAATGCGCATCAAAAAAATAAGTGTATTTAAAAATTACGGAACTGCACATTTCAAATACAAAGATCTCGACATAGAATTTGTAGGAGCGCGGAAAGAGTCCTATCAAGAAGACTCAAGAAATCCATCAACAAGCAAGGGAACCATTCAAGACGATCAATTGCGAAGAGATTTTACCATAAATGCTCTAGCGTTGGATTTAAATGCTGAACGCTTTGGAGATTTAGTCGATCCATTCGAAGGAATGGATGATTTGAAAAATGGGATATTAAAAACACCGCTTGAACCTGATTTAACGTTCAGTGATGATCCTTTGAGAATGATGCGCGCTATTCGCTTTGCAACGCAATTAAATTTCAAAATTGAAATTAATTGTTTAGAATCTATTCTCAGACAATCACACCGGATTGAAATAATTTCTCGGGAGCGAATAATGGAGGAATTAAATAAAATAATTCTAGCTAAACAACCTTCGAGAGGATTTAAATTATTAAGATCAACACAATTACTTCCAGCTTTTTTTCCTGAAATGGTGCAATTAGAGGGAATCGAAACCATTGATGGTAAAAGTCATAAGGATAATTTCCTCCACACCCTTGAAGTCTTAGATAATATTGCTGAGCATACTGATGATTTATGGCTGCGTTGGGCTGCAATTCTACACGATATTGCAAAGCCACCAACCAAACGCTTTGATCCAATTGTTGGATGGACCTTCCATGGTCATGAGGAATTGGGTTCGAAGATGGTTCCTAAAATTTTTAAGCAATTAAAATTACCACTGGATGGTAAAATGAAATATGTTCAGAAATTAGTGCGACTTCATTTAAGACCAATTTCATTGGTAAAGGGTACAGTGACTGATTCTGCAATTCGAAGATTATTAAGTGAAGCAGAAGATGATATTGATGATTTAATGCTCCTTTGTAATGCAGACATTACTTCAAAAAATGAATTTAAGGTGCGTAAATATAAACTTAACTTTGAATTGGTTGCTGAAAAGTTAAAACAAGTTGAAGAAAAAGATCGCATTCGAAATTTTCAACCACCTGTAAGTGGAGAATTAATTATGAAGACATTTGATATAGGACCCTGTTCTGAAATTGGGATTATTAAAAGTCATATAAAAGAAGCGATTTTGGATGGAAAAATTAGCAACTCGTATGAAGAGGCCGTTGAAGAAATGCTTATATTAGGAGTTAAATTAGGATTAAAAATACCGAAGAATTAAATTAATTACCACGCGCCAAAAAAACACAATATGCCTGGACTGAAATTTAGAATATTATTAGACTCCGAAAAACAAGAAGAGATTTTTCGCGATATACTCATAGCAGACACAGCAGATTTTGAAATGTTTTATACTGCAATTTTGAAAGCCTTTGAACTTAAAGGAGATCAGATGGCCAGTTTTTATGTTTCCAATGATGAATGGGATAAAGGTCATGAGCTGAGTTTAATGGACATGACGTATGACGATGATTCCATCGATACGCCTGCCGCGGTAATGAAACAAGCTATTATAAAAGATTTTATTACCGAGCCGGATCAAAAATTCATTTTGGTATATGATTTTTTAAGTATGTGGATCTTTTTAATTGAATTGATTGGATACGACAAACAAATTCCAGAGGTACCTACCGTTTTGTTAAGTATAGGAAAAGCACCATCTGAAGACGAACGAAAGGTGATGGATGATACACTATTTGAAGAAACAGGAATGGAGGAATTAGAAGATGAAGATGAGTTGGGTTTAGATGAATTTGATGATGGTTATGGAGATGATGACCTTAATGATTATAATGAATACGAATATTAAAAAAAATGACAGCAAAATTAAATGACCCCATTGGACAAGCTATCAATGACTACTCCTTTACCAGAAAACCTTTTGATATAATCGTAAGTTCAGACATGTGCGACGATGATATCATTCCGATTGAAACCTTGTTTAGGTCTTTCAAAGACATGCCAGAACTTGAACAGCAAGCTATGGAAATGTCTAAAGGGAAAATACTTGATGTTGGCGCCTGTGCTGGACCACACACACGTTACCTAATGGATAGTGGATTTAATGTATTTTCAATCGACACCTCACCTGGTGCAGTTGAATATCTAAAAAATATTGGGGCTCAAGCGCAGCTTGCCGACTTCCATCAATTTGAAACAAAAGATACTTTTGATACTATTTTAATGCTCATGAATGGCATTGGAATTGCTGGGACTCTAGCACAATTAGAAACTACCCTTCTTAAAGCGAAATCACTTTTGAAGCCTGGCGGACAATTATTACTAGATTCTTCCGATGTTTCTTTTTTATATGAAGAGGAAGACGGCTCCTTTTGGACGGATTTAAATTCAGCCTATTATGGGAATTTTCGTTTTAAAATGTCTTATAAAAAAACAGAAGGAGAATGGTTTGATTGGCTGTATGTAGATTATGATAATTTACATGAAGTAGCGGAGAAATGTGGCTTTAAAAGTAAGCGGATTATGGAACAAGATCATCACTATTTAGCTCAATTGATTAATGCATAAAATATTTAATGCGGTTTTCCTACTTTTTCTCTGGAGCTATAGTTTTGGCCAACAAGCTACCTCATCTCTTCTTTGGAAAATAGAAAATCCAATCAATAAGAATGTTTCTTATTTATTTGGAACGATGCATCTTATGGGTGAAGAAAACTTCTACCTTCCTAAGGAAGTTAAAAAAAAACTAATTGAATCAAAGGAATTATATCTTGAAATTACAGAAGAAAGTGCAAAAAATTTAAATCCAAAACTGCTTCAAAATGAAGATGTAAATTTTATTTTATCTTTAGATAAGGCTCAAAAATTGGCTCTTTTTCAATGGGCCAAGGAAGATCTGATGATGGATGAAAGTCAATTTGAACAAAATTTCAAGCATGCTAAACCATTTTTAATCTATCAATTTATCCTCCAAACTTCCTTGCCTGAAAATTTGCGTTCACAAGAAAAAGAACTGGAATCATGGGCCAAAAAAGATGGAGGCATTTCCATTTTAGGATTAGAAACCGTAGAAGAACAATTAAGTTTTTTCGATAGTATCGGTTGGGAAAACCAAATCGATTTAATTATGAATACATTGAAAAATAAGAAGACTGCTAAAGAAGATTTTTTAAATCTTCAAGCACTCTATTTGTCCCAAGATTTAGAAAAAATAAATGAAGAAGTACTGAAAGATGAGGCAGATATTGCAAATTTCAATGCTGTATTCATTGAACAAAGAAATAAGAATTGGTCCTTAAAATTAAACGAAAAGCTCCATTCTGAAGCACTGTTTATTGCCGTTGGCGCTGCTCATCTTGGTGGCAAAGATGGTCTCATCCAATTATTAATTGAAGCTGGTTTCCAACTAAGTCCTATTTCACTATGAAAACTATTTCCCTCCTAATTTTGCTTTTTATAGTCACTGCTTGCGAAACCTATTCAAAACAAGAAATTGGTTCTTTTGATACAGAAATTCAAGCCTATATGAAGTCGCATAATATGCAACTGAACCGATCTGAATCTGGACTATATTTTAAATTTCTTAAAAATGGAATCGGCGAAAACATCAAGTTAACAGACAGCGTCTCCATTAGTTATAAAGGAATACTTTTGAATGGTAACGTGGTAGATATTCAAAGAAAACCTATCACAATGTTAGCTAAAGATTTAATTAGTGGCTGGAAGGAAACATTAGTTCAAGCAAAAAAAGGAAGTGAAATACAAATGATACTCCCGCCACAGTTAGCGTATGGCGATAATAAATTAAGTCAGATCCCAGAAAATTCAATTTTATTTTTTGAATTGAAAGTTTGGGAAATAAAATAAGTGAAGAAACACTTGCTAATCTAAAGGCATTGCTTATTTTTGAACTCCAAAACAAAATACTAAAATGAGTGTACTTGTAAATAAAAATTCGAAGGTAATCGTTCAAGGATTTACCGGAAGTGAAGGAACTTTTCACGCTGGACAAATGATTGAATTCGGTACCAATGTTGTAGGTGGTGTAACCCCTGGTAAAGGAGGGAGTCTACATTTAGACCGTCCAGTTTTTAATACAGTAGCTGATGCTGTTTCGAAAACTGGCGCTGATGTTTCGATAATATTTGTCCCACCAGCATTTGCTGCAGATGCTATTATGGAAGCTGCTGAAGCTGGTATTAAAGTTATTGTTTGTATTACAGAAGGAATTCCTGTAAATGACATGATAAAAGCAAAAGAATATATAAATGGTTTTGATTGCCGCTTAGTTGGACCCAATTGTCCAGGTATTATTACTGCAGGTGAAGCAAAAGTTGGAATCATGCCAGGCTTTGTTTTTAAGAAAGGAAAAATTGGTATTGTTTCTAAGTCAGGTACACTTACATATGAAGCAGCGGATCAAGTTGCTAAAGCAGGAATGGGAATCACGACTGCTATTGGAATTGGTGGAGACCCAATCATTGGAACAACTACAAAAGAAGCAGTTGAATTGTTAATGAATGACCCTGAAACGGAAGCAATCGTAATGATTGGTGAAATTGGGGGTAATTTAGAGGCTATTGCAGCGCGATGGATCAAAGAATTCGGAACGAAACCTGTAGTTGGATTTATAGCTGGTGAAACGGCTCCAAAAGGTCGCACAATGGGTCACGCAGGTGCAATTGTTGGAGGTGATGATGATACTGCAGAAGCAAAGAAGAAGATCATGAGAGATTGTGGAATTCATGTAGTAGATTCTCCAGCACATATTGGAAAGAAAATGGCTGAAATACTTGGCGTAGTTTCTTAATTAATCCCAAAAATCCCAAGTCAACCCTACCCTCAACTGCCATGTAGGCAAGGTATACGATTGTATTAAAGTAGTAGATTTATCTGACCAGAAATAGGCTAGATTATCCATTTTTATGAAGAATCGGAATGTTTCAATTTCAATTCCTATCATCAATCCCCCATTGATTAAAGGCGCTTGCCATGTTGCAGAAGGTAATTGAGAAAAATCTAATATACCAAGTGCTGCATTAAGCGTTGGCGCTTTGAACTTTGAACTTGCCATGAAATCAATAGCACCAATCATTTTTAATTTTTTAGCCTTAAATACTCCCCCTTTTACATAACAACGTGTTTGAAATAAATGTGCTGGGTAAAATCTATAATTCACATCCATTGCAGTATAGGTATAAGATGGATTGATTTTAAAATGACCTAAGTTAACAGTTGATTTTAAGGAAATTTGCTGTAATTGCATGGCACTAAGAGGGCTAGAACTCAGCCAAGTATTACCATTAAAAATAAGTAAATTTGATGCTTTTTGAAAAACATAAAGCAATGCAATTTGTTGTGAGCCCAAGTCTAGGTTATAAGACAAACGCAAATCCAATCTGCGCTGAAGATTGAAATCACTCAGTTGAAATAAAAAATTATTTGCCGAACAAAATCGTTGAGAAAGCAAAGGAGCACTATTTTGAATCCATGCACTAAGTCCCAACTCATGATTTCCCTTATTCCATCGAACTATACTTAGATTATCCCATGCCTTAAATCCACCAATAAAATTGTACTGGAAGGCATTGCTAACAAACTTTGATCTATTTCCATATTTTCCAAAAAGCCTCAATCCAATTTCGGTTGTATCGCGTTTTAAATTATGAATTGAATATTTCCAATATCTTGAAGTAATAAGGGCGTCTATAGTTAATAAATCTTTTTTAATTCCAAATCCGGCATGATTCTGCAAGTCAATTTGAGAATAATGATCATTAGTTTCCAGGCTATCAAATTGAATTAAATTGTAGAGAGCAGCTAAATTGTCTTTTTCGCGGTAGTATTTATCCATCGTAGAAAAAGCATTTTGAATGATTAAACCAGCAAATAAAGTAGTGTCTGTTTGCGTAAAATCAATGCGGTGCGATAAGTTAATACTGCGCTGGGTAAAACTTCCATTAGCGGACTCAGATTGCACAGGAATTAATGGCAGCGGATAAGAATTGGCTAATGAATCCAATGTAACTCCATTACAAAAACCTCTTGACTCATTGAAATATTTAGCCCCTAAAAGGAAACTATAGCGATTACCATTTCTTAGAAGTGAAGTAGAAATCGAAGTGTTTTTCCAAGCGGAATTTCGTAAGAACCCAGCTGTAGACAATTGCTTAATTTGAAAATTAACATTGATGTTTCCTTTGAATACCTGAGCATAATCAAATTTTAAATATTGAGCCGTTTGACTCCCAAAAGAATATGCAGCACCTATGTGAGGAATAGCTGTAAATCTTGGAATTTCTTGAAATAAATTAGGGCTATTTAACTGGGCACCTCCAATTTGAGTAATTAAAAAAGGAGCAATAAAACGATTGTTTTCAACTAGATTTGAGCTAGGAAATGCCGAACGCAATATTTGAGAAGGAAAATCGATAGAATCAATAGATCCATCAGTTTTATAAGATGCTTTTAATGTATCAACTTCAGATGCATCAGCTTGAACTTGAGAAAAAGCAAAGCACGGAACAGAAAGTAAGAAGAATAAAATAAATATTTTCATCACAAAACAAACTTAACAAAAAAAGGGGCATTAAGCCCCTTTAAGAATATCTAGTAATAAAATTATAAACCGTTGATATGCAATTGAAGACCTGACTTCAAGTTTGCCGCTTTATTATTATGAATTATATTTCTCTTCGCCAATTTATCTAACATAGCTACAACGGAAGGAAACATAGTCTCAGCTTCTTTACGATCTTTAGTTTCACGCAATTTACGAGAAGCATTACGCGCAGTTTTGTGTTGGTATTTGTTTAACACTCTCTTCGTATCGTTAGAACGAATTCTCTTAATTGCTGATTTATGATTTGCCATAATCTATTTAATATTTAACTAAAATAATACTTTTTTTCTTAGTAGCCCATAGGAGAATCGAACTCCTGTTACCAGGATGAAAACCTGGCGTCCTAACCACTAGACGAATGGGCCATTGTTATTTCCCCTTAATTTGGGAGTGCAAATATACATTGAAAAACAATAAGTAACAACGAAGATTAAAAAAAAAATTAAATTTCTGTATCCTCGTGCTTCATTTTGAAGCCTAATTGTTTACCAGTCTTCAATCTTAGTCCCTCCCCGATGAGCTGAATCTGAGCAACTGAAAGCTCCTCCTGATTAGCATATGGAGGAATCAGGAGATCAAGAGACATCGCATAATGAAAGGTCATTTGAACCATTAATGTTATGAACTCTTCATTGATTTCCATGCGCTGAGGGTCACGAAATAGAGCGCCTAATTGCCCATTTCCTTCAACCATAAAGTGTCGTTCTTTATTTATTTTAATGCGTGCAATGAGATAACCTATATCATCTAAACGATTTTGAAGAAATGATTCTGCAAGAAAATTATAGATATTGATAAGCCCAAAATAACCGTGGTCACTATCTGCCTGAAAATAAGCGGTTCCCCATAATGGATTTTCATCAGGCAATCTAAAAACATTATTGTGCAAACTAAAAACAAGGACATCACTACCAACAAAAACATGAATTTCATAATTCCCTTTTTCTTTAAAGGATAAGCGAACTCTTTTGTCTGTGATTTTCTCCTGCAAACCCAACAGCTCTTTTTTAATCGCATCTTTTAGCATTACAAAAACTTTTTCGCAATCGTCAGCAATATCTTGTTTTAAACTAGCTTTACTTAATAGTAAGTTTACTAATTGCTCTCTGTTTTGGTTTACTTGATCCTTTTTTTTCATAACAAATAATTTAACACAAAGATAAGGATGATAGCCTATAAAAATGTATAAATTTGACGCTATGAGAAGATTTTTTTCACTTTGGAACCCCCTACTTCTGCATGGATTATTTTTATGGCTCTCTAGCATTCTTTTACATTTGATTTTCTGGGCTTACAACGCACGATTTTTTCAAGTAAAGTTCAACGATACTATCGCCTTTATTCCTTTTGATTTGTCTTGCATAACACTCATGATGTTGCCTATTATAGCGCTTTATTTTTTACCAATTCCAAGACAACTCAACACTCTAAAACAAGTGCTCTTAAAATGTATTTATACCATCAACCTAGTAGTATTGCTCCTCAGTAATATTTGGGATACTGCTTTTTTTGAATACAGTCAAAAAAGAACTGGTTTAGACATGTATTTATACTTACTAAAAAGTCCTGAGAAAAATATGATTTGGTTGATCATAATAGATTATTGGTATTTCGCCCTACTTTTCCTTATCTGGCTTCTAATTGGTTTTTATTTTTATCCATTTAAAGAAATTTTCGATAGTAAGAAAGCAGATTTGCGCCAATGGTTCTATGTAGTAATTGGATTAATCATCGTGTTTGCAATAGGAAGATGGAGTTTTGGAACCAAACCTTTAGGCGTTCTTGATGCCAACGCTTACACAGAACCAAACGAAGTTCCATTAATACTTAATTCAACCTTTGTTCTCATCAAAACAATTCAAAGCGAAGAAATTCGGAGGCAGGAATTGATAAGTTTAAAAAAAAGCGAGTTGTATTTCAACCCAGTGCACCAAGGATCTAGAATTGAAGGCAGTCAAAAAGGTAAAAATGTTGTCGTGATTTTACTAGAAAGTTTTGGAGATAAGATGATCTTTAAAAAAGAAAACGGCATTAAAATAACACCATTCTTAGATTCACTTCTTTTAGAATCACTTTACTATTGCAATGGAATGGCGAATGGAAAACAATCTATTGAAGCACTACCTGCTATCTTTGCGTCGCTTCCCAACTTGACCAATACACCCTATATTTTAAGCGCCTTTTGCAATAATAAAATAGTGGGATTACCCGCTCATTTAAAAAAAATCGGTTATTCTAGCGCATTCTTTCATGGGGCATATAATGGTTCTATGCGCTTTGATTCCTTCTCAAAACGACTAGGATTTGAAAACTATTATGGAAAAAATGAATACCCTTTTCCAAGTCACGATGATCATCATTGGGGAATCCCAGATGCCTATTTTAATCCTTGGTGCGCTAAAAAAATTAGCACTTTGAATCCACCGTTTATTTGCGCACTATTTACCTCCTCCTCCCACCATCCTTATGCTATTCCCGATCAATTCAAAACAACTGAAATGGGTAAACTATCCCAAATAAATGCTTCTTTTCTTTTTGCGGACAATAGTTTAAGAGCATTTTTTAAGCAAGCAAAAAAAACATCCTGGTATCAAAACACACTTTTTGTAATTTGTGCTGACCATACACCAGAACAATTAGATATAAAAGCAAATGATATTAAAGATAAATATCGAATTCCTATAGCATTTTTTACCCCGGACGAAAGTATTAAACCTTCAAAAAATAGAAAGATCATTCAACAAATGGATATAATGCCGGCAATTTTAAACTTTCTAAACTATAAAAAACCGTATTATTCTTTTGGAAATGCGTTAAATAAATCACCTGGAGAAGCCTTGAATTATCTGAACGGAAATTATTTTTTGATACAATCTGAGCAAACGCTTAGTTTTAATGAAGAAAAGGTACAATTCTTGTTGAGTCGAAAAAGCGACATAAATATTGTATCATTTAAAAATAAATCGTTATATTTGAATAAATCTAGATTGCAGTTACGCTTAAAATCAATGATAGAGCGCTATAGATCTGATTTAATAAGGAATAAAACAAGCATCAAGTGAAAAAGAAAATTTGGTTTATTATCAATCCGATTTCTGGAGTTCGAAGAAAAGACGATCTCCCTGCTTTGATTGCCTCTAATTTAGACCTTGAAAAATTTGATTACGAAATCCAATACACCGAATACAAAGGTCACGCTATAGCACTTGCAAAAGATGCGATAAATAAAAATATTGATGTTGTTTGTGCCGTTGGTGGCGATGGTTCTGTTCACGAGGTAGGTACAGCCCTTATAGGATCAAAGGTTCTTTTGGCCATCATTCCAATTGGATCTGGAAATGGATTAGCACGACACATGCACATTCCTTTATCTGTTAAGAAAGCTATCATTTGCATCAACGAATCCAAAGAGATTTCAATGGATACAGTTCTTGTTAACAATCAACCCTTTTTAGGCGTTGGAGGTTACGGATTTGATGCTCTAATTGCAAAGAAATTTGATGAGCACAAAAAGAGGGGGCTTTGGACTTATGTGAAATTAATTCTAAAAGAATTCTTAAGATACAATCCAATTAATATTTCAATAGATGCTAACGGGCAAGTTAAAAAATTACCTGTTATGTTGTGTACTCTTGCAAATACCTCAGAATTTGGAAATGGTTTTATCTTCTCTCCAAAATCTGATGCAACAGATGGTAAAGTGGAACTTTTCTTATTAAAACCATTTTCTTTCTGGAGACTTCCAGGTATTGCTCTTCGTTTTATCATTGGCCGATCTGAAAACAGTTCTTATACAGAAGTATTATCGTTCGATCATGCAACCATTCGTATGACGCAGCAACTTGCGCATTATGATGGTGAACCAAGCACTACAAATGGCGAATTGAAAATCAAGGTTATCCCTAGAAGTTTACACATTCTCATCGGAAAATAAAGAATCATGTCATCATTTGAAATGTCGTTTGAAGATCTATTAATAGGTCTCAATAAATTAACACCTTCACAACAACCTGTTTGGGGTGAAATGTCTTCTCAACGAATGGTTGAGCATCTAAGCGAAATGCTGAGAATGGCGCAAGGAACAACTTTGTTCACCTTGGCAATTCCAGAGGATAAAGTTGCTAAAATGCAGGAGTTTTTATACTCAGAAAAGGAAATGGCAAAAAACATTGCGGTGGATATCGCTCCAGCTGATCGTGAATTAAGAAACGATGAACTTGAACTTGCAATTGACGAATTTACAGAAGAGTGGATTAATTTTATTGATTTTTTTGAAGCCAATCCAGGTGTAAAAACCATGCATCCATTTTACGGCTATTTAGATTTTGATCTATGGATGTTGATGCACAAAAAGCATTTCTATCATCACTTTAAACAGTTCCAATTAGCTGAATGAATCGATTATTGATAGGGTTTATTATCGGATTACTTCTCGGAATTATCAATTTTCTTTTTTGGAAAAAGAAAGGCTATACGCATTGGAGTAATCTTCTTATGAGCGTGCTAGCATTTTTTGCATTAGCGATGCTCGTTCTTAAGATAATTTGATTACTATATGTCAGTAATAATGGCATTGTCCTCAACTAGCTTTCTTAAATTAATTAAGGCATAACGCATTCTACCTAGCGCAGTATTGATACTTACATTTTCCATTTCTGCTATATCTTTAAAAGACATGTCTTGAAAAAGGCGCATATAAACAATTTCTTTTTGTAAGCGCGGCAAATGATCTATTAAGCCCACCATTTGAGATTCTAATTCTACCGTACAAGTTTCCTGTAAATAATTTTTATCCTGACATGCTAGACGATGAAATATCGTAAATTCTTCGTTAAGTGTTCGGGATTCCGACAGAAAACGGACCTTATTATTCTTTCTAAAATAATCAATGATCAAATTATGGGAAATACGCATGATCCATGGCAAGAACTTGCCTTCTTCATTATAATTCCCATTTTTCAAAGTGAAGACTACCTTCATGAATGCATCTTGAAAAATATCATTGGCCAAATCGCTATCTCGAACTTTAGAAACTATATATCGGTATACACGATCTTTATGTCTATTAAGTAAGGTTTCAAACGCAGGTTCTTTTCCTGATAAATAAAGTGTAATGAGTTCATGATCCGCTAAAAGATTTAAAGACATTTTTTTACTATTAAATCCAACCCTTTAAATTCGTGTTGGTGGTTAAGTAAAATTTAGTCTATAAGCGGTTCATTTTTAGTTCGCATAAATATAACCACATTTTTTTAAAATATAAATGGTTTAATTAACTTTCACGATCATATTCCGAATATTTATGGCGTTTCGAAGAAGATTGCTATTATTGAGTCTAATAACATTAATCATTTTCCCACTTTTAGGATATGTAATTCTCACTTTATTTTATAAATCAAGTGTCGAGAATTTCCTTGCTTTAGAACAAATTAAGCTACCCAACATTATATTAGGCATGCAATTTGGATTTTATTATGCTTTCATCGCTTATTTATTGATGCAGGCTGAGGTATTTGAGAAAGTATCCACAAGAATAGATATACTCGTTAGGGGATTAAAATTAAATTTTTGGGAAGGTCTTTTTCTTTCCTTATGCGCAGGACTTGGAGAAGAATTACTTCTCAGATCTGGAATTCAACCTCTACTAGGGCCTGTAATCACAAGTATTTTCTTTATTGCACTTCATGGTTACTTAAACCCATTTAATTGGAGATTTTCTATCTATGGATTGATTGCATTACCATTTATCTTGCTAATTTCCTATAGCGTTGGTTCTTTTGGATTATGGTTTGCCATAGCAGCACATTTTAGCTACGATGCCGTTCTATTCACCTTTATGATGTATGAAAATAAACAAAAGCAATAAGGCCTAGAAAAGTCACAATCCAAAATCAATTGGTAAATTTACATCATGAAAAAACCAATTCCTGTTTTTCTGTTTGCTATGAGTCTTTTTTGGGTCTTTGGAATTTCAATAGTTCTATTTACCGATAAACTAGATTTTCAATCTAAATTAAATTCATTTAACACTCCTTTTTTAGATCAGATCACACCCACTTTGACCCATGTTGGAGATGGTTTATTCGCATTTGGACTCGTAATATTAATTGCGATTTTCTTCCAGAAAAGAAGCGCTTTGCTATTATTTATAAGTTATGCAGGATCCTCAATAATTACTCAAATTTTAAAACGAACAATTTTCATAGATGCTAAGAGGCCTATGTATTATTTTGATAAAGTGCCTACTTATCACAAAATTGAAGGATTTGTTTATCATTATTCGAATAGTTTTCCCTCTGGTCATGCAACTACTTGTTTTGCTATTTTTACCATTCTTGCTTACCTGCATGCTCAAACCAATTTAGCACGAATTTTATGTTTTGTTTTTGCTTTATTATTTAGTTTGACGCGTGTTTATCTATCCCAACATTTTATTATTGATGTTATAGCAGGAGCGACAATCGGTTATCTTACCACCATCTTGATTTTACGCTTATCTAAAAATAAATTAGAAAAATTAGAAGCCCCCTTATTTAAGCGCAAATGAAGAGCAAATCAATCTTAGTCATAATTTTACTTTGCTGCGGGTTGTTTTTACCTTTCTTAGGAAGCGTTCATTTATTTGATTGGGATGAAATCAATTTTGCAGAATGTGCAAGAGAAATGATGCTTTCGCATAATTATTCAACCGTAACAATTGACTTTCTTCCTTTTTGGGAAAAACCACCTCTATTTATTTGGATGCAAGTTTTTTCGATGAAAATATTTGGAGTTTCTGCCTTTTCAGGGCGATTTCCGAATGTACTCGCTGCCATCGCAACTGCTTTATTTGTGTATTTTGCAGGAAAAAAAATAAAGAATGAATCTTTAGGTTTTTGGTGGACTGTCTTTTATTTAGGTTCGTTTTTACCTAATGTATATTTTCATTCCGGAATTATAGATCCTTGGTTTAATCTTCTAATTGTCGGAGCTTTATATTTCTTTTATTTCGCAGCAACCAGCAACAATCCTTCGTTTTATTATTTAATTGGTGGCATTTCTTTAGGTTTAGCGATGTTAACAAAAGGGCCTGTTGCTTTGCTTATTGTTGGATGTGTTGTTGGCCTTTATTGGGTGCTTTCTCGTTTTAAGAAGCTTCCAAAAATAAAACACTTAATTATATTTTCACTCGCAGCACTCTCCATCGGTGGATTGTGGTTCTTGATGCTTTATATTACTGGAAATAGACAGGTTATTGATGAATTTATTGCCTATCAGGTTCGCTTGTTTCAAACCAAAGACGCAGGACATGGAGGACCCATTTATTATCATGTATTGTTCTTATTACTTGGTTGCTTTCCCGCTTCCTTCTTTTTTATTGCTTTTCAGATTCAAAGAAGAAAAATGGAGGAAAATTCTTTTGATTTATGGATGCAAATTCTTTTTTGGTTTACCTTGATACTTTTTTCTCTTGTTAGTACAAAAATCATTCACTATTCTTCCCTATGTTATTTTCCTCTTAGTTATTTAGCGGCAAGATTTTTCGAAGAATTTTCTGAAAATAAATTAAAAAATGTATTCATTAAAATCACTCAAGTCTATATGTTATTATTAGGTTTTTTGCTTTTACTACTGCCCTATTTAATGCAGAACAAAGAGGTATTATTGAATTCGGTTAAGATAAATGATCCATTTGCATTGGCCAATTTAAAAGCAAATGTTATTTGGGATTCTTATAGTTTTATTCCAGGATTAATTATTATTGTAGGTGTCCTAATTTCATTCTTATATTCAAGAAAAGAAAATTTAAAATCATCCTTATTGAGCATCTGCTTTTCTATTGCGATTGGAATTTTAGCCTTACAAGCTTTCATTCTCCCAAAAGTGGAGCAATTTACACAAGGTGCAGCGATTAGATATTTTGAATCTTATTCCAAACAAAATGTCTATCTCATTCCTTTAGGATATAAGTCTTATGCACATTTATTTTACGGGCAGACAAAGAAGCACACGAATATCAAAAGATTTGATGAGGCTTGGCTCTGCAGCGGTTCAGCAGATAAAAATGTAGTTCTCATTTCAAAAATTACTTCAAAAGAAAATTATTTATCCGCTTACCCCCTATTAAAAGTACTTAAAGAAGAGAATGGATTTGTATTTTATCAAGTAATTCCTAAGAAAGTAAAAAAATAGAATGCTTATTTTTGTAAAAAATTAAACTATGCTTAAATTATCCGCAAAGGCAATTGAAATGCCTGCATCACCTATCAGAAAATTAGTTCCCTATTCGGAAAAAGCTAAAAAAGAAGGGAAAATTGTATACCACTTAAATATTGGTCAACCAGATATTGCTACACCAGAAAAAGCTTTAGATGCCATTCATAATTTCGATCAACAAGTTATTGAATACAGTCACTCCGCTGGATTTGAAAGTTACCGAACAAAATTAGCTGCCTCCTATCAGAAAAGCGGAATCAATGTAAATAAAGAAGATATACTTATTACGACTGGAGGATCTGAGGCATTAATCTTTGGTTTTATGGCTACATGCGACCCGGGAGATGAAGTTATCATCCCTGAACCTTTTTATGCCAATTATAATGGTTTCGCAGTTATGGCGGGCGTTAATGTTGTTCCTGTTACTGCCAATATTGAGAATGGCTTTGCACTACCACCTGTTCAGGAAATAGAACAAAAAATTACAGCTAAAACTAGAGGTATTGTAATATGCAATCCAGGAAATCCAACAGGTTATTTATATTCTAAATCAGAATTAGAACAATTGGCTGAAATAGTAAAAAAGCACAATTTGTTTTTGTTTGCAGATGAAGTTTACCGTCAATTTTGCTATGATGGAGCTATTCCTTTTTCAGTAATGAATTTAGAAAGCATTGCTCAAAATGTTATTATGATTGATTCAGTTTCCAAGAGATATTCCATGTGTGGAGCACGAATTGGAGCGCTAATTACAAAAAACACAGAATTAATGGCTGCTGTGCTTAAATTTGGTCAAGCAAGATTATCACCACCTACAATCGACCAAATTGCTGCTGAAGCAGCTTTAGAAACGCCAGAAAGTTACTTTACGGATGTCGTTTCTGAATATGTTGCGAGAAGAAATATTATGGTAGAAGGGTTGAACTCTATTCCAGGTGTTTATTGTCCAAATCCAAGTGGAGCATTTTATTGTGTTGCTAAATTCCCTGTGGATGATGCTGAAAAATTTTGTCAGTGGCTTCTTGAATCATTTGAATATAAAAATCAAACGGTAATGATGGCGCCTGCCAATGGATTTTATGCAACTCCAGGAGCTGGAAAACAAGAAGCGCGTATAGCTTATGTATTGAATCAAGATTCGTTAAGAAATGCGGTCGAATGTCTTAGAGAAGCCTTGAAAGTTTATCCAGGAAGAACAATGTAATATGACAGTTTCGAATTATATTGACGCGATTGAGAGCAAAAGAAAGGAAGAGTTTTTAAGCCTTAGATCAGCTATCGTTGATAATTTACCCAAAGGATTTGAAGAATGTATCAGTTATGGCATGATAGGATATGTTGTCCCTCACTCCATTTATCCTAAAGGATATCACTGCAAACCTGCTTTACCCTTGCCATTTATTTGCTTGGCAATAAAAAAAGATATTATTACACTATATCATATGGGGATTTATAGCGATCCAGATTTGATGAACTGGTTTGTTTCTGAATATGCAAAGCAATGTCCTTCTAAATTAGACATGGGCAAATCATGTATTCGAATGAAGAAAATAAATGAAATTCCTTATGCATTAATAGGAGAACTCCTTACAAAAATGAGTGTTCAAGATTGGATTACCAGATATGAAAAACAGTTTAGGAAAAATTAATTTTTTCCGCTGATATATCTTCTGTATTCCATTTTGTCTTCTTCAAAATTAAAGTGCTTTGCAATAGCAGTTGCATTATCTCTGTCCATCAAACGGTCAGATAAGAACTTAGCAGCGCCTAATTTATATTCTGAGAAGGTAAATAAATCAACTAACTTTTCAGCTTGAGCAGTATACAAACAAGTGTTCACTAAGGCAAGTTGTAAAGCTTCTAACCTATCTTCTTCAAAAGATTGATCATTTAACTCCACAATAAATGCATCAAGATTATTTAAGGTTTTATTACAAGTGATTTTATTTCCAGTGATCAAAGTTGTATTTTGATTGGTATTTTGATTGGTAGTATTATTATTCGTTCCTTGATTTATAATTACATTTCCTGTTGTATTTCCTGATGTATTAGAAGAAGTAGTTGTAGTCGTGGTGGTTGTATTAGTTGAGGTGACAACTGTACCATTCACATTACTTGTATTCACATTGGTAGTATTTAAATTCATCTGATCGCTGGTCTCAGTGATTGTTCCTGTTGCATTAATGTTCATGTTGACATTCATTTGCTGACCACTCATTGGATCTGTAACATTCATAGTGACATTTGCTCCATTGGTATTGGTATTCGTTTCACTAATACCAACATTCATGTTAACATTACCAGTATTTGTCGTCATTTGATTGGCGTTTGTATTTATACCAACATTCATGCTTGCATTACCAGTGTTTGTTGTCGTTTGATTTGCGTTTGTATTTACACCAACATTCATGCTTGCATTACCAGTGTTTGTTGTCGTTTGATTTGCGTTTGTATTTACACCAACATTCATGTTTACATTTCCATTTGTAGGAACCGTATTTGTATTCATATTCATGCTTACATTACCATTTGTTGGAGTTGCATTGGTACTAATATTCATGTTCACATTAGCAGGATTTGTATTGTCATTTACAACTATTGTAGTATTTCCTTGACCATTAGTTCCTTGGTTGGTGGTTGTAGTTTGAGTTGTTGTAGTTTCAACTGTTGTAATTGTTCCAGAATTTGTATTAGAATTACTAACAGGTACAACGACTGCATCCGAGAATATCGCTGAATTATCAGGACGGTATGTAATTACTGAAGTACTTGTAGAAAATCCTAATGTTGGCTCCATTGATATTAATTGAAGTTTACCTTTTCCTTTCTTGAAAATAATTTTTGTAGTAATATCACTTGGATTTTCAATAAAAAAGTTTTTATCAATATCTGCTGTTTTTCCATCAGCAAAAATTAATTTAACTGCATAAGCTGAGTTTTTTAAGCCACCTACAACAACATTGGTTTGAGGTAATGAATTTTGTTTTATACCATTTAAAATAACATAAAATGATTGTCCACCATTATTAAAAACAGTGAAATTACTTTGAGAGAAGGTAGCAAAGGAAGAAGCTACAAGAATTAATAAAAAAATATTTTTCATGACGGAATTTTAAAGTAGAAACAAGATTTATAGAATGTACTAAATAATTTGAATTTCAAATATAAATAAATAAATTTTAGAAGTCTTGATTTTTGAAAAGTAGATACTTTAAAAGCTGAACTTATTTCAAATTAAATTATCAATAATTAAGAAATACCTCCTAAGTTTTAGATATTTTCGCAACATGAATTATGTAATCATCGATGTTGAAACCACTGGAGGTAGTCCAAAAAATTCTAAGATAACAGAATTGGCTATGTACAAATATGATGGAGAAAAAATAATCGATGAATTTGTTACATTAGTTAATCCGGAAATGCAAATTCCAGAATTCATTGTCCGCCTAACTGGCATCAATGATAGAATGGTGGCGCAAGCACCTAAATTTTTTGAAATAGCAAAACAAATAATTGATTTTACTGAAGATTGTATTTTTGTTGCACACAATGTTGCATTTGATTATGGAATGTTCAGAAGTGAATTCAAATCACTAGGTTACGATTTTAGAAAACCTCATTTATGCACCGTAAGAGCATCTAGAGTTGTAATTCCAGGCTATGCTTCCTATAGCTTAGGAAAAATAACGCGAGAATTAGGAATTGAAATTCAAGGTAGACATAGAGCAGGTGGAGATGCATTAGCGACTACCAAATTATTTGAAATTATCTACCATAAGGATCCAAATAATCTATCCACCTTTATTCAAGAAGAAGTAAATCCAAAAAGGATTCATCCCAATTTATCGATTGAAACCATTGATGAATTGCCTTCAAAAACAGGTGTGTATTTTTTTCACAATGAGTTTAACCAAATCATTTATATTGGAAAAAGCATTTCTATTAAAAAACGCGTAGAACAACACTTGAGAAATACCAAGACCGCCAAAGGAATTAAAATGATTCAGTCCATTGTGCATGTTTCCCACGAAGTTACCGGTTCAGAAATCATTTCTATGTTGAGAGAAAGTGAATTGATCAAGGAACATAAACCAATTTACAACAGGCAATTAAAAAGAAGTCTATATCCTTTTGGACTCTTCGATCATGTTGATGAACATGGCTATATTACCCTGCGGATTGAATCGATTGCCAAAAATCCATCTATTCCATTAGTGCATTTTAGTAGCAAAAAAGATGGTGTAAGTTATCTTATGAATTGTTGTGAACAAGAATCACTTTGTCAAAAACTTTGCTATTTATATCAAAGTCAAGAGCAATGTTTTCAATACAATATTAGACAATGTAAAGGAGCCTGTATTCAAGAAGAAAATGTTCTTGAATATAATACTCGCGTTGAAGCCTTGATTAAACAGATTACATTTGAAGGAAAGTCTTTTTATATTATCGATAAAGGAAGAGACAAAGTCGAAAAAAGTGTTATTTGGATAGAGAACGGGATGTATCAAGGTTATGGATTTGCACCTTATCATTTTCATGGTAAGACGCCCAACGATTGGTCCAGATACATTACTATTCAAAAGGAGAATAAGGATATTAAAACCATCCTAAATATATTTTTAAGAAAAGAAAATAAATTTAAAATTATCGAACTTTAAATGAAAGGCAAAGCTATTTTTCTTGGAACAGGAACTTCGCAAGGTGTTCCATTAATTGCTTGCAATTGTCATGTTTGTACTTCGAGCGATACTAGAGATAAAAGGCTTCGGTCTTCTCTTTTGCTACAAATCAATTCGTTAAACTATGTAATTGATACCGGTCCAGACTTCAGAGAACAAATGTTGCGTTTAAAAATTCAAGAATTAGAAAGCATTCTATTTACACATGAACACAAGGATCATATCGCTGGTTTAGATGATGTAAGAGCCTTTAATTACAAGCAACAAAGGTCAATGAAAGTCTATTGTACTGAAAATGTAGAAACAGCAATTAAACGAGAATTTCACTATATTTTTAGTGCTCAATCATATCCTGGTATTCCAAAAATTGATATTCAAATTATTAAAAATGAAGCTTTTAATATAAGTGATGCCATCAAAGTAACTCCTATTCTTGTTTATCACCATAAAATGCCTGTTTTCGGATATCGTGTTGGGGATTTCGCCTATATAACAGATGCTAAAACGATTGCACAAGAAGAAAGAGATAAACTAAAAAATCTTAATGTACTTGTAATAAATGCCTTGCATCAATTTCCCCATATTTCTCATTTTAATTTAGAAGAAGCTTTAGAATTTATTGCTGACATTCAACCAAATAAAGCATATATAACACATATTTCTCATCAATTTGGAACCTTTGAGGAGATAAAAAAACTTTTACCTCCTCATGTGGAAGTTTCATTCGATGGAATGGAAATAGAATTCGAATGCTAAGATAAAAATGTGCATAATTATATAATTCCTCCTGCGCAGAGAATAAAAAAATCTCTAATTTCGGCCTAGATGCAAGAGAAATTTATAGATGTAGAAAATATAATTAAAAGTAAGAATCCTAAATTACTTCGATTTTTACCTGGGTTCGTCCTGCGCTATTTAAAAAGGATTATTCATCAGAATGAAATCAACGATTTTATCTCAAGAAATAAAATGTATTTTAATGCCGATTTTGCAGATGCTACCTTAGAAGAATTTAAAATAAAAGCAACAGCAAGTGGAGTAGAAAATATTCCAAAAACAGGTCCAGTAATTCTTGTAATGAATCATCCACTAGGAGGAATGGATGCTGTTGCATTAATTTCACTTTTAAAACAGCAGCGACCAGATGTGAAATTTATCGTTAATGATATATTACTGCATTTAGATAATTTGAAGGATCTTTTTATTGGAGTTAATAAAATCGGGAAGAACAACGGCTCGGTGCGTCAACAAATACAGCAAGCGTTTCAAGAAGATCATGCTTTGTGTGTTTTCCCAGCAGGATTAGTAAGTCGCAAAATAAAAGGTGAAGTAAAAGATCTTGATTGGAAAAGAACCTTTGTAAGCTATGCCAGAAAATATAAGCGAGATATAATTCCGATTCATATAGAAGGTGAACTGTCTCCATTTTTTTATCGCTTATCAAAATTTCGAAAGTTCCTTAGGATCAAGGCTAATATTGAAATGCTATATTTAGCGGATGAATTGTACCGCCAAAAAAACAAAACAATTAATTTTACGATTGGGACTGCCCTTCCCATTGACACTTTTCAATCTATCAAGTCAGATTATGAAGTAGCTAATTTGATTAAGAACCAAGTATACCAACTTAACAAAAAATGAAAAAAATTATCGAACAAATTCCTCGGGAAATTCTAAAAAAAGAACTTAATCAAGATCATTTCATTAGAATAACAAGGAAAGGAAATAATGAAATATATATTATTGATGATAAAAATGCCCCTAATGTAATTCAAGAAATCGGTAGATTAAGAGAAATCACTTTCCGAGCATCGGGTGGAGGAACCGGTGAAGCTGTTGATTTAGACGAATATGACCAAGGACCATTTGCATACAAACAACTTATTGTTTGGTCGCCGGAGGACGAAGAAATTATTGGTGGATATCGCTTTGTAAAATGCAAAGATGTGATTGATTCAAAAGGAGAAATTCATTTATCTACGGTACATTATTTTGATTTTACACCCACTTTCATCTCTAATTATTTACCCCATACTATAGAATTAGGTAGGAGTTGGGTACAGCCAGATTATCAACCAACTGTCAATCCTCGCAAGGGTTTATTTGCATTAGATAATATTTGGGATGGTTTAGGCGCTATTGTTCGCTTTAATCCTGAAATAAAATACTTCTTTGGAAAAGTTACCATGTATCCCAACTATAATACAGACAGTCGAGATTTCCTATTACATTTTATGCATAAATACTTTCCTGATCAAGATAAACTAATGCATCCGTTTTTCCCTTTAAAACAAAATTATAATCGCGTTTATGTAGATCAACAATTGGAAGGATTAGATTTTAAAGATGGATTCAGAGTGCTGAACGGACATGTGAGAGATCATGGAGAATTTATTCCCCCTTTAGTTAATATTTACATGAATTTATCACCTTCCATGAAAACCTTCGGAACTGCTGTTAATCCCGAATTTGGAAATGTTGAAGAAACGGGTATTTTGATTACCATTGCAGATATTTATCCAGAGAAAAAGGAAAGGCATATTGATTTTTAGACTACCATCTGTTTTTTGCGATTAATTCATCAATATTTTTAATTCCTGATTTTTTCTGAATTCTTTCTTTAATACGACCTATAGAAACATCGACATGGGCAACATTTAGTTTCCTACTGATGTAGCTAGAAGGTTTACCATAGTAATACTTCATTTTTAAAATCATTGCGTCGTGCTTACTAATCAATTGTAAAAGATCGTATAATACGCCTTGTAAATCATGCTTATTGTTTTCTATACCAGATATTTCATCTGGTTCAGCGAAAATTGATCTTTGAAATGCTGTGTCTTTTTCAGGTACAAGTTTTACTCTTTTTATTTGATTTCTTTTACGCAATTCAGATAAACAAAAATTAATTACTACCGTCCTGAGCCATGTCTTTGAATTAAATAAATCTTGTTGATTATTCCAATGCCTATTGAGTATTTCATATAAATGCAAACAAACATCTTGATATACATCGTGCACTTCATCACCTTGAAATTTATCGCGTATCAGAGAAATAAAAAATCGTTGATGGCGATTGAGAATTTCTGTAAATAAAATATCAATTACATACTTTTCCATTATTGGGATGACTGAGTCAATTTTCGTCCAACAATATATTCAAGATCTGGAATTAATAAATCTAGTGCATTCAAATCGACTGGAATGTTAACATCAATTACTATATCTGCGAAATCAGTAAAATTATCCAAAGGGGAACGCAAGAAATAAGTTAAAATAGAATTGACTTTTAACAAATGAATCAGAGCAGCAATCTCTTTTCTTGAATCTAAAGAAGACATGCCTACAGGATAAATAAACAATACTGCAGCGATCATTTCTGGATTTTTAGAAATCAATGCCTCAACACTACTTTGAAAAAACCACTCTGTAGGGTCACCGATAATCAAAAGTGGCTTATCTTCTAATTTAGTAAAAATAGAATCGGAAAAATCCAAGGATAATCCAACTTTATCATAGTTGTTCGCCAATGGAATTAGTTGATCATTAAATAAAACTGCAGCAGATTTTTCCTTTAAATAATCTTCCCTTATATATCGTAATTGGAGTAACAATGATGGCTTTGCTCTTAATTTTGATAAGGATGCTGCATGCTCACCAATTAATATACTGCTGTACATAAAATTATTTTAAAGGAAATTACAAAAAAAATAGAATAAAAGGAAAATAAAGTACAATTTTACATCTCTAAATTCGTTTCAAAAATCAATGAAATTAAGATTAATTATTGCTCAGTTACTTTTAAGCCAAATACTCTTGGCTCAAACAGGAGGGAAAAATGCTTTTCCATTTCTAAATAATGCCTTTAGTGCCTCAATTGCATCTCAGGGTGGATTTTCAAATGCTACAAGTGATGATGCAAATAATTCTGGAATCATTAATCCTTCACTAATCAATACCAATGCAACTGGAATTTATAGTATAAATCAAGGAATTCTTGCTAGCGGTATTAATTACGGTCAGCTTGCTACTCTCATAAAATTAAAAAAAGGATATTTACTTCCCAATATTCGTTACATCCATTATGGTAAATTTAATGGTTATGATGAAAATGGAATTGCTACTAACAACTTCACTGCTTTTGATTATATTTTTGGAGTTAGTTATTGTTATCCTGTTAATAAAGTCATCAGCATTGGGGTTAGCCCAAATATAATTGGATCTCAATTGGAAACGTATAACTCCTTTGGAATAAGTACGAATTTTGGTGCTACTTTCACACATCCCAACGAATTATTAGGGGTAAGTATAGTGGCAAAAAATATTGGGCATCAATTAAAAAGCTATGTTCCGAAAAATAAAAGTGCGCTTCCAATTGATATTCAAGCAGCGATTAGTTATAAACTTAAGCATGCGCCATTCAAGTTTTCTTTAATCGCACATCATTTAAACACTTGGGATATTACCTATTTTGATCCTTCTATTAAACCGAGAATTGACGGTTTGACAGGAGATACTATTTCAAATACCGGCGCTAGTTTCGGTGAAAAACTCGCAAGACATTTTGCTTATCAAGTAGAATTAGCGGGAAATGGAGCCTTTAGTTTCCGTTTAGGATTTAACTACAACAGACGACAAGAGTTAAAGTTAGAACAACGACCTGGAATGTCAGGTTTTTCATTGGGATTGGGTTTAAAATTCAAAAAATTCAAACTTGACTACGGATTTGTGATTTATTCCAAAGCTGGATTTAGCAATACCATTGGCTTAAGTGCTAAATTAGGGAAGGGTAAAAAGAAATAGTTTGATTTTATGATTCTATTTCTGTTATTATAACGTTTTTAATTAAGCATTTAGTTTGATCTATAAAAACATCCTCACCATTTCTCACTGACGCTGCGGTCAGTATATCATGACATTAGCCTTAGCTAATCGTCATGATTCTCCCACCATATTTTGTTTTGAGATTTATCCATAAAAAACCCTGACGAATCTTACGATTGTCAGGATCATAAAATCGGCATCTCCCACCATATTTTGTTTTGAGATTTATCCATAAAAAAAGCCCCTTCATTACTGAAGAGGCTTCTTAAAATCGGCATCGACTTACTCTCCCACCCTCAAAAGGACAGTACCATCAGCGCAAGCAGGCTTAACTTCT
>CANFJL010000002.1 GCA_947447525.1 Flavobacteriales bacterium | reverse complement strand
GGATGACCTTTTGTAGCGTTTATCCTGATAGTTGAAGACTCATCAGGGAGAGAGAGATTTGAATGCTGACGCCAAAAGGGTCAGCATGCTGACAACTTGATGATCAAATCAAGTTCGTCAGCGCTCTCGGTAGCTGTCTGAATTCGTTGTAAATGTTCAGCATGCTGACAACTTGATAATAAAATCAAGTTCGTCAGCGCTCTCGATGCCTTCTTTATATATTAACATGAACTCGATCAATCTTTTGCTTGTTAGGTTTTTTAATTTCAATTCTAATTGGTAAGCTTCACCTTTATTGGGCTTAGATATATGCCAAATTAGACTCCAAGGTATGCCTGTTGAAGTAAATTTCTCATATCCTGCGTTATGTCTCATCAGTCTGCTGGACAATTCTTTAGTGTGTCCTTTGTAGAACTGTTTGGTAGAAATGGAATATAAGATGTAAACTGAATACATTTGAATAAAAAAAAGGCCACCTATCATTTTGACGGATGACCTTTTGTAGCGAGAGAGAGATTTGAACTCTCGGCCTCAGGGTTATGAATCCTGCGCTCTAACCAACTGAGCTACCTCGCCATTGTATTGAAGGGTGCAAATATAAATAGAATTTTAAAATTGACTATGCTTATCTTAAATTTTTCCTAATTCTTCCTGTACAAAATCAACCAATTCCTTTAAGTAATGGGAGGAGAAGTCAAATTTTATATTTGCTTTAGCATATATATTAGGAATAGAGGTAGTATAGCCAAGGCTTAATGCTTCTTTATAATTAGTAATAGTTTCTTGGAAATTGGATTTGCTATTTTTCCATATTCCTAGGGCGCCTAACTGTGCAATACCGTATTCAATATAGTAGAAAGGAACTTCAAATAAGTGTAATTGCCGTTGCCAAGAGTATGCTACTTGATCTTCATATCCTGTCCAATCTGTCAAACCTGTCCCGTAGTCTGAAGAAAGTTGTAACCAATAAGCTTTTCTTTCATCCTTCGAATGTTCTATATTTTCATAAACCCAATGTTGAAAGGCATCAATTTGTGCAATCCAAGGAAGAATTTTTAATATTCCTTCTAATTGTTCTCTTTTGGCTCGATTTAATTCCTCTGTATTACTATAGAAGGTATCCCAATACTTCATGGAAAGTAATTCCATTGACATGGAAGCCAATTCAGCAACTTCAGAAGGAACATTTTTAAAACTTGTTAGTTTTAAATCTCTACTTAAAAAGGAGTGAACGGCATGTCCTCCCTCATGAACCATGGTTACCAAGTCTCTTTGAGCTCCTACGGCATTCATAAAAATAAAAGGAACACCAATTTCATATAATGGGTAATTATATCCTCCTGGAGCTTTACCTGCTTTTGATTCTAAATCCAAATGACCCATCGCTTCCATTGTTCTTAAGCAAGAACCAAAATAAGGATCTATTTTGTCAAACACAGCAACAGTTCCATCTAGCATTTCTTTGCCACTTTTAAAGGGACTTAATGCTGCTTTCCCAAGTGGATCTACTTCTAAATCCCAAGGTTTGAATTTCTCTTTTTTAAACAGATCAAGTTTCTTCTTTTGAATTTGTTTTACTATGGGAACAATTAATGTCTTAATAGCCTCATGAAAATCTAAGCAGTCTTTTTTGGTGTAATCAAATCTTCCTAATTCACTGAATTTATAAGTACTGTAATTTTCAAATCCAGCATTAAGTGCTAATTGATGTCTTTTGAGTATCAAAGATGTGTATAATTCATCCAAGGATTCTTGGTCTAAATTTCTTCTTTCTGCCATCGAAACAAAAATTGCTTTTCTCAATTCTTGGTCTTGATCTTTCAAGAATTGAGCTGCTTGTTGCATGGTTAAGGATTTTCCATCATGTTGGATGGTTTGTGCGGCAGCAATGGCACCATATTTTTGAGCTTCTTCACTTAATTCAGCTTCCAATGCTATGTTTTCCTCTTTGAATAGTCGAAGTTGTACATCAATTGCCCTAAAGTAAATTTTATAAGCCTCCTCATTTTCTAGATTTTTTTTAAAAGAGCTTTCACTTAGTTTTTTATTTAATAGATCGTCAAAAGGGGCTAATTTTGGTTGGATTTCTGTCACAAAAAAATTATAGGAATCAGCGTGCGCTTTATTCTTTGTGTCAATCGACATTTTTATATACCGCCATGCTTGATCTTCTTCTAGCACTGCTTCCAATTCACTTTTATCTGACAACCAGGTTAAGAATGCTTCTTTAGAATTTATTTCTCTAGTAGAAAGTTCCTCTAAGTAGGGAAGTATTTCTTCAAATGATGTAATATTTAATTCAGATGAAATATAGGTTCTTGGATTTTTTTGAATTTTCATTGGATATTTTTTTTACGAAAGTACATTTTATACTATTTATAGGGCAAAAAAAAAGCACCCTAAGGTGCTTTTAATGATAAATGAAAAATATTATTCTTTAATAAATTTAACAACACAAGCTCTTTTGTCGTTGTAAACTCCCAAATAATAAGGTCCTGCAGCCAATTTTCTACTCATTTCTATGGTATTTTTTGTGGATCCATTTTGAGCTCCTAATTTAAAATTGGAAACGAGTTGTCCTTGCATGTTGAATAATTTACATTCAATTTCTTCACCAATGATGCCGTTTACTTCTAAATTAAAAGTACCATTGTTAGGATTTGGATACAAAACACTCACTTGTATTCCAGTTCCTTGGTTCTCTTCTAATCCTTGAATTGCTTCAATAACAACAACGATGGATGTAATACAACCATTATTATCTTTTACATAACAGGTATAACTACCGGAAAATAAATTAGAAAATAAAGAACCTGAATAATAATTAATTCCATCAGTACTGTAAGTATAAGGACTTAATCCTCCTGCACCTGTTAGTGTAATGGTTCCATTATTCCAAGATGCAGGAGTAGAGACACCTGTTAAACTTACTTGTGAAGGTTCTGTAACGGTTGTTGAATAAGTTGTGGTACATCCACTTACGTCTTTTACTGTAACTGTATAGGCTCCAGGAGCAAGGTTTTGAATGATATTTCCAGGAGTAAATACGGTCCCATCAATACTGTATGAATAAGCTGGCATTCCTCCATTGGCAAGAACGGTAATCATTCCATTATTTGCTCCGAAACAACTTATTGCAGTAGGGGATGCATTTGCAGTTAAAACACTTGGTTCTACTATAGTGTAAGTTGATGTTCCAATACAACCATTGGCATCTTTTGCGTAAATGGTATAAGTTCCAGCACCTAATCCTGTAAATAGATTAGAGGTTTGAAAATTTGTGCCATCTAGAGAATAATTATAGTTGTTTTGTCCGCCAGTTGCACTGATACTGATAGCGCCATTTTGTTGACCATTACAAAGTACCTCCGCTGTTTGGTTACTGGTAACTGAAATACTCGTAGCTGGATTTAATTGAATAACTCCAGTTCCTGCACATCCTGAATTATCTATTACAGAATAGTTGTATGTTCCTGCCGCTAATCCAGTAAATAATCCAGTAGATTGATTCGCGCCACCATTTAAACTATAAGTATAAGGTGATGCACCACCGGTTACTGTTAAATTA
This sequence comes from Flavobacteriales bacterium, assembly GCA_947447525.1. Lineage (GTDB taxonomy): Bacteria > Bacteroidota > Bacteroidia > Flavobacteriales_D > Crocinitomicaceae > UBA952. The sequence continues at coordinate 231,449 of CANFJL010000002.1, read as the reverse complement.
ATTTGACCGTTATTTCCAGTGCAAGTAGGAGCTGTAACTGTATTGTTCACCGTAATTAATGATCCACCTGCTGTTACTGTTATAGTCATTAAATCATTGCAAATATTTTCATCTGGACTAGTTCCATTAACGCTAGTAGAGTTAATGGAAACTGTATTGCTACCTGTTAGTATTCCTGAAACGGTTACAAAAATAGTGTCGGTAGTTCCAACGCCATTCATTTGATTAGAAGTGTAATTTACTGAAGTAGTGGTTCCTGATCCTACTTGCCAAGTGAAACTCCCAGAAGTAATAGCATTTGTGCCACGATTTTCGATAACAATGCCCAATTGAACCGTAGAACCACAAATTGTTCCAGGGTTCACCTGGAAAATATTTGCTATTGATGCGTCAGTAGCATCTGGATTCATTTTAATAGCTGCGACGCAAGTTTTTGTTGCCGCACTATGATAAACTCCAGTATAATAGAATGTTTCTCCATCAAAATCATCAATCGACATGTGGTGATAATCTCCCCATCTTGTGTCTCCAGTTTTCACTGATGTACCTGCTTTAACAACGGTTTCTGTCATGGTCATTTGACCAAGTGGATCACATGGTTTTCTTCCTGTCATTCTAATTGATGGAAAATCACCTGTTGTTCCACTTGATGTAGAATAAGCCATAATAATATTACCATACTTATCAATATTAATGGCTGGCATCCATCTATTTAATGTTGCACCTGGAGCATAAGTTCCTTCTTGATACAAAGTCCAAGTTCCTAAACTTCCGCTGGCTCTTCTAATTTCTATCCATCTTACACCTGCTCGATCTGCACCGCTTACGTCGGTGGAAAGACTAAGTACCATTGCTTGGTGATCAGAAAAAACACGCATGGGTGCTTTAAACATTACAGGCTCTCTAAGTGGATCTAGTTTAACAGTAGTTCCTGGTTGAGGAATACAGGTGAAACTTGTTAAACCACATAAATCTGAGTCTATTTCACCAATTGCAATATCTTGAGTTTTTGCAACTGTTGCAGTACTGTTGGTCCAATTGATGGTCATTTCCCACAATTCAATCCAGTCATTTGTTCCACTATCGGGCGTCCCATTTGAGTGTCTCTCATCATCGCGGTGTCTAACAAATAAAGGTTTCATTCCTGCTGGAGCAGCAAGATCTCCTTCAAGATCAACAGGGGTAATAGATTGAAAACCAAATCCATTTAAGGAGTAGCCAATAGAAACTCCGATGAAAGGTGAGGTTGCACCTGTTAATAAGCTACTTAATTTCATTGCATATACCTTTGGAGGACCTCCTTCATTGGTAGAAACTAAGAAGGCATCAGATGTTTGTGAGAAACTCCATTTGGGGTAATCAGGAAAAGCAGGACAAGTAAATTGATAGGTATTATATGCTCCTTGAGGATTGTTGGTTTGAGAAACATGTACGATTAATTTATTTCCTGAACTAGAGAATTCCATCAAAAACCATCTTCTTGCTGGTTTATAATATAATACAATTGGGTCTCCTAAAGAAGCTGGACCTCCAAGTGTTTGCATCGATAAAGAACTGGCAATTGTTGCACCGGTTGTTTTGTTGAAAATACGATAAACTCCACCGGCACTTCCATTAGCTGACATGATAACAACAGAACTATCAGCGTCTACTGTTGGGTCTGGTGGAGAAAGATTTTGGCCTAAACCGGTTGAATTCCATAGAATTGTGGCGCTGGCTAACTTTTCAGTATTTTGGTGTTGCTGCCACAACCAATCAATATTGTGACTTGGGCTTTGAATCACTGGATTATCATCTCTTCCCTTAAAATTAGGTTTAATAACAACGGTTTTAGGGAATGCTTCTGATTCCTTTGCGGGAACTAAATGACTCACAGTAGGTGAAAAGTTACCGTAAAAAGTAGAAGTTTGAGTAAATGATATCTTTGAAGCTAATAAAAGTACAAAGAAAATAAGTAGTTTTTTATTCATAGTTTAAGTTTAGTTTTGAAAGATAAATATAGTTAAATAATTATTCAATGCATTTTTTTATTTTTAACATCTAGTATTAAAAGTGTCACTTATAAACTGTTAATAACTTAAATAATTTCACTTTTATGAAAATCATATTATCTCCAGCAAAGTCCTTAACAATTAAATCTGCAGATAGTTCTAAGGGTTCTAAGCCAATTTTTTATAAAGAAGCTTTGTCTTTAAATAGTCAAATAAAAAAACTAAGTATTTTGGAATTACAAGATCTCATGGGTATTTCGGAAAATTTAGCAAAAGAAGGTTTCTTATGGAATAAAAGTTTTAAGAAAAATCATTTAGGAACAGGTCCTTTCCAATTACAAACGGCACATACTTTGTTTGCAGGTGAAGTATACCGGGGATTAGAGTTCAGTTCTTTATCGCAAGTGGAACTAGAGCGTGCAAATGATCAAATTAACATTCTATCCGGTTTATATGGCATCATAAAACCAATGGATTTGATAGCTCCCTATAGATTAGAGATGAAAACAAAGTTTCAATGCAGTAACACGGCCACAAATTTGTATGATTTTTGGGACAAAAAACTCAATAAGGTAATCGATAAGGCACCAGGACCAGTTATTAATTTAGCTTCAACGGAATATGCAAAGGTGCTGAAGCTTAAGTCTTTAAAATCTAGAGTTGTCACTCCAGTATTTAAGGAAAAAACAAATAATGGATTAAAGGTAGTAATGATGTATGCAAAAAATGCAAGAGGTAAAATGGCACGCTATATCATTCAGAATAATCTATTAGAGGCAGAAGAACTTTTTGATTATCACATAGATAATTATTCCTACAGTGCTCAGGATTCTACCAAAGAGGAATGGGTTTTTGTGCGTTGATTAGAAAATTGCAGACCAATTCGCAATAACGAAATAAATAAATACAGCGAGCATTATCAGTGCAATTCCAGTGTTTAATAGAACTGAAACCAAAAAGCCAATTAAGGTACCAATGGCCGCGGATATGGCACGTTTAAAATCTTTGTGATCATAAATGAGTTCGCCAGCTAATGCGCCAATAAAAGAAAATAATAGAAATCCGAAAGGAACAGGCGTGAATAATCCGACAATTAAGCCGATATAGTTTCCCCAAATCCCATATTTAGTCCCTTTTAAATATTTGGCCCCCAAAGCGGGAATTAAATATTCCAAGATTAGACTAATTAATGCGAGGACTAAGGTGTAAAAAAGGAGAAAGTAGCCAATAAAGTCAAGAGAAATCGCATCCGTCCAAAAAAGCATCCAAACTCCAATCCAAGATAATGGGGGGCCTGGAAGTACTGGGACAAATACGCCTACCAATCCAATTAGTACCAATATAAACCCAATGATGATGATTACAATATCCATTTCACTTTTTTAAATTCATTTAATTAGTCAATCTGTTCACTCAACTTTTTCCCAACCAATGCGCCAATGGCAACTCCCATTCCACCCATTCGCACTCCAATAGCAATTCTATTAGAGTAGCGTTTGATGATAGGTTCTTTACTTTGCCCGACGCCCATTATTCCTGCCCAACTCATTTCTATTTCGTGTGGCGTGTCGGGAAGTATTTGTTCAGAAAGAATTGATCTTAATACGCTTTGTATACTTTCATTTATTTCCAACTTATTACTGGTTTCTTGAGTGAAGTTAATGTTTCTTCCTCCACCAAGTAAAATTCTATTTCCGACATTACGAAAGTAATAATATCCTTTATCAAAATGAAAGGTTCCTTTAACCTTAAGATTTGGAATTTCTTTGGTAATTAACACTTGTCCTCTAGCAGGAATAACATCTTCATTTACAAGTTCTTTAGCGAATCCATTGGAACAAATAATTAATTGCTCGGTTTTTATTAGTCCGATATTCAATTGAAGTTCAACAGCATCATTTTGTTCAACAAATGAATCGCATTTAACGCCATATAAAACTTTAATATTTTTTTTAATTGCATGCTTATAAAGTTCATCAATAAGTTTTCCGGTATTCAAACTACCTTCCAATCGATTATAATAGGAGGTTCTAAATCCATTAAATCCAAAATTATTATTGGCTTGTTTGTCCTCAGAATAAATTAACTCCTCTCCGGTAATTTCTTGTGCTTTATGGTTTAAATAGTCAATAAATCCGCTTTCAATTTCATGGGCATCATTTTGTATTAAATCCCATGAGCCACAAGGGTTATAATCTATAGCAGTTCTATCAATTAATTTAAAAAGCGCCTTGAGTCCTTCATATCTTAATTGAAAGGTTTCCCATACTTCAGATTCGCTTATTGTTTTTAAATCATCTTCTAATTCACTAGGACTTCCAAAACAAGCAAATCCTGCATTTTTTGTGCTTGCTCCACTGGGCAAGTATCCTTGTTCTACTATTAATATACGTCTATTTGGAAAGCGTTCCGCAATGAAAATGGCTGTACTTAATCCAACAATTCCAGCACCTATAATAACGATGTCATTACCTGTGAAATAAGTATCTCTTTCCCAATAACTTAACTGATCAATTTGCAGCATTTTTTTTACTCGTGAATTTTTCTCAAATTTGCGTTACATACAAAGGTATAAATAGAATCGATTTTCATCTTTGTTATTGACTTATTTGTTGTTTATGCGCATATTTATATTCTGCTTATCGGTTTTTGTTTCCTTGAATTGTATTCAGGCTCAAACTTTTGATCTTATTCTACCGGGTTATGTCAATAATTATGAAACGAAATCAAAGTTAGTAGGGGTTTCCTTATACGTTGTTCAAGATGGAAAAACAATATCTAAGGCCATTACCAATAGTGTTGGAGATTATTCAATTAGTGCCAAAATAAACAAGAACATTCCATTTGAGATTATTGCTTCAAAACCTAATTTTTTGTCTAAACGGATTTATTTTGATTTTAAAGCCTTAAAGTTCAAGGGAAATAATGCTGTAATTCAAGCTGCTGAAGAGTTGTTAATTGAATTGTTTCAAGTGAGACAAGGGGTGACAATTGTTGTCGGACCTAATGATTATGCTGAAAAGTTTTTATGGGATGACAATCAAAATATTATGATTCCTGATGTAGCTTTTAAGAAATTGGCAGATGATAAAATAATTACAGCGTTTAAAGATTTTGAAATTCAAGGGCTTGTTTCAAAATTCATGACAAAATCAGAAAGTTTTGCTCAGGTAAAAAATTATGAAAAGGCTATTTCATATTGTGATTCTGCATTAGTACTAAATAATAAAGATTCAGTTGTAATTAAAAAGAAAATTGCTTTTAAAAAGAATCTTGATGCTGTTATTGCAGAAGAAAAAAGGCAAGAAGAAATAAAATTGATTGCTGCTGAAGGGGATGCTTTGATAGGCCAAGGAAATCTAGATGCAGCCATGGCTAAGTTTACAGAATTAGGCAAAAAGGATGCAGGTAACGCATACTCCTTGAAACAAATTGAAGTAATAAAACAGCTAAAAAAAGTTAAAGCTGAGGAAGAAGCTGATGCAAAAAAATTAATTTCAATTAAGTCAAATGCTGTAAAGTTTCAAACTGCAAAAAAATATAAGGAAGCAATTGCAGAATATGACAAAGGCTTAAAATTAAAAATTAAGCAAGAAGAAAAAGATAAATTAAATATTGAAATAGCTACGTTAAATAACAATTTAAAAGGTGCTGCATTAGAATTAGAAATCTCGAATGAATTAAAGTCAACCAAAGTCCTGAACGCTACAGGATCATATGATAAATCCAAATTGGGTTATGTTAAAATTGAAAATTTAATTGCCCAACTTTTAACAGAAGGTTCAAAAAAGATTCAACGTGATTTAGTGAATAAACAAATAGATGAAAGTATTGGAAAGGAATTAAAAACTGCATATGATCTTAATTCTAAAAATCAATACGATAAAGCAATTGAGACTTATAAAAAAGCTGAAATGTTGGTTGGTTATTTGACGGATGAGAATCTTAAAAATTCTAAATTAGTAGAAGTTAAAGGTCGTGTTCAAGAGGTTCTAAAGAAAAAAGAAGAAGAAGAGAAAAAATATAAAAACGCCCTTGATCAAGTAGCTTTAGCGATTGATAATGCGCCTGGAAAATTAGCTGAAGCTAATGCTTTATTAGCTAAAGAACCACTTAAAAGTAAAGCTACTGCTCCTGAAGTTGTTGCATTAAAAGTGCGATTGGGAGCTGTTACTAAATACTATAAAGACAAGGCAGTAAAAATTAAAGTAGTTGCCTCAAAAGATTCTTCCAAAGCGTTGGTTGCAATTAAGGAACTATTCGTTCTTGCTCAATCTTCAAAAGTTTCTAATGCAGAGTTGCTAAGGGTTACCATTTCATTAGATTCATTACAAAAAATTGTTGCTCCTGTAAAAATATCTAAACCGAATACTGCAGGGACAAAATTGAGCACTCCAGGTGAACAAGTTATCGGAAATACAACTGATGCTTTTCAACAATTGGATTTTACACGTAATGAATCTGAAAAAGCAAAAGCTACTTATCTACAGGATTTAAAAAATGATATCGATAAAGAAAATGAATTCCAGACATTAACTGAGGCTTCTCGTCAGGCTGATGCCTCTAAAGACATTCAAGATCAGAAGACTCAAATTGAATTGATTGGCATTAATAATCAAGCTGAAGCGATTGAAAGGCAAAAAGAAATGGCCAAAATTGTTAATGCAACAAACCTTTCTATTCAGCAAAGAGAAGAAATGGTACTTCAAGAAGGGGAGAGAAGAGCAAAAGAAATCCAACTGATGAAAAATGATATGGATGCTCAAGAGCTTTTAAAACAAAATGAACTAGCGCAAATTCATGCTTTACAAGAATTGCAAGTAATTAAAGCTAAGACCGAAATTGAATTAATCAATATTCAAAAAGCAAAAGAAAATGTTGAACTAGCAGCGCAACTTCAAAGAAATAAAACGATCTTAGAATACAGTCAATTTCAAAAAGATTCCATTTCGAAGAAGCAACAAGAATCGTCAGCAAAAGATATTCAAAAATTGAAGAATTATGTTCCTGTAAATATTACGAGTCCCAATTATTTGCGTGATGAAAAAAATATCTGCTTCCCATGGAACTCCGTAACTGAACGTGTGTATGAAATTAAAAATACAGATGGCTACGTGGTTACCGTTATCGTTAGAAGGGTAGTAGTAGATCCAAATGGTTTCGGAGTCGTGTATGAACATACCAGAAATGAAAGAGGTATTTCTTCTTTTACTTGTAATGGTTCCACTATAACTGAATTTATATGGACCAATGAGTCCAAAGGAGCCAATGTTATTCACCCTGAATTAACCATTATTACTGCATGTGAATAAGCATCTGAAGCTTTCAAAAGTAAGGTGTCAGTAACTATTTGTACTACTTCTTAATTCATTCCTTTTCTGAATTACTTTTAGTTTTTAATTTTAATTATGCAAGTACATTTTATTGCTATAGGAGGAAGTGCAATGCACAACTTAGCTATTGCCTTAAGTAGAAAAGGAATCATTGTAACAGGATCTGATGATGAAATATTTGAACCCTCAAAATCACGTCTATTTAAGCAAGGGATTCTACCCCTGAATTTGGGTTGGGATAGCAATCATATTCATGCTGACTTAGATGCTGTTATATTGGGTATGCATGCAAGGGAGGATAATCCAGAGTTGTTGAGGGCTAAGGAGTTGAATATCCCCATTTATTCATATCCTGAATATTTGTATCAGCAAAGTAAAGATAAAATCCGGATTGTTATTGGTGGTAGCCATGGTAAAACCACTATAACTTCTATGTTGCTCCACGCCACAAAAGCTTTAGACATCCATGTTGATTATATGGTTGGAGCTCAACTGGAAGGGTACGATTGTATGGTCAAATTAACGGATGACGCTAAATATATGGTTCTAGAAGGGGATGAATATCTAAGTTCTCCCATAGATCGAAGACCTAAATTTCATTTATATAAACCAAACATCGCTCTGCTCAGTGGAATTGCATGGGATCACATTAATGTTTTTCCCACTTTTGAGAATTATTTAGAGCAGTTTGATACTTTTTGCAACTTAATTACTGATTCAGGTACGCTCATTTACAATGAGGAAGATCTTGAGGTAAATAAATTAGGTCATAAATATCAAAGTAAACTAAAGGTTCAAGCGTATCACACTCCTGATTTTTCTCCGATGGAAGAAGGGACAGTTTTAAGATATGATGGAAAGGAATATCCATTGCAAATTTTTGGACCTCATAATCTACAAAATCTCATGGGCGCTATGGAATTAGCGAAATGTTTGGGAATTAATCCTGCGGATTTCTTCTCTGCTATGGCTGACTTCAAAGGTGCAGGAAAAAGGCTGCAAAAGGTGATTGAAAAAGATGATTTTGTGATGTATAAAGATTTCGCTCATTCTCCTTCCAAATTAAAGGCCACAACAAGTGCTGTTAAACACCAATATCCCAATAGAAAAGTAATCGCTTGTATGGAGTTGCATACCTTCTCCTCCTTACAAAAAGAATTTCTCCCTCATTATATAGGTGCAATGGATAGTGCTGATGCAGCAGTAGTTTATTATAGTCCAGAAGTGGTTGCTCACAAAAAACTTCCTGAAATTTCAGTTGATCTGGTTAAAGATGGTTTTGGAGGTAAGGTCATTGTGTTCAATCACACCAATGATGTTTTGAACTTTATTTCAAATCAAGATTGGCGTAATTCGGTTCTTTTGATGATGTCATCAGGTAATTTTGATGGAATTGATTATGATGCTCTAGGAGTGAAGCTCTGCGAAACTTGGTAGAAAAACAGAAGTCTAATAAAGTGAATTATTCCTTTATTTCTTCTGTTAAAGGTTCATCTCTTTGATTTCTAAAGATTAAGCTTCGGTAGATTAAGGATATTACCAATGAATTCATTGTGCCATAAACCAATAAGCCTAACAAGGAAACTAACATCGTAAATTGAGGGCTGATAATTTGTCTCGTTTGTTTCATCCCTTCTTTTAATAGTTCCTGGTCTGTTTTGTTTTCCAAGGTAGGATTTGAATTGCGCAAGGAGGTTAGTACTTTTTTATCTTGTAATGAAATTCTAGTCCGCTCCAATTGTTTTTGATTAAATTCAGGATTGATGTAGGTATAGAAAATAAAAATAAATCCACTCACTACAACGGTATAAGGCATGGCAGCGGTCATACCTGTTTTTATATCTAAAAGTAAATTACTTTTCTGCTTTGCATTTTTTTTAATTAAAAACAAACCGATGGACACTGAAGCGGTAAGTAAAAACATATTGGTAAAAACATAAGGTTGTACAGAACCATTATTGAAAAAACCAAAGGCATATCCACCCCATTTAATTGCAATCCATACCAATGCGGCAATTAATCCTGTTATTATAGGTGTTTTCATATTAACTGTTCATCGAAATAAGGAATTCTTCATTTGAAATGGTGTTTTCCATATGATTTTTTAAGAATTCCATTGCTTCAACAGGATTCATATCAGCAATAAATTTACGAATCAACCAAACGCGTTGCAAGACATCTTTATTTACTAATAAATCTTCTCTTCGTGTTCCTGAAGCGGTAATGTCGATGGCAGGGTATATTCTACGATTAGAGATTTTACGATCCAATTGTAGTTCCATATTACCTGTACCTTTAAATTCTTCAAAGATAACTTCATCCATTTTAGATCCCGTTTCTGTTAATGCAGTTGCTAATATTGATAAGGAACCTCCGTTTTCAATTTTTCTAGCAGAACCGAAGAAACGCTTTGGTTTGTGAAGTGCATTAGCATCTACACCTCCAGAAAGTACTTTCCCAGAAGCTGGCGAAACTGTATTATAAGCACGCGCTAAACGTGTAATTGAGTCTAACAATATGCAAACATCATGTCCACATTCCACCATTCTTTTTGCTTTTTCCAAAACCATATTGGCCACTTTTACATGTCGTTCAGCAGGTTCGTCAAAAGTGGAAGCAATTACTTCTGCTTTTACACTTCTCGCCATATCAGTAACCTCTTCAGGACGCTCATCAATAAGCAATACAATTAAATAGGTCTCAGGATGATTCGCTGCAATAGCATTGGCAACATCTTTTAGTAACATGGTTTTACCCGTTTTTGGCTGGGCAACAATCATTCCGCGTTGTCCTTTTCCAATTGGGGCAAATAAATCCATAACACGGGTGGACAAGGTTTCTTGAGCATGTCCGGTTAACTTAAATTTCTCGTCTGGAAATAATGGTGTTAAATATTGAAAAGGTACCCGATCTCTTATGTATGAAGGATGTCTACCATTGATAGATTCAACTTTAACCAAAGGAAAAAATTTCTCACCTTCTCTTGGCGGACGAATAGTTCCTTTAACTGTATCACCCGTTTTTAATCCAAATAATTTGATTTGATTTTGAGATACATAAATGTCATCAGGTGATGGGAGGTAGTTGTAATCAGAAGATCTTAAAAATCCATAACCATCTTGTATCACTTCTAAAACACCTTCAGCAGAAACAATTCCAACTAAATCATAATTCTCTTCTAATTTTTCTTGCGCTGTTTTTCCGTCCTGCTTTTGATTGTGATGTGGTTTATGTCCGTCTTGACGAGGTTCTCTTTCTGGTCTTGATTCACCATCAGCTCTTAATTCGCCTTCTTGACGAGGTTCTCTTTCTGGTCTAGTCTCACTGTCACGAGGTTGTTGAGCCTCTTTTCTTTCATGATGTTTATGCACTGGGACTTTATGTTGTCTTACTGGCTGGGTAGTTGCTGGCTCGATATTTTCAGTATTCGACACTTCACTTTCCTTGTTATCTTCCTTCACAGGTTGATTGCTAGTTTCCATTGTATCTTCTTCAAAATCTAATTTGGGTTGTGCAATCATCTGATCCTCTTTTGCCATTTTAGGCAACGGAGCTATATTTGATTTACTGATTTCTTCAATCGGTTTTCTTTTGCGCTTCTCTCTTGTTCCTTGATCAGTTTGTTCTTCTGTATTTGAAGGAGTTGAACCTCCCATAATTGCTGAAATTAATTCAGCCTTTTTTAATGTTTCCGAAACGCTTAGACCTAATGTTTCTGCAATTATACGCAAATCGGATATTTTTTTATTCTCTAATTCTTTTTGATCCATGAATTTTGTTTGATTTTGTAAGAAGGATTAAGGTAGAAGGAAAATTTCCTTGGAGATTATGATGCAAGTTTAAAGAAAACAATTGAATTAACAATGAAAATTAAGTTAATATTATGTTTTTCTCTTCTTTTTCTTCGCAGCTGGAAATAATATGTTATTTAAAATTAATCTGTATCCAGGGGAATTAGGGTGTAAATTGAGATCTGTTGCGGGATCTCCTACAAAATGTTGGTAATCTTCTGGATCATGTCCACCATAAAAAGTCCACATACCTTGCCCTAATTCTCCATGCAAGTAGCGAACCGTTCCAGCGGCCTTATTTTCTCCAAGTACTAAAACATTAGTTTTAATAAATTCTTTTCTAAAATCTGTTGTTTGTCCCATGAAACCTTTAATAATATTCGTGTGACATTGGGTTAGCATAGTGGGAACAACGTCCCATTTAGCTGAAAAATCGAAAAGGGTAAAAACATCTGTTTGTTCTGAAATGATCCTATTGTTTCTTAAATCTGACGCATCTATATCTGAATATTCATAAACCATTGGGTCTTTATTCAGGTGAAAGTCTTTAAATGCAAATGTTTGATTGAAATCCAATTTGCTTTGTGCATTGGGGTCAGAAGCATCGTAATCAAAAACGGATTCGCAAATGTCAATTCCTTGAGCGGCCAGGGCAATATCATAACTATCTGTTCCGCTGCACATGGTGAATAAAAAACCACCTCCAATTACAAAGTTTTTTAAATTTTGCGCCACAGCTAATTTAAGCGCCGATACTTTTTTAAATCCAAGCATTCTTGCGTTCTTTTCCGCTGCAACTACTTGTTGTTGGTACCATACTTGGTTCCGTGCAGAACTGTAAAATTTACCATATTGTCCTGTGAAATCTTCATGATGTAGATGCAACCAATCATACTTTGGAAGCATACCCATTACTATAGCAGAGTCATAGATTTTATCGTACTTAATTTCTGCATATTCTAGAACCATAGTCACGGCATCATCCCAAGGTTGTTTGTCGGGAGGAGTATACACTGCTATTTTTGGCGCTTTCTCAAGTTGCACCACTTCCATATTAACTTCTGGGTCAGCTATTTGTGATTTAATCTGATTTACTTGTCCGTCGGCCAGAACTTCGTATTTTACTCCTCTAATGATAAGTTCTTGTTCTATTAATTTAGAATGAGGAATCAAAAAAGATCCACCACGATAATTGAGCAGCCATTCAATGATCAATCCATTTTCTAAAGTCCAAAAAGCGATACCATAAGCTTTTAAATGGTTGGTTTGTTTTTCATCCATAGGGACAAGCAATTGTGTTGCTTGCAAGCGCAAACCCATGGAAAGAAACAAGAAAAGTACCAGTATACCTTTAGTCATTAGAAAGGAGTTGGTTCTTCGTCTTCTTTGAAAAAGTCATCTTCTGAAATCGGAGTGTTCATTTTACTAGGTACAGTATAAGTTTTTGATTCTGAATCGAAATTAGAAATACCGCTTACACTATTTAGATCTGTGTATTCTGAGGAATCGTTCAGGTTTTCAAATCGCGCATAATGAGGTACAAAACGCAATCTAACTTTGGCAGTGGAACCATTTCTATGTTTTGCAATAATTATTTCACCAATATCATTGGTAGCATTTCCATCTTCATCTTTTACAATTCCATAATAATCTGGGCGATAGATAAAGGAAACAATATCAGCATCTTGTTCAATGGCACCCGATTCACGCAAATCTGAAAGAATAGGTCTTTTATCACCACCTCTCTGTTCTACCGAACGACTTAATTGCGCCAAAGCAATTATTGGGATATTTAATTCTTTTGCTATTTCTTTAATGGATCTAGAGATTGTTGAAATTTCTTGCTCACGATTTCCTCCATTTTTTCCATCTTTAGCACTCATTAATTGTAAATAATCAATAATAACCAATTGAATGTTGTGCTGTTGTTTTAACCTTCGACATTTAGCACGAAAGTCAAATATGGTAATCCCAGCGGTATCATCTATAAAAATAGGGGCTGTCGTTAATTTCGCTATTCGAGTATGTAATTGTTGGAACTCATGATCCGCTAAATTTCCTTTTCTTAATTTTTCGGAATCAATTCGAGCTTCACCTGCAATAAGTCGTTTTACCAATTGAACTGCTGACATCTCTAAAGAGAAAACAGCAACAGGCATGTTATGATCAACAGCTGTATTGCGTGCCATAGACAATACAAAAGCAGTTTTACCCATTCCTGGTCGTGCAGCCAAGACAATCATATCAGATTTTTGCCATCCAGCAGTAACTTTATCAAGTTCATGGAATCCACTTGGAACACCTGAAATTCCATCTGCATTGGTCCTTGCTTTTTCGATTTCTTCAATGGCTTCTCGAACAACCGACTTCATAGCAACGACTTGCTTACTCATGTTTTTTTCGCCAATCTTAAATAATTTCGTTTCGGCACTATTTAACAATTCAAATACATCGACAGTATCGTTGTAAGCATCGCGTATTATTTCACTGCTAGAACTAATCAATTCTCTTTTAATATGTTTTTCAGCTATAATTCGAGCATGAAATTGAATGTGTGCAGAAGAAGCTACCCGATTCGTTAATTGAGAAATATAAGCGACACCACCAGCAGCTTCTAATTCACCTTTCTTTTGCAACTTGCTGGTTACGGTAACCAAATCAATTGGATTGGTAGTAGCAAATAATTCGTGAATAGCCCTGTAAATATATTGATGCTTAGGATCGTAAAAACTTTCAGCACTAAGAATGTCAATGGTATCATTAACAGCATTCTGTTCTAGCATCATGGCACCGAGTACTACTTGTTCTACATCCACAGCTTGTGGTGGTACTTTACCAATATCACCAGTCAATACAGATGGTGATTTAATGCGAACATTAGGTTTTCGGTTGTTTTCAATTGTATCCATGAAACAAAATTAATGAAATGATTGTTGATGCCGGGTTGACACAGTTCAAACTTAAGCAAAAGTTATGAAAAGATGTCATTAACAATTGTTAATTATTATTTATTTAAAGATAATTTTCAGACCAACTTACTTTTAAAAAATAAAAGTAAATAGCAATTTTAAAAGTCCGAATAAATTTAAATTACATACATCCTTGGGAATCAATTTTACCTGAAAACAAAATGGTTTCTTTTTGTTTAACAACTACAGAATATTTATTAGCCATTGTTAATTCAAAGTCTCTAGTTGTAAAAATAATTTTTCCGGATAAATCAAAATTTTGTTTGCTAAATATCACTTTATTACCACTTCTAATTTCAAAGGTGAGTTGTTTTCCTTCCCCAATAATTTGAAGATTGGCAAAATCTTCAGAATCATAACAAAAGATGTATCTGTTATTAGTTCGAAAATCTGTTCTTTCCTCAACTGTACCTATAATTTCATTTCCTTCTTCATCTGTATAATCCATACCTTGAAAAAATAATTTAACCTTAATTGATGCTGGCTCAAGTTTTTCTTCCTTTACCTCTTCTTTTTTAGTGGTTTTTAAAGTGTCAGAATTTTGAGCTGTTTTGGCTGCTTGATTAGTCTCTGTTTTTTCATTTTTTTCTCCGGAACAACTCATTAGTAATAATGATGAAACTAGAATTATTCCTAGTAGATTGGTTAATTTTTTCATTTTATTTATGTGTTTTATTAATTTAAATAATGATTATTTTCGCCCTTAAATATATGAAATTAATCTTAGTATTTTCAAAATAGATACTGAATTAGAACAAGTTATTTTGAATTATTATTTTAATGCTGAAATTGCTGCACGCGTTCCAATAGTTCTAGTGATATAATCAATATCTTTTTTTGGGCTTCTTGCTGGAGCATATTGTCTGCCATAGAAGATAATTTGTAAATGCAGTTTGTTCCAAAGTTTTTCCGGAAAAATTGCTTTCGCCTCTCTTTCCGTAATTACTACATTATCACTTTTAGAAATCCCCCAATTTTTAAGCAATCTTTGGATATGAGTATCTACAGGAAATGCTGGAAATCCAAATGCTTGAGACATTACTACAGACGCGGTTTTGTGTCCGACCCCTGGAAAGGCTTCTAAATCTTCATAATTAGCAGGAACTTCACCGTTGTGTTGATTTAGTAGCATGTGAGATAAATCATATATGGCTTGAGATTTCTTGGGTGATAATCCACAAGGTCGAATTATAGACCTTATTTCTTCCACACTCAATTGAATCATTTCAGCAGGGGTACTGGCTCTTTTAAAAAGTAAGGGTGTTACTTTATTCACGCGTTCATCTGTACATTGCGCTGACAATAGCACGGCAATCATAAGTGTGTATGGATCCTTGTGATCTAATGGAATAGGGGTCTCTGGAAATAATTTTTCCAACTCCTCAACTATATATTTAGCTTTTTCTTTCTTCGTCATCTTAGTAGTTTCCCCAACTTAATAAATGAATAATTTTAAGATCATTAACTAAAAATACCCACATAATGGAACTGGATATAAAAAGGCTAAAGTAATTTCCCAAGACGAAAAACACATCTCGTTTGGGATAAAAAAGGATAATCAAGGGCAATAGAAAAATTGGAAAAATCAGCCATTGCATCCAATAAAAAGTAAAATGAATAGGAATAAAGGTAGTTTCCGATTTAAATTTATGTTCCGCTTTTACCGCTAGGTGAAAGATATGCGTTGAATAAAGTGTAAAGTGTTGATAATTATAAAATTTGGTCACATTATAATTATTTAACCATAAACTAAGTCCATTGCGCGTTTTAATATTCTGAACATAATTATCACTTGAACTTTGACTGAGTTCCGAATTATAGGAAGCTACAGTTTCATCGCTTTTTCTTAGGGGTAAAAAGTTGTCAAAGATTAATGCCACAATACATATTAATCCAATTATAGCGTGAATACGAACTACATTAATCCTCCAACCTTTTTTAAAACTAGCGTAAAATATTTTTAAATCAGCTTTTTCTTTTTCTCTTAATCGTGCTTCTCTCTTTCTTGCTAAATCATGAAAATTTTGTTCAGGACTTTTTTCTTTTTTAGGATTCTTAATTGCTTTTTGAGTGAAATCTTTTTTAAGGATTTTTTCATAAGCCTCTTGTATAGCAATGAATTGAGCAGTTGTATCCGATTCTTTGTTTTTATCAGGATGGTATTTCTTAACTAAGGATCGATATTTTTGGCGCACCATAGCATCGCTTGCATTAGAAGTCAATCCAAGGATTTTATAATACTTTTCGCCATTCATAACTACTGTAGTTTTTTATTGTTCCTAAGCGATCTATTTTCCCATTGTGCGTGTAGGTAAAAGGTGCTCCAATTTTAAAGTAACGCGGTACTTCAAATTTAGAAAGTAATTTTAGCAATACTTCTTTTTTAATATCCAAATGCTTTTCACTGGCAATATATAAGCAAATTGATTCCCCTAGAGATTCTTCTTTAATGCTGCTAATGAAAAAAGGGCAGGGTAGGAATCCACTCAGTTTTTGTTCTATTTGTTCCGGGAAAAGTTTAATTCCTCCAGAATTGATTGCAAAATCGGCTCGTCCTAACCAATTAAAATGAAAGGGATCTATCAATTCTACTATGTCATTACTCAATAATGCATCGTGACCAATCCCAGGATAATGAATAATAAGTTGTTCCCCTTGAGTTGAAAAATGTATTCCTTCCAAAGCTTCGTAGTTATTATTTGCCTCTCCATTAATGCATTTAACGGCTACATGTGAAAGTGTTTCTGTCATTCCAAAAGTTTGATATATGGGTGATGAAACAGTTTGACATAAATCTCTTAAAGTGTCTGAAATTGGAGCGCCACCTACAATAATAGTATTGACATTTATGGGTTCTTTTTGTTTTAAATAGTGCTCTAATTGAATCGGAACTAGTGCAACAAAGTCTACTTGCTTTGGCAAGTCATCCATGGTATTTCTTTTCACCGAACCTATACTTATTTTTCCATCAACTGTTATGGCTCTAATAAGCATCATTTTTCCGGCAATGGTATCTGTAGACAGGCATAAAAATAAGTGACTTCCCTGATTCAGATTAAAATACTTAATGGTATTTTTCGCACTGTGAATCAGGTGTTTTTTTTGAATTTTTATTTCTTTCGGAATGCCCGTTGAACCTGAAGTCTTGGCAGTAATATACACGTCGTCATTGAACCATTCTTTTAAAAATTGTTCAATTTCAACTTTTCTAGAAGCATCTATGTATTGAATTTCCAAGTCCTAGTATTCTATATCTAAGTTAAAGGTATTCTTCAAAGTATGTAAATTTGGATTTTTCCTAGCCAGTGCAGTGAATCTATCTTTTCCAGTTATCGGAATATTTGATTTAGCATTGGGGTCAATTTGAACTTCTAATTCAACTTCAATAAAATCATTTTTCAAATTGGATCTTAAATAGGTCACTAAGTCTTGAAGTATCGGTCGAATATATTCTAATTGTACCTGGTTTTCTAAATGTAAAATCACCTTTTCTCTTTCTTCGTGAATTGGGTCTTTTCGCATCATTGCTTGGAAGAAAGTTTCCATTCCTTGCTCTTTCATTTGAAAAGCATAGCGTTTCCAAGACATTTTTAATTGATCCAAAGAATATAATTCTCTAACGGACTTGGCTGGGATTCTTGATTTTGCTTCTTTTTCCTCTTCAATGATTTGTTGAATACTAATCATTGGACTGGGCTTGGCACCCGTTGGAACTTTTAATAAAACGGTTTCAATTTCCTTGCTTGGAGTAACATAGGGAATTTTCGGTTCCTGACTAATATTGGATTTTATTTCCTTTTCTTTTTCTTTGCGCAATGTTTGCTTAGGAAAAGGCAGTATGTCAATTCGATCCGTTAAGGATTTTTTTTTTCTTGCTCCTGTTGTAAGGAACAAAGTTGCATTAAAACCACCTCGATGAGAAGCCTTTGGTTTCTTGAGCTTTTGAAATTTACATCGGTTTGACTTAAGGCATAAAGTGCACGCATAATTACCGGCCCTTCCCAAGATTTTGCTTGTTCAATAAATCTTTCTTGAATACTTTCAGTGACTTCCAATAATGCAGCAGTGCGAACATCTTTACAAACCAATAAATTTCTAAAATGCTCTGCTAATCCATTTATAAAATGATGTCCATCAAAACCTCTTTCCAAGATATCATTCAAAACAAGTAGGGTGGCGCCAATATCTTCTTTTAAAAAGTAATCTACGATTTTGAAATAATAGTCATAATCTAGTACATGAAGATTTTGAATCACATGCTGAAAAGTTAATGTGTTTCCGCTGAAGGTTACAATTTGATCAAACATGGATAAAGCATCTCGAAGTGCTCCATCAGCTTTCATAGCAATTAAATGCAATGCCTCAGGATCTGCTGTAATTCCTTCTTTTGTAGCAATTACAGCCAAATGATCTGCAATATCTTTAACTTTTATCTTATTAAAATCAAATATTTGACAACGAGAAAGAATCGTTGGAATAATTTTATATTTCTCAGTTGTTGCTAAAATAAATATGGCGTGTTTTGGTGGTTCTTCTAATGTTTTTAAAAACGCATTAAAGGCTGATGTAGACAACATGTGAACCTCATCAATGATATAAACCTTGAAATCTCCAATTTGAGGCGCAATTCTTACTTGGTCAATGAGTCTTTTAATATCATCGATTGAATTGTTAGAAGCTGCATCCAATTCATAAACATTCAATGAATTCCCGGTATTGAACGAAACACATGAATCACAAGCGTCGCATGCTTCAACATTTTCTGTGCGGTTGAAACAATTTATAGTTTTTGCTAAAATTCTCGCTGTGGTAGTTTTTCCAACACCTCTTGTTCCACAGAATAAAAATGCTTGGGCCAAGTGTTTATTCTTGATAGCACTTTTAAGTGTTCCAGTAATGGAATTCTGTCCAACAACTGTATCAAAGGTTTGTGGACGATATTTTCTTGCTGAAACTACAAAATCACTCATAATACAAATTTAAGTCATTTTGCAAAGCGAGAAAGCATTATTTGAAATTGTTGAAAAATAAATTGATGAAGAATCTCTCTAATTTTTTGATTTGATCAAATGTTGTTCAAATTGTTCTTTATTTCTTGGAAATATTTCTATCAATTCACCATTTTTTGGTCCATACAAGGCAAGACCTTTTGGAATGCTAAATCGATTTGTATAGGAAAGCGATTCAACATCAGCTTCATTTTCATATAAAACTGTTCGCAATTGTATTTTTTCTTTTGATACGATAATCCAATTGAACTGATTAACAGCGCCACAGTCTCTTGTCCAAATTTTTGCGTCGTCAGCATCACGGAGCGGAGCTCCCCAACAGCCTTCTCCTGCATATACAATACCGTTCGAATCATCCCTTTTAAATCCCTCTGCAGAGGAAGCATCATTACTACTTACAATGGGCCAGGTAACTTTAAAAGTGTGAGAGTCATTTTCAAGACATAAGGGTAAATTGGCATATTGCTCAAAGAAAGGAACGAAATGTTTGTATTGTGTTTCCATTTCTTTTTTTGCTTTAACATGTGGTCTGACAGGCCGATGATATTGAGCTATTTGCCATTGATAATCTGCATGCTTGGCTAAAGCTTGTTTAAGGAATAGCTTTTGTCGACCAGCTTTGTGTATTTCAGAATTTAAAGAAACGATATGAAGTAAATCGCCACAAAATGTACTTGAATAATAAACTTTTTTGTTTGGGACATCAAATAATTTCACCAAGTCTTTATTGCTTGTTTCATGATTTCCT
The DNA here is from genome assembly GCA_947447525.1 of Flavobacteriales bacterium. Taxonomy (GTDB): domain Bacteria; phylum Bacteroidota; class Bacteroidia; order Flavobacteriales_D; family Crocinitomicaceae; genus UBA952. Next base: position 211,608 of record CANFJL010000002.1, on the reverse strand, counting down.
CGAGTTACTATCATTGGTGTTACGCGCCCATCACTTGCAATGGTATTTTCCCAATCAGCGAACCATTCTACCCATTGTTTTTCGTTGTCAAGTCCTATAAAATCTCCATTAAATAATACGGCAGTTGCAAACAGTTTTGGGACCAATTTATTTCCTTTGGTACGCACAGGCCTGTTGTCTCTTGAATCTCCTCCTGCAATAAATGATATGGACTCATTGGGTGAATTGGGTGCTGTGTAAAAATAATATAAGCTCCCAAATCCTTCCGAATCTTTTATTACAAAGTAATACTTTGTATTTGCTTTTAAGTCTTTTAATCTAATGCAATGGGTATGCATTCCTTTCCAAGTATTAGATGAAGTTAATAGCTTAGCATCTTTATATTGATTCCGTTCCGGATTGACTGTGTCACAATATAATCCTTTGAAATCTCCTCTTTGTTGATCCCAAATTATGGTTGCACTGTTAGAGGTGTTGCCGCTAAACATAACTCTTACAAATCTTGTTCGAGCACCCATAGAAAAACAAAGGAGCAAAGCACTTAGAAGGAAAATATTCTTTAATTCAACTGGAGAATTTTTCATCTTTTATTATTAGTTCTTTATAAATTTTGCTGAATAACTATGATTCATCGCATCAATGCGTAATAAGTATGTTCCTTTTGGAAATGTTGAAATATCGATTTTTTCTTGTTGAATTTGCTCACTAAAAAGAATTTTCCCATCTGAATTTATAATAGTGTACTTTGCCCCATTAAGATCTGCAGATAATTGAATAAAGGATGATGCTGGATTGGGAAATACTGAAATATTTTCGCTGGTTGGAATCTCTAATAAAGACCCTGTCTGACTAAAAATATTCCATTTATTCAAGTAGATTTTTAAGGTTCCACTGCGTACATCGCCCCAAATGGCATAGGCTGTATCATTTACTAAGCAGGTGTGCATAAAGTCATTTCCAGAAGATTCAAGAACTACATCATGCTGAACTTGCTGAGAAGTTATGGCATAATCAGAATTGAAATTAAGGGAGTCTTTTGGTCGCACCGCCGCATATATTTCTGTTGCTTCAGCGAAACTTGTTCCAACACCATTTCTTCGATCTCTCCAGCAAACCAGTAAGTCGCCATCTAAATCAAAATCTGCCCAAAGCAAATCTTGTAATTTCCCATTGGACATGGCATCTTGATTGATGCGGTACATATCAGACCAATTCAATCCACCATTATAGGACTCCATAAAATAAACATCTGCACCATCATTGATTTGGGTAAGAAAAAAATAAGCTAAATGCAGCGCATTGGAGGGATCGGCTTTTAACAATACACCTCTTTTAAGCAAACTGTTTTGAACTCCTATTTCCGTACCTTGATGTGCGACAATATGATTTAATACGAGTCCTTGAGTTGTGGAATTTGCAAGTATATGTCGAGGCCATGGATTTTGATTGGTTTCATAACTTGGATAAATCGCATAAAAGGTTCCATTGGCGCTTACAACAGGGGAGGACATTACTTGAGATATCGTTGAACCTGCTAAATAATTCAGCGTATCTATATATCTTGGAGTTTCAAAACTTACACCATTATTCTTACTCACACTTAGGTAGGGAAAGTAGGGTGGGGTAATTAAGGTGGGTTGATCCGCATTCATTGAACAAACATAAATAGTTCCATCGTGCACTCCACCTGATCGATCAATGACCATCCAAGGTCTATCGATACACATTTGATTGGGGCAATCTGTTATGTTAATTACTTCTGTACTAGCCGACCAGGTGAATCCACCATTAGTAGATTTTCTGACAACTATTTTCCCATTAGTGAAAAGGTCATTATCATAATCTATGTAACACATAAATACTTCCCCTAATGAGTTAAAAGCAAGAGAAACATCTGCTGATGCATTGTTAGCAACTTCATGACCTTGCGCTATTGGAGCAGACCAATTAACACCACCATCTACTGAAACAGATGTTTTGATGCTTATTTTTTGATTCAATTGGTATCCCATCCACGCAGCAACTAAATGTTGTTGGTTTTGTGGATTTACAAGGAGATAGGGTTCGCCTTCAAAAACATTACCACTAGAGACTAATATGTTTTGACCGAATAGCTTGGGTCCAATTAGAAGTAAAAAAATAATAAAAAATCTTTCTTTCATCATGGGTTAAATAAAAAACGCCACAATTAGTGGCGTTTGATAGTATTTAAATTATTCTTTAAAATCTTTTAAATCAATTTTCTCATTGATTGCAATCTTAGAAACAATACCTGAAATATTTACTTGTTCAGTGCTAAAATTAATTGTGTGAGCAAATAGCAAACCATTCACCAACTTAAAGTCTCCAAAAGTACTTGTAGCCTCTTGAACTTTATCTCCATCCTTTTCGATAGAAATTGTTTTTACTTTTAAATAGGTATCTATTTCGAAATAGGAGAATGTTTCACTGGAATTGTCCTTCGTTTTCAAAACATAACAATCTTTTCCTGAGATATTTTCAATTCCTAAAACTTCATATTGTGTTCCGTTTTTAGCATAATTGACTTCAGGAAATAAACCATAGGATAATTTTTTAGAAGCAATTTCTGCTTCTGTAAATGGAGTATTTCCTCCTTGCATGTCAAATTTAAAACCATTTGAACCATCAAAATAAGATTTTTGGAATATCATTCCTTGACCTTCCATCTTATCTGCTTCCACCATGGGTGCTAGCCAATATTCTGTTCTTTTTAATGGGATAGGAACTGCAGGAATACTCAAATCGGTAACACGTACGAAAGTCTTAACCTTCTTTAATTTTTTAGTTCTTTCCTTAGCCGTTTTGGTCAGGGTTACGGCGGATAAATATCGTTCAACTAATTCTTCTTTGCTGATGTCAGAGGGTAAAATTTGTTTTTTCTCCTCTCCAAAGGCATCTAGAAATTCAATCTTACCATCAGCATCAAAAACTTTAATTTTAGATAGCACTTCTTCATTTCCAACTACAATTATATTACATGCATAGGGATTGAAATACATTTTAGCCATTTCCAAAACTGATTCTTTGGACACAGCATCTAAGCGTTGTAAATAAGTTTTATAATAATCTGGATTGAGTTTGTTTTTAATAATATTGTAGGCAAATCTTGCGATGGTTTGCGGACTTTCAAGAGATCGAGAAAAGTCTCCATTCATAGAAGATTTAATTAGGTTCAACTCATCATCTTTCACAAGATCAGATGATATAATTTTAAATTCATTTAGTATTTCAGTAATTGCCGAATCGGTAACAGCATTTCTGAAATTACCGCCTGCAGAGATCCAAGAGCCATTATCAGTAATATTTAATCTAGAGTAGCAACCATAAGTATATGCTTTGTCTTCTCGAAGATTATGCATCAATCGAGTTCCAAATCCACCTCCACCAAGGATACCATTTAGTACTGTTAAAGGCAATTGGTTTTTATCACCTGGATGAATGTCTACAGGAAAAGTAATATAAACAACCGATTGTACCGCACCCGGTTTATTTACAAAAATCACACGGTCACCTTTATTCTTCTGACCTGACTCCGTTTGATTTGAGTAGGATTCAGGACCAGACCATGAACCAAAATACTTAATTGCTAGTCTTCTTGCCTCTTGAAGGCTTAAATCACCCACGATTACTAAGTAAGCACCTTTTGGTGTAAAAGTATTTTTAAAGTACTCTTTCACATCTTGTAATTCAATAGCATTCAATGATGCTTCTGTCATTACTTCACCATAAGGATGCTGAGGAAAGTTTATTTTCGAAATTGCATTTTGAGCCATGGTACCAGCATCTGACTTTGCTGCCATGAGACCAGATTCATTTTGTTTTTTAATGCGATTAAATTCATCCTCAGGAAATGAGGCATTAAGAAATACATCAGACATTAATAATAAACCATTGTCTACATGTTTGGTTAAGCAAGAAAGAAAAATCGAATTTTTATCAGCATTTAGGTCAGCTCCGATATAATCAATTTCATTATCAAACTGATCCTTTGTTCTGGTTGTAGTTCCAGAAAGCAAAAGCGATCCAGCTAAATCAGATAAACCAGCAAGACGACCTTCAAGTTTTGGATCAGATCCCATTCTTAAGTCAAACGAAACCTTAGGGATTTTATGGTTCTCAGAAACAATAACAGTGATTCCATTAGGAAGTGTAAAGACTTGAGAATCATTTATGTTAATTATGGGTGCTTTGCCAGGTTTTGGCATTACAGATCTGTCGATTTGGGCAAATAAATTGGAAGACAGAAGAATGAATAGGGTATATAAAATTGATTTCATAATAAGTTCTTATTTTTCTTTTGGTAAATAATGTAGAATGACTCTAGAATTTTGAGTTAGGTATTTTTGAGCAACACGCTGTATATCTTCTTTGGTGACTTTCATAAATAAATCTTTCTCTGTATTGATTCGGTCGGCAGAGCCAAAATAAACATGGTTGTCAGCTAAACTCTCAGCAATACCTTCGATACTGGAGGTGTTTTCTACCATATTATTTTCTAATTTATTTCTTATTTTCATAAATTCATCATCTGAAATAAGCGTATTTTGAATCATTTCAATTTGTTTATCAAATTCAAATTGGATAGAATCTAAACTTATATCTTTCGCTGCAATCGCTGCAAAGATTCCAATTCCAGCGTCCTCTAATCCATAATTAAATGAAAATGCAAATGTGGCCATTTCCTTTTTTTCTACAATTGTTTTATTAATCCTAGAACTTGGACCACCTGATAATACTTCATTCATAAATTGCAGCGCATAGGTGTCAGGATGTGTTTGTTCTGGAAATTTGTATCCCATAAAAATCGCAGGCAATTGTATGTTGTCATAGATAACATCTTTGGTAACGCCATCAATTCTAGAATGATCTTTTTCAGTTCTTTTTATTTCAATTGGTTTTGAAGCATAAGTAGCAAGTAGTTTTTTAGCGTCCGCTTGAGTGGATCCCATAAAATTCTTGGAATCAAACTTTGTTTTCGAAAGACCATATCTTTTTTCAAAATCAACATCACTTAATCCAAGAAAATCACGGTAAACATTTAATGCTTGACCTTTTGGCATAGAGCCATAATAATATTCAACCCATTTTTTGGTCTGTGCAATATTGATATCACCAGCAATGGTTAATGTTGAATTGCTTGGCACATAATAATTTTTGTAAAAATTCACATAATCTTCTTCTTGAGCAGCATCTAAATCAGCCATACTGCCAATAGGAGCCCAGTTGTATGGGTGCGTAACAAAAACTCTTTTAAACATTTCAGTAAAGAAAGAACCGTAAGGTTGATTGTCAACACGTTGTCTTTTCTCTTCTTTTACAACACTTCTTTGCGTTTCAATTCCTTTTATGTCAACTTTGGCATGAAGCATTCTTTCGCTTTCTAGCCATAAACCTAATTCTAATTGATTGGAAGGAAGGATTTCATAATAATAGGTTCTGTCTTGTGAAGTATTAGCGTTTAACTCCCCGCCATTCTTTTCCACTAATTCACTGTATTTTCCTCTTTCGATATTTTGAGATCCTTCAAATAGTAAATGTTCAAAAAAGTGAGCGAATCCTGTTCTAGATGGAATCTCATTTTTAGATCCTACATGATATAAAACGGAAACAGCTACGATAGGGGTACTGTGTTCTTCATGAAGAATAACATGAATACCATTGGATAGGTCGTATTCAACAAATTCAATTTTCTTTTGTGCCTTTAGCCCCCATAGTGAATTGACTAAAATAAGCGATAAAAATATTTTTTTCATAGGTGTAATTTCGATACCACGAAAATACATTAGATTTTTCAAATTGCATTACATTTCATTAAAACTGTAATTAATTAAGATTAAAATTTTTTGTGGTCCGAAATTTGGTTAAATTTGAAATCAATGAAAATAGCATTCACTTTATTTTTTGTCTTTTTATTCAATTTTCTTTTTGCACAAGGGGTTATTCCATGCAGAGATTTCAATAATTATTTTTTGAGTTTTGAAAATGGATTTTATAAGCAAGTTGAAATTCAAGCTGTAAAAGAATATAAAGCAGGTGATGAATTTGTAGCTTATATTGACACAAGAGGTAATCTGCGTTTATATGATGGTAAGGCCCGCAAAGATATTACGAACTTAAATGTTGAGTATCAGGTTTCTGATCATTTATTAGGATATAAAATTGGACCGACACTAAATATGTGGGATGCCGGTAGATTGCAAACTTTGACCTATTTTGGAAGAAATTATTTAGTGAAAGATAGTATAATCGTTTATGAAGACACACGTTTCAATACCATCAATGTTTACTGGAATAAAACAACAACTTCAATTGCAACCATAATTGGGGATTTGGCACTTCCTACACAAATTGGGGAAAACATGGTGATTTTTAAGGATAATGGGAATCTATACAAGATTTTTTGGAGAGGACAAACTTTTGAGATAGGCGCATGGAATGGATTTGCTATTGATTTTCAAGTGGGAACTGATATCGTTTGCTTTAATGATCCTACAACGCGAACTTTTGTTGGGTTTGAGAATGGTCAATTTGTAGATATTGAAGGTCAATTTATGAAAAAGTATAAAGCAGGTCGTGGTTTTGTCGTTTATGAAGACTTAAATAGCAATCTTTGGATGTATAAAAATGGAGAGAAAACTCAATTATCGAATTTTTCCCCTAACTTCTGGGATGTTAAAGATGATATGATCGTTTGGGGAGAAAATTCTTATTTATTTGCTTATACAAACGACACTAAAATTGAAGTGGCTAATTTTACTCCCTCTTCTTATTTGATTAAAAATAATACTTTGGTCTTTAAAAATATTATGGGTGGTGTTTCTGCGCTCGTTGATGGAAAGGTAGAATCTATAACCTCTTTACAAGATGCAGAGTTTGAAATTTATGGTAATTCTGTATTGGTTAAATTATTTAATCAAAGCAATATCGTTTATTTGAAAGGTCAAAAATATTCGAATTAAGTTCCATGAAATTCCGTTTTTTAATTTTCTTTATTCTCCTATTAAATTTTTCATTTGCTCAAGTGCCTGCATTTGATAAAATGGAACAGTTGTATGATCAGCAACATTTTAAAATGGTTCAGCGTCGTGCTAATCGATTGTTAAATGACCCTTCATATGATTACTCTCTTGTACCCTTATACTATAAGTCTATAAGTGGATTGCAATTGGCTAAGGACGATGCATGGAGAAAGTCCCATCCAACTGTTTTTGATGATGCCATAAGAGATTTTGATCAGATTCAAAAAACTGTAAAAGGCAGAAAAATATTAGAAGCGCATCATTCTGAGTTGGTAGCCCTCAAGATGGATTTAGCCGCTTGGACAGCAGATTTAAATCGCAGAAAAGAAAAGGAATTGTCCTATTTTTTCTCCAATAAAATTGAAACACTGTTTATTGATATCGACTTTAAAGAGACAGATGGAAAATTCGAATGGGCAGCCCCAACAAATATTGAATTAAAAGAAAGATCTGGAATAATTGATTATGCTAAAAACTATTTAGGAACTCCCTATGTTTGGGCAGGACAAAGTCCACAAGGTTTTGATTGTAGTGGTTTCACCTCTTATGTGCTGTTACATTATGGAATTAATGTTCCAAGAAGGGCAAAGGAACAGTATGAAAATTCCATTAAATTAACCAAAGATCAAGCTCAAATTGGAGATTTAGTCTTTTTCTCTAATGGGACAGAAGTATCTCATGTTGGGATTTTAGTCTCTGAAAAAGGCCAAGATTTAGTAATGATTCATGCATCAAGCAGCAAGGGAATAACTTTTGATAAAATTACAGGATCTAGTTATTGGGAAAAACGAGTACAAGGTTTTGGGACTTTTCTAAATAAATAGAAATCTTAACTTATTCATTTGTTTTTTCTGTTAGTTCCTTTGCCATTTCTTCTTGGAATGGACTTAATAAAGGCAAGATAATAGCGGCTATAAAATTAAAATAGAACAGCTGATTCATTAATTCTATTTTGAAATCTAAAGTAATATCTAAAAGGCAAAAAACACAAGCCAAACTTAGTGTGATTTGACTAAGGTAGCGCCATTTAATTCTGAGGAACCTAATCAACGATGCCCAAGTAAAATAAAAACTAAAGAGCATTGGAAGTAATAACAAATGCCAATAATTTTCAAAATCATTTAAATGAATCATGAAATAAGAGGCGATGCTTAAATAGATGGCAATGTTAATGATGCTTACTAATTTTACAAACCAATTTAAATGTATAAAACTTAAGCTCATTATAAGACTTGGACCAAAGAAATAAACCGCCCATTTTGCTGTACTCAGTCCTGTGAAAGAAACACTTCTATAAATACTAAAGGCAAATGCAATGATAGAGATCAGGCATAATAAAAACCAAGTATTTCGCGCTAACTTTTTAAGCATGATTTCTTCTACTTTTTTCACAGGCACAAACGAGTTGCCAAAGTGCTCTTGCGCCAACATTAGCATCCCAATCATTGTTCTCACCCGGGGCCACCTCATTCAAATCAAATCCAATAATCTTTCTTCCTGTTGCAACAAGTTGGAATAATAAATAAGAAATTTGTTCCAATTCAAATCCACCCGCTACTGGTGTGCCGGTGTTGGGACATAATTCAGGTTTTAAACCATCAATATCGAATGAAATGTATACATTTTGTGGTAATTCAGCAATGATTTCTTGAACTTGTTCGGACCAATTTTTTCCTTCAAAATTCCCTGATTTCAAATCCCAATCATAAAAAGTAACAACTTTTGGATGAATCTTACTCAATTCAACCTCGTTGGCAGAAATATCACGAATTCCAATTTGAATTAATTTTTCAAGATTTTGACATTTATCCAAAACATTATACATAATGCTGGCATGAGATTGATCAAAACCTTCATAGGCATTTCTTAAATCAGCATGGGCATCAATTTGCAAAATCCCAAAGGAATCATGATGTGAATTTAATGCTTCCAATAATCCAAGTGGAGTAGAGTGCTCTCCTCCTAAAACAGCAACAATTTTACCCTGTTTGATTAAGTCTAAGGATCGCTCCTTCAAATTGGACCTAAGGGCTTCATGGGCTTTATTAATATAACTTAATTCATCAGCATATTTTTCTCTTGCTTGTTCTTCTCCTATGACTTCAAGTTCGGCAAGATAATCTTTACTCATTTGACAACAAGTACTATTGATTTCGGACCATTCTTGAGAAATGGGGGTCATGAAAATCTGAGTATCGAAGGCGTTCTCCAATTGCGGATGATAAAAATCTAACTGCGTAGATGCATCTAGAATTGCAGCTGGACCATTACTAGTTCCTTTTCCATAAGATGCTGTTGCGTCCCAAGGAACAGGAATCAATACAATCGATGCTTCTTGTTCATTAATGGGAAATCCAAAGATATTTCCATTGGCAATTCCTACACCATTGGGATCAAAAGGAATCATATCTTGTTATTATTATAGTGATTAACAGCTGCACGAACTGAACCTGTTTTTACTAATAGTTCTTCCGCAAGTGCAGGTTCAATATGAAGTTCATCAACAATCATTTTGATGCCGCGATCCACCAATTTGTGATTACTCAATTGCATATCAACCATTTTATTACCCTTTACTTTTCCCAGTCTGATCATTAGGGTGGTTGAGATCATATTCAAAACTAGTTTTTGTGCGGTACCAGATTTCATACGCGTACTTCCGGTAACAAATTCTGGTCCAACCACTGGGGCTATTGCAAATTGAGCTAATGCAGATAGAGGAGAGGAGGGGTTACAAGAAATTCCAGCAGTTAGAATTCCTAATTCATTAGCTTTTTCAATCGCGCCAAGAACATAAGGAGTCGATCCAGAGGCTGCAATCCCAACAATAGTATCGTTTTTAGTTAAGTTAAAAGGTGCTAAATCTTTCCATGCTTGTTCGCAATCATCTTCAGCAAATTCCACCGCTTTACGAATGGCGGTATCTCCACCAGCAATAATTCCAACGACAATTCCGTGATCAATTCCAAAGGTGGGTGGACATTCGCTTGCGTCAACAATACCCAATCTGCCACTGGTGCCCGCTCCTAGGTAAAAAAGTCTTCCGCCAATTTTCATCCTTTCAAAACAAGCTTCAATAAAGGCTTCAATATTTGGAATTTCAAGAGAGACAGCCTCGGCAACAGTTTGATCTTCTTTGTTGATGTTGCGCAACAAATCAAGACTGGACATCTTTTCTAGATGCTGATAATTAGAGTCTGATTCAGTTATTTTTTTCATATTAAATAGGCCTTCGAATCTAATGCATTAAGGTCGATTTCAACCCTATTCTTTAATGTTGTCGATAAACCTAGTCCAGCAAAATCTGCTTTAATGGGATATCTTCTGTGTTGCCGATCGACTAATACGACAGTTTTAATTGATTTAGTAGCTTGTTCAAGAAATCGAACGAGTGCATACTGCATTGTTTTTCCTGAATTGATTACATCATCAACAAGAACAATAAATCCTTTTTTAAGTGATTTCTCATCGATTGAAAAGGTTATTGGATATTTCCAAGGCTCTTCTTTATTAATTTTAACTTCAAAGACATGAACTTTAATCTCTGAATGATCACTAATTATTTTCGCTAATAATTGCGCTAAGACATAACCGTTGCCGATTATTCCACCGATATAAATGGTTTTTTCTTCGACGCAATTCTCAATGATTTGATGCCCTAATCGGGTTATTTTCTGATGAATTTTCTGATGATTCAAAATAACTTGCATGCGCCTAGTTTGTTTAAACAAAGATAAACTTTTGAAGTTAATTCTAGGATAGAAATCTCTTTGATTTATTATTTCTTTTAAAAATATAATTTCTGCCTTTAGAAATCTTATAGGTCAGACGATTTAATTCAAAACATCAATTATAAATTAAAAATCTGCTTTCAATTCAAAGGTCAACCACTGTCGGTTGATGGGATGATAAAAGCTTAGTTTAGCAGCATGCAGGTACAAACGCTTTTCTTTATTGCCATAAAGATCATCTCCAACAATAGGCATGTTGAGTCCTAGCGGATGTGCTGCGTGAACTCTTAATTGATGTGTTCGTCCTGTTACGGGTTTAAAGCGAACTTTAGATTTCCCTTCTTTTATAGCTAATAGTTCCCAGTCTGTTTGGGCTAATTTTCCATGTTCAAAGCAAACTAATTGTCTTGGTCGATCATCGATATCTAAACGCAAAGGCAAATTAACACTGCCTTTATTCGTTTGTAATTCGCCCTCTAATAAAGCTTCATATTCTTTTTCAATTTTCCTTTTTATAAATTGTCTCTGAAGTACTTTATGCACTGCAATAGTTTTTGCTATCAGCATTAATCCTGATGTTGACATATCTAATCGATGAACTACCAAAGGACCTGTCGCATCTGGATACAAAATTTTCATGCGCTCTGCAACAGAATCTTTGATGTTTTTTCCAGGGACAGATAAAAATTCAAATGGTTTATTGATGATTGCAATGGCATCATCTTCATAAATAATTTCTAAGGACTTTCCTTCGCCAGGGTTTTGCAGTAAAGCATTCTCATTGATTTCAATGCCTTTTAACATATGCGCCAATATGGGTTCGCACTTCACCTTGCAAGCTGGATAAAATTGTTCGTGCGCTCTTATTTCTGATTTAGGGGCATCTCCCCACCAAAATTCAGCTATAGTTATAGGAGTTAATTTATGTTGGAAGGCATACTGTAATAGTTTAGGAGCTGCACATTCTCCAGCACCTGCAGGTGGTTGATGAAAAGGTGTCTCTGAAAATATACTCCCTAGACTTTTAGATTCTAAATTTTGATTGTAAAATAGATATTGTTCAAATAATTGGGCTTGAATTTTTCCAGATTTTATTTTTCGTTCTAGTTTTAATGCATTGAGTTTTTCCTCATAAATTTGAATTTTTTCCTCTAGTGTTGTAAGGTGATGATTCCAATATTTTTGTTGATCTTTTAATTCAAATTGTTCTCTTATACTCAGTTCGCTTAGGTTTTTTAGAAGGATATTAATTTCCTCTTGATGCATCGATATCGATTCAGCTCTTTGTTTTTTACGCTCTAATTTCGCTTGCTTAATATCGATTTTTGTTTGCTTAATAGATTCTTCAGCTTGTTTTTTTAAGACTTGTAATTCCACTTTCATTCTCATGAAGATTGAATCTGTTTCAAATGCGAGAATTTTTGCATTAAATTCATTCACTATGGCTTCTTCTTTTTTATAAAAACCATCTTCTTTAAGCATATCAAACACGGGAGGCACAAATTGATCATGGTGATTACCACCTGCTAATTTTCCTGAAAACGCCCTTAAATAACCGAGTTCACCCTGTTCATTTTTAACCACCAATACGCCAAACATTTTTCCAATTACCAAAGAATTGAGCTCTGGGTCTATTCCAAAATTATGCACCCAATCTTCTTGAGTTCTTAAATAGCACTTTAATTCATTGGCCGCGAGCAAAGCAAGAGGGGTAGGGTCGTAATAAAAAGGATAATCAAATTTTTCAGGCATTTCAATGCCATCAATTTTGGAATTAAAACGAATGAAACAGGAGTCTGTTGACATAATGATTACTGAATCTTATTTTTCAATAAATTCAATTCTATCCGGAAACAGCGCTATTTTTCTGTATCGATATAGTTTACCAATGGCTTGTTTGAAGGTTTTTTTACTCATTCCCATAGTTTCTCTAATATCTTCAGGACTAGAATTATCTGTGAGATAAATAGTTTTTTCAACCCTTAATTTTTCTAATAAATCTTCGGTGGCCAGATCATACTTTTCAAAAGTTAAAGGTTCGAATCGTATGTCTAATTTCCCGTCTTCTCTCACTTTTGATACAAATCCTACTGCACGTTCACCGCGCTCTAAAGGTTTATTGAAATCTTGATGATAAATTAATCCACCATACCTATTGTTAACAATAACATTAACGCCAAGGTCTGATTTCTCACAGATAAGAAGTTCAACTTCTTCACCAGTAATATCTTTTAAACAAGGGTCAAGAGACTTTTTAATTTTCATACTACCAAACAAACGGTCTGTTTCATGGTCGTACTTTAGGACAAACAAGTATTTTTCGTCAATATATACTTTGTGTAATTGTTCTCGAAAAGGAACGAATAAATCTTTATCTAAGCCCCAATCGGCAAATGCCCCGTATGGGTTTACTTCAGCAATTCTCAAATAGTTGAATCCGCCCAATAAAAGATGAGGCGTTTCTGTTGTAGCAACAATTCTATTTTCAGAATCTTTCATTATAAAAACACTTACTTCTGAATCCAATTCCATATCTTCTGTTAGATATTTTGTAGGAAGTAAAACTTCGTTTCCTTGAAGGTCTTCTAAAAATGCTCCTGGAGGAGTTATTCGGTTGATTTTTAACTTATTGATTATACCTAATTGCATCTATGGTTTTGTAGTACGACGGTTCTTTTTCTTGTACTTTCCGGTCGTTACAGAAAGTCCATCTGGAGTGCGGCGATCGCGTTTGTTTCTTTTAACTTTAATATCTAACGCTTCGCTATCTGAATTTAATAGGGCTTCGCTTTCGACTGTTCTAGCGACATGACCTATATCGCCTTTTTTACTTGGATCTTCTGGATTCACCCAATCTTCCTTTATTTTTTCCTCTTTTGTTTTTCCAGTTTTAGGATCTAATGTATATATAGTTTGATGTTTATTCGATCCACTCGTATTTACTGCAATTACATCTTCCTCTAGTACCCATTTATCTTCTTGCCAAATATAAGAGTCATATGAAAAATCTGGAACGTAATAGGAAAACACGCCGACCAAACTTGCAGATTCAGGTGAAAGGTGATCAAATACAATGCGTTGATTTTTATCATCATATTTCAATGACATGGATGATTTGTCAGAATATTCAAAAATAATACGCTTAGAAGTTGTTTTCTTCTTGACAAATAAAGGACTGCCTAATTTTGCTGAATTTGCATTAAAAGTAAGCACATCAATTAATTTGAAGTTACTTCCGCTTGTTCCTCCATCCCAACCCAGTAGTGTATATTCTATCTTGTCATTATATTCGACTGGTATAATCTTATAATATAAAGCGCCATACCAATTTTTAGCATCAATTACGCCTTCAGGTTTAACGGTGTAAGGATCAAGTTTATCAACAAGTTCAATTATTTTAATCGGCTCGTCTTCACTTTCAAATTTCATAACAAAAGCTGCGTAAGAATAGGACAAATCAACATATTCTAAATTCCAATTTACAATCCGTACCAACTTGTCTGGACTGTCTATTATTGCGACTGTTTTTAATTGAGTGAAAGTATAGGTAAATGCTCCGTCTAATTTTAAGAAATCCAACATGGCATTTTTAAATTCAAGACCTTTTTTATTGATTTCTTGATCGGTTTTAGCAGAGCGGAAATCTATTAATTTTTCATTTAATTCTATTTCTTTTAGCGCAAGATCAACCTGGCTGTTTAAAGTAAACAAGCCAATAGAAATAAAAAGAAATAATATTAAGTATTTCATATGCTTTTTTGAAACGTGCCAATACGCATTAGGTTACGCTATAATTGTTTTAGCGCTTTGATGGTTTCACTAGGTATTGCTGAGTTAAACACAAAACTCCCAGCAACCAACGCTTGTGCTCCAGCCTCTGCAAGTAGTTTTCCCGTTGTAAGATTAACGCCTCCATCAATTTCAATAATTGATTTGGATTGATGCTTCGCAATTAAAGCAGACAATCTTTTAACTTTTGGTATACTTTCATCAATAAATGATTGTCCACCAAAACCTGGATTTACACTCATAATCAGCACTAAATCTAATTGACTAATAATTTCTTCAAGAACATGAACAGGCGTATGTGGATTTAAGGCAACCCCTGCTTTCATTCCTAATTCTTTTATTCGAGAAATGGTCCGATGTAAATGGGTACAAGCTTCGTAATGTACGGTTAAAATATCTGCACCTGCTTTTTTAAATTCTTCTAGATAATTGTCTGGATTTTGAATCATTAAATGTACATCTAATGTTTTATTGGTATGTTTTCTAATGGCTTGTAAAACTGGGAATCCAAATGAAATATTAGGAACAAATACGCCATCCATAACATCTATGTGCAACCAATCGGCTTCAGATGCATCTAACATTTTGGTATCTCTTTCGATATTACCGAAATCACAAGAAAGAACAGAGGGGGAGATTATCATGGTTTTGTTTTATAGGACAAAATTAAGCGTAATTCTCAATAGTTGTTCAGCAAATCTAAATATTCTTGATCTCTATCATAAATATCTAATTGAAACAGTAATTGATCTCTATAGGCAACAACTGTTTGATAGTAAATAAAAATCGGGAAACTTCTTTGAAGTGCGATGGGATAGTTAATACCTCTAGAAATAATACTATCTAATGAATCCTTGGTTACAACATTCTTTTTCTTTCCAATTTTATCATTATCTAAAACAATTTTCGCCAATTCAATTGGGTTTTCACAGCGCATGCAACCATGAGAATAGCTTCTAACTGGATTTCTGAATAAGGATTTTGATGGTGTGTCGTGAACATATACATTGAATTTATTTGCAAATTCAAACTTGATCAATCCAAGGCTATTGTCGACTCCAGGTTGTTGAATAAGGGTATAAGAAAAATTTGATTTTCCTTTCCATGCTACTGTACTTGGATCTATTTCAACATCCTTTTCTTTGTATATTTTATAATGATGTTTCGCAAGATAGCCGCTATTGTTCTTAACGGAAGGTAATACTTCGTGGTTCGCAATATCTGAAGGCACTTTCCAAAAGGGAAGCGCAATTACTTGAGTGACAATAGAATTTAGTTCGGGGGTTTTATTGCTTACTTTTCCTACCACAATTCTATTTTCACTTTTTAAACTGTCATTGGCATAGTAATAAAGTCGATATTCTGGAATGTTAATGCGCATGTATTTTTCTTGATGAATTTTTGATTGTCTCAATTTGTCAAGACTTAGCATAGCTCTAAGGACTTTATGTTCTGTTGATTCGTTGAGCGCTTTTGCCGTATAGGAATTAAGAATTCCATCAGGAGATAAGCCATTGTGCGTTTGAAATAATTTTAAGGCGTTGATACCATTCTTAAGATCCCAATCGCCAGGGCTTAAATAATTTTTACCTTGAAGTACTTTTTGTATAGCACTAAATTTACTTAAACTGTCTTCAGAACGCGTTTTTATGTGATAATTCGTTGTGTCGATTTGGTATCGCTTGCAATAATCGTAAAGGTGATGTGCAAGAAATCGATAATTGCTATCTAAACTACCTTGTTTTAAAAATAAACGATCTATTGAAATGGTGTCTAATTGTTTTAATGTTAAAATATACGCTTCTGTTGTAGGCAGAGATTTAGGTTTTAAGGTCTTAGTTTCAAAATTAAAAATACCCTTATTTAAATCTTCTAATATTCTTGCGTTATTGAGGGTCATCAAAACATCTTTTTCAAGAGGATGCAAGTTAATTTTCTTCGATTTTACTAACCTTTTTTGAGGAATCCCGAAATAAAGAGGATGCTTCTGCCATATTTCTATCGCTACGCCTTTTTTATTAAGGCTTGAATCGTTTGCGAAAAAGGGTTTTAAGTTTCTTTTCTGATAAATTTCTTGAACCCAAACTATTTCTTCTTTTGAAAGGCCAAGCTTCTTTAGATAATCTGATTTAATTAAGAGTTCCATTTTTTCAGAAACTTTTAATGATTTGTCTTTTAAGAATGAAATTTCACTTCCTTCCTTTGATCCACAAGAATATAAAAAAAGTAACAAGAAAATAAATAGGGCCTTTTTCTTCATATTTAAAGGTGAATATACTTACTTTTAACCAAAAATAAAATCACAAGCTTGTTCAAGTTCTAAATATTTGATATTAAACAATAAAGAGTAAATTAATTAAATAAAATGATTTCAATAGTTATAATTTTAATTGCATTAAATGTTCTTTTTTCATGGCAAGCATTTGAAAAACATGAGCTTAGAGAAAAAATGCTATTTATTCCTTATAAAGTCAAACATTTAAACGAGCGTTACCGATTGTTTACCCACAGTTGGATTCATGCAGATTGGCAACACTTGTTGTTTAATATGATGTCCTTGTATTTTTTGGGACAGATCTTATCCAAGCAGTGGAATGAAATTTATGGGCCAGAGAAGGGAATTTCCTTATTTATTTTGCTTTATTTAATTGGTGGTGTTGCAGCAACTATAATTCCATATTTAAGAAATCAAGACAATAGCTCTTATCGATCTTTGGGTGCTTCAGGTGCTGTTTCTGCTGTTATTTTTGCAGCAATTCTTTGGAATCCAACGATGAAATTAATGTTGATATTCATTCCTATTCCCATACCGGCATATTTATTTGGACCTATCTATTTATTGATTGAATATTATGCAATGCGTAAAGTAAAATCAGGAATTGCACATGATGCTCATATCGGTGGTGCTTTATTTGGAATTCTTTTTGTGTTACTTTTGAATTTCGAAAAGGGAAAATCTTTCTTACATTTATTCTTTTGAGTATGACCTTATATATTAATAACAACGGAACAATTCTCTCCAATGAGGCTCCAACCATAAATCCTGGTAACCGAGGACATTTATATGGCGATGGTGTTTTTGAAAGTGTTCGTGTTATGGAAGGTAAGCCTTTAAATATGGAACATCATATCACGAGGATGTTGCAAGGTGCTCGTATTTTAAAAATGCGTATACCAAGTTTTTATAACGCTGCTTTTTTTGAGGAAAAAATAATTGAACTTCTAATTAAATCTGGGATTAAAACTGGAGGTCGTTGTAGGATTTCTTTAGATAGGATGACAGGAGGAGCTTATCTTCCGGAATCAAATGAATGTACTTTCTATATCGAAGTATATCCTTATGTTGTCAACCATTTTGAGTTAAACGCAAAAGGTTTGGAAGTTGATATCTATAAGGATATTAAATTATATAAAAATTTTATGTCCAATTTTAAAACAAAAATGGGCTTAACTTATGTAATGGCAGCGATTTGTGGTAATGAAGCAGGTTTAGACGACATGCTTTTAACCAATGAACAAGGTAATGTTATCGAGTCATCAAGCAGTAATGTATTTATTGTTAGTAATGGTGTTTTATACACACCAGGTTTAGAGGAAGGGTGTATCGCTGGAACCATGCGAATGCAGATAATTAATTTGGCTATAAATAATGGTATAAAAGTTTACGAATGTTCTATACTGCCTCAACATCTGCTATCAGCCGATGAGATGTTTTTTACCAATGCCATCCGAGGGATTAATTGGGTTGGAGGTTACAGAACCAAGCGCTACATGAATAATATTTCACGAAAACTAATTGTGCTTCTTAATGCCTACTGGGAGAAGGAATTAGGAATTTAATTTACCATTCAAAAGCCAAATCTTTCATCCACTTTTCTTGAACCCTCATTACTTGTTCCATGATTTCCCTAACACATCCTTCGCCACCTTTTAAAGGTGATTGATAATTCGTATTTTGTAATACATCAACACTTGAGTCTGATGGACAAGCTGCAAGGCCTACCATTTTCAATAAAGGAATATCAGGAATATCATCCCCCATATACAAAACGTGCGCATCAACCAGCTTATGTTTTTCTTTTAATTCTTTGTATACAGCGACTTTATTATGACTTTTAAGTCTAACTTCTGTTACGCCTAATTCCAATAATCTTTCTTGAATATCAATAGAATCTCCTCCTGTAATAATAAATATTTTATAGTTCATTTTATGCGCATATTGAATGGCATAAGAATCTTTACTGTTTAAGCTTCGATAAATTTGATTATCAAATAAATGAACTAGGCCATTGGTGAGAACGCCATCAACATCAAAAATAAAAGTGTCTATTTCTCTAAGTTTATTTTTATAATTCATATCCAAACTTTTTTAAAATACTATTGGTCATCACGTTATAAACTTTTAAATTTTCTCCCGAAAGCATTTTTTTATGTTCAATTATAGTGCTTTTGTCATTTCTTTTGGCAGGACCGGTTTGTTTTTGAAGTGAATTTCCAGTAAGCAATTGACGCATTGTTTTTTCCAGTAATGGTTTTAGGATTTCAAATTCAATATTTCTTGATTTCATTTCATCAAAAGCAATGGTACCCATATGATTAATGAAATTATTAAGAAAAACAGCACAAAGATGTATTTCTTTTCTTTTTTCCGAATTTACGTCGAAATAGGGGAGTCCTAAGGTTTTACAAAGTTCCTGTAGATCTGAATTCGACTCAGTATTTGTGCTTTCCAATAATACAGGGATTTCTTGTGCTTTCATGGAAAGGTCTCCATCAAAAGATTGTAAAGGGTAAAATACGGAACAATTAGGATGCTTTATTAGAGACAAATCAATAGTTCCAGAAGTGTAAATAACTGCTGCAGTTTTTGGGAGTTCATTAATTATTGCAATCACAGCATCATCTTTGACTGCTACAAAATAGACTGCGCCACCAGTTGCTGAAATTGAATTAAAAAAGGGAATATTATATTGCTCGGCAATATGATTGCCAGTTCTTTCATTTCTACTGTGAATTCCTGCAATAGAAATCCCATTTTCAATAAATAAATTTGTGAAATAATGAGCTACAGCTCCGGAACCAATAATAACTATGCTTTTATTGTCCCAATTACTCATTATTTTCCATGGCATTGTTTGAACTTCTTTCCGCTTCCACAAGGACAAGCATCATTGCGATTAACCTTAGGTTCCGCAATCACTGGTTGTTTCTTTTCTTGCTGAGGCATTGAATTTTCAATAGCTTGTCTGTAGCCATCACTTCCTCTAAATTGAGGAGGTGGTGTTGCATTAGAATTATTAGTCATTGCATTATCGTAATGACTTTGATTATCTTCCTTATTGGTACTTTGTAATGCTTGCTCTGCTGGAATGTCCAACTTCATTAATAATTCAATAGCTTCTTCATTTAATCTAGCAAGCATGTTTTTAAACAACTCATAAGATTCTAATTTATAGACAACTAATGGATCTTTTTGCTCATAAGTGGCATTATTAACAGCTGAACGAAGATCATCCATTTCTCTCAAATGTTCTTTCCACTCATTGTCTATCATTCCTAAAATGATGTTTTTTTCAAATGCTTTATTGATTACTGCTCCATTTGATTTATAAGCTTCTTCTAAATTAATAATAAGTTGTAATTCCTTTCTGCCATCAGTTAATGGGAATACAATATTTTTATATTTGTCTGAAAGTGTCTCAAAAACATGTTTAATTTGAGGCATTGCAGTAACGGCAATTTTCTCTCCTTTTCTTTTGTATTGTTCCATCATCGAAATGTAAACCTTATGGATGAGTTCCATTTGATCTAGAGATTTATATTCTTGCTCTGATACAGGTGAGTTAATACCAATCGTACGAATCAATTCGATTTCAAATTCTTGGAAAGAACTTTTGGAAGATTTTAGAACTGTTGTTTCGCAATGCTCATAAAACATATTATCTACATCAATATCCAAACGATCACCAAATAGGGCGTTTTTGCGTTTCTTGTAAATCGCTTTTCTTTGCGCATTCATTACATCATCATATTCCAATAAACGCTTTCTGATTCCAAAATTATTCTCTTCTACTTTTTTCTGAGCGCGTTCAATTGATTTGGAAACCATTCCATGAGTAATCACTTCACCTTCTTTAAGTCCCATACGGTCCATAAGTTTTGCAATGCGCTCTGAACCAAATTTTCGCATCAAATCATCTTCTAAGGAAACAAAAAATTGAGAAGATCCCGGGTCTCCTTGTCTTCCTGAACGACCTCTTAACTGTCTGTCTACACGACGAGAATCATGTCTTTCTGTACCAATTATAGCCAATCCGCCTGCTTCTTTAACATTTGGACCTAACTTAATGTCAGTACCACGTCCGGCCATATTGGTTGCAATGGTTACCGATCCCGCCATTCCAGCACTTGCTACAATTTCAGCTTCTTTTTGATGGTATTTTGCATTTAAAACTTGATGCGCTATGTTTCTTGATTGAAGCATACGGCTCAATAATTCTGAAATTTCTACTGTTGTTGTTCCTACCAGTACAGGTCTTCCTGCAGCAACTAATTTTTCAATTTCATCAATTACAGCATTGAATTTCTCCAAGGCAGTTTTAAATACCAAATCATTATCATCTTTTCTAATGATGTTTCTATTGGTTGGAACAATAATTACATCCAATTTATAAATATCATAAAATTCTTTAGCTTCTGTCTCCGCCGTTCCGGTCATACCTGCTAACTTATGATACATTCTAAAATAATTCTGCAGCGTTACAGTCGCATAAGTTTGACTTGCCGCTTCAATTTGAACATTTTCTTTTGCTTCGATTGCTTGATGTAATCCATCAGAATACCTACGTCCTTCAAGAATACGCCCTGTTGATTCATCAACAATTTTTACTTTACTGTCAAGAATTACATATTCAACTTCTTTTTCAAATAAAGTATATGCTTTTAATAATTGATTGATGGAATGAATTCTTTCTGATTTGATAGAATATTCTCTAACAAGATTGTCTTTTGCAGAAAGAAAATGCTCTTTATCTAAATTATCTTTTTGAAGTTTGGCAATTTCAGCTCCAATATCAGGCATGATATAAAAATCTCTTTCATCAGATCCTGAGATTAAATCAATTCCTTTACTTGTCAATTCAATGGTGTTGTTTTTCTCTTCAATAACAAAAAACAATTCAAGGTCTATTTTTTTCATATGCTTTCCTTGTTCTTGCATATAAAAATTTTCAGTTTTTTGAAGATGAACGCGGATGCCTGGTTCAGACAAAAACTTAATAAGCGCTTTATTTTTAGGTAATCCTCTATGCGCTCTTAGTAAGGCAATACCACCTTCTTCCAACATTACTTTAGCCTCGTTTTTATCTTCTGGAGGTGTGTTAATAACAGATAGTAATCTTTTAGCATCAATTAAACATTGTTGAACCAATGCTTTTTGAGCAGAAACTATTCTTTCTATTCTCGGTTTTAATTCATGAAATTCATGCTCATCACCTTTTGGAGTTGGACCAGAAATAATTAAGGGTGTCCTAGCATCATCAATTAAAACTGAATCGACCTCATCGACAATGGCAAAATGATGTTTTCTCTGAACCAATTCATCAACTTGTCCAGCCATATTATCTCTCAGATAATCAAAACCAAATTCATTATTAGTTCCAAAAGTAATATCAGCTTGATAGGCTAATCGGCGTTCATTTGAATTGGGTTGGTGCTTATCTATACAATCCACGCTTAAGCAATGAAATTGATACAAAGGCCCCATCCATTCTGAATCTCGTTTTGCAAGATAGTCGTTAACGGTAACAATATGAACTCCCTTTCCAGCCAATGCATTTAGATATACAGGAAGTGTTGCAACAAGTGTTTTACCTTCTCCTGTTTGCATTTCAGCTATATTTCCTTTGTGTAAAACAGCTCCTCCCATTAATTGAACGTCGTAGTGAACCATGTTCCATTTTACTTTAGTTCCCGCTGCAGTCCATTCATTGTGCCAAATAGCTTTATTACCATTTATGCTTATACCATCTTTTTTTAAGGAAAGATCTCTGTCAAATTCCAAAGCATCAACTTCCAATTGACCATTTGTCACCCATCGGTTGGCTGTTTCTTTAACTACGGCAAATGCTTGAGGTAGGATTTCTAATAAAGTCAATTCGATTTGATCATCAATTGCTTTAGATAATTTATCAATTTGTTCAAATAATTCCTCTTTATCATCAATTGAAGTAGCACTGTCAGCAGCTTTTGCTTCAAGTGATTTCAATTCATCTTCTAAATGTTGCTTTTCATTTTTAATTCTTTCTTGAAAAGAGTGTGTCATTCCTCTAAGTTCAGTATCACTTAGATTCTGAATTAATTGTAAGGCTTTATTGGTATCAACTATAAAAGGCTGGTATAATTTTTCGTCTTTAGCGTTCTTATCACCAAAAATCTTCTTTATTAGGTCACTTATCATTGCAATAGTTATCTTAATTTAAAGTCCAAAGTTAATCAATTTAGTAGTTATAAAAATCAAACCATACCGATTGCATGTTAAAAAAATAAAATCTTAGGAATAAATTTTTGTAAGTGCTTAGGAATATCAATTATCTTTGTCTTATGCATGAAACCATTTTAATCGTTGATTTCGGCTCACAATATACCCAATTGATTGCGCGTAGAATTAGAGAGCTAAATGTTTATTGTGAAATCCACCCTTGGAATAAAATTCCAGTGGACTTCGCTAATTTAAAAGGAGTAATTTTATCTGGCAGCCCTTTCTCTGTGAGAGATGTTGCAGCCCCAAAACCAGACTTAGGAGTCTTTAAAGGACATTTACCACTTCTTGGAGTGTGTTATGGTGCGCAATTATTAGCACAGGAGTTTGGCGGTAAGGTACAATCTTCTAATACAAGAGAGTATGGAAGAGCCAATTTGTCTATGGTGAATTCTAATTCTCGATTAATGCAGGGTATTTCAATGGATTCGCAAGTATGGATGTCTCATGGAGACTCCATTACGGATATTCCTGAAAATTACATGGTAGTTGGAAGTACTGCTGATGTTGCCATTGCAGCATATGAAATATTAGGAGAGGATACTTTTGGGGTGCAATTTCACCCGGAAGTTTATCATTCCTTAGAAGGCACACAATTGTTAAAGAATTTTATTTACAATGTATGCTCTTGCTCAGCAGATTGGACGCCAGCTTTATTTGTCGATGAAAGTGTAGCTAAATTGAAAGAACAACTAGGAAACGACCGTGTTATTTTAGGTCTATCTGGAGGTGTAGATTCTTCTGTTGCTGCGGTTCTTCTTCATAAAGCAATTGGAGAAAATTTACATTGTATTTTTGTAGATAATGGATTGCTAAGAAAGAATGAGTACGCAGAAGTATTAGAATCCTACCAAGGAATGGGATTAAATGTTAAAGGTATTAATGCTTCTGAATTGTTTTATGCCGAATTGAAAGGCTTGACAGATCCTGAATTAAAAAGGAAAGCAATTGGAAAAGTATTTATAGATGTTTTTAATGAAGCATCAAAAGAAGTAGAAAACGCAAAATGGCTGGGTCAAGGTACGATTTATCCAGATGTAATTGAGTCCGTTTCAGGTACTGGAGGTCCATCACAAACCATAAAGTCGCACCATAATGTCGGTGGATTACCTGATTATATGAAATTAAGCGTAGTCGAGCCTTTGCGTTTGTTGTTTAAGGATGAAGTAAGAAGAATTGGTACAGCATTAAACATTGATGATAAAATATTAAGCAGACACCCATTTCCAGGTCCTGGATTAGGAATAAGAATTTTGGGAGAAGTGACCAAAGAAAAAGTTGCCATACTGCAAGAAGTAGATTCCATATTTATTAATGGCTTGAAAGAAGCTAATTTGTATAAAGATGTTTGGCAAGCCGGAAGTATTTTCCTTCCTGTTCAGACTGTAGGGGTAATGGGAGATGAACGCACTTATGAAAATGCTGTAGCGCTTAGAGCCGTGACTTCAACCGATGGAATGACAGCGGATTGGTGCCATCTTCCTTATGATTTCCTTGCCTCTATTTCTAATAAAATCATCAATCAAGTTAAAGGTATCAATAGAGTTACTTATGATATAAGTTCAAAACCTCCAGCTACTATTGAATGGGAATAAAATATGAGAATTAAAAATACCTTTCTAGCGCTCACCTTAATGTTGACCCATTTTTTAAGTGCTCAACAGTTGATTCCTGTGTTAGAACATGAAAAGGTATTGTGTCATGTTGTTGAGGTTACCTCTGGAATGACGCTGTATTCTATAGCTCAAAAAACAAATTACAGCAGTGAAGAAATTGCAAAAAGAAATTCTTTAAGTAATAATTTTTCCTTAGCTATTGGCCAGAAGTTATATTTACCCATTAAGAGAGGAACAATTAAACACACAGTTATTGCAAAGGAAACTTTGTTTAGCATCGCAAGGCAGTATTTTGTTAAAGTTGATTCATTAATTATTGAGAATCCTGGTGTTGACTTGGGAATCAAAATTGGGCAGATTTTGACCATAAAAAATGCAGCCTTAAGATTGCCGATTTGGGATGAAAAGCCCCAAAATGAAATAGTGATTCCTCCAAAAGACTCCGTTATTATTCTTAGAAGTTTTGAGTTTTCAGATTCAGTTCTTAACTATACAGTAAAGGGTGGCGAAACCATATATACCATTGCCAAAAGATTTATGGTTCCAGCGGAGCAATTAAAAGAAATTAATAAACTAAAAAGTGGATCGCTAAAAACCGGAACCATAATTAAAATCCCATTGAATAATTCGAATGATGCGGTAGAACTAAATCGTGAAATCCCATCAAAGTTATCTGAACCATTTAAATTCACAACAAAGCTTGCGCTCACTCCAAATAAAAACATAAACATAGCGGTGTTCCTTCCTTTTGGATTAGATACTGTAAAATATCCACTCAGAGGAATGTCCAAGATTTCAACGGAATATTACATGGGTGCTTTACTAGCAATTGATTCTTTAAAGAAATGGGGCTTGGAAGGTGAGGTAACTTTTTATGATTATTCGAGTGCTAGTAAAAGTTTAACTTCAATTTTAGCAAGTAAAGAACTCTTAAATGTCAATTTAATAATTTCCCCTTTGCACAAACAACAAGCAGAAGAAGTTGCTAAATTTTGCGCGCTGCATGAAATTATAGATGTTGTTCCTGTCAATTTAAATTCAGAGCTTTTAAAGCAAAATCCATATGTGTATCAAGTTCCAAGCTCAAATGCACTCGTTGCTGTAGAAATGGCGAACTACCTTAAATTAAATAATTCTAATGAACAAATTGTTTTCATTAGATCTAAAAATAAAGTGGATTTAGAAATGGAAGAGTCATTTTTGGCTCAATACAGGAATATTTCAAAAGCCCAGTCTCCAAAAATAATTGAAAGTAATTCAAATGATTTCATTTTATTCAGTAAGTCGGAAAAGAAAACAAGATATCTTAGTTTCTCCACTTCAAAGGATGAGGTAATAAAAATACTATCTAAATTGGTGGATCGTGAGAACGTTGAATTATATGGAATAAAAGATTGGTTGGAATTTAAAGAATTAAATTTGATTACTTCTAATGGATTTTCGTTTAATTATTTAAGTTCAAGTTGTTTCAACTATCATTCTCAGCCTGTAATTAATTTACATAAAAAATATCGTTTAAAATACAATGCTGATATTACAAAAATGGCCTGTTTGGGCTATGATATGCTTTCAGTAGTTCCTAAATTAATTTTTATCTCTAATGGAAGTGCAGAAGGTGTTATGACTAAAATTAATTTTTCAATCATCACAAATTCCCTTCCGATGAAAGAAAATAGTGCTTTTTATATGATCAGATATCAAGATTTTGAATCAACCATTTACAACAATGAAGGCCAAGGAAATTAGTGATGCTTTTCGTGCCTGTCAACAATTCATCACTAAAGAATTAGAGGAATGGGATGGAGGCGCTTCTTTTCAAGAAGATGCATGGGAAAGAGAAGAAGGTGGTGGAGGTTACACAAGGACCATTAAAGATGGAACTATTATTGAAAAAGGTGGTGTTGCATTTTCTGCCGTTCATGGAAAAGTAAGTGCTGCGATGAGAAAACAGCTTCAACTGGAAGGTGATTCTTTTTATGCTACTGGCGTTTCAATTGTTTTGCACCCTAAACATCCTTTACATCCTATTATTCATATGAATGTCCGATATTTCGAAATCGATGTTAATAGCTATTGGTTTGGTGGAGGAATTGATTTAACGCCACATTATATTAATGATTCATTAGCCTCTGAATTTCATAAAGACCTAAAAAAAATTAATGATAAATACCACCCTGATTTTTATCAAAAATTTAAAGATTGGGCGGATGATTATTTTTACTTACCACATCGAAATGAAACTAGAGGTGTAGGTGGAGTATTTTTTGATCATCAAAATGAATCATCTGGAATTTCAAAGCAACAACTCTTTTCTTTTTGTGAGGAATTAGCACTTTCATTCCCTGATATTTACAAAAAACAAGTTGATCTACAAGAGCTGTATGCCCCTAATGAAAAGGAAAAAAAATGGCAGTTACACAGACGGTCGCGTTATGTTGAATTTAATTTGTTGCACGATCGGGGCACCAAATTCGGTATCTATTCCAATGGCAGGACGGAATCTATTTTAATGAGTATGCCTCCAATGGCTTCTTGGGAATACGATTTTCAACCCAATGATGATTCAAATGCAATTCGAACCCAAAAAAAACTACTAAAGGGTATAAATTGGATTGATTAAAATATTCAATAATTTTTCCTTAATTTTGTACTTTAATACACATAATTAGAGTTTTTAATTACTACTATATGTCTAAAATTATTTACGCATTCGCGCTTTTGATCCTTACCAATATGGTTTATGCTCAGGCGCCAACGGCAAGTTTCAATACATCTCCAAGTGTTTCTGGTGGTTTAATAACAATTTGTCAAGGAAGTACTGTTACTTTCAATAACACTTCTTCACAGACTACTGCAGGTGCAACTTATACTTGGACTTTCGGTACTGGCGCCTCTCCTGCTATTGCAACAGGAATTGGACCTCATGTTGTGACTTATTCGACAGCTACTGCACCAACTACATCAGCGATGTTAACTGTTAATAATAATAATGGTCAAGCACCATCGGTTAGTATGGTTACTATTGATGTAAATGCTACGCCGATTTCAAATCTTACCCTCGCTAGTGTTGGTGGAGGTTACGGTACAACCACTCAAAATGGCTTAATTTTCTTTAAAAATTGTGGAGCTATTGATTCCTCCTTATTTAATTTCAATTCGACTTATAATAGTGGTGTAACACAAACCTTTACTTGGGGGGATGGAGCAACTTCGAATCAAACTAATATGACAGGTTCTCAAATTAGTCATATTTATCCTTTAGGTCAGTATACGCTTACGCATACAGTAACTATCAATGGTTGTTCAACTTCAAAGAATTATATTGTATTCAATGGTAATGCTCCTGTTGTAA
Organism: Flavobacteriales bacterium; assembly: GCA_947447525.1. Classification (GTDB taxonomy): domain Bacteria; phylum Bacteroidota; class Bacteroidia; order Flavobacteriales_D; family Crocinitomicaceae; genus UBA952. The sequence continues at coordinate 183,541 of CANFJL010000002.1, read as the reverse complement.
CGGTATCTGGTTCTGGTCAAACTACTTGTTTGCCTTCACCTTACTCCATAGATATTCTTTCTAACGATGTTCCAATTAACTACACGGTTAATTTTTCTGATGGTTCTCCATCTCTTGTTTTTACAACTGATAATGATACTACCATCTCACATATTTTTGTAAGCTCCTCTTGTGGTGTTGATTATGTTTTCGCGCCTGGTTTTCCTCCAATTCAAAATGCTTTCTCTGCAACTATAATTGCACAGAATATTTGTTCTAATAATGGTTTACCTACAGTAGTTACTGTTGGGCCTATCACTATTAACACAGGAGCTTCTGCTGCATTTGATTATAATCCTAATTCTCCAATTTGTCAAGGGGAGCCAGTTACTTTTGATAATCAATCATCAGGTGGACAAAATGTAACTTCAACTGGATGTGATTCAACTTATTCTTATTACTGGCAAGTAGATCAAACCACCGGTTATACTGTTACAGCTGGCAGTTTAGGTTCAAATAATGGTTTTGTTGGAAATTTATACGATTATACGCAATGGACTAATGGAACTGATAATATGGAATTAACTTTTTCTGTTCCAGGATCTTATAATGTTTGGATGTATGCAGCGAATTTTTGTGGTGTAGATTCTATTATGCAAGTAGTAACTATAAATCCTACTGCATCTGTTAATATGACTTTTTATAATCAGATGATTTGTTCAGGTGATTCATCAGCATTATTCATTATGACATCCACGGTTCCTGGATATGTTATTACATGGGAAATCACAGACACAACCAATGTAACGGGTGTAACTACCATGACAGGTTCGGGTGTAAGTCCAGTAACCTTTAATCCACTTACTTTATTTAATACAACTACGCAAGCGGGTACTGTAGAAATCAGCGCAAGTGTTGGATGTACGAATGTTGCGCCAGTGGTGCATACGATTACGGTTAATCCACAAGGAAATTTAAATGTAGATCCTACTGCTCAAACTATTTGTAGTGGAGATGCAACAAGTATAGCTATTAGTTCTAACCTTAGTAATGCAACTTTTACTTGGACCGCTTCGGCTCCTTCAACTATTGGAGGTGAAAGTGCTGGTTCAGGAAATTCAATTGCACAGGTATTGACCAATACAGGAACAACAGTAGATACTGTAGTTTATACGATTTCAATTGGTACAGTTTTATGTCCAGGTCCTGACATTATCGTAAATGTTGCTGTTCAACCGCAAATTACAATGAATAGTAATACTGATTTCACTGTTTGTCCGGGTACACAGATTAATCCAAATGATTATATTACAACCCCAACTGGAGCAACCATCTCTTGGACGAATAACAATACTAATATTGGAATTGGAAGTTCAGGTAACGGACAAATTCCTACATGGAATGGAGCTTCGAATACAACAGGTGCAACGATCTCTGGTACTATTGACGTTTCTGCGCAATTAGGTGCTTGTCCAGGTGTTCAAGATCAATTTGTTGTTAATATATTACCTTCTCCTGTATTTAATTACACACTTTCTCCTTCAACAGGATTAGATTGTATTACCAATACTGGTGTTATTTTAGGAACGGTAAATCCGGTGAATTCTTCAGTTAGTTGGTCTGGTCCCACAATTGTTTCTGGGGCTAATACGCTGTCACCAGTGGTTGGTGGTCCAGGTCAATATTTTGTTACGGTTACCGATAACGTTAATGGTTGTATTACCACTGACATGGTTCAAATTGATCCTCCAACACCAATTAATATAACAGGTGTTAGTGTAACAAATGTTTCTTGTTATGGTGGTTCTAATGGAGTTATATCAATTACAACTGATAATTCAGGTGTATTGACCTACAATTGGTCACCTAGTCAATTAAATTCTCCTTCAGTTTCTGGATTGTCAATTGGAAATTATTCAGTTCAAGTGGTAAATAATGATGGTTGTACAGCGGATACGAGTATTACCATTACACAACCACTTCCTTTAACTGTCGCTCAGGTTGATTCAGTTGGATCAGAATGTAAAGAATTTAATGGAAGTCTATCTGTTATAGCTCAAGGTGGTCAAGCTGCCTATTCTTATGTTTGGGAAACTGGAGAAAATGGTGCGGTAGCTCACAATATTGATGCCGGAAATCATACAGTTCAAGTTACAGATGCTGCAGGATGTGTGGTTTCAGCTACCTTTGATTTAGGATGTACAGAATTGATTCCAGTGGTAATCAATCAATTTTTATCCCCAAATAATGATGGTAAAAATGAACTGTGGGTAATTGATTATTTACTTTCTCAATATCCAGACATTCATGTTACCGTTTATAATAGATGGGGAAGTGTTGTATTTGAAGCGCAACCTTATCAAAATGATTGGAATGGTCACTATAAGGGAACTGCAGCAAATTCATTACCTGCTTCTACTTATTTTTATGTAATAGATACCAATAAAAAGTCACAAGATCCTTACACAGGATACCTAGAAATTCAACCTTAATAGATATGATGAGGACGATTAATTTAATAGCAATAATTTGTTTGTCAGCGCTGCCATTAATGGCGCAGCAAGATGCGCAAACATCCATGTATTTTTTCAATCCTTTGCAATTTAATGCGGGGTATGCGGGAAGTACTAATAATTTAACCATCACAGGAGTTACTCGAGCACAATGGGTAGGATGGGAAGGAGCGCCAAAAACGCAGTTCTTTTCAATTCACGCTCCAATAGCGCAAAAGCATATTGGTGTTGGAGGAAATTTAAGTTATGACCGCATTGGTTCTCGTTCTGGAGTAAATGCAATGGGTACTTTTGCTTATCATATTCAATTGAATGATGATGACATGAGATTATCTCTTGGAGCTTCAGCAGGAATTCAACAAAATCAGTATAATTTTTCTGGTCTAAATGTTACGGATAATACGGATCCTAACTTTTTGCAATCTAATTCTACCTTGAAAGCTAATTTTGGTTTTGGTGCTTATTTATATGCTAAACGATTTTACGCTGGAGTTTCAGTGCCGCAACTCGTTAAAAGATCTATCGACAACAATACAGGGAATTCAGTTGCTCAGCGCCATTTATATGCTATGGCTGGTTATGTTCATAAAGTAAATAGTGTTTTAGATCTTAAACCATCTTTGCTTTTAAAATATACTGCAAATGGACCACTTGTACTTGATGTAAATGTATCTGCTCATTTGTATAATCAAATTTGGTTTGGTGTACTTTACCGTATCAATGATGCGGTAGGATTTAACGCTTCTTATCAAGTAAAAGACTTCTGCATGATTGGTTATGCTTACGATTTTCCTATGAATGGAAAATTAGTTAATCAATGGGGAAGTCACGAGTTTATGTTAAGATTCGATATTAGAACAAAAAATAACGCTTATTTAAGCCCAAGATATTTTTAAGATGAAAATACTATTTTCCTTTATTTCAACCGTATTCATTTCTGCTTTAGGTTTTTCTCAAAGTGGAAAAGTTGTTTACGCTACCAAATTGTCCAGCCAATTAAAGTATGCAGATGCATTTCCTGTTTGGGATGAATTAGCAAGTTCTTTTGTTAATCCAAAGAAAAAATCCAAAAATATAGGTGATTGGTCTTATGTTTCTAATGCTGCTGAAGCTGCTTTTTATTCTGAGCATTATGAACGTTCCTTATATTGGAATCAAGTGAAGATTAATAAAAATACAGCAACTGAAAAAGATTTTATCAACGCTTTGAATTTGCTATGTATGACCAAACAATATGCGCGTTTGGATAATTTAACGGATACTGCTTTAATGCGTTTTCCTGGAAATGAAAACTTAATGTCTTTTAAGAAAAACATTGAAACAATTAATTTCAGAACTACCTTCAGTACAGATTATAAAATTAAAATATTTAAGCAAGCCCATAAAGCTGAAGAGTTTGGTGCAGTTCCTTATAAAAGTGGAATTTTATATGTTTCCACTGGTTATATGCATGGTGCACGCACAAGGGAATATGATAGAACCAATCAGAATTTTACTGAATTAGCTTATTTTGACGCTAATCCTGATAAAGTTAAACCTAAGTTTTATCAAAAACCTTTCTGGGTAGACTTCTTTTATAAAGGAAAATTTAGAGAATTTAAGCAAAATTCCGTTCACGACGGACCGATTTCATTTAATGCAGATAAATCATTAGCATTTCTAACCACGAATCAAAGTGAAGTGGATACGATTGACAAAACAAAATTTTCTAAATTAAAAATATCTGTTTATCAAATATCAGGAGATACTTGGACGGAAATTGATTTCCCATTCAATAGCCCTTCTTATTCAACTGGACATGCAACAATGGATTCTACTGGAACTGTCTATTTTGTTTCTAATCGACCAGAAAGTATTCCTTATACAGTAGGAGGTAAGGTGTATAGTACAGATATTTATAAAACAACTTATATTGATGGTGAATGGTCTGAATTGGTTCATTTAGACGGAAATGTTAACAGTTCAGGGGATGAATCTTTCCCTTTTATTTCTTCTAAAGGAATTTTGTATTTCTCCTCTAATGGTTGGTACGGATTAGGTGGTTTGGATATTTTTGCTACTGAATTTGATGATGAAGCACCCATACATCTTGGAGTTCCATTGAATTCAAATAGCGACGATTTTGCTTATTATGTAAATGAAGAAACTGCGAAAGGTTATTTTTCTTCTAATAGAGAAAATTGGGTAGATCAAATTTATTCTTTTGATGCTCCTGTTTATGATGGACAATTAATCGTAAATCTTAAGTCATGTAAAGGGACTCCGATGAAAGGTCAAAAGGTTTATATTTTAGATATCAAGAAAAAGAAAATTGAAGCATTAAAAACAAATGCAAAAGGAGAGACAACTAGTTATATCTTAACTAAAGGTAGAAAGTATAAAATATTCTATAAAGGTGACGATGTTAATGTTGGAGATTCTGCTTTCTTTACCGCTGAGACAGATGGTGAATTTAAGATTGATTTAACTTCTTACTTTAAGAAAAATGTAAGTAAATTAATTGCTCAAGATGAAACAGGTCAAAGTTTATCTGGAGTAATGATGAATCTTTATAAGCATGATGGTTCGATTTTTAAATATCTAACTGATGCAAATGGATCTTATTCTTGGAGAAATGAAGGTGCTGATTTGATTGATTCAGTTCGTATGAATCTTATAAATCATGAAGATGGATTCTTATTTATTGAGAATAAATTAACAGGTAATTGTGTTGATACCGTTGCGCTTCCTGTTCAAATGAAAACAAAAATAGGTGATGAATTTATTCGTCTAGATATGGTACTTTATAATTTTGATAAATCTACGCTTCGTCCAGAAGGAATGGTAGAATTGGATAAATTGGTAACATATATGAAGGAAAGACCTGAATTGCGCGTTGAATTGTCTTCTCATACAGATTCTAGAGGTTCATTTGCCTATAACATAACTTTATCAAACAATCGATCTCAAAGTTGTGTTAATTACATCATTAGCAAAGGAATTAATAAAAAGATGATTGTTGCCAAAGGTTATGGTGAAACTAAACTTTTAAATAATTGTTCCGATAATGTTCCTTGTTCAATAGTTGATCATCAAGCAAATCGTAGAACTGAATTAAAATTATTAACCCCTACGAATGAGGAGTTGAATAATAATCAATTGGATAATTAATAATTAAACTTACTTAAAAAGGCGCTATCAGCGCCTTTTTTTTTGATTCAATTTTTCGAATATTTATTTTTAATCTATTGATATACAATTAAATAAAGAAGTCACTTAAAAATTTGATTTGCATTAATAGTTATAAATGAAACTCTTTTTGCTTGCATGCCGTATCAGTGCATAGTTAATTTAATTATAATGACAATTTATATGCAATCACTTAGAACCAAAACGATTCATCAGGCACAATTAAAATTATCAAAACACCGTGAACTGGGTGAATTAAGCAATTTAAATGTATTTGAAGTAGCAGATTTATTAGATAAGATAAGAAAAGCGAATTCTAAAGAAGTAGAGGAAAATTCTCTTTTCTTTTCAGTAAATATGAATTAATTCATAATTGCTGCAGATCCTATCAAATCATCTCCAATATACCAAGCAGCAAATTGTCCAGGCGTAATTCCTTTTTCTTTTTGAGAGAAAAATAAAAAATAACCCTCTTCTTTTTTGATTAAAATAGCAGGCCTAAGTGCTTGTCTGTAGCGAATTCGAACATCAAATTGAAATCCATTTTCTAGATTGAACTTAAGTTCAGGTCGCAACCAATTCATGCTTGAAGCTTCAAGTTTCAATGCGTATTTATTTAATCCAGGGTGTTGATCGGTCTGACCCGTATATACAAGATTGTTTACTGTGTCAGTAGCAATAACAAAACTTGGTAATGGTCTTCCTCCAACGTGCAAACCTTTTCTTTGACCTATGGTATAAAAATGCGCTCCTTGATGTTCTGCAACTTTTATCCCCATATTAGGTTCATAATTATAAGCTTCTGAAAGTGCTACGACATTTTCTAAAATTGGAGAGATAGCATCATAGGTTTTGTATTGCTCTTCTTTTGGTGATACCTCCAGAACATTTCCTGTTTTGGCTTTAAGTTTTTGCTGTAAAAATTCAGGTAAACTAATCTTCCCTACAAAACATAATCCTTGTGAATCTTTTTTATCTGCGGTAACTAAATCTAGTTTTTTTGCGATTTCACGTACCTCTGATTTTTCTAAATTACCTATCGGAAATAAAGCTTTTGCTAATTGTTCTTGCCGAATTTGACATAAGAAATAGGATTGATCTTTTGTTTTGTCTAAACCAGCCAATAAGGAGTATGTTCCATCTTCATTAGCTTTTTTTCTGCAATAATGTCCTGTTGCTACATAATCAGCTCCTAAGTCCATGGCGGCTTTAAGAAAAACATCAAATTTAATTTCCCTATTACACAGTACATCAGGATTGGGTGTCGTACCATTCTCATAAGCAGTAAACATATAATCAATGATTCTTTCTTTATATTCAGCACTTAAATCAATCACTTGAAATGGAATTCCTAATTGATTGGCAATCAATAGTGCATCATTAGAATCATCTATCCAGGGACATTCATCGGAGAGAGTAACAGATTCATCATGCCAATTTCGCATAAACATTCCTATCACCTCATATCCTTCTTGAATCAATTGATATGCTGCAACACTTGAATCTACACCACCAGAAAGTCCAACTACAACCCTTTTCATATTGCAAAGGTATTAATAATGGAAGTAATAGGAAGAGGGAAAGGCTCTTATTTTGAAATCTTGTTGTGTATGGCTTGGACACATTTAGCGCCATCAATAGCTGCAGAAACAATTCCTCCAGCATAACCAGCCCCTTCTGCACACGGATATAAACCATTGATGTCAACATGTTCCATTGTTTCATGATTTCGAGGGATTAATACAGGGGAAGATGTCCTAGATTCTGGAGCATGTACTATGGCTTGTTGACTTATAAATCCGGGCATTTTCTTATCAAATTCCTTAAATCCTTTTCTTAATCGATCTACTACAAAGGCGGGAAAGATGTCATCCATTTCAACACTTGTTAGTCCAACATAATAGGAACTTTCAGGGAAAAGAGTTGATTTTTTTCGATCAATAAAATCTTTTAATGTTTGTGCAGGAACTTTCTGATTTTTTCCTGCTGCGGCCCAAGCTTTTTCTTCGATCATTTTTTGAAATTCAAGACAAACCAATGGATTTGTTTTAAAATTGGGAAAATCACTCGGATCAATACTTACTACAATTCCAGAATTAGCATACGGATTATTACGTTTGGAAGGCGACCAACCATTGGTAACCACCTCACCATCATTTGTCGCACAAGGTGCAATGATTCCTCCAGGGCACATGCAAAAAGAATAAACACCTCGTCCATCTATTTGACTTACTAAACTATAGGAAGCTGGGGGTAATAATTCACCACTTAATTGATTGTGATATTGTAGTTGATCAATAAAGGACTGTTGATGTTCAACTCGAACTCCAATGGCAAATGGTTTTGCTTCAATTCTTATCTTATGTTTTTGAAGAAGGTAAAAGATATCTCTAGCGGAATGTCCTGTAGCTAAAATAAGGGAATCAGTTTCGATCCATTGACTTGCGTTAATTTCAAAACTTGTTATTGTTTTCGAATCGACTTTTAAATCTGTTAATTTAGATTCAAAGTGAACTTCACCGCCTTTTTCGATAATAAATTGCCTTATTTTTTCAATGATTTGAGGTAGTTTATTGGTTCCAATATGTGGATGTGCTTCGACTAAAATATTTTCATGTGCCCCAAAATAAACGAGCAATTGCAAAATCCGATCGACATCTCCTCTTTTTTTCGATCTTGTGTATAGTTTGCCATCTGAATAGGTTCCTGCTCCACCTTCACCAAAACAATAATTAGACTCTGGATTCACCAATCCTTCTTTGTTCAATTGGGCTAAGTCTCTTCGTCTTGCTCGGACTTCTTTTCCTCTTTCAAAAAGCACAGGTTTTAATCCTAATAAAAGGCATTCTAAAGCTGCGAAAAGTCCGGCGGGTCCTGCACCGATAATGTGTATAGGTTTTTCATTTCCCACATTTTTAAAGTCGAAATCAGGAAGTAGATTGGGAAGAACCTCTTCAGATACTTCAAAACTGCAGTTTACTTTTATGGTTCTATTGCGCGCATCCAAGCTTCTTTTTTTCCAACGGAAGAATAATTGTTTCTTTGAAGAAAAATTAAGGTGTTTTTTGATTTCGAGCAGTAGATAAGATTCATCCAATGCTTGTTCAGGAGAACAGGTGAAAGTAACAAGTTGCATCATCCTTCAAAGATAATGGAAACAGACCATACCTTATTGAAAAGTGAATTAATTGGTTTGGCAACGAAAGTATTGTCTTGAATAAAACTATTTGATATTCCTTGGGAATATTTTAATTCAAGTCCAAACTTAAAATAGGGAGCAAAGAATTCAACACCTCCGCCAATTTGACCTTGAAAATCATTTCTTTTAATTTTTACATAAGGATCAATATAATTTTGAGATGCTTTTTCTTGTGACTGAAGATCTAGCGAATATTGAGCTCCAAGTAGGGTGTAGGCGGTGAAATTATTATATCGTTTTGTTCTAAATTGTAACATCAGAGGAAAATCAAGATTGGTTGAATTAACCCTTTCTTCATTGATTTTATCTTTACCACCATTTGGATCAATAAAGCTATAGGTTAAAAGTCTTTCTTGAAAGGAAAGGGTAGGGATAAATCTCAATCTTAAAACGGGTGTCCCCAGTCGCATAGTGGTTAAAATTCCTAGTTGTCCTCCTGGTTGGCCTTCATTAGATAAAGTTTTTAAACCATATTTTGCATAAGCATCTACCTCTTGATAAACTGTGAAATCTGCTTTGTTATAACCTAACATAAAACCAAAATGAAATAATCGCTTATCAAAATTCTTGTATCTTTCTTGTCTAAAGCGCTGACTACTAGCCATTATCGGAAGTAAAATCAATAAGAGGAAAGACAAATGTTTTTTCATATCTATTTTGAAAACGATAACCTAACTTGAAAGTTGCAATTTTATTTTATTCCACTATATATGGATGCTATACCACCGCTCACCAATTTGGATTTTACCTCTCTATATCCTAAGCTTCTTAAAATATCTTCAAATCCTTTTCCTTCAGGAAATGCAGCGACACTTTCTGGAAGATAACTATATGCTTTTGCATCTTTCGAGATTCTTTTTCCGAAAAATGGTATAAAATATTTAGAGTAAAAAGTAAACAATTGTTTAATCGGGAAGTACTTAGGTTTCGAAAATTCTAATATGACGATTTTACCATCTTTTCGAACTACTCTAAGCATTTCAGTTAAACCTTTTTCCAAATTTTCAAAATTCCTTACGCCAAAACCAACTGTTAAAGCATCAAAATAATCAGTTTCAAAAGGAATGCTCTCAGAATCACCCAGTTGCATATTAATGATATGGTCAATTTTCTTGTGAATCATTTTCTTTTTACCAACTTCTAACATACCTGATGAAATATCAAGTCCAACAATTTCAGTAGGATTTAATTTTAGGGCAGCAATGGCAAAGTCACCTGTACCCGTTGCAATATCCAGGATTTTTTTTGGTTCTATTTCTTTTAATTGACGAATTGCTTTTCTTCTCCAAATATGATCTATTCCTAAAGATAAAAAGTGATTCAGAAAATCGTAGTTAACAGATATATTATTAAACATTTCTGCAACTTCTTCTTTCTTGCTTTTATCTTCCGAATAATAAGGCTTAACTATTTTTTGTTCCATACTATACTTCCAACATTTTATTCACCTAAAAGTTCGTGAATTTCATTCAATAATGATTCTTTTTTAATACTCACCACTCCTGAGTATTCACAGACCATACCACCAGCAATATTTGAAATAGCAGCTATATCTTCAATAGGCATTTCTGCAAGCAAGCAAAGACAAGCAACAGAAATTACGGTATCTCCAGCGCCGCTTACATCACTAATATTTCTGATGTGTGCAGGAAGAAAATGTTGCGCAGTTGCATTTTTTATAAAAACACCGTTTTCAGAAAGTGTAATAAGTGATATGTTATTTTGAAGAATGTCTTCTAAAGACTTGACGGCATTAATAAATTCAGGTGCATCTTTATTAAAATCAAAATCAATATTCAATCCTTCCTTTAATTCTTTAAGGTTCGGTTTGAATAAATCCACTCCTTTATACGAAAGGAAATTATCTTTTTTCGGATCAACACAAGTGGGTATATGATGTTCTTTGGCCAACGAAATTATTTTCCCAATCGTATTTTCACTTAAGATACCTTTATTGTAATCTTCAAATATAATAGCATCAACGCCTTCATGAATCAAATCAGTAATGTGCCTTAAAAGCATTTTTGAATCTTCATCATTGATGGCTTCAGTTGATTCTGCATCAATTCTAAGCAGCTGCTGATGGTTGGCTATTACGCGTGTTTTAACCGTTGTTTTCCTATTTTTACTTGCTTTAATACCTTTTGTAGAAATGGTATTTTTTTCAAATAATTGAATCAAGGTCTTTCCTGCCTCGTCATCTCCAATGATAGAGCAAACAGTTGCTTTGGCACCAAGCGCTATAAGATTTAAGGCAACATTTCCAGCGCCACCAATTCTATTGTCTTCTTCTTCAAGCAATACTACAGGAACCGGAGCTTCAGGACTTATTCTACTTACCTTACCAATTCGGTAGGCATCTAACATTACATCTCCAATCACGAGAACATGAAAAGATGAGAATTTATCGAATGCTTTGTCGTATTTCATTTAGTTGAGTTTTGCAAGCGCTTCTTTCATGCGTTTCATTGCTTCTATTAGAGTATCTTCTGCTGCTGCATAAGATATACGAATACAATTAGGACTACCAAAGCCTTCACCACTTACCAAAGCAATTTGAGCTTCACTTAGTAAATACATACATAGATCTTGAGCGTCTTCAATTTTATATTCTAAATATTGTTTTCCAAAGAAACTCGATACATCCGGAAATAAGTAGAAAGCACCTTCAGGTACATTACTTCGTACTCCTGGCATAGTTTCTAAAGCACTCACCACTAAATCCCTGCGCTTGTGAAAGGCATGGACCATTTCATTTAATTCACTTGGGTCAGCATACATAGCAGGAATAACAGCTTTTTGAGTTATAGAACAAGTTCCAGAAGTAAATTGTCCCTGAATTTTATTACAAGCGTCTGCAATTTTTTTTGATGCCCCAATATACCCTAAGCGCCATCCAGTCATTGCCCAAGCTTTTGACACTCCATTTACGGTGACAACTTGATCATAAATAGCATCAAATTGTGCTAAACTTTCGTGTTTTCCAATAAAATTAATGTGCTCATAAATTTCATCACACAAAACAACTACTTGTTGGTGTCTTTTGAGAACATCTGCTAAACCTGATAATTCTTCTTTTGAATATACAGAACCTGTTGGATTACATGGAGTGGAGAAAATCATCAGTTTTGTTTTGCTGGTGATTGCATTCTCAAATTGTTCCGCTGTAATTTTAAAATTTTGATCAATATTCGCTTCAATGATTACGGGAATTCCCTCAGCCATCTTAACAATTTCAATATATGAAACCCAATATGGAGCAGGAATAATCACTTCATCTCCAGGATTGACTAGACTAAGAACAACATTAGCTATGGATTGCTTGGCACCTGTCGAAACAACAATTTGTTCCTTGGAATATTTTAAATGATTGTCTCTTTCGAATTTAAAAGAAATCGCTTCTCTTAAATCATCATATCCAGAAACCGGTGTATATTGTGTAAAATTATTATTCATTGCCTCAAGTGCAGCGTCTTTGATGAATTGAGGGGTGTTAAAATCAGGTTCTCCTAGTGATAAAGAAATAACATCTTTTCCTTGAGCTTTTAATTCACGACTAATTCTTGACATGGCTAAAGTTGCCGATTCAACCATTGCATTCAGTCGATTAGATATTTCAATCATTGTATTGGTTTTTAAAGGGATAAAATTAACCAAATAAATCCAATCAAAAGCTCGGTTTTACCCTTCGTTTTGCTTTTTTATTAGATCTGGTCTTCTGATTTTCGTGCGTTCAAGGGATTGCTCTTCACGCCATTGATCTATTTTTTGTTGATTTCCAGAAAGTAAAACTTCTGGGACGGTCCATCCTTTGTAAACAGGAGGTCTTGTGTAAACAGGAGGCGCTAATAAATCATCCTGAAAACTATCTGTTAAAGCAGAGGTTTCATCATTTAAAACTCCAGGAAGTAGACGCACTATTCCATCAACCAAAACAGCTGCAGCCAATTCACCTCCCGATAAGACATAGGATCCAATAGAAATCTCTTTGGTGATATAATGTTCTCTTATGCGATTATCAACTCCTTTATAATGGCCACAAAGAATCATTACATTACCTTTTAGGGATAAATAATTTACAGTTCCTTGTTCTAATATAGCACCATCGGGTGTCATGAAAATAATTTCATCGTAGTTTCTTTCGGACATTAATTTATCCATTAAGGTCGCTATGGGCTCAATTCGCATTACCATTCCAGCGCCGCCACCATATTGATAATCATCTACATTTTTGTGCTTATTATCAGAATAATCTCTGATATTGTGCAGATGTATCTCAACGAGTCCTTTGTCTTGTGCTCTTTTCATTATGGAAGCAGAAAATGCACTGTGCATTAATTCAGGTAATAGACTTAGGATATCAATTCTCATTTCACAAAAATACATCGATTTAGGAACATTTCGTGTAGTTTTGCTACCTAAATATAATTTCATGAGACACTACCTTATATTTATTTTACTTCTAAACCTTTGCATTAATTGTACTGCTCAAGATTTTGATTGGAAGTCGAATACTTCACCTTCATATGTTGAATTAATTGAATTTTATAAGAAATGTGCAAAGGAAAATAAATCAGTTGAGTTGTATAATATGGGAAATTCGGATGCTGGAATCCCTATTTATTTATGTATTTATAATGGGGCAGGGGATTCCCTTAAAACCTTCCAAAAAGCAAGAAAATCAACAACTCTTTTGGTGAACAATGCGATTCATGCGGGAGAACCTGATGGGGTAAATGCGAGTGCGATGTGGCTTTTAAACTTGATGCATCAGAAGTCAAACACAAATGATCCTTTAATTGCAATAATTCCAGCCTACAATGTCGGTGGAATGTTGAATAGGAATTCAACTTCAAGAGCCAATCAAGATGGACCAGAAGTTTATGGTTTTCGAGGTAGTGCAAGGAACTACGATTTGAATCGTGATTTTATTAAAATGGATGCTCAAAACACTTTTACCTTTGCTAAAATATTTCATACACTTGACCCCGATGTTTTTGTCGATACGCATGTCTCAAATGGTGCTGATTATACCTATACGTTAACATACATCTCTTCAATGAAAGAGCGCATGGCACCCAGTATTAAAGAAATAACCTATGAAGCGCTTTTGCCGGAATTGAATCAAAAATTAGCTCTTTATCCTTATGTGGAATTAAAAGGTAGGACTCCTGAGGATGGTATTGTTGCTTTTAATGATTTGCCGCGCTATGCGATGGGATATGCCAACTTATTCAATGCTATTAGTTTTACCGTTGAAACACACATGTTAAAACCATTTCCCGAAAGAGTTCTGTCAACTTATGACTTTATTAATGAATTGCATTTGTGGTTAAAATTAAATTCAAAAAAAGTCGAATTAGCCCGAGAGCATGCTTTCTTATTTCACAAGCAACAAGAATATTTCAAGTTTAATTATACCTTATCTAGTGTAGCAGATTCCATTCTTTTTAAAGGTTATAAGGCTACTTATCCAGTACATCCAGTAACGCAATTACCAAGATTGAACTATGATAGAAACCAGAGGTATGAGCGGTTTATTCCTTACTATAATACTCATTTTCCAAAAGATTCCATTCGCATACCAGATTTTTATATCATAAAAGGATCAGAATTAGAAGTTATTAATCGTCTCCAGCAAAATGAGGTAGCAATGGAAAGAATTATTAAAGGAAGTGCATGGTTGGATCGAAATTATTTTCGGGATGTTGAGATTAAATCATTTCAAAGTTACAACAAGCCTTATGAAGGACATTTTAAACACCATACTATTGAAGTGGATTCAAAATTAATACTTGGAGGTGTTTCTGAAGGAGATTATGTAATTTCAACCCAGCAAAACAAAAGACTTTTTATTTGCTCTGTTTTAGAGCCTTTAGCTGAAGATAGCTATTTTTCCTGGAATTTTTTCGATTCTTATTTACAGCAAAAAGAGTATTTTTCAAGTTATGTATTCATTGATAAAATTGCAGAAATATTAGAGAAAAATCCTTCTTTAAAACAAATATATGAAGAAAAGAAAAAAAATAATCAGGAATTTAGAGAATCAGAAACGCTTCAACTCAACTTTATTTATGAGCACAGTGCTTATTTTGAACCTAGTTATATGAAACTACCTATCTTAAAGTTCTTTAAAGCCAAATAAATATTAGTCCTGAATGGCTTGAAGAATGTCTAAATCTTCTTTTTGAAGCTTAGTGTTTCTTCTTTCCATCATCTTATTGGAATGTTCCACAGCCTTATCCATTTTGTATCGAACTAAATTATCAGTTTCGCCCCAAGAAAAGGAAGGGATATGTTTAGGGAAAAATCCTGGTCCAAAGAGATTACAGGAAACACCAATGATAGTTCCAGTATTGAACATGGTATTGATGCCACATTTTGAATGATCTCCCATGCACAAACCTAAAAATTGTAATCCAGTAGAAATCATGTCTTTTGCAGCGTAGTCATAAATCGAGACCAAGCCATAATTGTTTTTAAGATTCGAATTATTACTGTCAGCACCAAGATTGCACCATTCACCTATACATGAATTCCCTAAAAAACCATCATGAGCCTTGTTTGAATAGGATTGAAATATGACATTATTCAATTCGCCCCCAACCTTAGAATAGGGGCCAATAGTAGTTGGACCGTAAATTTTAGACCCCATCTTTACAACACTATTTTCACAGGCTGCAAAAGGTCCGCGAATGCAAGTCCCTTCCATAATCTCAACGCCTTTTCCAATATATATTGGTCCATCATTAGTGTTGAAAATACAGCCTTCTATTCTTGCCCCATCTTCTACAATAATCCATTCCGAAGAACCAATTACAGAATTGCTAGAAGATAAATCATTCGAATGAGTTGAGACTCTAAGCAATTCAAAATCATTTCTTATAGCATCGCCATTTAAGGATAATAGGTTCCACCAATTTTTAAATTGTAAAGGTTTGTTTCCTATATATTGAATGATTTGATGTCCATTTCCTTTTTTAGCTAGCGTTTCTTCTCCTAAAAAGAGTGTTGAATTCTCTTCTAAATGGAGAATAGCAGCAGCTAATTCAGCATTAGGAATTACACTTCCATTAATTACTATGGCATCATCCAAAGCTTTGAATTTAGAAGAAAGATAATCTTGTGTTTCAAAACCAATTTGAGCCTCTGGAAAGATAAAATTCCAACGTTCTGAATTGGTAAACACTCCACAGCGCAAACTTCCAATTGGTCTTGTTAGACTTAAAGGAGCACATGATAGATGAAATCCAGAATCAGATAAGTTAATTTTCATAATTAATTATTAATAGATTTTGTGCTGGTGGCAAATAGTAAACTAAAGGTGATGGCTCCATTTATAATAAGCATTTCTAGTCCAAAGGTATATCCATCTTTAAAGGTCGCTGCATAATAATTTAAGAAATAACAGATTAATGGAGCTGCAATGCACACAATAGGCACCATATAGTTTTTTAGCACTCTTTTGGTTAAAATACCAAATGAAAACAATCCCAATAAAGGTCCGTAAGTATAACCTGCAATTTCAAATATTAAGGAAACAATAGTCTTGCTATTCATCCATTTAAAATAGAAAACGAGTACCAAGAAAATTAAGGCGAACGAAAGATGAATCAATTTACGCAATTTGCGCTGTTGAATTTCACTTAAATCTTTTCTTCTTTCGAATCCTAAAATATCAATACAGAAGGAAGATGTTAATGCAGTTATTGCACCATCAACAGAAGGAAATAATGCTGAAATCAATCCGATAATGAAGATAATAAATATACCAAAAGGAAGATGTTTTTGAACTATGGTAGGAAATACGTCATCGGGAAGTAAGTCAAGACCTTTTTGTTTTGCATAAAGGTGCAACATACCGCCTAAAAATAGAAATAGTGCATTAACGAAAAGTAAAATAACACTGAATATCACCATGTTTTTTTGAGCATCCTTCAAAGTTTTAACACTAATGTTTTTTTGCATCATTTCTTGATCCATGCCTGTCATTGCAATGGTTATAAATGCTCCTCCAATGATGTGTTTAAGAAAAAAATCTTTCTTGAGTGGATCGGTGTTCCATAATTTCGTCATGTCTTTTGCTTCTAATTGATGCCATATATTAGACCAATTTAAATGTAAGGCAGACTGAATAGAGTAAATACAAACCACCAATGCTAAAAGCATAAATACAGTTTGTAAAGTATCTGTCCAAACGATTGTTTTTACGCCACCTTGTAAAGTATAAGCTATGATCATTCCAATGATTAATACAGTCGCAAGCCAAAATGGAATACCAAGCGGGTCAAAAACAAACAACTGTAATACATTTATTACAAGATACAACCTGACAGTCGCTCCTAAGGTTCTTGATAAAATAAAGTATCCAGCTCCCCATTTATAGGCACTAAATCCTAATCGATATTCTAAATACCTGTAGATTGAGGTAAGGTTATATTTATAATATAAAGGTAAAAGTACATAAGCAACGACGAAATAGCCGATAAAAAATCCAATCACCATTTGATAATAATACCAACCTCCGGCACCAACAGATCCTGGAACTGAAATGAAAGTAACCCCTGAAAGTGAAGTTCCAATCATTCCGAAAGCAACTAAATACCATGGGCTTTTTTTGTCTCCAGTAAAAAAACTATGAGCGCTTGCATTCCGAGAGGTGAGATAGGCAATGGTTAATAATACACCAAAGTAGGCAATGAGTACACAGGCTATAATAATTGAAGTCATGCTTTATGTTAGTAGTGTAAAGATATTAAAAAAGTGATTGCATGTAAATTATTAAGTTTTTAAGGAGAATAAATGAGTTTTGATGATCAAGATTAAATAGCAAATTCACTATTTTATTTGGCGAGGTGTTTATATTTGCATCAAAGTTTAATTTATGAAAGACCTTACTTACCTTATTGCATTGCTAATTTCTACTGGTGCACTTGTTTATGTCGTTGTTATATTTATCAAAAAAACCAAGACTGATCAAGATCGAATCCTTTTTTCGGAATTAAAAAAACAGAGACAAGAGTTTTTCTTACCCAATAGGGCAGATGCTTATCAGCGCGCCATCCTATTTTTAGAGCGCATCCACCCCAATAGTTTAATTATGCGCATGCAACAACCTGCTCTGGGAAGTGTTGCGTTTCAAGCGCTTTTATTAAAAACAATTCGCGATGAGTATGAACATAATGTCGCCCAACAAATGTTTATTTCTCCTAAAGGATGGAAAATGCTAAAGGATGCAAAAGAAGAAACCATCAAACTTATTAATGTTGCTAGCGGTTCTTTGGATGCTGATTCAAATTCAATGATGCTAAGTGCAGCAATTTTAAATCTTACCAATGAAGTAGGGGTATTGCCTGCAGAAATCGCTGTTGAGTTTCTTAAAGAGGAATTACAAACACTTTTTTAAGGTTTAGCCAAAATATTAAGCATAAAAAAAGGAGCAAGTTAAACTGCTCCTTTTTTTATGTCAATTCAGAATTAACTTATCTAATTACATGAATATAACCTTGTTTTTCAAAATCTTGGAAAACTAATTTGTAGAAATAAACCCCAGGAACCAATTCTTCACCGTCTTGAGTTTTACCCATAAATTGTGGAGTGTCTTGACCTTGCTCAAACAATAACTGTCCCCATCGATTGAAAATATAACAAGTATAAGCATCACAGGTTGAGAAATAAGATTTCAAATCCAATACATCATTAGTGTTGTCATTGTTTGCTGTAATTACATTCGGGAAATCAAAATCGTTTAATGTTCCAATGTTTGCAATGTCAGCAATGATTGAAGCAGTGTCTGAAATACAACCGTATTGAGAAACAAGGTAGGAAATATAGGCACCCATTCCTGTTTGAGTAATAGGCATCATTACATTAAATGAAGTGGAAGTAAAATTGTTTGGACCTGTCCAGTTAATCGTTGAATTTGATTCTCCTAATGCGGTAATGAAAATTGGATCGCCAGGACAATCTGGTGTTGTGATGGAGAGTATAGGTTCATTTGGTGTAGTCATCACATACAAGTTGAAAGTGGTGTCAGTCGCACAACCAAAGGCAGTTGTGGCAGTATAATTAATTGGACTGATACCTGGAGTGGTGATTACATAGTTTAAATTGCTATTATTTCCTATTGAATTCCCTGCAGTAGTCCAATTGTAGCTCAATACCTCAGTTGTAGTAACAGTAGAATTTGAAGTAATGGTAAATGGAACATCCTCACAAAGCACTGTGTCTGCTGCATAAGCTAAAACAGGATTGTCATGAACAAATAAAGTTAAGGTTAAAGTATCGTCACATACCACATTATTAGGAAAACTGTCTAGTGCAATCAATGTCATAGTATTTAATCCAGGAGCATTGTATAGATAACTTATATTAATTGTTGTATCTAAAAAAGTACCGTTTTGGTACCACTCAAAGGATGTGATAGGGGAAACATTTGACGTAGTATTGGTGAATGGCACAGCAACATCAATACATTGTTCTGTGAAGGTAAAATTGGCGGTTGGATTATTAAATACTGTAATGGATTGTGAGCTCGTATCAGCACATCCAAATTGAGAAGTAGTTATTAAATCAATATTGTAGAGTCCTGGTTGGGTGAAATCGTAAACAGTAGTATCTCCAATTAAAGTGTCTTGAACATTGATGACCCATAAATTGGTTAAGGAATCTAGGGAGGCAATGGAACTAATTGAATTTAATTGAGCTTCCTCTCCAAGACAAACGTTTGCAAAATTGAAATCTGAAACTGGAATGTTGTAAACATGAATAGTATTGGTAACAGTATCTTGACAATTAGCATCTGATTCTACAATCATTTGAACTGTATAATCGCCAGGACCAGGGAAGGTATGGCTAAAGGTATTTCCAAGAACAGAATAACCATCAGATGAACTCCAAGTTACGGTATCTTGGATAGCGTTGGTAAATACAGAAATATTATTTAAATCAATAACACCACCTGCACAAACTGAATCCATTGTATAAAGAGCTACAACATTCGAAGGCAAAATCTCTGTGGATAAGGTAGCTGTACATCCATTTACGGAGGTGATTGCACAAGTGATGGTTTGTTGGTTGGTAGTATTCAAAGTAATAATTTGACCATTTCCGACAACTGTTCCTGTACTATCTGTCCATACGTAATTAGCAAACCCATCTGGGGCTTCTAATTCAACTGTTTGAGATAAACTGTTTTCGCAATATCTAGATTCTATATAAAGTGATGCACAATCAGCGACTACATATGCATAACCGAAATGCCCCCCTAAAGAACAGTCACCAGTAGCGACGTCAAGAATAATTTGTTGACCTAAATAACCTGAAACATTTACACCAATCGTAGTCCAATCTTTTGAACGAATTTGACCACAAGCTTGGAAACCAGGAATTCCATTTCCAGAGGTAACTTGATAGAAGGTACAAGGAATTGGATTACCTATAGAGTCACTTAATTGAGCTTCAAATCTAGGTTGCTGTGCAATAGTATGCCCTGGATCTTCCAGGACTACTGCATATTTAAAGATAATCATATTCGATGAAGGCGTAATGTTGAAAACATAACGTAAGCGTTCAGCTTGAGCTCCTGTCCCACTATTTCCTAACATCGCAGAGTAGGTTTCTCCTGGTGCAACTACCGTTATTGGTGTACATGCCCAAGGATCAACTCCTGTTCCTGTCATTATGGTATGCTGTCCTGGGACAATTCCTACGTTTGGAGTATTGATTCCGCAACATGTCCCTGTGAAACCTTGCCAATTTAAAAATGAATTATCGGAGAAGTTAGCGTTGAAACATCCTTGAGAAAAAAGATTATTTGCACTGAAAGTCAAGGCTAAAACGAGTAATAATTTGATGGTATTTTTCATTCAGTTGGTTGTTTATTTTATTAGTCACATTAGTGACGGCATAAATTTAATTAAAATTGCACGAAGGCAAAAATTTTTAGGAATTTAATTAAACTTAAATAAGTCAATTATATTTTTTTTCTAGCTTTAATAAATTCAAAAAGCATGGGAAGAAGTGATAAAAAGATAATTCCGAAAATCACAATTTCAAAATTCTTTTTAACGATTTCTAAATTACCAAAGAAATATCCGAGTAAAGTTAAACCTAATACCCAAGCAAATCCACCAATGATGTTGAATCGTAAAAAGGTGAAATATTTCATGTTTCCAATTCCTGCTACGAAAGGCGCAAAAGTTCTAACAATTGGAACGAATCGAGCAATTACAATTGCTTTGGATCCATGTTTGTTGAAAAAATCATGCGTTTGATCGATATATTTTTGCTTTAAGAGTTGTCTATTACCAATTCTCCAACGAATTACTTTAGCTCCAATCGTTTTTCCAATAAAATAATTCAATGCATCTCCTGAGATAGCTGCTATAATTAATAAAACGAGAACAATAAATAGGTTCAATTCTGCGTGCTGTCCATCTGTAGTAACACCTGCGCAAAAAGTTCCAGCTGCAAAAAGTAAGGAGTCGCCCGGTAGAAAAGGAATCACTACCAAGCCTGTTTCAGTAAATATGATTAGAAATAAAATCACATAAATCCAAGTGCCGTACTCTTGAATCAAGGTAAATAGATGCTTGTCTAAGTGCAAAAAGAAATCTAAAAAATCTTTAATTAATTCCATTAGTCCAGTTGAATTGTCTCGTCAATTGATTCTTTCCAAGCGGTGATACCACCTTCGACGATAATAATTGAAGTGAAATTATATTCAGTTAACAGTAAATTGGCTACTGCCTCAGCTCTTTTGCCACTCCTGCACAAGATTATTGTCTGTTTTTCCTTGTCAAATTGCTCACTGATCATTGGGGTTTCGCCCATTGGAATGTTGACAAATCCTATATTTCCTAATTCATATTCGTATGGTTCACGAACATCAATACATTGTGTTCTTGAGTCTTTAGCGATTATTTCACTACAGATAGCTGGAGTTAATTGTTGAATGGACATGATACAAAGTTAATAAATTAAGACAAAATAAGTTGAAACCTTGTTTCAATTTCAGAAACGATTGTTTGTAAACATGCTTCAAGATCAAGCTCATTTGTTTTTATATGAACCTTAGGATTTTCAGGTGCCTCATAGATGCTATCTTTTCCAGTAAATTGATTAAGTAACCCTGATTCAAATTTTTTATATAATCCTTTAACATCGCGTTTGGCACATTCTTCATAGGAACAGTCAACAAAAACTTCTAGAAATTTATTTTTGCCAATATAATGCTGTGCTATTTCTCTTTCTGCTTTAAAAGGTGAAATTAAGGAAACTAAAGCGGTGTGATCTTGATCATTGATCATTTTTGCTAAACAAGAGGCTCTACGCATGTTCTCTTTTCGATCGGAATCTGAAAAACCTAAGTCTTTACAAAGTCCATTTCTTAGTACATCACCATCTATGCAAAAACTAGTAATGTTATTTTCTTTAAATTTATTTTGAAGAGCATTGGCGAGTGTTGTCTTGCCTGAGCCAGAAATACCTGTAAACCAAATAGTGAAAGATGCGCTATTATTTTTCATTGCTGTATACTGTGAATAAAGAAGGAGCATCGTATAATTGACCGGGAGATATCATTAATTCGTCATAAGGAATATCATCACCATACCGATCTTTCATTATTTTTCGAACTACTGGTGCATCAATATTAAAATCTCTAAGTGTTTTCGGTTGGGCTAAAACGAAGTTAATGCAGTTTTTATAAGTCTTGTACACCAGTTCGGAACAATACATTTCTTTGTCCGACCATGAGAAATAGCCGTCATAATTTTTTCCAAATTGAGAGGCTGCGTATTCTTTCATTCTTAAAATTGAATTTTTGTCTAGTGTATCAAGACCTTTAAATCTCTTGATAACACAAGTTTGATCTACACCACTACTAATCCAGTCTAAAAGCTTTCTTTTACCAACCGGTTGAACTGCTTCGTATACATAAGGGACATTATTTTCAATAAATATTATTCCACAATGGGAATATTTTGAATTGGTGGCAATTTCAACTGCTTGACTTTGTTTCGAATAGGAGGATTGAAAAATAAGGTCTCCATCTTGAACAAACAAATTACTTATTTTATTTTTAGAAAATAATTCTTGTTTTTGTTTGTTGTTCTTGAAAACAAATGAAAAGCTGTAAACTAAGCCAGTTATGATGATTACAAAGAAAATCACTTTGTAAAATTTGAAATTTATATCTTTTGGACCGAAAATCATAAGATCAAAAATAAGGAATTACTGCTGCTAAATAACATTATCTTTATCTTTGTAGTGAAAAATATAAATATGGGACTTTTAGACAATAAAATTGTATTGATAACCGGTGCATCAAGAGGCATTGGAAAAGCTATTGCTACGGAATGTGTTCAACAAGGAGCTACAGTAATATTTACTTATCTTTCTTCAGAAGAAAAAGCAAATGCTTTAGTAAATGAACTTACGGCAAACGGTGGTAAAGCAAAAGGATTTAAATCTGATGCTTCTAAATATGATGATGCGCAAAAATTGGTTGATGATATTGTTGCGGAATATGGAACTATTGATGTTCTCGTTAATAATGCAGGAATAACAAGAGACACTTTGCTGATGCGCATGACTGAAGAGCAATGGGATGAAGTAATCAACACCAATTTGAAATCAGCTTTTAACATGACAAAGGCGGTCCAAAGACCTATGCTCAAAGCAAGAAGTGGTTCTATTATCAATATGTCATCTGTAGTTGGTGTTAAAGGAAATGCAGGTCAATCAAATTATGCGGCTTCAAAAGCAGGATTAATCGGATTTACTAAGTCTATTGCTGCTGAATTAGGTTCTAGAAATATTAGATGTAATGCTATCGCACCTGGGTTTATTGAAACGGAAATGACGGAAGTGTTAGATCAAGCAGTGGTAGAAACTTGGAGAAATTCAATTCCATTAAAAAGAGGTGGGCAACCAATAGATGTTGCTAATGCTACTGTTTTTCTAGCTTCTGATATGTCTGCGTATATTACGGGTCAAACCCTTCATGTCTGTGGTGGGATGTTAATGTAATTTTTGAAATGAATATTCGTCCGAGAAGAAACCGAAAGTCCCGCGCTATTCGTAATATGTTAGAGGAAACTCAATTAGGAGTTCAACATCTTATTTATCCTATTTTCTTAAAAGATGGAATTGGGATAAAGGAAGAGATAGGTTCTTTGCCTAACAATTTCAGGTGGTCCATAGATACGCTAATTCCAGAAGTGGAAGCTTGTATGAATTTAGGTATTTATAGTTATGATCTATTTCCTGCAGTTGATGAATCTTTAAAAGATAAGATAGCCAGTTATAGCTATGCACAAGATAATTTCTATCTGAATGCTATTCGTGAACTTAAAGAAAGATTTCCTGAAATGGTCATTATGAGTGATGTCGCTATGGATCCTTATTCATCTGATGGACATGATGGCCTTGTGATTGATGGAAAAATAGTTAATGATGAAACACTGAGCATTTTAGCTAAAATGGCAGTTGCTCAAGCACAAGCAGGAGTTGATATTATTGGTCCTTCAGACATGATGGATGGCAGGGTTGGTGTAATTCGTGAAGCGCTAGATATAGCGGGACATACAGATACAAGTATTATGTCTTACACGGCAAAATATGCAAGTGCTTTTTATGGTCCTTTCAGAGATGCTTTAAATTCTGCGCCAAAATCAGGAGATAAAAAAACATATCAAATGAATCCAGCGAATAAAAGGGAAGCACTTCTTGAAGGTCAATTGGATATGGAAGAAGGTGCAGATATGTTAATGGTTAAACCAGCTTTAGCCTATTTGGATATAATTCACTTGATGAAAGAAAATTTTCCAATTCCAATTACCGCCTATAATGTTAGCGGAGAATGCGCTATGGTAATTGCAGCCGCTGAAAAAGGCTGGTTGAATTATGAATTAGCAGTTGCTGAAATATTGTTGAGTATAAGAAGGGCAGGAGCTGATGGTATTCTGACCTATTTCGCTAAAGATTTCGCTAAATTTAATAAAAAGTAATACATTAAATATGTCTATTTACTACATTAATAATCAATGGATAAGTCTAAATAAATTTGAAGAGATTTTAGCGTCTAATTGCCAAGTTGAATTAAATGAGTCAGCTAAGGAGGCGATTAATAAGTGTCGCTCTTATTTAGATGAAAAAATAGCCAATTCAGATCAGTTAATTTATGGTATTAATACAGGGTTTGGATCCTTATGTAATACGGCTATTTCAGCGGTTGATTTAGGTGAACTTCAAAGAAATCTAGTTGTTTCTCATGCGTGCGGAATGGGCGCTGAAATCCCACATGAAATGATTAAACGTATTTTACTGCTTAAAGCTATAGGCTTAGCGCATGGAAATTCTGGGGTTGATCTATTGACAGTTGAGCGCCTCTTGTTTTTTTATAATAATGACATTTTACCTTTAGTATTCGAGTTAGGAAGTTTAGGAGCCTCGGGTGATTTAGCGCCTTTAGCGCATATATCTTTAGGTTTGATTGGTGAGGGCGAAATATATTACAAGGGCCAGAAAATGTCAGCTAAAGATTTACATCTTAAATTGGGGATTTCTCCTTTAGTTTTAAAGTCAAAAGAAGGTTTAGCGCTATTGAATGGGACTCAGTTTATGAGTGCTTATGCCACTTACGCCGTGCATCATTGCTCTACTATGTGGTTTAAATTTAACAACATTGCGGCATTATCTTTGGATGCCTTTGATGGTCGAAAAGAGCCATTTCAATCTAATGTTAACGAAATAAGGAATCAAGTGGGTCAAATTGAAGTAGCATCTTATTTCCGTCAAATTATGGACGGAAGTGAATTGCTCAATCGATCTAAAGCACATGTTCAGGACCCATATTCTTTTAGATGCATACCACAAGTTCATGGAGCTTCAAAGGATGTTTTTGATCATTGCGCTAAAATAGTTGAAAGGGAAATTAACGCAGTAACGGATAATCCTACTATTTTTCCTGATGACGATGATGTGGTGTCTGCAGGAAATTTCCATGGACAACCTTTGGCTTTGTCCTTGGACTTTTTAGCCATTGCACTTGCTGAAATGGGGAGTATTTCTGAGCGAAGAACCTACAAATTAATTTCTGGAACCAGAGCATTGCCTGCTTTTTTAATTGAAAATGCTGGTTTGAATTCTGGGTTAATGATTGTACATTATGCCTGTGCAGCAATGGTGAGTCAAAATAAACAATTGTGTACTCCGGCCTCTGTTGATACTATAGATTCAAGTAATGGACAAGAAGATCATGTGAGTATGGGCGCAAATGCAGCTACAAAACTGCATCGAATTATTGATAATTGTTACGCCATTATGGGGGTTGAACTTATAAATGCTGCGCAAGCATTGGAGTTTAGACGCCCGATGACGTCTTCTTCTAAATTAGAAGATTTATTCTCGCAATTCAGAAAAGAGGTGCGTTTTTTAAAGGCTGATCGAAATTGCCATATTGATATGGTTAACGCGAAAAATTTTGTAATTAATAAAATGAAAATATGAATAATTTAGAACAATCTGATGAATTAGGTGTAAAGTCGAGGCCTCCTAGATTTTTATTTGTTTTAATCATTTTAACTTGGTGTAATACAGGTCTTACAATAACAAGTAGTTTATTTACCTTGTTGATGGGAAAGCCTTCGGTGGAAGAAATTAAGCAATCTAAAGTCGTGCTGGCAACATCAATGAATCAAATGTTAGAAATAAAAATGTATTATTTAGCCTCTCTGATGCAAAAAATACAATATTTAACTGATGCTATGTATGCTAATTTCACTGGTTTTCATCTTGTTTCTTTATCTGTTGCCGCTATAGGTTCGCTTGCTGCATTATTTATGTTTCAAGGAAAACGATTGGGTTTTCATTTGTATATCGTTTATTCTTTAGTATATTTAGCACAAACTTATTTATTTGTTAATCCAGCATTTGTTCCGACGGAAATGTTGGTGATAAATGCTTTTTTTGCATTTATTTTTATCTTGATGTATTCAAGAAATCTAACTTTTTTGAAATAATCAAGCTTAGAAAAATAATTTGCAATTTATGAAACGCTTTTTAGTCACAGGTGGTACAGGTTTTTTAGGGGGGATTCTCGTAAGTGAATTGATTCGTCAAGGTCATTCAGTTATGGTATTAGCGAGAAGTGACCGAAAAGTTAAACAACTACTATCTAAGTTTAATTCCGAAGAACTCAAAAGAATCACAATTATTAAAGGTGATATTACGCACAAAAATCTAGGACAATCAGTTGGTTTTATAAATGAAAATAATGGATTAATAGATATTGTTTATCATTTGGCTGCCATGGTTAAATTTGATGAAGAATTAGAGGCGGAATTGATGCAAATTAATTTGGAAGGAACAAAAAACACCTTAGAATTATCAGAGAAACTAAGTGTTAAGCATTTTATTCAAGTAAGTACGGCCTATACTTTAGGTAAGGAAATGAATGGAGTGGAGGAATTGTATTCTGAAAATCAAGATTGTCATAATCCATACGAACTTTCAAAGGTTTTTGCTGAACGAGCTGTAATGGAATATAAAAATAGAATGAAGGTTAATATTGTTCGTCCTTCAATAATTGTTGGAGACTCAAAGACAGGTCGAGCAGATTCTAATTTTGCGATTTACGGTTTCTTAAGAGCCTTATCCGTATTCAAAAAACGGGCTTTGCGCGATGGTTGTTCAAATGAATTATTCAGGATTATTGCATCAGCAAAAGGCACCTCTAATCTGGTGCCGATTGATTATGTAGTAAAAGTACTTTTGGCAGTTCATGCTCTTGGAGACAATGAACAGATTTTCCATGTTACGAATCCAAATCCTCCGACAAATCAATATATTCTAAGTAGAATTAAGTTTTTAATGCAATATGATCAATTAACAATAACAACAGACCCGTTGATTGGTATGCATGATTTAACAATTAAAGAACGTATGTTGAATGAATTGCTTTGGATTTACAAGCCATATCTTGCAACAGATAAAAGTTTTGATGATCGTCACACACAAGTTCTTCTTAAGGATAGTGAGGAATTACAACTAGATATGGACGACAAAATGATTGATCTAATCCTAGCCAGTGGAATTGATTAGAATATTTTACCTGGATTCAAGATGTTGTTCGGGTCAAACACTTTTTTAATTTCCCGCATTAAATTTAAACTCACCTCTAAAAAAGCAATATCCATATACGGTTTTTGTACAAGTCCGATTCCATGTTCACCTGAGATGGTTCCGCCTAAACGAACAACTTCTGTAAATAATTCTCTAATAGCAATAGGTAATTCATCGTTCCAAAAAGCATTGCTTAAATTCCCTTTAATGATATTCACATGTAAATTTCCGTCTCCAGCATGTCCATAACAAACGGATTGAAATCCATATTTAGCGCCTATTTTTTTTATATGATAAAGTAATTCAGGCAATTGATATCGGGGCACTACAGTATCTTCTTCCTTATAAATAGATTGAGACTTTACGGCTTCACCTGCTTTTCTGCGCAAGGTCCATAAGGTGTTTTTTTGAGCCTCTGATTCAGCAAATAAAATTTCATCATGAGAATAGGATTCTAGCACGGTCATGATTTTTTCGCAGTCGCTCATTAAAATTTCAGAATCAAAACCATCTACCTCAATCAATAGATGCGCTGCATGGTTATCCGCAATGGGAATTGTGCTTTCTCCAATGAAATTCTGAGTCCAAATTAATGCGTCCCGCTCCATGAATTCTAGACCACTTGGGGTTATTCCTGCTTGGAATATCGCCGCTACTGCCTCACACGCTTGACCTGCATCGTAAAATGGAACTAACATTAATAGATTGTGCGTTGGGTGTGGTAAGAGTTTTAAGACAATTTTTGTAACAACTGCAAGTGTGCCCTCAGAACCTACAATTAATTGAGTGAGATTATATCCTGTGGCATTTTTTAAAACATTAGCGCCTGTCCAAATAATTTCTCCTGTAGGCAACACAATTTCTAGATTGAGGACATATTCATTGGTTACTCCGTATTTCACCGCTTTTGGACCTCCAGAATTTTCGGCGACATTTCCTCCAATAAAACAAGAGCCTTTAC
The DNA here is from genome assembly GCA_947447525.1 of Flavobacteriales bacterium. Classification (GTDB taxonomy): domain Bacteria; phylum Bacteroidota; class Bacteroidia; order Flavobacteriales_D; family Crocinitomicaceae; genus UBA952. Next base: position 154,593 of record CANFJL010000002.1, on the reverse strand, counting down.
TCGCAGGATCCGGAGGGTAAAAGAGTCCTTTCTCCTTGACAGTATTCTGTAATACTTCGGTGATAACTCCAGGTTCTGTAATTACTTGATGGTTTTTCTCATCAATATTTAATATTTTATTGAATTTTTCCATGGAGAGTAACACTCCGCCATAAATCGGTAAAGAACCACCACTAAGTCCAGTTCGTGCTCCTGCTGGTGTGACTGGAATTTTATGCTCATTGCAATATTTAAGGATGCTTGATATTTCTTGAGGATTTGCAGGCTTTAATACTACATGAGGAGGGAAAGACAAATCTTCGGTCTCATCATGTCCATAATGTAAAAGATCTTCCTGGGAAATTGACATTTCATCACCAACAATGGATTTGAAAAAAGCAATAGCAGCACTTGATAACATGATGATGGATTAATGAATTCAACAGAACGAAAATACTAATTATTTAGAAAGTGAATCAGGAAGATATTGATTTTAGAAATATTAATTCAAAAAGTAGTGTTTTAGTTCTCATAAAAAAGGTTTTATAATATCAAAATATATTATGTTTTTCAAAATTTGATATATTATTTAAATTATATTGAGATAAATAGGGTGTTTTTACTTTGGCTTCATAATTGTCTATCAAGTGCAAATCAAAGTTTTATGACCATTCAAGATAAAATACAGAATATATTAATAGATTTCCCTCCAGAAAACGGGATTTTACTCGATAGATTGAAGGAGCTCATAGCGGAACCTAGTTTAAGTGAAACCGATGATTATACCTCTAGAACCATATTAAAATGTTTAGAGGAGACCATTGATGATAGCGAGGGAAATTCTAATGAACTTATTCCCACAGGTTGGTCGAATTATGATAGTCAGCTAGGTGGACTCAGTCTAGGGGAATATATAATAGTTGGCGGAAGACCCGGTATGGGCAAATCGCTAGTTCTGTTAGATCTTGCGACTAGGATTTCATTGCAAACTCAGGTGCTCTATTTTTCATTTGACTTGACGAGTACTGCTTTGATGTATAGGATTGCCAATGGTTTTCTAGAGCGACCGATTCCGCTGCATAATCCAGCTGATTTTAAAAGAGTGAATGCGGATGATTTGAAATTATTAAAGTCGTATTTTTCTGCGCTTCATCTTTCATTTTACGATCGACAAATCGAATCGATGACCGAATTGTTCCATTATTGTGAGAAAATGGTTAGAGAAAAGGGCGTTAAGGTAATTATTATTGATTATTTGCAAATGCTATCTTCTAAGCGCTATCGAAACAGTCGTGTTCTCGAGGTGGGTTACATTAGTCGGACTTTGAAGAAGATTGCGCTAGAATTGAAGGTGTGTATAATTGCTTCAAGTCAACTAAACAGAAGTGTTGAAATGAGGGGAGGTGATAGAAGGCCTGTACTAAGTGACATTAGGGAAAGCGGGGGTATTGAACAGGATGCAGATAAGGTGTTCTTTGTTTATAGGCCTGAATATTATGGCTTGTTAATAGATGAGTATAATGAATCTACGTTGGCCATGATGGAATTGATTTTAGCGAAAAATAGATTTGGTTCCTTAACTACACTTAAATTCAATGTCGATTTCGCAAAGAGCAAATTGGCTCCTTTTGAAGAAGGAAAAAGTAGATTTCAAATTAGAAAAGATCGAAAACTAAATTTGGATGAGGAGGAAAATCCTTTTTAATAGTATAAGAGCCGTTGATTAGAACTTATGAGTCATTAATAGACTTGTGGTTGTGTTCTCGCAACCCATTTAGAAGTTGAGCAGAATTAAGGGGCTTTGCCTCCATTCTTGCTCGCTTCGCTCGAAAGAATGCACGCAAATTTGAGATAAGGTTCAACGGCTTTTTTTTAAAATATAATTATGAATAAAATAGAGGATTTGTCGATAAAAAAAGAGATTTTTAAAGATCAATGTTGGAAATTTATTTATTATCCTAATAATTCATTACGCACCACTCCATTTACTTTTTTGAATACAGCTGAAAAATATGCGCTTAGAATGTTAGGCATAAAATCAACCTTAGATTTATGTCTTTTTCTAAGAATCTCCTGGAGTGAAATGGAATTGATGTTGAATTATCCGAATTATTTAAATTATACTATTCCAAAAAGGAAAAAAGGTTTTCGTATTATTAATGCTCCTCAAGGGAAACTAAATAAAGTTCAAAAGAAAATTAATAGTCATTTGCAAGGAGTGTATTCGTGTTTAAAACACCCCTCTGTTCATGGTTTTGTCTTGAGTGTAAAACATAAATCTCAAAATGCAAATATTGTTCAGAATGCCTTGCCTCATGTCAGTAAGAGGTATCTTCTTAATCTAGATTTAAAAGATTTTTTTAGTTCAATTCCAGCCCAAAAGGTTTACTCGCTTTTTAGATCTCCTCCCTTTGGATTTGATGAATCTGTTTCTGAAGCCTTAACCTATCTTTTGACTTATAATGGTGTCTTACCACAAGGTGTTGCAACTTCGCCTGTACTTTCCAATTTAATCTGTTTACCTCTCGATAATGCTCTTTTAAATTATTGTGAGCAAGAAGGAATAACTTACACAAGATATGCAGATGATTTGAGTTTTTCTTCAGATAAATTTATCACTAAACTTCAAGTTCAGTACTTAAAACACATACTTATGACGCATGGTTTTACTCTGAATGATAAAAAATTTAGATTGAGGTCCAAAAATAAAAAACAAGTGGTGACAGGGATAATTGTTAATGAAAAAGTAAATGTTGATCGTAAGACGCTCAAAAAGGTACGAGCAATGCTCCATGATTTAAATACTAATGGAATTGATCATGCTTCAAGCAGGAATGCAGATGATTTTTCACATTCATTGACACAACGAAATATTCGATTCTTGAATTCATTAACTGGACACATTAATTTTATTGGTCAAGTGAGAGGGAAAGATGATTTTCTTTATCAAAAAATGTATAATGATTTGATTCCGTGGCTGTCTTATCAATCTATGGCACAAAAATAAGCATTAGGTTTGAGGTTCTTTGTGATAATGTTTTGAAGTGAATTAAGTAAGATGAAATTTAATGTTGATGGATTTACTACCTAAATATTCTTATATTTATGTCAAAAATTGATATATGAAGACTTTGGTTTCTTGGGTAGCTTATAACAATGACTTTTACGAAGGGAAAGTTCTCGAAAATGGACCAACGGCAAATTATCACAAATTCTTCTTTAAACAAGATCAACATTTATTGCTTTCAAGTGCAAAAGAAAGTGATCTAAGAACGGAGCTCTTGGTGAATTTCTTAAAAAGAACTTATCCTGATCGTATCATTGAACCTATTTATATGGGGATTAATGATCCCATTGATCATCGGGAAATTCAATCAAAAGTGGATCCATTACTAACAAGTCTAAAAGAGGATAAAATTGATGTTTTTATTACTCCTGGAACTCCTTCAATGCAAGTAGTGTGGTATTTAAGTCACCTTGGATTAAATTTAAACACTACTCTTTTTCAAACAAGAGAAGCAAAGTATACTAAAACGAAAGATAAACCGGAATTAATTAAGATTGAATTAGAACAATCATCACTTCCTGTTACAGCCATTTATCATCAAGAGCAAGTTAAGAGAAGCAATGTGTCTGATGATTATTTTATAACTCCTCAAATAAAGTGGATTTATAACAATGCAGAAAAGGTTGCTCAAACGGATTTAGTAACGGTATTAATCTTAGGAGCGAGTGGAACGGGAAAAGAAAATTTAGCTAAATACATTCACAAAAATTCAATTAGATCAGAACAAGCTTATGTTACGGTTAATTGCTCTGCATTTAGTGATTCATTATTAGAATCTCGCTTGTTTGGATATAAAAAAGGCGCCTTCACCGGTGCTGATAAGGACACTACGGGTTTATTCGAAGAAGCTAATGAAGGCACTATTTTTCTAGATGAAATTGGGGATATTTCTCCTTATATGCAACAAGCTTTATTGCGTGTCTTGCAAGAAAAAGAGGTTATGCCTCTTGGAGGAAAAGCTAAGAAAATAAATGTTAGGGTCATCGCTGCAACAAATCAAAGTCTAACGAAGTTGTGTGAGGAAGGTAAGTTTAGATGGGATTTATATTATCGCTTGTCCGTAGTAGAATTAGATTTACCATCATTGGTCGAAAGGGGTAAACAAGATATAAAAGCGATGATGGAGTATTTTTTAAATCAAAAGAAAAAAGAATTAAATCGTCCCAAAAAATTAATCTTAGAAAAAGAAGCATTGGAGGTGCTATTAAATTATTCTTATCCCGGAAATGTTAGGGAACTAGAAAATATCATCTCAAGATTGTATGTTTTTAATGAGGAATTAGTCAATGCTGAAGTTTTACCAAAACGATTATCGCAAGGTCCAATGGAAAAACCAATGCATATTTCCTTTGTTGAAAAAGAACATATAGAAAGGGTTCTTAAGTACTTTAAAGGGAATAAAAGACAGTCGTCTATTGCCATTGGATGGGCTATTAACACGCTGATTAGTAAAATTGAAAAGTACAATATTAAACTTTAATCAGTTTTGTTATTTTAATTTTAAGTGGCAATTCGCTCATCTCATTTTACTATATTCGTAGTATAAATTGATTTTTATGTTCATTCGAAATTTTTTAATCATTGCATTTATTGGATTAAATTTTCTTGCTATTGCTCAACATCGTGTTTTTCCTCTATACATTGATTTATCGGTTGATTCAATTTTCACTCCCAAACCTTATGCAACAAAATTAGATTATGATGTTGTAAGCGGTCATCTTTTTTATGCTGTGATAACAGGTGATATCTATGAGATTTTTTTAAATGAACAAGGTGGCGCCACTGATACTCTTAGATTTACGTCGGCTGATCATGGCATCACCTGTCTCCAAGGGCTCTGTTTTCGTGATGGCATGCTGTATCTTTCTGGTAATAATTGGACTTCAACCGTTGGTGTTGGCTATGTGGTCAAAGGAACGCCTTCCTTTAATGGTCAACGCACATGGGAAGTCATGGTGAGTACGGACCCTTATCCAACTGCTAGTCCAACAGGTGATCATGGTTTTACAGGTGTTGCAGTTGATCCTAGTGGTTCAAATGTTTTTGTTAGTAGCGGTGCAAGGACTCATTTAGGTGAATTAGATGATAATAATGGCGCTTGGCCAAATACTAGAGAAGTGCCTTTGACTTCTCGTATTTTTCGTTTTCCAATAAACAGTTTGAATGTTTTATTGCTCAATGATTCAGCTTCTCTTGTTAATAGTCCGTATTTATTTGCATCAGGTACGCGCAACGCTTACGACATGGCTTGGGATAGCAAGGATACCCTTTTTGCCATTGATAATTCTGGTGAAAGAGATGATCCGGAAGAATTGAATTGGTTGAGACATGGTAGGAATTATGGATTTCCATGGAGAATGGGTGGGAATGATAATCCTATACAATATCCCAACTATGATTATCATATTGATCCCCTTGTAAATCCAAATGGAAGTGGTGTTGCTGCTGGTTGGTTTAATTACACTTCAGGATTCCCCTCAATTCCTAATAATGTAAATTGGATGGAGCCTATTCGTAATTTAGGTTCTGCTGGAGATTTTTATCGTGATGCTATAAGTGGAGGAGTTCTGCAGGCAAGTCAAAATGGAACTTATGTAAGTTCTTTCACCGCCCATCGTTCCCCTTTAGGATTGGTCTTTGATGCAGATAGTAATTTATCTTTCCCCTATAAAGGTGATGGTTTTGTTTTGAGTTTTATGCCCGGGGGTGATAGTCTTGGATTTTCTCCAATCTCGCCTTGGGGTAGTCCTTGCCCATTTGTTGACCCTTCTCGCGATTTGATTCAAATGAAATTAGAATATAATGCTTCGATTGATAATTATGAAATGGTAACAAGAAGTGTTGTTTCTGGATTTTATTTGCCTGTAGATGCTGAATTGCTTGAAAACGATCTGTATATAATCGAAAGAGGTGGTGCTCTTTGGAAGATTAATTTTCCTAAAGATCCTATTATTCCTGAAAATTCAATTTTAATGTATCCGAATCCTACTGAGTCTTATTTTAAGGTTGTCTTTGGAATGGATAAAGTGTTAGATTATTTGAAGGTTTTTGATCTTAATGGAAAAGAGCTTTATTATCAAACTAATTCCTTAACGAATTCCATTTCTGTTGATGTATCACTATGGTCTTGTGGTACTTATTTAGTAACCGTCGCATTTAAAAATGGTTTGTTGGTAAACCAAAAAATAATTGTCAATTGATATGAAAAAATATACCATAATTTTTTTACTTTTTTTCTTCCTCTGTATAGGAGTTTTAGTAAAGGTCTTATCTAATAAGCATCAGGTTAAGGAGGAAAGTAAGATCCTGTCTCCAACAGAAAAAAAAGTTGAGCCAAAAGTAGAACAAATAGTTTCTAATGTGGTGCTTGAAGATACTATAAGGGCTCCACAAGAAAATTTGGAATTGCCTCTTATTCATTCAAAGGATCAAATCATCAGGCATTTAGCGTATACTATTCGCTACAGTGAAGCATATGAACAAGCAGCATGGGTGGCTTACGAGTTAACAGCTGATGAAACGAATCGTTTGTATGAAAGATCTAATGATTTTGAATCTGATCCAAATGTAAGTACAGGAAGTGCAACGGATCGTGATTATAAAGGTTCTGGATATGATCGAGGTCATTTGGCACCTGCTGCCGATATGTCCTCCACTGCTAATACCATGCAAGAATCTTTTTATTATAGTAATATGAGTCCTCAAGATCCAAGTTTTAACAGGGGTATTTGGAAGAAACTTGAGGAACTTGTTCGTGATTGGGCAGTAGATTATAAATCAGTATATGTGGTAACAGGTCCAGTTTTAACTGATGGTTTGCCAACTATTGGACCCAATCATGTAAGTGTTCCAAAATATTATTATAAGGTAATTCTCGACCATCATGAACATCCAAAAGCGATTGCCTTTATTCTTCCTAATCAAGGTTCTAAAGAATCTTTGACCCGTTATGTTGTCTCGATAGATGAATTAGAGCGGATTACTGGTATTGATTTTTTCCCTGGGTTAGTTGATAGAGAAGAAAATGCTTTAGAAAAAGAGGTTTGTATTGCTTGTTGGTCTTGGACATCAAGTAGTTCTGGAAGTCGTTCGCATCATTCGTCTAAAAATGTTGGAACTTCAAGTCAATGCATGGGAACAACTAAAAAAGGTGCGCGCTGTAAACGGATGACCAAAGATCCAAGCGGGTTTTGCTACCAGCATGATTAATTTTGTTTTTGTTTTTGTTTAAAACGGCAAGCTCAAATCTTTAATTTATTAATCTCGATTAGGTAAATAAGTCCAATCAAAAAAATTACATCAAGTGTATGAAGACTGAAAGATACATAAAACTCGGTTTACAAACAGCATTAATTTCGTTCTTGCTCGGAACATTTATTTTCGGACTTTACTTCCTTTCTTCATCGTTTGAATTGCTTTTCGTTGGTTATGGTTTTATCGTATTGACAGGACTAATAAATATTGGAATTTTAATTTCAATTTTATTAAAAGCGATTAAAGATATCGACAACAGGAAGAGGTTAATGACTACTTGCGGAATAATGTTACTTAATATTCCAGTGATGTTATTTTATTGCTGGGTTGCAATAATTCTACTTGACACAATGAGAATAACATTTACAAACTCAACGCAGACTACTTTGACTAATATAAATATTGTTGGTTGTGGTGGTGGACATATTGACAAATTAGAAATCGGACAAAGCGAAACTGTTTGGGTTGATATTACAGGAGACTGCTCAATAAGTGTTAACTACTTTTCAAACGGACTACAAAAAGAGGAACTTGTTGCTGGTTATCTATCAGGTGGTATGGGACAAAAATTGGAACATAATATTAGCGGACATAACTAACAATTTTGATGGCAAGTCAACAAAAAATAACAGTGTTAAAAAACCAAACCCGAAACTGTTACTAGCTTTTTACTTTTGTGTAACTAATCTTAATGTTTTGTTTCCCTTTGAATTGCTAATTGATAATAAATAGGTTCCCTGTGGCAATGAACTGATATCAATATTTTGAGAAGGTGATAAATTCATCTCCTTAACCACAACACCATTCATAGAATAGATTTCTAAATGTGAATCTTCCTTCAATCCAACAAGTTTAAATTGACCATTGTTTGGATTTGGAACCACTTGAATAGATTCTAAAGTTTCGTTCTCTTGAATGGAAAGTGAGTTGTCTTCTACGACAGTTCCTACTTTGTTTATTACCCAGTTGGCTGGATCTACATAGATCATATTTCCGATAGGACCAAGATTACTAATGTAAAAATTGTCACTATTACTGTTGATGTCAAAGGTAAGGGTAGTGTCTTGCATTCCTTGTCTCAAGAATCTTAAGCTGATTGGGTTGGTGAATGTTGGCGTAATACTTGGTTTCGAGGTGCTGTGGTTGATTTGTACTAAGGCATCATTTCCCGCTTGTTCCCATTTGACAGAGTAGGTAGGGTAACCTTCACCAAAATACCATTGTTCGAAGAATGGAGTAAAATCAATTCCGGTAGCACTTTGAAACATATTTCGAATGTCTATTCCGTAAGCAGTTGAGTTGGCATAAGTATTTTGAAAGTCACGCAGTGTGGCAAAAAACAAACTATCGTTATTGACCATGTATCTGATGGTATGAATAATTGCGGAACCTTTGTCATAAGTTAAGCGACCACTAAAAATTCTATTTTCATTTAAACTGTCCAAAACCCATACGCTCCCACCATTTTGAGTCATTACGTTGTTATGGACATCAAGCATTGATTGTACTTCTTGTCCTGCATATAAATTCTCTAACATTAAATATTCGGAATAAGATGCAAAACCTTCATTTAACCAGATATCGCACCATGATTTACAGGTGACATTGTCCCCGAACCATTGATGTGCTAATTCATGAGAAGTAAGTGTATTACTAAAAAACCCTTGCGTAGTCATCGTTTGATGTTCCATTCCTCCAGAAATAGGCGCCATGCAATGTCCATATTTTTCATCTTCAAATGGATAGGGTCCATAAAGTGAATAAAACAACTCAATAAATGCAGCTGTTTCATCAATATCAGCTTGAAAATTAGGTAAGGTTGCAGGATTGTCATAAATGTAATTTTGAATCATGATTGGATTTGGGGCACCCACAGGATTTGCATAAATGGTGTAATCAATATATTTGGCAACTGATAATGAAATTAAATAATAGTCAATTGCATGTCTGTGCTTCCATTCGTATCTTGTAAATCCGTTACCTAGTGGAACGATATGTTCTAATAATCCATTAGATCCTGCTTTACAGGTATCGGGAACTGTTAATTTTACTTCGCAAGAATCTGCCTTATCGGTTAAACTCTGTTTACAAGGAAACCATTCATAGGCCGAAAAGGGTTCAGATAAAGTCCACACCACATGATTCCCCCAACTTGGCGAATTGTCATAGGTAATACCTCCGCCTCCAAGTGGATTGGTAACAGCTGTAGGAGGAGTTCCGCTATAGGCAGTGATGACAGAAAAGGAAACATTGGCAGCAATATTAACCCCTACTTTTACAGCTGTGAGCGTCCTGACGAAAGGCATAGACATTCCATTTACTTTGACGTCACTTATTACTAGACTAGGATACAATTCATATAAAATAGTATCTATGAATTGATTACTTGTGGCATCAAATCTTCCAGTTCCAGAGATGTTGGTAGAGATATTGGTAAGACTTAAGTCTAAAGAATAAAAATTCACATCGTATTTTTCAGTTTGTGCTATCTGAGCTACACTAAGCGTTGCACTTTTAAAGGAATTTGAATGTTTATTTCTTTTGGAACATTGGGTGCTATTTTCATTTTGAGCACTAATTGAACTGGTAATTAATAATATTAATACTGTAAAAAATATACTTTTTTTCATGGTTCAGTCTTTTATCAAAAATAAACATTAACAGTAATATAACAGGTATAATAAATTATATATTCTAAATTTGCATATGCGTTTATTCGTTTTCTTTTTGTCTTGTTATTTTTTCGTGCTTTCTTTCGCACCTAATTTTCAAGGTGTTGAATTTTTTAAAGTAAATGAACTTCTAACGCATTTTAAGCAACATTCAATTGCGAATTCGAATGAAGGTTTTATAGATTTTCTCTTAGAACATTATGGTAATGCTAAGAAACACGATTCAAGCGACCATAAAAATTTACCCTTTAAATCTGTTCAAAATGCAGCAATTGTCTTCATTTATTTACCTGAGCAAATTGAGGTAACTGATATGTCACAAACTTCTATATTTGAAAAGAAGCGCATGACATCTAATTACAAGCAATCCTTTTCCCTTACTAATTTTAAACCTATTTGGCATCCTCCGCAATTAAGTTGATTTGATTCATCTCTGTCTAATATCATCTTAATTTCGTCAACCTATGTTAAATAAAATAATCCATTGGTCTATCCATAACAAACTTATTGTTGCGGTTTTGACTTTTATAATAATCCTTATTGGTGTCTATTCTCTGCAGCAATTGCCAATAGATGCTGTCCCTGATATAACGAATAATCAAGTGCAAATTATTACAGTTTCCCCATCCTCTGGAGCTGAAGATATTGAGCGATTTGTAACTTTTCCTGTTGAACAAACCATGGCGAGCATTCCTAAAATTGAGGAAATGCGTTCCTTTAGTCGCTTTGGACTCAGTGTTGTTACCATCGTATTCGATGAAAATGCTGATATTTATTGGTTGCGTCAACAAGTAGCTGAACGTTTAGCAGAAGCAAAAAATCAGATACCACCAGGTTTTGGCGAACCAATATTAGCTCCTTTAAGTACTGGTTTGGGTGAAATATTACAGTATACTTTAAGTCCCAAAAAGGGATATGAATCTCAATTTCCAGCCTCTGAATTAAGAACAATTCAAGATTGGACCATCCGCCGACAATTACTTGGCGTTAAAGGTGTTGCTGATGTCAGCGGATTTGGCGGAAATGTGAAAACATATGAGATAGCTATTGATCCAATCCGATTAAAATCTTTCGGGATTACTATTAATGATGTTTTTAAAGCTGTTGAACAAAACAATCAAAACACCGGAGGGGCTTATATTGAAAGATATGGAATGACGACTTATATTCGTTCGGAAGGATTGTTGACTAATTTAAAGGAGATTGAATCTATTTCCATTAAGCATAATGCCTCCTCAACTCCAATTTTCATAAGAGATGTAGCAACTGTTCAATTTGGTTCTTTGGTGCGATATGGTGCTTTAACGATCGATGATAAAGGTGAAGCAGTAGGAGGGATAGCGTTAATGTTAAAAGGATCTAATTCCTCTGAAGTAATTGCCTTGGTAAAAGAAAAAATGAAAGAAATAGAAAGCACTTTACCTGAAGGGGTGAAAGTTGAGTATTTTCTTGACCGGACTAATCTTGTAAATCGTGCAGTTTCAACGGTTTCAACGAATTTATTGGAAGGAGCTACTATTGTAATCTTGGTGCTAGTGCTCTTACTTGGAAATTTTAGGGCTGGACTCATTGTTGCTTCTGTTATTCCAATTGCCATGTTGATTGCTATAACATTGATGTCGATTTTTGGGGTTTCTGGAAATCTTATGAGTCTTGGTGCTCTGGATTTCGGTTTGATCATAGATGGTGCAGTGATTATTGTGGAATCTACACTTCATTTTATTCACAGAAGAAAAGAGGGCGTTCTTGTTCAAGATGATATGAATAGCTTAGTGTATAATTCGGCTTCTAAATTTAGTAAAAGTGCGGTTTTTGGTCAGGTTATAATCTTAGTGGTCTACCTCCCAATATTAGCGCTGGTAGGTATCGAAGGTAAAATGTTTAAACCTATGGCTTTAACAGTAATGTTTGCTGTTTTTGGTGCCTTGATGCTTTCTCTAACGTATGTTCCAATGATGACTTCATTGTTTTTATCTAAAAAAGTAAGTCATAAGATTAATTTTAGTGATCGTTTGGTAGCTTATATTTCAGGTTTATATCGTCCTGTCTTACATCGAATTATAAAAAATCAAAAGATAGCTTTGTCAACCATTGTCGGACTTTTCATTGCAGCTATTTTACTCTTTAATCGCCTTGGAGCTGAGTTTATTCCTTCTTTAGACGAAGGCGATTTTGCTGTTGAAACGCGCTTAATTACCGGTGCAGGTTTATCAAAGACAATTGAAACCACTACGGCTGCATCGAAGATATTGGAAGATAATTTCCCTGAAATTAAAAAAGTAATTGGGAAAATTGGAACAGCAGAAATTCCAACTGATCCAATGCCCATGGAGGCTGCTGATTTAATGATTATTTTAAAAGATAAATCTGAATGGCTTAGTGCCGTAACAAAAGATGAACTTGCTGAAAAAATGAAACTAAAATTAGAGGAAAATCTACCTGGTGTTTCTTTTGGTTTTCAACAGCCTATTCAAATGCGCTTTAATGAATTGATGACGGGAGCTAAGCAAGATGTTGTGGTGAAGATTTACGGGGAAGATTTTTCAAAATTATCTCAATATGCAAAGCAAGTTGGTGGAATTGCAAATAAGATTAAAGGAATTCAAGATGTTTATGTAGAAGAACTGGAAGGTTTACCTCAATTAATTGTAAAATATGATAGAGAGGCACTAGCTAGGTATAATCTTTCTATTGATGATGTAAATAAGGCAATTAACACCAGTTTTGCAGGGCAAACGGCTGGAATTGTTTTTGAGGGTGAAAAAAGGTTCTCGCTGATTGTGAAATTGGATAGCGCAAGTAGGGAAGGGCATGATGATTTGTCATCAATTGCTGTAACCAATGATGATGGAAACCAAATACCACTCAGTGAATTAGCACAAATTGATTATAAAATTGGAGCTAATCAAATTCAGCGTGATGATGCCAAAAGAAGGGTAATGGTAGGATTTAATGTCAGAGGTAGAGATGTCGAAAGTATTATTGAGGAACTGAAATCTAAAATTGATGGTAAGGTTGTTTTTCTTCCTGGTTATCATGTTTCTTTTGGAGGAAGTTTTAAAAACCTGGAACATGCTCGATCTCGTTTGTTAATTGCGGTTCCAAGTGCATTGTTGCTCATCTTCTTTTTGCTTTACTTGACCTTTAAATCTTTGAAACAAGCCTTATTGATCTTCACTGCTATTCCTTTGGCCGCGATTGGAGGGATTTTTGCTCTATTTTTAAGAGGTATGCCTTTTTCAATTTCAGCAGGTGTTGGATTTATTGCCTTATTTGGTGTTGCAGTTCTCAATGGAATCGTGCTCTTATCAGAGTTTAATTCTCTTAAAGCAAAAGGAATCAAGTCTAATTTAAAAATCATATTAATGGGAACATCAACGCGATTTAGACCGGTGCTTCTAACGGCTATGGTAGCTTCTTTAGGATTTCTTCCCATGGCGCTTTCTCATGGAAGTGGCGCTGAAGTTCAAAAACCATTGGCAACTGTTGTAATTGGTGGGTTAATCTCAGCAACACTACTTACCTTATTTATCTTACCGATTTTATATTTACTCAGTAACCTTAAAATTAATTGGAGAAAGAAAAAGAATCCTGGAATTGCGATCTTACTCTGCTTGATTGGATTTCAATTGTCAGCTCAATACAATATGGATCTTTCTGCTTGCTTCAAAGTTGCAAAAGAAAGGAATTATAGTGTCCAAATTAATCAAATTGAACTCCTTAAACAAGTCAATGTAAGCAAATCGCTCGTTGAGATTCCTAAAACTACTGTAACGGGGATGATGGGACAGTATAACTCTCACTTTCAAAAGGATAATAATATTTCAATTGCACAGAAAATCCCTTTTCCAACTATTTTTTCTACAGGGAAGGCCATTGGAATTGAACAGCAAAAAGTAACTGAATTTGAAAATCAAGCTTCCTGGTTGTCTCTTAAAAGAGATATTGAGTTGTCTTATGATCACTATCAATACCTGCTTGACAATCTTGATCTTTTAAAAGTAAGAGATAGTTTATTGACTATTGAAATGGAAAAACTAGCTGTCAGAAGGTCCTTGCAAGATGTGACTGCTCTTGATTTTTCTTTGATGAAATCTAAAAAAATGTCACTAGAAAATGATTTGAGAAATAACTTGGTGCTCATAGAGGAACAACTAAAAATTATTGGAAACATATTGAATTTAAAAAAGGATCAATTTTCATTGCGTGATGAAGAATATCTTCCGAGAATAATACTTGTGCAAGAGGACTCAACTTTGTTTAGCAAACACCCTTCTGTATTAGCAATTGAGCAAAGAGGAGGTTTATTGTTAAAACAAAAAGATTTTATTAAAGCAAAACAATTACCAGACATTTCTCTTTCTTATTTCAATCAGACGCTAGTAGGAACGCAGCAAGTAAATGGATTGAATGTTCAATACAATTTGTCGGATAGATTTCAAGGAGGTTCAATAGGGCTGGATTTACCCATTTTTAGCGCTCAGTTTAAAGCACAGAAAAATGTTCTCGCTCAGGAATTGCAACAAAATGAATTACGGAAATTAGATCAATTGTCATATTTGCAAGGGAATTACGAGCAAATTTATGCTGCATATGAAGGATTTAAAAATACACAATTGCTATTTGATGAACAATTACTTCCTGAAGCAGATTTACTGTTTGAACAAAATAATATCTTATTGAAAAATGGTGAAATTTCAGTGATAAGTTACTTGCAAGTTTTGGATGAAATTAATTCAATAAGACGTGCTGCATTACTAAATAATAATCAATTAAATAGACAAGTAATATTAATTAACTGGTTTAATAACAATTAATTAAAAAATAAATAAAAACTTATAAAATGAAAAATAATTTAAAAATACTTCTTCCACTTTACCTTCTTATGGCTATTGTTTTATTAAACAGTTGTGGATGCGATACAGTGGAAATACAAAAAGTAAATCACAAAATAACAGAGCTTTCATTGACGAAAAGTCAGCTCAAAGCTCTTAAATTACAATTCGCTACTATGGAGGAAAGTGAGCTCTCTATTCCCATTCAAGCAAATGGTATGGTAGAAGTTCCTCCCCAAAATAAATCCTATATCACTTGTCCTTATGGGGGTTTTATCAAAAGTTTAAATGTCTTAGATGGATCGGTGGTTAGGAAAGGACAAGTACTTTTTAAAATACAACATCCTGATATTTTGCAAATCCAACAAGATTATTTGGAGCTTATGGGATCTATGGATTATTTGGAAGCTGAAGCTGCTAGACAAAAAACCATGTATTCTCAAGAAGCTGCGAGTATTAAAAATTATCAGCAGGCTATGGCCAATCTTAATACTGCAAAGGCAAAGAAGGAAGGTTTACTCTCCAAATTGAATTTAGCCAATGTAGAGGTTTCGATTCTTAATAAAGGGAAGATTCAAGCTCAACAGTCAATTACAGCTCCATTTGATGGCGTCGTAACTAAGATTTTGGCTAATGTGGGTGCTTATGCTGCTCCAACGGAAAATTTATTGGAAATTATTGATTTGAAACACGCGCATGCTGAAGTACTTGTTTATGAAAAATATCTTAACAGTATCAAAATTGGTCAAAAAGTTAAATTGACATTTGTGAATAATGCGCAAATAATGGACGCTAGTGTCTTTTTGATTGGTCGAGAAATATCCAAAGATAGAACGGTAAGACTTCATTGTCATTTTGAAGGATCACATGAAAATCTAACACCAGGCGCCTATTTTAAAGCTGAAATTAGGGCTGACCCTAAAGTGTACCATACAGTTCCTTCAGAAGCAATTGTTTCTTTAGGAAATAAATCAGCTATCTTTGTTAGAAAACAAAATGGTACCTTTAAACCTTATTATATCAAAGTGCTAAGGGAGTTTGATCAGAAAGCTGCTATTGAGTTTTTAAATGCAACATTAAAATCTAACGATCAAGTGGTTGTTAAAGGAGTGTTTGAGTTGTTGTCACTTTTTGTAAAAATGAATGAAAATGAAGACTAAATTGAATGTTCAGAGATTAATTGGGATTACTTTTATACTGACCGTTCTTTCAATTTCTTTTTTCTCCTGCGAGAAAGAAGGTGGTTGTGGAACGGTAAACATCAGTAAATCTGGAGGTTCTAAAAGTCATAATAAAGGTCAGAATTGTATGGTTTGTCATACCAATGGAGGTGAAGGGTCAGGTTGTTTTACTGTGGCTGGAACGGTTTACAATAGTGCCCTAACATCAACTGCTGGAAGCGGTAAGGTTGAGTTTTTTACGCAAGCTAACGGTTCAGGACAATTAATGTATACGGTGCAAATTGATTCAAAAGGTAATTTTTATACGACAGAAGATATGAACATTGCTGGATTATTCCCAAGAGTTACTGGTCCTACAGGTACACAACAATCTATGTCTAGCGGATTAGTTTCAGGAAAATGTAATGTCTGTCATAATGCTACAACTGCAAAAATTTGGGCAGATTAATTTTCTTAGAAGCTTATTTCTCTAAAATCAATTCATCTATAAACAACCAAGTAGGGTAACCCTTTCCTAAATGCCAATCGGGACAATTTCCGCTATTTTTTATGGTATAGCGAATGCTTTTAATTGGGAAATTTGGAGCTTTTGTAAATCTCTTTGCTACCATTGGGTTTTGGTCCGAAATTTTAGATGCTTCTATCTGGATTAATTTTAATGGCTGGTATTGTTTTCCATCTGTTGAAACTTCAATTTGAATATGCTCTGGATAAAAAATCCATGACCTCTGATCACGAATATAGGAGATTCCAATATTGGAATAGGTTCTTAAAGTGTCAAATTGAATAGTAGCCACAACGTCTTTGTCATAAAACCCTTGCCAATCACCAGTTCTAAATTCACTACTCCCTGTGATTCCATCTATGAGGGTGTTGGGTCCAGCTGCTGCATATTGCGGAGAATAAGGGGTGTTCAAGTGAAGTGAAATGCCTTTATCTCTCTTGATGAAGAAACTGCTTACTATTGCACTTTCAATAAGAGCTGTTTTAATAAATTCCTTTTGTTCCGGTGGAGTAATGTATTTGATATTCTTAATATCGAGTGTTGAACTTTCCTTGAGTATTAAATGATCCACTTGCCGCTTCCATTCTGAATTATTGATTCTATAATAACAAATTAAACTATCACAAGGTTGTATCATTTTAATACTTCCAAAGGAAATAGACAAACTATCTTCGAAAATACGCTCCGAAGAAGTAATAAAGGGTACCGGGGTGAAATTTAATGGCACCTCAATTGTTGGACGAATATTTTTATTGAGGATAGTCTTCAATGGTTCTTTATCGGTCATATAAAACACCAAAGATCCACCTTTCATAATGCTTTCATGGCTTAAACTTGTTCCTCTGAAAATTTCATTGTTCAATTCTATATGATCGATATACTTGTTTTTTACATTGTTATTTTGTGTTGTAATTTCAAACTTATTTCCGTTTTCTAAATTAATTATTGCTTTATTAAATAAAGGTCGACCAATTTGATAACTAGGAATTCCAGGAGTAACAGGGTAAAACCCAAGAGCGCTCATCACATACCAGGCGCTCATTTGACCGCAATCTTCATTTCCAGATAATCCATCTGCTTGATTACTATACATGCTGCGCTGAATGCTGTCAACAAAAAACTGCGTTTTTGATGGATTGTTGGTATAATTATACAAATAGGCCATATGATGTGAAGGTTCATTTCCATGAGCATATTGTCCAATGAGTCCTGTGATGTCAGCTTGTTCTCTTCCGTCTAATTCTGTAGTACTTAGAAATAAACTGTCCAACCAAAGTTCTAATTTATCTTTCCCTCCTAATAATTGGCTTAAGGTCTCAATATGCTGTGGAGCATATAAAGAATATTGCCAACTGTTGGCTTCTGTATAATTAAAGTTAACTTCTGATGGATTAAAAGGATCGTACCACTGAGCGCCTCTTTTTGCTCTCATAAATCCTGTGGAAGGATCATGAATATTTAGGAAATTATAGCTGCGCTTCTCAAATTCATTAGCAATCAATTCTTCACCCATTGCTTTAGCCATAGCGCTGATACAAAAATCATCATAGGCATATTCTAATGTTTTTGACACGGATTCTGGTTCTTGATCGGAACTAATGAATCCTTGTTCTGCATATTGTTGTTTGGCCAGTTCGTTTATTTTGGCTGTAAAAACCATTGCATCTAAAGCCTTTTTAGAATTAAAACCATTGATTCCTTTGAGGTAGGCATCAGCTATAACAGAAACACTATGGTAAGCAATCATACATTCTGTTTCATTTCCCGCTAGTTCCCAAACGGGTAAATCTCCTCCCTCATCAAATTGTCTTAAAAATGTATTAATGAATTGATTTGTTTTTTCTTGTTGGATAATGGTGTAGAGTGGGTGCGTCGCTCGATAGGTGTCCCACAGTGAAAAAACGGTGTATTGTTGGTCCTTTGCAGATTTAAGTTGATGAATTTTCTGATCTCTTCCACGATACAATCCATCTACATCTGAAAATAAATTTGGAGAAATTAAAGTATGATAAAGTGCCGTGTAAAAGATGCTTTTATTGGTGGTATTTTCATCTTCAATTTGAATTTTATTCAATTCTGTATTCCATTTTTTTACACTTTCAGATCTTAATTCTTGAATGCTCCAACCTGGAATTTCAGCATTAAGATTCGTTGCGGCGCCTTTTTCGTTCACTGCCGAAATACCAATTTTTAAGGTTAGACTCTTAGTGTCTTCTGGAAATGTGAGTAATAATTTATGTTGTCCATTCTTAGAAATTATTTTAGATTTCTTATAAGGTGTATCTAATTTTAAATAAAAGTAGAGGTGTTGTTCTTTTGCCCAAGCAGAAGATACTCTGTAGCCACTAATCGTATTTTTATCGATTAAATTCAGAGCTGAAGAAAGCAACATATCTCTATGATCTAGATCAATTAGAATGTGTTTTTCACCTTCTTTCTTTTCAAAAGTATATTGATGTATTCCCGATCTTTCGCTAGCACATAATTTCACATTGATTTGATCTTCTTCTAAATAAACTTCATAATAACCAACTGTAGCCGTTTCTTTTTTATGACTGAAAGTAGATCCATATCCTCCTTTAACTAAATAGCCAGCTTGCGTTTTTGCTTTTCCACTTTGTGGGCAAATTAAGACATCTCCATAATCTGGAACACCTGTTCCACTCAAATGGGTATGACTAAATCCGTAAATTATAGAATCTGAATAATGATACCCTGAACAACCATCCCAACCATCAAATCTTGTGTCTGGACTTATTTGAATCATTCCAAAAGGAACCGTTGCACCGGGGTAAGTGTGACCATGTCCACCGGTACCAATAAATGGATTTACATAAAGGCTTGGATGGTTGTAAGTGCCTCTGCCTACATTGAAAATGTTTTGGGCTGCATCACTATTGCGCTGTAAGGTAGTGATATCCTTTTGTGCATTACCCCAAAAGCTAAAAAGTAAAAATGCAGTAACTAAAAATTCAAGAGGTTTCAAAAGAGTCTTTTATTGAGTTTCGAATAAGATTTATTTCCTTTTATGTAATAATCATAAAGTATATTGCCTTTATAAATGGTTTCTGAAACAGGCATTCTTTTAATCATTTTTCGTTTAGAAAGTGTTTCATTAAAATGTCTGTAAAATGACATGTGCGCCAAGAATACCATCCAACAACTTGAAAACTTTCCTTTGAAAACAAAATGTATTCCTGCAATACCATCTAGACACATACGAATAAAAATTCTTGGACCCCAAAATCCATAATGATTTTTTAAAATCATCAATAAGTTATTCCTAAAATTTAAAAATAATTTCAATGGAGCATCGTAGGGCATGGTTCCACCACCTAAATGATACACAACAGATTCTGGAACACATACTATTTCATAGCCTAAATTTCGAATCCTCCAACACAAATCAATTTCTTCCATGTGAGCAAAAAAGTCAGCGTCAAATCCGTCAATTTCATGAAAAAGATCTGCTTTTAGGAGTAAAGCTGCTCCAGAGGCCCAT
Organism: Flavobacteriales bacterium; assembly: GCA_947447525.1. GTDB lineage: Bacteria > Bacteroidota > Bacteroidia > Flavobacteriales_D > Crocinitomicaceae > UBA952. Next base: position 134,598 of record CANFJL010000002.1, on the reverse strand, counting down.
TGGATAGGGATGATAGCGTCATACTGTCCCTTATCTTCTTCACATTGATCCATTATTCTTCCTCTGCAAAATGGATAAGAATTGATGTCTAAAAATCCACCAGCGGCACCTGCATGTTCAAAATGAGTGGGTTTGGTGTAGGATAATATTTTAGGTTGACAGGCTGCTGTATTTTTATTTTGCATCTGAGCAAGTAAAGGCTTAGTGAAATGCTCACTAACTTGAACATCAGTATTTAATAATAAATAATGCTCGAATCGATCTTTAATTAATGCTAATCCCTCATTATATCCGGCTGCAAATCCAAAATTTCTTTCAAGTATATGTAATTCAATCTTCGGATAATTATTTTGAATGAAGTTGATGGAGGTGTCTGTTGAACAATTATCTATGATAATTATAGAATGACCATCAGCATATTTAACAAGATTAGGCAAAAAGGTAGCAAGGTGTTTTTCACCGTTATAGTTCAATAAGACAATGGCTAATGATGCTTTCATCTTTAATACTGACGAAAAAGATCATAACTATTGGAACCCCAAGCCTTTTGATTGTACTTATTTGGATCATCCACTGTTCCGTTATTGGTGTTTCTTTTTACTAAAATTTGTTGCCAAGCTGGGTTTTTTAGTTCCCCTAGCATATCTGAATGAAGCAAACGATAGGCATTATTAACAAGGTCAGGATTATAGAATACAAATCGTTTATTACTAAAAACACCAATTTTATTGTATACCCAAATTTCATATGGGTATTCACTTGGTGAAGTTTCTCTTGCGTTAATTGAACTAGGAGCCCCATATTTTAAGTAGACACGTCCTCGATCTGTTTCATAGCCATTTTGAAAATTACTTGAGTATAATCTTTCAATTAATTGAACTTGTCCCTTGTATTTTAGCCATTCATCATACGATTGTGTAGGGGATACTTTTTTCCAATACGCCTGAATATGTCTTCGCATCTGAGCCGTATTTTTTTCTTTTAAGGAAAGAATAATATTTTTAATTTCTGCTGGTTTGGAAATTGGTAATAAAGATTCTAGATAAAAAGCAACACTGTCTTCAGTTATAGATGCCTGGAATGCTGGATCTAAAACAAGATCATCCATATAAATACTGTCTGTAAATTCATTGCTGCGCTCAAAAATATAACTTTGCATACTGACATCTTCCATGTTTTTGTTGAGCAAAGTGTAATTTAAAGCATATTTCCCAGAAGGTAAATAAGTAATGTCAATGGATTTAAACATGGGGGTAACAGAAGTAGGTTTTAATCTATTAAAGGATTCGAAATTTTCCAAAACAGCTCCCGTCTCTGCGTTGACTATGGATTGCTTTACCCCTACAATGGAATCTTTAGCACTCGATAAATTGTAAATTTCAAAATAAGCTGGAATTTTAGTAAGTTGAGAAGGATAGAAATTTGAAATTCTTGGTATCAGATAATATCCTGATTTTTGAAAAGTACTCACATTGGTATCTGGATAGGCGTATTCTGCAATTTCAATGTCAGATATAGAAGCTTGTGACCCGAAGTCTTCGATGCTAATTTCTTGTTGCGCCTTAATGGGGTTATTCTTGGATAGAACATCTTCTAACTCAATTTTCATTAAATATTTTCCAGGCTTAATTGCCAGGCGACGAATGTCATAAAAATCATCAATAATGCTGTCCTTGTATAGGGGGGATGTTAGTAGGTAAGCATCTCTGATGGTGTCGCTACTCGTTGAAATTAATTCATATTTAACTGCAACCCTTGATTGTAACCCTCCAGTGACTGATTCATGAGTAATACTATATCCAACAAATTGCAAGTGTATTTCAATATAATTCCCTGCACTTGGATGATAAAATTGCTTGGTGTCCATGTAGGCACGCATTGAATTTTTTTGAGACCAAGTTAACCCTTGATTTAATAGAAAAATAAATATGAATATAATGCGTAGGGTTTTCATACTACTAATTTAAGAAATAATCCTAATCTTCTATGTTAGCGCGTAGTTTTTGTCCTAATTGACGATTATAGGTCTCCAAGAGATATTTAAGATAATTATCTGTTGATTTTGCAATGCATCGAGTATAATTTTTCAATCTGTGTTCTATATGGTCTTGCAGTAGATCAACTAAACCTAAAGCATGTTCTAAATTCTTTGCATGAGAAATAATGGATTGAAAATGATTTTCTAATGAATTATCAACTGCTTTTTTACCTTTATCACCTCTATCTAAGCATTCGTAATAATCATCCTTAATGCTGTAACTCTCTAGGATTTGAGTGTTCACCATTTTATCATATCCTTTAGGGAACTCATACTCCACCTCAAATTCCATATCTTCTAACTCAGATACGCGTGATTCTAAGAATCTATCTGGAAAACGAAATGCATCATGCCAATTTATAAAATCTTGCCACAGTCCAAAACGACGTACATTATTTCCTAAATCTACAATTTGGAAACGATCTTTATTGGGCAATCTTCGCGATCCACGACCTATCATTTGATGATATAAGGTTAAAGATCTTGTTGCACGATTTAAGATAATTGTTTTGACTGTTGGTTCATCAAATCCTGTAGTCAAAATGCCAACAGAGGTCAATATAGCGTCTGGTGTCGTTCTAAACCAAGTTAAGATATCTTTTCTGTCCTTATCGCTAAAAGTGGAATCTAAATGTCGGACATTGTGCTTGAGTTTTTTGAATGATTCATATACACGCATGGAGGTTTCAATTCCTGCATTAAAAATCAATGTTTTTTGCCCCAAGGCAACTTCTTCATATGCGAAAATTAATTTTTCTTGCATGAAAAAATTACTATACAATACATCAGAACTGCTTACAGTAAAATCACCATTAGTTCCAATTTTTAATCCATGTAAATTGACATCGTAATTATAAGTATCAGCATCAGACAAATAACCACTTTCGATCAGTCCAGAAATACTTTCTCCAGTGATGAGTTTATTGTAATTGTCCTTCAAAGGCAATGCACGATTACTGCTCAAAGGTGTAGCGGTAACACCCAGAATATTTGCGTTTTCGTAATACTGAAAAATCTTTCTAAAGCTATTGTAATGCGCTTCATCGACTATTACCAAACCAATATTCTTAATAAAGTCTTTGTCGTCTAGAAGTCTATTGTTTAGCGTTTCAACCATTGCAATAAAACAATTGTATTCTCCTTGATCTGGTAATGTTTTAACTTCTGAATTTATGATTTTATTATTTACATCAATCGCCTGTAGTTGGCGAGAGGTTTGAACAGACAATTCAATTCTGTGGGTAAGGATCAATACTTTCTGGCCCCATTCTTCAATGAATTTTTTAGCAATTGCAGAAAATATTACGGTCTTTCCTCCTCCAGTTGGTAGTTGGTAGAGTAGGTTGAATTTATTGCCGTTGTCTCGAAGTTCACCTAATACATTTTCAACAGTTTTTTCTTGAAATGGATATAGTTTTTTGGCTTCGTATAAATCGGTATCAAGCATGTGCGCTAAAAAAAATTAGATTGCAAAAGTACGCTCTTTTTCCTAATAAATTAGAAGTGTTGGTGCTTTTGTAAGAAAAATTATTCTTGTCAAAAATAAGTGAGCTGATTTAGATGGATAGTAAATTATTTATTTACGCCAAATAGACAATAAAATCCCACAAGCTACTCCTGCATTTAATGATTCTGCAGCACCAATTTTAGGAATGGTAATTGGATGGGTGATTAATTTGGCAACATTCGGGCTTATACCATTACCTTCATTACCAATAATAAGAATTCCAGGTGTAGGAATTTTTGTTTCAAAACAAGAAGCCCCACTGAGTAGTGCTCCAAAAACGGGTAGGGTAGTCACAGAGATAAATTCAGCAATAGAACCATAATTTATATTTATTCTAAAAACACTACCCATACTTGCTTGAATAACTTTTGGATTGTAAATTTCAACAGTATCTGAACTACAAAATATTTGATCAATGCCAAACCAATCAGCACTTCGAATAATGGTTCCTAAATTTCCAGGATCTTGAATTCCATCTAAGATTAAGATGTTTTTCTTAAAATCAAAGGTTTTGGCTTTGACAGCATTTTGTTTGACAACCGCGAGTATGCCTTGTGGATTTTTTAAAGTAGAGATGCGTTCAAATTCGCGCTCGCTAGCTTGGAAAGACTCTATATTCGAATCTTCTATTTTGACATGAGAGAACTTATCTGTTTGCACTAAACAATGAATATCACCCGCTTGATTTAAAATTAATTCCGCAATCATTTTCTCACCTTCCACAATGAAAAATCCTTCAGATGCTCTAAATTTCTTAGAATGAAGATTGCGCAGCCATTTTATCTTGTTTATTGAAAGTTTTTCCACTCCGTCAATATTGTTATTTTTGTAAAACTAACATGAACTTTTTGAATAAGCTTATTTTTTTACCTTTCTTCCTGATATTTTTATCAGCTTGTCATCTGACAAAGAATGTTCCACAAGGTGAATTTCTATTAAAAAAAAATGTAGTTGCTATTTCAGATAAAAACACAACACTTTCTACTGCAGATCTATCCTATGTAATACGTCAGCAACCCAATCAAAAAACACTTACAATTCCGATTAAATTATTTGTCTTTAATGCAATTGATTCGGCCAAAGTTTCAAAGAAAAGAATTCGATTAAATTCTGAAATAAAGGCTAATAATGATCAAAAGATTGTAAAAATGAATCGAATCAATTCAAAAAGAATTCTTCGAGCTCAAAAAAAACATAAAGAATATTATACAGAGAAAATCATTCCTCTTCAAACACTAGAAGATTCTCGTTTATTTTTAAGGGAATGGTTGAAATATAAATATGGCCAAAAGCCTATTGTTTTTGATAGTATTTTATATGAAAAGTCTAAGGAACAAATGAGTTTATTTCTCAAACGGAAAGGTTATTATTATGGAGAAGTGAAAGGTGAAATACTCTTCAAAAGAAATAAGACCGCTATCGCTGTTTATTCAATATATACAGGTCAACCTTATGTAATTGATTCCGTATTTGTTAAATGCGGTAATTCTAGTGTTATTGGCGCCTATAATAAATTCTTCAGGAAAAAGAAGGAGTCTATGGGAGTGGAGCCTCTGAAGGGTCAATTGTTTGATCTAGATTACCTTTCAACGTACAGAGAAGATGTTGCCAAATTTATGCGAAATGAAGCATTGTATGGCTTTAATGCTACCAACATCACCATGTCAGTGGACACTAATAAAACAACAAAAAAAGTAATCTTAGGGCTTATTTTGGGTCCTAGGATGATTCCAAGTACAGTTAACAAGGATAGTTTAGTGGCGGTTTCACAAGCTCCTGCAAAGATTCATGAGGTACATTATCATCTTTCAGATACCGCTATGTTGAAAATTCCATTCACCACTTATCTAGGTAATTCTTCCTTGGAGATTAAAGATTCAATAGACAATCAATTTTTGAAGACTAAAAATATTTTATTTTATAAAGAAATCTTTTTCACAAAAAAGAAAAGAGAAGAAAAAAATATCCTAGTTAAGGATAGTTTAAATCCTGAAAGAATGGTTTACATTCATTATAATGGAAAGCAACCATCTGTTTCAGCTGATATACTGGAGTTACAGAATTATCTAGAAATGTCTAATATTTATAAAGAAGATTATCTAGAAAGATCCTACAGAAGTTTAAATCAACTGGGAGTTTTTACTACAATTAAGCCTATGATTATTGAACTTCCAGGTCATGTTTTAGATGTTCATTATTTTTTAACTCCAGCGAAAAAACAATCTTTCTCTTTTGATCCAAAATTCACTTCTTCTTTTGGTTTACTGGGTGCTGCAGCCTCTATTAAATATACCAATAAGAATTTGTTTGGTGGTGCGGAGAAGTTAACCTTGACACTAGGTGGTGGTTTCGAATCTCAACCTGCCGTATTTGCTGATGGATCAAGAAATGGAACTTCTTTTAATACTTTTGAATTTGGTCCAAGTGTTAAATTAGATATCCCAGGATTATTTCCAACTAAGGTTACACTTCTTTCTAAAAGACAAAAACCTAGAACGCTAATTTCTGTTGGTTATAATTATGAAAAAAGAGCAATTTTTGACCGAAATGTATTCCAAATGAATTACAATTGGAAGTTCTTAGTTTCTAAAACTCAAATTTTTCAACTCGGTCTTCCATTTGCTTCTGTTATTAAATATGTTGCTATTAATAATAGTCCTGAATTTCAAAGTCAGATCAATGCCCTAAATGATTTGTTTTTGAAAAACTCATACAGTAATCAATTTATATGGGAAGATTTTAAATTTTCTTTTGAATATAATAATAAGGATAAAGATTTCGGCGGCACTAAAAAGACTCTTTTAAAGCATAAGTTTTTAAATGCCCAAATATATTTCACATCGTCCATAGAAACCTCTGGAAATTTACTTTCTAAATTTCAAAAATATCAAGATACGCTAGCAAATGGTCAATATGAAATTTTTGGTCTTGGATACTCTCAGTTTTTTAGAAATGATAATCAATATATTCTAGCAAGAAATTTCAACCCGAAATCTTCAATGAATCTTAAATTACAAGCTGGATTTGGAATTCCTTTCGGTAACTCTAAAACAGCAATGCCTTATGATTATAGCTTTTTCGCCGGTGGCTCCAATGACAATAGAGGGTGGAAGGCTCGTTCATTAGGTCCGGGGTCCTATAAATATTATTTAGATTCAACCAGTACTGCAGCGCAAATTGGAGATATCAGAATTGGAGGATCTTTGGAATATCGATTTTCAATGGGTAGTATGTTAAAAGGAGCTTTTTTCTCAGACTTTGGAAATGTTTGGACCTATAATGATGATGTCGCCCGTCCAGGAGCTAAGTTCGGCAATAATTGGTACAAGCAAATTGCTGTTGCTTTAGGTACTGGAATCCGACTAGATTTGGACTTTTTTATCATTCGACTTGATTTAGGTCTTCCGATTTACAATCCTGCTTTACCAGATCAAGCAAGGTGGATTTTTCAAAGTAGAGAGCCTTACTATGCTGATGGAATATCCTATTATGGTTTATCTTGGCAAACCGCTGCGCAAAAGCGCGCTAGAGCACTAGAATATCTTCCTAAACCTTTCTTGCCGTCAATTCAATTTGGTATTGGTTATCCATTCTAAATTTTTCTCATGAAATTTTTCGCAATTACATTTATTTTATTTTCTCTTGTGCTACTACCTTCTTGTATGAAAGGTAAAAAGGTTGATTTAGTGCTGCATAATGCAAGAATTCATTGTCTAGACGATGGAAACCATATCGTTCAGGCTATGGCTATAAAAAATGGTAAAATTATAGAGACCGGTCCCGATAGACAGATCATGAATAAATATCAAGCAGATGAATTTATAGATTGTGCTGGAAAAGATGTTTTGCCAGGTATTACCGATGCACATGGTCATATGTTGTATTACGCAAAGCAAAAATTGAGACTTGATCTAAATTCTTGCAAATCCTATGAGGAACTTTTAGTTAGAGCCGAAAAATATCAAGAAAATGGAAATAAGAAGTTTATTGTCGGCGCAGGATGGGATCAATCACTCTGGGGTGAAAATGATTTACCCAATAACAAAAAATTAAATGCACTTTTTCCATCAACGCCTGTTTGCTTGTATCGAGTAGATGGACATGCCGCTTTAGTGAATGATTGTTTATTAAAAAAAATAAAAAACCTACCTACAACAATTGATGGTGGGAAGATAGTTTATGAAAATGACATTCCATCGGGTATTTTAATTGATAATGCGATGAATTTGGTGGATCCGTATTTACCAAAAAATAATCCAAATGAAATTAAAAAAGCCATTCTGGAAATTCAAGAGGAATTATTGGCTTATGGCGTAACTGGGGTTCATGAAGCTGGAATTTCTTACGACGAAATAAAGATACTGCAAGATTTAGTGGATCAAGAATCCTTAAAATTGAATGTTTATGCCATGTTATTAGATGCTAAAAATAACAGAGACTTCGCAGTCAAACACGGAATATATCATCATAAAAATTTAACCATTCGAAGTTTTAAGATGTTTGTTGATGGAGCTTTGGGGTCTAGAGGCGCACTTCTAAAACATGACTATGAAGATCAATTGAATCATAGAGGAGTTCAGATCAGTTCCTTAAAGGAAATGCAAGATTTATCAAGTTTATGTATTCAACTGAATTATCAATTAAATGCGCATTGTATAGGAGATTCAGCCAATGCTTTGGTATTGAACTTATATAGAAATGTATTTGAAGTCAAAAAAGATCATCGTTGGAGAATTGAACACGCTCAAGTAATTGATCCAAAAGATTTCTTATTGTTTTCAGAATATGCAATTTTTCCATCTGTTCAGCCGATTCATGCAATCGATGATTCTAAATGGGCTGAAAAAAGATTGGGTAGAAAAAGACTCAATGGTGCATACGCCTATAGAAGTCTTCTAGAACAATTTGGCATGCTGGCACTGGGTACTGATTTTCCTATTGCCTCTTTAAATCCATTCTTAACCTTGTTTGCAGCAAATCAAAGAAAAGGGAAGGACAATCTTCCATTGAATGGTTTTGAGATCAATCAATCACTTAGTTTCGAACAATCTTTAAAAGGAATGACGATATGGCCGTGTTTCGCTGCTTTTGATGAAAATAAACGAGGAAGTATCGAAATAGGTAAGGAAGCAACTTTTGTAGTGCTTAAAAAACATCTAGTTGAACAAAGTGAATTTTCCGACAATTTTTCTTTCTTTACCTTTATTAAAGGAAAAAAAGTTTACAGCGGAGAAGAGTTATCTTATTAGAAAGATGGACAAGATATTTTTCTAAAGTCTCTTGGTTTCTTCTTGCATTTAAGATTGAATCCTAACGATACTTCATGAGAACCTCCAGAAACACCCTGACCTAATTTAGAAACTGTAATGTCGTAGCTATATCCAACTCTAAAGTTGTCTGTATTTACTCCAAAACTTAAAATAAAGGCATCTTTGTTTCTGTACCAAGCACCAACTGTAAAGTTTTCATATTTTAAGTAGGTTCCAATACTTAATTCTTGGAAACCATTTTGATACTGATAAATAATGTTAGGCATCAAAGAAGTATTATTAGAGTATCTTCCTTTATTACCAATCTTGATATTGGCTCCAGCATGAGCAGTAAAACGCATAGGCAGTCTTGATTGACCTAAAATCATAGATTCATCAGGTCTGTTCAAATGGTGTACTGCTAAACCTGCGTAGAAATTTTTAGTGTAAGCAACCATTCCTGCAGAAGCATCAAAGAAACCTCTTCTTCCTGTTCCTCTTGGTACATCTCCAGTTTGGTAGATAAACCCGCGACGAGGATCAATCATGTCTCCAAAGGTTAATTTGCTCCAATCTAAATATTTTTGATAATAAGCAGCTCTTGCACCAAACATAATGGAGAATTTTCTATTCACTTTTAGATTATAAGAATAGATTCCCCCAACCATGGTTGTAGAAATAGTTCCCCTTGCTTGAACATCATGAGTAGCTATAATGCCTAAACCTCCTGAAATACTCTTTACATAAGAATCATACGCCATGCTGTAAGTAACATAATTACCAGTCAATTGTGGCCATTCATTTCTATAGTTCATAGAGACACGAGGACAACCTATTGAGCCCGCTAGAGCAGGGTTTAAATAGATTGGATTGGAATAAAATTGAGTGAATGTTGGGTCTTGAGCAAAAACCTGTGTACTCAATAAAATTCCTAAAGAAACTAGTGCATTTTTAATTTTCATAATTACAAATATAAATAACGTCTTGCTTTTCTGCTAATATTAGAATTAATTCTAAGTGTTAATTGGTGAATAAAATTTTTCTGATTGTTAAATGAACTGGTAGTATAAGTACTCTGTCCTAGTAGGGATAAGCGATTCGTGTGCAATCCGATCATAGCACTCATCGCACCATTTTGTTGATAAGATCCACCAATTGTAAAGGACTTCACCTGAATGTTTAAACCATAATTAATTATTTCTCTGGTTTTTCCTTTCTCAAAGTACAAGTAAGGTGAAGCAGCAAATTTTTGATTTTTTGAAACAAAGTCTGTACCTGCTATTAGAGAGTAGGTTCGATCAGCTCTATTAATATTACTATAGTCATTGGTGTAAATATTGTCTTGATGTTTTAATATGTTATTGACTTGAGCTCCAATATATATAGGTCCAGCATTAATTACGAGTCCTGAGCTTAAATCTCTATACCATAAATGTTTACCAATGGAGCTATTCATATCATAAGAAAAAGTATCTACTCGATTGGTTTCGAATTCAACAAGTGAATTATTAATAATTTTCTGATTGTCTAATTTCTTTTTCCCCATAGTGTATTTCACTGATGGGGCAATAGTGATGAATCTATTGATTGCAATTTTAGGTGAGAAAATTAAACTTGTATTGAAATCTTGAATCACTCCATTTCCGAAATGACTGTAATTACTAACCAAGCCAAAACCAGCTTTAGATGATCTTGAATAGGAGTCAAATGAAATCTGTTGATTTATTTTTTGTTGCCCTGCTGAATTTAAATAACGAATGCTAGACATGGATTGAAACTTGAACTGAGATAGTGATCCTACAAACGAACTATTTAAATCGATATTGGATTTTTCAGGAACGATATAAAGCCTTTCTTTTCGATCTGTATTACTAATATCCTTTGATAACCACTTGGACAAAGAAGAACTCTTAGATAAATGAATAGAAGGAAGATTCAACTTTTTATTTTCTTTTATGTTTTCGGTTTCATTGCCCCATGTTTCAACTGAAGCTAATGGTGTATATGTTTCAGTTGAATTCAAGTAATTAATAATGTTCAACGGATGCAAGAATAGTTTTTCTGCGAACTTCTCGGTAGGAGTAGAGGATACATTTTCAATTGAATTCATTAAGGATTCATTGATTCTCAAGTCTATTTTTCTTCTATCTAACACTAAATTATTTCTATTTACAGTTGACGCGTACGAAGATGTGCCTAAAAGGTTGGAATTATTATTATAGCTATTGTTATTTCCTTGAAATGTTTTGGTTGCTTTAGTTGAATTTACATTCTTATTAATTGAAGAAATTAATTCGGAAGATTTATTTCCGCTATTAGATTGATCAGTGAACACAAACAATCCAAAAGTTATTACTAACAATGCCAAAGCACCTGAATACCAATAATAAGCTGCGATTCTTTTTTTCTTTTTATATAAAGTAGATGGATTAAAGTCAGTATGTAAAATTGAACTTACTTGAGCTTGATCCCAAGCATCTGCATCCAACTCTAATTCTGGGTGAAGTAATAAAAAATCTTCCAGCATATATTCTTGCTTTGGACTTAAGTTTCCTTCTTTCCAATCAAATAACCAACGGTCGATATTTTCTTTATTGGGAGCTATCACGCGAGTTGTCTTGATCCTTTTAACTGCTTTTTAATTTTCATTCTGGCTCTAAACAGATACACTTTTACTTGAGATTCTGACAATTGAAGCATGGCTCCAATTTCATTGTAGGCATAGCCTTCCAAATCTCTTAATAAAATAATGCTTTTTTGGATTGGAGGTAAAATGCTTACCGCTCTATCTATTACTTGCTTTGATTCGAAAGCATGAGTAAATGAGCTGCCGTTTTCTGGTAAACTTGATGTGCATCTGTAATCAATACGGGATCGCTTCTTGATGAAGTTCAACATTGCATTGTTAGCACAAGTAAATAACCAGCTTTTTGCTTTTTCCAATTCCACTTTTTCTCTGTTTAACCAAAGTTTTTCAAAAACATCTTGTACAATGTCCTCGGCATCAGCCTCGTTGCGTAAGAAATTCACAGCGAAACGGAATAAATTCCTGCTGTGTAAGTCCACTACGGCATTGTATTCATTTTTTTTCAAAACCTCTAATTACAGTTAAAACAATCTCCTCACTTGAAAAGTTACACTAAATATTTTTTTTTATTTAGTCAGGACAAAAATAAAAGAATAAACGAGTATGTGAAGCTAAAGCTATAATAATATAAGATTGCTTTATTATTTATGCCTTTTGAGTGAATATTAAATTGGAATACTAATTAAAATCCGAAATTATCAAACCCGGTTTCTGTAAGTAATTGATATTTCTCTTGATTAAAAATGAAAAGCTGTGAGGGTTTATGAGGCACTCCTCTTTGCTTTTCTTTAATGGAAGAGACAATATCTAATTTTTGAATCTTTCTTCTAAAATTTCTTTTATCTAAAGGTTTTTCTAAAATGGATTCGTAAAGTCGGTGCAATTGACTTAAAGTGAATTTTTCTGGCAATAGATTAAAACCTATGGGTTGGGTCTTTATTTTTTCTTTCAGCTTGTCTTTTGCAGCATTTAATATATCCATATGGTCAAATGCTAATTCAGTAATTTCATTCACAGATACCCATTCAGCAGTCTTAGCAAAGGAAGATGCTTGAGGTAAATAATCATCCATTTTCACTAATGAAAAATAAGCAACCGTGATAACACGAGCAGTAGGTTCAGCTCGTATGCTTTTTAACCATTCTTGGTCAGATTTATTATTTATTCTGTCTGGATCTCCGAAAGCGCCGACTTGCTCTAAATAAATATTTTTCAACCCTGTTAATTCATCCAATACACGACTTCCAGCTTGATTTAAATTTTCCGAATCGTAAATTAAGTTTCCAGGTAAAGCTAAGCGTGGGCCTACATTTGAACCTCTATCAATTAATAACACATTAAGCTTTTCAAAGTCAAATCCAAAAATCACACAATCCACCGAAACATTCGGATTGAGCTCATTGTTATGAAATATTTTGTCAACTTTTTCCAAGGCTATTATAGATATTTGTATATTTGAAAGTGTTAAAATGACACAAAGTAAGGATTAAATTTAATTAAGTATATGATTTTCATAGTTGAAAGTGGCTCTACAAAGAGCGATTGGGTTTTATTAGACGACAAAAATAACCAAACTTTTTATTCTACAATGGGCTTTAACCCATATTTTCACTCCTCTGAATTTATTCAGGAAGAACTTAGAAAAAACGCAGATATTATTGGTGTTTCAAACGAAATTACACGTATTTATTTTTATGGTGCCGGTTGTTCAAGTGCCGAATTAAACAAAGTTGTTTTTGACGGCTTAAAAAAGATATTTCCTCTGGCTGAAATTTTAGTTGATCACGATCTTTTGGCTTGTGCGTATGCTACTTACTCGGGAAGTCCTGCGATTTCATGTATTCTAGGGACAGGTTCCAATTCTTGTTATTTTGATGGTGAAGCGGTGTCAGAAGTTATTCCAGCATTAGGATATATTTTAGGTGATGAAGGTAGTGGTAGTTATTTTGGTAAAAAATTACTCGCTGCATACTTATACCACCAACTTAGTCCTGAATTAGCTTTGGATTTAGAAGAAACTTATGGCGTTACAAAAAGTAATATCATCAGTCGCGTGTATCAAGAACCCAATGCGAATGTTTATATCGCGTCTTTTATGCCATTTATTTCTAAGCATGCAGATCAAGCCATCTTTCAAAAAATGGTGGAAGCAGGTCTAAAGCATTTCATGGAAGTACATGTTTGCTGTTACCCTAATTTCAAAGAGGTTGAAGTAAATTTTGTTGGTAGTATCGCAGGAATTTTTAGAACGGCTCTTCAGCGTGCTGCTGATTCTTTGTCTATTCGTATTGGAAAAGTTATCAAAAGTCCTGTCAATGGGCTGGTTGATTATCACATAAATTATTTGATAAAAAAGGAATTAAATTAATTAGCTATGAAAAGTTATTTCTACTTAACAGTACTATGCCTATGTACATTTTTTTCTTCACAGGCACAGTTCAACGCTCCCGATTGGGCGCGTAATGCTACCATTTATGAAGTAAATATGCGTCAGTTTACTCCAGAAGGAACTTTTATTGCTTTTCAAAAACATTTACCTCGATTAAAGGAAATGGGGGTAGATATCCTTTGGATCATGCCCATTAATCCTATTGGAAATTTAAATAGAAAGGGATCCTTAGGAAGTTATTATGCCGTTAAGGATTATAAAGCCATAAATCCTGAATATGGCACGGAATTAGATTTTAAAAACTTGGTTAAATCTGCACATGCTCTCGGTATGAAGGTCATTGTAGATTGGGTAGCCAATCATACTTCACCCGATAATGTATGGGTAGATCAAGGTCATAAAGATTGGTATACTTTAGATTCAACGGGAAATTTACAACCTACCATTGGAACTGATTGGTGGGATGTCGCAGATTTGAATTATGACAATCAAGACATGCGTCTCGCCATGATTGATGCCATGAAATATTGGATAAATACTGCAGATATAGATGGATATCGTTGTGATGTAGCGGGTTGGGTTCCTGCTGATTTTTGGAAACAAGCGAGAATTGAATTGATGAAAATAAAGCCTGTTTTTATGCTTGCTGAAGCTGAAGGTGCTGATATTCACGATAATTTTGATATGACTTATGGATGGGAATTTCATCACATAATGAATGATATTGCAAAAGGAAAGAAAAATGCAATTGATATTCAAACGTATCTTAATAATGAAAAGAAATATCCTGCAAATGCTTATCGAATGCACTTCACTTCTAATCATGATGAAAATTCATGGAATGGTACAGAAATGGAACGTATGGGAGATGCACGATTTGCTTTAGCTGTCCTTGCGGCTACGATTCAAGGAATGCCTTTAGTTTACAATGGACAAGAAACTTCATTGGATCGAAGATTGCTGTTTTTTGAAAAAGATTCAATCTCATGGTTGAAAATGGATTTAGTAGATTTTTATACTGATTTACTTCAACTTCATCATCACAATGAGGCTTTGTGGAATGGTTTAAATGGTGGTGAAGTCGTTTGGGTTTCAGATGTAAAGGAAGGGTCTTATTGTGCTTTTACTCGCGAAAAGAATGGTGATAAGGTTCTTTGTATATTAAATTTATCCAATGCAGATCAAGAAATTGTATTGAATGGCGCCTCAGTTCCAGGGAAATATCACAATATTTTTACGGACAAATCTACTCGATTTAAAAATGGATGTAAAGTGACTTTAGCACCTTGGGGCTATCAAGTATTTGAAAAATAAATTATATGCAAGCTTCGAAACCTAGACTATCTTTTTGGCAAATCTGGAACATGAGTTTTGGGTTTCTTGGAATTCAATTTGGATTTGCTTTACAAGGCGGATTCATGTCAAGAATCTTTCAAACGCTTGGCGCCGAAAATGATGAAATTCCAATGCTGTGGATTGCAGCACCGCTAACTGGATTGCTTGTTCAACCTATAATTGGTTATCTCTCTGACAATACATGGCATCCTAAATTCGGTAGAAGAAAACCCTATTTTTTATTGGGTGCCATTCTCTCTTCTCTTGCGCTTTTTATCGTTCCTAATTCTTCTGCTCTTTGGATTGCTGTTGGACTTTTATGGGTTCTTGATGCTTCAATTAATATAAGTATGGAACCGTTTAGAGCTTTGGTTGCTGATCAATTACCTAAGGAACAACGGTCTTATGGATTTGTAATGCAAACACTTATTATTGGAATCGGAACCTGGGTAGCTTCAAATTTACCATGGATGATTGATCAAATGGGGTATAAAGATGCTGTGGTTCCTGGAATTGTCCCTATGTATGTTAAAATAGCATTTGCCATTGGCGCTATGGTTTTTTTGTTAAGTATTCTGTATACTATTTTCACGACTAAAGAATATCCACCCGAAGATCTTGAGGAATTTAAAAAGGAAAAGAAAAATTCTAGTTTTTTCAAAGATCTTTTCATTAGCATAAAGGAAATGCCTTCCACGATGAAAAAACTGGGAATTATCCAATTTTTTAGTTGGTTTTCATTCTTTACCATGTGGAGTATGGCAACTCCTGCTTTGACAGAACATGTTTATCATGCTCCAGCACCCATAAAAAAGCATTTTAATTTCAAAATTAAAAAAGAGGCTGCAGACTATTTAGTAAAAGATGAAAAATACCAATCCGCTGCCAATGAAGTGGGCTCCGCTATGGGGGTTTATGGTTTATCATCAATGGGTTTTGCGCTCTTATTAACTTTTTATACTTCTCGTTTTAGAATAAATAGGAAACTAATTCATCTTGGTTCTTTATTCCTAGGAGGTCTTGGTTTCGTTTTGATGTATTTTGTTGATCCATCTCAATTAAAATATTGCTTCTTATTGGTTGGGATTTCTTGGGGAAGTATGCTGTCTATGCCTTATGCTATGCTGTCTTCTTCTGTGAATCCAAAAAGAATGGGTATGATGATGGGCTTGTTCAATATGTTTATTGTAATTCCACAAATTGTTGCCGCTCTTGGTGGTATAAATTTCTTATACAAATTGATGGGTGATCAAGCAATTTTCTCCATGACGCTTGCAGGAATTTCATTGTTATTGGCTGCATTAGCGAATTTATTGATTACTGAAAAAAGTGCCATTTCTGATTTGAAATTCGATGAACATTAAAGGATTATTGTTTGATTTGGATGGTGTTTTAGTAAATACTGAACACAATCATTTTATTGCTTGGAAAAGAACAGCTGAAAAATTAGGAATCTCATTTACCGAAAAAAACAATGAGTTGCTAAAAGGTGTAAGTCGAGTAGATTCTTTAAAAGCTATTTTAAAACTTGGAGACCTTCAAGTTTCAGAGCAAGAGTTCGAAGCTTTGTTGACTTTTAAAAATGATATCTATTTAGATTCAATAACTGCATTGTCACCTGCTGATTTATTGCCAGGAGTAGCAAGTTTACTATTGAAGGCTAAAGAAATGAATATTTTGTGCGGAGTAGGTTCATCAAGTAAAAATGCAAAACCAATTTTAAAATTATTAGGTATAGCGTCATTTTTTAAAGTTGTAGTAGATGGTTTTGGAGTAAAGGACCCAAAGCCACACCCTGAAGTTTTCTTAAATGGAGCAGCCGCACTAGGAATAATGCCCAATTCCATTCTTGTATTTGAAGATGCTGCAAGTGGAATTCAAGCGGCAAAAGCAGGTGGATTTACAGCCATTGGTGTTGGGAATCCTCATGTGAAAGAATCTGCTGATGTTTATATTAATGATTTGACCGAATTCAATTTAGAAGAGTATGTATAATTTGTTTGAGCTTGATGAATGGAAAATAATAGAAAGATCTTTTGATCCTTCTAAGCAAAAACAAGCTGAAAGTATCTTTAGTATTGGAAATGGTTCTTTTGGTCAACGCGCCAATTTTGAAGAATCTTATTCAGGTGATTCTCTTCAAGGAAGTTATGTTGGCGGAGTATATTATCCAGACAAAACGAGAGTGGGTTGGTGGAAAAATGGATATCCTGAATATTTCGCAAAAGTTTTAAATTCATGTAATTGGATAGGTCTAAATATTGAAGTAGATGGTGAAAATTTAGATATTTCTAAAGGGAAACTAAAATCTTTCACTCGCGAATTAGATATGTATCAAGGTACCTTGAAAAGATCGTTTCGAATTCAGTTGAATAACGGCAAAGAATTAGAGATTACTTCTTTACGTTTTTGTTCGATGGCCAATGAGGAAATCGCAGCTATCTCTTATAGTGTGACGCCTCTTAATTTTAGTGGAAATGTTAAGTTCATTCCTTATTTAGATGCGAAAGTGTTGAATCATGATGCCAATTATGATGAGTTTTTCTGGGAAGAAGATGCCTGTAAGGTTGATGTTAAAAAAGGAATTTTAACAACGAGAACTAAAAAGACTGATTTTACCGTTGCAACTGCTATGCGTTTTTCTTTCTGGAGAGAAAATGAATTGTTGGAGATTCATCCCAATATCGCCAAAAGAGAATTTTATCTTGAAAATAATTTTGAGCATTTCTTAGAGCAGGGCGTCGCTTATACTTTGAAAAAATATATCGCTATTACCTCAACCATAAATCACTCGGTTTTTGCTCTTGAATCTAAAGCTATTAATCAGTTAAGAGCTGCATACATTTCTGGCTTTAATTCTTTGCTAGAAGATCATCGCGCTGCTTGGGCTTCTATTTGGAAAAATGCAGATATTATAATTGATGGAGATGTAGCTGCGCAACAAGCTATTAGATTTAATATTTTTCAATTGTACCAAACCTATACAGGTAAAAATGCAAAGTTAAATATTGGACCAAAAGGTTTTACTGGTGAAAAATATGGTGGAGCAACTTATTGGGATACTGAAGCTTATTGTTTACCATTTTTCTTAAAAACTGCTGATCCTAAAATCGCTAGACAATTATTAGTATATCGCTATAATCATTTACAAAAAGCAATAGAAAACGCTGAGAAATTAGGATTTAAGGATGGTGCAGCGCTTTACCCAATGGTTACCATGAATGGGGAAGAATGTCACAATGAGTGGGAAATTACTTTTGAGGAAATTCATCGCAATGGTGCCATTGCTTTTGGAATCTATAATTACATTCGTCATACAGGTGATACAGCTTATCTGGCTGAGTTTGGTCGTCCGGTTCTGATCGGTATTGCTAAATTTTGGGCCCAAAGGTTCAATTGGTCTACTGATCGAAATGCCTTCGTTATGCTAGGTGTGACGGGTCCAAATGAATACGAGAATAATGTGAATAACAATTGGTATACCAATTATATCGCACGATGGTGTATTGAATATGCCCTGAAAGTGAATGCAGATTTATCAGAAAGTATAGGTACTGCTTTGACGGATAAGGAAGTAATGGATTGGCAAAAAATTGTTTCTAATGTCTATTTTCCGAAGATTGAAAATTCTAGGGTTTTCTTGCAGCAAGATGGTTTCTTGGATAAAGAGCTCCTAAACGCAAATGATATTCCTGAAAGTGAACGCCCCATTAATCAAAATTGGTCATGGGATCGAATTCTGCGTTCGGTTTTTATCAAACAAGCTGATGTACTTCAAGGTCTATATCTTTTTGAAGACCATTTTGATCAACAAACTATTCAAGATAATTTTAATTTCTATGAACCAAAAACAGTTCATGAATCATCTCTTTCTCCTTGTGTACATGTAATCTTAGCGGCTAAAATAGGAATGATGGAAAAAGCCTATGAATTGTACTTAAGAACTTCCCGCTTAGATCTTGATGATTATAACCATGAAGCCGATGAAGGTTTGCATATTACCAGTATGGCAGGTACTTGGATGAGTGTAGTGGAAGGTATGGCTGGGGTTCGGATTACTGAAAAAGGTTTGTCTGTTCAACCTAATATTCCAAAGGTTTGGAAGAAATATGCTTTTCAAATTTTATACAAGCAAAGTCCAATTCACATTGAAGTGAATCAAGAAAGTTGTAGTATTACCAATAATGGTAATAAAAGTATTGATTTTTCAATTAATAATAGAGCTTGTTCTCTCAGTTCAGGTGAAACCAGTAGTTTTAATATAAACTAAAATTTTAAATATGAATCGTCTTATTTTTAGATACTTAAGCATTTTCATCTTATCTTTTTATTCACTTTATTTGGATGCGCAAGTCAATCCAAAAAATCGACAAGTAGTACTTCAAGGTTTTTGGTGGGATTACTGGAATTCAAATTTCCCCAATGGATGGTCTAATTATTTAACGGAGTTAGCTCCGCGTTTAAAAGAACTTGGTGTTGATGCGATTTGGATACCACCAAACATCAAAAATACTGGGACAAATAGCGTTGGTTATGCTCCCTTTGATCATTTTGATTTAGGAGATAAGTTTCAAAAAAACTCTCTTAAAACACGCATGGGCGATAAAGATGAATTGCTCAGAATGATTGCAGTAATGAAAGCCAATGGAATCGATGTGATACAGGATATCGTACTAAATCATGTTACTGGAGCAGGTTCCGCTTCGGGTGGTGGTGGACAAGATGTCTCTGCCATGGATGATGGTGCTACAAATAAATACAAAAATTTCAGGTATGTTAGTTATTCTAGTCCTGCAAGTAACGAAACATCTGCAAATTATCTGAGTCGAATGGGAAGGTTCTCTAAGAATTGGCAGAATTTTTATCCAAATAATTCCAATGCTTGTTGCAATAATGATATCAATTCGCCCTTCTGGGGTCCTGATATCTCTTATGAAAGTAATGCTTTTGGATTGT
Source organism: Flavobacteriales bacterium (assembly GCA_947447525.1). Lineage (GTDB taxonomy): Bacteria > Bacteroidota > Bacteroidia > Flavobacteriales_D > Crocinitomicaceae > UBA952. The sequence goes on along the minus strand of CANFJL010000002.1, from coordinate 114,537 downwards.
CCGGTAATGCAACATATAATCCAGTACAAGGGACAGATTATATGCGTTCAGGAATGCGGAATTGGTTGATTTGGTATAAGAAACAAGCAGGTTGGGACGGTGTAAGAATTGATGCGGTAAAACATTTTCCAGCCTACGCAACAGAAGATTTTCTTTGGAATTTACAAAATAACGCCGTTTGGGCCAGTGGCACTGATTCCATGTTTGCGGTAGGAGAGTGGGTAGGTACTTCAAGTGAATTGGATGCTTGGGATAATGCAGTTCAAAATAGAGCGGGAACATTTGATTTTGGTTTGCGCTTTGCCTTGTCAGATATAATTTCTGGAAATGGCAATTATAATCTAGGTACGATTCCTAATGCGCAACAATTAAATCGCCAACGAACGGTGCCATTTGTTAATAATCATGATACCTATCGTCCAACTTTAGATGCTTCAGGGAATTATACAGGTTGGAATACTTCTTCACAAATTGGCAATCAAATTGAACCTAATGATCCTCGTGCAAGTGTTGCTTATGCAATAGCGCTTTCTGTTGATGGTTCACCTGAGATATACTTTGAAGACTTATTCAATATTGGTTATTTAAGTAATCGCTTTAGTCATCATCCAACCAATTCAACTGAACTTCCTACACACAGTGATATGGAGAATTTACTTTGGTGTCATCAAAATTTACATTTTAAAGATGGTGCTTATTTAGTAAGATGGCAAGCTGCAGATGCATTTATAGTGGAGCGCCAAAGCAAAGCGTTAATTGCAGTGAATGATCATTTTACCCTTTGGCAAAATCTAGTTGGAGTTCAGACTTCCTTTAGTGATGGAACGGTTTTGACGGATTATTCTGGTGCAAACGGGACAGCAACAAGAACTGTTTATGGTGGTGGAAAGGTAGATATTTCAATTCCTCCTTGCAATGGATCTGCATTGTCAGGTAGAAAAGGTTATGCGGTATGGGCGCCACAAGGGATTAGCACCAATTATAGTAGATCTTCGAATTTGGTAACACAAGAATGGGAAATGGAAGATGATTTAGGTGATAATAGTCCGGGGTCTTTGCAACAAGGGGGACGATTACCTAATAACAGTAGAGATTGTCGCGTAGTGGGTCGTGTATTCTCGGATACGATTGCTCCAATAGTAATTGAACTTTTTCCGAGTGTTCCTGCGAATTCAATTACTTTAGAAATTTTAGATAAGGATTGTCAAATTATTGATACTGTTGCAGCTGCTGGAGCTCAAACTTTTAGTGTTTCTGGAAGCTATAGCGGCTGGTATACGATCCGAATTCGCAATACAAATTCGAACACCTTAGGTCAAAAATGTTGGGTGAAAACAACTTATAAGGCACCTCAGGTTGTACAAACGAATGTAATTAAAAACAAATGTGCTTGTTCGAGTAGCGCCGGAATTGAGGAGTTAATTCCTTATGGACTTTCAATTTATCCCAATCCAGTTGTCGATGAATTGTTTGTCGTGATTCCTGAAGTATTAAGTGGGACACCATCAACTTATATGATTTCAAATCTTTTAGGTGAAAAAATAAAAACGGGTACTATTGATCCAGGAAATTCAGAAATTAAAATTTCAGTTATAGATTTAAATCCTGGAACTTACTTTTTGCAATTATCAAGTGGATTCTATACACGATTTGTGAAAATGTAATCATTCACAAATTCTTCCGAAATGTTTATCGTTATGGAAATGCTCATCTAAAACTTGAATCTCTTTGAGAAGCTCATCTGATGGGGGAGTGTGTTGTAATTTAGATAAGTCTGGCTGACCGGCATCAACCCAGCAAGTGTACCAAATAGAACCTACAGCAAGAATTGCAGTGCGCAATCTTCTTTCTACCATTCCATTCATTTTAGCGTGATAAGCATTACTAAAATCTCTTGAATAAACTGAAATCGTTACATTTCCGCGTTGTTCAAAACCATATTTTAAATCTGAAGGGAAGGAGCGGGTGAGTTCTTTTTCGATTCCTAGAACAGAATCTAACGCTTCGTGTGAGCCACGAACAGCATTCCATATAAAATCTAATACATTTTTTTTATAGGTGGCTTTTCCAACAAAATAATCATAATCAGCTTCGTTGATTTCAACCAAACGGCTTTCCCATAAACCATGAATTCCTCTCTGTCCGGTCATTTGACCATTATAATTCTCTGTGGTGTGCAAAGGAACATGTGCATCCCCAATATAATGACCTATGTCGGCTGAATATTTTAAGATGAGATCCACATTTTTAGATTCAAAAGCTTTTTGTAATCTGAATTTCATGATTTGTATGTGCCATGGAACAATTCCGTAGGATTGTAGTGTGTCTTTTGTGAATTTAAGCACAGCATCGTTCCATTTTTTCGGAACAATTTCAAAAGGATTTTCTCCTTTCTTATAATAATGGTCTAAATCAATATAATGACATTGTGCTTCACCTTCAACTGCATATCTTCGCTTGTCTGGGTCAACTGCATGTTCCGTTAAAAACTCAATATTTTCTTTATAAAAACCTGTCATTTCAGGGGGTAGCGTAAAGACAGCAATGCGATTGATGCGTTTGTGACCAAAAAAACCCCATTGTTTAGCAAAGGGGCGTTTGTCACTCGTTGAAATTACAAGTGGTAGTAATAGAATGCAAGTGATTACAAACTTATAGTTTAACCAGTTTCCCATCTTTCAATATTGGGATAACATCCATTTGGTCTGGGGTTAGACAATAGATAATATCCTTGTTTAAATTTAAACTTTTTAATCGTCTTCTGTGCGAACTTGATTTTAAAAAACCTAAATAATTATCCTTTGCAGAAAGAAATAAATATTTTGCTGCAATAGAAGAATCTTCGATGTGTGTATAATTTCCTTTGGAGATTAAATAATCTGAAATGGCTCCAGCGCAAATAGTATCTTCTAAATTAAATTTGTCTTGCCAGCCAGAACAAAGACACAATACATTTTTATCTTGTTCATGCAGCCATTTACTTAAAGCTGTTAAATTAAGAAAAGATCCTACTACAACTGTATCAGCATCCTTAGCAACTTCAAGAGATTTGGTGCCGTTAGTTGTAGTCAAAACAACTTCTTTGCCAATGAAATCCTCCTTCATGTAGGAAAATGGGGAATTTCCAAAATCAAAACCATCTACTATTTGACCTTTTCTTTCCGCACCCGCTAGATATCCTTTTTGTTTGTAGGCCCATGCCTCCTCAACTGTAGGAACAGGAATAATGGATTTTATTCCGTTATCAAATGCAGCGCAGATTGCGGATGTAGCTCTCAATACATCAATAACAACTACGATTTCAAACTCATCTTTATAATATTCGTATTCACCCGGTGTAAAACAAACTTCTACTCTCTTTCTTTTGTCAATCATGTATTATTTTTTATTCAAGGAAAAAGCTGAAATTAAAGCAATTAACTAAAATCTCTGCTCGCTTGCAAAGTTAATAAATAATTGAATATTACTTAATAAAAGGAAAGACAAGCAGTTAAGAAAACACCTTATTTCTAGAATTATTTTAATTCATCTTAATTTTGGTGTCGTGGATTTCGACTCCGCTCAATCCACTAAAGCTCATCGAGCGTAGTCGAGATGCGCTCAACCCACTTACTAGAGCACATCGAGCGTAGTCGAGATGCGCTCAATTTAATTCAAAGAAAAATGAATCGGGATAATCATTTTTACATCCACTAATTTTCCATCATTTGATCCTGGTTTCCAATTAGGCATTTGTTTCACCAATCGCAAGGCTTCCACATTTAATCCATTGACACCTCTTACAACTACAGCGTCTTTAATTTCACCCGTTTTGGTAACGGTAAACTGAACATAGATCTTACCTTCAATTCCATTTTCAAGCATTTCTTGAGGATAGATAAGATTTTTATTTAAAAAATTCACCATTTCTTTCATTCCTCCGGGGAATTCTGGCATAACTTCAGAATAGGGTAATACTTCATCTTTTTGTACTTCCATTGGAACTTCAGGCTCTATGGGTTCATAGCTAATTCCACCTGCTACAGGTGGATCTGGAACTGGCAGAATGGAAACTTCTCCCATTAATTCTCTAACTTGTGGAATTTGAGTAGTCGATTTGTGATTTTTTTTATGTTTGACAGTATCTTCTGTTGTAGTTGGAATCATCATACCTGTAGTCACTTCATCACGATGTTCAATTTTCGCTTTTCCTATAGTTTGAGTCTTGTCTTTTGGAGTTGATTCACAAGAATAAAACAAACTAGAACAAACAATGGCAAGGATGAAAAAAGCATTGTGTCGATGTTTCGCTTGACTCAGAATTGAAATTAACTCTGGTAAATCTTCCTCTTTTATATCAAATTGTTGCTGCGACATTCTTCCACAGACAGATCCATTGGGGTTTTCAAGTAAATAACTTATGATTTCAGCCCTGCTTTTTTGGGTAAAATCAACGACTGATTTATCGCACTGTTCGCAATGTCTTGCATTAAGTTTGATTTGCATATGGTCCCAATTCGCTGGACACGGTTCAAAAATATTTACTTTCATAGCTTTGATTTTTTAAATTCCTTTCAATTATTGAGCCAAAAATAAAGCGGTAATAATTTAATGATATTCGTTAATTCAAATTTCGTTATCGATAAAAGATTGAACTTAAGAATTATTTAGAAATTAAAAAGCCATCAACTAGTTTTTCCTTTCATCTCATTGGAATTAATTCGATATTTGCAAAACAAATATTATATATGTACCAAAAGGAATTTAAGGCAATTGTTGACTACAGAAGATCGAATAGAAAATTTGATCCTGCTGTTCAAGTACCCGATGAAATTGTTAAGAGCAGTTTAGAAAGCGCTATACTTTCTCCCAACAGCAGTAACATGCAATTGTGGGAGTTCTATTGGATTAAATCTGAAGCCGAATTAAAAAGATTCGTTCCACTATGCCTTGGACAATCTGCTGCAGCTACGGCGCAACAAATGGTAGTTTTTGTAACTAGAAAAGATTTATGGTCCAAAAGGGCACAATGGAATTTGAGTCAAATAAAAGGTCAAATGACTGGTGAGCCGAGCAGTATTGAAAAAAATGGATTGCAATATTATGGTAAGGTGATGCCACTTCTTTATCGAAATGATATTTTTGGTTTCATGACTTTTCTGCGTAAAACCATTTGTTTTTTCATGGGGATTAAAAAACCTTTCATGCGTTTTGGTGGAAAAGCTGATCAAAGGGTAATGGTACATAAATCATGTGCTTTAGCAGCGCAAACTTTTATGCTTTCTATTGCTGCAGCGGGTTATCATTCATGTCCCATGGAAGGGTTTGACCAAAAAAGAGTTAAAAAAGCTCTTGGTTTACCGCGTGGTGCAGAAGTGAATATGATTATCTCTATTGGATTAGGAACAGAAGCTGGAATTTGGGGACCAAGATTTAGAGTTCCATTTGAAGAGGTGGTACATGAAAGATAGACAGAAAAAACTTCTTTTGCTTCTATTTATTAGTCAAGTTTTTTCCTTTTTTGGACAAAAACAAGTCGTGTTAGAAGGCTATGCTCAAGGCACAACTTATCATATTCAATACATTGATGTTAAGGGAAAAAATTATCAAAAACAGATCAATCAACTCTTGATTAATTTTGAAAAGTCTGTTTCTACTTATCAAGTAAATTCAATAATTTCAAAAGTAAATAACAATCAAAAGGTAAGGCTAGATTCCTATTTTACGACTTGTTTTGTTAAAGCAAAGGAAATTTATAAGAGTACAAGCGGGGCTTTTGATCCCACAGTAGCACCATTAGTCAATTCCTGGGGTTTTGGACCTCAAAAAAAACAAGAAATTTCTTCCCATCTGATTGATAGTTTACTTCAATTTGTAGGATTTGATTTAATTGAATTAAAAGAAAATAAAATAATTAAAAAAGATCCTCGCATTGCATTAGATTTCAATGCCTTTGCTCAAGGTTATTCCGTTGATGTTGTGGCAGATTTCCTTAGAAAGAAAGGTGTAAGCTCCTTCTTAGTAGAAATTGGGGGAGAGGTTTATGCTCAGGGGAAACAATTAAATGATGAAAATTGGATCATTGGCATTGAAGAACCTATAGACAATCAAACTTCAGGGAATCCATTTAAAGCAATATTAAGATTAGATGGAAAGGCAATTGCTACTTCAGGAAATTACAGACGTTACTTTATTGAAAATGGTGTAAAATATGTGCATCATATTGATCCAAAAACGGGATATCCAACCAAAAACAATCTATTGAGCGCATCAGTAATTAGTACTTCTTGTTTAAATTCAGACGCAACAGCCACTGGACTGCTAGTTATGGGATTAGAAAAAGCAATTAACTATCTAAAAAACCATAAAGAATTAGAGGCGTATTTAATTTACACAGACGAAAAAGGAAATTATTTGAGTTACGCGACTGTAGGTTTCGCTCAATTAATTATTGAAGAAAATTGATTGATGATTGAGAATTATTTATTTAAAATAATTTTCTCTTGTGCAATTACTTCCCCGTTAAAAAGACGAATGAAATAAACACCAGCATTTAGCGCTGACAGGTCAATAGTTTTTGTTGTTGACCCCAATGCAATTGGTTGGTTATAAACTTCTTCACCAGCCTCATCGATTACCATTACATGATCAGCTTGCTTAAAAGTCAAATTATAAAATCCAGTGATTGATGGGTTTGGATAAACTGAAAAGCTAGTCATTGTGTTTTCTTCTACATTAGCCCCAGATGGATTCCAAGCCAATGAAATTGTTGTAAAATTAGCATCTGCTGTAGGAGTTTGAATGTCTGCGTTTGGCCCTTTTGTAAAAGTAAAAGAGCGTGTTGCTGTTCCAGTGGAACCGTGATTCCATGTAGATTGAATGGTAATTTTATAAGTGCCATCAGGTACAATTACCCCATTTACATCTGTACCATCCCAAGTAATATTTTTGACTGTAAAATTGGTTAATGTAGCACCAGTTGCAGCGCTTACAACATTACACGATGCACCTAGACAATTTGATGATGAACCACCAGAATTTGTTGCCCAAGTTGGTAAATGGTCTGCAGTTCCAGCTCCAGCACGTCTCATTCTTGTTTTAACAAAAGTTCCTGTACTACTTTGAATCCAAATGGCAAGTACGTTTTTACTTGCTGTATAACAGGTATGTGAAGTAGGAGTGTAGGAGAATGTTAAAGTTCCGGCGGTTTGAGCACTAGTAAGTTTTGAGTTAAACAATGCCAATACAAATAAGGAAAATAGAATTATTGAAGATTTCATCTGTTTTATTTTTTTACAAATTTATAACAATTTATTGAATTTAAGCTCTAGTATTTTTTAGTAATATGTTTAATTGAAATATTTGTCTTTTTTTAGTAAAACAAAACACTTTTCTCGCTCTTCAGCATAAGAAACTTCATCAGGTACAAGTTGAATTGCTATATTGTAAAATTCAATAGCCTTGAGGTAGTTTTTTCTGTAATGCGCTTCAATAAATCCAGAATAGAAATAAAAGTTGGCATTACTAGAGTCAGCAACAATGCCCTGAGCTAATGTTTCTAGGCTCTTTTTAATACGCCTCTTTTGTTGGTATGCTTTTGCTAGTTCTAAAAGAGCCTCTGTATGCAGAGGATTCACTTTTACACAAGATTTATATGACTTTAAGGATCGTCTTTTCTGGCTTAAAATTAATTCGCATTGTCCTTTAAAAAAGTGAGCGTCTGCGTTTCCCCATTCCATTTTTGTTACCTTTTTGTAATCTTCAATGGCCAATTGGTTCTTGCCTAACTTTTGATACATAATTCCGCGTAAAAAATAACTATCAATACTTTCGTTATTAATGCTGATTTGCCTGGTATAATCAACGATTGCGCCTTCTATGTCTTGATTTACACCCTTAACAAAACCACGATCAAAATAGGCTGAAGAATCATTGGGGTACTTGGTAATAAGTTGATCGAAGTAGGCAATTGATGCAGTGATATCTCCTTGATGAAATGCTAGAACAGCTTTTTCTGTAAGACTTTCTTTAGTTTCTTGAGCTAAACAAGTCGTCATTGAAAAAAGCAGTGTCAATAAAAATAATATTGATTTCCTGTAAAACATATCTGCAAAATTAGAAAAGTTATATTTAGAATCTATTTTTATTTTGCCTAAGAGTCAAGTGATTTTCTTATTTTTAAACTTTAAAAATGAATTGAATGTCAAAAGAAGTGTATATCGTAGATGGAATAAGAACTGCTATTGGTAGTTTAGGTGGAAAATTAGCTCCAGTAAGGGCAGATGATTTAGGCGCTTTTGTATTGAAATCATTAATGGACAGACATCCTAATTTAGATCCACACCTTATCGAAGATGTAATCATGGGTTGTGCTAATCAAGCAGGAGAAGACAATAGAAATGTTGCTAGAATGTCTGTTTTGTTGTCTGGTTTGCCTCTTACAATTGGTGGAGAAACAGTAAATCGCTTGTGTGCTTCTGGAATGGCGGCTGCAATAAATGCATCTCGAGCTATTAAAGATGGGGCAGGGGATCTATACATAGCTGCAGGTGTTGAGCAAATGACACGAGCACCTTGGGTGATGTCCAAATCTTCAGCGCCTTTTGGTAGAGATATGCAATTGTTTGATTCCTCCTTTGGATGGCGCTTTATTAATCCACAAATGGAAGCTCTTTACGGCGTAGATAGTATGGGGATGACTGCTGAAAACTTAGCGGAAAGATATAATATTACAAGAGAAGAACAAGATGCATTTGCGCTTTGGTCTCAACAAAAGGTTGCATTAGCTACAACATCAGGATATTATGAAGGAGAAATTGCTCCAATTTCTATTCCTCAGAAAAAAGGTGAGGCTTTGGTGTTTGATAAAGATGAATTTCCTCGCCCATCAACCAATAAAGATTCTTTATCCGGCTTACGTCCAGCATTTAAAAAAACTGGATCAGTAACTGCTGGAAATGCCTCTGGTCTAAATGACGGAGCAGCAGCCTTGTTACTCGCATCAGAGGAAGCTTGTAAGAAACATTCCTTAGTGCCTTTAGCCCGCATTGTTAGTGCAGCTATTTCTGGTGTAGAGCCCGCCTACATGGGAATTGGTCCAGTTTTAGCCTCTCAAAAAGCTCTAGAGCGCGCTGGATTAACACTTGATGATATTGCTATCATTGAAATAAATGAAGCTTTTGCTGCGCAAGTTTTAGCCTGTTTAAAGGAACTAAATATTGATTCAAATGACCCTCGTGTCAATCCTAAAGGTGGTGCAATTGCACTTGGACATCCTCTTGGAATGTCAGGCGCTCGGATTTTATTGTCTGCCGCTCGACAATTACAGGAAACAAATAAACGTTACGCATTGGTTACCATGTGTATTGGAGTGGGACAAGGTTATGCAACTATAATTGAACGCGCTTGAAAAAATTAAACTTAATTTATACTATTGGTCTCTTTACTATCCTAATTTTAGGGTCCTGTAAAAAACAAAGCACTTCCTGGCAATCTGATTGGGCAAGTCCTTTAGTGAATGACACCTTAAGTTTAGCCAATTATTACAACGATTCTACTTTAACGGTAAATGCTAACGGTACCATTGATGTTGATTTGAGTAGGACCATTTTAGATATTGGAATTGCGGATTTGGTTAAAGTACCAGATACTGTGATTTCACAAATTTTCCATCCTACCGTTGGTGGTTTAACGATTCCTCCTGGTTTCAGTATGTTCAATGCTATCGAAGAACACGATCTTGATTTACCAGGGATTGAATTAAAAAAAATTAGATTGCTAAGCGGGAGGATATTTCTTAGGGTTTATAATCCACTACCTACTGCAGCTACTTACAAAGTAATCTTGCCGGGTGTAATTAAAGACAATCAAGTTTTTGAAATGAATTTCACAGTTCCAGCCGGAACCAATTCAAATCCAGGAATGACAGCTGATTTACTGGATTTAGGTGGTTATGTTATGGATCTGCGCGGTGTTAACATGACTCATTTTAATACTTTGCAATCTCAGTTGGAAGTTAAAAATGACATCAATGGTATCCCAGTTACTTTATCTACTTCAGATGAATTTAAGGTTGAAGCTGAAATGCGTGATTTAAAAATTGATTATGCTCAAGGGTATTTTGGCAACCAAATAGTTTCTGACACTTCTAGTTTTAATCTTCCTTATCTAAACAACATCATCAGTGGCGCTCTTGATTTGCCTTCCATGGCTTTGCATGTTCAAATTGAAAACGGCATGAAAGTACCACTCAAAGGAATCATAAGTACGGTTTCAAATAGTACTATAGCAGGTCAAACGGTAAGTCTTAATGCTCCCACTATTGGACAAAATATATTTATATCACCTGCAACAGGAACATGGAATGCAATACAAAACAGTCAAGCAATGCTTGATTTTACTTCTGCGAATAGTAATGTGGAACAAATAATTGAAAATTTAGGTAGTACCTTTAACTTAGGGTACAGCATCCAATTAAATCCTTATGGGAATACGAATGGAGGATGGGATGAAGTGTTTTCCAATAGCCGCATTAAAGTAAAATTATTAGCACAGCTTCCTTTACAATTGATGTCAGATGGAATTACCTTGCAAGACACCTTTGATATTAATTTTAAACAAGATAACGGGAAAACTAGAATAAGTTCTGGGAAATTAATCTTAGAAGCGGTGAATGCTTTTCCGATGCAATGCGAAGCAAAACTTTCTTTTCTAAAACAAGATGGCTTTACTTTATATGAGGTATTAGGATCATCTTTAATTCAATCAAGTCTTTATGGAACAATTGATCCACAAGATAATCTAATGAAAAAAACATCCACCTTAGAATTTTTACTTCCGGAGGCCTTAATTGCTGATTTAGAAAAAATCAAGAAATTAAAAGTGGAAGTGAAATTAGACACCCCTGATCCAAATAATAATGGCACTAATTTCTCCATTTCCATTCCTGCTGGAGCTTATGTTGGCGTGAAAGTTAAGACAAGGTTTAAAACTACAATCATTTACTGATGCGCAAATTTATAAGTCTAAGTTCTTTTTGCATCTTAGTTCTGAGTTCTAATGCTCAGTCTTTACTCCCTGTCTATCATGATACTATACCAAATAAAAGGGAACTAATTTTAACGGGAATTGGAGCTTATGGTTCGAATGGGATCTTGAATGAGATGTCTAATAAATTACTTTTTGGAGGTGTCATTACCGATCAAATGAAACAAGATGCCTTTCAAAAACATTGGGACAATCCACAATTAAATAAGGTTGGACTTGATGTGCAAGGAGAATTTGAATTCAGAAACACTACAGCCAACTTGTTCAAGAATGAGAAATGGGGTTTTGGACTCAAAGCTGGATATTACATGAATGCGAGTGCTCTTTATCAAAAGGATTTATTTGGCGTCGCTTTTCTTGGAAATGAAAGCTATATGGGTAAAATCGCTAATTTTTCAGGTTCTGGTGCCGCTTTATATGGTTTTCAGAAAATTGGTTTTTCCGCAATTGAAAAAGAAACAGGTTCTATTTTCTCCCTCAACTTTGTTAACCTGAGTAATTACGCTCGAGCTGAAATCAATAAAGGAGGTGTTTTTCAAACTGCCTTAGGAGATACTTTAAACTTAGCCATGACAGGGTCGTACACTTCCTCTGCAAGCAATAATTTTTCAAAAGGTTATGGATTTGCTATCGATGCGGATATTCGTCTTCAGTTGCAACATTCAAAAACAAATAGAATTACACATGTTCAAGTGCTTTTCAAAAATGTTGGAATTGTAAGGCTAAATCCAGAATTCTCCACCCATAGAATTGATACTATTTATAACACATCTGGATTTACTTTTCAAGAGCTGTTAAATTTGAAGACTTTGGATTCTTTGAGTTTATTTCAAAAAGAAGGCGCTAATTACACAACACTTCCTGGATTAATTCAAATTGCGAAATTGGTCAACCCAAATGACCAAAGGAAATTTCAAGCCTATTATGGTTTAAGACTGTATTACAAGAATTATTTCACTTATGTCTATGCTGGATTAGATTACAAGTTCAACTCCAATGTACATGTTGGTATGAATGGAAGTTATGGTGGATTTAGTAAATGGCAAACTGGACTTTATGGTCAATTTAATTTTGGATCTTGGAATATAGGTCTTGCAACAGAGAATACCATTGCATTATTCTCAAAAAAGGCTTTTGGTGAATCAATCTCAATTCGATTAAGATGCGTGTTTTAAATTTACTTTTCTGCTTTGTTTTGCTAAGTACTTCTATTGGATTTAGTCAAACTACTTTTTTTAAATATTTCTCTGGACTTACCTATGATACTGGACAAAGTGCTATACAATTAGAAGACTCAAGTTATGCTATCACTGGACTATCAGGGAGTTTTGGTCCAGATTCCGAAGCTTTCTTGCTTAAAATTTCTAAAACAGGTCAATTTGAATGGAGCAAACATTACGGTGCTTATGAAGCCGATTGGGGTAGAAGGGTACTTTATAATAATGCGCTCGGGTATTATATTGCAGGAACAAGCAATTCATATAGTTCCTCAGGAGATTATGATGCTTTTTTAGTGCATACGGATCTACAAGGTAATGAACTGTGGAGTAAAACCTATGGTACAAATAACTGGGAAACAATCAATGATGCAGTTTTTGCAAGAGATAGCGGAATAGTAATGGTCGGACAATCACAAGTACTCAATGGTGGAACAAGTGATATTTATGTAGTGCGAACCAATCAAATTGGAGATACCCTTTGGACCTTAAATTATGGTGGAACTGGCGATGATGTTGCCAATGCACTAATTGCTGTAGAGGATTCACTTTTTGTATTGACTGGAACTTATTTTAATGTAGATTCTTCTATGAGTAAAGGTTTCATTATGAAAATTCATGAAAATGGAAGTATAGTCTATTTTAATCAAATAGGGGATAATGGTAATTTTGGAATGAATGATATTTCCTTAAATATGAATCGCCTCAATCTTTGTGGATGGAAGAAAGATCTTGCCTTAAATGAACATGATAATTATACAGGTAGATATAATTTAGACGGTACTTTATTTTATGAATCTGTATTTGTAAATCAAGGAGATGTAATTCTAGATGAATTATCATTGAATGGGAGTCAAAATAAATTATATGTCGCTTATAGAAATGAAAATCTTACGGCAGCAACCTTTGGTATGGATGTGACTATTGGACGCTTCAATACCAATTATGATTGGGACAATGGCCCTTTGTACATCAATAATGCTGGTGAGGAAAAGACCGAACAATTACTTCCTACCTTAGATGGTGGACTTTTAGCAGTTGGTTATACAACCTATCCTATGAATGGTGGATCGAATGTCTTTGTTGTTAAAATTGGACCTTTAGATCAATATCCAAATACTTCAGGAGTACAAGCTATTCAAACACTTGTAGGAATTGACGAACCATTGGTAAATAATGAAAATTCAATTTTTCCGGTTCCATGTTCTAATACCTTAAATTTTAAAGGTGTTTTGGCTAACTTTAATTATATACTTTGGAACAGTCAAGGGCAAAATCTAGGATCAGTATATTTAGTTGAAAATAAACTGGATGTTAGTGACCTTATGAACGGCTTGTATTTTTTATCGAGTGACTCTTTAAATAAGCCTTTGCGCTTTATTAAGCAATAGCATTCAATTAAATCCCTCTTCGTTTACATTCAACTTGAATTAATCGAAGTTCTCTACTTGTTTGACCCGCAACGGATGTGTTTTCATCCGCTCTTCTCAATAGATACGGCATAACTTCCTCAATTGGACCATAAGGCACATATTTAGCCACTCTATATCCAGCGTTGGATAAATTATATGAAATATGATCACTCATCCCCAAGAGCTGCGCAAAGAATAATCTATCGTCTTTTTGATCCAGACCTTTTTCAGTGATTTTAGCGGCTAAATAAGCTGAACTTTCCTCGTTGTGCGTTCCTGCGCAAAGAGCAAAATCTTTTAAATGCTCAATGATAAAGTCTAAAGCAGCATTAAAATCCTGGTCAGTAGCTTCTTTATTCGCTTGAATCGGGGAGGGGTAATTCATTTTAATCGCGCGCTCACGTTCTTTCTCCATGTAAGCTCCACGAACAAGTTTAATACCATATACGATTTGATGTTCTTTCGCTAGAACTAATGCTTCCTTAAGAAACGCCAAGCGATCATGACGGTACATTTGAAGCGTATTGTATACAATTGCTTTCTCTTTGTTAAATTGAAGCATCATTTTAAAACACCAGGCATCTAAAATGGGTTGAATCCAACTTTCTTCCGCATCAATAAACACAGGTACCTGATGGGAATATGCAGCTTGACAAATTTGAAGGATCCTAGCTTCAATTGGTGCAGCTAGAGCGCTGTGTTCTTGGGTTCCATTAATAATATCCTCAGAAAGCAATAATAGCTCATTGATTCTTGAAATACCGGTTACTTTAAAAACAGCAAACGGAATGTTTTTATCTTTTTTACCTTTCTCTATGGTTTTAATGATTTCTTGAACTGTATTATCAAAATCAACATCTTCAGTTTTCCCTTCAATGGAGTAATCCAAAATGGTTCCAATACCATCTTTTCCCAAGTGATCGATGGTATCTGAACATTCATTCACGGTTTCGCCACCACAGAATTGATCAAAAATACTCGCTTTAATAAGACCCTTGATGGGCAATCGTAAGCGGAGACAAAAAGTCATAACTGGCTTTCCTATTTTAACTAAAACAGGGAAACCAATTAATTTAAACAACCAATAGGCTTTTTTAAGCGAGCGATTGGTTTTACTTTTAAAGGCAATAGAAGTGTCGTCAAAATGTATCACGGTTCAAATTTAATCCTTTTTTATAATTGAAATCACTTCAATAAAGTTTACTTAATTTTGAAGGGTAATTAAATAATATGAAAACAGTAGAATCAGTTCATTCAAAAATCGAAATAGGGACCTTGTTAAGTGGTTCTTTATCAGATATTTTAGATCAATATAAAACCGAAAATATCATTGTAATTGTGGATGAAAACACCCATGATTTTTGTTTAGAATTTTTAATTAACAATTTCCCTGCTTTAGATAGAGCGGAGGTAATACTCTTACCTGTTGGGGAAGAAAATAAAGTTTTGGAGGTCTGTTTCCAAGTTTGGGAAGCATTTTCCGAATTTAATTTTTCCAAAAATGATTTGGTGATAAATCTAGGTGGTGGCGTTGTTACTGATATGGGAGCATTTATTGCTTGTTTGTTTAAAAGAGGTATGAATTTTCTTCACATCCCGACCAGTTTATTAGCGATGGTTGATGCTAGTATTGGCGGAAAAAATGGAGTTGATTTAAATGGCTTCAAAAATCAATTGGGTCTAATTAAACATCCAAGCCACATTCTAATTGATCCATTTTTTCTAACCTCATTGCCCGAAAGGGAAATTTATAATGGATATGCTGAAATGTTAAAACATGGATTAATAAGCAGTGCTGAATTATGGAAAAGACTTATTGAAATAAAATCTGATGAGGAGTTGATTGCTAAAGATTTGATTTATGAAGTGGTTAAAATTAAAGTAGCCATTGTTGATGTTGATCCCGAAGAGAAAAACATTCGCAAAACATTAAATTTTGGACACACAATCGGACATGCTATAGAAAGTCATTTCATGGATACAACAGCTATTGCTCATGGTCACGCGGTAGCGTTGGGTATTTGTGGTGAAGCTTATTTGTCCATGAAGAAGAAAATGTTGTCTTTAGAGGATTACAAACAAATTGAAAAAATAATTAAATCTAATTTCCCTTTGATTCAATTTTCAGATGAAGATATAAAGGATGTTATTGAGCGCATGCGTCAAGATAAAAAGAATACAAAAGGGAAAATCTCTTGCGTATTATTGACAGCAATTGGTGCCGCTAAATATGATTGTTTGTTAACGGACAAAGAAATAGGAGAGGCCTTGTTTCATTTAAATTTATTGGCAAGTGCCTTAAATTAATGAGCATAAAAAAAGCCCCGCAAGCGAGGCTTTTAAGAAAATTATTTAGATTAACGAATAATCGTCATCTCGTCTACGATGTGTTTCGCTCCTGCGTATTTATCAATAATAAACAATACATAGCGGATATCAACATTGATCGTCTTTTGTAATTTACTGTCGAAGATTACATCTCCAGCCATTGCTTCAATATTACCATCAAAAGCCAAACCAATCAATTCACCATTACCGTTTAAAACTGGAGAGCCAGAATTTCCACCTGTGATATCATTATTGGTAAGGAAGTTAACGGGCATGTATCCACTTTTATCTGCGTACTCACCAAAATCTTTTTTGTCGTTAAGTTCAATCAAGCGCTTAGGCAAATCAAATTCCTCATCATTAGGCTTGTATTTATTGATTGTTCCTTGCAAGGTAGTGTAGTAGTTTACTTTCGCATCGTTTTTCTTATCTGCAGGTAGAGGACTCACTTTTCCATAAGTCAAACGCAAAGTACTGTTCGCATCAGGGTATGCAATCGGACTTAATCCAGAAGTTCTCATTCCATCAACTAATAATCTAAATGATTTTGAATAATCAGCTTGTAATTTTATCAATTCATCTGATCTTGTATTCAAATGAGCGATCATATCTGTTGATAATTTCATTAATGGGTCATTTGCCAAAATACCTTCAGAAGGATAATTGATAAATGCCATTAATCTTTCTTTTGAACTCAGAATACTCATGTTAAATAAAGCATTAACATAATTAGTTAAATCACCATTGTCCTTTTTGAAAGCTGCTTCGATAGAGGGTACTAATTTGTAACCCGCTTTTTTAGCGTATAAATTTAATCCATCAATCATGATGTCTTTTTCAGCAGGAAGATAAATCATGGAGAAGAAATCTTCAACCGCTGCCGTTAATGCTGGAAGTAATTCAGCTTTTTTAGCGTCATCTGCTTTCACATAAGCATCTAATTGAGTACCAAGAGTTCTGCTAATCTTAGCGTATTCTGAACCTCTAAACATGATTTGTAAATAGTTATCATGTCTTGATTTATCATTGGTAAGCGCATAAAAATTATTGATCGTAGCTACAACGGTTCCAAACTTCTCTTTATTTGCTGGTTTATTTGCCCAAGCATTAAATTTAGCTTCGTTTTTAGCTTTAGAAACCGCTGTGTTGAATTCCGTAAGTGCATCAATCATACCTTGACGGTTTTTCCAATAGTTAGCAATACCTGCATATTTAGAAGCGTAATTTAATCGAACTGCATCATCCTTATCCATGAATTTCTTCATAGCGTCCATACTTGTTTTAGAAGCTTCTACCCAGGCTGGATAAGCGAATTTTACATTTTGTTCGATACCAGCAGCAGGTAACCAACGATTGGTTCGACCTGGATATCCTAGAATCATTGCAAAATCATTTTCTTTTACTCCTTTGATATTGACAGGTAAGTGATGCTTTGGTTTTAATGGAATGTTAGCCGTTGAATACTCAGCTGGATTTCCATTAGCATCGCTATAAACGCGGAACATAGAGAAATCTCCTGTATGTCGTGGCCATTCCCAATTGTCTGTATCACCACCAAATTTTCCGATGCTGCTTGGAGGAGTTCCAACCAATCTAACATCTTTAAAATCCTGGTATACAAAATAATAATATTCATTTCCTTGAAAGAAAGGGCGAACACTTACGGTGTATTTTCCATTTTCGCTATTCTCTTTTTCAATTAAAGCAATTTCATCTTTAATTACTTTCTCTCTCTCAGCTTCAGTCATTTGATCTGTAACCTTCCCTAGAATTCTTTTAGAAACATCATCCATTCGAACAAAAAATCGAACATATAGAGATCTTGGCTTCATTTCATCTTTTTTGGTAGCTGCCCACCATCCATTGGTTAAATAATCATTTTCTGGAGTAGATAATTCAGCAATTGCATCGTATCCGCAATGATGATTGGTTAAAATTAATCCATCTTTAGAAATGATTTCAGCGGTACATCCACCGTTAAATTGAACAACAGCATCTTTTAAACTCGAGTTATTGATACTATAAATTTCTTCGGTAGTCAATTGAAGACCCATTTTTTCCATATCTCTATGGTTTAATCTTTCAATAAACATTAAGAACCACATGCCTTCATCAGCACGCACGAAAAAACCAACGAAAAGCGCTAAGGTTATTAGCGATGTTTTTAATCTAGTCATAATAGGTGTAATTTTTTATTTAGGTGCTAAATATAGCTATTTTACTTGAATATTGAATCAAGTTTCATTTTTTAACTGGGTAAAGTTGTCTTTTTATCCTACTCAGAGATTCAGGTAAAACACCAAGATAGGATGCGATTTGATGTTGTGGTATAAGTTGCTCAATACCTGGGTGTCTATTAATAAGTTCTAAGTATCGATCCTTAGCACTGGCGCTGTATGCCATGAATAATCTCTTTTGAAAAACACTAAGTGTTTTTTGGGTAATAATTCTAAACAAGCGTTCAACCGCCGGAACTTGAGTATACAAAGATTCCATTTGACTTTCCTCAATATATAAGATATATGAATCTTCCATCGCTTGAACACTAATTCCATTCGGCTCCCTGTTGATGACTGCTGCAATATCTCCAACCCACCAATCTTTAAATCCAAAATAGAGAATGTGTTCCAAAGATTTAGAATCAGTGTGAAAAATACGCAAAACGCCAGAAACTATAAAGGAAGTGGATGTAAATTGATCGCCCTCCATGAATAGGTATTCTTTTTTTTTCAAATGTTTTAATTGGAAACTAGAAGCAATTAGTTCTTCATCCTCTAATGATAGATTTATCTTACTCTTTATATAGGTGATTAATTGTTTTTTAGCGATGAGTTCATTCATGAGGAAATTAGTATTTAAAAGTAATTTTCAAAATCTCGTTGGATTGAGCATCTGCTATAGCCTTTCTGCTAACACATAAATCTAAACAGGCTAAAATATATTCGGTATCACAAAGAACCAATTGCCTGTTTCTTTCGCTATTTGGGACTTTAGCATCGCTGATTACATCAGAAATTAATTTGCTTCCTTGAATACCAATAGGGTGGATTCGATCGCCAATTTGCCATGGTCTTAGAAATAAGGAACCCTTAATTTTTGAAGCATCTAACCACAATTCATCTTTCGAGAATTTAGAAGGAAGGTTTTTCTCTTTCTTTATTAGAATTTCAGGAAATTCTAGCCCTTGATCATGGAGGATAAAAGTTAAATTATCTTTCTCACGAATCAAGCCACAAAATGGACCATTAGAAAGAGGGAATAGTATTTTCTTGCCTTTTTGAGCAGGAATAATTTTCTCTATTTCATTAATGTGTGACAACTTAATATCTGCTAATTTAAAAAGAATAATAATTTGATTTACAGTAATTTGATTCCATTCAGCTAAACTAATTTTATTTTCTATTAAAAGTTTATTATATACTGCTAATGCTATCTTTTTATCTATGAATAATTGTTCTGTGAACATTTGATTTAAAAGTAAAATAGACTCTTTTAAACTAGGAATTTCCGTATTCAAGTAGGGTAGAAGCTTATTGCGCCAAAGGTTTCTTTGATAATCATTTTTGGCATTACTTTGATCTTCCCGCCAAAGCAGTTGAACCGATTCTGCAGCCATTTTGATTTCAGCTTTACTGAATCCTAGAAACGGACGAAAAACACCATCTTTATTGCTTTGCATTCCAGATAAACCAGACATTCCAGCGCTTCTACTCAACATGAGCCAAAAATGCTCCATTTGATCATCCTGATGATGGGCAGTAACAAGGAGCGTATCTTGATTTCTGGATTGAATTTCATAAAAAAAAGAATATCTAACTTCTCTCGCTATTGCTTGTAAATTGCCGCCTTTTTCTTCTAAATACTCTTTTAGATTGTAGTTTTTTAGATGGAAAGGAATCTTGTTTTTTAAACAGAAATCTTTAACCAATAAAGCATCTAAATCGCTTTCTTCTCCTCTTAATTGATAATTAATATGCGCTACTTGAATCGGTAAATTAAGTTGATGAAAAGCAAATAGCAAATACATAGAATCTAGGCCACCGCTAACGCCTAAAAGATAGTTTGCGTCTTTATGGAATTCACATTGTTCCTTTAAACTTTGCAGCAAATTATTCATGCATCCCAGTTAAAATACGATTGACTTTAGTCAGACATTCAGCATATTCTTTTTCAGGATCAGATTTACTGGTAATTGCGCCTCCAACTGAGCAGGATAGGTATTGTTTTTCTTGGTTATACAACAAACTTCTAATGATGACATTGAAATCAAAGTCACCCTTAGGCTTAATGTATCCAAGGCTTCCTGAATATAGTCCACGCTTAAAATCCTCACTTTCTTCTATGAGTTCCATAGCCCTTAGCTTAGGAGCGCCCGTCATAGATCCCATGGGAAAACTTGCTTTAATAATGTCTGTAAAAGTTGTTCCTTCTTTAATTTCACAAGAAACAGTTGAAATCATTTGATGCACATTTTCAAAGCTGTGAATAGCGCACAAGGCATCTACATTAACGGAATGATTCGTAGCTATCTTTGAAAAATCATTTCTAACTAGATCAACAATCATAATATTTTCAGCTCTTTCTTTTGGATCTGTTTGCAGATTTTCCTTATTCTTTAAATCTTCAATAGGATCCTTACTTCTTGGGGCGGTTCCCTTGATAGGTTCAGAAACTAAGACCTTATTTTTATAATTGATGTAGCGTTCAGGGCTTCCACAAAATAACGAGTAGATGTCGAAATGAAAATAGGATGAAAACGGTGCTTTCGTGAGGCTATTCAATTTATTGTAGACTGCAATAGGACGATCAATTTTAACATTTTCAGCAAAATATTCTTGACAATAATTCACTTCATAAATATCACCTCGTTGAATGGCATTTTTTAAAAAATTGACTTGTTCTAAATATCGTTTTTTCGAGGTGCGCTCTTTAAATTTGAAATCGAAAGCACTTGTATTTACCTTGTTTTCGGGACTTAAAAATGCATCAATTAACGTAAGATGGTCGTCCGACTGTTCTCCTTGAATATAAGTATACTTATTGTTTATAATTTTCACAATATACGCTGGCTCCCAAAAAAACAGAGTGGGGAAGGAGAGTCCATCAAAATTATTGGAGTTTAACTTTTCGATTTCATTCTTTAGGTCATAACTCAAATAACCAAATAAATAGTTGCCTGATTTCTCCTTGATATAATCTTGTAGTTCATCAAGGACTGGACTTTTCGCAGCGAGCAATCTACTTTTTTCTCCGAAGGCAAGCAGACCTGTTCCGTCGTTACTGTTCAGAAAACAAATAGTTGAGTCAAAAGGCATAATATTCTTGAATATCTAATTACAAAGTTAGCGCCTTTTACTTAATGAATTGCAGTTTATTCAACTGTGCTTTAATTCTAAGATTCCCAATTAAAACAAGCACTTCTTTTCCTTCGATTCTATCTACAATTCCATTTTGATTCGTGCTGTTTATTTTGACAGTGGAGCCCACCTTTATCTTATCTAACTGTAATTCTTGGGCTATTTTCTTAATGGTAGGTTTCGCTTTACTCTTCTGAGATTCAAATTTCTGTTTTTCTTTAATCACTGTCTTAGATTTTTCCATCACCATAAACTGCTTTATTTCTTCAAATAAAGGATCGTTAACACCTTTTTTTCTGGAGCTAATATTGAATTTTTGAAGGAAATTCTGAAACTTCTTTCCTAGAATAATAGACTTGTTAATCTCTTCATTTTGAATT
The DNA here is from genome assembly GCA_947447525.1 of Flavobacteriales bacterium. Classification (GTDB taxonomy): domain Bacteria; phylum Bacteroidota; class Bacteroidia; order Flavobacteriales_D; family Crocinitomicaceae; genus UBA952. Next base: position 92,818 of record CANFJL010000002.1, on the reverse strand, counting down.
TGATGTACTTTTAATTTTTCGGTTAATTTCACAGCAAGATCATCATGATACAAAGTACTTTCCTCTAATGCTTTTTGAGCTGATAAATGTTCGGTAATCAATTTATCTAGATAATTTTTTTCCTGTTGAAGTTCGCTTAAAAGTCGATCAAATCGAACCTTATTTTCACCTAAACTTTCCTTTGCTTTATTGATAAGTCCTTTATTGATTCCATTCAACTGTGCCACTTCAAAAGTGAAAGAACTTCCAGGTTGACCAATAGCGAGATGAAATAAAGGTTGTAATGTTTTTACATCAAACAGCATACAAGCATTTATAGCTTGAGGTAATTGACTCGCTTTTAGCTTGATGTTCGCATAATGTGTGGTAATAACGGCGAAGGCATTTTTATGATATAACTCTTCAAAGAACACTTCAGCCAAGGCACCTCCTAAATCCGGATCTGAACCTGTGCCGAATTCATCTAACAGAAACATCGTATTCTTTGTTGCGGATGACAAGAACTTATTCATACGTTGCAAACGATAAGAATAGGTACTTAATTCGTTTTCAATGGATTGGTTATCACCAATATCAGATAAAATGCGCTTAAATACACAACCAGTACTATTGGGATGTACAGGGATTAATAAACCAGATTGCAGCATCAATTGTAATAAACCCACCGTTTTAAGTGTAATACTCTTTCCACCGGCATTGGGACCAGAAATAACCAACATTCTATGATCTTCCTCCATACTAATTTTTTGAGGAACGGTCTCTTTGAGTTGAAGCTTATTGTTTTTATGCAGAATAGGGTGGAAGGCATTGATCCATTCAAAGGAATTAAAGGCTTGTATTTGTGGTAAAATAGCATCCATTTCCATCGCTAATTTGGATTTAGCATTGGTGAAATCTAATTGCGTAAGTGCCGCTTGATATGCTTCAATTAAAGGAAGGAAAACCGCAAGTTCCTTGGTTAAGACTTGAAGGATTCTTCTGATCTCCTTGATCTCATCGTCAATTGCCCAATCCAACTCGTGATTTAAGGCCGTATTTACTTGTGGTTCGATAAAGGTTAAACTACCCGTTTTACTTGAGCCAACAATAGTTCCTAATACCTTTCTTTTATGAGTAGATTGAACAGTAAGTACCCGACGATCATTGATGAATCCTTCTTGCGTTTCACCTAAAAAATTCTCTTTTCTTAATCGACGTAGCTCCTTGTCAAAATTGCGATTAATTTGATTCTTAAGCGTTTTTATTTTCTGTCTGATTTCATAGAGTAATTTCGAGGCGTCGTCTTTAACCAATCCATTGCGATCGATCACTTTTGAGATGATCGTTATGAGTTCTTTAGTATGATAACATGATTCAAAAAAAGCAGTAATGGATTGAAAATTATTAGGGTGTTTTTCAAAAAATTCTAGAATTCGATTCACCAAATCTGAAGCAGTTACAATTCTGTAAAAACCTTCAGCACTTAATACCGCTTGAGCAATACCTAATAATTTTATTTCATCTAATAATTCTTCAAAATCTAAAGGAGGGAAATTTAATTGTCGTCTTCTTATGTTTACGAGCGCATCCGTTTCTGATAAACGTTGTTGAATTGAACTAAAATCATTTATTGGAATTAAAGATTGTACTCGTTTTTTAGCGGTAAGACCAATAGTAAATGAATTTAACCATTCTAGAATTAGATCAAATTCTAATTCCTTAAGAGATTGCTTATCGCTTGCAAATAGTTGTTTCTGGTCAGACATTGAACAACTTTTTCACTATTTTGTAAATTACCCAAAGCCCTGAAAAAAAGATGAGCCCGAGGATATTGAAAAAGATATCTTCTGGATCAAAATTACCATGTATTCTTTTGGTGAAGAGATGATTAGATAATTCTTGTGCTATTTCAATAAAGATTCCGAAAAAACCAAGAAAAAAGGCAATTGCGATGTGCTTTAAAAAATTTGCAACGGTTGCATTGGGTTTAGACCAAAGAAAATTTAGCGTAAAAGCAGCGCAGAAATAAAACAAAAAATGAAGCGCTTTGTCGTGTTGACTAAAAACTCTTGGTAATTTGATCATGAACCCAATTATGGAAATAAAACTTAATGTTAAAACAATAAATATTTTATTTAGTTTAGAAAGCGCCATATTAAATTATTAAATGCACGATAACAGAGCAAGCAAGTACAAAAGTATTGATGAGACTCATCAATTATTGAATTTTTGTCAAAGCTATTGATTCTTTAGCGGATTCTTTATTTACAACTACGAAATATTGTCCAGATTTAAGACCTTCTAACTCAAATGGAATATTTTGAATACCATAAGTGAGATCACCCTCAAAAACAACCCTTATTTGGCGTCCATTAAGATCTAAAAGTTCAATTTTCACCCTTTCATTATGACATTTAAAACGAACTGTCGCATTATTAACAGCAGGATTTGGATAAACAATTCCTTTATCTCTTTCCTCGACTAACTCATTTAATCCTACATTACAAGCACCAAGAACTTGATAATAAGTAATAGCTTGTTCAAAAAGAGGTTGAATTTCAATTTCAGGAACTTCAAACCAATCTTTTAATATGGAAGCATAAATATCTCTAAAATCAATTTGCATTGGAACAGCATCTTGCGAATTCACAGTACTAGGAATAACTGGGTTACTTCCAATAATACCAGCATTAATACAGGAACCGAACAAAAACATAGGTGCTGCTTCACCATGATCCGTTCCAAGACTTGCATTTGACGCTATTTGACGACCAAATTCAGAGAAAGTCATTCCTGCGACTCTATTTGAAATACCCAATAATCCTAAATCATTTTGAAAAGCATTGATGGCATCAGATAGCTTTTTTAACAAATCCGCATGATTTCCAATCATGGTATTGTTGGCATCGACTTGAGCATCATGTGTATCAAATCCATTAATATTCAATATATAAACCTTTGTCTTTAATCCTCCTGAAATCATTTTCGCAACATTTCTAAGTTGCACAGCGAGTGGATTATTCACATCATACAAAGAGGACAATGAAGATCCAGCATTGGCTGCAGCATTTATGGTGGCTGCATATTGATTCGTTTGATCAATTAATATGGACAAATACTCCATGTGAGAACCGAAATAAGTACCATCGTTTACAGCGCCGGTATTCAAAAGATTAACCGCAGCAAAAGGGTCATTAATAGCATTCGAAAAATTCGACATTAATCCTTGACAAGTAGAAGATACTTCGGAACCCATACTAATGGCAAAAGGATCAGGATTTGCAGCGTTAGGGTAATCATTTGGGTAATTAGGATAAACACTATCCAAATAGCGACCTAACCAACCTCTCGTTTCAGATATATCAGTCATTCCAGTGGACCAAATATCCATGGATCTAAAATGTGAACGATTTTGTTCTGGATAACCAACATTTTGGATTATTGTTAGATTCCCATCATTAAACATATTTTTCATCCCCGTCATAACAGGATGAAAACCAATTTCTGGAGTAACTTGAATTATATTTGGCTGAGGAATGATTACATTAGAACGCTGCGCAAGTAAATTTCCATATTGATCCAATGGAATTACAGTGTTGAGTCCATCGTTACCTCCGTTTAGTCTAACAATTACCAATACGCGATCTTCGGCTGATTTGGAATAATTAAATAGTTTTTTTGCGAGGCCTTTATATTGAACACCTTTTAATGCAAAAGGAGTAGCAAGCGATGCTAATGTCATATTCCTTAAAAAATTCCTTCTTTTCATCTTTGGGGAAATTAAATTGTTTGGAATTCAGGCATTTGAAAAATGCGCGCTAATACTTGTTCTACCTTAGTTCGAACAGGAGTTGAAACAACAGCGTTTGTTGGATCAGCAGCATAAGCATTGTAATCATTGGTCCATTCAAAATCTGGTAAACCACCCGTTAATATGAACTTTAGTAATGTTTTTTGAGCTGCTGAAATAGCTTTCGGGAAAAATACCGTACAGAGGTCATCAATAACAGCAATAGCATTGTCAGGGAAAGATAAACCATTTACTAAATTAAGCGCATTTACTTTGAAATTATTACCATTAATTGGAATTCCGGTGTATACTGTAATGTAATTTGCAAGATCAAACCGGTTTTTAATGGTTGTTGAATTTACCCATAACTTAGAAAATGCAGGAGCTTGGTAATACGCTATCCATCCAGCTACACTTGGCGGAGCGCCATAGGATTGTCCCATATTTTGACAAAAATCATAAATGGATATATAGAGATCTGAATTGGATACCAAATCGAAATTAGGTACAGAATCACAAGGGTTAAACATTCCAAAGACAAGTTCAAGAGGATTTCTAATTAAAGCACCATGAAAAGCAATATCATAAAAATGTTGACTCTTTAATAAGAGTTGCATTACGGGTAAAATTTCATAATTATTATCAATCATAGTTTGCGCCATCACTGGAATAATATTGGTCTGAACATCAAGCGTTAGATCATAATTTACGAAATAGCGATATAATTTAGTACATATATAAGTTGCAACTTGATTCTGCTGAAAAATCACATCTATGTAATCAGCATATTCAGTCGCACCGTTGGCAACAATCGTTTGGTTTCCAAAATGCGATGACAATTGCTTTGTGGATTGATCGTGAAGTATGTCGTAATAAATTGCAACAGGGGAGGTGAGTGTAGCACTTCTTAAACCGTCAACCGTATATCCAGTGAATACTTTTGCTCCAGCAGCGACATCGTTTTCCGTATAATTCGTGTAATCTCCAGGGCCAATTTGCGGACCTTTACCGATGGTAAATAACTCTAATATTTCACGGGCATAATTTTCATTTGGACTGTAAACATTATTAGAGGCACCGTTTAGAAATATCAACATCGTTGGATCAATCGTCATATCCTTTACAAACTGCTTAAAATTTCCAAGGGAACTATTACGAATTAATAAATGATATTGGTAGCTAGCACGTGAATCAGGAGCTAATACTGCAGCAAAATGATTTTGCCAAAAAAGACACATTTTTTCAGCTATAGTTGTATTTTCAGTGTTCAATCGTTTAATTAACCAAGCTCCCAAAGATTTTATTCTAGCATTTTCATGCACTTGTGCACTGGCTGCACCAGCTGGATAAACGCTGTTAATCCAAGTAGTTCCAAAAGCAGAAATGGTTTCGTTCGGATCATAACTTAAGGGTAAGCCAGTTGGATTAATTTGTAATAAGGAATTCACAGTCGCATCCATTCCCAAATTAACAGCAGATTGAATCTGCTGAAATGTTGGGCCGAAAGTTGTTCGTCTCAAAAGATGTCCTGCTTCTTGTTGTGTCCAAGTTCCGTTATAAGGATCCATACTCATCGTAAGTGGACCTTCTACAATTTGATCTGGTATCATCCTGTTAATTTTTTAATTATCAAATATATTGAAAAACTCTTTTGATTGATAGCCAATTCGAATCAATTCTATGATTAAATACTATTCTGTTATATAATTAATATTATGTTAAATAGTATTATCAAGTAATCTATTCTAAGATAATTCTTTAGTATTATTACTTATTAATCTTTCCAGTGATCATATCCCCCTTTCAGGTCGTAGACTTTTTTGAAACCAAGCCTTTTAAATTCTTTTGCTGCCGAAGCGCTTCTCCCACCAGCGGCACAATAGACTAAAATGATTTTACTTTTATCTAACTTAGAAATTGCTGTAGTAAAATTACTTGAGAAGTAATCTATGTTAACTGCACCTGAGATTTTGCCCTGGGCAAACTCTTTAGCTGTACGAACATCTATCAATTGCGCACCTTCTGTTTTCATAAGAGATTTAAATTCCGCCTGCTCAACCACTTTCTGAGCTGAAACATTAATCAGAACGAAAAGAAAAGAAATTGAAAAAAGTATTGTTTTCATGATGTATATTTGAAGTCAAAATTAATTAAATATACTTGTAGATAATTTCTATTTAACATAATATAAAAATGGCCGTCTATTCTTTCAACGGATTTATTCCTGTTATTGACCCATCTAGTTTCATTCATCCGTTGGCAAGTGTCATTGGAGATGTTGTTATTGGAAAAAATGTATATGTTGGTCCCGGTGCTGTATTACGCGGAGATTGGGGCAGCATCATCATTGCAGATGGCTGTAATATACAAGAGAATTGTACGGTCCACATGTTTCCAGGTACCACCGTGAATTTTGAAAAAGGTGCTCATGTTGGGCATGGAGCTATCATTCATGGAGCTCATTTAGGAGAAAATTGCCTGATCGGTATGAATGCTGTCTTAATGGATGATGCTTTTATAGGAAAGGAATCTATTATTGGCGCGCTTACTTTTGTTCCTTCAAAAATGCAAATTCCTGAAAGAAGTTTGGTTGTTGGAAATCCTGCAAAAATTATCAAGGAAGTTTCTGATGATATGATTGCTTGGAAAACGGAAGGGACAAAACTCTATCAAGAATTACCTCAATTGTGTCACACTTCCCTCCTCCCCTGTGAACCTTTACTTGAAATAGAAGATAACCGACCTAAACAAGCGCTTTCTTATCAAAAATGGCAGAAATAACTGCTTAGCACTTCCTGTTATTCCCATTTCGTAATTATTTATCAACAAATAGGACTTGTTTTTTACTTTTTGCATTAAAGTTCCTTTGGATCTATTAACTTTGACTCCCGTAGTTACAATTTACAATTCATGTCCAATTCAACTAAGTATATTTTTGTAACCGGGGGCGTTACGTCATCGTTAGGAAAAGGTATTATTTCCGCTTCACTAGCGAAATTGCTTCAAGCTAGAGGCTATTCAGTGACCATTCAAAAACTTGATCCCTACATCAATATTGATCCAGGAACTTTAAATCCATATGAGCACGGTGAGTGTTTTGTTACGGATGATGGTGCCGAGACTGATTTAGATCTTGGTCATTACGAGCGTTTTCTAAATGTTCCAACATCTCAAGCCAATAACATTACTACTGGAAGGATTTACCTATCAGTAATTGAAAAAGAAAGAAGAGGAGAATTTCTTGGGAAAACTGTTCAAGTTATCCCTCATATCACAGATGAAATCAAGCATAGAATTCAATTGGTAGCAAAAAATGGTGAATATGACATCGTTATCACTGAAATTGGTGGAACTGTTGGTGACATTGAATCTTTACCTTATGTAGAAGCGGTGCGTCAACTGGTTTGGGAATATGAAAAGGATTGTATTGTTGTCCATTTAACCTTAGTTCCCTATTTGGCTGCTGCAGGTGAATTAAAAACTAAACCTACGCAACATTCGGTTAAACAACTTCTTGAATTAGGAGTTCAACCTGATATATTGTGTTGTCGCACGGAACACGAATTAGATTTAAATCTAAGAAGAAAAATTGCTAAATTCTGTAATGTTTCCATGAATGCAGTGATTGAAGCCAGGGATGCTAGTTCTATATATGATGTTCCTTTATTGATGCTTGCTGAGGAATTAGATACGGTTGTACTTGATAAATTAGGTCTTCCTAAAAATACAGCGCCAGATTTAACGCAATGGAGATCATTTTTAGATAAACTTAAGAATCCTTCTCAAGAAATTACAATCGGTCTTGTAGGTAAATATGTTGAATTAAAAGACGCCTATAAATCAATTTCTGAATCTTTAATTCACGCTGGTGTTGCTAACGACACAAAAGTGAATGTAGAATGGATTCAATCTGAAAAAGTTAAAAAATCAAATGTCAATAAATTATTAGGAGGATTGGATGGAATTCTAGTGGCTCCAGGTTTTGGTTCTAGGGGAATAGCTGGGAAAATAGAAGCTGTTCAATTTGCTAGAGAAAATAATATTCCTTTCTTAGGTATTTGCTTAGGAATGCAATGTGCTGTAATTGAATTTGCAAGAAATGTTTTAGGATATGAGGACGCTCATTCAACAGAAATTGCTGAAGATACTAAGCATCCTGTGATTTCAATGATGGAAGAACAGAAAACCATCTCAAATATGGGTGGAACGATGCGTTTAGGAGCTTATAAATGTCAGTTAAAACCTAAGTCAAATGTTGCTGCTGCTTATGATTCAGATAAAATATCTGAAAGACATAGACATCGCTATGAATTTAATTCAGCCTATTTAGATGCTTTTGAAACTGCTGGAATGAAAGCAACAGGTAAAAATCCAAAATCTAACTTAGTTGAAGTGGTTGAAATCCCAAGCCATCCTTGGTTTGTGGGAGTACAATTTCATCCAGAATATAAAAGTACAGTAGCCAAACCTCACCCACTTTTTGTGGCGTTTGTGAACGCTAGTTTAATTAATAAAAAATAAATAATGGATAGAAATACAATAACAGGATTGGTTCTTATAGGTTTGGTATTGACTGTGTTTTCAGTTTTTAATCAACCATCTAAGAAAGAAATAACTGCTAAAGAAAGAAAAATTGAAATTGCTGCAAAGGCAAAGAAAACTACGCAAGCAAAAGCAGTTGCTCCTGAGAAAAAAGCCCAAGCGAATACAGGAAATGATACTCCAGAAGCTAAGGAAATTAAAAGTGTACTTCCTGTTCAAAAAGCAGCAACTTTTAGAATTGAAAACAAAGAATTAATCATTGATTTAAATTCTAAAGGCGGACAAGTAGAAGCGGTATACCTGAAGAATTATCTTTCTTATAACAATTATGTAAACAAAAAAAATACAGCACTTTGTTTATTTAAAGCGGGAGATGCAACCAATCAATTGGTATTGCCACTAGGTGAAAAAACAATCTACACCTCAAATTATTTTTGTAAAGCGACTCAAGTATCTAAAAACGCTTTGACTTTTGAAATGCAAATTGATGACAGTAGATCAATTGAATATAAATACGCTATTGGAGACAAAGGTTTTGATTTGAATTATGATGTTAAATTGATTGGATTTAATGCTGCAGCACTTAAGCATGTTCAATTGAATTGGAAAACAGCCTTTAGAAAAACTGAAAGATTATTCAGTGAACAAAGACGTGTTAGTACTGTATGTTATGATCAAGTTAAAGATGGCTTCACTTATTTAAGTGAGACCTCAGGTGAATATACTAATCCTAGTGATGACATCAATTGGATTGCTTACAAACAAAGTTATTTCTCCGCTATTTTAAAACCAAAAGCAGCTTTTTCAAAAACGAATGGTTTAATTGGTGTTAAGGTTTATAAAGATGGTGAAGCAAAGCAAAAAACGCATTTAAAAGATTATGTTGCAACCTTAGGATTGAATTTCAAAGGTGGTACCACTTCAAGTATGGTTTGGTCATTTGTTCCCAATGATTATACTATTTTAAAATCTTATGATTCTAATTATGATGCGATTCTAAATTATGGTTGGGGTGTATTTCGTTGGATCAATTTATATGCAGTTCAACCTATATTTAATGTTATAATTTCTAGTGGAATTGGAGTTGGTTGGGCTATTTTGGTCCTTACCATTATATTGAAGTTAATCTTAATGCCTGTTCAATGGAAAATGTTTCTTTCATCAGTGAAAATGAAAATTTTAAAACCTGAAATTGATGAATTGAATGCAAAGTTTCCTAATAAGGACGACGCAATGAAGAAGCAAGTGGAAATGATGGCGCTCTATAAAGAATCAGGCGCAAGTCCGCTCGCAGGTTGTGTCCCTATGTTAATTCAAATGCCAATTCTTTTAGCAGTATTTAGATTTTTCCCAGCTACATTTGGCTTGAGACAACAGAATTTCCTTTGGGCAGAAGATTTATCCTCTTATGATTCCATTTTAGATTTTGGTTTTAATGTTTGGCCATATGGTGACCACGTAAGTTTGTTCACTTTGTTGATGTCTGCAACTACCCTATTGTATACGTTTATGAATTCCGGTAATGTTCAACAACCAACACAGCCGGGCATGCCGAATATGAAGGTGATTATGTACGTCTTCCCTCTTATGATGATTTTCTTCTTTAATAATTATTCCTCAGGTTTAAGTTATTATTACTTCATCTCTACCTTGGTTTCTATCTTAATTATGGTTTTAATCAAGCAGTTCTTTGTAAATGAAGATAAATTGAAATTAAAAATGGCTTCTCGTAAAGCAACTGCTTCTGCTAATCCTAAAGTGAAAAAGAAATCTCGTTTTCAAGAAAAGCTAGAGGAAATGCAAAAACAACAGCAGGAAATGATAAAAAACAAAAAGAAATAAAAAAATCTGAATTATGAAATTCTTCATTGACACAGCCAACCTTAATGAAATTAAAGAAGCGTATGAACTTGGCGTTCTTGATGGTGTAACTACTAATCCTTCCTTAATGGCTAAAGAAGGAATTACAGGAACTGATAAGATTTTACAACATTACGTTGATATCTGTAACATTGTAGATGGCCCTGTTAGTGCTGAAGTAATTAGTGTTGACAGAGATGGAATGATTCGAGAGGGTGAATTACTAGCTGAATTACATCCTAATATTGTTGTTAAAATACCTATGATTCCTGAAGGAATTAAGGCTATTAAGTACTTTTCAGCGAAAGGAATCCGTACCAATTGTACCTTAGTTTTTTCTGCTGGTCAAGCGCTACTTGCTGCAAAAGCTGGAGCAACGTATATCTCCCCATTTTTAGGTCGTTTGGACGATATTTCAACTAACGGATTAGATTTAATAAGTCAAATTAGATTGATATATGATAATTATGCATTCGACACTCAAATTCTAGCAGCATCTGTTAGACATCCTATGCATATAATAAATTGTGCTGAAATTGGCGCTGATGTCATGACAGGTCCTTTAAGTGCCATCAAAGCATTAGCAAAACACCCATTGACTGACTTAGGTTTACAGCAGTTTTTGGCAGATTATGCTAAAGGTAATCAATAATTAAAATGCTTTCAAAAGAGGCGGCTAAAGAATGGAATATTCTATTTTGGGGCACTTTCAAATCTATAATGAATGGTGATAAATCCTCCAATAATAGAAAAATTAATTGGTTGAATTATCCCTCTGATATCCGCCATGTCTACATTCGTTTAGTTTGTGAATCTAACTCGGTTGCTTTACAAATAGACTTTCAATTTAAAGATCAAGGAATTAGAGATATCGTTTGGGAACAAATGGGTGAATTAAAAGTGCTGCTAGAAAAACAAATGTCCTATCCTGGGCAATGGCGTCGTTCCGTTAAAAATAATGAAGGTGTAATTTTAGATCGAATTTCTTGGGAACTTGATGGTGTAAATTTTTATGATCAAGCAGATTGGCCCAAAATTCACTCGTTTTTTCGAGATCGACTGATCTCTTTTGATATTTTTTATCAAGAATTCAAGGATATTCTAATCAATTTGGTAGATTAATTATGTAATTTTATGTCATGTTAAAAAGCGCTGTTTTAGTATTATTGTTTTGTTGGTGTTCTACTTTTGCTACCAATGCTCAAGTAATTGTTTATTCTGAGAATTTTCAAACGGGAATGCCTGCTAATTTTACTATTGTTGATAATGATGGTAATATGCCCGCTTTCAATGTGCAAGAATTCACGAGTGCCTGGATTACCACATTGGATCCTGAAAATGCTTTAGATACTATTGCAGCTTCCACTTCTTTCTTCTCACCACAAGATACCGCTAATCGATGGTTGATTACCCCCCCTATTTCAACTGGTGCTTTTGGAAATTACTTTTCTTGGGAAGCTAAATCACATGATGCTTCTTATCCAGATGATTATTTAGTGTTGATTTCAACTACGAATAATCAAATAGAAAGCTTTACCGATACTATTGGATTTGTAATTCAAGAGAATTTTGAATGGACCTATCGTGAAGTTGATTTAAGTGAGCAAGGTTACGACAACCAAACGGTATATATTGCTTTTGTAAATGTAACTTATGATGGCTTCAAATTGTACATCGATGATTTAGAAATGCGTTCTGAGGATGTCACTGGTTTTTCTGATGTAAATAAAGCTGCTTTTGTACTTTATCCTAATCCTGCAAATGATATCATTACCATTTCAAGCGATTTAGATGTCGAGTCGATTGAAATATTAACGAGCGCTGGACAAATCGTTTTAAGCTCCAACACCAAATCAGTTGATGTTAATAGTCTAACTGCTGGTGTTTATTATGCAAAGGTTATTTCAACTGATGCCACCTCTGTAATAAAATTCATTAAAAAATAGTGTCCAATCTTCACGATTCCATCTATAATTTAGTTAAAGAACGCTTTAGTGATCTTGAAGGAAGTCACGATTGGTTTCATATTGAGCGTGTATATAAAATGGCCACCTATATTCAATCTCAAGAAGGAGGTCCATTAGAAACAATTCAATTGGCGGCATTACTGCATGATATTTCTGATCACAAATATAATGGCGGAGACTTCAATGCAGGGTCTTCAGTAGCGGAAGAATTATTACTAAATCATGGTGCTTCTACCTTATTAGCAAAAGAAGTTGCTGAAATTATTTCAAAAATCTCCTTCAAAGGTGCTTTGGTCGAAGATAAAAAAGATCATCTTGCTCTGTCAATTGTTCGCGATGCTGATCGACTAGATGCCATTGGTGCTATTGGAATCGCGAGAGCGTTTTCTTATGGTGGCAGTCGCAATAGACCTTTGTTTAGTCCAGAAGTTAACCCTACACTACATTCCTCTCAGGAAGATTATTTCAAAAGTAAAAGTCATACTGTTAATCATTTTTATGAAAAGCTGCTACTGTTGAAAGATAGAATGGAAACCAATACAGCGAAGGAGATAGCTGCAAAGCGACATGATTTAATGTTGGATTTTTTAGATGCTTTTAAACAAGAATGGGAATTAGATTTCTCTAAAATTGAATAGTAGGAATTTCTTGAAGAATCTGATTTCTTAAAACTTCTAATTTCTTGTTATGTGCTTGTGCGTCCTCACTTTCAGGATAAAAAAATCGGTGCACTTTGGATTTTTGATAAGCTGATATTTTACTTAGCAACGTTTTAGTTTCTGAAGAAAAATAGGTTTCTTGAATTTGTTCCCATATAAAATCTAGTGCTTCATAGTTGGGATGAATTCTATCTTGCTTATAAAATCGATAATCCCTCAAGTGGTCTATCATTATTTCATAAGAAGGGAAATACCTTCCATTCGAATAGTCAACCAATTGATGGGCTATATCGAATAACCTCCCTTTACTCCTATTGTTTTCTGGTAATCCATCTTTGGAATGTCGTACAGGACTTACCGTGAAATGTATACAGATATTAGGATTAATTGATTTTAACAGATCCAAACATATCTTCCAATGCTCAATTAATTCGTCTGTTTCGCTTAACTCTTTTGTAAATAAATCTGCCTTTTGTTTGTGACAATTAGCAACTAGCATTCCATCAGCGTTGTGTCTATAGGCAAATGCAGAGCCGAAAGTTATAAAGAGATGGGAGCATTTCTTTAGTCGATCAAGAAAATGGTTTCTTTTATCAAGAATCAATGCAACTAATTCTGCTTCTGATTTCGCAAATATTTTAGCGCCACTTTCATAGTCAAAAAACAAATCATTTCGATTAACACTTCTAACTTCTTTATTTAAACTAATAGCATCAATTATTTGATTTGCAATACAATAAGGATGAAAAATTGTACCGAAGGGATTGCTGAATTCTTGAAAACCACTTTGTTTAAAATATTGACTCATTTCATCTGAAAAACAAGAGCCTAAAAGGATTATTTGGTCTTTATGGCTTATTTTTCTATCAGAAACTGGAATAACAATGGGCAAGAAAAAATCTTTCATCAGTTCATCAAGCTTTTAGCTGTTAATAGCGCTTCATTGCTTATGATTTCTCCACTCATTAAACGGGCTATTTCATTGACTCTCTGCTCATTCGTAAGAGATAGCACGGTAGTATTCGTTTTATCACCGCTATTATTCTTTTCTACTTTTAAATGATAGTCAGCTTTTGCGGCTACTTGAGGAAGGTGCGATATGGCAATTAACTGCATATTTTTCCCCATTTCTTTAAGCAATACTCCAATTTTCTCTGCTACATCACCTGAAACCCCAGTATCTATTTCATCGAATAAGACACTCGGTAATTGTCGTTTTTCTGAAATCATTTTTTGCAAGGCCAGCATCACTCTTGATAACTCCCCTCCGCTTGCAGCTTTTTCAATAGGAACAGTTTCCATACCTTTATTAGCGCTAAATAACATGCTTAATTGATCCAATCCATTTTCCTTTAATTCAACTCCTTTAATTAAAGAGAAGTTAAGAGTCGCTTCTTTTAATTTGAGAGCGTCAAATAGAGCTTTTAATTCTTTTTCAATCTCCGGTATTGCTTTAATCCTTTTAGAATTCAGCGTTTCACCCAATTGCAATAAATGAGTGTGCTCCAATTCAATTAAGTCTTTAAGCTTAAGTATTTCATTTTCCAATTGATCGTTTTCATTCAATTGAGCATCTAGGTGATCAAATAAGTTTATTAATTGTTCTTGAGTAGTAAAACGATGTTTGTTTAACTGATTGTTGTAGGCATCAATTTTTGCTGTTAGTACTCTGTGTACTTCTGGGCTGGCATCAAAATCTTTACTTAATTTCCCTCCCTCTTCAGAAAGTTCCTTTAATTCTATCAAACAAGATTTTAATCTATTGGCAAATTCAAGGAATTGCTGATCTAAATTTTTATTTTTTTCAATTTTAGCATACAAATTATACAATTGGTCATATGGACCATTATCGATGCATATATCCTGAAAAGAATCGCCTAATTCCTTTATATTATCAGCATTATCTAATTTAAGGAGTTCTTTTTCAATTTCTGAAAAATCCTGATCTTTTAATTTGAGCTGCCCTAATTCTTCTAACAGAAAGGTATTGTAATCCTTTAGTTTTTCTTGTTCAAGGAGTTGTTGTTGCAGATCGACCAACTGTTTCTTTTTTGATTTATGTTCCAAAAATTGAATAGAAAAGTCATCTCTCAATTTTTTAGTGTTTGCTAAATCATCCAATAAATCTAATTGAAATGAAGGTGATTTAAGTTCATAGGTATTGTATTGGGAGTGAATACTAATCAAAAATGAACTCAAAGTTTTTAATAATGATAAGGAAACTGGAGTGTCATTAATGAAAGCTCTAGATTTTCCATCTTTCACAATTTCTCTTCTCAGGATCACTTCTTTTTGAACATCAAGATCGTTGAGCGTAAAAAAAGGAATTAATCGATCTTCCATTTGAGCGACTGCTTCGACAATAGATTTATTGGAGCGAGGACCTATAACAGAAAAATCAGCTCTTTCGCCGATGAGTAAGTTGAGCGCGTTTAATAAAATTGATTTTCCAGAACCCGTTTCACCTGTAATAACGGTAAAACCTTTATCGAGTGATATTTCTACCCGATCGATTAAGACAAAATTATCGATGCGCAGTAGTTGAATCATTTAGTTGAGAATTTCTTGATATTTTGAAGTATTCGCTGGATCTAGTTTCTTAAGCAAATTCACAAAATCTGTTTTCTCTTTTAAATCAGCATCTGAAACTAGATTCTTAATTTCATTTCTCTTAGAAGATAAAAAACTCAGGACATTTAAATTATTTGGACGCGATTGAGCTACAGGTTGTAATTTTCCTAAGGCATCATAGATAGCTTTTCTAGCTTTCACTTTGTCACCCCCTAGTTGATCTATACCTTTTCTATGGTAGCTATAATTACATTCTCTTAAAGGTTCGAAAGCTGTTTGCAAAATATTATCCACCAACCAATAACGATTTCTTTTCCCTTGTTCATTTGATTTCCAACCAATCATATTAGAACTTTGAGCGTTGCTTACAATTTGTTGTGCTTCATTGAAATAAGGAGTTCCACCTTTTAAAGAGAAGGAGTCATAATCCATACCGATTATGAAGTAAGCATAAAATGCTAAGATAGAAGAAAGATTATCCCGAAATTGATTTGGAGCATAGATCAACATGGAATTCCTTGAATAAGCAAATACCACATCATCATCTTGATAATTCAATAATACAGTATTGTAAGAAGAATTGAATGAAGGTCGTGACGACTGAATTTGAATAGATCCAGAAAAGGTTCCTGGACTAGGAATTTTATTAATTTGAAATTGAATATTACAATTGATGCGCTCCTCGATTTTGAACTTGTCTTTAGTCCATTGGGTATTATTCATTAAATCAGTAACGGTTTGTTTTAACTGAGTCAAGGCATCTTGCTCCGTACTATTCACCTCCAATTTGGCTTCTGTAATAATAGTAACTTGACAATTGAGTTCTTGTGCCTTAATTGCACCTATTAAAAAAACCATTAAGACCAGAAAAGCTATTTTCATTTCTCCAATTTTAAAATAAATTCAAATATATCTTTTGCAACTTGGGATTTCAATTTAAGTTCAAATTCTTCTGAATTTCCTTTGGAATCTAAGATAGTTATTTTGTTGGTATCCACTTCGAAACCTACACCTTTTTCACCTAAAGAATTTAATACAATGGCATCCATTTTTTTTGCATTCAATTTTGCTAACGCATTTTCTTTAGCATTATTGGTTTCAAGAGCAAATCCAATGACTTTTTGCGTATTATTTTTATGTGCTGCAGCCCAAGCTACAATATCTGGATTTTTAATTAAATCGATTTGTAAAGTATCTTCTGATTTTTTAATTTTTTGTTCCGCAACCTCTACTGGACGATAATCGGCAACAGCGGCTGCAAAAACGCCTATTTCACAAGTGTCCCAAAGACTTTTTACACACTCAAACATATCATTAGCGCTCACTACAGGGTAACAAATTAGGTTCTCATGTTCTAAAGTACAAGAAGTTGGTCCGGTCACTAAATGAACTTCAGCACCAAGATTTAGCGCTTGTTCTGCTAAAGCAAAGCCCATTTTTCCGCTAGAATTATTGCCGATAAATCGAACAGGATCAATTGCTTCTTGAGTTGGACCTGCTGTAATTAAAATCTTTTTATTTAGAAAAGCTTGTTCGATTTGAAGCAATCTTAAAATTTCAGCAACAATTTCTTCTGGCTCTGCCATTCTACCTTCTCCTACCAAACCGCTTGCCAACTCCCCTATTTTTGCAGGGATTACAAAACAAGCATCTTGTTCAATCTGCTTTAAATTCCTTTTTGTACTGGGGTGTGCGTACATATCAAGATCCATTGCCGGAACAACTAATGTTCGATTGCGCATAGAGAGATAAGTTGCTAAGAGAAGATTGTCACAAGTACCATTTGCCATTTTACTTAAAGTGTTGGCGGTTGCTGGAGCAATAACAAGTAAATCTGCCCATTCTCCATAGGCTACATGATTGTTCCATGTTCCATCTTTTGGATTCCAGAAATCAATTCCAACCGGATTGTTGGATAGCGTTGAAAGTACGAGAGGACTTATAAAATCAGAAGAGGCAGGAGTCATAATACATTTGACTTCTGCCCCTATTTTTTTTAATAAACGAATGAGAAATGGAATTTTATATGCTGCAATTCCACCACTAACTCCTATAAGTATGCGCATGATTTAGATTTCCTCTTCAGGATTTCTCATATAAATTTTATCATCAAGAAGTTCTTGAGTAGCGATTGCAGTTGCCTTAGGCATTTTTTCGTAATGCTTAGAAATTTCGATTTGTTCTCTATTTTCAAAAATCTCCTCTAAATTATCTGTTGTCGTTGCAAACTCTTGCAATTTCGCAGTTAACTCCTCTTTAATTTGAGTGCTAATTTGGTTAGAGCGCTTTGAGATTGCTACAAGTGATTGATAGATATTACCTGTCTTTTCCTCAATTAAGATGGTGTCACGGGTAATGGTAGTTTTCTCTGCGTTGGTGTTTTTATAACTCATTTTACTTTAATTTTCGGTAAGTAATTTTAATTCAGATTCAATCTTTTTGTTGAGAACATCTAATTCACGGATGTACCTAGAATCGGGATATTCGAATGCAAAGTTACGATATCTTTCTATAGATTCCTCAATTCGCTCCTTTTTTTTACTATCAATACTATTTAAAGCATAAGAAGCACAATTCTTTACGGCCAAATAGATGGTTTCTTCTTTAAAATTAGACAAAGGGAAATTATCACAAAACAAATCTGCTGCAGTCACAGCTGCTCGAAAATATTGTGTTCGTGAATACGCTTTTACTTTTTCAAATTCTTTAATCTCCAATTTTAATCGCAATCGATCAATTACATGGTTACAAGAATCAACTAAGTTGGAATTAGGATATCGATCAACAAATTGCTGTACATTATTGATTGCAGTTAAAGTTTCTGTCTGATCTAATGAATATTCAGGTGAATTTTGAACACTACACAAAGCTGTTAAGAATAAAGCTTCCTCATTTTTCACACTGTAAGGAAAACGTTGAATATAGGCGCTAAAATAGTAACCAGCCATATAGAAATCTTCCATTTGGTAATAACTTTTAGCCAATCTATAATAAGCAACTTCACCCTCATCTGTTTTTGGGGCATGCTGATAAACTTGCTCGTATAGAATTATACAACGATCATAATTTTTATCTTCAAACATCTCATTAGCAAGTCTAAATTTTTCTTGATAATCGTCGCCTTTGATAATTTTATTATAGTTGGAACAAGCTCCTAAAAGCAATGAGATGAACGCCAACACCAAATATTTAGTTCTCTTTTTCATTATTTAACTCTTAAGCTTCGTCCTACTTGAATCGGAGTACTTGGTTTGATGCCATTCAATTGACATAACTTTGAAACAGTGGTATTATTCCTTGCTGCAATTTCCGTGAGGGTATCTCCAGATTTAATCTTATAATATTTCACTTGAACCGCTGGTACTTTAACAGGAGGTTTTGTAACAGGCTTTAATATCGGCTGAACATTGACCACTGTATCATTTTCATTCGCTGCAAGCGGATCAATTTCAAAATTCTCACTAGGCTTAGCGCCTGGTCTAAACAATGCTTTATTTACAGTCAATTCTGGTTTTTTTAATTCTTTAACCGTAAAGTCAATAATTTCCTCAGGATTTAATGGAGAATCATAAAATCGTACTTCGAAATGTAAATGTGGACCAAAAGATCTCCCTGTATTTCCTCCTAAACCAATGGGCTCTCCAGATTTAACATCTTGATTGGGAACAACGATAAGTTTACTCATATGGGCATAAAAAGTCTCTAAACCATTGTGATGTCTTATAATAACCAAATTTCCAAATCCTCCATCATTAAATTTCGCATATCTTATTTTACCAGAGAAAGCCGCTCTAACAGTATCTCCAATATTCAAACCTAAATCAATACCATTGTGATTTCTACCACTTCTAAAACCATATCGAGAAGTAACAACTCCTTTTACGGGAATAGTAAAATCATCCTCGGTTTTGTAGTTCAGATTTAAAATGATGGTATCAGTCAATCTTGAAAGGTCATTATTTTTACCAGTAAAGCAAGATTCATTATTCCAGGCTTGATTAAAAGGTGGATTATACTTCTGAACTTCTTGATGCACTCGTGTGTTTAAGATACCATTGAAAGTAGACTCATTCAATAAACTCCAGGTGCGATTGTTAAAAATTACAATCTTTCCCATAGGTGTATCTACTGTATCAATTGCCTTTTGAGCTAACAATGTTAGGCTAAAAAATGAAATGAATCCAATACAGAATAATTTAAATCGCACACTTAATTTTTAAGGAAGGTCAAATATAACCAATTCGATTTAAATAGGCCTAACATCTTTAATGGTAAGGTTGAAGAAAACGGATTCGTTTGGTTTAATTAAATTCACATAACCTCTTGATCCATAAGCTTGTTTGGCATCTACTAAGACAAATATCTTTTCTCCTTTTTTAGCATTATTTAGCGTTTTACGCAAACCTGGTATTACATTTTTTTGACCTGGAGCATATTTTAAAGGAAAATGAGCCGCATAGGTGTTCATTACCGATGGATTGGAAGCTGTGGAAACAATAGCATGGTATTGAATTTCTTTATCCATGGTTTGATCTACATCGCTTGCCTCTCCTTTCATTAAGGTCCAAACTTGAACACCACCTTCATTATACTCGGGACTAACTCTTGCCCGAACTTTCAAGTAAAGCCAATTGGCAGAATTGGGAGGAATGACGCCTGGTATCCCCTTTTCTCCTCTAGCCAAATCTGCGGGAATTTCAACTTTTACAAAATCCCCTACTTTCATTTCGCAAAGCGCTAAATCCCAACCTTTTGTTTGCATATTATAACCGACCATAAAAGGTATGAATGGCATTTTTATCCTTTGATTTCCGTCTATTATCCTTCCATCTGGCAGTGCCAATCTATATTCTAACAATACAACTTCTCCTTTTTTAATTTTCTCCCCTTTCCCTTTAGCCAGCCATTTAATGATTAAACCATTTTTCATGGCTAAAGTGTTCTCAATTTTACCCTTTTCGAAATTCCTTAAATTAGATTTAGGATCATTACTAAGTGAATCTGTTTTTTTGACTTGCTTCCCTTGTTTCACTAAATGCTTATCCTGTCTATTCTTAGAATTGTTTTTATTCTTATTTGTATCCTCGCAAGAAATGAGCAAGAATAGAAAAAACAAAACTGAAAGGAATTGATAAGATGTGAGTCTTTTAATTGGAAAGGTAGTTGTCATGTTATTTAATTTCTAAAAGTTCAACATCAATATATAAAATTGCTAATGGCGGAATTTTATCTTGATCTCCCACCAATCCCAAAGCTAAATGACTCGGAAGTATCAGTTTTGCTTTATCACCTAACGACATAAGCTTCACCGCTTCATTAAGTCCTGATTCAATATCCGATTTGTCCACCGTGAATACTTCTGGTTCTTCAATAGATGTGTAACAAGTTGAACCATCCAATAATTTAATGATTAAAGCAACTTTAACCTTTTGACCTGGTAACGCTTTATCTAAATTTGAATTCGTTTTATAAATCATGTAACGTAAACCAGTTTCAGTTTTCGTCATTAATAATTCAGGGTGCTGCTCTAAAAATAATGCGATTTTAATTTGTTCTCTTTCGTTTATTTCTTGTTGATAGCTTACCGAGTGAGCACTTGACCATTGTGGTTTTTTAACAATGGGCTTAGATTGTTCTGTACAAGAAAGTAGCGATAGAAATATTAAAGAAGCTATGAAGGACTTAACTCTCATGCTAATTCTCCAATTAATGATTCAAATCTTTCTAAGGTTTTTTCTAAACTATCTGGACTAAATCCTCCTGCTGCATATTGATGACCTCCACCTTGAAAATTGCGAGAGGAGAATTCATTTACAAAATAATCTCCTTTTGATCTAAAAGAAATCTTAACACCATCATTTGTTTCCATAAAAAAGGCAGCAATGGAAAACCCTTCAATGGATAAAATAACATTCACTAAGCCTTCTGTGTCTCCTTTTTGATAATTAAATCTACTCAATTCTTCTTTGGACATACTCATGTATGCAATGGGCTTACCTGGAATGCACACTAACTTTTCAGCAATAGCAAAACCTCTTAATTGCAAACGATCTATAGTGTTGACATCAAAGATTGCTTCATGGATTTTGAAATGTTGTAAACCTAATTGCATTAAATGAGCCAATATCAAATGGGTCTTTGGATTTACAGATGGGTAGCGAAAAGAACCAGTATCGGTCATGATACCTAGGTAGATCCCCTGACCTAAATTCGAATCCATTAACTCTAAATACCCCATTTCTTCAATACATTCATAAACTAATTGTGCTGTAGAGCAAACTTTAGTTCTAGAAATGGTTACATCACAGAAGTCAGATGGAAAGGGATGATGATCTAACATTACCCTTTTTCCAGAATAATTAGAAATCCATACCTCTGCTTCTGCTCCAACACGACTCTCCGTATTAAAGTCAAGGCAGAATAAAGTGGTTCCTTCTGTAGCAAATTCTTTAATTGCTTCACTGTCTTTATCAAAATAAAGCGCTTCAAGCCCTTCTAAAAATGGCAATAAAAACGGTGCGGGTTGATCGGGAAAAACAACTAGTGTTTCTATATTTAATTTCTTAAGAAAAACATTCCAAGCAATCGAACTGCCTACAGCATCACCATCGGGAGATTTGTGTGCCAATATTATTGCTTTTTTTGTAGTGCTTACTATTTGTTTAAGGGCACTAATTTCGTCTGTCATTCTTAGTCTTTTTTCTGCATTTGAGCGTCTTCCTCAGCGTCTGGAGGAAATAATTTAACAGAATCCGTTTTGCCTTGTAATTTATCTAACAAATCCTCTACTTGAGAAAGGGAAATACTCTTTGCAATGATCTTTTTATCTTTATCTAAAATAAATACTTTTGGTGTAGAAAAGATGTCATAGGTAGTTTGATAATTTAAAGATTCCAAAGTGGTTGGCTTTCCTTTTTCTCCAGGGAATACTGGAACAAGACTACCCGCATCTGTTTTAGCTAGATTGTATAATTTATCCGTTACAGCTACATTGATGAAACTCAAATTATTTTCTCTTATAAATTTCTTCCATCCTTCAAAATCCTTACCTACGGCTTTTCCTACAGAATAAACCTCTACATTTCTTGCTTTTAGTTTCTCCGTGTATAGTTTTTCAATTTTAGGAGTGATTTTTTTACAATGCCCACATTCTGGATCCCAAAAATAAAGAATGGTATAATCGGCTTTTATGTCATACATATTCACCCAATGATTATCGGTAGTATCTTTTAAGATTAAATTAGGTGGACGAACACCTACCACAAGATTGATTTTATTTTTGATGTTATCGCATAAATCTTTGAATTTATCTTCCGCTACCCAATAGGCAGGAGATTGACCAGATTCATTTTTAGTACAGTAGTAGCGATCTAACATAAATAAGTATACTTTATCCATACCCATGATTTGGCTCTTACCGTAAGTGGAAGTAAGCCATCCAACTACATATTCAAAAGTTTTAGTTTTAGGGTTAAGCCGATCACAAAAATCAAATGCATAATAAAGAACAGTGTCCCAATGTTGCATCATCATGTTTTTGCTAAAAAAGTATTCTAATTTATTATGAAAAACAGGATTGTTTACCAAGCGCTCATCTAATAAATCTACATTGTCCCAATAATGTTGACGGTAATAATGAAAACGGAAACTTGAATCAATGATATTTCCTTTAGCATCCACTGGCGCTTCAGGAATTACGATTTCTGTTGACATTTTTACAATTTTCGCAACCAACTTATCTTTATGCTGCGACATGATATTATTTTGATACACTTCGACTTCTTTGTTTAATCCGTCTATTTTTTCGCCTAAGGTTTTGAATTGCGCATCCTCTGGCTTTAACTTATTGCGTTCATCTCCTAGTTGAGCAGCCTCAGTCTTTTTCTTGGTGATGAAATTTACATAAGGAATAAATATTTTGTTCTCTTCTGATTTTTTAACCTTCATGTTATCAATGAAGTTAGGACCACTCGTCTCTAAGTCAATAGCTTCGTTGTTGTAAACAAATTCAAAATAACGCTGACCGGTTAACAACAAACCCATTATTCCTGCCTTTTGCTTCGCTCCATCGAAAGTTACTTCACCATTTTTCATTACAGCAGTATCGGCATAATATAAACCTTTACCGAAATATTTTATGAGGTGAACAACCGTATCTTTCTCATTCAATACCTTGATGTGTATTTTTTGAGCATTGATTATAGTTAAGGAAGTGGTAAATAAAATTAGAAGAATTAAATTTTTCATATTGATAATATTTTTGAAGTGAATTTAGATCAATTTGACGGCCAATTTTTAAAAGCTATTTTATTTTAACAAAAATTTAACCATTAATCATAAATTCAATAGCAAATATACCAAAGGAAAAGGAATTCTATAATTCAAACTCAAAACTTTTTAAGAGAATTAAGGGTTTGATCCAATAAAGAGGTTTCACTTAAGGGGTCTAAAATGATTAAATCATCATATCTCCGCAACCAAGTTAATTGACGCTTCGCGTAATTTCTAGTATGTTGCTTGATCAGTTCAACCGATTTCTCATAAGAGGTCAAACCATCAAAAAAGTCAAACAATTCAGAATAACCAACAGTGTTAAGCGCTTTTAAATGTTTGAACGGAACTAATTGCTTCGCTTCGTCTAGTAAACCAGCTTGAAGCATTAGATCCACCCTATCTTCAATTCTTTTATAAAGCAAATCTCGTTGCCATTCAATAGTAAATCTAAAAGTATTAAAATCATTATTTTTTCTTTGCCCGGTTTTTAGAGCACTATATTTTTCCCCAGTTATTTCAATCACTTCTAAAGCTCGAAGTATTCTTCTGGAATTACCTTTATCAATAGACTCGTAACACATTGGATCTTTTATTTTTAAAACATCCAATAAATGGGATAAACCTTGAGATGTCAAAGTAACTTGCAATCTATCCTGAACTGACTTATCTGTTGGCAAATCATCTAATCCAAAAATCAAAGCATCAATAAATAAACCTGACCCTCCAACCAAAACAATATAATCATTAAAAGTGAAAAGTTGTTTTAACAATTCACTGGCTTCTCGCTCATATTGCGCAACGGTATACTCCTTATGAATGGAATGCGTATCGATTAAAAAATGTGTTGCTGCGTTTAATTCTGATGGATTAGGCTTGGCTGTTCCGATTGACATTTCTTTATAAAATTGTCGGGCATCAGCGGATATAATCGGACAAGAAAAATGCTTAGCTAAATCAATGGCAAGACTGGTTTTTCCCGAGGCAGTTGTTCCTTGAATTATGATTAGATTTTTTTTCACTGAAGAACAAACAAAATATTAATGTGATAAATTGAATTTATTTTGGAAAACAAATATAAGACAATCGTGCCGAGCGCGATAGAATTGAACTATGTTTTAAGAAATCTTTAAGTCCAAGGAAAATTATTTCCAAGCCATATATTGATTATAAACTGAGGACGCATAAGAAGAAGCGGGGCCACGATACGCACCACATCTAACCACTTCATCACGATAATAAACAGGATCGGATAATTTCTTAACCATTGTTTGAACATTTCCATCCCAAATCTTTGGGTTGAGTCCGTATTTTACTGCAAGGCGCTGCGCATCATCCACATGACCTTTTCCAGCGTTGTAGGAAGCCAGAGTAAATTTAAGGCGTTGTTCAACATCTGGAATACTTGACCAAGAAACATAAACCCTATCTAATAAATTCATGGCTGCTTTAATTTGAAGCTCTGGACTAGAACTTGGATTTACGCCATAATGTGCTCCAATACTTGGCATAAACTGCATTAAGCCAAAGGCACCTCCTAATCCTCTAGCATTTGGATTAAAACGAGATTCTTTAAAAGCAACTGCGGCTAGAATTCTCCAATCCCATCCAAATTTTTCAGCTGCTTTTTTGAAGTAGGCATCAAAGGGAGAAATATCACCTTTTCCTTTTGAATAAGTGGTTTCGATTGGAGATTCTGTAATATAATCGAAGTACCTTTTCTTTAAATTTTTATAAGAATCAGATTTACAATAAGAAAGAAGAAAAGAATTTAATTTCTTGGTTAAATCAACACTATTCGGACGCAATCCAAAACCAATCTTTTGTTTGCTTGAAACAATGGTAGAAATAAATAAATTCGGATGCAATTCATTACTAATTCTGGCTAAATTTTCATTGGCTATCGTATAATCGATTTTTCCACTGGATACCATTTCAATTAAATCTTCATTTGAAGTAGGATTGGAAGGGTACTTGGTATTGATTTTAACACCAATTTCATCAGAAAGATGGGCCAAACGAATATCAAAAGAAGATCTCTTTCTTACATAAACTTTTTTCCCACCTAAGGCAGTAGCATCTTTTATTAATAAACTATCAGCAAGTTTACGCTGAACAATTACTTGATGTGTATAATAGTAAGGCTCTGAAAAATTCATTAATTTCTTATTGGACAAAGTGATTGCTAAATTTTGAGCTACAATATCACCCTCTCCATTGGCTAATAATCTTGGGAAATCAGCACTATTTTCAACTACTTTTATTTCTAATTTGACATTTAGTGTGCGTGCAAATGAATCGAGAATTTCATACTCAAAACCTAATTTTTTCTCCCGATATTCAAAGAATGACATGGAGCTATTCTCTGTTAAAACCGTTAACTTACCTTTCTTGAGAATCTGCTTTAAATCTAAGGTTGCAGAAAAAGGTTTTGCTCCATTTTGACAAGCACTTAAGATAAGTAGTGTCACTGTAAAATAAAAGATTTTTATTTTCATGAACATCAATTAGTTATGCTAAGATAGGCTTAATATAGTTACTAACCATAAAAGCAGTTTCAATCGAGGATAATTAATTTGAAAAGAAGTTTGAAAATTCAAAAAAAATAAGCAAATTTGAGTAACTATAATCCATAAGATATGAATAGTGATCAGAATGAAATTTATTCAAAAGTGGTAAGGGCTGGCAAACGAACTTATTTTTTTGATATTAAAGCTACCAAAGGAAATGATTTGTACATCACCTTGACGGAAAGCAAAAAAGTTTATGGCGAAGACGGGATTGATAATTTCCAAAAACATAAAATTTTCCTTTATAAAGAAGACTTCGAAAAATTTAAAGAAGGCCTGGATGATGTGCTTTTGAAAATCGAAGAAATGAAAAACATTTAATTTTTTTTTCATTTTCATTTTGGAATTAAAAAAAGTGCTTATATTTGCACACCTAAATTAGAAAGGGAGATTAGCTCAGCTGGTTCAGAGCACCTGCCTTACAAGCAGGGGGTCACAGGTTCGAACCCTGTATCTCCCACAAAAGCTTCACAGAAATGTGAGGCTTTTTTTTTGTTCAAATATTTTTTAATGTTTGGGTGAGAAGTTTATATAGAGTAAAGCTCTTAAAGATTAAAAGAGTCTTAATCTTGAAAATTTCAATTCATTTAGCTTTTATTTTAACGATTTTATTATTTCGTAAAATCACCAATTCACTATTTTTTGATTTTTTGAATTCCAAAAGTTTTTCATATACTTTTTCAAGACCTTTTAAAATATCATCTTTTTCCTTAATTTGAATTTCAAGTGTTGTCATATTGATTTTTTAGAAGATTAAACTTTTTTTCATTCACAATATTTAGTAATCCGTCAATTTGTTTGTCCACTATTAATTCATGTTTACCTTCTGAATTATCAAAAATCAAAGCTCCGTCAACTATAGGCAAGTAAATATCAAATAAATTTTTGATTCCTCTTATGTACCTTCTTTCAATTACATCAGGATTAATATTATGTCCACCTTCGAAAACTCTTATTTTTACGCGTTCTTTAGCTAACTCAATATTCTGAAGCCAAAAGAATAATAAGGTAACGCGATAACCTCGTTTTTTAGCTTCAATTATTTTATTTTTATAGCTTTTTGTTGACAATGTTGTTTCAAAGGCGAAATTTTCTTCTTCTGAAAGTAATTCTTTTATTCTATTGAGCATTATTCGACCAGCTTCAAATGAGACTTTTTCAGGTTGGAAAGGAGATAATCCTTTGGCTATTTCATCGGCATTTACAAATTCCTTACAGTCCAAGATTAAAGGTAAAATGGTAAATGACGCAGTTGTTTTTCCCGCACCATTACAACCAGCTATAACATAAAGTTTTTTGTCATTCACAACTGCAAAATTACAAATTTTTTCGTTGATTATTAGAATGTTATTTATTGTCTCTCCTGTTTTTTAAAACCACCAATCTATCCGAATCTTCCAATAATTGGTTTAAAAAAAGTCTATGGAGTTCCACAAAGCTAAACAGAAATGTGAGGCTTTTTTTGTTCAAATATTTTTGGAACAAGATTAATTCGGTCCAATATAGATACCATGCCAATAATATTCAGAATTTGTAATTGAATTATTGCATGACATTGCAGCCTCAATTAAAATGTTGGGGACAGTAAATTGGATACAAAATCCAGGTGGATTCCACCCATCGTGTAAAATGTCATTTAAATTAAATCCGTACCAAAATGGATTACAAGAGAATGGCGTTAACGCTAATAATTGGTTATGGTTTGCGTCAGAGGGTTTGAATTCAGGATTTGGTTGACCCGTTTTACTGATGGAAACCACACGACCAATAATTTTTGGAAAAACAATATTTTGTATCGTTTCGCTTGAAATAGAAGTGACAATTATTGATGTGAAACTTGATTGATCCATTATAATTGTATCTCCAACATGGCAGTTAAAATCCATCAACACTTTTGGATTTTGATCATTAATATCTTGATAGTACAATGCTTTTTTCTCATCAAATGAATATCTATAGTAGCCTTCGATTTGCATCCAAGGCGTATTGAGTAAAAAACAAGGACCAGTAAACAAAGAACTTGTTTCAATAGCATAGAAATATTTTTCACCAGTCTCAAAGCCAGCCTTTAGCCTCAATTTATATGTTTGATAACTCTCTATTGAACCGCAAACACCATCCCAAGAACTGAAATGGAAATCTAATTGTGTTTGATAATTAGTGAATTCAGAAATAAATTTTTCTTTTACTGGGATTTCCTCAATTTTGCTTAAACTTTCTTTCTTACAGGAAAACAATATGAGGATGAGCATGAAAACTAAATTATTATATTTCATAATTGTTTTTTTTTTCTCCCAAACGAATAATTTGATTTATTATTCTATAAAATATAAATTGAATGATTGCGCTCTTGATACAACCTCTTTTTGTCATGATTTTAAACAAAAATACACGCCAAAAAGGAATTCATTCTTTGTTTTTTCGCTGGATTTTATCCAGCTATTCACATTCAACCCTTCACAGGGTTGGAAATTATTAAATGAATTTTTATTATTTGCTTTTGAACAAAGCTTTATTGTGCTTGGGACCTAATTCAACATACAGCACTCCCCCATTCACGATCATATCGTAAGTAATAAAAGGGCGAGCGAGCGGAATGTTATTCCAACTTATTTTTTGAATATAAATATTTTGAACGCTCTGGTTTTTTGTTTTCACTTCGATCACTTTTCCATTTTCAAGATTAATCTTAGCACTCGAAACCAAGGGGCTTGTTACAGCATACTCATTAGAACCAGGACAAACGGGATAGAATCCTAAGGAACTAAAAACATACCAAGCACTCATTTGACCACAATCGTCATTTCCACTCAAACCATCAACACTAGCCTTGTATTGATTCGGTAAAATCATGCGTGTTTTCTCTTGCGTTTTCCAATATTGATTGGTGTAATTGTATAGATAAGGAACATGATGTGATGGCTCGTTTCCATGAACATAATTCCCAATGATTCCCTCTTTCATGATGTCTTCTGTTTTTTCATAATACTTCGCAGGAAGATTCATAGTAAAAAGTGAGTCAAGATGACGCATAAATTTTTGCTCCCCACCCATTAACTTAATCATCCCTCTTGGATCTTGAGGAACATAAAGACTATAATTCCAAGCATTACCTTCAATAAACCCAGCCTGATGCGTATCTAAAGGATCAAAAGGAAGATAAAACTTACCTGAACTTAATTTAGGATGCATAAACCCAAGTTGAGCATCAAAGACATTCTTATAATTCGTAGCACGAAGTTCAAATTTACCAGTAATGAAATCATTTTTAAGATAACGCGCCATTTGCAAAACACAATAATCATCATAAGAATACTCTAGTGTTTTGGATACAGAACTACCACTAATATCTTCTGGTACAAATCCAAGGGCTTTATAAGTTCCTAAGCCTTCGTAAAAATCATTATTAGCTGTATTTAATGAAGCTTGGAGCGCTCTATTATAATCAAATCCTGCTATATTCTTTACCATTGCATCTGCAATTACTGGAACTGCATGATATCCTATCATACACCAATTCTCATTAGCATAATGTGACCATACAGGCAACATGTGATGAACGCTTTGATCGTAATGCGCCAACATAGAATTTATCATATCAGAACTTCTCTTTTGTTGAATAATATTTAAAAGTGGATGTAAAGCACGATAGGTATCCCATAGTGAAAAGGTAGTATAATTTACAAAACCATCCGCTTGATGTACATTTTGATCCAAACCTTTATACTTTCCATCGTGATCCATGTAAATCGTTGGGCCTAAAAAACAATGATAAAAGGAAGTGTAAAAACTTATTTTATCAAGAGGATCAATCGTATTCACCTCAATTAGATGCAGTTGATCCTCCCATTTTTGAATACCTTCAGCCTTCACTTGATCAAAATTCCAATGTGGAATCTCAAGCTCAATATTATCAATTGCGCCAAGTATACTTACCGGGGAAATTCCAACTTTAAATTGAACGCTTTCACCTGCTTTTAAATTGAAATCAAAATGCGCTTTAATTTTCTTTCCAGCTTGTTCAGGGAAATTATGCTGCTGATCAAAATTCCTCCAAAAACCAGTATAGGAAGCCTTATCCAAATTTATTAAAGCATAGTTCTTAATGGCATGATCACAAATAATGGCGAAATAGACAGTTCTTGTTCTTCCCCATCCATTTGTTTGCCTGTAACCCGTAATTAAGGTGTCATTTTCAAGCCTCAAAAATGTCCAAACATTTTTGTCTTCATAATTATAAATTCCATGCACTAAATCTAAAACTACATGTGGATTATTATTGTCAGCATAAGTATAACGGTGCATCCCTACTCTTTCACTTGTAGTTAATTCACATTTAATTTTCGTTTCGTCGAGCACAACACTATAATAATTTGGACTTGCAATCTCATTTTTATGACTGTAGTCAGAACGATAACCTAATTCTGGATGTGCATTGGTACCGGGATTGATCTGCACAACTCCATTGGCGGGCATCAGAAGAACATCTCCTAAATCTGAATGTCCCGTACCACTAAAATGCGTATGACTAAATCCTACAATAGTAGAGTCTACATATTGATAACCAGCACAGTAGCGATAAACATCCCCTGTGTATTTTCCATTATGATATAAAGGAATAGTATCCGTATCTGGACTTAATTGAACTGCGCCGAAAGGAACTGTAGCTCCTGGAAATGTATGGCCAGCATTTTTAGTTCCAATTAACGGATTAACAAATGTTGTAAGTTGACTTTGTCCAAAAGAAAATGGAGATAGAAAAACAATTAGTAAATAAGAAAGTATTTTCATTTTAATTATGCCAAATGGTTGATAGATATACGCTATGACTAAAATCTTCATTATTAATAACAGTATTACCAACTAGACCTCCTAAATAACCAAGCGTATCGCAAGTTGAATTTAATACAGGAAGCGCCATATCTGCTCCACATGGACCAAAATCAAACACAAATACATGTTCATTTTGAAATATATATTCCTTTACCGTGGCACCAGAATCACATGCTTGAGAGGAGAATAATGGGATTTTAGATTGTATACAAGATGGCGACTGAATGGTGTCCTTTTCACAATGAAAACCGACAAGAATTAATGATATTGCCATTAAAGAGAAAAATAATATTCTTTTCATAATGTAATTTTGATTTAAAATTAATTAAAAGCAAGAGAAAATACCTACTTTTGCATCGTTTTTTAGCTTATTAAATTTTATAAAATGGGAACAGCTTTAGGAAATCACATTCTAGTTGAATTTATGAATTGTGACCCACACATTATGAATGATGTTGTGGCGATTGAAAGAGATATGGTGGGTGCGGCTCAAAAAGCAGGTGCAACGGTAATTAATTCAACCTTTCACCACTTTTCTCCTTATGGCGTTTCTGGTGTTGTTGTGATACAAGAAAGTCATTTAGCGATTCATACTTGGCCTGAATACGGCTATGCTGCAGTAGATTTATTTACTTGTGGTGAAATGAATGCCTGGATTTCATTCGATCATTTGAAAGAATGTTTCGGTGCGAAGTCCTACTCGGCAATTGAACTTAAAAGAGGATCATTGAATTTATTACAAAGAAATGACTTTGATATTTCAACCATGCGTTCTCGTGCAGCAGAATGGAGAAATCCTGATTTCTACACCCGAAATGTTTGGTTTACCGATAAAGATGAAGACCAAGCCTTATCCTTAAGATTTACAGGAGAAGTATTTTTTGATGTACAATCACCTTTTCAACGCGTTAGAATTTTAGAATCTAATAAATACGGAAAGTTGTTGGCCTTAGATGATATGGTAATGACAACTGAAAAAGATGAATTTCATTATCATGAAATGATTTCTCACCCAGCCTTATTTACTATTGGTGCAGCCAAAAACATACTCGTTATTGGTGGTGGTGACGGAGGAACTGTCAGAGAAGTTTTAAGACATCCCTCAGTAGAAAAAGTAACTATGGTTGAAATTGATGGCGCTGTTATCGATGCATGTAAAGAACATCTGCCTGCAATTGCAGCTTCCTTTGATCATCCTAAATTAGAATTAATCGTTGACGATGGAATTGAATTCTTGAAAAACGCAAGCGCTGGATCTTATGATTTGATTATCGTTGATGGTTCGGATCCTGTTGGACCAGCGGAAGGATTATTTTCAGTTTCTTTTTACACCAATTGTTACAATGCCTTAAAGGAAAATGGAATCTTGGTTGCACAAGGTGAATCTCCTAAATTTAACGAAAAGGCATTTGCTGAATTGAACCATACCTTACAAGATATTTTTGGAAAAGACAATGCACCGGTATCTTTATTTTTTGTACCTACCTACCCTACAGGAATGTGGAGTTTT
Organism: Flavobacteriales bacterium; assembly: GCA_947447525.1. GTDB lineage: Bacteria > Bacteroidota > Bacteroidia > Flavobacteriales_D > Crocinitomicaceae > UBA952. Next base: position 60,266 of record CANFJL010000002.1, on the reverse strand, counting down.
CAATATGGTTTAAAAAACATAGCACATCCAAAATCAATTGATAAAGCAGAAAGCATTGATGCTTTTGTAGCGCAAGAAGGATTGAGATATTACAATTCAGACATTCACATTGGAAGTTTTGCGACTCCGAATTTTGTTAAACAATTACTTAAAAAATAACATATGAAAATAGTAGAAAAAACGGTAGTTTCTTTGAAGTACAAACTATCAAATCACAAAACTGGTGAACAAATAGAAGTAACAGACGAAACGAATCCATTAGTATTCTTATACGGAGTTGGTATGTTGATTCCAGAGTTTGAACAAAACTTGCATGGTAAAGCAACGGATGAAACATTTTCATTCGCTATTCAAGCAGCAAACGCTTACGGTGAAGTGGACGCTCAGAATGTTGCGACCATTCCAACTAATATTTTTCACGATGAAAACGGTGTGTTTGACGCAGCCATGTTTCAAGTTGGAGCAATGATTCCAATGAGTGACAATGAAGGCAACCACTTAAGCGGAAAGATTTTAAGCATTACAGATGAAAATGTTCAAATGGATTTCAATCATCCATTGGCTGGAACTGATTTGCATTTTGAAGGTTCAATTTTAGAGGTTAGAGCAGCAACGCAAGAGGAACTTGATCACGGTCATGTTCACGGAGCGCACGGTCATCAGCACTAAGCTTTCTAGCAATAAATTACTTATTTTCAATTAAATAAGATAAGTTGTGAAAAAAAAATTGATTTTTCGATTTACATAATTGAAAAATTGTTTATATTTGCAACCTCAAATTCCTCCTTAGCTCAGCCGGTTAGAGCATCTGACTGTTAATCAGAGGGTCCTTGGTTCGAGTCCAAGAGGAGGAGCGGAAGTCCAACAGAAATGTTGGACTTTTTTGTTTATATGACTTATTACATTTACATTCTGTATTCCAAAAGTATTGACCGCTATTATGTTGGTTATTCTCAAAATCCTTGGATACGATTTGAACAACATCTTTCGAATACATCAGACAAATATACTGGAAAAGCTAAGGATTGGGATTTGAAAACGATTTATTCAGCCGAAAACAAATCTGAAGTTATTCGGATCGAACGATTCATAAAGAAACAAAAATCTCGAATATTGATTGAGCGAATGTGTCAAGAAGATTTTATTGGTACTGATAATCTAGCTAAGTTGGTTAGAGTCCCGCACATGCGGGGTTGGTTCGAGTCCAAGAGGAGGAGCGGATAGAAAGCCTTGCAGCAATGCGAGGCTTTTTCTTTTTAGATCGGTTGGGACGATGAGCCTGCTCCGACACTTCGGAGTTATCCTGAGCCTAATGAAATGGAGCCGAAGGAAGTCCAATCCCGATGCTTCGGGAGAGGAGCGGAAGTCCAGCAGAAATGTTGGACTTTTTTGTTTATATGACTTATTACATTTACATTTTGTATTCCAATAGTATTGACCGCTATTATGTTGGTTATTCTCAAAATCCTTGGATACGATTTGAAGGATGAGCACACTCCCATTTGGTAGCCCTGAAAGGGTGCAATATCTAATCATTGGGCATACTTCGACAAGCTCAGTAACCAAAAGAGCCCAATGTGTCAGTGAATCACTCAATCAAAAGCCCTGAAAGGGTGAAATATCTATTTATTGAGTATACTTCGACCATTCCTCAGGTTATGGGGAGTCCCAGGCTTTGTAACCTAAAGAAACGTTGGAATCAGAGTGAATCACGCAGTTAAATATTTCACCCTTTCAGGGCTTAGTTAATTATGGTTAATTACTATTTCCGATAGACTTAGTCCATCGTTTTTGGATGACACCCTTTCAGGGCTGTATTAATGCTAATATATGGTTGATAAGATGAAACAAGATGTAATTAAAGTTCTAGCTGTACCAACTTGGACAACTTGAACTAAATTCAACTTGAACATAGCAACTAAATTAGCAGAGAAAGAAATACTATCAGTTTTTTTTTAAATTCTATTTAAATATTGAATAATCCAATTTTTTTTATGAAAAAATTAATTTTCCCAATTGTTCTGCTTTTATTTTCCTGTGGAAATGAAAAGGTTGATGATTTAAATAATCAAATCCTAGAAAAAAGTATAGAATTAGATCAAATGCTCGATGAATCAGAAGCGAACCGAAAATGGCAAAAAACTGAAGGTGATTTTTTAATGCTTGAATCAAAAGCTATTGATTTAATCGAAAATCCAAAAGAATGCGCTGATAAAAAAAGAGCAATTGCGAAAAAATTGTTAGATTTTTCGAATAAAATAAAATTAGAAGGACAAAACCTTCAAAAAAAGCAAAATGAAATCGATAGTTTACAGAATGTTCTTAATTCATTATAATATTTAGATTTTTAAACAGAAACTTAAAAAATACCATAGGAATTGATTTAAGTCCAATCCTTATGATAACAGGATAGTAGATTTTGACAATTATAGTATAATTTAAAACCAAATTCAGAATGGATAGCAAAAGACATAAACAAATAACTACTCAATTAAAGAAATCATTTGACAATTGGGACTTTCTTAAAGCAATCAATGCCAGTAAAGATGAAACTCAAACACGAGACAATCTTATTCATCCATTTTTAAATACATTAAACTATCAAAAAATAGATGATTATACTCATGAGTATTATGCAGATATGGCTGACAAAAAAAAATAGGCGCGTTGACATTGCAATTACCCTAGGTAAAAAAGAGCCAATTATGTTAGTTGAATGTAAAAGTTGCACATCCAAATTGACAGACAATCATTTTAGACAATTAAATGAATATTGTCTTTATACACCATCTGCTAAGATTGGGATTGTCACAAATGGAATTATCTATAATTTCTATACCATCAATTCAAAATTAAAACAAGGTTTAAATACTAAGCCATTCTTTAGCTTTGACCTCTTAAACTATGGGTCATCTGATTTAGACATGTTAGCTTTGTTTAATCATCAAAATATTGAGATTAAAAGAATAATAGAGGAAGCGGAGGAAATCTATTTTTTAGATGAATTTGATAATGCATTATTTGAAACTTTAAGCAATCCAAGTGTCGACCTCGCTAAGATTATTTATAGAAATATGGGAGGTCTACGTTCCAACGATAAGATAATTAGCCAAATCAAAGAACTTGTTAATTCCACCTCTTTAAAAACAACTTTAGATAGAGTGATAAAGAAAGAAATTGCTTCGTCTAATAGTGGTGTAATTACAACTGAAGAAGAAATAAAAGCATACAATGTAATTAAAACAATACTCGCAATGTCTTCTAAGATAAAGAGCGCCCAACTTGAGAGAATTAGCTATAGAGATTTAAAAACAATGTTCATTATTACAGTAGATGACAATCAAAATAAACAAATTTGTTCTATAATTTTCAAAGACAATTCTAAGGTAATTGAAATTAATAAAAAGCCCTATAAATTAGAAGATGTTTCAATTTCATCAATCACAAAATTGAAAAAAGAACTTACTGAAATGGCATTGGATTATTTAACTTAATTAAGATTTGAAAATCCAGTTTTTTCTTTACCCAAAATTAATTTATTGGGTAAAGATTTAGATTGAATAAATCATTTTTCAGAAACAAATTCAAGGTCAATAATAGCGGAATTGGTTTAGATGTCGGACAAAAAGTTTATTTTTATCCGAATGGCAACAAAAAAAATAAAGCATTACTTTTCGAAGTAGACAATTCCTTTAAAAAAGATGCTATAATTGAGATTGATGCTTTAATTGAAAAACGAAAAAAAGAATTACTCAAAAATGAGGATTAGTTTTTATCTGAAGTAAATGATTATAAAATGAAAACACCCATTAACAAATTTCTTTATCTTGGATTTCTTTTGTTAGGGTTATATCAGGCGATATTCAATGAAGATTTTATACAAGCAGCCTCCTCACTTGGAATAGGAATCATCTTTGACCCATTCCAAACGGAACAAAAATGGAAAGATAAACCTGTGTGGCAAAAGGTAGTTATATTACTTCCATTTGCTTTAGTCGCAGCACTGTTAGGATTTGGAATTGGTTTGAATGATAAGTAAGATCAAAATTATGCAACCTGAAGTTTTAACTATTGCTCCGAATAAGTCTTGAAATTATCTAAAATCATTTGCCATCCTGTTTTTTGAAGTTCAACTGGATTCTCATTTTCAGGATCAAATTTTTCCATTACGGTAGTTTCATCTCCATTAGATTCAAAGTAAACTGACATTTTTCTACCATCTCCGAGTAAAATCTCTAGGTGTTTTTCAAATTCAATGGATACATAAGTCCCCCAAAAATCAAAACTCATACTATTATCCTTGGCCGACATGGTATAATGAAATGTACCACCAACGATCAAATTGTTGTCTGCTTTTGGACAATGCCAATCATCACTCGCAAAGTTCCAATGGACAATATGTTTTGGTGCCGTCCAACACTCCCAAACATGACTCATCGGGGCTTTAATTATTGATTTCACTTCTATTTGTTCCATTTACTTTGATTTACGAGCGAAATTAATAATTTGTAATTACTTTCCAAAAGGAATGAACATTGTACCTTTAAATCTGTTATTTAATAAATATTTTAAAATGGAAACTCAAAATAGCAAGCCTAAAAAATGGAAATTAATGCTCATCAGTTGGTTGTTTGTCTACCCCGTTATCAATCTGATGTTTGCTTTAGTTTTTCCTTTAATTAAAGAATTCCCTCAATTAATCAAAACATTAATCTTCACTGTTATCTTGGTTCCCTTAATGGGAATATGCATTCCGCTTTTGCATAAAAAGTGCTGGAATTGGATTGTGAAATAATTGGTGGTGCATCGAAAAGTTATTTTAATTTATTGCAATTCATTTGACTTCTAAATGTTTACTCACTTTTCTTTTGTTCCGAAAAAAATATGTATTTTCGCATCAAATTTATGTTATGTCAGATAATTTATCATTAGAAGCGTTAAAATCGAAGTTCGAAAATAATTCGAAAGTTAAAATAGGAACTTATGTTTTAGGAGGATTAGTAGTGTTAATACTGCTTTATTTTTCTTACCGTCAATTTATTGTTAAACCTAGCAATGAGAAATCTAATGATGGTTGGTGGGTTGCAATGAATTATATTACAAAAGACAGTACAGATCAAGCAATTAAACTTTTAGTTCCTTTTGTAAAGAAATATGATGGAAACTCAGGTGGAGAAATTGGTCAGTATTTATTGGGAACTCAATACATGAAAAAAGGTGAATTCAGAAAAGCTTTAGATAATTTTGAAGGTGTTTCTGTAAATGATAGTTACCTGTCTATTTTTTGTATTGGTTTACAAGGCGATTGCTTATCTGAAATGAAAAAATATGCGGATGCGATTGGTAAGTATGAAGAAGCAGCCGATAAAGAGGATAATGAAATGACTACACCAATGTATCTTTTTAAAGCTGGACTTTGCGCTGAGAAATTAGACAAATTTGAAGATGCTGCAGGTTTTTACACAAGAATTAAAGATGATTACCCCACTTATGCTGGACAGAAAACTATTGATAAATATATTTCAAGAGCTTCTAGCAACAAGTCAAAGTAATGGCTACAGCAGGTAAAAATTTATCACAATATTCCAAAGAAGAAATTCTTAATAGTGCCGATTTTAAGATCGGCATTGTTGTTTCTATCTGGAATGACGCAATCACCTCAAATTTATTATCTGGTGCAATTGAAGCGCTAAAAGACAATGGTGTACTTGATGATAATATTATCGTTAAACAAGTCCCTGGAGCTTTTGAACTTCCTTTAGGATCTCAATACCTACTTTCTGATGCATCCATTGATGGTGTTATTGCCATTGGAGTTGTCATTCAAGGTGAAACCAAACATTTTGATTTTGTTTGTTCTGGAGCCACTCAAGGCATTATGGAAGTTATGTTAAAATTTGATAAGCCTGTTGCTTATTGTTTGTTGACCGACAATCATATCCAACAATCTATTGATAGATCTGGAGGAATTCACGGTAATAAAGGCGTTGAAGCTGCTATAGCTTGCTTGAAAATGATCTCCCTTAAAAAATCTTTACTTTAAAATAAAGAAAATGACACTTATTAAATCAATATCTGGAATTCGCGGTACCATCGGCGGGACAGTTAATAATGGTCTAACGCCTGTTGATGCTGTTAAATTTGCAGCAGCTTACGGAACTTGGATCATCAATCGAAATCCAAAACAAAGTATTAAAGTGGTAATTGGTCGAGATGCTCGGATTTCAGGTCCAATGATTTCTAGTTTAGTGAGCGCAACACTCTCCGGATTAGGAATTGAGGTAATCGATTTAGGCCTCTCCACTACTCCAACCGTTGAAATTGCAGTTCCTCTAGAAAAGGCTCACGGTGGCATCATCATCACAGCGAGTCACAATCCAAAGGAATGGAATGCACTGAAATTACTCAATGAGAAAGGAGAATTTATTTCTGGGAAAGATGGAGAAGAAGTTTTGTCGATTGCTGATCAAGAAGATTTTAATTTTGCTTCCGTAGACGATCTGGGTGCCATTATACCCAATGACACCTATTTGCAAAAGCATATTGACGCTATTTTATCTTTACCTATAGTTGATGTAAATGCAATCAAATCATCTGATTTTAAAGTAGTTGTAGATGCAGTTAATTCCTCAGGAGGTATTTTTGTCCCAGCATTATTAAAGGCTTTGGGTGTAACCCAGATTACTGAATTGTATTGCGATCCAACAGGACATTTTCCACATAACCCTGAACCTCTACCCGCTCACTTAGTTGATCTCTCTAATAAAATCAAAGAAATTGGAGCAGACATCGGAATAACAGTAGATCCTGATGTAGACCGTTTGGCTTTTGTTTGCGAAGATGGAAGCATGTTTGGTGAAGAATATACTTTGGTTGCTGTTGCTGATTATGTATTGAGTAAAACACCAGGAGCGACTGTTTCTAATTTATCATCAACCCGCGCCTTGAGAGATGTAACGGAAGCTTATGGACAGACTAACGCTTCCGCAGCAGTTGGTGAAGTAAATGTTGTTGCTAAAATGAAAGAAATTCATGCTGTAATTGGTGGTGAAGGAAATGGTGGAATAATTTATCCTGAATTGCATTACGGAAGAGATTCACTGGTTGGAATCGCTCTATTCTTAAGTCACCTAGCGCATAAGAAAATTAAAGTATCTGAATTAAGAGATTCTTATCCCGCTTATACAATTTCCAAAAACAAAATTGAGCTTACTCCAGAAACCGATGTAGATCACGTTTTAAAAAGCATGGCAGAACGCTATAAAGACCAAGAAGTAGATACTACAGATGGGGTAAAAATTTACATTGATAAAGAATGGGTTCACCTGAGAAAGAGCAATACAGAACCAATTATTCGTATTTATTCAGAAAGTAAAGACGAGCATGCTGCAGAAGCATTAGCGTTAAAAATTATCGCTGAAATTCAAGCACTTATAAAATAAGTTGAGTTTTTTTTGAACGCTTTTCAAGTTCGCTTGTAAGCAGAAGAAAAACCTATCTTATGAAAAAAAGTCTCTTATTTGCCTGCTTGCTACTGAGTACAAGCTGGCTTAACGCTACCGAAAAAGAAATTGTAAAATCTTCCTTAACTGAAGTAACGGTGTTTGCACAAGGTGCACAATTGCACCATAAAGCTTCCTACACCATCAAACCTGGCGTTACAGAAATTATCTTAGAAGGTATAAGTTCTTATATTGATGCGAAAAGTATTCAAGTAAAAGCCACTGGTGATCTTGTTATTTTAGACACCAAGTATTCTTTATTCTACCCGCAGCCTATAAATGCTACGCCTGACGCAATTCCTTATAAAATAAAAAGAGACATTCAGGTTCTGGAAGATTCTTTGCGTAATATCGGCTATGACATTCAAGAGATAACTGATGAAATAAATGTTTTAAATGCTAGTAAAGCGATCATTTCTGGAAATGGAGCGATTAGAGGTCAAGGAAAAGTGAACGACTCCATTAATCTATTAAAAATGGCGGTAGAATATTATTCTGTTAAAATGAATGAAATCAATAAAAAACTTCTTGCTTTAGAAAAAAGAAAACAAGAGAAACTAGATCGAAAAAGTGGAATGGAAGTACGCCTGCAAGTTCTAAGAAATTACCAACAAAATAATGGTCTTATTCAAACCCCTAACAACCCTATTCCAAGAATAACTGTTACTGTATCTTGCAAAGAAGCTGTGGCAGGCAAAATGAGCTTTTCTTATCTTGTTACTAATGCTGGATGGACGCCATTATATGATTTAAGGAGTGATGCTACAACAGGTAAATTAAATCTAACTTACAAAGCTCAAGTATATCAAAATACGGGTTTGGATTGGAATGATATAAAACTTAACATTTCTACGAATAATCCTTTCGTAAATAAAACCAAGCCAACTTTAAATCCTTGGTACATTGATTACAATATCTACAGGACTCAGGAGAAAGAAAAATTAAGATTAGAAGATGTGAAATTTATACCTCAATCTGCGTTCAATATGGGATATAATTTTGAACAAAGAAATTCAGTCGATGACATGGAAGCATTAACTGCTGATCAGTTTACGACCACTGTTCATCATTTAATTTCCGCTGAATTTAAAATAGATTTACCCTACACGATCAAATCAAATAATGAACAACACATGGTGCTGGTTAAAACTATTGATTTAGAAACTAAATTTAAATATTTTGCAGTTCCAAAAATGGATGCATCCGTTTATTTAGTGGCACAAATGACAAAATTAGATGACTTGCAATTGGTTCCTGCTAAAGCCAATATTTTCTTCGATGGTTCTTATATTGGAGAAACATTTATTGATCCAACCACTATGGAAGATACGCTCAACCTTTCGCTTGGTAAAGATCCTAATATTGTTATCAAAAGAACTTTACTCAAGAAAGAATTGAAAGATAAGATAGTTGGAGATAAAAGAGAAAGAACATTCGCTTATAATATAGAAGTGAAAAGTTTAAAATCAAGTGCTATTGATTTAATCATACAAGATCAATTTCCAATTACTCAAAATGCTGATATTACGATAGAAGCGCTGGATATGGGTAAAGGTCGTTTTGATAAAAACACTGGTTTACTCGAATGGAGTTTTAATCTTAAAGCTAAAGAAACGCGATTAATTGATTACAGTTATAAGGTGAAACACGATAAAGACAAACCTTTAGAAATTCAATAAGCACAACAAAGCGTTAAAAAAGGCTATCAAATATTTTTGATAGCCTTTCTTTTTTTATATTTGTTAGTGTCCGAATGAACAATGCTTCGCTTCATTCGTTTTCAAGCCATTACCATGAAACAATTTGATGTCCCTTCTTTCTTTCGATCACCTATTATCAGCAAAGTAAAAGCTAAGCGAAAATTGGAGGACCCAAGAAAAAAGGACTTCACTCCTACCCAACTAACTTTTGGCAGGGTTACTTTTTTCTTAGCCCGGCATTTTGGTTTTTGTTATGGAGTCGAAAATGCAATTGAAAAATCATACGATGCCTTAAGATCCCATCCTGACAAACGCATCTTTTTGTTGAGTCAAATGATTCACAATCCTACGGTAAATGATGATCTAAAGGATCAAGGGATCTTATTTCTGCAAGATACCGAAGGGAACTCCTTATTTAATTTAGATGAATTGACACCAGAGGATATTATTATAATCCCAGCTTTCGGCACTACCGTTGAACTTGCGAATGATCTTCGCGCTAGAGGACTGAACATAGACAGTTACAATACCACTTGTCCATTTGTCGAAAAAGTGTGGAATCGTTCAGAGAAATTGGGAGAAACAGATCACACGATCATCATTCATGGTAAATTCGAACACGAAGAAACTAGAGCTACTTTTTCACACAGTAAAACCAATGGTCCTTCCTTAGTATTAAAAAACATGGAAGACGCCATTTACTTAGGTAAAATCATTCAGGGAGATGTGGAAATGGACAATTTCTATACCTATTTTGAAGGAAAATACTCAACTAATTTTGATCCAAATAAAGATTTAAAAAAACTTGGTGTTGTCAACCAAACCACCATGTTAGCTTCAGACACCGAAGCCATCACCACTTATTTAAGAAGTATCATGCTAGATAAATACGGTGAAGATCAAATAAAAGAACACATGGCTGATACAAGAGATACCTTATGTTACGCCACCAATGACAACCAATCCTCTACTTATGCACTCATGGAAGAGCCATTAGATTTGGCAGTTGTTGTAGGGGGATATAATAGTTCAAATACCACACATTTGGTTGAATTGTTAGAACAAAAATTTACGACCTATTTCATTAACAGTCACCAAGAAATAATTTCCAAAGACGAGATTCACAGTTATGATATTCATCAAAAATTCGTGTCGCAGGAACATAAATTTTTACCTGAAAAAGATAAATTAAACATTGCAATTACCTCTGGTGCTTCCTGTCCAGACGCAATTGTAGACGAAGTAATGCAAAGGATTCTTCATTTAGCGGGTGAAGAAATTTCCATTGAAACAGTAATGAACACACTTTAGAATGAAGATATATACAAAAAAGGGAGATACGGGAAAGACCGGATTAATTGGTGGTACTAGAGTTTCAAAACATTCCATCCGAATCGATGCTTATGGAACCGTAGATGAATTAAATGCGCACATTGGAATGCTAAGAGATCAGCAGATCAATCCTGAGTATGTTGCGCAGCTGATTGAAATTCAAGATCGCTTGTTCACTATTGGTTCCCATTTGGCTCAAGATCCAGAAAAAACAAGCATGGCATTACCTGAAATCAAGGAAAACGATGTTACCCAATTGGAAGATTGGATAGATGCAATGGAATCACAATTACCCCCAATGAAATTCTTTATACTTCCTGGTGGTCATCCAACGGTTTCTGCTTGTCACATCACAAGATGTGTTTGCAGGAGAGCGGAGCGCATAATGGTAGAATTACATGAGCAAAACCCTATTGAGATGGTACTTTTATCCTATGTAAATCGCTTGAGTGATTACTTTTTTGTTTTGGGTAGAAAACTAGCACAAGACCTTGATGCTCAAGAACAAGCGTGGCATCCAAAGATGTAAATAAGATAAATTTTACAAATTATTTTAGATCTATTGATGAATTCCTTGCAAAGTTCAAAATAAAGATTACTTTTGCCGAAATTAGAAACAAAAATTAAAAGCATAAAATATGTACTGGACACTAGAATTAGCATCCTATTTAGAAGACGCGCCATGGCCAGCATCCAAGGATGAATTGATTGATTTTGCCATTCGTACAGGAGCACCTTTAGAAGTAGTTGAAAACTTACAAGACTTAGAAGACGAAGGAGATGTATATGAAAGTATAGAAGAAATTTGGCCGGACTACCCTTCCAGAGAAGACTTTCTATTCAACGAAGATGAATATTGATTTTAGATAATATTATAATCAGAAGTAGGACATGTTCCTACTTTTTTTTTGCCTAAAATTTCACAAAATTCAAGGAAGGCGTTTATTATTCTCTATCTTTGCATCTAAGTTCTTTGGGGTCGACATTGGATTTGACAGCGATAGCGGTAGTCAAGTGTCAGCATGCAGAGGGTTGAGATGAACCTCTTTAATATCTTGTCTCGAACTATAATTGACAATACGTCATACGCACTTGCTGCTTAATTAACTGATAGTTAGTTGGCTTTATCCGATCGAAGTTTAGTAGGTTGGACGAGTACTTCCGGTAGATCTCTGCCTGTTAGATTTACCAATCGGAAGTTCATCCCATCAGGCTAGCATTCGCGATGTTTCTAAGCGTTTGCGAAACTTTAGAAGCTAAGTTGTGGGTTTGGGTGTTCTTGTCCGTCTCACAATCGAAAATCAATCAAGAAATAAGCATGTAGAAAGCTAGAATATTCGTCGTTTGGACGAGGGTTCGAACCCCTCCGACTCCACTCTGATGTAAGCGCCTGCCTTTGGTTGGCGCTTTTTTTTTTGTCTTATCGAATCTGAGCGCGCTCAAGTGAGAAAAAGTAAAAAAAAAAGAGCTAATGAACACAGTGAATAGGTGCTTGCATCCACTGCACGTTAGTTATGAGGGCTCAGCGCAGCTAACCCCTCCGACTCCACTCTGATGTAAGCGCCTGCCTTTGGTTGGCGCTTTTTTCATTTTATTCAATATAATAATCATATTTTGTATATTTGACTTTAAATGATAAAAATAATAGAAGATAAAATTGATCAAATAATTGCATTGAGTAAAATGCATCGCGTTTCTTCAATAGCTTTATTTGGTTCGGCTGCAAGGGAAACAATGAACGAAGAAAGTGATATTGATCTTTTGGTTCAGTTTTCAGATGATCTTCACTTATTGGACTATGCTGACAATTACTTTTCATATTTAGAGAAATTAGAAGCATTGATGGGAAGAAAAATTGATTTAGTCACTAAAAAATCTTTAAGAAATAGAGTGTTAATTGAAGAAATTGAGCAATCAAAAGTCGAATTGTATGCAGCATAAACTATTAAAATATTTTCTCGATATCGAAAGTATCATTATAGAAATTGAAGCTATAAAAACAAAAACAGACAATAATTTCAATCTATTTAAGTCTGACATAATTTTGCAAAGAGCAATCGAGCGAGATTTAGAAATTCTTGGTGAAGCCATCAAAAAAATAACTGAAATAAGTCCAATAATTGAAATATCTTCAATCAAAAATATCATTGGCTTGAGAAATATTATTGCGCACGCATACGACTCCGTTGAACCTGAGATGATATGGGCAATAATTCAAAAAGACATTCCAAAATTATCTAACGAGATTTTCATTCTCAAGAATAGATAAGACTCAAAATCCTCCAAAAATTGGTTCGAGAACAAGTCAGTGGACTCCACTCTGATGCAAGCGCCTGCCTTTGGTTGGCGCTTTTTTTTTGATGTAATTATTTCTCTAATTCAATAATTATTGACTTAATGTAAATTCTTCCGCAATCATCCATTTTTCTCGCATTCGGAAGGCAGGAATAGTTTGTCTTTTGGCTTTATTGGCTGCAATATTTGGTTTTACTCCTTTTTGCGATGCCCATAGTGCAAGTGGAATTATTTTTTTTGATTCAAGTATGCTTATTCTTTTGTGCATAGATTCTTGTAATAGTAAGGCAAACAACTCGGTAAAACCACCAAATTTAAGTGTTGACTGGTACTGTGTAAATAGCGGATAGTATTCAGTATGTTTACTTTTATTTTGAATAATAATTGGCGGCAATCCTAAATTAATTAACTGCAGATTAATAAGCACTCTACCCATTCGCCCATTTCCATCAACAAAGGGGTGAATGGTTTCAAACTCTGCGTGGAAATGTGCGACGGCATCTAAAAAATAACTGATTTTATTCTGGTTATAATTATCAACAAGTTCTTGCATAAGTGTAGGAACAAACTGTGGATTTGCTCCTAAGTGATTGCCAACACGCACCCATTCTTTGCCAACTCTAAATCGACCGGAAATATTATCGTCTATGTTAGTAAGCAAAGTTTTATGAAAGCTTAAAATGTGTTTAATGTGGAGTAAGGAAAAGTTTTTTTCTAATAAGGATTCGGTAATATTGGCCAAATTTTTGGCTTCATAAACTTCCCGGACATTTACTTTTCGATCTATACTTCCCCCTGCAAGGATTTTTTCTGTATCTTCCAAAGAAAGGGTTGAATTTTCGATAGCGTTCGAGTTATAAACCAACTCAGGAATTTCGGCTAGGGTTATTTCCTTTAATATTGATTCATTTCCCTTTGCTAAATTTAAATATTGACCGTGCAATATCTGAATTTTATCTTTTGTGGTCTGGTTGATCATTATTTAGAGGTTATATTTATCGTGAAAATATATTCAAATATACAATTTTTCACGGTAAATAAAGTGATTTAATACAGAAAATTCTATCGAATAATTTTGGTTATTGATGGCTCCAACTTCATTTCGAGGGTTCGAACTGAATTATTTATAAGATCAAAATCTATTTAATAATCTTCACAGTTTCTTTACCTTTTAAATTGGTCACTTGAAGAAAATAAATGCCTTTAAGCAAATGATTTGTTTCTAAGTTGAATTCTTTACCAGAGATCTCATTTACGCTCATTAATGATCCATTCGCTTGGAACAGTTCTATTCTTCGCATCTGAATTTCACTGGAAATGGTGATTTGATCTACAAAAGGATTAAAGATTAAAAAGTCTATTAAAACTTAAAAATCACAACTTAACAATTTGTTTTTGAATAAAATAATCCAAACCTGAAACTTGAAGAGAATACACACCATGACGCAATTCACTTAAATCAACCTGATTCAAACCTTTTACTAATTTGCTTTGAAGGACAATTTCCCCTAAAACATTGTATACCTTAAAATCTGAGTTTTCCAAATAACCACATTGTATTGTTACATTGTCAACTACAGGATTAGGATATATTTTAATCGGGGAATCCAAAAAACTCAGGGCATATTCCTTCACTGTAAATTGATTGTAATTTGATACATTTAACTTAATCCAACCCAGGTGATTAACCCCTTCAATTTTCTTTCGAAACCCGATGTAATGGTCACCAGATATCCATGAATCCATGGAATGATAACTGATAAAACTGGGGTAATTACCATAGGCATAATAGGCTATGTTTGTTAGCGTCTGTTGATTGCATTGCCCCATCCAAACGGTGTCATTATATTCAAGTTCTTTTACTAGTGAAAATATTGCAGGATAATACACAATTTGACCTGAAAAAACAGATCCTATTGTATCTATAACATTGGTATCTATAGCAAAGTAACTGCTGTCTGATGAACTTAATGAAATTTCATTATTTCCTCCTAACCCCCCCATATAACATGAAGTGGTTAGCGTAAAATCAGTGACATTATTTTGATCAACATCGAGAGTATAGGATTTTGTGGCACACCCAAAAGGAGTATAGGAAGAAACTGCAGTGTCTACTATATCATAGACATTCATATAGATTAAGGAAGGGTTAATTTCTATCGACTCCGACTGGGAAAAGTTAAGGAATGATATAAATAAGAAGGCAGGCACGATTATTAATTTTATACGAACGGTATATGCATAATAATAAAAAGACATTATAATTAACTTGATTAGACTTATCAAAATATACATTTTTTCAGGGTAAATATAGTGATTTTACATTGAAAATTCCTGCGGTTAATTTTGTTTCTTGATGTCTCCAACTTCATTTCGAGGGTTCGAACTGAATGATTCAAAAGATCAAAATCTATTTAATAATCTTCACAGTTTCTTTACCTTTTGAATTGGTCACTTGAAGAAAATAAATGCCTTTAAGCAAATGATTTGTTTCTAAGTTGAATTCTTTACCGGAGATCTCATTTACGGATATTAGTGATCCATTCGCTTGAAAAAGTTCAATTTTTTGCATCTGAATTTCACTAGAAATGGTGATTTGATCTACAAAAGGATTAGGGTAAACGCGGACATTAGTAGTTTTTAATATTTGATCTTCAACTGCAGCTGATGAAGCAAATCTAGTGGGTTGCGATTCGTAACAATCATTTTGAATTCGAATCATATCGAAGTAAAGCGCCCCAGTATTGCTGATGGGTTGTTGACTTACCAAGAGCCCTGTTTGCAATGAAACACCATAAATTGCAATACCTGAACCAGAGCCACTAATAAAATAATAAATCATATTTAATGGGTCTATGGTCGAACTTCCATTCAAAGAAAAGGCCATGACACCAATGGGCTGCGTACTAATTTTTGTCACTGCACCAGTCATCGCATTTACTTTTCCAAGATGAACATTTGCTGAATCAAAAACTTGAGAGGTAATCATGGTTTGTGGATCATAAACTTGTGAGTAATAGTTGGTTCGAACCAAGCCATATAATGAAGTATCACTACAGTTATAAGTGAAATTGTCAAAGTATTGTCCACCGTTTGGAAAAGAAAGTGTTGGATTAGAAAATATTCCTCCGGTATACATATCTAATCCTACCAATTGCGCGCCATTTGAATAATAAAATACCATTTGATGTGGATCAATGGCACTTCCAGAATACGAAAATCCTTGTCCAATTGAGTTGGGTGAAATTTCGTTGATGGTTCCTGTATTCGCATCTATTGTTGCCAAATACATCGACCCAGTTACTACCCCTGTTTGTGGATTGGTAATATTTCTTCGTGATAAACCATACATTAAGGAATCAGATGTGTTGAATCTAAAAAGATCAAAATAGCCTGTTCCATTTGGATTAATAACCGTTGCCGTGTTTGTTATTTGCCCTGTTGTTAGATCAATTGATTTTAATCCAGTATCTCCAATAAAACAAAATTGATTGGAATAAGGATTTAATGCTGCACCTGTTAAATTAATGGAGGATGAAACTGAAGTTGGACTGACATTCGTCGCTATACCAGTTGTCGGGTTCATCGTGGCTACATAAACTGCAGCTGGATTCGGAGTGCGCGCAAGTCCATACATCGTATTGCCTAATTGTGAAAATGCCGATAATGATAGCATTAAAAAGAAGGTGAAAATTATAAATTTCATAACATGATATTTCTGTAAAAATAAGTAAATAATAAAATCTGATTATTTAAAAAGATAATTCCTTTTGAATTTAGGTAAAGTGTTAATATGTCTTGCCTATTCCAATACTAATTTCTTAGAATAAGTATAATTTTCTGATGAGACTTGAATGTTATAAATTCCTTTTTCAAAGTTGGACAAATCTATCATTTGGTCTTTTTCAACTTCTTGATCATAAACTAAAGACCCAATTAAAGAATATATTTTGAGGCATGCTTTCTCTGAAAGATCTAAAGTGAATTTTCCATTCGTTGGATTGGGAAAAATATTAAATTTAAATTCATTATCATGATTCAATAAACCTAAATATCCATTGGTATTTATTGTGGTGTTTGTAATTATTGGTGGATTGAAATCAAAATAAATGTATGCCGTATTTTCTATTTCGGAATTTATGATCAAATCAGGTAATTCATCAATATTATAGGAGAAATATCCTTGGCTATATTCTATACTTAACATAGAAGGCGCTAAATTAATTCCGCTGAATCTGAAAGATATTTCTCTAGTAATTGGATCAACACTGTAGGAGACAGGATGACTTGAACCTACAAATCTAAACGTCGATAAATCTAAATTTGTTGATATAGTGTCTCTAACCACAATGTTTAAAGCGGGATAATTTCCATCATTTTGAAAACGAACTGTATATTGTAAATTTTCCTTCGCGTTAGGATTAATATATCTTGGTAAATTACAATTCTTATCGTTTGGATCATATGAATTCAAAACTGTCGCGACGAATGGCACATTATTAAAAAGAAAATCTTGCTCTCCTGCAGCAGAAACACTTACATAGAAATTTAAAGTAGTTCCTGCCGGTGTGCTTCCACTAAAAGAACACGGAAATGAAACAGAAGTATTTCCACTCAAATATGGAACTAATACAGTAACCGTATCATTAGCAAAGGAAGCATTTGGAGTATTAGTAAGTATCGGTGTTATTCCAGATGGTATTGTAATTTTAATCGTGCTATTAGCATAATTACCGCAGGACACATTTGCAACTTGAACAGCAATATTACCCTGTTGTATAGGAGCTAGAAATTGAAATGCCATTGCGGAAGTGATTTCTAGATTAGGTGTCAATCCATTTCCATTACACTGTAAAGTCATATTCATTGGAACATTTTCAGCTTTACCGGTTATATCGAAAGTGCTAATAATAAAGTTAGGAGATGTTTGAGTATACCCATTATTTTGTAACCAATTGGTATTAATACCCACTGTATAAGTTCTATTAACATCTAATTCAGTGTAGTAATTATTTCCAAAGGAATTTTTAGGATAGATAGTCGTAGTCACATTAAAATTATCTACAACATCATAGGGAACATTTGATAAAAATGTTGAAGAAGGATTCAGCAAGGATATAATGTTAAAAAATCCGCAGTTGGAGGTACTCGTAATGACCCACTCTATTGTTTGAGTAGCTATATTTTGTCCACCTAAGGTTCCACTAGTCACTGTTACTATAGCGTCATATATACCCGCTTGGGTATAATCGTGTTCGAATACATAACAGTTTTGTGCATTTGGTCCTGAAAAAGCCATTAAAGTATCTGAATCTCCATCTGTCCAATCAACTATAATTTGAGCTCCAGACTCAGGTTGAGCTCCCGTTGTAATACATGCAGACATATTTGAGTGGCAACCTATTCCAGGAATGGAATTATAAAGAAGATTCAAAGAATTTACTTGAGCACTGATCGTATTGACTGCAAGCGATAATGTTATTAAACAAATTAATTTCATATGGAGTGTTTTTTCACTTACAAAAGACGACCAATTCAAGGTTCAGGTTGCACTCCAAATACTAAAGTTTTAATAGTGCTCATAAAAACTAAAATAAGTGTACTTTTAATCTTTTAAGAATATAATTGAAAATTAATTCCATGCGCCTCAATAAATTTATAAGTGAAAGTGGATTGTGTTCAAGACGCGAGGCAGATCGGTTTATTGAGCGTGGATTGGTATTGATCAATAAACGCAAAGCAGTCATTGGTGACCAAGTAAAAATTGGCGATAAGGTTTGTGTGAATGGCCAAAATCTAGAACCTAGAGAAGGCGATGACATTGTTTTTATTGCCTTAAATAAACCCGTTGGGGTTACTTCCACTACTGAGGAGAATGTCCACGATAATATTGTGCAATTTGTCAATCATAGTAAAAGAATTTTTCCTGTCGGACGATTAGATAAAGATTCTCAAGGACTTATCTTCCTGACGAATGATGGCGATGTGATCAATAAGATATTAAGGTCTGGAAATAAGCATGAAAAAGAATATTTAGTCACCGTAAACAAACCATTGACTACCTCAATGATTGCCTCCATGTCAAAAGGCGTTCCTATTTTGGGCGTTAACACCAAGAAATGTAAAATCATTCAGGAAGGAACAAATGTCTTTCGAATTACCTTAATTCAAGGTTTAAACAGGCAAATCCGGCGGATGTGCGAGCACTTTGATTATGAAGTTCTCAAGTTGGAACGGGTACGCATTATGAATATAGGATTGCAAGGACTTCCTCTGGGAGAATGGAGAGATTTGACCGATAAAGAATTGGAAGTAATTTATGACTTAATTGAAGACTCCAGCAATGAAGAGGTGAAGAAAACTGCTAAAAAACCTAGCGTTAAAAAAGCTACTGCATCTTCGGGAAACAATCGAACTGCAAAGGCATATACACCAAATTCAGCAAGTAGTAAATTTGGTAGATCCCCTAAAAAGAATGACAGTAGACCTGGAGTAAAGAAAAACACTTCACGCAAGCCAAAGTCACGCTGAAAGTTCAATCTAAAATTAATGTGTTAGATTCCTAATTTTCAAATAGTTATTTCTTTTATCAATGTTGAACTATATAATCGTACATTAGTAAAAGTATTCACCTTTAAAATATTTATTATGATGTGTCCAATGTTAATTGTTGCTTTATCTCTAGCGCTTATAGTGCTTATGGGTGGTTTGTTTTTACTAGCTTACAGCAAAAAAGAAGGTCTTGGGAAAATGACAAAGATAACTTCCTATGTTGCAATTACTTTTGGAATCATTGTATTTGTTGGTGGTCTAGTTTGTGCAACACTTTGTTCTTCTTGTCATAAATCTAAGTGTGGTAGAGACAAAATGGAATGTCACCGCGGAATGAAAGATAAGTCATTCGAAAAAGGATCTTGTTCTAATGACAAAAAAGTATCTTGTCACGAAAAAGGAAACTGTAAAATGGATAAGCAATAATTAGCTTCGAAAATTAGTCACCCATTGCATCCCATAGATAAGTAGCAACAGGAACATCACATGGATGTCCCATGTAGTCATTAGATTTATAAACCAACTTCTTTGGATCATCTGTTCCTTCTACTAAATCTTTGCCGTACATGATAATTACATTTTCCATGTCTCCTTCTTCAGAAATGAAACAGTAGTAATTCCCATCAGAATTTAAAGTGCAAATGAAATCAGGTGAATCACAAGCGTGAATTTCATCTGATTCCATTTCCATGTGTATTGTAATAGTGGAGTCAGTCCTATCGATAATTTGAAAAAACGGATTGCCGTAATCAATATTTAAATAGTTTTGACTGAAGGAATTATTAGCCAAAAGAACTCCAAGAAATAATAAAAATGAACTCAATTTTAACATAACTTCTTTTTTTTATAAAATCGAATTTTATAAGCCGTTTACTGCTTTACGATTGGTTAAATCTAAAAATGCTTCTGCATATTTCTCCTTGAACTTTTTCTCTTTGTTAGAAAGATCTAATTGAGAAAGTGTTGCCATGATTGCTTCAGCTTCTGTAGTTTTTCTCATCGCAAAATAAGCTTCCAACATATTGAAATAAATTGAAATAGTCACATCTTTATCAATTCTTGCCTTTTTATCAAGTAAATCAGACTCCAATAATATTTTAGTATACGCTTCGATTGCAGCATTCAATTTTTGAGTTGCTAAAGCTTCATTAACAGTTAATGACTTTAACCCAGTCATTTGATTGTTATAGGCTTCCATTACATCTGCATGAGCATCATTTTTTGATTTCACATAATCCAAAGAAGTTGTTCTTGGTGTAACTTCAAATCCGATTTGATCATTTACCAAGTGATTGATAAAAGTTAAATTTTCCTTTAAGATGGCTTCTTCACTTGTTCTAATAAGTCCAGAAAAATCACTAGAAGGCGCTACTTTAGATGAAGTGGATTTATAAGTTTTATAAGTCGTTAACTCCATTGGAGCCAAATATATAATTTCTTGATTGTTAGCATTGGCAACACGAACGGACATGGGGTGACGGTAAGTATATTCTACATAATAATAAGTAACTGAGGTTTCTGTTGAAACATTATTAACACGAGAAACTTCTTTTTTAACTTCAGATTTAATAGTAGGTTGAGAATGTTCAAATCCTTGTAAGGTAACCGTATAACTTAAAGCATTCATATCTGCTTTTTTATAACCATCTATTCTAAGATAAGTAGCGGCTAAAGAAGGATAATCATAACTTGTTTTTAATACTGGTGGAGCAATAGTTCTTCTATAAGGAGATGCAACATAATCTTTTACTGGGTGATTGTTCTCATTTAACAATTGTTTTTCAAGTATTCTAGAAGCAGTTGATTTTTCATTCCACGCCTCCATTTCTTTTGCATATTTATCGTCAGCAGCTTTAACTTTAACTGGATAATCAGCCATTTCTCTTTGATAATCTGCCTCAGCTCTTGCTTTATCTGCTTCAAATTGAGCCGTTAACTTATTGTTTTCAGCTTCATACGCAGAAGTAATGGTTGAAAAATAATTCTCAACTTTTGGTATCACTGGTTTCATAGGAAGTTTAACGAAACTATAAGTAATATCTTCAGACTTGATATTTTGAGCATTCAGTCCAAATGTGACCATGCTAATTAAAAGTAAAAATGGAAATTTTGACATAACTGTTATTTTTTTTTGTTCAAAAATACAACTTAATAGCCAAAAAATTCAAATCGAAATGATTATAATAGTTCTATTTTTATAAATAAATTTTACCTACTTCTCAGATCCTTCCAATTATCTTTCAATAAAATAAAAAGAATTATTTTGGTTCATTTAATTTCAACTTGTTTCATTTTGATCAATTTTCAAAAAAAATCATTATAAATACTCTATTTTTGCCCCTAAATTATTTTTTAAATGCAAACAGTAGAAGGAGAAAATAAGTCAGTAAAGAAATCTGGCGTTAAGCGTGTAATTCGTTTTTCGTATTTTTTTATAATCCATTTGCTTGCGGCGGTTGCTGCTTTTCTTATTTTTACTGCCATTGCAGTTAAGTTTAAATGGACCAATGACAATGGTTCTGTTGATCTTAACAGTCGTTATTTTGCTCAAATGGCTGACAAATACAATCAGGGATTTAAAACCGATAGTCTCTCGATTGCCAAAAATGAGTACCTAATGTTTAGGAAATTAGGTGTTTTGGCCAAATATTATCCAATCAATGCTAAAATCATTACCGAAGCTTATCACACTTCATCTGATATAACAGTTGCCTTGCGTATGATTGATGCCGTAGATTTACGCATGAAAAATAACAAAGCCTATCAAAATGAAATTGCAAATATTAAGGCTAAATCCAACATTAAAACCATTTCTGTTTATCCATGGGCCAATTACAAGGAATGGAAAGAATTCAGTGCTATCATAAAAGCAGATAAGAAAGCCATTGATTCTGTTTCTCGTTTAACCGGTGTTGAATCCAGACTTATTGTAATGTGTCTCGTTGGAGAACAAATGCGTATGTTCAATTCAGGTCGCGAGCAATTTAAAAAATATGTAGTTCCTTTTAATCATATTATTTTGCCTACTAACAGAGGTTACGGAGTAACTGGTATCTTACAACATACCGCTTTGAAAATAGAAAGTAATTTATTTGATAAATCAAGTTCGTTTTATGCAGGTGATTATTTCCAGAAATGTGTGAATGTCAATGATTCCTTTCCTGAATTGGTTAATGATACTATAGCCGCGCATAAATATAAAACCATTCAAAGACTAATTAAAGGTGGAGACCACTATTATTCTTATTTATATACTGCATTTTTCTTAAGACAATTTCAAGCGCATTGGGAAAGAAATGGATTTACACTCGCCAATAGACCTGAAATTTTAGGCACGCTCTATAATTTAGGGTATCAAAAAAGCAAACCAAAGAAAAATCCTGAGGTGGGTGGATCGAACTTTAAAGTTGGTGGAAAACCATATACCTTTGGTGGCTTGTGCTATGAGTTCTATTATAGTGGAGAACTTCAAGATTTATTCCCATTAACTGGAGTAGGATTTGTTCCAGTAAAAGAACTTGAAAAGAAAAACAAACACCTAGATGCTCACAATAAGAAGCAAAAGGAAAAGGAAGAAAAAGAAGCGAAAGAAAGAAAAGAAAAATTACTTCTAGAGGAAAAACAAGAGAACGCTGAAGGATAAGCGCATTTACTTCAAGTTAAAATCAACGCACTTTCTCGGGATGTAGAAATTTTATAAAATGAAATCCTTTGGGACTGAACTCATTATTATAAAAGAATTTGTGCGCTTTGAAATTTTGAGTGTAAGAATCAAGTGACATAAAATTACAGTTGGCTTCACTGGCTTTCTTTTGAAGGAAATCAAAAATAAGTTGACCTACTCCCATACTTCTGGCTTTTTCTACCACAATAATATTATCTAATTCCAAGTATTTACCGCACCAAAGTTTACTTCCCAGCCAATAACCACTGATTCCAACACAAGTCTCATCTTCAAATACAGCTACTTGTCCGTAATTAAGGGGAAGCATAAAATCCAATTCATTTCCATATTCTTCCGGTGTTAAAGAAGGATACAACTCTTTAATAACTGAAATTTGATCCAACATTTCTTGTTTATCATTCAATTCCCTAACTGTAAGCATAAAGTGTTATTTTAATAAATTCAATTCAAACAATTCATAAATTCTTCTGTATTCATCCTGCCAAGAAGAACTCTCTTTAAAACCATGAGATTCAACAGGATAAAGTGCCATATTCCAGTCCTTTTTACCCAATTCAATCAGACGTTGATTCAAGCGTACCACATCCTGAAATTGCACATTATCATCCACCATTCCATGAAGAATTAAGAGCGGTTTTTCTAAATTCTGCGCAAAATATATAGGCGAGCTTTTTATAAAAGCCTTAGGGTCAGTTTCTGGATTGTTTAGAATATTACTGGTGTATTCATGATTGTAATGTGCCCAATCGGTTACTGAACGTAAAGCAGCACCACAAGCGAAAGTTTTTGGACTGGTAAATAATCCCATTAAGGTAATGAAACCACCATAAGAACCGCCATAAATACCAACACGGTTGGAATCAATTCCCTTAGTATTCACTAAAAACTTTTTAGCATCAACAAAATCTTGTAGATCACGACCACCCATAAATCGATAAATGGCTGTTCGATAATCTCTTCCATATCCTTCACTTGCTCTATAATCAACATCTAGAACCGTATATCCTTGATCCACTAATAAATTATGAAACATATATTCGCGATAATAATTACTCCAATAATGATGTGCATTTTGCAAATATCCTGCACCATGAACAAACAATACCGCCGCATGATTTGCTTTTGAAACCTCTGGCGTATAAATTCGAGCATAAACCCCTACTCCATCTGATGCATTAAATTGTAGCACCTCTGGATTGCGCCAAGGATAAGCATCGAATTCTTTAGTCGTTGAAGTCGTAATGCGTTGCATTTTAGTATGCTCCATATTTTTCGCCCAATACATTTCCCAAGGATGGGTAGCATCGGAATATCGGATGGCTAAATATTTTTCATCAGGAGAAACCAATACCTCATGAAATCCATTTTCAGTTAAAATTGACGTCCATTTTTTGGTTTTAATTTCAAAAGAATAGAAATCTCTATTTCCAGGATGAGTTTTATTTGCCGTTAGGTATAAATGAGCTTTATCCTTCGCTATTTGCACCTCCGATACTTCAAATTGTCCCTCAGTTAGCGGTATTATAGAACCCGACTCGTATAAATACAAATGAGAATAACCTGTTTTTTCTGATTGAAAAATAAAACTAACGCCATCTTTCACCCATGCTAAAGTTCCACCACTTTCATTCCAAGAAGAAATCCCAGGACCACCTATCCATGCCTCATCATGCTGATGGTCTATTTCTTTGATTGTTGCATTAGAACAATCTAGGATAGCAATCCATCGATCTTTATTGTCAGCCGAACGAATATCTAAGAGCGCAGTTCTTTTGGTAGTAGAAAATACGGGGTCATGAATAAATATAGAACGGTCATTGGCATACAATCCTTTCCCTGTTGAATCTATGTATAATGGCTTTCTTCGAATATCACTCAATCCTGAAAAATCAATCCATTTCAAAGAATCCTTATCTAAATTTAAAATAGCTAATTTTTCATTTGGCTCTTTGTCACTTACCTTTTCTCTAGCTTTTGAAGCTTGTGTATATCCATCTTCCGTAACAAAGTGCTCTACATTAGTTGCAGGAGTTTCTGTCCCAAAATGCGTTTTTAGTGATACAAAATGGCACGAAGGATCAATTTTTAAGGAATATAATTCACCATCACCATAGGCGACTACAGGAACATCATTTGATTTTGACTTTGCATTTAAGTCTTCAATCAAACTATCTTTAATTGATTTTTCTTTTAAATAATTGAACAATACTAATTGTTGTTCTCCCAAGAAACTAGTGTCTCTGGCTTCTTCTTTTTTTGATCCTTTTGTCAATCTCGTTAATTGTATTATAGATCCGCCGGGAACTTTATAATTATATTTATACAAGTTGCTATTCCATTCATAAACAAATTCATCTTCATTATTCAACCTCTGAATATTGTATAGGTCTTCGTAAAAATTCAGATGCTCAGTCTTAGTGGAATGCTGCTTATTGTATACATAGACTCTATGGTCAACAACATCAATTTGATTCGTGAATGTTGCCTGTGCAGGATCAAAGTAAAGCTGTTTTTGATTCCCTGAAACTTGTTTAGTCAATGCCTTACTTTGTAAATCGTAAGCATAAACAGGACTGATTACTTCATTCTCATGATTCCAATTGAAAAGAATTTCTTTCCCATTAGCTGACCAAGAGATACCTTCAGGCCAATGACCTATAAAATCTTGTCCTGTCATTATTTTTTTCAATTCCAGAGGAGCTATATTTACTTGCGCAGAGGTAACAAAAACGACAGTAAGTCCAAAGAAACAAATTAGAATAAATTTCATTTAAATTTTTTTTTATAAAAATACATCTTTGTAATTAATTACAAGTAACAAATTGTAGCGCCCTCTTCATTATCATATTTCATAAAAAGAGAATAATTATCTTGAAAAATAGTACTTTCGTACAAGTGATATTTACTATTAAAAAGTTATTGTTCCGAATCCTTCCGCAAGCGGTCTACTTGAAGGCTATGCATATTGGATTTTTCATTCTATATGATTTAGGTATATTAAAAAATGATAAGCGTTTTAAATTTCATTACGCAGTTAAATCTTTTATTAAAGAAGACTATACTGTAATTGACATTGGAGCCAATCTTGGTTATTTCTCTAAAATATTTGCAAGAAAAACAACTAAGGGAAAATTAATCTGCATCGAGCCTATTCCTTTCTTTTACAGCACCTTGAAAAATTTCTTAAAACCCTTCCCTCAGGTTGAAATACACAATGTTGCTCTCGGAAATGAGGAGCAAACAATTGAAATGGTTTTACCCGAATCTAATGGTGTAATGAGAACAGGGTTACCTCATATCATTGGAGATGGGGAACAAATCGGAAATCAAAAAACTGCTCATGTCGCTTTAAAAAAGGGGTCTGAATTATTCAAAGATTTGAAGCGCATAGATTACATAAAATGTGATATTGAGGGTTATGAATGGATTGTATTTCAAGAAATAAAAAAATTAATCATTCAACATCGCCCTATCGTACAAGTTGAAATAGCAGAAGAAAGCATTCCTTTATTTGTAAATTACTTCAATGAATTAGATTACCTACAATACGGCATTAAGGATTTTAAACTTCTTCGTGAAAATGGTGAACAAGAGGAAATTGGAGATTTTTTATTCCTACCTTTAGAGCAACAAAAAGACTTTGAATCACGATTTTCAATTAAGTAATATGAGATTTTTCTTTTTATTTATTGGGCTTTTATTGTTGGCTTCCTGCACCAAAGGAACAGGAAACTTTACTATTTACGGAGTCATTACCGACGATACTTTTCACATTCCAATGCAAGGCGCACAATTGAAACTGTACAAAATACCAGTGGCCAGCAATCAAAAAATCCTTATTGAAACCTATACTTTAAACCAAGACGGTGCTTTTAGATTTACCTTTCCTCGTGAAAGAATGGAAAAATACATACTTAGCATCACAAAGGATAATTATTTCCCTTTGGAAGAAACTATTTATTATTCCAGCTTAAATTTAAAACAAGATAACGAGCGGAATTACAGTACAAAAGCCAAAGCATGGGTAGCCTTGCGATTCATCAACAGCAACCCTGTTTTTTCTGATCATTTACAATATATAAAACAGGAAGGATTACAAGGATGTCTAGAATGTTGTCCTAATTCGCAACAAGATTATTACGGAGCTTTAGACACCACCATCTATTGTATTAACAATGGCAACGAAATGTATTCCTTGTACTATTATATTCTTGGAACCAGCAATCAAGGTCAACTTTCTGCGAATTGTGTACCCTTTGACACGACTGAAATTTTACTTAACTACTAAGTTTATTCTTCCAGCATCAATTGATACTTCAATGCAGCTGACTGTCTAGAACATGCATTAAAATGCCACCATTCAGAGGCAATTCCAGTAAATTTTTGAGATGCCATTACCTTTCTTAACAATACTCTATTGGCTACTTGTTCTTTGCTCAGTAAACCTCTTTTTAAAAATAAGGCTTCTAATGATGGGTAAGCAATGGAATCTATTTCATCATATTTTGCTCCCATATCCAATGGAATTCCGGCTGCATTACAAATTGTTAAATCAACCGCTGCTCCATAATTGTGAATACTTCTATTCTTTGGATTTGATACAAACTTAACCCTTTTATTAACGGGAATTGAATCGAGGGAAGTCCACATAATTTGTTGAACGCTTACAGGTCTAACAGCATCATACACCAGTAGGTACAAATCAGGATGTAAAGAAGTTAAGTAGTCTTGACATTTTGACAGTCTAATAGCTACATCCTTTTGCAGATAAGCTTTATCTATTTTTTTATAGAGTACTTTTTTAACAAAATTATCATTTGTCGCATACTTTAATTCAATCCTGATTTTTGAATTAACGGATTGCACATCACATAAATCACCAGAAACTTTATAATCTCTGTTAACTTTTTTAATAGTATCAGTGGGTGACACAACCTTTTTGCGACTTGAATTTTCTTGAGATTTTGAGGATTCAATTCCATCTTTAGATGCGCAAGCTAAAAGTAAAAACGAAAAAAGAAGAAAATAAAAGTACTTCATTTAAGAATTCTCTTCGTCTCGTTTTGAATTCTAGCAGCAAGATTATCAGAAACAGGATGTAAAGGCATGCGCATAAAGGGTTCCATAATTCCGCGTTGCGCCAATGCTATTTTAACTCCACCTGGATTTCCTTCCTCAAAAAACATTTTTGTAATCGCAAATAATTCATAATGTGCTTTCCTCGCTGTCATTAAATCATCTTCCATTGCGGCATGTACCATAGTGGAAAACAATTCAGGAAAAGCATTTGCAACAACAGAAATTACACCATCTGCTCCAGCAGCAATTAAGGGCATCGTAAGATTATCATCTCCAGATAACACTCCAAATTCTCCAGATCTTTGACGAATCACCTCCATGATTTGCTCCATATTTCCTGACGCTTCTTTAACTGCTACAATATTTTCAATTTTTGACAATTCCAATGAAGTTTCAGGAGACATATTTGAACCTGTTCGACCTGGAACATTATAGAGAATGATAGGCAAATCTGTACAAGTTGCTAAATATTCAAAATGCTTAACAATTCCAGCTTGCGTAGGTTTATTATAGTAAGGAGAAACGGACAAAATACCGTCAACGCCTTCAGGAACTTGCTTTAGATTTTCACCTACTGCCAAGGTATTGTTACCTCCTACTCCATAAACAATCTTCAAACGGCCATTATTTTCTTGAATCACCGTGTTCAACACCTGCAACTTCTCTTCTTGACTTAGCGTTGGAGATTCACCCGTAGTTCCTTGCACCACTAAAAAATCAGTACCACCTGCTATTTGCAATTGCACTAAAGATTTTAATGCATTAAAGTCGATAGCACCTTGAGCATCAAATGGCGTAACCAAGGCAACACCTACCCCTGTAAATGGATTAGTCATAAAGATTAATTTTTTCTAAAGTTGAAGTAACAAAGTTAAGCATTTCATCAGGGTTCTCATGACTAGAATTTAGACTCAAATCAAAATAACTATGCTCAGCATTAACAAGAACTTTTCGATTAAAATGAGCATTCTTAGCTTCATTGAACAGCTTTTCTTGAGGCTCATCGAACCAAATTAACAGATCATAAGTTTTTCTTAATTCTGCTTCCAATTGAACATCCTTAAGCTTACCAAAGAAGGAATAATCATTAGGAGAGGTGTAATAAATCAAGAAATGTGGAGGTAATGTTGTTTTATCTAGATCCTTTGGAATATTCACAATAATAATGAGTCGACCAATTTGACTATTATTCAACATTTTATCTAATGCTTTTCTGAACTCCCTAAGTTGATCATCATCTTTATAATCAAATATTACCATAAGAGATTGCGATGAACTCCAAATATTTTTTTTTGTCATAACGAAATCATTTTTATAAAATCATCCTCTGAAAGAATGACTACACCATTATCATTTGCTGTTTTTAATTTAGCAGGCCCCATATTGGCTCCTGCAACTAAGTAATCCGTTTTGCTTGAGACAGAAGACCCCAATTTTCCACCATTTTTTTCAATTAATTGTTTCAATTCTTCTCGAGAAAAAGCTAAAAATGTACCCGACACCACTAAAGTTTTTCCGATAAAGATACTAGATAAAAGTAATTCATCGGGCAAAGTAAATTGCAAACCATATTGCATCAAGCGATCTATCAATAATAGATTAGAAGGATCTTGAAAATATTGCTGCACCGAAATGGCTATTTTTTCACCGATTTCATCAACTTCTATCAATTCATCAAAGGTAGCAATACTAATCTTTTCCATTGACTTAAAATGTTTGGCAAGTTTTTTAGCAACAGTCTCTCCAACAAATCTAATCCCCAATCCAAACAAAACGCGATCAAATCGAATGGTTTTAGATTGCTCAATACTAAACAATAAATTATCGACAGATTTCTCCGCCATTCGATCCAATAGAAGTAACTTTTCTCTTGAGAGCGTATAAATATCAGCACAATTTGAAACTAATTTATTTTCAAAAAGCAAAGAAATAGTCTCTTCCCCTAATCCATCAATATTAAGCGCTTTACGACTGATAAAATGCTGCATTTTTCCCATCACTTGTGTAGGACAAGAGCTTTCATTTAAGCAATAATGATGTACTTCCCCCTCTCTTCTTTTTAACTCTGAATTACATTCTGGACAATGCGTAATAAATACAATTGCTTCTGAATCTACTTTACGCTTTTCGAGGTTCACACCAACAATTTTCGGTATAATCTCTCCACCTTTCTCGACATAAACAAAATCCCCGAGGTGTAAATCCAATTTTTCAATTTGATCAGCATTGTATAATGAAGCGCGACGAACAGTGGTGCCGCCCAATTGAACAGCATTTAAATTCGCCACAGGAGTAATCGCACCGGTTCTTCCTACCTGATAAGATAAGGAAAGTAATTCCGTCTCTACTCTTTTTGTTTTAAACTTAAATGAAATAGCCCATCTTGGAGATTTCGCTGTAAATCCAAGCGCTTTTTGCTGCTGATAATCATTGACTTTAATGACAATACCATCTATTTCAAAAGGCAAGTCCTCTCTTTTTTTATCCCAAAAATCAATAAAATCCATTATTTCACTCACAGAACTTACTTTAGCGATAAAGCGTTCTTCAGGAAGAGGCGTTTTGAATCCCCATTGCGCTGCATGTAAAACCGTTTCGTAATGACCTGAATCTATAGAATCAGTTCCGTAAAGTCCATATAGATAAGAATCTAAATTTCGCGAGGCTACAATTTTAGAATCCAACATTTTAAGGGTGCCTGAAGCAGTGTTTCTTGGGTTGGCAAATCTTTGTTCACCCGACTCATCACGCTCCTTATTCAACTTTTCAAATTGACTCAAAGGCATAAATACTTCACCTCGAATTTCAAAGTCAGAAGGAAAGTCACCTTTCAGTTTTAAAGGAATCGAACGAATAGTTTTAACATTTTGAGTAACTTCTTCCCCAGCTTGACCATCTCCTCTTGTGAGCGCCCTTGTTAAAACGCCTTGTTCATAGCGAATACCAATAGCAACACCGTCATATTTAAGTTCACATACGAATTCAATTGGATCTGATATAGACTTTTGAATGCGATTTACCCATTCAACAATTTCATCTTCGGCATAAGTATTCCCTAAAGACAGCATTGGATATTGATGCGTAACCGTATTGAATTTTTTGGAGATGTCACCACCTACCCTTTGCGTTGGACTATTAACTTGTTGCAATTCAGGAAAGCGTTTTTCAAGATCTTGTAATTCCTTCAACAACAAATCGAATTCATAATCTGAAATCACAGATTTATTTTCTACATAGTACAAATGATTGTAGTTATGTATGTCATTTGATAAGGAAATTATGCGTTCTTGAGCCGCTTCACTATTCATGATTTAAAATTACTCTTTGTGCTCTTATCATGCGCGACTTTCCCTGTAAATCTTTCCTCAATTCAATGTTTATAAATCCAAGTTCCACCAAAAGTTCTTTAACTTCAGCAGCAAAATCTTCATGAATTTCAAAAAACAAAACACCTTGATTCTTTAAAAAGCTTAAACTTTTAGTGGCAATTACCCTATAAAACAATAAAGGATCGTGATCTGGAACAAACAGCGCTTTATGTGGTTCAAATTGAAGTACATTTTGATCCATTTTTACTTGTTCATTCAAAGGGATATACGGAGGATTGGAAACAATTACATCAAAAAATTGATTGTCAAAATCTATTGGATGATCACTTAAGATATCTTGAGAGAAAAACCCCACTTCTAATCCGAGCGCAAGAGCATTTTCTCTTGCAATTTTTAAGGCTGTTTCACTTACATCAAGACCCCAAACATTGGAATTGATTGTGTTCTTCTTCAATGCGAGTGCGATACAACCTGATCCCGTTCCAATATCTAATATTTTCGATTCCTTTCCTTTTAATTCCACTAAGATCCAATCCACCAATTCTTCGGTTTCTGGTCGAGGAATCAAAGCACCTGGAGCACAAGTTATTGACAAACCATAAAACTCAGTATTTCCAATGACATATTGAAACGGTTCATGAAGCAATAAGCGCTTTACGGCTGATCGAATGAACAATAAGTCAGATTCAGATAATCGCGCTTCATGATGGAGTAAAAAATCAGACGAGGACCAATTTAAACGCTGTTTAATTAATGCTTCAAACATCGTTTTGACTTCCCTTTCAGAAAAAAGACCTTGCAGTTGATTAGAGAAATAAATTTGAGTTGCACTCAAGGAATTGTCTGGAACAAACATTATTCTTTTCTTAAAGAAATAAAGGACTTTATTTTTTCATTTTCAATAAGAACAGTAAGGTTGTAATAAATGATCTTCCATTCGCCATTAATTTTGGTACAGATGCCACTTCCTCTACAACCTTCCATCCAAGTAGCTAAATCTTCATCAAAGAAAGCGAACTTACCTTTATCCGCAAATTTCCAATTTCGATTGGAAGGAACAAAATCCCAGGCTTTACCTTTATCAAAATAAGGTTTACAGAAAGATTCAAATTCAGCCTTCTCCCAGCGCTCTCCTGGAGCGGTACCTAAAAAAACAAAATCTGAACTTACTTTTGAAAAATAAGTGTTGAAATCCGCTTTTGTTGCCGCTTGGTGCCAAGAATCAATTAAAGTATTTAAATCTTTATCAATAGATTGTTGTGAAAAAACACCAAGAGGTAAAGTCAGTAAAAGAAATACAATAAGTAGAAAACGCATATTTATTTTTTACCTGCTTCTAATTTCATACAATACTTTGCTGCACTATAAACATTTACTACACCTCTAGAATTACACAGATCCGTTAATGCGCCTGAATCTGGTATTTGAACAGTTAAAAGAATTGCGCCTCTAATTTCCGACATTAATAAAGATGGAAAATAAGACTTTAACAATGCTGCCACACCCGTTACCATTGGAGCAGCCATAGAGGTACCCTGTAAATTTTGATAGGCATTATTCGGTACAGAATTATAAATCTCTAAACCAGGAGCAAAAACATCTACACCTACTGCCCCATAATTAGAAAAGCTTGCTACCAACTCCTCTTTATTTTTGGTTGAGGCACCAACGGTTAGATAATTATCATGAACTACACCTGTACGTACATCTGTACCTTCAAAATTATAAGTTTCCGGATAATTGGGTTCAATATCAATATTTTTCGCATCGTTTCCTGCTGCATGCACGAGTAAAACATCATGACTTTCGGCATAATAAATGGCATTTGCTACTTCTTCTGGGAAAGAAGAATAATCCTTACCGAAGGACATATTGATAACCTTCGCACCATTATCAACTGCATAACGAATCGCTAGAGCAACATCTTTATCATGTTCATCACCATTAGGAACAGCTCTTACCGGCATGATAAGTACATTATCTGCAACACCATCTCCTCCTAAATTATTTCCTCTGATTGCAGCTATAATTCCAGCAACATGAGTTCCATGTAAAGCATCCGTTCCTTCTACATCTGGATTGCCATAGTTTAGATCTGTAAAATCAGATGGATTATCTCCTTGAATGGCGCGGTCATCATAATTCACATTCAAATTATAATTCAATTGATCCAAGATATAATTTCTAGTGTCTTCATCAAATTGGTCTAATGATTCTCTATAAGGTTCTAGTTCAGCCAAGGCAGCTTCAACATCTTCTTTTACTTTAAGGTACAAATCAAATTCAGGGTTAGACGCTATCGTTTGAGGATCAATCCCATCATACTTAAGCATTAATTGAGCTAAAATTCTTGTTTTTTCTAAGCGCGCTGGACCTTGATTTTCACCTGATGCATTTCCTAGAAAATTCCAACCATGAACATCATCTACAAAACCATTCTTATCATCATCAATTTTATTGTTAGGAATCTCCCCTTTATTCACCCAAACCTTTCCTTTCAAGTCTTCATGTTCAATATCCAAACCAGAATCAATAACTGCTACGATTACAGGACTTGATTTCTTCTTCTTAAGTAAATCATAAGCTTTATTGGTTGACATCCCTAAGCCATCTCCGTTGTACCAATTTAATGTCCCAGGAAGTGCTTGTGCAAAAAGAAAATTAACCGTTAAAAATAACGATACAAAAAGCATTGAAAATAAACGTAGATGTTTCATAGAATTAATTTTTATCAAAAATAGCATTTATCATAAATCAGTAAACTAAAAGGAAAAGTATTTTCTAACAATTAATTAAAAAATAATCGATTTTGCTTAACTTTCCATCAAATTTCAATATGAAAATGCGCTTTATATTTTTGGTTACATGTTGCCTTACCCACTTCGTGTATGCGCAAGTAAAGCCTCTGAATCTTCAAGATTTAGCCAAGCAAAATAAAAACGAGATTTGTAATTTTAGCTTGCCATTTACACAAAGCAATTTAAAAGCTATTGAATCTGAAGGATTAACCATAAAATACTTGAATAAAAATTGGATTTTTTTCAGATCAAGCGTCCAAAAAGTAGACGCTCTACTACAATCGAAGGCGATCCAAAACCTATATTTCGAATTTTCTAATCCGCAAGCACTGGCTGACAGCGCCTTGTTTAAACACAAGATAAACCTTGTGCATCAAGGACTACAAGGTATAGACACCAGTTATACCGGGAAAAATGTACTTATTGGAATTATCGACCAAGGAATAGATTTCAACCATCCAGATTTTAAAAAAGCCAATGGAAAAACACGAGTATTGCGCTATTGGGACCACACCATTTCAAACGCATCTCCTCCACAGCCATACGGATATGGAGTTTTGTGGGATAGTCTTGATATTAATCAAGGTCTTTGCACCAGTTTAGAGACTGGAACAGCACACGGAACAACGGTGTCAGGAATGGCAGTAGGAAATGGACTTGCGAATTCAAAAAATAAAGGAGTGGCCCCAAATGCTGACATTGTTGTTGTAGAAACAAATTTCAACCTTCCCAATTGGACATTAAGTATTGCAGATGCCTGTGATTATATATTTAAAGTAGCAGACTCTCTTGGTAAAACAGCTGTGATTAATTTGTCGGTTGGCTCCTATTTAGGCAGCCATGACGGCGAAGACCCAGCTGCAGATTACATCTCCTCACTTGTTTCCGCTCAAAATGGTCGTATTGTAGTCTGCGCAGCCGGTAACGCAGGAAATCAGGGTAAGTTCCATGTCACAGGAAATATTAATGCAGACACCAGTTTTTTCTGGAACATTAGAAACCCGGGAGTTGGTCTTGCAGGTCCCAATAAAATACTTTTCGACCTTTGGTCAGACACTTTGCAAGCCAACTATAATTTTGCCTTCGGTGCAGACAGTCCGGGACCAAATTTTCACTTTAGCGGAAACTCCGACTTCCATAATGCGCTTTCAAATATAAACACTGCGCCTTTATATGATACCATTTACAACTCTAATGGTCAGCGACTTGCGTGTATTGAATCTTACAGAGAAATCGTAGGCGCCAATTTTCACATGCAGGTGCTCTTCAATCAAATAGATTCTTTGAATTATTTATATAGATTCATGACTTACGGTCAGGGAAAATATGATGTTTGGGGAGGCGCATGGCAACAATTAAGTGATTTCATAAGTGTGATTCCATCGGTAAGTCAATACCCACCTATTCAGTTTTACCAAGCACCAGATTCCTTGCAATCCATTGTTTCTTCCTGGAATTGTTCGGAACAAGTAATTTCTGTTGGTAATTTCAGAAATCGCAAGGGATATATTGACAAGAACAATACCTATTACCTTTCAAGTTCGACTACTCCTGTTGGAAAATTGTCTGAAAACAGTAGTAAAGGTCCAACTAGACATGGCGTTATCAAACCAGACATTGCTGCCAGTGGAGATTTATCATTGACCGCTGGACCTTTATGGTATCTATCCAACCCTGCCAATAATAGTTCCATTGATCAGGGTGCTTTTCATGTTAGAAATGGAGGAACATCCATGGCGGCACCAGTTATTTCTGGAATTGCTGGACTTTATCTTGAAAAATGTAAGTTGGCTAACTGGCAAAGTTTTAAACAAGATTTGATTGCAACTGCAGCAGCAGATAACTATACAGGAACGCTTCCAAACTTTGGTTACGGATATGGAAAAGCGGATGCTCATGCCCTATTGCTCTCAAAAAATGCTGCAATTACTTTTACAGGTCCCGCAGGAATTTGCCTTGGTTCAACCGCCACAATTGGATTTACGACAAACGCAATGATCAACTCCATCTTGTGGTCTAATGGAGCTCAAAGTCCAACAATAAATACGGCGATAAGTGGAACTTACCAAGTAAAAATTACCGATATGCAAGGTTGCGTCACACGATCTCCTTTGCATGTTCTCAATCTTTACCCACTTCCCTTTGTTGATGCTGGAAACAATTACATCACCTGCCCGGGGATTCCAATCACCTTGACGGGTTCTGGTACTGCTACTCAATATATTTGGGAAGGAAACATACAGAACAACCAAGCCTTCACTCCCACTGGAAGCGCAGTATATCATGTGACAGGAATTAATCAATATAATTGTCAGGCTATTGATTCAATTACCGTTAATCTTTTCGGAAGCATAGCCATGGATTATACAGAAACGAACATCAATATACCTTCCAATTACAATCCATTCAATCTAACATTAGGAGCTCCACTTGGTGGAGTTTACAGCGGAATCGGAGTTATTGGAACTTCCTTTCATCCGAGTTTAGCAGGTCTTGGAACCCATACTATTTATTATACTGTAATTGATGCCAATGGATGTTCACAAAGCGATTCTTCTTTGATTACCGTTTATAGTGGACTTGGTTTAGAAGAAGAAACTATAGCATGGAATCTATTTCCAAATCCCTCCAGTGATGCCGTGACCATTCAATGTCCGGAGCAATTATTTGGTGAGATCCTTCAAATATATGATGCACAAGGGAGATTAATTACAAGCCAAAAAATCAGTGATTACCAAACCGGCATTACCTGTTCTTCATGGTCGAGTGGAAATTATTTAATTAAAATAGGAGCTAAAGTGAAGCGTTTGATAATCGAATGAGCACTATTATAAGATTCCACCATTAATCGAAAGCGTTTGTCCTGTGATATAAGAACCACTGTCTTTAAGAAGCAGATCAATTAAAGCAACAATTCCTTGTGGATCACCTAAAGTATGAGAAGGAACTTGATCCTTTATGGAAACAATCATATCATCAGAAATCTCTCTAATCATACCACTATTCATATAACCAGGAGCAATAGCATTAACAGTTATACCACTTGCGCCTAATTCAACAGCCATCGTTTTGCTTAAGCCAATGAGCGCACTTTTACTTGCTGAATACGCACTTGTACCCACGACACCTTTTTGCGCAACAATAGAAGAAAAGAAAATGATTCTCCCCCATTTATGAAGTCGCATATTTGGAATATATAATTGAGAAAGATAAAAAGGCGCGAAATAATTTATTTTATTAACCCTATCGAATTCCTTTGGTGGAATTTTCCAGGACATACCTGAGCTTGCGATACCTGCTGCGTGGATCAAAACATCCGCATTAGGAAAAATATTGAATATAGTTTCATAAGCATCATCTTCTGATAAATCCGCTTTAATAAGAAGTGTTTGATTTGGATATTGAGCTGACAAGACCTTTAATTTATCTTCCTTTGAATGATATAGCAATCCCAGAAAATGACCTTGATCTAAAAGATTTTTTGCAATCAATATTCCTAATCCGCCAGAAGCACCTGTAAGTAAGATTCTTTTATGCATTTAAATTATATTTTCTTTTTGCCCAAGAATTGAGTGGCCAAGGCAAACGATTAGAGAACAAAAGTAAATAATTCACATCATGCGCACCGAACTTTCTATTAAATTCTGACAATCCAGGATCATCACTTCCCCCGAAATCAAAGAAAGTATCATTTTGGGCAAAAAATTTAATGGCAAAATCATGAACTGAAGCCATTGCCCCAATTGATTTTCCATGAACATTAACAGCGCCTTTGAGATACAAAACTTGATTGCCGTGCACGAAATAAAAGGCAGATGCAATTAAATTCGTTCCATCATAAGCAGCAAATTGGTGTGCCTTACCATTTTTAATCCCAAACTCCATTAAATTTAGAATAACAGCATATTCCTCAGAGCCTAAATGTTTAAACTCGTTCCCTTTTTCTTGCTTGAACAAATCAATCAATGCTTGAGGATCGTTTATTTCTTTAAGTTCAATATCAGTCGAACTGAATTTCTTTAATTGTCGTTTAAGATTGGTTGAATATTCCTTTTGTTGCGTCTGATAATCTGCAAATAATTCAAGGACTTGATGTTTTTTCTCCTTACTTTCATAACAGAGTAAATTTGAATTTTTATTTGCCCCTAACAGAATAAAATTACATTTATTCAATTCACTTTCTAAGGCCCTACAAACGATTTTACTTCGATTTCCAATCAGATTAAATTCTCTTGTGAAAATAGGTTGAATCATTCTTTTAAATCCTATATTTTTCTTTTGAGTCAAAGGAAAAATAGCCTCATAATCTCCATAAACAAAACCATACCATGCAGGAAAAACAGCATCTAAATACCAGGAAAAATGAAAAAACATTCCGCGTTCATTTGAACAAGAGACTAAAGCATCCCATCTTTCACGATCTATGACTTGATTGGGAATAATTTTAATCATTTCAAGGAGCTTAAAGTTACAAATTCCACTTCGCTCTTATATTTTTCCATAAATAAATCCAAAGACTTAAGAGAGAAATTAGTGCATGCTTTTGGGTGACCAATCACAACAAGATGTTCATGTCCAAGATGTTTGGCTTTTTCCATTGCTGATTCTACTTTAGTAATAAAATAGCCATCAGCATTAACAGAAAGTGTATTGTATTGTGTTAATAATTTTTTCTTACTACCACCACCTGCAGCTGGAACACCATCGCCCATTCCTTTATGATCTTTTGGATTCAATCTTCCGAGAATAAAAAGGCGCCAGAAAAACAAAGGGGAATATCTGAAAGAAGCAATAGGTATCTCAAGGAAACTTCCTTTACTGTTTTCAACAAGTACATCGTCAACAAAAGAATATTTATCTTTCATAGGGGCATCAGTAAAATCGTAATTGTATGGAGTCCTTGTGTTTTTCCCTCCTTTAAAGACAGAAGAATCAATTACTATTCCAACTTCTTCAAAAGCAGTTTTTAACGGCTCAAATGGTTGCACACACCAGCCACCTGCTCTATACGATCTGACTTTTCCATTTACTAAACCTTGGATTCTTTTATGGTACCTATGAATTATTTCACGAGCAACTTCTTGCTTGAAATCACTTAATTTATAGTGTTTTAGGTCGTGTTGCCACGCTCCATTACTATATATAGAATCTTCCCAATGTGGATGAATATGCAAACCTGTTTCATGTCCAGCTTCATCCCAAGTCTTAATTTGACACTCTACCTTATCCAATTCTTCGGCACACGAAGATTCAGAGGCAGCATGCAACAAATACCCAGCGTCTGGAAAAAAGGTGAAAGAAGCTTGATGTTTTTTGGCGATTTCCAATAAACGATTCGTTGGATGGAGCATACAAGCGGAAACAGTCCCCGAATGCACTCCGAAAAACAATTCATAATCCCAAGTGAAGGCTATTTTCAAAGTTCTTCTCCATTTGGGGTATACATAGTAACCCGATTATTAATAAAAGCATCTTGCATAAACGAAAACATTTTATCTCCATCAAATAATAAGCTTGAAGCTGAACCTATGGTTATTTCTCTCGCTACATTTGCTTGCAAAAATAATGGAATTAAAGCATCACATTTCCTTCTTCTCGAAAAATCAGGATTGTGGACTTTGGTAATAACCCAATGGGCTTGATTATTTGCATCTAAAACTTTTAAACTAAAAGACTTTGAATGATACACAGGATAAGGAAAGTCAAGCGCATCTTCCAGTGTATGCAAATTAGTTCCTGCATTATCAAGACTTACTCCTAAATATAGAATTTTACCTTTCAGTTCATATAAACGCCTGAAGGGAGAATCAGCATTATAAGGTGTTAATTGATTAAAATGTCCCTTTGTTAGAAAATCAGCATCAGGCCCCATTGCACAAATAGGTTCTGTAGGATGCAATGATCTCAGAACACCAGGCATTGTACGGAAAACCTCAGAAATCGCCCCCATTTTCGACGGCGTATTCAAGACATCAAAAACAGGATTTTGGGACACATATTCCAATTGAAGTCCAGAGACAGGAGAAGACGGCATTAATAAATTTCCTTTTGGACCAAGAACCGACAATAAAGCATTTACTACAGTATGTGCTCCACCTTGAACGGGACCTATTTTACTTAAACTAGAATGTAGCAATAAGGTAGCGCCTTCTTCAATTCCGCAAGCTCTTAATTGATCTTCGATTTGACTTTGGGATAAGCCCAAACCTTCCATTTCTGCTTTTAGAAGACTATTTCTTTTTTTGTACTTTTTAAAGCCTCTAAAAATTTCAATAAAAAATTTCGGTGTACTCTTCCGGATAATATTTCGCATGGCCATCGATGAACGGGAAAGTTAGTTATTTGTTGCGGAATAAAAAGATAAATAATCGAATGAATTACTCATCTTTTAAACACCTAATTGAAAACCCATGTGCCTTATTGGTACTGTACCTTAATAAACTCGGATGGTAATAATTTGTTTTTCGAAACCAAGCATCTGTGACATCTCCTTCAGTGGCACTCCACCAAACCGCACAAGTTCCTTCATTACAATAATTAGCTGAACCAATAAATCTAACACCAGAAGGAAGTGCTTGAAAACTCAAAGTATCGGAACCATTTCCTTTTAAATTCCACCCTGTTTTACTTTTAATTTGACTTCCCGCGATCAAATCTCCACCCAAAAAAGTACTTAGGATTGTCCACTCAGCATCAGAAGGAACATGCCAACCTACTGGACAGACATTACCATTATCAATTACATACCAATTGTATAAGACACCAAAGCTGGAAGCATTTTCTTTTTTATTTTGATAAAAACAATATCCGGGAGAAGATAAATTCGACCATGCTGCATTTTCAGCAATAAAAGGAATTATTTCTCCATTGTTGAACCTTGTTACTTGCAAATTTTTATCTAACCATATTTGATTCCCAATGGCAATTTGATGGTACAAATTTCCATCAACATCATTTATTTTTTCATCTAATACCTTTTGACAAATAATAAAATGAGTTAAAAACAATGCGTTTGAAAACAATATGAATCTTAACATTTTATATAATTTAAGGTCAAATGTAATTAACTAGAAATAAATAGAGACAACCCTAAATAGATTATTGCGTTAAAAGCATGTAATCAATAGAAAACTCTTTTATATTTGCAGGACTAAAGATTATATTGGTTAAATTTATAATATTAGAATTACAACATAATTTATTAAACTATGAAAGCAATTAAATTAACAGTATTAGGATTCAGCATGATGTGTGGCTTTGCATTTGGACAAGTTAATACTCCAGAAGTTCAAGCTCAAGAGCAGACTCAAAAAATGAAAGTCGAATTGGGATTGACTGCAGAGCAAGAATCTAACGCTTATGAAATCAATTACGGAATTATCATTAAAAATAAATCTATGCTTGAGTCTACCTATACTCAAGAGGTGAAAAATGAAGCTATTGAGCAAAATAATTCTAGACGCATTGAAATGTTGAAACAAGTCCTTAATGCTGAGCAATTTGCTAAATTTGAGAAGGACGCAGCATCACAAAAGAAAGGAAACAATATCATCAAAACCGAAATTGATGATCAGATAAAACAAGATAAAAATTAATTAAAAAGTCCCTAACGGGACTTTTTTTTTGACTAAGTTTAGGGCGTGAAAGATAAAAACACAAAGAATTCTTGGTTAACACATAAAAATACTTTCAAAGTATTAATTCTAATATTGACCTTTTTCCTTTATGGAAATTCAATCTCCAATAATTATTCTCTAGATGATGATTTAGTAACTACTACAGACAGAGACCATCATCCATTAGTAGAAAAAGGATACCAAGGACTCCACTCCATATTCACTTCAAATTATGCTAGCAATAGCAACCAGAACTACGAGTACCGTCCGATTAGCACCTATAGTTTTGCTTTAGAATGGAGCTTATTTGGAAACAGTGAGCACCGCGCCCCTATTTCACATTTTATCAATGTGCTCTTATATGCCATTTTAGGAATCAAAATTTTAGAGTTACTTCAAAAAATGCTGGGAAATGAATCTGACTTTTTTTCATTCTGCATTACTGCGCTATTTCTAGCTCATCCGATCCATACAGAAGTAGTCAATTCACTCAAAAATAGAGACGAAATTCTCAGTCTATTGTTTTCAGTTTTAGCATTAATTGCAGCATTCAACTATATAGACCATAAGAAAGTAAGATACTTAATTGCATTACCCTTCTTATTCTTATTGGCTATACTCAGCAAGAAAACAGCAATGCCGTTTTTAGTAATTATCCCTATGGCGATTTATTTTTTCAGAACTACCAATTGGAAAATATTACTTTCCTTGAGTGGTTTAATAATTTTAGGGAGATTACTGTTTACTTTAATGAATAAAGGACTCTTAAACGAACCTAAAAACAGAGCCTTCTTATTTATTGAAAACCCTCTTTTTGGTAGTCATTTATACGAAAGAATCCCTCAATTTTTTTATACTAATTTTTTATATATACAACAATTATTACTCCCTTACGATCTTAATTTTTATTACGGATATAATGCCATTCCAATAGTAAATTACACCAGTGTATCCTTCATGATTTCACTTATTCTGATGCTAATTTGGATTGGATTTGCGCTGTATAAGTTCAAGCAGAAATCACTCTATTCTTTTGGGATTCTTTTCTTTTTCTTGGCTATTGGAGGAGCCTCTAACTTGATTTACCCAATGGTTGGGATTTATGCGGAACGACTAGCCTTCACAGCCTCCTTAGGTTTTATTATAGCATTTACCTACCTCTTATTTCTTTTATTTAAAGTTCCCTTAACGGCAAAAATTACAGCATTGAACAAGAATAAATTACCCTATTTACTATTGCTGTTACTTACCCTGAGTTCCTTCGCTGTTATAAAAAGAAATCCAGCATGGGAAAGTAAAAAAAGTTTGTATCAAAGCGACATGAATGATTTAAAATCATCAGCAAAAGCAAATTCCTTAATGGGGCAAGAATATCAATATGAAAGCATGCAGATTGCCTTAATGAATCCAATACAAATCAAGGAAATTATTAAAACTGGAGCCTCTGCTAATTTTTATTACTCAAGAGCTTTAAAAGTTTACCCTAATTACACAGAATTATTAAACAATCAAGCATCCTTGCAAGCAACTGTTTTCTTAAATCCACTTGCCGCGAGACAACTATTTAATAAAGCAATCTCAATTGACCCCAACTATATAGAAGGACATGAGCATACGATTTTAAATGAGATTGCCATTAACAAACTCTATCAAAGAGTAAATAATATTAAAAATATTCAGACTAATCTTTCTGATCAAAAGAAATTTTCTAGAGCAGAATTTATTAAAATATTAAGTATAATTGTTCAATTCGAAACCATGGGAAAGAAAGTCCTAAGTTCTGGACTAAGACCTGAAAGTATTAAATATACAGTCCAATATGCCGAACAGCTTCAATTAAATTATCCTAGTTCTACCCTAAATGAAATCGATTTTGCGCATCAAATTAATATTTCGTTGAACGACTTATATAGCGGCAGGACTAAGTCAGGAGAAAATATTTTGGATCCTTTGATAAGAAAACTTTGTGAAATCTCGAATTATAAAAAAGAGACAAATGATACTGAAATAGTAAAGAGCCTCCATCAACTTA
Source organism: Flavobacteriales bacterium (assembly GCA_947447525.1). Classification (GTDB taxonomy): domain Bacteria; phylum Bacteroidota; class Bacteroidia; order Flavobacteriales_D; family Crocinitomicaceae; genus UBA952. Next base: position 16,346 of record CANFJL010000002.1, on the reverse strand, counting down.
AAAAAATCAACTATTTAAAATATTTTTCACTTGCTGAGAACTATTTTATTGTTGCTGCTAAATATTCTGATTTAATTTCATTAGAACAGCAATACATTACAAAATACCCAAGAAAAAGTCATGTGAAGCCTACCATACAAATTGCAAATGCTTATTTCAATTTACAAAAACCAAAAAAGTCCTTGTATTATTTTGAGCAGGCAATTTCCATGTTACAAACAGAGCAGGATCAATTAAAAGGAAGCGAAATGGAAACTAAAAAAGATTCTTTAGCGATTGAGATAAACAGATTAAATCAATTTATCGGTCAAATTAAAGTAAAGACTAAAAAGTGACTCCTTCTAAAGAAATTGCGTATATCGTTGGGATTGGTAGATCCGGAACCTCCTTATTACAGTCCTTACTGAACCAACATCCTAAGGTATTTGCTGGTCCAGAAAACTATTTCGTTCGGTTCTTTCATCCCAATTGGAAAAATAAAACCAAATTCAATGGTCAAGATATTAAATTAATAAATCAATATAATCTTGCATTTAATCAACTGCAACTTCCAATAGGATTCGAAACGAAATCTTTCGAGGATATGTACGCGAATAATTTTTATTCCTTTTGCACTGAGAATTACTTTCAATACAACAATTCAGCAACAAACAGCAAGGAAATTAGCTTGATCATAGATAAAAATCCGATCAATTCAACTTACATAAAAGAAATACTAAGCTTTAATCCATCGGCAAAATTCATTTTCATGATGCGCGATTACAGGGCCAATTTTTTATCTCGTAAAGAATCTGTTCACTTCAACTCTAGTAACATATATTACAATGCTCTTCGTTGGCGCTATTTCACCAATAAAATACTTAAAGAACAAGAAAAAAAGCCCGATCATTTTCATATTGTAAAGTATGAGGACTTAGTGCAACAACCGCAAAGCACTTTTAACGAAATCATAAGATTCTTAAATATGGAACCGTGTGAATTATCAAAAGAGATGACTCAGGAACAAAAAGCATATGAGAAGGCGGTTTCAGAAATAAAACAGGAAAGAATAGAAAAAAAATACAGTGATTTAGCACAAGGAATTTTTACGCATAGGATGGAGCAATGGAAGACAAAGCTGACACAAGAGGAGATTGAAATCGCAGATTATATTTGTCACAGTATTGGAAAGAAATTTTCTTATATCAAATCATCATCAATCACTGATTTAAAAAAAATAAAAATTAAAATAACAGCCCTTTATTATTCCTTTATTTATGTAGTAGAAAGGTTTAAAAATAAAATATTCCATATGTTACCCATAAAATTCAAAGTCCATTATTTTGAACGATTTGTTAACAAAATAAAAGCAAAAAGATGACTTGGACAAGTGATCAATTGGATGCGATTCAGATTCATTTTGTACTGTGCACAGAACGAACTGGAAGTTCCATGCTCAGCTTAATGCTCAATTTGAACCAAGAAGTAATTTCTCCTTCTGAAGAGCAATTTGCACTTTATTTTTATAAAAAATATAAGAACAAAACGCGTTGGAGCGATTCAGACATTGAACAATTCGTCAAAGAATTTTTTTTGCTATTTGATCGAAATGCTGATTTATTTTTTGAGGACAAATCTACCTTCGAACAGCTCTTGAAGGGACATAAAGAATATTTAAACTATTCTCGACTGATCAAGCTTTGCTATTTATCCTTTTATGATGCTGAGTTAAAAGACAAAAGTGCTATCAAATTTATTATTGATAAGCAGATTAAATATGTTTATCACCTAGATCGACTCATTTCGATTTTTCCGGAAGCTAAATTCATCATTTTAAGCAGGAATATCTTTGATAATATAAACGCGAAACAAAAAAGGAAATTAAATTGGAATCAAAACCCAAGATATCTAGCTGAAATTTGGGTAGGAGCTTATTCAAGAGCACTCGAGATTCCGGAATCAAAAAGAATTATAATATCCTTTGAGCAACTTTTAACCCACCCTGAAACAATATTAAAAGAAATCTCCAGCTTTATTGGATTCACCTATAACGATAAAATGTTAGCAACAGAGGGTGTATTTGATCAACTCATTCAACAAAGAAAATCACGATTAGAGCCTAGCTATCTCGAAAAATTAAATCAGTTTCACAGTGGATTAAAAAAGACTCTAAATCCAGAGCTAAACAAGAAAATAATTGATTCAAGTAACAAATTTCAAATTACTAAAAATCAAGTCATTATAATGAAAAAATTGACTTATAAAAGACAGGACATTTGGGTGGAAAGCAGCGAAAATAAATTGCAAAAACTATTAGCTTATGCTTACAGACCATTAATGTTAGACCTGTATTTTAATCTTCCATTGTCGATAAAAATAATGATCAAGCAAATCAAAAAGAAAAAGCAAATCGTTTAACTAAACAATCTTTCGATACTTGATCCTTTTTGGACCAGCGTCACCTAATCTTTTCTTTCTATTTTCCTCATATTCAGAATACGAACCTTCGAACCAATACACTTGAGAATCGCCTTCAAAAGCAAGAATATGCGTACAGATTCTATCTAAGAACCATCTATCATGGGAAATCACAACCGCACAACCTGCAAAATTTTGAATACCCTCCTCTAAGGCTCTTAGTGTATTGACATCGATGTCATTCGTGGGTTCATCCAACAACAAAACATTAGCTTCTGTTTTCAGGGTCATGGCTAAATGCAAACGATTTCGTTCACCTCCGGACAAAATACCTACTTTTTTATTTTGATCAGAACCATTAAAATTAAATTTTGACAAATATGCTCTTGCATTAATTTTTTGGTTCCCAATTTCAACATATTCCATACCATTGGAAACTACATCAAAAACAGTTTTTGATTCATGAATATCTTTATGCGTTTGATCTACATAACCAATTTTAACTGTTTCACCGACATTAAAAGTACCTGCATCAGCCTGAAGTTCTTCCATGATCATTTTGAAAATAGTTGTTTTTCCAGCACCATTTGGACCAATAACACCAACAATTCCAGCAGGCGGCAATTTGAAGTTCAAATCATCATAAAGTAATTTATCTCCAAACGATTTTGAAACATGTTCCGCATCGATCACATTATTCCCGAGTCTTGGACCATTAGGAATAGGCATTTCCAATAATGCTTCTTTTTCTTTAGAATCTTCAGACAACATCTTTTCATAATTCTGCAACCTGGCTTTACTTTTCGCTTGTCTTGCTTTTGGATTCATACGAACCCAATCCAACTCACGAAGCAGCATTTTCTGACGCTTCGACTCCGATTTCTCTTCATCCTTTAATCGTGTTGACTTTTGCTCTAACCAAGAGGTATAATTACCTTTCCAAGGAATACCTTCACCCCTATCTAATTCCAAAATCCAACCAGCAACATTATCTAAGAAATAACGGTCATGTGTCACCGCGATAACGGTACCTTGATATTGCTGTAAATGTTGTTCTAACCAATCAATTGATTCCGCATCCAGGTGATTGGTAGGTTCATCTAGCAGTAAAATATCAGGATTTTGAAGCAAAAGTCGACAAAGTGCCACCCTTCTTTTTTCACCGCCAGAAAGCGTTCCAATAATTTGATCATCTGGAGGACAGCGCAAGGCATCCATAGCACGCTCCAATTTATTATCTAATTCCCATGCATCGAGTGCATCAATTTTATCTTGAACTTCACCTTGTCGTGCAATGAGTTTATCCATTTTATCAGGATCATTGAGTACCTCCTCGTCCATGAAACCTGCATTTATCTCCTCATATTCTTGAAGAACATCTACAATTTCTTTTGCACCTTCTAACACAATCTCCTTTACTGTTTTATTTAAATCCAATTCAGGTTCTTGTGGCAAATAACCAACAGAATATCCAGGTGAAAACACAACATCACCTTGATAAGCTTGATCCAATCCTGCAATTATTTTCATTACAGTAGACTTTCCAGATCCGTTCAAACCAATGATGCCTATTTTAGCGCCATAAAAGAAAGAAAGGTAAATATTTTTAATAATTTGTTTTCCTTGAGGGGTTGACTTAGAGACACCCACCATTGAAAATATTACTTTTTTATCGTCAGCCATTGCTAAGATTTATTTTTTAAGATTAAAAATTGGATTTTTAAAAATCCCCCATTTCGCTAAGCGGTATGCTATAGAAACACCAATTACACCGAATCCATATTTAACAGAGCGGCTAAAATTGATGGAAGAAGCTTCTTCAAAATATTTAGTTGGACAAGTTACTTCCCCGATTTCATATCCTGCAAAGAACAATTGAGCAATCATTTGATTATCAAAAATAAAATCATCAGAATTTAATTCGATATCAATTGAATCAAAAACTTCTTTTGAGAAAGCTCGGTAACCAGTATGATATTCAGATAATTTTTGACTCATGAGTATATTTTGTCCTAAAGTTAAAAAACGATTGGCTACATACTTATAATATGGCATTCCACCTTTAAGAGCACCTTTACCGAGAATTCTTGAACCGAGTACAACAGGATAAACATCGTATGCAATTACACCAACAATTGCATGAATTAGTTTTGGAGTATATTGATAATCCGGATGCAGCATGACAATAATATCAGCATCGAGTTCTAAGGCTTTGTGGTAACAAGACTTTTGATTTCCACCATACCCTCGATTTTCCTCATGACGAATAAGGTGTTTAATTCCTAATTTTCTACCCAATTCAGTAGTTTGATCTTTACTAGCGTCGTCAACCAATACCACTTCATCCACAATATCGAAAGGGATTTCATTGTAGGTCATTTCGAGCGTCTCTGAAGCATTGTATGCTGGAAGTACAATGCATATTTTTTTTCCATTAAGCATTTGCAAATTTAAGTATCTTTTATAGAATTTCCTCTATGAAATAATTGTTCATTTATTTGTTAATTAAACCTTGATAAATCCCTTATTTCTAAAGTTATTACATGGAAAGAAATAGTTACATTTGTCGTGATTTCAAACGCATTACTTTGGATTTACAAGAGACGGTATTGGGAATATTTAGTGCTTATTTAGAGCAAAATGGTCACCGAAAGACACCTGAACGATTCGCTATACTTTCTGAAATCTATGAGTATACCGGACATTTTGACGTTGAGGCCTTGTATGTTAAGATGAAAAATCACAACTACCGTGTTTCTCGTGCAACCTTATACAATACAATAGATTTATTACTGGCTTGCAATTTGGTTACCAAGCATCAATTTGGAAAGAACATTGCTCAGTTCGAAAAATCTCATGGATCTAAGCAGCACGATCATGTTGTATTGACTGACACTGGAGAAGTGATGGAATTTTGTGATCCAAGAATACAACAAATAAAAGCAACAATTGAATCTCTATTTGATGTTGAAATTCAGCATCACTCCCTCTATTTCTACGGCATAAAAAAGCAAAAAAATGATTGAATTCACCCTCAAAACAGAAAAAGTAACATACCTTTCGATGAGTGGTAAAATCCTTTCAGACGAGGATATTCAGCCCATGTTAATTGCCTTAGATGCTATCAGGAATTGGAATATAGTATTTGACTTAACTGAGCTTACTCATACCAATTCAAGTGGTATCGCATTTATGGTTAAAATATTAACGAGAGCTCGAATCAACGGTGGAGATTTGGTAATTCTAAATCCAAATACAGGACTTTCAAAATTATTTGAAATCACAAAAATGCACGAGGTATTTAGCATATATAATTCAAAGGAAAACGCAATAAATCATTTTAATTAAAATCAATGAAAGTAGACGTATTATTAGGCTTACAATGGGGCGACGAAGGAAAGGGTAAAGTAGTAGATGTATTGACGCCAAAATACAATATCATCGCTCGATTTCAAGGCGGGCCAAATGCAGGACACACCTTAGAATTTGAAGGAATAAAGCATGTGTTACATACTATTCCATCAGGAATTTTCAGACCTGAAGTACTTAATTTAGTGGGTAATGGCGTTGTTATTGATCCTGTCATTTTCAAAGGAGAAATGGACAAATTAGCACCTTTTAATATCAATTTTCAAGAAAGACTTTTTATTTCAAAAAAGGCACATTTAATCTTACCAACGCATAAATTACTTGATGCAGCGTCTGAAACATCAAAAGGAAAGAATAAAATTGGATCTACCTTAAAAGGTATTGGTCCGACCTACATGGATAAAACCGGTAGAAATGGCCTAAGAGTTGGAGACATTTTTTCTCCAAATTTCAAAGAGAAATATGATGCTTTAATAGAGAAGCACTTAGGAATTCTTCGTCATTATGATGATTTTTCTTATGATTTAAAAGCACTTGAGAAAGATTGGATGGAAGGACTAGAAGTTCTTAAAACATTGAAAGCAGTGGACAGCGAACATTTTTTAAACCAAGCGCTATTGGCTGGAAAGAAAATACTTGCTGAAGGTGCTCAAGGAACCATGTTAGATATTGATTTTGGAACCTATCCATTTGTTACTTCTTCTAATACAGTAACAGCAGGCACTTGCACTGGATTAGGCATTGCTCCAAACAAAATTGGAGATGTAATAGGGATTTTCAAAGCGTATTGCACGCGCGTTGGAAGTGGACCATTTCCAACAGAATTATTAGATGAAGTTGGTGAAGAAATTAGAAGAGAAGGTAGAGAATTTGGAGCCACTACCGGAAGACCAAGAAGATGCGGATGGATTGATTTAGTTCAAATGCGTTATGCTATTATGATTAATGGAGTTACTGAATTAAGTATGATGAAAGCAGATATCTTAAGTATTTTCGATGAAATTAAAGTTTGTACTCATTATATGATCAATGGAGAAAAAGTAGTTGATTTTCCTTTTGATGTCAATGATTTAGATATTGAACCCGTATATCTTTCTTTACCAGGTTGGAAAACTGATCTTACTGAATTGAGATCTTATGCTAACGCTCCAAAAGAACTTAAGGATTATGTTACCTATTTAGAAAAAGAACTTAATGTTCCTATCAATGTAGTTTCAGTTGGTCCAGATCGCGAACAAACACTTTTAAAGTAAATGATGTTGCTTCAAAATAAATTTAAATATGCGCTTTTTTTGGGCGCATTTTTTTTGAAGCTTATGGTCTTCTCTCAAAACAATGCCTTACAATTATTGCCCGGGACCGAAAAAATTATTTTCAATAAAAAGGACGGAATCCACAGACTCATTGGCACCGTTAATTTCACCTATCAGGGTAATACCATGTATTGCGATTCGGCGCATTACCAAGAACAGAAGAAAATTGTCCATGCCTATGGCAATGTTCAAATCAAAAAAAATGACATTAATTTGTTTTGTGATTCTCTCCGCTACAATGGAAACAATAAATTCGCCAAACTTTGGGGACATGTTCGTATTCGAGACAACGAATACAAATTAGCCTCAGATTCCCTAGACTATGACGCCAAGTCTGGTAGAGCCACTTATAGAAATAACGGGAAAATTGAGAGCATCGTTTCTAACGAAATGATTACAAGTAAATACGGGTATTTTTATCCAAATATTGGGAGTTTTTTCTTTAGCGGAAAAGTCAAATACAGGAAAAATGATTTAACAATGACTACCGATACTTTACAATTTGCCTATGAAAAACAAATCACTCAATTTTTCGGTCCAACCGTTATAAAAAACGATAGTATTACCATTAAATGTGATCGAGGTTGGTACAATGTAAAAACCGAAGAAGGGAAATTAATGCAAAGGGTGAGCATCCTGCAAAAGCAAAGAGAAATTTTCTGTGATACAGCTTTTTACAAAGCCAAACCTGAAGTCTTTACTGCTAGAGGACATGTCAACGCAAGGGAGAAAGAAAAAGAACTTTATCTGCGAAGCGATGTATTTCATAGCAACCAAGGAAAAAGAATCACCTATATTACAGGACATGCACTGGCGATTCAAATGAATAAAGGAGATAGCTTATTCCTGCATGCCGACACTTTATCATTATACGATGATTCTCTTGGAAACACCAATGCATTAAAAGGAAATCATCATGTTAGAATATTCTCAGAATCTATTCAATGTTTATCAGATTCTGCCTATTATGATTATCCGAATGGAAAATTAAGTTTGTTTTACGACCCGGTAATTTGGGCAAAGAACACCCAATTAAAAGGAGACACCATCCTTGCCTTCATTAAAGACAGTGTACTGACTAGTGCTTTTGTATTAGGAAACGCATCTGCCCTAATGGAATTAGATTCAGGAAAATACTACAATCAGTTGAGCGGCAGAAAAATAGTCTCTAATTTTAGCAATAACGAGATGAAAAGAGCTGATATTCAAGGAAATGCATGGACTATTTTTTATCCGATCCAGGAAGAAAAGAATGATAGTTTATTCATTAAAAAACGAATGGGCTTAAATCGCTTATATGCTTCAGATTTGCGACTCTATTTGGACAGTGGAGAAATAGTAGGAGTAACTTATTTTGACGAACCTGACGGAATATTCTATCCAATGGACCAAATCAAAGAAGAAGAACGATTTATTCAAGGATTTTCTTGGAAATATGCCCTACGACCAAAGAGTCCGCAATCGATGATTCAAAAAAATAATTGATTAGAGGACAATCTCATCTTCAGTATCCCAACGGATCACCTTTTGCACCCCTTCTACCTCTTCAAATTTCTGTGTCAATTGTTCTAAATGATTGGTATCAAGGACCAATACTTTAATGTGACCTTCAAAGACACCATCATTTGTGTCAAAAGAAATGCTTTTCATATTGATGTTATTTTCTTTCGAAATAATATCAGTTAACTTATTCACCAATCCTATACCATCAATTCCAACAATTTTTATGGCAGCAATGCGCTCTACTAACTGTTGTGACTTCCATTGCGCTTTTAGACATCGATAAGCAAACTTCGACATCAATTGAACCGAATTAGGACAATTGGTTCTATGAATCTTTATTCCTTGACTTATGGTAATAAAACCAAATACTTTATCTCCCGGTATAGGATTGCAACATTTAGACAACTGATAATCAAACCCTTTAAAATCATCACCAATGATAATTGTATCCTTTTTAATATCAATTCCATGAGAATTTATTGATGCTGCGTCATGCGCTTTTGGTTTCACTCCCTGCTCTTTTTTAGATACAAAAAGGCCATTAACCACATCCAACTCTCTCAATTTAGAGACTTCAATTTTTCCTTTTGCAATGCGGAAATACAATTCAGTAGCGCTAGGTAATCCAAAATGCTTTTCAAGAAAAGTTATATTTTCAGAAAGCATTTTAAGATTAAACTGTTTAAATTTTCGTTCTAATATTTCCTTACCATCTTGAGCGATGATCTTTATTTCCTCATTAAGAGAAGCTTTAATTTTTTGTTTTGCTCTTGCAGAGACCACAAATTTCAACCAATCTTCATTAGGTTTTTGTTTGGCTGAAGTAATTATCTCCAATTGATCCCCATTTTTCAATTGATAACTTAGGGGCATTAAGCGATTATTTACTTTCGCACCAATACATTTATCACCAATATCGGTATGAATATCATAAGCAAAATCCAAAATAGTAGCTCCGAAAGGCAAGACTCTCAATTCACCTTTTGGAGTGAAGATATAAATCTCATCATTAAAGAGATTTAATTTAAATTCGTTGATAAAATCTAAAGCGTTAGAATCATTATTTTCAAGTAAATCTCTCACCTCAGAAATCCAGCGATCAAATTTACTTTCATCCGATTTAGATTCTTTATACTTATAATGAGCTGCTAAACCTTTTTCAGCGATTTCATCCATTCTTTTAGAGCGAATTTGAACCTCTACCCATCGACCTTGGGGCGACATTACAGTGGTATGCAGTGATTCATATCCATTAGCTCTTGGTGTTGAAATCCAATCGCGCAGGCGTTCCGGACTTGGCTGATAGTAATCAGTTACTATACTGTAAATTCTCCAACAATCTTGTTTCTCTAATTCCAGTGGAGTTTCAAGAATAATTCGAATGGCAAAAACATCAAAAACTTCTTCAAAGGCAATTTCCTTAGACTGCATTTTGCGCCAAATGGAAGAAATTGACTTGGTGCGTGCTTTTATTTCAAAGACATATCCTTCTTGCAAAAGATTTTCCCTAATTGGCGACATAAAACGACGAATAAATCGAGCTCGGACATCTTGAGTACTCTTTAGATTCGTTTCAATTTGGGCAAAAATTTCAGGCTCACAATATTTTAGTGAAAGATCTTCCAGCTCTGTTTTAACAGAATATAAACCAAATCGATGTGCCAATGGAGCGTAAAGAAATTTAGTTTCTGAAGCTATTTTCAACTGCTTTTCAGGCGCCATACTTCCTAGTGTTCGCATATTGTGCAAACGATCGGCTAATTTTATCAATACCACACGAAAATCATCTGAGATGGTTAAGATCATCTTTCTAAAATTCTCCGCTTGTATCGAAGAATTTTCATCAAATATTTCAGGGATTTTTGTTAAACCATTAATGATCCTTCTGGACTTTGCACCGAACATGTCTTCGATATCCTCAAGGGTAATGTAAGTATCCTCTACCGTATCGTGCAATAAAGCACATACAATCGCAGGTGAGTCCAAGCCCATTTCCTCTGCGCAAATTCTAGCAACCGCAATGGGATGATAAATATAAGGTTCACCTGATTTTCTTCGGACATCCTTATGAGCTTCTAAAGCAAGATCAAAAGCCTTTCGAATTAAGCGCGTATCCTCTTTACTCCTATCTTTAACTGATCGTAATAATCCACGGAAAGCATTAAGAATTTCCTTTCTTTCCTTTTCAACATCATAAACAGGGATTATTTTTTCCATTATTTAGCAGGGAGTACCTTTCCAATAACTTGTCCGAAGCCAATTCTATATTTTTCATTTTGACAAAAGCCACGCATAATAACGGTATCGTTGTCCAAAATAAATCTTCGTTCTGAACCATCATGCATTAAAATAGGTTTGGTTCCTTTCCAAGCAAGTTCCAACATAGAACCAAAAGAATCTGGTGTAGGTCCTGAAATTGTTCCTGAACCCATTAAATCTCCTCTTCTTACATTACATCCATTTACCGTATGGTGGGCTAATTGCTGCGCCATATTCCAATACATGTATTTAAAATTTGAATTGGAAACAACCGTTTCTTCACCTTTTTCTGTTGCGATTGCAACTTGTAAACTAATATCGTAAGAGGAAGATTCTTTATATTGAAGATATGATAAAACCTTTGGATCTTGAGCCGGAGCCTCTACTTTGAATGGTTGCAATGCTTCCATGGTGACAATCCATGCAGACATAGAAGAGGCAAAGTTTTTGCCTAAAAATGGACCAAGAGGTACATATTCCCATTTCTGAATATCTCTTGCAGACCAATCATTAAATAGGCACATTCCGAAAATATAATTTTCAGCTTCATCAACTGGAATAGCATCACCTAAAGGAACGCCATCATAAGTAATAAAACCCATTTCCAATTCAAAATCAACCTGACGCGAAGCACCAAAGATGGGATCTTCGTTATCATTGGGTTTAATTTGACCTTTTGGTCGATGAAAGTCTGTTCCAGAAACAACAATAGAGGATGCTCTACCGTGATAACCAACAGGAATCCATAACCAATTGGGTAGTAAAGCATTGGCTGGGTCTCTAAACATGATGCCAACATTTGTTGCATGTTCTTTACTTGAATAGAAATCAGTGTAATCTCCAATTTGCACTGGCAGCAAAATATTTACTTGACTTTCATCAAACAAAACTTCTAAATGATGTGCAGAATTTTCTTTTAGTTCAGGGTTATTGATGTCAAAAATACTTGAAATTCTTTCCCTTAATAAATGAACCGTATGTTTACCATGCTTCATTAAATTATTTAAAGAATCAGAATATAAATCAGACTCCTTTAGATTCAAATCATTCAAATACCCAAGGCGAAACAATGCATATAAATCAATCACCTTATCCCCTATTCTACTTCCGATTCGTGGATGTTGATCCTTAAGACAAAACACACCAAAGGGAATGTTTTGAATGGGGAAATCAGATTCCTTAGAATAAAAAATCCATGAACTTAAATTAGGATCATTTGCTTTTATCATATTCACAATTATAAATTAGACATTAAATCTAAAGTGCATGATGTCTCCATCTTCTACGATATATTCTTTTCCTTCCACCTTAAATTTCCCAGCTTCTTTAACTGCTGACTCAGAACCTAAGGTAGTGAAATCTTGATATTTCATCACTTCAGCCCGAATAAATCCTTTTTCAAAATCAGTATGGATAACGCTTGCAGCTTGCGGCGCAGTCATGCCTTTATAGATAGTCCAAGCACGAACCTCTTTTACACCTGCGGTGAAATAAGTTTGTAGATTCAGCAAAGAATATGCAGATCTTATCAGTCTGTTGACACCTGGCTCTTCCAAGCCTAATTCATCAAGAAACATTTTTCGTTCCTCGAAAGACTCTAATTCAGTAATATCTGCCTCGATTTTAGCACCAATTACGAGTACTTCAGCTTTTTCTGCTAGAACAGCCGCTTTAACTTGATCTACATAAGCATTTCCTGATTTAACCGAAGCTTCATCTACATTACATAGATAAAGAACAGGTTTTGAGGTAATCAATTGAAATTTTTGAATTATTTCTTTTTCTTCAGCTGTAAAATCCAAACCTCTTACAGAAATACTTTTTTCTAAACCTTCTTTAATTTTATGTGCTAATTCATTCTCTTTCAAAGAATCCTTATCACCTGATTTTAATACGCGTGATAAACTAGATATTTTTTTCTCAATAGTATCTAAATCCTTTAATTGTAATTCAATATCAATTATTTCTTTATCTCTGATTGGATTTACACTTCCATCAACATGAATGATATTTCCATCATCAAAGCAGCGTAACACATGAATAATAGCATCTGTTTCACGAATATTGGCTAAGAACTGATTTCCTAAACCTTCCCCTTTAGAAGCGCCTTTTACCAAACCTGCAATGTCAACAATCTCCATAGTGGTTGGCATAACGCGATCAGGATTAACGATTGCTTCAAGAACTTCTAAACGAGGATCAGGAACAGAAATAGTTCCAATATTAGGTTCTATGGTACAAAAAGGAAAGTTTGCAGCTTGCGCCTTTGCATTGGACAAACAATTAAACAAGGTCGACTTTCCTACATTTGGCAAACCAACAATTCCACATTTCAATGACATACGATGAATTTTGATACAAAGATAAAAATTCCCTAGTCATAGCAATAAAATCGCTAATGGATTATTTAAGTAAATTAATATGCCCAACGAATTCTTTAGCATCGCCATTTTGAGAATGGAAGAATTTAATCAACCATGTATAGGTTCCATCCTGACAAAGTTTATTGTTTTTGAAACCATCCCATCCATCAATTGGATCATTGGTTTGATAAACAACTTCACCCCATCGATTAAATACCGTGAAAGAATAAGTGTTAGGACGAATACCTGAGGTAATTACAGGATGAAAAACATCATTCATACCATCTCCATTTGGAGTGAAACTATTGGGAACATACAACAATACATCATCATAAATTTGTATTGTCGCCATGGCAGTATCTGGACAGAATCCTTGATTGTTTGCTATCAGGGTTACCTCATAATATCCAGGTTCACATCCATAAGTATAATTTAATTGATTGAATGATCCTACATTATAATAAGGTGTTGGTGTAGCGAATAAGCTAACACTTGAAGTTGAACACTCCCCTAAATCCCATGCGTAAGCAGTTGCATTTGTTGAAGTATTGGTGAAACTAAAAGTTGGATTTAATATAGAATTTTGATACGAATCAACATCAAAACTAGCATTTGCCCAATTCATAGATTGAATTGTAGCGACCATACTTGTATCTCCATCACATCCTAATCCGGACATCGATAATTGAGCATAATAGTAATAGGTTTCTTCTGCAAAGAAACCAGTGGTAGTGAAGGATAAATCATTTTCTACACCTACTAAATTTCCACCTGTATTTAAGGAAGTGTCATTGGAGAACCAACTTATTACATAAGAACCAGTTCCACCCAAAATATTTACATCAATTTGATTGTAGGTTCCTACGCATCCAAATGGATCATAACTCAATTGCATTACTGGATCTGGAACTACAAGTACAGGCTCCACATTAGAAACTGCATTACAACCGTTTCCTGCTTGAGTAACAATTAATTGATAATCTACAGAAGCATACAACTCAGGAGAATTATAATTATCGTTTGTTTCTCCAGGTATATTTACAAATCCACTTCCTGGAGGAGCCGCTTGCTGCCATTGATAGGATGTAGCTCCCAATCCAGGTGAATTTGGATTTAAATAGGAATAGACAGCAACAGCGCCACCATTACAAATTACATCTGTTGTACTAATCGTTAATATCGGATCTGGAACTACCTGAATTGTATCAAACAGTGAAGTTGATGACACACATCCAATTCCGGACTGACTCACTACTAAACCATAAACAAAGGTTCCAGCTGAATCCGTTTCTGGACAAAAAACTTCTGTACTTGAAACGGAAGTGATCGATGTTGGGGTAAATTGGAACCAAGAATAATTATTTGATCCAATTCCACCAGTAACGGTCGGAACTAAACACTCAACAATTCCACCAACACACATAATTTGCGCACTATTTGGAGCAGTAGTAACAATAGGGTCGTTAATTACCTCAATTTCAGCCATATCACTTATTAATGTGTTACAACCTTGAACAGGGTAAACGACTTCACAGAAAAAGAAGTAATTGGCATCAACGGCAAAGACAGGGGGTAAGAAATTTGATGATGTAGCTCCTGGAATTGGAACAGCACCGATTGTTGAGCTAGAAGTATTCGAATACCATTGATAACTTGGAGTTCCTAATCCACCACTTACCCCAAAACTTAAAGGATAAGTTCCACCTTCACAAATAACAGTATCTATTATTGGTTGGGTATTGATTATTGGATCTGCCACCACATTGATCACTGTTGTTGCTAAAGGACTAGCACAATTTCCAAGCGTTCCAATTACAGAATAATTGGTAGTATCTAATGGACAAACGGTAATAGACTGTGTTGTTGCACCGGTATTCCAGACATAACCTGAAGGAATCACAAGCGTTGCACTTGGAACAGCAGATAACACTACACATCCACCTATACATATTGAACCTGTTGGATTGTTGACAATCGCAACCTGTGGTGCTGATGCTATTGTGATTACAACACTTGATGGAGCGCTCGGACAACCATTCAAAGTGTATATTACATTATAAGTGGTTGTAGACAAAGGAGTTGCTGTTACTGTATCACCTACACTTACACTTAAAGTAGAAGTTGGTGTCCACGCATAGGTGCCGGTTTGACCATTGCTAATTCCTGGTAAACCTATACTGTACAATTCACTGCTATTACCTGGACAAATAGTATCAAAATTAGCCCAAGCGCTTACTGTTGGAATTAATTTAATTATAATATTAGTACTCGCAGTATCGGAACATCCATTGACTGTATAAATGACTTGATAAGGAATGGTATCATTTACATTTGAATTTCCAGTAAGAGGGGTTACACACAATTGTGCTGAATTATTGGCAGGAGGAATTACTCCTAAACCAGACCATTGGAAAGTACCACCACTAGGCGTTACCAAAGCGTTTATACAAGCTTGTGTTCCATAACAAACTGTTTGATTGGCTTGAGGCGTAACATTAGGAATACTATTAACAAATACAGTATCAGTAAATGAACCAGTACAACCATTTAAAGTGTATTGTAAAGTGTATATTGTAGTTACCGATGGAACAACATTAATTTGACTTGTTGTCTCACCCGTAGACCATAAATAAGTTCCATTTGGAAGATTCACAATTGAACTTAAAGTAGCATTTTGTCCAAAGCAAATGGTAGTATCGTTAAATGAAACCGTTGGTACAGGATTGACTACAACAATCACTGTATCTGGAATACTACTGCAATTATTTAGTGTATAAATAACAGAATAAGTTGTGTTTAGAGTTGGATTTATATTAATTGTATTTGTAGTTTGTCCAGCTGGAGACCATATAAAAGTACCATTAGGTATATTTGGACTTGCTGTTAAACTCGTACTGCTACCGTTACAAATAGGATTTGGTGTATTTATTGAAACTAAAGGTACTGGATTAACAGTAACAGAAGCTGTAGCATTTGTAGATGGACAACCACCTATACTCACAGTAACCGTATAATTGGTCGTTGTATTAGGACTTACTAATAAATTTTGTGTCGTTGCTCCTCCCGGTGACCATAAATAATTAGCGCCATTTGGAAAAGCATTTAAAGTCGTCGATTGTCCATTACAGATCGTCGCACCACT
>CANFJL010000001.1 GCA_947447525.1 Flavobacteriales bacterium | reverse complement strand
TGTAATGCTTCGCGCGTTTGCATTAAGCTATCAAGAACTTCAGGAGAAATTAATAGCGTTGGAAAAGAAGCACAATCAAAAATTCACGGATATTGACCAAGTGCTGAATTACCTCATTCAAAAAGAACAACAAAAAATCCAGCAAACAGAACGCAAGCAAGTCGGGTATAAAAAATAGAATCTTTGACTCAACTAACTTAATCGAGGCTAAATAAGCAAACCATTATTGCCATTAAAAGGTCCTACAGAAATAATCTGTAACATATACTGGCTTTAAATTGTTCTACATTTAAATAAATTGTTTTACAAAAAAAAATTATGAAAAAATTAACCGCATTCTTAATCATATTCACTTTAACGCATTCAGTGTTCAGTCAAGTTAAAGAGACCAGCACAACAATTGAAAAAAATACTGTTTATGCAGAAGCATTTGGCCAAGGATTTTGTTGGTCATTGAATTACGATCGTCTTTTTAATACAGAAAAAAGAATTATGAATTCTTATACTGCAGGTATTGTTTATGTGCCTCAGTCCATACAATTCGGTGATGGTACCTATTATGGAATTCCCTTATCTTACAATTGGCTCATCGGTAAAAAAAGTCACCATTTAGAATTAGGAGTCGGTTTAACTTCTCTTCTGGTAAACCCTAATTCGATTGTAAAATCAGATTTCTACGCATATTTAACTCCAAAAATTGGCTATCGATTTCAAAGGCCTCAAGGAGGATTGTTTTTCAAAGCAACTGCAACTCCCATGATAGACCTTTTGAGTGTAAACACTTATAAATTTGGTACTAGTAAATCACGTAGTTTTTCCACTTTAAGCAATGTCGCTGGTTTAGATTATCCAGCATTCCCGTGGCCAGGATTGAGTATTGGTTATACCTTTAAATAGAAGCCGTTATTTATGAAATTATCGTTCCTTTTATCCATTTCTTTATTGCTTAGTACTAGTTGTGAATTAATGCTTGGTCCTAGTTTTGAGACGAAAAAACTCAACTTAAAAACCATCGAAAATAAAGATGTGAAAATTGAAATTTATGATATTAGTCTGATCACTTCAGGCCATCAAATAGTGGACTTAACAGATAAATATTTTAAAGAAACAACTACCATTTATAAAGCGGGTGAAAATCAATTAATAGATGTGAAAATGAGAAATGATACCATTTTCTTGTATACAAAAAGAGACGACATGCACTTCTATGAATTGGCAGCTGTTAAATATGATTACACCATTCAAGTTGTTCCTGCAAATAGAACAAAAAAATAAAGAGGTAAATAATGAAATACAAATACCCGCATACGATTTTACTTTTGATGCTCGCCATCCTAGCACTGTCTGCTAGCAAGCAAAAAAAGAAGATTGAAATTCGTAATGATTTTAAAAAATATTACGACCAATATGAGGTAAGCGGTTCGTTTGCACTTTACGACCCTCAAAAAAATAAATATATTTTTTATAACCAAGATCAGTACGAACAATCTTATACACCTGCTTCAACTTTTAAAATTTGCAATTCGCTGATCGGACTTGAGACGGGTATTATTAAAGATAAGAATTTTGTAATTGCTTGGGATGGCATTAAATATCAGAATCCAAACTGGAATGCTGATCAAGACTTAAAAACAGCATTCGGAAATTCAACTGTTTGGTATTATCAAGAGCTTGCAAAACGCGTTGGTGCTAAACAAATGAAATTTTGGCTTGATAAGTCAAAGTACGGAAACGCAGATACATCAGGCGGAATTGACAAGTTTTGGTTGAGTGGTGGACTTCGCATTTCACCCAAACAGCAGATTGAATTTTTACAACAACTTCATAACAACCAACTTCCTTTTACGCAGCGGTCAATGGATATCGTGAAGGAAATTATGATCAAAAAAGATACTTCTAATTATGTTCTTCGATCAAAATCCGGCTGGGGATTTCAAGACAACACAGATATTGGTTGGTACATCGGTTACTTAATAATTAAAGAAAAAGTTTACTATTTCGTAAACTGTATTCAAACAAATGACTTTAACAATAAGAATTTTGCAAATGCAAGAATTGATATTGTCAATTTAATACTTGAAGACCTAAAACTAAATGAAAAATAAGATGAAGTTGGCTAGTTAAAGAAAGAAAGAAATTAACTTTAATACTATCAAATGATATTATCATAAAATATGATGGCGAACCTAAACTATTAAATCTAATCCCTATGAAAATAGTCATTTCTTTCTTTTTATTAATATTCATTTCTCAGTCAGCATTTTCTCAAATGAAGGATGGGAAATATGAATTTTCAAATGAGGAAATCACACTCAACTTTACCACTTCTGAAGAAGGTTCGAATATTTATCACATTAGTTTAATTAACCATAAAACCAATAAAACCATAACAGGAGAAGGTGAATGGTATACTGTAAATGAAAATGGATCAGATGCTAGCTACGATGCACCAACTGGATGGTACCAATTTCAAACCTCCGAGTGCAATTACTCTTTTGACATCCCAAAAAACAACTTAATTCTAAGTCAGTACGAATGTCAAAACGGTCTGACGGAAAAGGAATTTGTACTTTATCAGAAATAGATTCAATTATTATTATTTTTCATTCTTTTAAATTTAAACTTGTCCTCAGCTTGTTTAGCGCTTAAACAATTACTATTTGCTATCTTTATGCCATGAATTTGCCCTCAAAAGCTTTAGCATTAGCTGTCGATCAGTTGTCCTCTCTTCCTGGAATTGGTAAACGCACCGCTTTGCGCTTGACTTTGAATTTATTAAAACGATCTCCCGAGGAATTACACCTCTTTACCCATGCCATTAGTGCGCTCAAAGAAAACACTTTTAGCTGCTCCACTTGCGGTAATATTAGCGATGAGGTGATTTGTTTTATTTGTGCTAATCCCGTGCGTGATGTTAGTCAAATCTGCATCGTGGAAGACATTCGTGATATAATGGCGATTGAATCTACGGGAGCTTATAAAGGCGTATATCATGTGCTCGGCGGATTAATTTCCCCTATGGATGGTATCGGTCCGCAAGACTTAAACATCCCACCTCTTCAAGAACGCATCCTAAACAATGAAGTGAAAGAAGTTATTTTTGCCTTAAGTCCCACTATGGAAGGTGATACCACTAATTTTTATCTCTATAAAAAAATCCAAAGGGAAGCATTATTAGTGACCTCGCTCTCTCGTGGAGTCGCCATAGGTTCTGAATTGCAATATGCAGATGAACTTACCTTAGGTCGATCCATGGAACAAAGACAAGCGTTTAAGTTATCTTTTTAATTTTCCTCTAATATTGTTGTTCGGTGCTTTAGAAATCGAGAAGCAAGCCCCAAAAATAAAATCCCAACGGCGGAAAATAAATCTATCCAAGTCAAATCTATCTTACGACTTATAGCACTTCTCTGAATGATCGTAAGTAGTAATAAACTACATAAAGTCGACAATACACTTGGATATTCATTCCTAAAAACTGATTTCCATGAAAATGAATTTTTAGCACTTATATATTTTCTAGGTGCTGGAAAAAAAGCAGGAACCTTACGAGACCAATTCAAATATTCATCCCCAAACTGCTTGATCAAAAAGCTTTCTTCAATGTACATGATACGCTCATAGTATAACCAATAACATAAACACATCACCAAGACTAACCAAGGATTAAATAAATAGAAGGTAATTCCAAGCCAGATTAAAAAATTGGCAAAATACAGGGGATGACGGACCATAGAGTACCAACCTTTTGTATTTAATTGATGTGCCACTTGCTCGTGTCTATTGCGTCCTGAGGTGTGTGCAAAGCGCGAACCAACAATTGAAAATCGAATCAGATGACCCAGTAAAACAATAAATAATCCTAGACATTGAACACCTAAAAAAACACTCGGATGCTGATGAATCTTAGAATAATCATCTAAAATAACAATCACAATAGCAAATAAAATGAAGAGGAGTGGTAGTTGACCGCGATAACGAAATAGGAATGCCCCGTTTTTTTCTAAAGATTCTTTTAATGCCATGTGATATAAATGATTATATTGCAAACAAAAATAGGATTATTCACACACTTTGTTCATGAAAGAAAAATTTGAATTAGAATACTTGTTAAAAACTTCACCAAGAGTACTTGAAAATATGATTGGTTCTCCAACTGGATTAAGTGAGTGGTTTGCAGATGATGTTAACGCTAATGATGATATTTACTCCTTTGTTTGGGATGGAAATGTGGAAGAAGCACGTTTGATAACACATAAAATGAACACCAAAATAAAATTTAGATGGTTGGCTGATGAAGAAGAAAATTTAGATACTTACTTTGAAATCAATTATCAAGTAGATTCTATGACTTCCATGGTTGCTTTGCGTATCGTTGATTTTGCTT
This sequence comes from Flavobacteriales bacterium, assembly GCA_947447525.1. GTDB lineage: Bacteria > Bacteroidota > Bacteroidia > Flavobacteriales_D > Crocinitomicaceae > UBA952. The sequence goes on along the minus strand of CANFJL010000001.1, from coordinate 560,350 downwards.
CTGCAGAAGATAAAGAAGGTGCTATCATGTTATGGGATCAACAAATCAATGACCTTAAACGCTTACTTGGCGCATAATACCATTAGAATTAAACTTTAATTATTGTTTATGAACTCCGTCAAAGAGCAATATTCAATACTTTTGTTAAAATTTTTAGATTGAAACGGCTTTACCTTTTTAGTATACGATCTTTTGTGGGCCCCTTCATCATCACCTTGGTGATTTCCATGTTTATCCTAATAATGCAATTTTTTTGGGTCTATATTGATGACCTCATGGGAAAAGGTTTGGGCATTTTCGTGATTTTAGAATTGTTGTTTTATGTCTCAGCAAGTTTAATACCCTTGGCCCTGCCCCTAGCAATTCTACTTTCATCTTTAATGACTTTTGGTAATTTTTCAGAAAGCAATGAATTGACAGCACTAAAATCCAGTGGACTTTCACTATACCGAATCATGCGCCCACTTACGGTAGTGGTTATCGTGATTGCAAGCTTCACCTTCTATTTCGCGAATTATGTCATTCCAATAGCAAATCTTAAATGGCATTCATTGATTTATGACATACAAAACACGAAACTTTCAACCATCATAACACCCGGTGTTTACACCAAAGAATTAGACGGTTATGCCATAAAGGTCAAAGAAGGTTCAGATAGTATGTTTAAAGATATTATCATCCATGATCATACCGTTCCAACTGAATTCAAAACGGTTCGAGCAAAAGAAGCGAAAGTTTATAAATCGATAAATGGTAGATTTCTGTTTTTTGAACTTAAAGACGGAACTATTTATGAAGAGTTGGATATTCAAAGTCCCATCTATCTTCCCAATGGCCAACTGCAAGCAGGAACAGAAAGTGACCGCCCAAGCAGAGATTCTCATTTTAAACATGCGACTTATAAAATGAATGTAACTGGTTTCCAGTATAAAAAAAGTGATGAAGATGTTTTTACGGATAAATTTGAAATGTTGAATGTATTCCAGATTAATCAGGCGACTGATTCCTTGCACCTAAAGCAAATGGCGATTCGTAAAACATTTAGTGATGGCGTAAAAAATAGTTTCGTATTCTTCTATTCTCAAGGTGATGGAAAAGCTATTGATATGGGAGATATGGGAATGGCCCTTAATCCAGAAAAACCAAAAGTGATCCAATGGTCTGACTTAACCAAAAACGAACAAAAAGCTTCCATGAATGAAGTGGTTTCAAAATTAAGACGACTGAATCAAAATATTGCCAATCAAAAAGACTTTACGGATACCATTGGATTTGAAGAAGATCAATATTGGGTAGAATTTCACCGGAAATTTGCGCTTACTTATGCCATTATCGTTCTCTTTTTTATAGGAGCACCCTTAGGTACAATTATCAAAAAAGGTGGCTTTGGAGCTCCTGTAGTAATTGCTGCATTAATATTCATGCTGTACTTCATTTTAATTAGTGTTGGAGAAAATTTGTCCGATACCCATGTCGTTGCTCCTTGGTTTGGAATGTGGATGGCAGGACTTTTCTTTACTCCTATTGCACTATTAATTATGCGCGCAGCAGCAAATGATGCTCCCCTATTTAGTAGAGAATTGTGGTTGAAAAAATGGAATAAACTTAAAAAGAAGAATGCGCATACTATATCTTAGTCAAAAACCAGCTTATCCTCAAATTGATGGAGGTACTAATGCCATTGCGCGTTTGATGGAACAATTAATATCCCTCGAAAACAACACCATCGATTATCTGTGTTACAGCACTAAAAAACATCCATTTGATAAGCAAAAATTTCCTATTTCATGGCAAAACAATCTTTCTATGGAAGCCATCACTTTGGAAACGCAACCTAAATTTTTAGAACTGCTGCGCTATTTCTTCAGCTCAAAAGCATATCCAATAGAACGCTATAGAAAAAGAAATTTATTGCGTGCTTTACATGATAAATTAAGCAGTTCTGCATACGATGTTTTAATATTAGATGGACTATATTCGACCGCCTATTTAGAAGAAATTAAACAACGATTCTCCTTAAAAATCTATTATAGATGTCATAATGTTGAACATCAAATTTGGAAAGAATTAGGCGAACAAAGTAATAACTTACTCAAGAAAATTTATTTTGCAAGGATTGCCAAGCAAGTCAAAGCTTATGAATTAAAACTCATGTCATCAATCGATCAACTATTACCCCTATCTCCAGTTGACGAAGCATATTTCAAACAGAATTCTGAAGTAGAAAGTACTTTAATTCCAATCGTTCAAAAGCAACAATTGGAATCGTTTACCTATCAAGAGAATAGTTTGTTCTTTATTGGAAATATGGATTGGAAACCAAATGTAGAAGGTGTAAAATGGTTTGTTAAAAATGTATTCGTTCCATTAAAGCGTCAAAATAATAAACTTACCTTCCATGTCGCAGGAATGGAAAAAGGACAATTAAACGCAATCAAAAACATAGAGGGTATCGTTCTTCATGGATTTGTCGAAGATCTCAGTCAATTTATTCGAACCAAAGGTCTCTTTGTAGCACCTCTTCTTTCGGGAAGTGGTATCAAAATCAAAGTATTGGAAGTGCTTTCTCACGGCGTTCCTTTTGTACTAAGTGAAAAAGCAGCCGAAGGCATAGGATTTACAAAAGATTTCACCTTTTTCACAACAGCAGAAAATGCTATTCAAAATATTCAAGAAGTATTAAATGATCCTGAAAAAGCAAAAATAATTGGCACCAAAGGTTTTGAATTGATTGCAGCGAAATTTTCAAATGAGCAGGGCTTAGCCGCTTTAAAAAAGATTTTTCATGACTAAGCAAAAGCTGATCTTTATTACATCACGCTTCCCTTTTCCTTTAGAAAAAGGAGATAAATTACGCGCTTATTATCTTATAAAAGGTCTGTCGGAATATTATGAGATCTACCTCATTGCTTTAGATGAAAATGACATTAGCCTCGACCAAAAAGCAGCACTGAGCCCATACACTAAAGAAATTCACGATTTCACCTTGAATCAAAGCGCTCGGATTTTTCGTTTATTTCTTGGTTTCTTTAATAGTAAGCCGTTCCAAATTAATTATTTCACTTCAAGGAAATACAAAAAACAAATTGAATTACTTTTAGATAAAATTAAACCTGATCATATTTTTTGCCAATTAATTCGTCCAGCAGAATATGTCAAAAACTACCACGATTGTCCAAAAACATTAGATTATATGGATGCACTTTCTAAAGGAATGGAACGGCGTATTCAGAAAGTCAATTTATTCACACGGATAGCAATCAGCATGGAAGCTCAACGCTTGAAAGAATATGAACGGAGGGTATTTAGTTATTTTGAATTTCAAACCATAATCAGTGCGCAAGACCAAAATTACATTGCACATCCGGACCAAAAACAGATGCTGGTATTACCCAATGGTATTGACGCTGCTTTCTTTGAAAATTTAGATATTAATCAAAAATTTGATTTTGTTTTTGTCGGCAATTTAAGTTATCCTCCAAATATTGACGCTGTACATTATATTCTGGATAATATTCTTCCAATGTATCCGGATAAAACATTACTCGTTGCAGGTGCAAAACCATCTAAGCAACTTGCTGCGAAAATAAATAATGTAAAAAATTGCACCCTTCTAGCAGGTGTGACTGATATAAGAACTGCTTATCTGCAAGGAAAAATATTTTTAGCGCCTATGCAGATAGGAACTGGAATGCAGAATAAAATTTTGGAAGCCATGGCTTTAGGGATTCCATGTATTACAAGTTCATTAGTGAATAATGCGATTCAAGGGAAACATCAAGAACACCTTTGGGTAGCTGACCAAATTCATGAAATAAAAGAGGGCGTTGATTGGTTATTGGCAGATGAAAACAACTATAAAAAGATTCAAGAAGACGCTAAAGTTTTCATCAAGAATCAATATCAATGGACGGAGATCATTGCCCGTTTGCATAAAAAGATCAGCGAAAAATAATACTATTCCTTGTAGTTTTTGAAATGATCGTACTTATCCTTTATATAAACGATAAGCTCCATTTCAGTCGCCGTTTTAAGGAAATCAGAATCTATGTTTAAAAAAGAAATGAAATCATCAAACTCTTCTTCAGATAGATTAATGATATCGAATGCAACATAGAGTCGAAGTAATTCTTGAACCACCTTGCGTTGATTGTCCTTATATTCTTGTTCTGCAATCCATCTTTTATTTTGTTCCTTCTTAGAAAAAGCTTGATATAAAGCCGTAATTGGACTTTGCAGTATATTGATACCCGAAACTAATTTAGTTTCTCTCATAGCAAGTGAAGCCCGTTCTTCTTTGATTTGTTCCAAGGTTTTCAGAGGACGAATAATAACTTCTTGAATTTCTTGGGGCAATCCTTCAATATAGGCTAAGACATGGCATTGACAATTGGAGTCTGGCGTGGCAACGAACTGATAAATTGGATATCCTTTTGTAGAAAGAGCGATGATATCATTGGGATTGGCAACAATACTAAAGCGTCCGTCTGGTTGACCAAAGATGCCTTTTCCAAAAGACTTATTAATAACCATTAAATTATAAAAGGACTGTGGACGCAGCGAATCAATGACCCTACCTTGCACTAATACTCTGTCGCATTGAGCCTTCGAAAAAGATGAAGCGCCCAGACATAACAATAAGAACAGTAATTTAAATATTTTCAAAATACCAATTAAAATCTAAGTTTAAGAATAGTAGGAAAGGAACAATAAAAGCAAAAACCCAAAAACATATCAATAATATTTTCATGCGCCAAGTTGCATCTTTAATGATTGGAGCAATAAGCAGGCCATTCACATGAGATGCTATAAGTTGGCTTATATCGTCTTCGGAGATCGAGGCATATTTGCGTAAAGTTTTATTGCGCTCCATCAATAAGTCTTTGATTTTCGCATAATCCCTATTGCTCAATTCATCATAAGTGGAGAAATAATTAACTTCTAATTCCTCAAGCTCTTTTCGCAATTGATAATTTTGTTGCATCCCTCTCACACGAATCCCCATGAAGAAACCGAAAATAATTACGAGCCAATCGTTTAAAAGTAAACCGACAATAATCATTAACAAGGACGAGCCTAAAGCAAATAACATCATAAAAAAATCACGTTGGCGGTGCACCAAGAGTTTAAATAACTGTCCACCATCCAAGGGATCAATAGGCAATAGATTAATGGTATTGAGAAAGAGGAAAATAAAACTTAATGTCAATACCCATTGCAATTGATAGTGAGAGGCAATAACGATGGTAATGCAACCAACAACAACACCTGGAATAGGTCCAGCAAGCACTACTAATAAACTTTCACGCTGCGAATACTTTTCTTTAGAACCTTGAACAAAGGCTCCCATTAATGGAATAAAGAGCATGCGAACATTCTCATATTTGAATTTTTTCATGAAAAGAAAATGTCCGATTTCATGAAAGAAAAGCACAAAAATTAGAAAGAAAACAAAATTAATCTGATTGGTAAAAAATATTAAAAAGGAAGCAATAAAAATTATAATCGAAAATAGAGTCAAGCCCCAATTACTTTTGACTTTCTCCTTTACAAGAACAGGTTTTTCTGGATACAGATCATAATTATTTTCCATACTTACATTCCAGGCATACCGCCACGCATATTTTTCATTTGACTCATCATTCCGGCCATATTTCGAGGATTACTCATCATCTTCATCATTTTCTTCATATCCTCAAATTGCTTCATTAATTTATTCACTTCCATAATATTAGTACCACTTCCCTTCGCAATTCTCGTTTTACGAGAAACATTCATTAAACCTGGATTGGCGCGCTCTTTTGGAGTCATTGACAATATCATGGCTTCAATTCCTTTAAATGCATCCTCCGGAACATCAACATCTTTCATGGCTTTTCCCATTCCTGGAATCATACCCATCAAATCTTTGACATTTCCCATTTTTTTAATTTGCTGTAATTGTGCTAAAAAATCATTAAAATCAAACTGATCTTTCATGATTTTCTTCTGAAGTTTGCGCGCTTCTTCTTCATCGAACTGCTCTTGAGCACGTTCCACTAAAGAAACCACATCACCCATTCCTAGGATTCTATCCGCCATTCTGGATGGATAAAACACATCCAAAGCGTCCATTTTTTCGCCTGTTCCAACAAACTTGATCGGTTTATTTACAACAGCTTTTATGGTTAATGCAGCTCCACCTCGAGTGTCCCCGTCTAATTTCGTTAGGATGACACCATCAAAATTAATCCGTTCATCAAAGGCCTTCGCTGTATTCACAGCATCTTGCCCGGTCATAGCATCAACTACAAAAAGGGTTTCATGGGGTTGAATTGCTTCCTTCACAGCAGCAATCTCATCCATCATCTGCTCATCAACAGCCAAACGGCCAGCAGTATCAATAAGAACTACCTGGAATCCATTGCTTTTAGCATATTGAACTGCAGACAAGGCTATTTTAACTGGATTTTTTTCCTCTTTATTCGAAAAGACTTCAATATTTAATTGCTCACCGAGAACATGAAGTTGGTCTATCGCAGCAGGACGATAAACATCACAAGCCACTAAAAGGACTTTTTTATTCTTTTTTGCTTTTAAATAATTTCCTAATTTACCTGTGAAGGTGGTTTTTCCCGAACCTTGAAGTCCGGCCATTAGAATTATTGAGGGGCTTGCCTTGATGTTAATTTCAACCTCATTACCTCCCATCAATTCAATCAATTCCTCATGACAAATTTTTATCATTAATTGACCTGGAGATACCGACTTTAAAACATCCCTTCCTAATGCTTTTTCCTTTACCGTATTGGTAAAACTTTTAGCGGTATTAAAATTAACATCGGCATCCAATAAGGCGCGGCGTACTTCTTTTAAGGATTCAGCTATATTAATTTCAGTGATTTGACCTTGACCCTTTAATACTTTAAAGGCCCTTTCAAATTTGTCGGATAAATTTTCAAACATGCAATTAAACTTTGATTAACAAAGATAGCAAAAATTGAGGAGGATTTTCCTTTAATAGTTTTGAGAATCGCCTTGAAAAACAAAAAATTGTTAAGATTGCACCTAGATTAATTCAATGATGGGTGCTCTTTATTCAAAAGTGAATGCTTACGGCCGTACAAAAAGTATATTCCTAGTCCTATCAGAAGCCAAATGAAGAAATAAATCCAATTGTCTAATTCTATTTGACTCATCATATAAAGACAACTTAAAAGACCTAGAATAGGTATCAATGATAGGTTTTTCAAAACTGCCATTACAGTAATAAACAAAGTAAAAATTATAAAAATCCAAGTTGGAATTTTATGAGCGAAATGCATAAAACCCGACTTCATATAAAACGAAATTGGTTTATTTAAAAACTGCATATCCTTATGCAATACAGGTATTTCTTTTTTTTCATAATAGGCGTCAATATCACTTCCAACCGCCTTCATTTCTTTTGATTTATTAACTAACAAATAAGCCTTTAAGGCTGCAGATTCTTTTGGCGCTAATTCACTTAAGACCTCTGAATTGGATTTTAAATCCGCTTTATTAAGAATGAAATGCAAAGATTCTTGCTTGAATTTTGAAAATAATAGGGCCACCGTTAACACTAAAAATATGGGCATAAAGTACTTTCCATTGGCATAAGGCGTTTTAAACTTTCCGCGTGGAATATCTGGTTTGTTTTGAAGCACCAAGACACCACCGCAAACCAATACGAATGCAAACAAAGTCCCAATACTGCATAAATCTGTGACCATGGTTAAATTCATAAACAAGGCCGGTACAGCAACGACAAAGCCAACAACAATGGTAGCAAAAGAAGGCGTTTTATATTTAGGATGTACTTTAGAAAATCGTTTAGGTAATAAGCCATCGCGACTCATACTCATCCAGATTCTAGGTTGTCCCATTTGAAAAACTAAAAGAACTGAAGCCATGGCAATTACAGCTGATATCGAAATAATTCCTGCCATACGATTCAAGTTTAGCACCTTAAAAACATGCGCCAATGGATCACCTACTGCTAACTGCTTATAAGAAACTACACCCGTCAACACAAGAGAAATTGCAATATAAAGTACCGTGCAAATGATAATGGACCACATCATGGAACGAGGCAAATCGCGTTGCGGGTTTTCACATTCTTCCGCAGTGGTCGAAATAGCATCAAAACCTATGTAGGCAAAAAATACTGCTGAAACTCCTTTTAAAATACCTCCTATTCCATTTGGAGCAAATGGATTCCAATTCTCAGTGTCAAGATAAAAAATACCTACCCCTATCACTAAAAGAATGATGGCCAATTTAACAACAACCATCAAGTTAGAGGCATTGCGACTTTCTTTTATTCCCCGATAAACGAGCCAAGTGATAAAAACAATGATAAATAAAGCAGGTAAATCAAAGATGATATGAAAACCAAAAAACTTTGGTGCTGTTAACCATGCCTGATAAGCTTGTCCGACAGAAGCATCTAACATTGCTTTAGATTTCCCACCCTCCATTAGCGTTAATGCTTTTTCATAACCATTGGAAGCCGATAAATAATCCATTTGAATCCAATCTGGAAGATGAATGCCATGAATTCCTAAGAAACCGATATGTGTCTGGGCCAACATATCAGTAAAATAATCACTCCAGGAAATCGCAACCGTAATATTCCCAATGGCATACTCCATGATTAATGCCCAACCAATAATCCATGCTACTATTTCACCAAATGCTACATAAGAATACGTATAAGCACTACCAGAGACAGGCACCATGGAAGCAAATTCAGCATATGCAAAGGCTGCAAACCCACAAGCAAGCGCTGTAAAAAGAAAAAGAAAGATCACTGCAGGTCCACCCTCGTAACTGGCTTTGCCAATGGTACTGAAAATTCCTGCTCCAATAATTGCGGCAATTCCAAAAGCAGTTAAATCTCTAACTTTCAAATGCTTTCCCAAGGAAACATGTGCATCACTCATTTGATCAGCCTCTAATTTCTTGAGAATATCGGCTACATTTTTCTTTCGGAATAAAGCGGAAAAGGAAATCATAAATAGTAATTAATGGTCTAAAAGTAGGAATTTTTTTAGATTATGAACAGCTTCTGCTTTCATCTGTTAAATTTGCATAGTGAAAACACAAATAGAAATAAAAGGCGCACGCGTCCACAACTTAAAAAATATTGATGTCGCTATAACTCACGGCTACCTAACCGTAATCACAGGCGTATCTGGATCCGGAAAATCATCCCTAGCTTTCGACACCATCTATGCAGAAGGACAACGCCGATTTATTGAAAGTATGTCTTCTTATGCACGACAATTTCTTGGAAAATTAAATAAACCTGAAGCAGATTATATCAAAGGAATTGCGCCCTCTATTGCTATACAACAAAAAGTAATTACCAGTAACCCACGATCTACAGTGGGTACTACAACAGAAATTTATGACTATTTAAAATTGCTGTTTGCACGAACAGGAAAAACATATTCTCCCAAAAGTGGTGCTGAAGTAAAAAAACACAGTGCTCAAGATGTGCTTCATAGCTTAAAATCGAGAAAACTTGATGAAAAAATAGCCCTCGTTTGTCCACTTTATTATCACCCGAATCAAGAAATTGAAAAAGTAATTCAATCACTTGTTGAACAGGGTTTTAATAGACTTTATTTAAATAATAATTTTATAAATTTATCGGATGTCGACACCAAAAAAATTGACTTAAAATCTGCTTATTTAGTAATAGATAGATTTATCGTTGATCCTTCTAGTGACGAAAATGATTCCCGCTACATGGACTCCATTCAATTGGCTTTTGGAGAAGGAAAAGGATCTTGTGCTTTAGTGATTTTAGAATCTAATGAATACCATTGGTTCAGTAATAAATTTGAATTGGACGACATAGAGTTTCAAGAGCCTAATATTCATTTTTTCACCTTCAACAACCCTTACGGTGCTTGCAAAACCTGCGAGGGCTATGGAAAAGTATTGGGAATTGATGAAGATTTAGTTTTTGCCAACAGAAGTTTAAGCATCTTTGAAGGTGCCATATTACCCTGGAAAGGTGAGGTAATGAGTGAATACCTAAATGCACTGATCTACAACGCGAAAAAATTCAATTTTCCCATTCATCGCCCCATAAAAGAATTAACCAAAGTAGAATATCAATTGTTATGGACTGGCAATAGTTACTTTATGGGTTTAAATGACTTCTTCAAATTCCTTGAAAGTCAAACTTATAAGATTCAATATCGCGTTATGCTTTCACGCTACAGAGGGAAAACAGAATGCCCTGAATGTAGAGGAACTAGATTAAGAGGTGACGCTTCATACGTTAAAATTGAAGGCTTATCGATTCAAGATTGTGTATTAATGCCTATCTCAACCATACACGCTTGGTTTAAAAAACTAAAATTATCAGCAGCAGACCTGGTGATCACCAAGCGAATCTTACCGGAGATCACACAACGACTTTCCTTCTTGGAAGATGTTGGTTTAGGATACTTAACTTTAAACAGAAGTTCTGCAACACTTTCAGGAGGAGAATCACAACGCATCAATCTAGCTACAGCGCTAGGAAGTAGTTTAGTAGGTTCCATCTATGTACTGGACGAGCCTTCTATTGGTTTACATCCAAAAGATACAGCCAAACTCATTGGCGTTTTACAAAAACTTAAAGCGGCTGGAAATACAGTTATTGTAGTGGAACATGAAGAGGAGATGATGAAAGCTGCTGATTTCCTTTTAGATATTGGTCCATTTGCAGGACAATTTGGTGGAGAAGTCGTTTTTGAAGGGAAATATAAAGAGCTCTCAAAAGCCAAAAACAGTTTAACTGCGGACTACTTATTAGGAAAGAAAGTTATTCAAGTACCCACAAAGAGACGCGCTTCTAAAAATTTACTCACACTTCGAGGTGCTAGAAAAAATAATTTAAAGAATCTTGATGTTTCCATACCCTTACATTCACTTGTGGTGGTAACTGGAGTATCTGGATCTGGAAAATCTACTTTAATTAAGGAAATACTTTATCCAGCCATACGTACCCAACTAGGCTTAACCAGTGAAGCAAAAATTCCGTTTGATGGTATAGATGGCGCTGTGAAACGCATTCAATTTATTGAATTTATCGATCAAAACCCTATAGGAAAATCCTCTAGAAGTAATCCAATAACGTATGTAAAAGCTTTCGATGATATTAGAGAATTGTTCTCCAGACAAGCCTTAGCGAAGATGCGTGGATACAAACCTGGTTTTTTTAGCTTTAATGTTGATGGTGGACGCTGCGAGATATGTGAGGGAGAAGGAAGTATTACTGTAGGCATGCAGTTTATGGCTGATGTAGAATTAAATTGTGATCACTGTAAAGGTCAACGCTATAAGAGTGAAACCTTAGAAGTTTACTACAGAGGAATAAACATCTATGATTTATTAGAAATGAATTTGGAAGAAGCTTATAATTTCTTTCAAGAAAGCACAGAGAAAATTGAGCAAAAGATTGCAGAAAAAATAAAGCCCTTGATTGATGTTGGTTTGGGCTATTTAAAAGTCGGCCAATCTTCGAGTACCTTAAGTGGCGGTGAGGCGCAACGGATAAAACTGGCATCCTTTCTTTCAAAAGGTGGAAATGTAACGCCAACCTTATTCATATTTGATGAACCGACCACAGGATTACATTTTTTTGATATTGAAAAATTGCTTCTTGCCTTCAATGCATTAATTCAAAAAGGCCATTCTATAATTGTTGTAGAACACAATATAGATGTCATAAAATGTGCCGATTGGATTATTGATTTAGGTCCAACGGGTGGAGATGACGGAGGATATCTCTTATTTTCTGGAACACCCGAGGACCTCATTAAGCAAAAGGACAACGCTACTGGTAAATATTTACTAGAAAAGTTATAAGTAAACTTCAACGAGGTACAAAATCTATTGGTCTTGAAATAAATCACACCTATTCAAGTATAAGCGGGATATAAAAAGCAAGGAAATCAAAATGAATTCCTATTTTTGAATTTAGATGAATACAACTAAAAAATTAACTATTGCCATTGACGGTTATTCCTCTTGTGGAAAAAGCACCTTAGCAAAAGCATTAGCGAAAAAATTAAATTACATTTTTGTTGATTCAGGCGCCATGTATAGAGGGATTGCTTTGTTCTGCTTGCAAAACAAGATTATTAAAGGAACAGAAATCGATACAGTTCACTTAATTAATACCTTACAAACGATTGATTTAAAATTCATTTATAATGAGCAAATTCAAGAAAGTGAATTGTTTCTGAATGGGGTCAATGTTGCATTGGACATCAGAAAACCTGATGTTGCAGCAGTAGTTTCACAGGTAGCAAGTATTGAAGCGGTAAGAGTGAAATTAGTTGAAATGCAGCAAGAAATGGGATTGAATGGTGGGATTATTATGGACGGAAGAGATATTGGGACGGTAGTTTTTCCCTTTGCTGATCTAAAGTTATTTGTTACCGCCGACCCAAAGATTAGAGCAGAACGCAGATATAAAGAAATGCTCATCAAAGATCCTGATACCAATATAGAAGAAGTTGAAGCCAACCTCATTGCCCGGGACAAAATGGATACCACAAGAGCAATAAGTCCACTCGTGCGCGCTGAAGACGCGTTGATCTTGGATAATACACATATGGATAGAGAGATGCAATTGAATTTTGTATTGAATTTATTGAAAGAAAAAGAATTGATATGAAAACTGATACATTTAAATTTATTGGTCTTGTTTTTATTTTTTGTGCCTTACTCATTTCCTGTGAGACAACAGTGGAGGATAGACCTACAGTTTCAGAAGATGAGCTTCCAGAAGATAAATCAGATTTAAGTACTTACGCAAAAAGACATATTGAAGCACAGTTACAAATACCAGCTACTGAAAAATACACTTTAAAAATTATTAAAGAGAACTTAGATGGTGATGATAAAAAAGATGCTGTAATCTTAGTAAATAGATATGAATTCGCTATCAATGAAGCATCAAAATCAAACAATCCAGCAAAAAATGCAGCTTTAGGATTTATGGGATCTTACAACTACATGTTCTATTTTGATGGTGGATTAAACATGATTTCACCTGCAATCAACATACCCTCCTCACCTATCCTGCCCTTAGAAGTGAGCTTTGCTTACATCAGTTCCACCTTATACAAGGATATTTTAATAGATTTCAGAATACGCAATGCGAGCTACAAGGACTTTTTTACTGTTATTAATCATACCCCAAGAAGAATTTTTCAATGGAAGAACTTTGATGGTTTAGGAACTCAAGAAACCGAAGCCTATACCTTCAAATTTGAAAATTCAGAGTACGCACCTCAAAAAGACATCTTGGTATATAAGGCCAAAATTCAAGCCATTGCTCCTGGAAAAGATGTCAATGTCATTACTCCAAAATTGGACATCACCAATGAATTGGCTTATCGTTTTTTCTACTTGGCGCAAGAAGGAAAATATGTAACAAAAAAGTAATGGTCTATTGCCTTTTAAAACTTGAACTAACTTAAAATAACTTTTTTTGTAGGCATATAATTATCTTTAAATTAATGAGATTTTTGAAACGATTTTCATTAAACCAAGTTAATTAATAGATGCCAAAACCAAAACACTTACTTAACTTATTCATTAAGAAAGAATTAAAATGGAGAATTCAAGATAAAATTGGGTTTAATATCACCAATAAACTAGATTGTAAGAAATTAAGTGAACTCATTAGAGATGAAAATTTACCGGTAATATCAGAAAGTACACTTTATAGAATTTTCTTAGTAGACAATCACAAAAGCACCCCATATTTACACACCTTAAATATTTTAGCGCAATTCATCAAATATTCAGACTGGGAGAGTTTATCTAAAATTTTTAACGACCGCGCTTATTTTCAAATGAAATATGGGCAATTTGCAAATGAAGATAAATTCACCAAAAGCTTAATTACCTGTTGCATTGAAAGCAATGATTTGACACCCTTCATTGACTTCTGTGAACATTTACCTGCTAACTTATCCAACGAGGAGACACATTTAATTGGTGAGGAAATTTATTGTGCCTTATTGAATACTCCGAATCCTGATCAAAATATAGATTTTTTTAGATCTACAAGTCACTTACCAATTATTAGAAAAGCTTTTTTTGAATTCATGGCTGATCCAGGATTTAAAATTCCTCACTACAGATTTGGACTTGAATGTTACATTAATAATATTAAAGACCAGTATAATATTCAAGATTTTATTTTCGCAAAGTCATTACTCCTTTTGGATTATATTTATAAAAACGATTCAGAAAATGCCCTAATCATTGCTGAGGAATTATATGATAAGAAAACCTATTCAGAAGAGGAACTCAATTCAATTCATATATACCCCTGTATTCGCTTCTTATCCTATCGTATTTTTCATATTGAACTGCAAGGAGAACCAACCACAAATCATCTTGATTACCTCTTCAAATACATTCAAAGTAGATATGAAGCATGGGATCATTTAGAAAAACGAATAGTTTTCCATACTTTATGCGAAACGTTTTTTTTATGTCAAACAAATACAGAAAGTCAAGAGAAAAAACTTAAAGAACTATTTAAAGATTTGTATCTTTATTATCCAGACTATTTTAATGAAGCAACATTGCAAGAACTTCTTGTTTATTTCAACACCAATTCAGCTGCTACCTATTTATAGCAAAATAACAAATTGAATTGTACTACATTGCTGTTTATATTTTATTGCTCCTTTTTTTAATTCTATTTCAAAAAAAGAAAAGTCCCATCTTTACTGTCAAAAAGAAAAAAAACTGGTTTTTACCTTCCTTATCTTTATTCTTATTGTATGGTTCATTAGAACAGGGGCAATTAATAACAAATATATTATACAAGGATGGTATTTGGGGATTGTGGTTTTTATGGATTGGGACAATTTCCTTTTTTGTTATCCCTATTTTATTTGCTCCAATTTGGAGGAAATTAAATTTAAAAACAGATAACGATTTTATATTATTACGATTTCCGGGCAAGGATGGGCTAATATTGTATCATTTTCGGGCAATATTTTTAAGTGTTCTCGTAATTCCAATCCTCGTAAGTTTTCATGCCATAGCTTTCAGTCGTATTATTGAGGTTTACTTTAATGTAACCGACTTGAATAGCAAATTCATTGTTTGTTTTATCATACTGTGTGTAGTGATAAAAAATAGATTCGAATTAAAATTAAAAACAGATGCCCTTAATGCCTTAATTTACTTAATTGTTTTTCTAATCGTCATTATTTATCTCTTCAGAAACCACGATTTCTCTCTTAGTATCGCACAACAATTAGTGCACATTGGACCTGACCATGCTTCTTTATTTCCACCGAAAGGTAATAAAATCGAATGGGGAAATTTTTGGATTGTGCTCTTTATTCAATGGTGGAGCACCTCTATGATGGATGGTAGTGGACCAGAAATGATTCGTTATACAGCATTAAAGAATAATAAAGAAATCCTTAAAACTGCAATTATATCTGCAAGTTTACATCTATTAATCACCTTCATTTTATTGGCCATCTCCTTGCTTTTGGTTGTAAAAATTAAAAATAATTCAGGAGAGATTCAATTTGTCGTTCTGCTATTTGAAAGTGTACCGAATGTCCTAAAAGGTATTTGTATGGTTGGATTTTTAGCACTTTTTATTAGCGGAGTTGAATCTTTATTAAGTTGGGGAGGAGGATTACTTCATTTTGAAAAAATTAATTACAATGAAAATTTGCGGGAAGAAGTAAATACTAAAAGGGCATACTTGTTCATGTTTATAATCTCAATGATTGGCTGCCTGTGCACGCTCTTATTCGAGAATTTACATCAAATCATTCTTATTATTTTCTCCATCTCCGCTGGAGTTGCGCCTGTCTTTATTCTGAGATGGATTTGGAGAAAAATTAATGGTTGGAGTCAATTAAGCGCGATGTTTAGCTCCGCCTTTTACACCTTAATTTTCACTTATTTCTTTCAAAACCACCAACAAGTTTTAGGATTATCATTTGCATCGGCAAGATTAACTTTTGTAACCCTGCTTACTAGCCTAACTTGGGTAATAATTACAATAATAAGTTCAGAGCAAATTTCAAAACAAGCATTTGAACAAATTAAATTAACTTCCTTAAAACCATTTTTAATAGCGCTGCTTCTTGGAGCTGTATTTTTAAGCCTATTTGCGACGAGTGTGTATTTATTAGTTCAATTTTAAGTTGAACCGATAATAAATAAATGCATTGACTTAGATCTATTAAGTCATCTTATTTAAATCTTTCCTACTAGCGATAATTATATTTATGCATTTTAGGAAAATTACTTTTTGTGTAATAAATTTTTAAGAAAAAAAAGTATCAAAACACTCAATTAA
This sequence comes from Flavobacteriales bacterium, assembly GCA_947447525.1. Classification (GTDB taxonomy): domain Bacteria; phylum Bacteroidota; class Bacteroidia; order Flavobacteriales_D; family Crocinitomicaceae; genus UBA952. Next base: position 543,987 of record CANFJL010000001.1, on the reverse strand, counting down.
AGAATTAGAACATGTTCTAATAATTATAGTATTTGTTCTAATATTTTTATCACGGATTCTAATGTAAAAACACCTTGCAACCCTATTCTTTATTGGCTTTTATATGCATTCCCGATAAACCATTAATAAAAAGTTGAACAACTTGAACCAAGCGTCGAAAATTTATAAGTTTTAAATTAGGAGTGAGTATAAAATAATGAACTAAACGGTTTGATTTATACATCAATAAATATTAAAACTTTAGATAAGAGGTTCCAAAAACAATAATGAATCAAAAACTTATTTTTCGATATGACAAAAATAAATTTTGGATATTAAGATCTAAGATAGAGCACACAGCTGGATTTAACTTAAACAACAAAAAAGATTGTCAAAAATTAAGTTTGTTAATTCACGAAAAAACAAACTGCTACATCTCAGTAAGTACCATTTATCGATTTTTTTTAAACAATAAACTAGAACAATCTCCATATTTACATACTTTAAATATATTCTCTCGATTTTGTGGATTTTCGAGCTGGCCTGAATTTAACCATGAAATTATTAGCAACTTTAATAATTTAAAAGAAAAATCATCTTTTACAGATGATACAGATCAGAATAAAAGTTTAATAAAGTGCTGTCTAATTACTAATGCGCATGATTCACTTATTTTATTTCTCAATTGTAATCAACAAGGGTTCAGTGAAGAAGAGTATATTATTTACGGACGTGAAATTTTCGATGCCATAAGCTCTAAGTCATACAACAACCCAGAAAATATCAAAACTATATTTTCAAATTCTTGTATTCAATTATGTGTATCAAAATATATCTTATCACATTCTATTATTCCTCCTACTATTGAAAGTGGCATGTTAATAATCAGCGATTTGTGTGAACAAGAGAATTTTGAATTTTATTTATTTATGAATCTTATTTTATTAAAACATTATGTTGAAACGAATCAAGATTTTTTAATCCGAAAATGCTTAATTGATTTATACAATAAAAACACTTTAAAGAAAATAGAAAAATCGAAAATTAATTCATTAATATTTGACCGGTATTTATGTGGTTATCTAATTCATCTGAAATTCAACAACATCAATCAAACTAAAAAAATTGAAATCTTAGTAAATAAATTAAATTTTAATTTTTCAGATAATTTAATTTATTTATTAAATGAAACATCTAGATTAATTTCATTTAACACCAAACCTTTATCATTAAATAAAATAAATAAAAAGGTTGAAGCAAGATCTACTTTTGATGAAGAATGTTTAAGAAAACAATGTGAATTAACAGGCAATCCATTCACAAATATGATCAGTTGCACAACTAAAAAAATGAAATTCATTGAATTAATTGAGTTTAAAAATTGGTATTTTGAAAGAAGCAAGTTCCTTTTTAATTACGATGATCAAGAAATTTCCAAAAGATGTACAAGCTATTTGGCTGCGTATGACAATGATTATTTCAGTGAATTAAGTGAGATAAAGCAAAAAAACATCTATAATAAACTTCATACAAAAAAGGCCACCTAAGAGGTGGCCTTAATCATTTTCGATAATTAGTTAATTAAAAATTACCCCTTAGTGTAAGAATGAAATTCCTACCTGGTGCAGAGATGTTGGAAGCATACTGACGGTAATTTTGATCTAAGATGTTTTCACAAGCAACTTGCATACTAATATCTTTTGTAATCGCATAGGATACGCGTGCATTTAAAGTAAACCAAGATGGCATTCCTTGCGCAGTTGCATATTCAAAATTATCTTCTCCGATCATATTATAATCTTTAATCCGCTTCCATCCAGAGTAATTAACAAAGAACTCCGTTCTTAATCTATTAACGGAAGAAACAACACTAAACTTTCCGAAAACTGGAGGAATATGATCTAATGGATAAGGTACAGTATCCGTTACTACACGACCCTTGGTATAATTTACAGTTCCTAAAACAGAAATGTATTTGTTAAGTTGTCCAGCAAGTGCTCCTTCGATCCCATAGATGTATGCTTTACCTGCATTTACAGTTGACATCACTTGACTTAATTGACCATCATACATAATAGAATCTGCTCCTTGAAATTGGCTATTCTGTGTAATCAAGGCATTCGTCAACTTAGTGTAATAAACATTTACATTTGCTCTTAATCCTGGCAGGATTTCCTTTGAAACACCTAATTCTCCATTCATAGTGTATTCAACTTTTAAATCAGGATTAGGTACAATTACACTTCCAGGAACAGATTCAAATACTTTACTTAAATCATCCACATTAGGAGCTCTAAATCCGGTAGAAAAATTCCCTGTAATTCTCCATGTTTTTGCTGGAAGATAAACAAATCCTAAGTTTCCATTAAAAGCACTGTTGTTTTGGTTGATGCTGTTAAATGGAAATGGAAAATAGGTTTTATCTGTAAAATTAGCATTCAAACCTACATAGGAAAAACGAAGTCCATCATTGATAATAAATTTATCACAAACTTCCCAAGTATGGGTTGCATATACTGCCACAGACTTCATAGAAGAACCACCATCTGGATATCTTGTACTGATAGCTTTTGAAGTGTCCACTGCCACATTATTAGCAAAAGCAGTAGAGTTCACTTTATTTAAATAGGCCTCAGCACCATAACGAAATTCGTGCTTATTCATTTTTTTTGCGAAATCAGTATTTAAAGTGAAAATATCTAAATTTTCAACATTGTGGTTTTCCCATACATTGTTGAATTTTCTGGTAATCCGACTTTCTTCAATAGATTGATATGCTAAAATCACTCTACCTTGATCAAAGAACTTGTTTTTCTTGGTAAATTCAAGTGTATAGGCAGCCATCATTCTTTTCTGCGGACCATAATTCCAAGTAGCATACTTTGGATTAGATCCACTCATTTGTGTCAAACGATCATATCGTGGAACATCACCAGAATTTGACAATTGAAAATTCAATTTATGCGTCATTGCATCATTTTGCTTAAAAGTGAACTTTTGTAAAAGGTCATATTGCGTGTAACCTGAACCAACCTGAACATTAGTGTCAGCATTCATAACCATAGAATCAACGCCATTAAATGTTGCAGCATACCAAGGTCTAGATCCGAAATTACCTACATAAGGATTTCTATTAGCGCCTTGACGAAGATCACCATATTTAGAATAGGTAAAAGAAGTCAATGAACCAAAACGCTTGGTACCCACTGAAACATCAGCATGTCCAGAATATCCATTTGCAGCAGAAAAATAACGGGTAAAAGCTGATGCTTTAACCAACAATTCATTATTTGAACTGAGTGTTGGACTTTTTGTCGTGAAATTCATGACACCACCAAGAGCATCTGAACCATAAACCACAGACCCTGCACCAAAAACCACTTCTACCCTATCCATGATAGAATTGTCTAGCGTTACAATGTTTTGTAAGTGACCTCCTCTATAAATGGCGTTATTCATGCGAATTCCATCCACTACCATGAGTACTTTGTTGGTTTCAAATCCTCTAATGATTGGACTCCCTCCTCCTAATTGACTTTTCTGTACCATTACATTTCCTGTATTGGCAAGTACATCAGCCATGGAACTTTGGTTTTGGGATGCGATTTCAGAAGCACGAAGGACTTGTATTTTTTGTGCTACATCATTTTTCTTTTCTTGAAATTTACTAGCGGATACTACTATTTCTTCAAAAGAATTCACATTTTGATTGACAAACACTTTATATTTCGAGCTTTCTATTTCTTCGACTGTAACAACAAGTGACAGATAATCTGGATGTGAAAACAAAAAATTGAGCTCCTTTAAATTTAATTGAATCTCGCCGTTTTCATTTGTTTTTCCAAACACAGCAGATTGATCGCTTTTTGAAACAACAACATTCGCTACAGGTTTATAAGTAGCAATATCGATAACCTCAATTGTTTTTTGCGCATAAGTCCATCCCATAGTAAGGAGGAAAAATGCTGAAAATAATAATTTCTTCATTTTTATATTTTTTAATTTATACATTTTTAGACCACAAGAAATTGCAGTCGCGTTGATTGATGAAGTATAAATTAAACCTCGGGAGGGGGTGCTTGAGGAAGCTTGCACCATTCTTTGTGCAGATGTTGATAGTTGAAAATATGTTCTTCTTCCGCTCTAAAGGAGGCGAAAGCAGTATTATCGGTATTTTCAAGTAAAAAGAGAGTTTGAGAAAACCTCATCCAGTGATTTAAAGGATTCTTATCGGAACTATTAACCAGATTAAATGAAGTAGTTTGATTTAATTTCTCAAATAATTTGGTTTCTTGTCGGTCATCAAGACAGCGAAATATTACTCCTCCGGATAAGGATTTCTTATGAATAACATCATACAGCCTGCCATTGTATCGAAATTCATGCGAATTGATCCAAACAATTTTCTGTTGTTCTAGTTTCGAAAAACAAAGAACCTTAAGCTGATTTGATGGAACACTATGTTTAATTACCTTTTTGATTTCTTTACGAATCTTAAACTGTGTGATTTCAAAATAGGAGAAGAAACCAACAATTTGCCAAAGCATTAGAAAACCAATAAAAATGGTAATTAATTTTTTCACGAAACAAATATAATAAGATTTACATTAAATTTACATGCACCTTCCTGACTATATAAAATGAGTAATCAATCTTTTCAAATTACCACCTCAAAGACGCAAAGATGTTTCGTACAGGGTGAAATTTCAAAAAGTAAAATACTATTCATCGTCTTGCACGGCTATGGACAACTTGGTGCCTATTTCATTCGGAAATTCAAGCAACTATCAGAGGAATACTATATTGTTGCACCAGAGGGAATGCATCATTTTTATTTGAATGGTTCATCAGGACGCGTTGGTGCCTCATGGATGACTAAAGAAGCAAGAACTACAGACATAGAGGACAACAACAAGTATCTCGATGCTGTAATAGAATCTTTTAAATCTAAAAAAGATTTCGAAAAAATAATAGTATTGGGTTTTTCGCAAGGAGGTGCAACAGCTGCAAGATGGACTGCTCAAAGAAAAGACATCGACCAATTGATTCTGTGGGCCAGTGTTTTTCCTCCAGATATAGAGGAATCGTTTGTCAGTCATTATAAAAAAGGAACATTTGTTATTGGCAAACAAGATGAATTTTATGATGAAGCTGCCCAAAAAATTGAAATAAGCAATTACAAAAATTTAGGATTTGAAATCATTGAATATGAGGGCAAACACGATATTGAAGGGACTACCTTACTGAAAATATTTAATCCTGATTAGTTTTTAAATGATTCAGATTAAACTGCCTTTTGTTTTCTAATAATACTCCAAAACAAACTAGGAAAAAACCTTTTAATCTTGACTGCCAATAACTCTTTCCCTCCGACCATAACCTCTCTTTTATTTTTTTTCATGGCTTGGATAATTTGATTAACACAGATTTCAACTGACATTCCAGTGTCTTGATTGTGATCCATTACACCATGAGCTGAACCATCAGCACTTAGAGCATTCATTGAAATTGAAGTATTGATTTTACCCGGACAAGCAATGGTAACGGATATATTATTTATTTCTTCTTCTAGAGACAAACTCTCGTAATAACCAATTAATGCATGCTTAGAAGCAGAATATGCAGACCGCAGAAAGAATCCAAATTTTCCGGCAATACTGCTGATAATTAAGATTTGGCCACTTTGTTGTTGTCTCATGTAGACCAAAACAGCTTTAGCAAGAGCAATATTTCCAAAATAATTTATTTCCATGATGCGTCTTTCAACCTCCATGCTGGTTTCAAATGCAGTTCCGCGCTGACTTAAACCGCCATTGTTAATCAATACATCTATTCTAGCATATTGGTTTATTACTTGCAAGGCTAATTCAGGGAAATTATCTATTTTTTCTAAATCAAGCGGAAGAATTAAATGTTGGTCAGCATTTTTTAAAGTTTTCTTCAAGTCCATCAGATGATCAACATTTCTTGCCGACAAGACTAATTTCGCGCCCAACTTATCAAATTGTTGAGCCATTTCATACCCTATTCCAGAAGAAGCTCCTGTAATCCAAATCACTTTATTTTTATAGTCAATCGCCATAATTAATTACTCTATTAACAAAGATAAAAAGAAAGCGATACGCCCTTGTGTTTAATTCATTATTTTTGAATTCAAATTAGACACTATGGACAAGGCAAAAATTGCAGCACATTTCATTTCAGCACAGGAAATATTGGCCCAATTTCAAAGTTCCGAGAATATTGATAAGATTGCTTTGGCAATTGATTGGATGGGAAGCTCATTGAAGAATGGCGGGAAAATAATTTCATGCGGTAATGGTGGATCTATGTGTGATGCCATGCATTTTGCTGAAGAGTTAAGTGGTAGATATAGAAACAATAGAAAGGCGTTAGCGGCAGTTTCGATCTCAGATCCCTCACACATCAGTTGTGTCGCCAATGATTATGGGTATGACTTTGTTTTTTCTAGGTATGTTGAAGGTTTGGGGCATTCACAAGATGTTTTGCTAGGAATATCCACCTCAGGAAATTCAAAAAATGTCATTCTTGCAGTTCAAGCTGCGAAAGCACTAGGCATGAAAACAATCGTGTTGACAGGGAAAGACGGTGGTAAATTAGCTGAAATAGCTGATTTAGAAATCCGTGCACCCCATTCTGAATATGCGGACAGAGCTCAAGAAATTCACATTAAAGTAATTCATGCTTTTATTGATGGTATCGAGAGGACATTAGGATTGAGCTAATCCTATTTCACCAAAACAAATCGATGAGATTGTTGCGCAGTTTCGTCAATTACAAAATAAATACCCGCTAAAAAGTTATTGCAAGAAAAACTAATTTCGTCTGAATTAGAAGAAGCTATTGTATACAACAATTGCCCTTGCATGTTTATTATTTTTAAACTTTTATTCAAACAATGATTAAGTACCACTTGATCATTTTGTTGCTTAATAACAAGAGACGCTATTAGAGTTTCATCTTTTATTCCCGCTGAATTATAGACGAATGACACATCATCAACCCACAATTCAGAACCTAGTAATAACGCAGCAGGATCTGAACTCATGAGAGTAACAACTGCAGTATCGGGAATAGTAGATGCTTGATAGCTAATTGGAAAAGAAAATCTGGTATAAATTGAATTTTCAACACCTTGGATGAAAGCACCACCAATTAAGTCAGGAGCATTAGAAGTTGTGTTCCATTTAGAAATACGAACCTCAAAGGTTGGAATATCTCCATTATTTGCTGCAGTATATTTATAATAACCAATTAAACTGTCAGGTCTTCCCGTGCATGCAAAACCAATGGTTGGTTGAGTTCCCGGACCTTGACCAGAAATACCAGTGGCACTATTTCCAGGAATGGTTAAGGTGTCACCAGTCATAGGATTAACAAAGACACCCGTTTGAAGATGTATTGCAAAAGATCCAGCGTGAGCATCTATTGACTGAGTGACTGACGGCCCACCTACCCATGAATTAGGTGTGGGAAAAGGACCTTGTGTAGTCCATTGTTCAAAATCACCATTTTGAATTACTTGTGCAAAAATTGAATTTAATCCTATAATTAAGGAAATACTTGCATTAAAGAGAATGATTTTTTTCATGACTTGGGAATAATTATAAATATACATTTATTAGTTGTTTAAACAATTAGAAACTTTTGGTGATGTTACAAAATTAAATGAAAAATATTTCAACTTTTCAGGGCTTTGTTAATGTTAGTTTGTTCCTATTAACTATGGACTCTATCCATCGTTGTTAGATGAAACCCTTTCAGGGCTTTGTTGAAGGAACGGTTTTATGTTTTTTCGCTGGATTTCATCCAGCTCTAATGACATTTAACCCCCTCTCGGGGTTAAAAATTATTTATGTGACAAAATTAAGACCAACTTGATTCAATTGCTCGAATGAGATATTGACTACATCATAAAAACCGCTTTTGATTTGCCTGCGAAACATCACAAATCTTTTCTGTAAATCGTTTTCTGTTTTGTGCAATCACACGATAACATTTATCTCTGATAACTTTAGGAATACAGTAAGCAATTTTCAACCATTGCCAATACCATTTTAAATAGCCGACAATACGAAGTGCTGCATCAGATTCAGCATATAAGGTATCAAATTCATAGAAAAACAAAGTATTCGTTTTCTCAATGTCAATATTTTCTTTTGCAAGGAAAGCTTTTGCAAAATCAGAATTTAAAGAAACGAAAAACAAGTCCTTACTTTTCTCATGTTTTAAGATCCATTGTACCACCCGATTGCACAAACCACACTCCCCATCATAAAAAAGGATGACTTTTGGATCTTCCGGTGTAACTTTTAACATAGTAAAGTTCTTATTCCATACCATGAATATCGTTCACCATCCACTAATTTTATTTCAGCATTGGGAAATAAGTCCTTATAAAAAGCAACATGACCTTCATTGAATGGAAAAGGTTCTGAACTCAAAAGCACCACATCGGGATCTAATGATTGAAGCGTATTGATTTCTGGGTATCGATCCTTAGAAACACAATTCTGATAACCAATAGCACTCAAATAGGAATCGATGTAGGTATTTTTGCCTGCAACAAATCCCGGCGAATGCCAAATAAAATATAGAACAGATTTCCCCGCTCCTTCAGAAGCATGAGAAAGAAAATAATTTTTTAAATCCTCAATCAAGGTTTGTCCTTTTTCTTCTTTATTAAAAATTTCAGCTAAAGAGGAAATTAAATCGAAGGAATCATCCAATGAATTGACATCACTCATCCAAACTGGAGCGATTTCCATTAAAGCTTCTATATCTATCTTGGTATTTTCTTCCTTATTACCAATAATTAAATCAGGCTGAAGAGACTTGACTTTTTGAATATCGATGTTTTTTGTCCCACCAACTCTTTCTTTACTTTGAAACCAAGTAGATGGATAAATACAAAATTTTGTAATCCCTACCACTTCAGCTTTCATCTCAAAATAAGAAACTAACTCTGTTATGGAAGGAACCAGACAAATAATTCTCTTAGGCATCTGAGGAAGTACTACTTCCCTACCCAATTGGTCTTTATAAGTCTTAATCGACATAAAATTATGACATGGCAGAAATTACGTCATATCGCGTAATGATATGATATTTTCGATTTCCTAAATCGACTAAAACTGCTGGTGTATCGCGATTAATTAATTTGCAAATTTCATCAACATGCAAATTCAATTGAACTATTGGAAAAGCAGCTTGCATGATACTTGAAATCGGAGCATCTTTTAAGGTTGGATCTTCAACTAATAATTGATAAACACTTTTATCATCAATAGAGCCTACAAAATTACCATCCTTCATTACAGGAATTTGAGAAATACTAAACTTACGCATTGCTGCAATGGCGTGTGAAACTAATTCTTCAGCATATAAAGAAACAAGAGGTCTTTCACCATGTTTGTTTACTAAATCTTGGGCCGTAACAAATACTTCTTCCAAGAAACCTCTTTCGCGCATCCAATCATCATTGAATATTTTACCCACATAGCGACTACCATGATCATGAAAAAGTATCACAACAACATCATCTTCTTTAAGCTTATCCTTTAACTGCAAAACACCTTTGATGGCTGCACCTGCAGAATTACCAACAAAAATACCTTCTTCACGCGCTAATCTACGGGTATAAACTGCTGCATCTTTATCGGTAACTTTTTCAAATAAATCTATCACATCAAAATCAACATTAGCAGGCAAGATGTCTTCCCCTATTCCTTCAGTGATATATGGATATATTTCATTTTCATCAAAAATTCCTGTTTCCTTATATTTTTTAAATACAGATCCATAAGTATCAATTCCCCAGATTTTTATATTTGGATTTTTCTCTTTTAGATATTTACCAACTCCAGAAATTGTACCTCCAGTACCCACACCTGCAACAAAATGGGTGATTTTCCCTTCCGTTTGTTCCCAAATTTCAGGCCCAGTTTGTTCGTAATGCGCCGTTCGATTAGATAAATTATCATATTGATTGACATACCAAGAATTAGGAATTTCAGTTGCTAATCTACGTGAAACTTGATAATAAGATCTTGGATCTGTCGGTTCTACAGCAGTTGGACAAACAACAACTTCTGCGCCAACAGCTCTTAAAATGTCCATTTTTTCTTTTGATTGTTTATCGTTGAGAACACAAATCAATTTATAACCTTTTATGATTGCAGCCAAAGCCAGACCCATTCCCGTATTTCCAGAAGTACCTTCAATGATGGTGCCTCCTGGTTTAAGAACGCCTGATTTTTCAGCATCTTCAATCATTTTTACAGCCATTCTATCCTTTACTGAATTCCCTGGATTGGTAGTTTCAATTTTGGCAAATACTTGCGCTTCGACGTCAATAGCTAATTTATTGATTCTAACAATTGGAGTATTTCCTATTGTTTCTAATATGTTGTTATAAACTTTCATCGTGATTTTTGAACAAAGTTAAGCATATTTTTGACTAATTAATGTCCAATTACAAAAGCGAATCCTTGTTCAATTCCTCTAATAATTGTACTTTTGCTCTTCATGATTGAGTTTAAAAAAGTAGCCTATTACACGCTTGGATGCAAGTTGAATTTTTCAGAAACTTCAACCATTAGCCGTTTATTTGAAACCGCTGGCTACGCAAAAGTAGATTTCGAAGCTTGTCCGGATGTTTATGTCATAAATACCTGTTCTGTTACTGAAAATGCAGATAAAAAATGTAAGCAACTGGTAAAACGAGCCAAAAAAATCAATCCAGATTGTTTCATTGTAATTGTTGGCTGTTATGCCCAATTAAAACCAAATGAAATCGCCAAAATACCAGGTGTAAACATGGTTCTTGGTGCCAATGAGAAATTTAATGTGCTCGAACACCTTGAAAGAGAATATGCTCAAAATAATGAAGTTTTCATTTCTAATAGCAACATAAAAGAAGCTAAAACTTTCAATCCATCTTATTCTTTAGGAGACAGAACAAGATCCTTTTTAAAAATTCAAGATGGTTGCGATTATTTTTGCACCTTTTGTACCATACCATTGGCAAGAGGGAAAAGCAGAAACGCTTCTATTGCAGCAACTGTAAATGAGGCACAAAAAATTTCAAAGACAGAAGTCAAAGAAGTGGTGCTCACCGGAGTAAACATTGGAGATTTTGGACAAGGAGGAAAAGAAAATTTCTACCAATTAATCCAAGAATTAGACAAGATAACAGGTATAGACAGATATCGAATTTCATCTATAGAACCCAATTTGCTGAGTGATGAAATCATTGAATTTTGTTTAAGCAAATCAGAACGCTTTGTTCCTCATTTCCATATTCCACTTCAATCTGGATCTGATCGATTACTAGAACTGATGCGGAGAAAATATTTACGCGAAGTATATACCCACAAGGTTGCTCAAATAAAAAAAATACGCGCAGATGCTTGTATTGGCGTTGATGTTATCGTTGGATTTCCTGGAGAGACAGATGCTGATTTTCAAGAAACATTAGATTATTTAATTGATCTAGATATTTCATATTTACATGTTTTTACCTATTCGGAGCGTGCCAATACAACAGCCATCAAAATTGGAGAACCTGTTCCAATGGAAATCCGTAGGCAGCGCAGTAAACAATTGCATATGCTTTCCGATAGAAAAAAACGACAATTTTATGAGCAACAGTTAGGGACAATTCGTACTGTATTAGTGGAGCAAGAAGAAGATGAAGGATTTATGTATGGATTTACGGAAAACTATATTAAAGTAAAAATACCTTATGAGTCTTCTTTAACCAATACCTTTCAAAGCATTAAGTTGAATAAAATAGACAGTGAAGGCATCATGCTGGGTGAAATCATTTCAAAAAAAGCTTTCGTAGCTTAATATTAAGAGAACATGGAAACAATTTATATTACAAGACGAGAAACCTTTAATGCTGCACATAAATTATGGCAAGCCAATTGGAGCGAAGAAAAAAACCAAGAGGTTTTTGGGAAATGTTCCAACAAGAACTGGCACGGACATAATTTTGTTTTATTGGTTACAGTTAAAGGAAAACCAGATCCATTAACTGGATTTGTTATGAATCTAAAAAACTTAAGTGCTATTATAAAAGTGCATGTTATTGAAGCATTAGATCATAAAAATTTAAATCTAGACGTTCCTTTTTTAAGCGGAATAATGGCTTCAACTGAAAACTTATCTATCGCCATTTGGAATCAATTAGAAAAACCAATTGCTGAAGATGGTGGCGTATTAGCAAAAATTAAATTAATTGAAACTGAAAATAATTTTGTAGAATACTACGGAGGTAAAGAACCTTTTTAATGTTCAATCGTTTTTATTAAAAACAATATTTTGAAAGAAAAAGAATTAGAAGATCATTACAGATCTATTATCAGTAATCTTGGTGAAAACCCAGAAAGAGAAGGGTTGATAAAAACACCTGAACGTGTAGCTAAAGCAATGCAATTCCTAACAAATGGATACAACATTAATCCTGATGACCTCATCAAAAAAGCAATTTTTCATGAGGCCTATTCAGAAATGGTTATCGTAAAGGATATTGAAGTTTACTCGATGTGCGAACACCACATGCTTCCATTTTTCGGTAAAGCACATGTTGCTTACATTCCTGACGGAAAAATCGTTGGATTGAGTAAAATCCCTCGTGTTATTGACGCCTACTCAAGAAGATTACAAGTTCAAGAAAGACTGACCATTGAAATTAGAGATTGTATACAACGTACTTTGGAGCCAAAAGGTGTCGCGGTAGTGGTTGAGTGCTGTCATATGTGTATGCAAATGAGAGGAGTACAAAAACAAAATTCTGTTACGACAACAAGTGCATTTACCGGATTATTTTTAAAAAATGATGCAACGAGAAAAGAATTCATTAATTTAGTTCAAGCAAAACTACATTAAGATGAATGAAACTTTAGATAATAACAATTCGGTAACAGCAGCAAGTACTAGAGCTTTTTTTAGAAGTGTTTACTCTTATATGTTTGGTGCCTTAGGCATTTCAGGAATCATAGCTTATTCAGCTGGGACACCTGAATTCGTTAATACCTATTTTATTTCAGGCAACAGTATTTCACCATTATTTTGGGTGGTTGCATTTGCTCCCGTTGGTTTAGGGTTATTAATTCAAATGGCCTACAATAAATTATCTCTAGGTTTTCTTACTTTTCTTTTCATTGCATACTCTGCTTTAATGGGTTTAAGCTTATCAACCATATTCCTTGTTTATGATATGGGAGCAATAGCTTCTACCTTCTTCGTGACAGCAGGCGCATTTGCAGGAATGGCAATTCTAGGATATACTACAAAAACAGACTTGACTAAATTTGGAAGTCTACTGTACATGGTATTTATTGGGATGTTTATTGCGGGCATTGTTAATATGTTTGTTGGAAGTGAAAACTTTAGTTTTATCATTGCCTGTTTAGGTGTATTTGTTTTCACTGGGCTTACAGCCTACTCCATGCAACAATTAAAAGGTGTGGCGGAATCTCCAGATTATACAGAAGAGCAGCGAAATAAGTTGGCCCTAATTGGTGGACTTCAATTGTACATACTTTTCATTAACTTATTCTTAAGTCTCCTTCGCATATTTGGTGGAAGAGACTAAAAAAAATTAGGCCGAGAGGCCTTTTTTTATTTCGAATTCGTTGTTGCAACTCTACTTTTTTTTAACTTTGAAAAAAAATTACTATGTCTGATAACTATTTTGATAAATCAACTGCAGCAGTTGCAACGATTTATACCATTGTCGCTTTGTCTATTTTAATTTCAATGCTTGTTTGGGGTTAATTTTAATTGTGTAACATGTACTAAGTTGACATCACATGGCTTTGGATGCACTCTTTTCCTGGTACATAGAAAAACGCATCTCGCGGATTACAAAATTCACTAATGAAGCTGAGTCTTGTCAAGCAAAAGTCTTGCATGATTTAATTTCACAAGCTCAAAACACCTCCTTCGGTAATACCTACCACTTTTCTGAGATAGAAGATTATGCTATTTTCAAATCGAAGGTTCCCCTTGGTGATTATAACAGTCTCAAAAAATATATAGAACTCGCTAAGGAAGGAACTTCTGATGTTTTATGGCCAGGGAAATCAATATGGTTCGCAAAATCTTCCGGTACAACCGGTGAAAGAATGAAAGTACTTCCCGTTACTAAAGATGCACTTCACAACAATCATCACGCAGGAGGAAAAGATATTTTGGCTCTATATTATAAAAATTATCCCTCCAGAAAACTCTATTCAAAGAAACATCTTGTTATTGGAGGAAGCGGTGAAATTCAATTGATTAATCAAGATATTTTTGTTGGCGATCTTTCTGCTATTATTGTCAAAAATCTACCTTGGTGGACAGAATACAGAAGAACTCCAGCAGTTGAAATTGCATTAATTGCAGATTGGGAGGAGAAGTTAGAGCGTATGGCGCAGACAACTTTAAACGAGAATGTAGCGCTAATTGTTGGCGTTCCAAGTTGGACTTTACTTTTAATCAAACGCATTTTAAAAATTACGGGCGCAGATAATATTCATGAGGTTTGGCCTAACTTAGAATTGTACATCCATGGAGGAATGAATATTAGTCCTTATTTAGAGGAATTTAATAAGATTAGTGACCCTGGAAAGTTGAATTTTATGGAATCATATAATGCCTCTGAAGGGTGTTTTGGTTTGCAAGATCAAAAAGATCATAGAGATTTACTGCTTTTAACTGATGCTGAAGTCTTCTATGAATTTATTCCAATGGAATTCTTTGATGGTATAAATTCGAAAGTAATAATGGATCTTAATTGCGTTGAAATAAATACCGAATACGCATTAGTAATCTCTACATCTTCTGGACTTTGGCGCTATATTATTGGGGATACTATTCGCTTTACCTCTACTGCTCCCTATCGATTTGTGGTCAGTGGCAGAACCACTCAATATGTTAATGCCTTCGGGGAAAAAATGATCGTTAAACAAACCGAAGAAGCCATTGCCCTAGCATGTAAGGCTTGTAATGCTCATATAACAGATTTCACTGTTGGACCTTATTTTAATTCTACAAAAAGTAATGGTGG
This sequence comes from Flavobacteriales bacterium, assembly GCA_947447525.1. Taxonomy (GTDB): domain Bacteria; phylum Bacteroidota; class Bacteroidia; order Flavobacteriales_D; family Crocinitomicaceae; genus UBA952. The sequence continues at coordinate 528,926 of CANFJL010000001.1, read as the reverse complement.
ACATGAATGGATGATTGAGTTTGAACAAGAACCTAAAGATTTGTCCCATTTTGAAGAAGAAATAGATCGCATACTAAAAGCGTTAAATTCGGATTACGAGACCAAGAGATTTGGAAATATAAATATTGATTTTCCTAAATTTAATTACCTGAAACCCAAATCATTTGAAGCATGGCTCAAAAAAAAGGGTAAATTAGGCGGACAACACAAAGTTCCGCGACTCATGAATGACCGCAGTATCATAGAAGATTTAATCTCAGCAAAAGAATGAAAAATTTACTATTACTGTTTTTACTTTTAATACTCTCCATTTCTACTTTTGGTCAAAAATGGGAATTGAAGGGGGAACAAAATATTCCGGAGCAAACAGATTATTGGCGCGTTGATGACTTAGGAAATTATTACTTCCTAGACGGATTACAGATCGAGAAATATAATGCCAACGGTAAACTTCTTTACAAACAAAGTATAAAAAACCAAGGGGCAATTAAACAAATAGAAGAAATAAATTCGCTAAAATTAGTGTTGTTTTCAGAGGAGCAACAACAACTTTGTTTTATAGACAACACCTTGACTCAGAATGGAAATTGTATTTCTCTAAGTGATTACGATTTTCAGAATGTGAGTTGTATTTCAAGTGCAAACCGTTCCAACCTGCTGTGGATATACGATGAATACAATTCAAGTTTGGTGCTATTTGATTATGTAAACAAGATTAAGTTACAAAGTGTAAGCAATCTGGGTGGCATAATAGGATTAAAAACAATCGTGATGTTGAAAGAGCTCAATTCCCAATTGTATCTTATGGATGATGCATCCGAGGTCTATATTTTTGATCTTTTTATGAATTTAAGATCTCATTATAAATTAAAAGAAACACCGATTAGCACTAATGATTCAGGACTCATCACTTGGGACAATACTAACTTATCGAATTACACCCAATTTGGAGAAATAAATCGACTTATGGCTTTACCAATTCCAAATATTGAGGAAATAAAATACATGTCGAATTGCTATTACATGAGGTCACAGAATAAAATCTCGAAATTTGCAATGAAAAGAGACTGACAATAGGTAGTTTCGCGATAAATCCCTAACTTAGTCACCTAAAAAACACGACTTATGCATGTTGCAATTGCCGGTAATATAGGAGCCGGAAAAACCACATTAACGAACTTATTAGCAAAACATTACGCTTGGGATACCCATTTTGAAGATGTTGATCAAAATCCGTATTTAAATGATTTTTACGATGACATGCAACGCTGGTCCTTTAATTTACAGATCTATTATTTGAATAGTCGTTTTGCGCAAATTCAAGAAATCAGAGATACAAAAACTACCGTTATTCAAGATCGTACGATCTATGAAGACGCCTTTATTTTTGCGCCCAATTTACATTCTATGGGCTTGATGACCACAAGAGACTTTGAAAATTATTTTACTTTATTCAATTTGATGGATTCATTTGTTTCTCCACCAGACTTACTTATTTATTTAAGAGCAAGCGTCCCTACCCTTGTAAGTCATATTCAACAAAGAGGTAGAGATTATGAGGAAAGTATCAGACTTGATTATTTAAAAAGATTAAATGAGCGCTATGAAGCTTGGATTTCAACTTACAACAAAGGGAAAGTTTTAATCATTGATATTGATAATAACAGATTTACTGAAAGTCAAGAAGACTTAGGGAAGATTATCAATTCGATTGACGCAGAAATTAATGGTTTATTCTAAATTAAAATGATAGTTGTTACAGGTGCTGCTGGTTTTATTGGAAGTTGTCTAATCTCTGGGTTAAACCAACAAGGACTTGAAGATATTGTCGCGGTAGATTTATTTGGACAAGAATCTAAAAAAGAAAACTATCAAGATAAAAAAATAAAATTTTTCGTTGACCGAAATGAATTCGAATCGTGGTTTGATGAACATGCTTCAGAAATTAGTTTTGTATATCATATAGGCGCAAGGACTGATACTACAGAGCAAGATGTTGCACTATTTGACGCCCTAAATCTCAATTATTCCAAATTTGTTTGGCGCATTTGCTCTTCCAATAATATTCCTTTGGTCTATGCAAGTTCAGCTGCAACCTATGGCGATGGAGCTTTTGGTTATGATGACGATGAATCAAAAATAAAAGACTTAGTTCCATTAAATCCTTATGGAGCCTCAAAAAACGACTTCGATATTTGGGCTTTAGCGCAGCATGACTGTCCGCCAATGTGGGTAGGTTTGAAATTTTTTAATGTTTATGGTCCAAATGAGTACCACAAAGGTCGAATGGCCAGTGTGATTTTTCATACCTACAATCAGATAAAGGAAAAGGGCGATATGCGTTTGTTCAGATCTCACCGTTCAGATTTTAAAGACGGCGAACAATTGAGAGACTTCGTTTATGTAAAAGACCTTGTGAATGTTTGTTTGTTTTTAAAAGACAACAAAATAAAAAGCGGAATTTATAATCTTGGTTCTGGAAAAGCCAGATCATTTTTAGATTTAGCTTCCCTTACCTTTAAAGCCGTTGGAAAAGAAGTTAAAATTGAATTTATCGATACTCCGATTGACATTAGAGATACCTATCAGTATTTTACTGAAGCCAATATGCAGAAATTAATTAATGAAGGTTACAGCACTCCATTTCACACATTAGAAGAAGGTGTTGCAGATTATGTAGCGCAATATTTAATGAAGAATCGCTATTTATAATTAGCGAGGCATAGGGCATTTGTTTCCTTTACCCAACCTGAAGGTGATCATAGCACCACAGTAAACATACCAATCTTTTGTTGTAGGATCTCCTCTTTTTCCGAAACGATTTTGGTCAATACTTCTATTGGACAATTGACCGGCTAAAGCTCCATGCTCAGCAGCAATTACTGCAGGATCATAGTAAGTAGCGGACTTAACATCATCTAAATAATCCGTAAAAGTTTTTCGAATGGCTATATCTACATTAAAGGTGATGTTTTTGCCTAAAGAAGCTTTAGCACCCAGACCCAGTGGCAGGCAAACTTGAAATTTTGAGTATGGCAATTTATTATTAACAACTGTTCCTTGTCCTTCTGTACCTAAAGCTTGTAATGAAACCTCCTTACCATCTATTGTCGTTAATGGATCCATGTAAAAAACACCAATTTGAGTAAGAATATAAGCAGTTCCCATGGCTTGTTTTCGACCAAATTGAAACGGAAAATAATGAAACTCTATTCCACCAACTACTTCTTTGATTTTAGAATGAAAATCCAGATTACGATTTATATTGACAGGATTTAAGGCTTGACTATCGTAACCTTCAACACTACCTTGCAAATAATTAAAGCGCAATGTCAAGCGCGACTGAAGATTAAAACGATACATGAGTCCACCCGCTAAATTTGAATTATTAAAGGGTTTGAATCGATTCAGGTCTCCAATGTAATACATCTGACCAACACTTACTCCTATTTCAGAACGAGAGAAAAAATTAGCTTGTTGCGAAAAAGACTTAAGATAAATAAGACCAAAAAAGAATACAATAGGAATCGTTTTCAACTGCATTTCAGCTTAAAAATTTAAGTGCCATTCAATCATTTTAGCATCGTCTGAACAAGAAACGAAACTGTATTCATTTTGTTTCAATAAAGCATTTACAGAATGTTTATGTCCACCATTTTTAAAATCTATTTTAGAAATAACTTTCCAGGAAGCAGTATCCCAAAGTTTAATAGATTTATCTCTACTAGCAGTTGCCAATACGGATCCATTACAAAGTGAAATCATATCGTAAATCACATAATTATGAGCTTTCAAAGAAAGGGAATTGACTTTAGTCTTTTGATCCCAAATCTTCAACAAAGCATCTTTTCCACCACTGACAAAAGTGTTAGCATCAAGTACAAGCAAAGAAGTACACGCCAAGTTATGCGCAGACCAAGAAGTTATTTCATTAAAATAAAGCGTGTCAAAAATTCTTACGCGTCCGTCTTCGCAAGCAAGGGCGATATATTGATCCTCATCAAAAAGATGTAGGCGTCTTATTTTGCCTGCATTGGTAGGTATTTCTAATTGCAGGCTTAAAGACTTCGTGGACCAAACACATAATTTACCATTGGCATCAGCGGAATAAAATTGTTTACGCGTTTGATTTTCCAATAAATAAAAGACACCAAAAAAATGAGCTTTCAGATCAGAAATTTCTTTCTTTTGATCCATATCAATTACATGAATCCCACCACTATTGGTTCCAATTAAAAGTTGATTGGTTTCTTTCAGTAGGCACAAAGACAAAGGGGTATTTTCAAGCTTCACAGTAAATCCATCTTGGGTGCCCAATTGTTTATTCCATCGACAAACAAACTTATCACCACTAGCGGAATAAAGATAAGAATCATCGGAGCAAATAGCATAAATAGGAGCACTATGCCCAGAAAATTCTTTTCTTTTTTGAATCACTTCTAGAATCACTCCTCCACTTCGATATCGAAATCTTCAACATCATTGATATGCCTCAGGCGATCAGCATAATCACTTGGCAAGAAGTCAAAGAAAGTATCTCCGCGGAGACCTAAACGAAGACATTCTAAAGGAATCACATCATTGGGTGCGATATTACCAAGATTTACTTCAGCACCAAAAAGCTTAATAAACCAAACTTGCTGATTTTTTTGCGGTGCTTCCCAAAGAATACTTTCAGGAGCTACTTTTGCGATAATGCGATTGATCAGCATCGTATGCGCCGTACCATTAGGTCTAAAGACACCAACATTACCAGCTTCCCTACCTTCAGCAATAACCTTCCAACTTCCAGCATCCAATTCAGCACGCATCAAGCGCACCCATTTAGCAGGAGAAATGATGATTCCAGAATCTTTAGATCCAACTTCAGACATAACCGTTCTGTCCTTAGACATGCGTTTGATTATCTTGCATTTTTCCTTGTGCGGAATGATGATGGAACCATCGGAAACTTCAGCTAAATCTAAATCATATTTATCAAGGACACGAAGAAAATCCTCAAAACACCCACGCGCATAAAATGCTTCAAAAAGTGTTCCTCCCAAATAGGGACGAATTCCAGCGGATTTATATAATTTTATCTTTGCTTCAAAATCTTTGGTAACATAAGAAGTACCAAAACCAAATTTGACAATATCAGTTAAATGCCCAGAACCCTCAATAAAATTTTCAGTTTCTCGTAAGCCTAATCCCTTATCCATTACCATGGTTACACCTTGATTTCTGGGTTTCTCAGTACGCGTTGGGATAAACGGTAAAGTAAAGTTTAAATCATTCATCTATAGACAATGTTACAAAATCTTGATCGTCAAGTAAATTTGGATTAATCTCAAATAATTGTTTTGCCTTAGTTTGATCAAAGGCAATATATTCAGTGAATAAAGCTAAGGCCGTTTGTTTTTGACCTAAGATCCAACTCAAATTAATTTCCAATAATACTGCGATCGGATTAATATTATTATTTTTTTGTATAAACTCTTGCAAAAAACTCAGCGCTGCACCTGAAGAAGATTTAGATTTGAATGCGATAAAATCGGTCAAACAATCCTCATCATTTTCATCTAATGCTAAACTGCTCAAATAGTAGCGCTCCGCCGCTTCCATATCTTCAAGTTTTTCATAAGCACCTGCTAGTACATGATGTATAGCAGCATTTTCAGGGTCAAAATCCAAGGCCTTATGGATCAAAACGATTCCTTCTTGTGTTCGTCCTTCTAAATCTTCTATAATTCCAAGACCCAACCAAGCTTCAGGTAGCATAGGTGCAAGTGCTAGACTCAATTGATAATAGTGTTTAGAAAGTTCAAATTCATTCAATTGTTCATGAGCCTCACCAATATAACAGAGCGCCATAGCATCCTCGCCATCTAACTCCATACATTTTTGAAAGCGATCAATTGCTTGATGGTATTTTTCCATCGATAAATAGGCATTACCCATATTAAAATAAACAGGACCAAAATCCGCATTTATTAAAATCGAATAATCGTATGCCCAAATTGCTTTTTCAAAATTCTCCGATTTAGAGAATGCATTACCCAAATTATACCAAGCGGTAAAAGAATAAGGATTTTCATCTATAAAATCAGAATAACACTTAATTGCTTTTTCATAATCACCTAATTGGTCATAACAAAAAGCGATTTCATATAATGCACCTTCGTTTTGGGGATTACATTTTAATGCTTCCAACAAAACTTTAGCAGCATCTTTGTAATTATTCATGTTCTGATATTCCATTGAAATATCTAAATAAACATCATCACGATCTTCAGGATCACATAGCGGTAAAGCCAACTTAAAATAACGAATAGCATTTTTTGAATCACGCAATTGACTAAAAAGAGCTGCTTTAGTCAAATACAATTCTATATTTTCAGGAATTACTTTTTCTAAGGAGCTAATCAATTCCATTGCTTCCGTTAAGAGACCCATACCACTGTAGGACTGGGCCAATCTTAATTTAAATAGGGGATTGTATTGAAATTGATATACGCCTATTTCTGAAGCGCTTTTTGCTTTTGAATAGTGTCCATTGATAAGAAAATGATCGATAATTGCTTCTAAACGATCACTATCCATGAAACCAATAGTGTCGCCTTTTAAATGCGCTTCGAATTGCTCCAAATCTTCATTTAAATTACCTTCAGAAAAATCATCGTCGTCCTCGTCGAACATGCTTTTAATTTTCTATAAAATTATTGAGTTTAATCGAGTAAAGCACGATGAACAAGCAATTTATTATCAACAATCTACAATAAAAAAGTTGAAAACAATTTATAAGTCAGCGCAAGAAAAAATTAAAATGAAAAGATCACTTTCATGCTAAAATTTCGTCCGCGATTAAACACGCCTATGTCTCCTGTTTTTTGATTCACTTCTGCATATTTCAATCTACTCAAATGACTTTGGTACGCAACATTGGTCAAATTATCTATGGACAAACTAAATTTAATTTGTTGTGACTTTTGTTTCGCTTGAAATGTGGTAGTTGCTGCTAAATTTATTAGCGTGTAAGCAGGTGTTGCTGTTTCTGTATTGGAGCTGCTCAAATAACGCAATTGCGCCATGGTATGCACTGTAGCAACGGAGATGTTGCTTTGCTTAAATCGATCCACTTTTTGAAGTACACTAAAGCGCAATTCCCCTTGATATTGAGCGGCAGGAATTGTAGGTAAATATGCTTTGGATTCCCCTAATTGCCGAGCGTTTACCATAGAAAATGAATTTTCTATATGCAACCAATCCCATGGATGTGGATGAAAATCAATGGTAAGTTCCCCGCCATAAAGAAATGCTTTAGATTGCATGAATTGATAGGCAATTGAAGGATCATTTACATCAACTATCGAGTCTGAACCTTGTGAATTTAATAATTTTGATGCAAAAATATAATTACTAATTAGATTTGAAAAAGGTGTTAATTCAATTGAAATATGATCCTTTGATACACCATACGACAGATCCAATTGATGACTGATTTCAGCTTTCAAGTTGGAATTTCCATATTCATATCGAAGAGAACCCTCATGCCTGCCATTAGAAGATAATTCAGCTAAACTAGGCGCTCGAAATCCTCTAGAAAAATTCACTTTTATTTGTTGATGTTCATTGATTAGATACACCAATCCTAAACTTCCAGAAAAACCGATGAACGAATACCTATGTGCTAAAAACTTGGTCACTACAGTGCTGTCAATAAAATTTACGACAACTCCATTACTGTCTAAATTTAGTGCGAAGGAATTCACTGAGCGCCTGTCTATTCTCAGTCCACCCGCTAATTTCCATTGCTTACTCTTATTGTTTTGAAAATAAATAAAACTACCTAGATCATGTGATACATATGCGGGAATTAAAAATTCAATTCCTTTATTCTCATTGGATTGTATCATTTGACTAAGCCCAAGAGAAAATTCCCATCCTTTATGTGGGTTGAAATTGATTCTTGAATTCCAATTGAAGGTATTCAAATTAAAAAAGAGATCTATTTCATCTGGATTTAGAATCGATCCATATTCTTTTCTCTTGTTATTTTGAAAGGAAAGGTCTAAATAGATTACCTGTTTTTTAAGCCTAAATAAATTATTACTTGCAATTCTTTGATGCGAAACATTTTGATGAGGCCAAGCAAGTCCGTAAGAATTTAATTCTTTATTAGTTGCTGCCATTAAATTAGTCCCGCCCGAACCATCTAGAACCTCGTGAACAAATGCACCTGAACTATCTCTCTCACCTTCTACCATGTTAAACGATGCATTATAAGAACTTAAGCTTAGATGCGTGAAACCCCATTTTTTATCTAAACCAAGATAAACATTGCCATTGATTTCATTAAAACCAGAATTTAGTACCTTTCCATCCTTACTATTCTTATAATTACCTGCCAATTTACTACTCCCTTGAACACGCCACTGAAAATCATCTTTATGACCAGATAGACGAATAGACTGAGCAATCAAGTTAGCGTTGGATTGATAATTTGTTGTATAATTACCTTGCATACCATTTTTTTTCATGGATAAGGGTGGTAAAAAATTAATCACACCAGCAATGGCATCAGAACCATACATTAAACTGCCTGGACCTTTAATAATTTCAACGCGCTCGATGCTATATTCATCAATTTCAACTCCATGTTCATCTCCCCATTGTTGACCTTCTTGTCTCATACCATTATTCAATACAAGAACCCTATTATATCCTAAGCCTCGTATTACAGGTTTAGAAATCCCTGATCCAGTTGAAATCTGATTCACTCCCGGTGTTCGACTGATGGCATCAATTAAATTGGTAGCGCCTTTACTATTAAGTTCAGATAAGTTTAAAGATTTTATACTTAGTGGACTCATGCGGAAATCAGTGGCTCGCACAACACCGGTAACAATAAATTCTTGAAATTCCAGCACATTGGTTTTCAAATTGATGGTCAATGCAGTATCAACATCCATATCAAGCTCGAGGATTTGATTTTTAAATCCCTCTTTTTGAAAGGATAAGACATAAGTGCCATTTGGAACATTTGCAAATTGAAAGGCACCATTGGCATCACTTTGTGTTACAAGTTCGAGATTTGAAACGAAAATTTTAACTCCGGATACAGCTTGATTGGTGTTTTCTGCAAGCACTTTACCTCGGATATTCAACTGCGCTACAACAGCAAATTGCAGCACTAGGAAAACTCCTAAAACATATAATTTTGACATCTGACATTTCCTTTAAATATTAGGCAATAAAACTGAATTCCCTCAAAAGAGAATACAATAATTACATAGTAAAGGTATGTGGAGGAGCTCGAAGCCCATTGTGGGAATTAAATTTGCCAATTTTAGCACGAGAGGCTAAAATAATAACTATTTGAAGCCTATTGGGATTGGCATTAAACTTAAAACTAAAAGGTAAAGATGCGGTGGTAAGATCATAATCACAGACAAAACAGGAAGCTGTTTCCATTTTGTCTTTCGTTAAGTTAGTATCTACATGGTGCTTACATTCGTGCCATAAAGACCTTGGACTTAGAAGTACAAAGAAATTTAAAAGTAAGAGTAAGGCAGGTAGATTCTTTATCATTTAAAGCAAGGCCTCAATAATTTTATCCATACTATATCCTTCTGCTTCTGCTTTATAATTTTTGACAAGACGATGTCTCAGAATTGGCATGGCAACAGCTTTCACATCTTCAATATCAGGTGAGTATTTTCCTCTCATTGCAGCATGACATTTAGCACCAATAATTAGATATTGAGATGCTCTTGGACCAGCGCCCCAAGTAATATATTTCTTAGTGATTTCAGGAGCATTGCCTAAATTTAATCGTGTACTAGCAACCAAATTAACGGCATATTCCAATACATTGTCTGCTACTGGAATTCTACGAATTAGATCTTGATACTCTATAATTTCTTGTCCAGAAAGCACTGGATTAACGCTTACATTATAATCAGAGGTAGTTGATTTTACGATCGCCATTTCCTCAATAAAAGAAGGGTAATCGACCCAAATATTAAACATAAATCTATCTAACTGAGCCTCCGGCAATGGATAAGTTCCTTCTTGTTCAATCGGGTTTTGAGTTGCCAACACAAAGAAAGGAGCATCAAGCGGGTAACTATTTCCTCCGGCAGTAACACAGCGTTCTTGCATCGCTTCAAGTAAAGCTGATTGCGTTTTAGGCGGAGTACGATTTATCTCATCTGCAAGGACCATATTGGTAAATAAAGGGCCTTTTATAAACTTAAAATTTCTAGTCTCATCCAAAATTTCAGCTCCAATGATATCGGATGGCATTAAGTCTGGGGTAAATTGAATACGACTGAAACCTAAACCGAGAGATTGAGAGATGGTATTTACAAGTAAAGTTTTGGCCAAACCAGGTACACCTACTAGCAGACAGTGTCCACGAGAAAACATAGAAATAAGCACTTGATCAACCACCTCATCTTGACCAATAATAACCTTATGAATTTCTTGTTTTAGTTGCTGCACATGGGCAACAAACGCATCCAATTTTTCCTTATCTGACATATATTTTTATTTAGAAAACCAATTCAATCTAAAATCACAATCCGAATAACTTTCATCAATTCTAAAATAAGCATTTCCCATTTTAGACTTCAACCAAGCATCCGTTGTTTTAATTTTTTTATCATTTTCAGCAGCTCTCTTAATCAAAGCATAATCATCCGTTAAATTTGCTTTGTGCGCAGGATAACGCTCCATTAAACGAACAATTCGAATCCCTTGCTTACGTTCATAAATATCCGTGTATAAATTTGGTGAAGTAACATCACCTTTTTCCATAGCATCTGTAAGCAAATATATTTGTTGATCTACCTCATTTAAATCTTCCATATCCCAAGTTTGTTCACCTGAAATAGGATTGGTAATAATACCATGATTTTGGCGTGTCATATCATCATTTGAAAAACGAGTAACTGCTTGATCCCAAGTAATAGCATTTTGCTTTAAAAGCTTGAAACAAGAGTCCATTTTAGTAGCCGCAATATCAAGGGCTTCGTTGCTGAATTCTGGTCTTTTTAGAATGTGTAAACAAACATAATCATCCCCTTTCCGACTCACTAATTTAATAATATGATATCCAAAATCTGTTTCAATCACGTCAGAAACCTCTCCTGGTTTTAATTTAAAAACTGTAGCTTCAAACTGAGGAACCATCATGCCTTTTGATGCAGCAATTTTACCCCCTAATTGTGCACTCCCTAAATCGTCTGAATTTATTCGAGCTTGTGTTTCGAAGGACTTTCCATAATCAACAATATCAACACGCACTAATTTTAATTTCTGTAAAGCAAGTGCTTTATCTTCTTTTGTGATTTTTGGATAACAAACAATTTGCTGAAAGCCTAGCTTCATATTTATATAAGGAATACTATCTACAACCAATCCGCTGAAATAAGAAGCGACTTCCTTAGGAGTAACAGATACATCCGTTGTAATTTTTCTTTGCATTTCTTGAGCCAACAATTTATCCTTAATCACAGTACGGAATTCATTTTTGATATCCGTTATAGATTTACCATAAAACGCTTCCAACTTCTCTCTACTTCCAATTTGATTTTGAATGATACGCAAACGATTTTCCATTTCAGAATCTACTTGTTCATCTGAAATTTCAATACTATCAAGTTTGGCCTGATTTAAAAATAATTGTTCGCACATCAATTGCTCAAGAACATTACATTCCAAATTTCTATCCGCCGTGATTCCCGCTTGTATAGCTTGTAATTTTTGATTTTCTATATCAGAGTATAGGATAATATTATCTCCAACCTGAGCAATGATTTTATCTACCACTTTTGGTTGAGCAATAGAATTTACCGCAATAAAGAAAACATAAAATAGGATTAGATAAATTCTCATCAATTACTTCCTAAAGAATAAAGAACATTTTTATCTATTGTCACATTATGTTTTTTTCTAAGATCTTCCAACCAATTTTTCTCTAGATAATTTTGATAATCAGAAGTAGCAGCACCTTTAGCTTCAGAAAATTCTTTTTTCATCACTGGCAAGTTCTCTTTCACCATTACCACATAGAATTTTCCTTCAAACTCATACATTGGATTTAAACCCTTATTAAATGATTTACCTTTAATAGAAGGCGTATTTTCAAAGTCGAATTTATTCATCTTTACTTTTAGATTCAACTCAGAATCTTTATTGATAAGATCCAGAACATGCTTTGAATTTATCGTATCATTTTTTAGCATTGTCCCTACTTTAACCGCTATATCACGGGTCAAACATTCGTAGATGGTCGCATCTAAACGAACAGGCCATTGATAATTATTTCTGTTTTCATTGAAGAAACTACGCAAACCGCTTGTATCCTTCACTGCTTTATTCCATACCTTATCAGACATCACTTCATAAAGAAGGATTCCATCATGATATTCATTTACCAAGGCTTTATACTCAGGATATTTTTTAATAAGATTGCTTTCTTCATAAGATAGAATAGCACTTTTTTCCCAATTTTTATATTGACTTGCAACAACTCTAGAGGCATCATCCTTCTTAATACCACGATAATTCTTCACTAAGAAATCAGCAAAATCTTTTTGGGTAAACTTCTTTCCATCAATAGAAAACAAGACCTTATTTGATTTTAATTTTGCAGCAGACCATTTTCCAATAAAGTAAGTAGAGTCAAGATTGGAATTGAACCACTTTAGATTTTTAGATCCTGTATTCGTATAAGCATAACGCACTTTTAATTTCGCAACGAAAGAATCCTGTGTTTTTTTAGAACGCTCATCTTTGTTAACCTTTGTTTGAATTTCTTTTTTAATCGCAGAAAAAGCTTGAACATCTTTCCATTCTATGCGCTTAATAATATGATAACCATATTCTGTTTTAATGGGAGCACTCATATCCCCATCATTTTTTAAGGCATATGCAGCATCTTCAAATGCAGGCACCATGCGTTGTGTAGTTCCTGTTCCAAAGGCCGGAAGTTCTCCACCTTTCTTAGTAGTCCCAGCATCGTCAGAATGAAGCGTTACCATTTGCTCCCAATTTTCACCTGCCAATAATTTAGAATAAATCTCATTGATCTTTTTCTGTGCATTGTCTTTAGTTTCTTGAGTAGCTTCTTTACCGGTACTGATCATCAAGTGCGCTACTCTCATGGTTCCACGCGCTGGACGCACATCAGTAACTTTTAGAATATGGTAACCGAAACGAGTTCTAAACGGATTTGAAACAGCTCCAACCTTAGTATTGTAAGCCATGTCCTCAAAAGGATAAACCATTTGAAATGCTGTGAAATAACCTAAATCACCCCCATTATTCATAACAGAAGGGTCTTCTGAACCTGTTTTCATTTTCGCGACAGAGGCAAAATCTTCACCTTTTTCAATTCTTGCTTTTAATCCTAATAACCTATTGTAAGCAATTAAAGTATCTGCTGGAGCAGCATTTGGATCCAAACGAAGTAAAATATGAGAAGCTCTAACTTCTGTTTTAGTACGTTCATAAGCTTCCTTAACCAATGCTTCATTTTGTGCTGAATCTATTAAATAAGGCAAAGCCAATTGCTTGCGATACCCTTCTAATTCTTTATTCAATTTTGGAATAGTATCATACCCAAGTGCTTCTGCTTCAGCAACCTTCAATTTAAATTTTTGAAATAAATCCATATACTCATCTAAGGATACTTTATCGTATTTAGGATTAGGGTTATTTTTGAGATAGATTTGAAGAAACTCACTTTTAGTGACTCCTTGACCATCAATGCTCATTACAATTGGCTCTTTTTGAGAGAAACTATTTGCTGCCAATAAAATGGCTAGGGTTAAAAATATTGATTTCATATTTTATAAACTGTGATTAATTATTATTTATTTCAAACTGTAATTGGGTGCTTCTCGGGTGATCGTAACATCATGAGGATGAGATTCTCGAATTCCAGCAGTTGTAATGCGTACAAATCGAGCTCCTTTCAATTGATCAATAGATGGTGCGCCACAGTATCCCATACCGGCTCTTAACCCACCAATAATTTGATACATTACCTCATTCATGTTCCCTTTGTATGGAACCCTACCAGAGATTCCTTCCGGAACTAATTTTTTAATATCATCTTCCGCATCTTGAAAATAACGATCCTTTGAACCCAATTGCATGGCTTCAATAGATCCCATTCCACGATATGATTTGAATTTTCTACCTTCATAGATGATGGTTTCACCTGGAGACTCTTCTACTCCTGCAAACATGGAGCCTAACATTACGCTATCCGCACCTGCTGCAATCGCTTTGACGATATCACCCGTATAACGAATTCCACCATCGGCAATAACTGGAACACCCGAACCTTCAATAGCTTTGGCAACTTCATTGATGGCAGTAAGTTGAGGAACACCAACACCCGCAATGATTCGTGTAGTACAAATTGAACCAGGTCCAATTCCAACCTTTACAGCATCAGCACCTGCAGCAACCAAATAACTTGCAGCATCACCTGTTGCAACATTTCCTACCACAACATCCAAATTTGGGAATTTTTCCTTAACCGCTTTTAATTGCTCCACCACACCTTTGGTATGTCCATGAGCAGTATCAATAACCACAGCATCAACACCTGCTTCAACAAGAGCCGTCACCCGTTCCATAGTATCAAAAGTAACTCCAACCGCAGCAGCAACGCGCAAGCGACCTAATTTATCTTTACATGAAATTGGATGTTCACGAACCTTGATAATATCTCTATAAGTAATCAAACCAATCAATCTCATTTGAGCATCAACGACTGGTAATTTTTCAATTCTTTTTTCTTGTAAAATCCCTTCAGCAGTAGCCAAATCTGTTCCATCACAAGTGGTAATAATATTTTCAGAAGTCATAATCTCCCTGATCGGGCGATTTATATTTTTCTCAAATCTCAAATCTCTATTGGTTAAAATTCCTTTCAAAATATGATTTTCATTGATTACCGGAATTCCTCCAATACTATGTTCCTTCATAATTTTTAAGGCATCACTCACAAGTGCTGTTTCTGGAAGCGTTATAGGATCTATTATCATTCCACTTTCAGAGCGCTTTACTTTTCTAACATGCATTGCTTGTTCAACAATCGTCATGTTTTTATGAATCACACCTATTCCACCTTGTTGTGCAATGGAGATGGCCAATTTGAATTCAGTAACCGTATCCATTGCTGATGAAACGATTGGCGTATTCAAAACAATGTTTCGAGAGAATTTACTTCCCAATGACACATCGCGTGGAAGCACCTCAGAATAAGCAGGCACCAATAACACATCATCGTAAGTAAGGCCTTCGGAAATTTTATTTAAATTATCTAACGACATTTTTGAAGCTATTTTGTAGTAAATTCTTGCAAAAATACAAAAAAAAGATCGAGAAAAATAATGTGATTTAGCTTCAATTATGTTAATATTTTCAAAAATAAACTGAGTTGCGTTAAAAAATCCTTAATCTTGTTCTTACTATGAAAAAGTATCTATTTCTTCTTCCTATTTTATTGTGTGGTGCCCTAAAAATTTATGGTCAGCAAAAAGCAATAGACTCAACCAAGATCATTCAACTTTCTGGGGTAGTAGTTTCTGAGATTGATTTAAATGCAATCCCTTATGTTACGGTATATAACAAAACAAAAAGACACGGAGTAATTTCAGATTACTTCGGGTTTTTCTCTTTAGTTTCTTTTCCTGGCGATACCCTTTACTTTTCCAATCAAGGATACAATACATCAAGTTACATAGTTCCGGATACCCTCAAAGAAAACAGATACAGCATAATACACATGTTGACCCGAGATGCGCAGCAAATTCAAGAAGTTACGGTTTATCCATGGCCTTCCCGCGAGGAGTTTGCTAGATATTTTGTAGAAATGAAGCCTTATGAAGACGCTATGCGCAGAGCACAACGCGAATTATCAGGTGAGTCTCTTGCCTTTGTCGCTGCTCGATTGGATGCAGACGCATCGCTAGCCTCTGGAAATGCTTACAATCAAAGAAATACGCGTCTGTACACCAATGGACAATTGCCAGTAAACAATCTTTTTAACCCTTATTCTTGGGGTAAGTTAATCAGTGACTGGAAAGAAGGGAAATTAAGCCGACAATAAGTTAGTGCTTCATTACTGGGTAACATAAGAAGTATTTCTCTACCGGTTGTGCCAAGGCAGAAATATTCAAGTTATCTGAAGCCATTGACAGATCCACTATAGTTCCATTTTTCATGAGAACATTAATATTTTGTTTGTCCTGATTGTAGGCTTTATTCGTTAGAATATCATGATATACGAAGAAATCAACTTCATCATCAGTAACTCCTAAAGCAGATTTCACCATTTCTTTTTCAAATTGAATCCTATCTTGACTAAAAGGCGTTCGGGCAATTTCAATTTTATACAAATCTCTATTGACTAGTGCTGTCGACAAATAAGCCAAGACCTTATCCTCCGAATCTTGCCAAACTTTAATAGCACTCATAATATCGTAATCATCTAAGCGGGCAAACTTATCCAATACAGAAGTATCATCCAAAAAGTCCTTTTTCTTTACATCATGTTCCAAGAAGTACTGCAAAGAAGGGCTAGAAAAAACTTGTTTACCATTTTTCACACACCATTTAGCGCGACGCAAAGCATGAATCAACATAAATTCAGCCGAAACAACTGTTTTATGCAAATAAACCTGCCAATACATTAAACGCCGGGCAACGATAAATTTTTCTACAGAATAAATTGCTTTTTCCTCTAAAACTAAATTTCCATTGTGGACATTCAACATTTCTATCAAACGGTCAGAACCAATAATTCCTTCACTAACACCGCTATAAAAACTATCGCGATTTAAATAATCCAATCGATCCATATCCAATTGAGAAGATACCAATTGATATAAAAAAGGCTTACTGTATTCGTTTTTAAAAATGAGATGCGCTCGTTTTAAATCATCCCCAAAAACATCCGTTAGGCGTTCAATAAAATATCCAGAAATATCTTCGTGACTCACATCGGATACAATATCATATTCTAACGCATGACTAAAGGGCCCATGACCAATATCATGTAAAAGAATGGCCAATAAAACAGCTCTTTCTTCATCAATCGTAATTTCATGTCCTTTTCTACGGATGGTTGAAATCGCAAGTGACATCAAATGCATCGCGCCAAGCACATGATGAAAACGCGTATGTAAAGCTCCCGGATATACGAGGTGACTTAATCCCAATTGCATAATGCGACGCAAGCGTTGCATGTAGGGATGTTCCAATACATCAAAAATTAATTCATCAGGAATGGAAATAAATCCATAGACTGGGTCGTTAATAATTTTCTTTTTGTTGTTACGAAGTTGATTCGGGCGCAAATGATTACTTTTAAAAATTCTATTCAAATCTATTAAAAATAAGCCAAATGCAAGGAAAAATTCTATGGGCAGACGATGAAATCGAATTATTGAAGCCCCATATTTTATTTTTAGAGTCGAAGGGATACCTTGTAGAGGCTGTTACCAATGGATCTGATGCCATTGATAAAGCAATGGAAAACGCCTATGATATTATTTTTCTAGATGAAAATATGCCAGGGCTTTCTGGATTGCAGACTCTAGCACAAATAAAAGAGGCCATTCCATTAGTTCCAATCGTAATGATTACCAAAAGTGAGGAAGAATATATCATGGAAGAGGCTATTGGAAGTAAAATTGCCGACTATCTTATCAAGCCAGTAAATCCAAATCAAATACTGCTTAGCATAAAAAAGAATTTGGATCATAGTAAATTGATCTCTCAAAAAACAAATTCTTCCTACCAGCAAGATTTTAGACAATTAGGCATGGTACTTAATGGCAGAATGGGAATTAATGAATGGAAAGATTTATATTCCAAATTAGTCTATTGGGAATTGGCTTTAGAAAAAATCGAAGACTCAGGAATGCGAGAAATTCTGGAATTACAGAAAAAAGAAGCCAATCATCTTTTTGCAGATTTCATTGAAGACAATTATCTCGATTGGCTCAACGGTACGGAAGCAGCACCCGACATGATCTATAATGCGATCAAAAATGATATTTCACCCCTTTTAGGAAAAGAAAAAATCGCAGTATTGGTGATTGATAATTTGCGCTTTGATCAATGGAAAATGGTAGAACCACTTTTTGCACGCTACTTTACAAAAGAAGAAGAAAAAATTATTTTTTCCATTTTACCAACTGCAACACATTACGCTAGAAATTCATTTTTTGCAGGATTATTACCTTCAGAAATCGAAAAGAAATTCCCTCAATTTTGGAGAAACGAAGAAGATGAGGGAGGAAAGAATATGTTTGAAAAAGAACTCTTAGAAACCAATTTGAAACGATTGGGCAAAAATATCAAATGGAGTTATAATAAAATTACCAATTTGGAGGCAGGTAAAAAATTAAACGACCAATTCAATCAAATAAAAGATAACGACGCCAATTTCATAGTCTATAATTTTGTGGATATGCTTTCACATGCCCGAACAGAAATGGAAGTGATTCGAGAATTGGCATCAGATGAAGCAGCGTATAGATCCATTACTGTTTCTTGGTTAGAGCACTCTCCCCTATTTGAAATCATTAAGAAAATTGCGGATGCAGGGATTAAACTTATTATTACAACAGATCACGGGACAATTAAAGTGAATAACCCGGTGAGAATTGTAGGTGAAAAAAACACCAATAGCAATTTAAGATATAAAGTAGGAAGAGGATTAAATTATAATGCAAAGGAAGTTTTCGCAGTAGCCAATCCTCAAGACGCTTTTTTACCAAAAATCAGAATGTCAAATGAATTTGTTTTTGCTCGGGAACAAGACTTTTTTGTGTATCCAAACAATTACAATCATTTCGCAAATTATTACCAGAATACTTTTCAGCATGGTGGAATTTCATTAGAAGAGGTTTTGATTCCATATGTGGTTTTAAAGGCTAAAGTGTGAAGCGCATCTCGAATACTTTAAAAGAGATAGAGGTTAGAGTTAGAGGTTAGAGCGCATCTCGACTCCGCTCGATGAGCTTTCAGAAGTGGATTGAGCGCATCTCGACTCCGCTCGATGAGCTTCTCGAAAGACACGGAAGTTAAATGCGCTGCTCTTGATTAAAAAAAATACACACCAAAAAGCAAACTGTTTTCTTGATGTTTTTGCGCTGGATTTCATCCAGCGCTATTAATATTATAACCCGTTGGGGTTAAAAATTAGTCTTGTGGTATGATTAAGACCTGTCAATAATATTTTTTTCGTCGCCTATTATTCTGAAAACCTCCAAAGGGGGAAATATTCTTTTCACAACTTTGTAATAGGGAGTTTTGGAAACCCATTGAATTGGTTTTATGCGAAGAGTCTGTCAAGGGTCAGCCTCAAGTGAACAATTTATTATTTGAAAAAGTAAAAAAGATTAGAAAAAATATTATGTTATTTAGATAGATTCAAAATAAGGAATATGTAACTTTGCAATCAATTATGAGCGCTTTGCAAAACCTTCCTTTTAATGTTCGTGAAATCCGCGAACAATTCCCTGCCTTGAGACAGCAAGTTTACGGGAAGAACCTAATCTATTTTGATAATGGCGCTACCTCACAAAAACCTCAACTGGTTTTGGATGCTATCAATCATTATTACTCGAAAGAAAATGCAAATATTCATAGGGGGGTGCATTATTTAAGTCAGCGTGCTACAACTGAATATGAAGCAGCAAGAACTCGAATTCAAAAACATCTCAACGCAAAGTCATCCAACGAAATTATTTTTACAAAAGGAACTACTGATGGTATAAATCTAGTAGCATCCTCTTTCGGAAATATGCTTCAAGCTGGAGATGAGATTATTATTTCAGCGATGGAACATCACTCCAATATTGTTCCTTGGCAAATGCTTTGCGAAAGAAAAGGACTTATTTTACGCGTTATTCCAATCAATTTTGAAGGTGAAATCCTTCAGGACGAATACGAAAAACTACTTTCAAAGAAAACAAAATTAGTAGCGATCACCCATATTTCTAATACGCTAGGAACGGTAAATCCAATCAAGGAGATGATTACTAAAGCACATAATGTTGGTGCAAAATTTTTAGTTGATGGTGCACAAAGTATTCAGCACATGTCCATTGATGTAAGGGATTTAAACTGTGATTTTTTTGTGTTTTCTAGTCATAAAGTTTTTGGCCCAACGGGAATTGGCGTTTTGTATGGAAAAGAAGATCTTTTAGATCAAATGCCTCCCTACCAAGGTGGTGGTGATATGATTGCAAAAGTTACCTTTGAAAGAACAACCTACAATGAATTGCCTTATAAGTTTGAAGCAGGAACTCCGCATATTGCTGGTGGAATTTGTTTGGGTAAGGCATTTGAGTATATAGAATCTATAGATTTTAAGGCCGTTGAAGTTCACGAAAGAGCTTTAGCAAAATATGCCTCACAAGTGTTGGAAACCTTTGAGGGATTGACCATAATTGGTGATGCCAAAAATAAAACAAGCGTGGTTTCCTTTTCATTAAAGGGTCTGCATCCTTTTGATATTGGAACGCTCTTGGACAAACAAGGAATTGCCGTGAGAACAGGACATCATTGCACCCAACCGTTGATGGATTTTTATAAAATTCCTGGGACAGTTCGTGCCTCATTTGCATTTTACAATACCATTGAAGAAATAGATGCATTTGTAATTGCCCTCGAACGCAGTCTTAATATGTTAAAATAAGCATCATGGAGACCTCGATGGATATCAATAAAATACAAGAAGAAATCATCAGCGAATTTGAAATGTTCGATGATTGGATGGAAAAATATGAATACCTCATCGAATTAGGTAAAGATCTCCCCATCATTGCAGAAGAACTTAAAACAGAGGATAGACTTATTGAAGGTTGTCAATCTAGGGTTTGGTTAAACGCTGTCTTAATTGACGGGGAAATGTCTTTTTCAGCAGATTCAGACGCGATTATTACCAAAGGAATTATAGGTTTACTGATTCGCGTTATGAACCACCAGAAACCAGAAATTATTGCAAGCAATGATTTGTTTTTCATTAAAGAAATTGGATTGCAGGAACACCTTTCACCTTCTCGTTCTAATGGATTGGTAGGAATGGTAAAAAGAATGAAATTAGAAGCTATTAAAAGTTTAAACAAAAAATAAATTAAGTTGAATGGAGCACACTAATGCTGACTTAGAGGAAAAAATTGTTGCTATAATGAAAACAATTTACGACCCAGAAATCCCTGTTGATGTTTTTGAATTGGGTTTAATTTATGAAGTTAAAATTTCACCAACTTTCCATGTAGATATCGACATGACCTTGACCTCCCCTAATTGTCCAGTGGCAGAATCCTTACCAAAGGAAGTTGAAGATAAGGTGGCTAGCGTAGATGGAGTTGAAAGCGCAAAGGTTCATATTGTTTTTGACCCACCTTGGGACAAAGATATGATGAGCGAAGAAGCCAAATTAGAATTGGGTTTTCTTTAAACGGAATTATATAAAGGCTTCAGCCTAAATGTTGAAATAAAATTTCTTTTGGCATGAAAGTTGAAAAAAAAATAACTTTACCAAAAGAAATAAATTTGGACAAAGCTAGTTACTAAGCGCTTGCTAGAAACTATAATTCCTTTAAAAACATTCCTATGAAGTATTATCTTATCATTATTTCCATAGCAATTTCTCAATTGCTTACCGCTCAAAACAGAAACACCTTCACGGTTGGCATGAGCTCTGGTATGGGAAAAACTAAAAGCGCCTCCTTTAGTGGCGATAAACCCCTAGACAATCTTTCTAATATTCACACAGCGCTTAATTTCAGCTACGGAATAAAAATTCAAAAAAATCTTAGTTGCGACCTCAATTTTAGCATAGAAAACATGAGTTATTTCCCTTATCCAAATTATATAGGCAGGTGGAATTCTGGATCACAATTGAGCAGTGAACTGGGTGCTGGATTGCGCTATAAAGTTCCAATTAAAAATAACGCTTTGTCGATAGGTCTTAACGGAGGTGCAAGGTTAACGGGGCTTTCTAATTCTAGCTACCAAACATCCATGGAATTTTCATATTCAAAAACAACTTATCATTTTGATCAAAAAGTAAATCCTTTCGTGAAGCTGCAATTAAGTTATGAATTCCCCCTTAAGAATAAAGATTTACTAGGAATTGATTTAAGTTACAAGCAATCTTTTCACCCCGTTTATTCCATGGAGTACACAGGTTATGACTTCAATTCCACTTCTAATGGTACTTACAAATATTCAGGCAACAGTGTTCATTTGGGCCTACATTATACTTGGACCAAAAATAAAAAAAACGCTGAAATAGCAACTTTCATGATGGATAGTGTGGATCGCAAAGCAGCTAAAAAAATAATGGCTACAAAAAATCGGTTTCAATCTTCGAATGCTGTATTAATCCAACTGCATCAAGGTGGATTTATGAATCAATCAAAGATCATGAATAATACAGATAAAGTATTTAAAAACGCTTCCGCACCGAGTTCCAGTATTCGATTAAACGCTTCCATTGGATGGAAAAATAATTGGTCTTTTCAACCCGGCATTTCTCTTGATTCCTATTGGTTGTGGTTGCATGATCAAAAATACGGATATAGCGGAACCAATCTATTCAATTTATTTACGGTTGATTTAGGCATGAAAAGAAGAATGCTTTCCTTTCCTAAAAGCAATCGATATTTGTGTAATTTAAATGGTGGAATTTCCTTTTCCTACTTAAATGGCAGTGGCGGTGGATCTGGATCTTCTACTTCCTTCGACCCGAATACTGGTCAAGCCATTTTATCCTATAACTATTCCTACCAATACAACAACAAAATATTTCCTTTGGCATATGTTGGAGTGAGTAAAGACCTTCGATTGAGTAAGCACTTTCTTTTTACTATTGCTTACCGTCATCAGTTTGGCTTAAGCAAAGGGATGATAATTCCTTTTAACTATACAGTAGGCAATCAAGCTTCGGTAAGCTCTCAGATTAGAGTGAATGGAAATGCCGATTGTCTAAGTTTTGGACTGACTTATCGTTTCAATAATAAAAGGATTATATGCATGGCCTTGTGAAACAATTATTTTGATTTCTTAAAGGAATAGCGTACTCTTTTTCCTTGAATACTATCATAGAATTCAAATTCTAAATCAGACTTGGTCAATAAAAACAGGCGACTGTGCAGCGTGTCATTTCCGTTAACAAGATTGAATTCTTGTTTATCCAGATCCAAATAGTAATTTCCATTCACTGCAAAAGAATCATAGAAAGTGCCATAAAAACCTGGGAAAGATGCATTAACGCTTCCTGAGGCAAGCTGATTGTTTTTAAATTCAAAGTTACCTTGTGGAGCGAAATCATAAAAAGTGAAATCATTTTTATCCTTGAGCATGACCGTCTTAATAGTCCAAGAACCAAGGATGACTTTATCATATTGTTTTACTTTATCGCAAGAATAGAATAAAAAAACTGAACAAAGAAAGATCACTTTTTTCATACTGTTAAATAAAAGCTAAAGAAGTTAATGATTTCATCGCCACCTTTATCGATAAAGGATCAATATCAAATTTTGGATGATGCACGCCATAATTAACCGATCTTGAGCTATCTGCAACACCAACCCTATAAAAACAAACAGGCACTAAATGACTGTAAAAAGCAAAATCTTCTGCAGTCATGCGCAAGGCCAATTCTGCTACCTTTTCTTGACCTAGCATCAATTGAAATTGTTCTCTAACCTGCTTCGTTAGCGCAGGATTGTTTTCCAAATAGGGATAACCTTTTTCAATATGAACTTCGATTTCTCCTTTATATTTAAGCGCGATGGCTTTAAAATTATCGTTCATTATTTCATGCGCTCTTGACCTCCAAGCTTCATTCATGGTCCGAAAAGTACCTTTTAATTGCGCTGTAGATGGAATGACATTGGTAGCACCATGCGCATCTAAAAAGCCAAAACTTATCACATGAGGTACTGTATCTGGTTGTTCTAGATCTAATAAATTTTTAGTTGTCAGGACAATTTCAGATGCAATTTCAATTGGATTAACACAATTTTGAGGAATCGCTCCATGTCCACCAACACCATGAATAGTCAAATGGATTTCATCGCTAGAAGCCATGTACAAGCCTTCACGAACCCCAACTTTTCCTGTTTCCATATCCGGAAAAACATGCAGGGCAAACATATGTTTCACTTTTGGATTTTCTAACACCCCGTCAGCAATCATTAAAGTTGCTCCTCCAGGATTCATTTCTTCACCAGGTTGAAAGATTAGTTTAACAGGATGAGGTAATTCATTTTTTAATCCTTGTAATATTTCCGCTACTCCAAGAAGAACAGAGGTGTGAAAATCGTGACCACAAGCATGCATAACACCTTCCTTCAAGGACTTATAAGACACTTCATTTTCTTCATGAATGGGTAAAGCATCTAAATCTGCCCGAAAAGCAATACACTCTTGATTTATATCATGGTGAATTCCTCTAATAATTCCAAGGACTCCCGTACCACCCACATGAGTTTTATGTTCTATTCCTAGCTCCTTTAATTTAGAAGAAACAAATGCCATCGTTTCCACTTCTTGAAAAGAAAGTTCAGGATGTTGATGCAGATATTCTCTATACCCTTTGATTTTATCAAAAAGCAATTCAGATTGAGCAGAAATGAGATTAACTAATTCAGGATTCATCATTGTGGAGCGCAGTATAACCAGACATTAAAAGACGTATAGATACATAGGCCATAATAAGACCGAAAACAAATTTTACAATACCAGGAGATATTTTTAAAGAGAGTTTAGACCCAATATAGCCACCAATGACAAAGGTTGCTGCGATAATTAAGCCGAATTTCCAATTTACATTGTCTGTCCTCCAATAATTCATCACACCAAGTGCAACGACCGGCATACAGAGCACAAACAAGCTGGTTCCGTTTGCCTCGTGTTGTGTCAAACCGAGAAAGAAAACTAAGGCTGGTACAATTATGATTCCACCACCTACCCCAACAAAACCACTCAAAATACCTGCAAGTAGTCCAGTGAAAGCTAAAATTAAGATCGTTTGCATTGTCATATTAATTCAAAATTAACATAAAGTTTGAATTTTAGTCTACCATTAAGTTACAACCTCTCCAATCAGATTGTTCAATTCTGCCTTCAATTACGAATCCATCACTTAAACAACGGCCAGAATCTTCTGTTGCGATAAAACTACAAGAATAATAATTAGCCAAATCAATGATGTTAATTCCTCCCTTTTTTCCTACTGTTTGCAATTGAAAAGGATCATAGACATCTCTAATATAAATACGCATCCAAGGTGGACAATTATAAATTCCATTCTCCTGACTATAAGCTTGAGAAAGCAATTCCGTCATCCCATATTCAGAATACACCTGTGATAAGTTTAAAGAACTTTTTAATTTTTGATGTAAATCTTCTTTGCTCATCTCCTCTCTTTTACCTTTCATTCCGCCCGTTTCAATGACTATTGCTTTTGTAAGATCCAGATTTTGATCCGCCAAATCTAGCAAAGCATAAGACACACCAAAAATGACAACTTGTTTTCCTAAAGCAATTGCTTCATCATATCTTTTTGAAATTTCAGCTACATCATTTAAGACAAAACCTGATAATGATGATTGACTTTGCTGAATTAAATCATGTACCATATACACCAAACTGGAATCACCTTGTTCCAAATAATTGGGCAATAAAGCTAGAATAACTTGATTCTGTGTTGGTCCAATAAACTTCTCATAAGACCACAAATAAGATTTTTCATACCAATCCAAATCAATTACATGATGTTTACTTCTTTTCATACCTGTTGTTCCACTGCTTTGAAAAACTTTAGAAACCTCAGCTTCTCCGGAAGTAACGGAATGTGATTTAAAGAATGAAATCGGTAAAAAAGGAATGTCCCTAAGTTGATTAACCTCTAACCTATCCAACAAGCGAACATAATCACGATATACGCTACAGTTTTCAATTTGGAAATGAAAGGTCTTCCAAACAGCGCGTTCAAATTCTTCTTCAGAATTTATATTTAGATAGAAATCAGGAGAAATCACCCTTCAAAGTTAAACCTTTCTTCAGCAAAAATATTCATTAGAACTATTTTTCATTGCAAAGAAATTTCACTGCCTGCTATAATGTACTTAACTTTGAACATTATTCAGAATTAATTGTTCCATATTTCAAATTGCCGCTCTCATGAAAAAAACAGGTGTTTTACTTTTACAACTAGGCACACCAGACAGTCCATCTACAAGAGATGTGAGGCGCTATTTGACAGAATTCTTAAATGACCCAAGAGTTATAGACTTACCTTGGTTGGTTCGGAAAATCTTAGTTAACGGTATCATCGTTCCCTTTAGAGCACCAAAGTCAGCAAAAATTTACAAGGAATTATGGGCTATTGGAAATGGAACTTCGCCTTTATTAACTCATTCACTTCGGGTTCAAGAAAAACTACAAGAATCTTTCAAAGATCACAATGTTACCATTGAATTGGCGATGCGTTATAAAAACCCATCCATTGATAGTGTCCTAGAAAAAATGAGACTTAGTCATTACGACCAGATTATTGTTTTGCCACTTTTTCCTCAATATGCAAGTGCTTCTACAGGAACTGCAATTGAAAAAGTAATGCAAATCATCAAGAAATGGTGGGTTATTCCAGAAATAAAAATAATTAGTCAATTTTGGGATAATAAAGGATACATAGATTCAATTGTTCACAATGCAGAAAAATTTGATTTAAAATCCTACGATCATATTTTATTTTCCTACCATGGACTTCCAGAAAGACAAGTAGATAAGGTATATGAGGGGACAGATTTGTGCAGCGACCAACCTTGTGAAACAACGATTAATGAGTATAATAAATTTTGCTACAAAGCAACGGCTTATGCAACAACTCGATTGGTAGCGGAAAGACTTAACATCAAGGAAAATGAATATACCGTTTGTTTTCAATCGCGACTAGATAAAAAATGGCTAACACCTTTCTCAGATAAGGTTGTGGAAGAATGGGGAAAGAAAGGAGCTAAAAAACTTTTAGTGTTTAGTCCAGCATTTGTTGCCGATTGTTTAGAAACCATCATTGAAATTGGCGTTGAATACCAAGAAATTTTTGAAGAAAATGGAGGAGAAAAGGTACAATTAGTTCCAAGTTCAAACGACCATCCATTATTTATAAACGGACTAACTGAACTGATTAAAGAAAGACTTTAAATTAAATATTTTGACAAGGCAGCTTTGTTTTGTAATTTTGCAACCAATATATAAATATAACCATGAGTAATACAACTGAAAAAATGACCTATAAAGTAAAAGACATTAGTTTGGCGGAATGGGGTAGAAAAGAAATAAGATTAGCAGAGTCTGAAATGCCTGGACTTATGGCTTTAAGAGAAGAGTACGGTGCAGCAAAACCATTGAGTGGTGCTCGTATTGCGGGATGTCTGCACATGACAATTCAAACTGCCGTATTAATTGAGACTTTAATAGAATTAGGCGCTCAAGTAAGCTGGTCATCATGTAATATATTTTCAACACAAGATCATGCTGCTGCTGCAATCGCTGCTGCTGGAATTCCTGTTTTTGCATGGAAAGGTATGAATGAAGAAGAATTTGAATGGTGTATCGAACAAACCATTTTTGCATTTGAAGATGGAAAGCCATTAAATATGATCTTAGATGATGGAGGGGATTTAACCAATTTGGTCTTTGATCATTTCCCTGAATTAACAAATGGTATTAAAGGTCTTTCAGAAGAAACGACTACAGGTGTTCTTAGATTATACGAAAGAGTTAAGAATGGTACTTTAGTAATGCCTGCGATCAATGTAAATGATTCTGTTACCAAATCTAAATTTGATAATAAATATGGATGTAAGGAATCATTGGTAGATTCTATCCGTAGAGCAACTGACACCATGATGGCTGGAAAAATTGCTGTTGTTTGTGGATATGGTGATGTTGGAAAAGGATCTGCTGCTTCACTTCAAGGTGCTGGAGCAAGAGTAATTGTAACTGAGATAGATCCAATTTGTGCTTTACAAGCTGCAATGGACGGATTTGAAGTTAAAAAATTAAATACTGTTGTAGGCTTGGGTGATATTATTGTTACTGCAACTGGAAATAAAAATATAGTTGTTGGTAGTCATTTTGAAAAAATGAAAGACAAAGCAATTGTATGTAACATTGGACACTTTGACAATGAAATTGACATGGCTTGGTTGAATGGAAACCATGGTCACACGAAAATTGAAATCAAACCTCAAGTTGACTTGTATAATGTTAATGGAAATGACATTATTGTTTTAGCTGAGGGTCGATTGGTAAATTTAGGTTGTGCTACAGGTCATCCATCTTTTGTTATGTCTAACTCATTCACGAATCAAACATTAGCACAATTAGAATTGTGGCTTCATTCTGATAAATATGAGAACAATGTTTATGTATTGCCTAAGCATTTAGATGAGAAGGTTGCTCGTTTACACTTGGCTAAAATTGGTGTTGAATTAGAAGTTTTATCTAATGAACAAGCAGATTATATCGGTGTGAAAGTTGAAGGTCCATTCAAATCTGATGAATACAGATACTAAGAATCATCGGGCAAAAAATATTGCCTGAACTATTATTTGAAACTAAAAAAGGCGTGCAATTGCACGCCTTTTTTAGTTATTTTTCTTCTTGAGCATTAATGGGCTTCCGAAAAACTATTTTTCCATCAAACATATCCATTACCACATTCTGCTCCCGATCTATCGTGCCACTCAGAAGGGCTTTTGATAATTCATTCAACACCTGCTTTTGAATCACCCTTTTTATTGGTCTTGCTCCAAAGAAAGGGTCGTATCCCACTTTAGCAATATATTCAAAGGCATCGTTGGTGACAATTAGATTTATTTCCTTTTCAGCCAAAAGAACAATCAATTGATTTAATTGAATCTGAACAATTTCCTTAATGTTCTGCTTGGTAAGCGGAAGAAAAAGAATCGTTTCATCGATACGGTTTAAAAACTCAGGTCTTATCGTTTGCTTAAGCAGCTCCATCACCTTTATTTTGGCTTTTTCAGCAATACTATCAAAATCCTTTTCCTTGGTATCGTCGAACATTTCGTGAATGATACTCGAACCTAGGTTCGAAGTCATTATGATAATGGTGTTTTTAAAATTGACCAATCTTCCTTTATTATCAGTCAAGCGACCATCATCAAGAACCTGCAATAAAACATTAAATACATCCGGATGCGCTTTTTCAATTTCATCTAATAACACAATAGAATAAGGCTTTCTTCTTACTGCTTCTGTCAATTGTCCACCTTCATCATATCCCACATATCCTGGAGGCGCTCCGACCAACCTACTTACTGAATGTTTTTCTTGATACTCACTCATATCAATTCTAGTCATTGCATTTTCATCGTTGAACAAATAATCAGCAAGTGCTTTGGCTAATTCAGTTTTTCCAACCCCAGTTGTTCCAAGAAAAATAAAAGAACCAATTGGTTTTCTAGCATCCTGCAAACCAGCCCTTGACCTTCTAACCGCATCTGCGAGTGCTAAAATAGCTTCTTCTTGTCCAATGACACGCTTTTTCAACTCATCTTCTAAGCGTAATAATTTTGAGACTTCACTTTCTATCATTTTTTGAATAGGAATTCCTGTCCACTTACTAACTACTTGTGCAATTTCTTCGACATCAACTTCCTCTTTAATCATTTTAGAATGACTTTGTCGTTCGATCAAATCCAATTTTAATTTTTCCAATGACTCTTCTGCAAGTTTCAATTTCCCGTAGCGAATTTCTGCCACTTGACCATAATCACCTGAACGCTCGGCAATTTCCGCATCTAATTTCAAAGATTCAATTTGTTCTTTGGCATTTTGAATACTATCAATGACATTTTTTTCTGCTTGCCATTTGGCGTTGAAAGCATTGCGTTGCTCAGATAAATTGGCCAATTCTCGTTCCACAGGTTCCATGCGTTTTTCATCTTTTTCACGCTTGAGCGCTTCACGCTCAATCTCCAACTGCATTATTTTTCTTTCCAACTCATCTAATTCTTCAGGCTTAGAATTGATTTCCATTCTGATTTTAGAAGCAGCTTCATCAATTAAATCAATAGCCTTATCCGGTAAATGACGATCTGTAATATAGCGCTGTGACAATTCAACTGCTGCAATAATTGCAGCATCTTTAATAATTACTTTATGGTGACTTTCATATTTTTCTTTGATACCTCGAAGAATGGAAATGGCATCTTCAGTGCTTGGCTCATCGACCAATACGGTTTGGAATCGTCGTACCAAGGCCTTATCTTTTTCAAAATATTTTTGGTATTCATTTAAAGTAGTTGCACCAACAGCCCTGAGTTCACCTCTTGCTAATGCTGGCTTCAATATATTTGCTGCATCCATAGCACCTTCACCACCACCACCGGCTCCAACCAAGGTGTGAATCTCGTCGATAAATAGAATAATCTCTCCATCTGCTTCGGTAACTTCCTTTATTACAGATTTTAAGCGCTCTTCAAACTCACCTTTATACTTGGCTCCAGCGATTAATGCTCCCATATCTAAGGAATAAACCACTTTTGTTTTTAGATTTTCTGGGACATCACCATCAACTATACGGTGCGCTAATCCTTCAGCGATAGCGGTCTTACCTACCCCAGGCTCTCCAATAAGAATAGGGTTATTCTTCGTTCTTCTCGTTAGAATCTGCAATACCCTTCTAATCTCATCATCTCGCCCAATTACCGGGTCCAATTTTCCTAGTTTCGCAAGTTCATTTAAATTATTTGCGTATTTGGACAAGGATTGATAGGTGTTTTCTTGGCTATTTGAATTAACAGTTTGACCATTTCTTAATTCCATTATTGCTTTTTTTAAATTTGTTGTTGTTATTTTTTGATCTTTTAGAAGTTGTCCAATAGCATCTGGCGCTTGCACCAGAGCATACAACAACAATTCAAGAGACACAAACTCATCGTTAAAATTCTTTGACTCCTTAAATGCGTTTTGAAGCACTGTATTCATTGCATTGGATAAGTACAATTGCGCACCTTCAACCTTCGAATAAGAAGCCACTATAGACTCAGTAACGCGACTCAATAGTTTAATGTCTACCTTTAATTTTTCAAATAAAAATGGACTAACATCATTATCGTTAGTTAAAATAGCTTGTAATAAATGTCCCGTTTCAACTGCCTGATTTCCTCTTGATTCCGCATCGTTTTGAGCTGACTGAATCAGTTCTTGAGATTTTATCGTAAATTTTGAAATATCCATGATATTATTTTCTTCTTACCTTTCAAATCCCGAACCAAGCACATCTCAATGGATAAAATCGGAAATATTGTCACTTGAACCAATCTTAATCTGACATTTTTACCGAATTATTTACTTGATTTTACTAGAACGAAACCTTGTTGGATATAAGTCGTTAGAGGAAAGAAGTTAAAACACTTTACATGAAAAATATTTTATTGTTGTTCGTTTGCTTATTTACATATAGTTTATTCGGAATGAATGAAGGCACTCCAAAAAGAAAATTCTCCAAGGACAAAGGGCAGCGTCAAGAAAGCAGAAATGAATTAAAGACTGAGGAACATGAGAATCATGTCCTTTACATCTTATCATCTAAAGGCGACTCTTACTTTAAAATTGCCAAAAGATTTCATTTAACCTTAAGACAATTGCACAAATACAATGAATCCATCCCTGGAATCGATATGTTAAATGAAGGAAGTATAATCTATTTAGCACCCAAACGAAACCACTCCAAAACAAAAGAAACAATTACCCTTGAAACACCAATGACATGGAGAGAAATTGCTCAGATGGAAGCGGTAAAGTTAAAACCTTTAATGAAAAAGAATAACAGCACTTCTCCAGATCAACAACTACCTAAAGGAGAAAAGGTGTTTTTACGATGATTTCTGAATTGAAAACGCGTAAAAATTTGTTTGTTGTTGTTTATTTAAGAAGTCCCGCTAGTCGGGACTTTTTTCATTTCCTTGAATTTGAAAACAAGACATTGCCTCATTAATCCATGCTATGGATTCCTTATCAGATAAGCTTGACACATAAGAATTACAATCAGACTCCATTTCTTTATCCATATTGACAAGTCCTGAATTTTCGGCACAAGAACATGGGTCCATCTTTTTAGTACAAGCTGTTAAACTCAATAATATAAAAGTAAAGAAGACAAATTTTTTCATCAGCAAATCTTTATAGCAACTTGATAATAATTATTTACTCCTCCAAGTACTTCATATTTAATGTAGAAGGATTTTGTCCATTCATCAAATGCTTTAAATTCATGATTGGGAACATTAAACTCATCAAAAAAGATCACATCACCTTTGCGCAGATAAGGCGTCATCAGGGTAAGTACATAAAGCGTTGCGGTGTATAGATCGGCATCCATATGAATTATTTTTTTTCTCGACGGATCATAATCCGCTAAAAAAGGCAATAAAGTTTGTTGAAATAATCCCACATGAAATTTAAATCTATCATCCTTAATTTCTGGAAGTGAATCACCAGAACTCATATCACCTTTCTTAAATGGCCCCCAGTCTTCTGGTAATCCTGTAAAAGTGTCAAAACCATGAAATCGAGTATCTGGATGACTTAACTTCTTGGTCCACCAGCGAAATGAATCACCTTTGGACACACCAAATTCAAGATAATCAACTGGGTCCATTAATTGTTCTTTTTCGATCACATAATTAAAAAGAAATTCTCGTTTATCATATTCAAATTTTAAAGAATAAAAATCTGAGTACCCCTCCTTTTTATGTTTAGAAATCCAACGAGATAATTTACTTAATTGAGAGAAAAACAAAAGATAATGAGAAGGAAAAAATACATGAGCGCGGAGAACAAAAAACAATCCTTTAAATTTCCCTCTTAAAAACATTAAGCTTTTCATATTTGCAATTTTTGAGATAAAATTAAGATAAAAATAAAGAAGTGCACCTTATGATTCAAAAGTCAATTCTAATTCAAACAGTTCAGATGTATTTGGAGCTAATACTTTAAGTCCTATACCATTATTTAAGGCACTATTACAAGAAGTCATAGGTTCAATTGCCAGTGCATTGCGCTCCATTGATTTAAAAACCTGAAGATAATTAAATCCTTTTGTACTTATGTTTAACTTCCCTTGAGTTCCATTTAAATAGAGTGAACCTTGATTTAATGCGAATAAAGCATTGATTTCTTCTTGTGCGGATAAATCTATATTTTCTTTACTCTGATTAAAAGTTGGAACATCATTCGTTAGACTCCAAGTACTTTTTTGCACTTCCTGTAAACACAAAATGGGAGAATCCCCTAATGCTTCTAATTCAAAATAAGGATGCCAACCTAAGGAGTAAGGAAGAGAAATTAAATCGTTATTTTGAACTTCAACAGTGCAGACAAAACTTTTATCCTTCAGCGTAAAAGTAATCGTTATTCTAGCAGAGAATGGAAATAAGCTGTGTGCTCCATTTTGAAACAGATATTGCAAGCTGCACTCTTGATCTGATATTTTTACAACTGAAAAATTAAGTTCCTTTAGTAAACCATGAAGAGGATCTTGTTGCTTGTTTTCATATGGAATTCCATCAAAAATATAGGTTCCATTTATTAAACTATTGGACCAAGGAAACATCCAAACCGATTCATTCCAAGAATCTAAATGCGAATGGGAACTGATTAATTTAGTTGTCTTATTCTGATGGATACATTCTAATGAAATTACTCTTGCACCCTTCGCATCTATATCTAATTGCCAAAAGGAATTCTTTAGAGAAATAATCATAACACAAAATTAATAAAAGTGAACATAAAATGAATTCTTTGTAAATTAGTGGCGACGAATGAAAAAATTACTACTCTCCCTATTTGTTTTATTCTTGTCCCTAAATGTATTTGGGCATGATTATTATTTTTCGTTTGCTGAAATCGAATATGATGCTGACCATAGCTGTTTGTTAATGAGCATTAAAGTCTCCACACATGATTTAGATTATTATTATCAAAAAAAAACTGGTGAATCTAAATCAATTGAAAAGGCATTTGAAATAGACAGTTGCACAAGAAAGATTATGAAATTCATTCAAGAAGGTTTAACTATAAATCAAATATCTGTTCCGATTGCACTGACCTTAGAGGGAAGAACTACCAGTAAAGATGGATTTACCTATTTTTATTTCAAATCTGACAAGATAGATCCTAAGATTGCACTCACTGTGAAATACGATCTATTTATGGATATCTTTACGGAGCAGCAAAATAAAATAAATTTCATTGTCAACCACCAAACCAAGAGTTATGAGTTCCTATTATTCCATAGGGAACATCAAATTAATATCTACTAATTATGAATAAAATAATCCTTTCCTTAATTGTTACTTCCTTCATTTTTATATGCCAAGGACAAAAAAAATTCGCTCAATTAGAAAGTGAATTACCTACCCCTAACGAGTATAGGAATGCCGCTGGAGCACCAGGACATGCTTATTACCAGCAACAAGCAGATTATAAAATGCAACTTGTTATAGATGATGCTACGCAAAAACTAAGTGGATTTGAAACCATCACTTACACCAATAATTCTCCTGATGCACTTTCCTACCTTTGGTTGCAATTAGATCAAAATATTTATGCTCAAGATGCGGACAACAAGCTTATTGAAGTAGAAAAAATGGAGGATTTCAAGTCTATTGGAGATATTCAAAAAAAGTTCTTTTACTATGATGGTGGATTTAAGATTGAATCGATTACGAATACCTCTGGAATTAAAATGAAATATTCTGTTAATAAAACGATGCTTCGTATAGATTTAGAACATCCACTTGCAGCACATTCCAGCATTAGTTTTCAAGTAAAATGGTGGTACAATATTAACGATAGAATGGCCGTTGGGGGTCGATCAGGATACGAGTATTTTGAAAAAGACAAAAATTACCTGTATACCGTTGCTCAATTTTTCCCTAGAATGTGTGTCTATAATGATGTTACGGGATGGCAAAACAAACAGTTCCTAGGAAGAGGAGAATTTACCTTGCCTTTTGGAAATTATGATGTTTCGATTACAGTTCCTGCCGATCATATTATTGGAGCAACAGGTGAACTTCAGAATGGAGATAAAATATTAAGCAGTCAACAAAGAGAACGACTGGCGCGCGCCAGAAAATCAGACGAACCCATAATTATTGTTACCCAAGCGGAGGCGGAGAAAGCAGAACTTGACAAATCAAACAAAACTAAAACATGGCAATTTAAAGCAACTAATGTCCGTGATTTTGCCTTTGCAAGTTCAAGGAAATTTATTTGGGATGCCCAAAACCTTAATGTTGGTGGAAAGAATGTCCTTTGTATGTCCTTTTATCCAAAAGAAGGAAATCCTTTATGGGAAAAATATTCTACTAAATTGGTAGCACATTCCATTAAAACCTATTCAAAATACACAGTGGATTACCCCTATCCTGTGGCTATTTCCGTTCATTCCAAATGGATAGGCATGGAATACCCAATGATCTGTTTCAACGGTGGTCGTCCTGAAGAAGATGGAACCTATTCAGAAGATACCAAATACGGAATGTGGGGCGTAATTATTCATGAGGTAGGACATAATTTCTTTCCAATGATTATCAACTCTGATGAGCGTCAATGGACATGGATGGATGAAGGATTGAATACTTTCGTTCAGTATTTAACCGAACAAGAATGGGAAAGAGGATATCCAAGTCGAAGAGGACCAGCCTACCTTATTGCAGATTACATGAGAGGTGATCAAAAATTCATTTCACCCATTATGACCAATTCAGAATCTATTTTTCAATTTGGAAATAATGCCTATGGCAAACCTGCTACTGCATTGAACATATTGAGGGAGACCATTATGGGGAGAGAATTGTTTGACTATGCCTTTAAAACCTATTGTGAAAGATGGAAATTTAAACATCCTTCCCCAGCAGACTTTTTTAGAAGTATGGAAGATGCTTCAGCAGTAGACTTAGATTGGTTCTGGAGGGGGTGGTTTTATGGCACGGAGCCTGTAGATATTGCCATAAAAGAGGTGAAATGGTTTGAGCTGAACACCCAAAACCCTACCATCGAAAAGGCATTTTTAAAAACTAAAGCTGCTGAAAAAACAGTATTTATTGGCGATGAAAGAAATTTAAAAAGTATCGAAGAGACGGTAAATGAGAAAGATAGTACCATAGATGATTTTTATGCTAAAAGAAATCTGTATCTTCCTGATGCACTTGATAAAAAAGAATACAATGACTTCATTGCCAAAATGAGTACAAGTGATTTAGCCTTATTAAATGCCAACAAACAATTCTATGAAGTTGCTTTTGAAAATATTGGTGGAAATGTGATGCCCATCATCATGGAATTTACCTTTACGGATAATACAAAAAAAGTAATTCGGATTCCAGCAGAGATATGGAGACAACAAGAGGTTAATGTTAGTAAAGTCTTTATTTTTGATAAAACCGTACTTAAGATGCGTTTAGATCCATTTTTAGAAACAGCGGATGTCGATTTCAATAACAACTCTTGGCCACAAGAGTTTGAACCTACTCGTTATCAATTATTTAAGCTGCAAGGAACTAAAGACAATCCAATGCAACGTCAGAAAAAAGTGGATGCCTTACCTAAAGATTAATTTTTTTGGAATAAACAACCAAAAGATGTATATTTCGTATTCAAAGTTGGGAAATTGCCCAAGATTTTGCGTGTATGAAAATAATTTTACATCTTCTATTATTGTTTTTTAGCTCCTTTGCTTTCACACAAGCAGATGATTGTACAAGCCCAACCCCTATTTCAAATGTTATCAATTTCTGTTCTGGTAATGGTTTCTATACCAATGTAGGCTCCAATCCATCGGCTTATTCAACTCCAACTTGTTGGCCTACCAATGCAACAGAAGATGTTTGGTTTCAATTTACAGCCATTGGAACTGATGTATTAATTTCCTTGAATGGACTTGGTGCCGGTGGAACAATGGGTCAACCTAGAATTGCATTGTATACAGGTACCTGTGGCGGAACACTCAACGAAATCGGATGTAATAACGGAACTGCAGGTGTTGGGACTACCCAACTATACGAAGGAGCCTTGACTCCAGGTGTTGTTTATCTAATTAGAATTGGAAGCACACCAAGCGCAGAAGGCACCTTTGAAATATGTCTAAATAATTACACTCCATCTGCCAATCCTGGCGCTGATTGTGGAGGTGCAGCGTTTTTATGCAGCCAAAACCCTGTAAGTGTCGCTACCCTCAGTGGAGGAGGTTTGGATAATGATGAACCAGAACCTGGAACTTGTTTGGATGTACCAGGAGTAGATGAAGGCAATTCAGCATGGTTTTATTGGACTTGCGGCACAAGTGGCGCTTTGACATTTGATATCACTCCAATTAATTCTCTTGACGATATTGATTTTATTCTCTACCAACTTACTGGAAACGATCCATGTGCACCCAGAATTCCCATTAGATGCTGCTCCTCCTCTTGTTTAAATGCAACGGGTTCGACAGGAATTAATACTATTGAAATAGATCTTAATGAATTTCCAGGGTGCCAAGTAGGATACAATGCCTATGTTCAATCCATAAACATGACTGCTGGTGTTAGTTATGCCTTACTCGTAAATAATTTTAGTGCGAATACAGGCTATACAATCAACTTCAACAACAATACTCCAAATGCAGGAACCTTTGCTGGACCAAACCCTCAAATAACAGCCAATCCCATGGTAATATGTGCTGGTCAAAATATTACTTACGACGCTTTAAGTTCTGTAAATTGTAGTGGTGGACTTCAATGGAATTTTTTAAATGGAGGAAGTCCGGTTTATGCTACAGGTGCTGGACCTCATTCCGTAACATATGCTACCCCTGGAAATTATGTTGCCATATTAAATGGGACGGACCCGCAAGGCTGTACAGCAATTGATTATGTTAATATTCAAGTCAATGGCTTTCCTATTTTAAATATTATTCCTTCGGATACATTGTGCAGTGGATCTAATGTTATTGTTCCTTTTAGTTCCAATCCGAATGTAGGTGTCACTTATACTTGGACAACCAATACCAATCAAAATTTATCTGGATATTCCGGTGGAAGCGGAGGGTCCATTAATCAAATTGTAAACAATACCTCTACCAGCGATCAGAATATTAACTATACGATCATTGGTTCATTGAATGGCTGTACCGACACAGCACAATTTGTTGCTACCATTAACCCATTAATTGAACCTGTATTTCCTGGAATGGGTCCTTTCTGCTTGGGACAATTACCGCCACCAGTATTACCATTACAAAGTACCAACATAACGCCGATAACAGGATATTGGAATACACCGAATATCAATACCAATTTACTTGGTCCTACGACTTATTTTTTCACACCAGATCCGAATCAATGTGCTGACACCAGCCATATTTTAATTGATATTAATGATAATCCATCTGTTAACTTTCAGGCAGATACTTTAATAGGATGCAGTCCATTACAAGTTCAATTCACAACCGACACAGTAGTTGGAGCGAGCTATGTTTGGCTAGCCAATGGAATAAATATTGGAAATGCACCAAGCGTTAATTATTTATTTACGCAATCTGGATGTTACAATATTGAACTTCAATTTAATTTAAATGGCTGCTCATCCACCTCTTTTATACCGAGTTACATATGTGTTGAAGCAGACCCAATAGCTTCCTTCGGAATGGTTCCTGGAGTGTTTCAAAATCCAAGTGAATTGGTTAATTTTCAAAATGGAACTGCTGGCGCAGCCAACTATTATTGGGATTTTGGAGATGGTAGTACTTCCAACGAGTCAAATCCTAGTCATTTATTTAACAATACTGTATCAGGAGCAAGCATAACATTATACGCTTATTCCAATATTGGGTGCAGTGATTCTATAACGCAGCTAATTTCATATGAAGAGGGATTGATTTACTATATCCCAAACACCTTCACACCAGATCAAGACGAGCACAATCAATCTTGGAAACCTATTTTTACCAGTGGTTTTGACCCCTATAATTTCAATCTAAAAGTATTTAATCGGTGGGGAGAAATTGTTTGGGAAACTAATAATGTAACTATAGGCTGGGATGGAACCTATGGAAAATCAACCCACGTGCAAGAAGGTGTTTATACATGGGAAATTAACTTTAAACTAAAACAAGACGATGACCGAAAAGTGATCTCTGGAAGTGTTAAT
Organism: Flavobacteriales bacterium; assembly: GCA_947447525.1. GTDB lineage: Bacteria > Bacteroidota > Bacteroidia > Flavobacteriales_D > Crocinitomicaceae > UBA952. The sequence goes on along the minus strand of CANFJL010000001.1, from coordinate 489,659 downwards.
TTAATAAAGTGATTTCATAACTTATCGAACACCATTTATTTTATTAGAAAAAAAATTGTTTTAATAGGCAACGAAAAAATAAAGAGATCGTTTGAAAATTAAGAACAAGAAAATTATTAACAGTAAAAACAAGGATAAGTTTAAACACATTAAGTGCTCAATTTATTCTTTTTATGTTATTTTGCAGGAATTAAAATTAAATTAATGAAAATTAAACACCCATATTTACTCAGCAATCTATTAGTATTCCTTTTTGTTGGATTACTTTCCAATTCAATTGCACAACCCACAACCGTTACCTTTAATTACACTGGTGCAGTTCAAACATGGACTGTTCCCAATTGTGTAACACAAATAACTATCAATCTCAAAGGAGGAAAAGGTGGTGGTGCCAATGGAGGAAATGGCGGCCAAGTTACAGGTCTTATGACAGTAACACCTGGTCAAGTATTACAAATAAATGTCGGTGGATTAGGCGGCACACCAGCAGGTGGATGGAATGGAGGCGGAAATAGCTGGCCAGGAATTGTTCCATACAACACCGGTGGTGGTGGTGGTGGCGCATCAGATATTCGAGTAGCACCTTATGCTTTAGCCAATAGATTTGCTGTTGCAGCAGGCGGTGGCGGTAGAAATGGAGGTACTGCAACATACACTGCAGCTGGAGGTGCTGGAGGAGGTTCTTTCGGTGTAAATGGTGCAGGGTCAATATTTACAGGCACCGGCGGAGGCGGTGGCTTACAAACCATGGGAGGGACAGCAGGACCACCTTGGGGAGCTGGTCAACCAGGAGTTGCTGGTTCTTTAGGACTTGGTGGTAATGGAGGAAACAATGCTGCAAATGGCGCTTCAGGCGGCGGCGGCGGCGGTGGCTTTTATGGCGGCGGCGGCGGCGGTGGTGATAATTGTTGTACAGGAGCCAACGGTGGTGGAGCCGGAGGTGGCGGATCAAGCTTAATGCCTCCCGCAGGAACTTCTGTTGCAAACGTAAACACAGGAGCGGGAGTTGTTACCATAACTTACACGGGTGGAGGCAATGCAATTCTTGCAACCAATACAGGCCCTTATTGTGTTGGAGATAATATTCAACTGAACGCAACAACCGGTGCTACTTATTCATGGGCAGGCCCAAATAATTTTAGTTCTACTTCGCAAAATCCAACAATACCTTCAGCAACTGCTGCTATGGGCGGAGTTTATACCTTGACCTTTGCTACACCTCAATGTACCTCTACTACAACCACTACAGTAATTGTCAATACACCTATCAACCCAACTTTTAATGCTATCCCACCCATTTGTCAAAATGGTACTGTTCCTGCATTAGCTGCTTCATCAACCAATACGCCTACGATTACAGGAACATGGTCACCGGCCGTTATTTCAAGTGCTGTTGTAGGAACGCAAGGATATATCTTTACTCCTACACCGGGTATTTGTGCAGATACAGCTTTATTTAATGTGACCATCTTATTTAATGAGACTCCTACATTCACTCAAATAAATCCAATGTGTATTAATAGTGTTGCGCCAGTATTACCTACCCCATCAACCAACGTACCCACACAATATACTGGAACATGGACTCCTGCAGTGATTTCAACTACAACAGCGGGAACAGCTTCCTATTTATTTACTCCTACCGTTGGGCAATGTGCGGTTCAAACTACTATGGATATTGTTGTACTTAATTATACCAACCCAACATTTGTACAAGTTGGACCTATATGTCAATACACACCTGGAATCGTTTTACCAAATGCATCTACCAATGTACCCGCAATAACAGGTAACTGGAATACACCAAATGTACCAACCAATGTGCCTGGTACCTTTAGTAACTTCACTTTTACACCAGATCCTTTTCAGTGTGCTGCTCAAGCATCTATGACGATTGTTATTAATCCACTTATCATACCTCAATTTGCACAAATAGCGCAAGTTTGCGAAGGTGATGTACCTCCGGTATTTCCATTAATTTCAAACAACGTTCCTGGAATTACTGGCACATGGTCAGCACCACTTATAGATAGTGTGGCTGTAGGCGTAACAACACATACCTTCACACCTAATCCAGGGCAATGTGCAGATACAAGCACGATGGATATTACGGTAATTGCTTCTGTTCCTCCTTCTTTTTTATCTGACTCCTTAACAGGATGTAATCCATTGACTGCAACTTTAAGCACTGTTCCGGTGCCCAACGCAACTTATACTTGGTTTTGGAACGGGACACCAATTGGTTCAGGAAGTAATTTAACTTATATGTTCACTTCTGCAGGTTGTCATGACATCACCTTAGAATATAACTTACAAGGATGTATTGAATCAACAACCTACAATGGATACATCTGTATGGAAAATTACCCTGCAGCTTCTTTCACTTCCAATCCAAATGTACTTTCTTCCACCAACGAAACCGTTGAATTCACGAATACTACAGTGGGAGGAACTACCTATTTATGGAACTTTGGAGATGGAACAAGCAGTACAGAATTTTCGCCTTCACATCCATATATTGGGATAATGGAAAATCAATTGGTTTCATTGACTGCTTATTCACCGCTAGGTTGCCCTAACCTATTTGAGTTGACCTTAGTACTTATGGATGATCCTATTTTCTATGTCCCTAATACCTTTACACCTGACCAAGATGAACACAATCAAACTTGGTTCCCAATCTTCACCACTGGATTTGATCCTTTCAAATTTAATCTATACATCTTCGATAGATGGGGAGAAATGATTTGGGAAAGTCATGATGCCAAAGGAGAATGGGATGGAACTTATGGACCTGATGCCTTAGATGTGCCTGCCGGAATTTACAATTGGAAGATCCAATATGCTGCAAAGGATACGGATAGCAAGACCGTGGTTACGGGACAAATCAATCTGATAAGATAAGCACAAGATTACTTGATATAAAAAAACCTCGATGTTATACATCGAGGTTTTTTTTGTGCTAAATTATCACGAAGGAACTTACTTTTTTCTGAAGAAGATTTTAATAGGAACCCCTTGAAAATTAAAAATATCACGAATCTTATTCTCTAAAAAACGCTTATAAGATTCCGTTAAATATTGTGGTAGATTACAAAAGAAAGCAAAAGCTGGTGCATGTGTAGGCAATTGCTGTACGAATTTAATTTTAATATACTTCCCTTTATTCGCTGGAGGCGGAGTATGTTGAATAATCTCAAGCATTACATCATTCAACTTAGAAGTTGGAATTTTTTTCGTTCTGTTCGCGAAAACCTCCATGGCAGTTTCTAATGCCTTGTGAATTCTTTGTTTGGTAATAGTAGAAGTAAAGATAATCGGAACATCATTGTATGGTGCCAGTTGTTCGCGAAGTGACGCTTCGTATTCTATCATAGTTTTATGATCCTTCTCCACTAAATCCCATTTATTAACCAAGACTACTACACCCTTAGAATTTTTCTCTATCATATAATAGATACTTAAATCTTGTTTTTGCAATCCTACTGAAGCATCAATTAAGAATAAACACACGTCGGCATTTTCTATTGTTCTGATAGATCGTAAAACAGAATAATACTCAATATCCTCTGTTACTTTAGCTTTTTTACGAATTCCAGCAGTATCAATGAGCAAGAAGTCAAATCCAAATGAATTATATCGCGTGTGAATTGAATCCCGCGTAGTGCCTGAAATATCTGTTACAATATTTCTTTCTTCTCCGGTAAATGCATTAATTAAAGATGATTTTCCCACATTAGGACGACCAACAATTGCTAAACGAGGCAGGTTATCTTCCTCTCGTATAGATTCATTTTCTTTATCAAAAAACGGAACAATTGCATCTAAAATTTCACCAGTTCCACTGCCATTAGTTGCAGACAAATCGAAGACTTCTCCCAAACCAAAAGAATAAAACTCAGCAGACATTCCAACGCGATCATTACTGTCCACTTTATTGGCAACGACAAGAATCTTCTTTTTGCTTTTGCGAAGTAATTGCGCAACAATTTGATCCATTTCTACAATCCCAGTGGTAGCATCTACCATAAAGATAATAACAGTTGCTTCCTCAACAGCGAGTTCAACTTGCTTGCGAATTTCAGCTTCAAAAATATCTTCTTTCGTAGTGGCATAGCCTCCAGTGTCAATAACTGAAAACTGATATCCATTCCATTCTCCTTTTCCGTAAAGACGGTCTCTAGTCACACCGCTAATTTCTTTAACGATAGCATCACGAGATTCGGTTAAACGATTAAAAAGTGTTGATTTACCAACATTTGGACGACCAACAATTGCTACTATATTACTCATTTTAATTATTTCCTAATTGAATTAGTAACCGTATTTTTTTAATTTGGCTTCGGTTGAGCGCCAATCTTTATCAACTTTAACAAAAGTTTGAAGGAATACCTTCGTGTCAAGAAATTTCTGGATTTCATATCTTGAAGTACTGCCAATTTTCTTCAGCATTTCACCACCTTTACCAATGATTATTCCTTTTTGAGAATCTCTTTCCACAATAATTATTGCCCTAATTCTGGTCAATCCTTCTTCAACAATGTAATCTTCTATTTCAATTTGACAGCTGTAAGGAACTTCCTTTTGACATAAAAAGAATATTTTTTCGCGTATAATCTCAGAAACAAAAAAGCGCATTGGTCGATCAGAAATTTCTTCCTTACCATAATATGGGGGGTTTTCTGGAATTAATTCTAGAATTTTTTCCCAAACCAATTGAATGTTAAATTTATGGAGCGCTGAAATTGGATAAATTATAGCTGTTGGTAATTGTTCTTCCCAATACTCAACTCTTTCAGTAACCGCAGCTTGATCAGATAAATCAATTTTATTAATCAAACAAATCACAGGGACTTTTAACTTTTTTATTTTTTCTAAAGTTTGCTGATGATTCATTTCATTCTCTTGGGTATCTGTTATGAATAAAAGAACATCAGCATCATATATGGAAGCATTAACATACTCCATCATATTTTCGTGCAACTTATATGCTGCATTTACAACTCCAGGTGTATCAGAAAAAACTACTTGATAATCTTCTTCATTTACAATACCCAAAATACGATGACGTGTGGTTTGTGCTTTGGCAGTAACAATTGATAACTTCTCACCCATTAATTGATTCATGAGTGTTGATTTACCAACATTTGGACTCCCAACAATATTTACAAAACCTGATTTATGTGCCATGCTTATTTACAAAGTGCAAAGGTAGGGAATTAAATAAGGACTTTTATGCTAATTCAGTGTTTATATACCTTTTACAAATAAATCAAATTGATCTGGAATGAAAAAATCTCTCGCGAATATTATTAACTTTGAACATGGAACATCATGAAATTTTCATGCAACGATGTATTGATCTAGCTTATTTAGGCCAAGGAAATGTGCGTCCCAACCCGATGGTTGGATGTGTAATCGTAAAGGATTCCGAAATCATTGGAGAAGGGTATCACGAAGTTTTTGGGGGATTACATGCTGAAATACAAGCAATTAATGCTGTAGAAGATAAAAGCGAATTGCATGGAGCAACTGTTTATATTTCCCTTGAACCCTGCGTTCACCATGGAAAAACTCCTCCTTGCGTCGATGCCTTAATTGAAAACAAGGTAGCAACTGTTGTTATTGGTACACGAGATACCAATCCAATTGTTGGTGGAAAAGGTATCGAAAGATTAGCGCGGGCCGGAATTACAGTAATTGAAGAGGTACTTCCTGAGGAATGTCGCAACTTAAATAAAAGGTTTTTTACTTTTCACGAAAAAAGACGCCCTTATGTTATTTTAAAATGGGCACAAACATTAGATGGTTTTTTAGATAAAGATCGAACCATGAAAGAAGTGGGTATCAATTGGATTTCCTCTCCTGAAACCAAAGTGCTCGTTCATAAATGGCGCAGTGAAGAACAAAGTATTCTTGTTGGACGAAATACTATTGCAAACGATAACCCATCATTAACTGTCCGAGAAGTAAGTGGAACCAACCCTCTAAGAATCGTCATTGATAGTCAACTGCAATTGAGTAAAAATGTAGCTATTTTTTCAGATGACTCACCTACCCTTGTTTTTAATAGGATTAAAAATGAAACCAAAGGAAATGTAGAATGGATCAAAATTCATGAAACATCGACAAAAGCAATTTTAGATGAATTGTATAAGCGCAACATACAATCTGTTTTGGTGGAAGGCGGGAGCAGAACCCTACAATATTTTATCATAGACAATGTTTGGGATGAAGCGAGAGTGATTGTTGGAAATGTAAGATTTCACGAAGGAGTTAAGGCTCCAGTTATAAATCGAGTACCTGTTTCTTCACACCCATTTGGGGACAAGGATACAATCTATTATTATTCTAGAAGATGATTGCATTAATAGGTTGTATTGTTTGCTCGAGTTTCATCTTCGTTCTTTTTAAAGTTTTTCCAAAATATAACATTGATACTTTTCAGGCAATAGTTTTTAATTATTTTACTGCTACGGCATGTGCCCTTTTATGTTTTGGAAAGGAGTTAGATCAAATTCAAAGCAATATTAATACGATCCTAATTGCAGCGATTGCATGTGCTTTGCTCTTTATTTCTCTTTTTTCATTAATGGGATTTAGTTCTCAAAAAAATGGATTAGCAATAACCTCCGTTGCCGTAAAAATGTCAATGGCAGTATCCCTTATCGCTATGATTATTGCTTATAAGGAACCCCTATCCATTTTAAAAATATCTGGGATTGCCTGTGCTTTTCTGGGCGTACTTTTAGTCTCCATCCAGAAAAAAGAAAAAAGTGATTCTAAAAGTTCCGTTTGGATGCTAGTAGTGCTTTTCTTCGGAAGTGGATTGTTAGATTTTTTACTGAATTATACTCAAAAATATGAGTTAAACGATTGGCATGCTGGACTTTTTTCAGGGCTAGGTTTTTTTCTGGCAGGATTAATTGGCTTGTGCATCATCATCGTACAGATCATTAAAAAGAAAATGAAATTTGCCTTCAAAAATGTTATTGCAGGATTCGTTTTAGGTATTCCCAACTATTTTTCAATCTACCTGCTAATGAATGCTTACCAAACAAGTGATTGGAATGATTCAACCGTACTGGCCATATTAAATGTTTCTATTGTATTAATTGCAAGTTTTATAGGTCTACTTCTATTTCAAGAAAAATTAAGTCTTAAAAAAGGCTTTGGATTAGTGTTTTCAATTTTGGCCATAATGCTATTATTTTTAGCAACTTAGTATACAAGATATACATTTACTCCTTAAATTTGGTACATGAATAAACTATTACTTCTAATTACTTTATTTCCACTTTTTGTATTTGGACAACTGAGAATAAATGAAGCAAGTAATGCTAACGGCACCACTGTAGTATTACCTTCAGGAGCAACGCCTGATTGGATAGAAATCTACAACATGTCTAGCTTGCCCGCCGATATCGCGGGATATGGTTTAAGTGATAAAAGAACAATTCCTTTGAAATGGGTATTTCCTGCTCAAATCATTACTGGAAATCAATTTTTTATGGCTTATCCAGATAATTTTTCCATAGCATCACACGGAGAAATAATCTATTTATCAGATCCAAATGGAACAATAATTGATTCTTTAATGGTATTAGATCTAGAGCCTAACATGTCAATTGGTAAATTTCCAGACGGAGGAGTCAACACCACTATATTTACTAATCCAACTCCAAATGCCAGCAACAATAGCAGCGTTTATTACTTAGGTTATGAAGAACCAGCAACAATTTCAACAGAAGGTGGAGTGTTTCCTGGATCAATTTCTATAAATGTTATTAATAATTCCACCAACAACGGAGTCCTTAGGTATACCATTAATGGAAGAAATCCAACGGTAAACTCGCCAGTTTTAGCATCCGGATTAAACTTAAGTGTAAATTGTGTTCTCAGAGTAACTTGTTTTCCTTCTGCTAGCTCCAATCTTCTTCCTAGCCAAATGGTTACCGAGACCTACTTATTTCAAGAACACTTCACATTACCAATTGTATCGTTGACAATTGATTCCCTTGATTTATATGGTGGAAATGGGATTTTTGACAATTGGTGGACCGACTGGAGAAAACCTTGCGATGTTGCTTACTTTGATGTAAATGGTGTAAAACAATTTCAAACTCGAGCTTCTGTGAAACCAGATGGAGGTGCCGGAGGAAGTCGCTCCAATCCACAACATAGTGTCACCATTGAACCAGCACATTCAGTATATGGAGAAGGTGTGCCTGTTCATTATCCAATTATCCCTGAAAAACCCTTTATTCAAGATTACTATGCGCTATACATCAGAAATGGAAGTAATTATTGGAATCAATACCCTCAAAAAGATGCGACTTTCGAAAGAATAATGAGGAAATCTCATGCTAATTCTCAAGCCTATACACCTGCAATTGTTTTTTTGAATGGAAACTATTTTGGGGTTTATGAATTAAGAGAAAAAGCGAATGAAGGTTATTTTGAAAATAATTACGGCAATGATAGAGACAGTCTTGACTTATTATCAGTTAGTTATTTCTACGGTGCTGGCGTTCTAAGGACTGTTAAAGGGTCTGACAGTTCATTCTACAATATGCGCGACCTAATAATGACGGCAGATCCCAATGCACCTAATTATTTCGACCTCTGCCATCAGAAACTAGACCTGTATAATTTCACCGATTATTTGGTGGGGGAAAATTGGTTTGGGAATAGCGACTGGATTTACAATAATATGAAAATGGCCAGAACAAGAACCTATGATAATAAATGGCGCTTCTTTTTGCAAGATTTAGAATGGGGACTTGGAGGCTGGACCGATTACAACTCCAATTTATTTGATTATTTCCGCTATGGCAATCAGCCAAATCCTTTTTGGGATATCTACAATGGTTTGGTGCACAACACAAATTTTAAGAATTATTTTGTGAATCGTTTCGCTGATTTGATGAACACAACTTTTCAGAATGACTATTACAAACCTATCGTTGATAGCATGTATACGCAACTTTTACCTGAAATGCCTAGGCATTTTCAATTATGGACAGGGGATGTTGCTGGAGGAATGAATAACTACAATTATATTCATACCATGCACTTAGCCCAATTCAACAATAGAAATGCCGTCGTAAGGAATCAAATAGTAAATGAATTTGCATTGGTTAAAAAAGTAAATGTAAACTTGGATGTTTTTCCAGCTAACGCAGGATATATTAAAATTTCAACCATTGTTCCTGAAACACTTCCATGGACTGGAGTTTATTTTGATGGTGTTCCTGTTAAAATTACTGCCGTAGCCAACCCAGGATATACTTTTCAGCATTGGGAGGCCAATCTTACGATTCCAAGTGCTTCATTATTGCAAGAAAGTGTGAACTATAATATTTCAAGTGATGACTTATTTAAAGCAGTATTTGTTGGCGCACCAGCGGAGAATACTTTGACCATTTCAGAAATAAATTACAATCCAGATCCAACGGTAGATGGTGGAAACTGGGTGGAATTACATAATTATGGCACGAATGATATAGATCTTACAGCATGGACTTTAAAATCAAAATTGCATTGGGATTTATTCGAATTTGCTGACTTAACTAAAATTCCAGCTAATGGATATTTAGTCATCTGTGAGAATCTAGTGAAATTTAATGCATTGCATCCCGATGTGACCAATGTTGTAGGTGGTTCAGGATTTGTTTGGAGTAACAAATTTGATTCTATTCAATTATTTGATCCTTATGGCAACTTAAAACTTTTAGCTGTCTATACAGATGAAAATCCATTTCCGAAATGTGCAGATGGCTGGGGAAGGACATTAGAAAATAAACATGCTGATAATTCAATTTTAGACGAAAACACTTGGTTTTGTGGATGTATCAGCGGATCTCCCGGCAAGGCCTATACTCCTTGCGAGGAACCTATCAATATAAGTGAGTTTAATTTTAATAATATTGATCAACAATACAATTCTGGCGATTGGATAGAAATTTTAAATACTAGTTCTAATAGCATAGCACTTGGTGGAATGATTTTTAAAGATGGAAAGTCAAGTCATCAATTCATTATGCCTGATGTTTCCTTACAGCCCAATGCTTATCTTGTAATTGGCAATGACTTAAATGCATTTACGCAAAGACATCCACATGTTGAAAATGTAATTGGTGTTTTTGATTTTGGTCTATCAGCCAAAGATGGTATTAGAATATACAATTCTAATGGAGTATTAATTAATAGTTTTCTCTATGATACTATTGCACCCTGGTCAAATATCCCAGCCACTCAAGATTATACTTTTGAAAGTGCCTTTAACGGGAGTTTTATAGATCCTAATAATGGCTTATCGTGGTTTGTTGGTTGTGAAGGTGGATCTCCAGGGGAAAAATTCGCGCCTTGTCCGGTACTTCCTGAAGGATTGGCGTATTTATATCCCAATCCAAGTGCGAGTTCCATAACTATTACTGTTGACAATACGGTATCAGGTGCTGGAGAAACCTATATCATGCTATATGATTTAAGTGGCCGCTTGATATTGAAACAAACAATGGAAAAAGTACAAGAGTCAGTAATGCAATTAAATATTGACATTAGCTCTTATTTACATGGAATGTATTTTGTAAAAGTAAGTCAGAGCAATCGCTCCATTACCTTGCCTTTCGTGAAAATATAATCTTAAGAAACGATAGCCTTATTCAAAAGGGAAATCATTGCCAGCGTTACAATAAAAAGTTGGGTTGCAGTTTCTTCATCCATGCTCGTGCCATCTTCATCATCAGTAGATACCTCCATCGCCATGAATTGAGCGAGTTGTGGTTGATCACAAAATGACTCTAATTCTTCTTCATCCTCTTCTTCAAAATAACTGTCCAACATTTCAAAGAAAGGCTCTTGCATTTCATCAATTTCAGCATCAGTTACTTCACGAAGTGTAATTCCTTCCGCTTCAAATGCAGCCAATATCAAACAGAAATAATAAATTAATAAACCTTCCAAAGAATCATTTTCATACTCTTGTGGAGCTGACATTACATAGTCTAATAATTCTTGTTGTGCCAATGCATATTTCTCAGATAAAGCTTCTAATGCATCATCATCAAGATTATCTACTATAGCAATCGCTTCTTCAATACTTTTTAAACTAACATGTTTCATAAAATGAATTTTGACAAAGGTAGTAAACCTATTTCTAGAAATAAAAAAATTATTATGTAACAATTGATACAATTCAACTACAATGATAGCTGTACATTTGTGAAAACATTTGAACTAATGACAAAGAAAAACACAAGAATAATAACCCTAATTGCAGTAGTACTAGGTGGAGTTTTGGGCTATTTATATAATTTGAATTTTGGTTGTAAAGAAGGATGCGCCATAAGCTCCTCCCCTATTTTATCAACTATATATGGCGGATTAATGTTCGGTTTGTTTTCTAATCTAGTACTTTCATTAACACATAAAAAAGAAATAAAATGAGCGAAATTAAAGGAACTATTGTCGATGTAAGAACTCGAGCAGAATTTAGTGGTGGACATGTCCCCAACTCAATTAATATCCCATTGCAAGAAATCTTGGAGCACGAAACTGCTTTATTTGAAATGGAAAGCCCCGTGATTTTCTGTTGTGCAAGTGGCGGAAGAAGTGGTCAGGCAGCCCATTATTTTCAAAGTAAAGGATTGATCTGCGAGAATGGCGGTGGTTGGATGGAAGTGAACTTTAAATTAAATAGTTAATCATGGGGTTTTTAAATACTATTTTTGGTTTTAAATCTGTAGATTATAAATCATTAAGCCAAGCAGGAGCAATAATTATTGATGTAAGAACCAGTTCTGAATTTGCAAGTGGACACATAAAAGGATCGAAAAATATTGAATTACAACAATTAAAAAATCATCTTAATAAGATTCCAAAAGATAAAGTGATTATTACATGCTGTGCTTCTGGCATGAGGAGTGCTTCAGCCAAATCAATACTTTTACAAAATGGATTTACTGAAGTTCATAATGGTGGTGGCTGGATGAGTCTTAAAAATAAAATTTAAAAAGATGATCAGAATCATTTTTTAGGCACTGCATTTCACTTATCTTTGTTGTTCCAAAATTTAAAAAAACATAGCATGCAACTGTGGAATAAATTAAACAAGGAGGATTTAGAGAAACATTTAAGAGAGATTGGCCATAAATTTGTTACCATTTCTTTTTATAAATATGCTAAAATTGTAAATCCTCAACTCTTTAGAGATCACCTTTTTCAAATGTGGTCGCAATTTGATGTAGTCGGTCGCACCTACATTGCACACGAAGGAATTAATGCTCAAATTGCGGTTCCTACAGAATTCTTAGGTGCATTTAGAGAAGCTTTATACGGAATTGAATTTCTAAATAATGTCCGCCTAAACTTTGCCGTGGATGATGCGGAAGCAGAATTTCCTTTTTTAAAACTAAAAATAAAGGTCCGAGATAAAATTCTAGCAGATGGACTAGAAGATGAAAATTTCGATGTTACTAAAATTGGAAAACATCTGAAAGCTGCAGAATTCAATGAACTAACCAACGATCCTGATACGATTTTAATTGATTTTAGAAATCATTACGAACACGAGGTTGGTCATTTCAAAGGAGCACATCTTCCCGATGTGGATACTTTTAGAGAATCCTTGCCTTATATTGAGGAAACAATTCTCAAAGGCAATGAAGATAAAAATATAGTGATGTATTGCACAGGTGGAATTCGCTGTGAAAAAGCATCTGCATGGTTCAAACACAAAGGATTTGCGAATATCCATCAGCTGGAAGGAGGAATTATTAAATACGCCAACGACGCAAAAGAATTAGGCTTAGAGAATAAGTTTATTGGTAAGAATTTTGTCTTCGATGAAAGAAGGGGCGAAAGAATTTCCGATGATATAATTGCAGTTTGTCATCAATGTGGCGCTCCTGCTGATACACATACCAATTGTGTCAATGATGCCTGCCACTTACTCTTCATTCAATGCGACTCCTGCAAGGAAACAAAGAAAAATTGTTGCTCTGACGAATGTTTAGATACAATAAATTTACCACTAGAATTGCAGAAAGAATTGAGGCAAGGAAAAGACAATAGTAATAAGATTTTCAAGAAAGGTAGATCAAATAAATTACCCTTTAAGCTCAATACAGAAAAACCATTATCTTTGATTGAACATTCAATAAAAAAATAAGGTGCTTTTAACAATTAATTGGGCGGTAAATTCTGAAATTATTGATGGGTATCGCACACCAAATTTATACGGTTTACTCTTCGTTACAGGATTAATTCTTGGCTATTTTGTGGTTAAAAAAATGTTCCAAAAAGAGCAAATTGGCAATGATACATTGGACAAATTAGTCATGTATATGGTGCTTGCCACAATCATTGGTGCGCGATTAGGACATGTGCTTTTTTATGGACCTTATTACGATACCATTTCAAATGGCGTTATTTTGGAAAGAGGTTATTTTTCCCATCCTGGAGATATTATTAAAATTTGGGAAGGTGGATTGGCCAGTCATGGCGCGGCACTAGCAATTCTTATTTCACTTTATATTTTCTCTAAAAAAGTTGTCAAAAAATCATTTCTTTGGACACTTGATCGAATGGCTGCCCCTATCGCTATTGGAGCTGCATTTATTCGCTTTGGTAATCTAGTCAATCACGAAATGGTTGGACATGTGACCACCGTTCCCTGGGGATTTAAGTTTTTACATCATGATTGTGGTTATCCATACCAGTGTGATTGGTCTATGATTCCAGTGAGACATCCAACGCAACTCTATGAAGCACTTTGCTATTTATTTGTTTTTGGATTGCTACTTTTTCTCTTTTGGAAAAAAGACTTATGGCGAAAAAAAGGATTAATTTTTGGCGTATTTCTAGTGCTTGTATTCGGAACAAGATTTTTTATCGAATTTCTTAAGGAAGGTCAAACTGCTAGAGATTTTGAATATTTTATCAATACAGGTCAAATGCTCAGCATCCCATTTGTGATTGCTGGAATAGTTCTTATCTATAAAGCATGGAAGACAAATGAACCTCAAAATAGCTAAAGGTTCTAAAATCTAAGATTTACATTGAAAATTACTTAGTGTAAATAAGACAATTTGTTTGAAATATGAATTTCCTTCTTATATTTGCTTTTCAATTTTAATACTTCATTAAATGGCTGTTAAATCAACAACTGCAAACAAATCAATAGCAACGAAAACTACTGCTGCTCAGAAAACGAAGTTTCCAAAAGAAACTTACGTGAAATGGTACAAAGACATGCTATTAATTCGTCGTTTTGAAGAAAAAACTGGACAGTTATATATTCAACAAAAATTTGGTGGATTTTGTCACTTATATATTGGTCAAGAAGCAATTGTAGCGGGAACGGCAAGCGCTTGTCGCCCAAATGACAAACACATGACTGCCTATCGTGACCATGCGCATCCTTTAGCTTTAGGAACTGATCCGCGTGTACTTATGGCTGAATTATATGGTAGAAGTACTGGTTGCTCGAAAGGTAAAGGTGGTTCTATGCACTTTTTTGATAAAGAGAAAAACTTTATGGGGGGGCATGGAATTGTAGGTGCTCAAATACCAATGGGTACAGGTGTTGCTTTTGCTGAACAATACAATAACACTGATAATGTTGCCGTAGTTTCTATGGGTGACGGTGCGGTGCGCCAAGGTGCTTTACATGAAACATTCAACATGGCTATGAATTGGAAGTTGCCAGTTATTTATATAATTGAAAACAACAATTACGCGATGGGAACATCGGTTGAAAGAACTACCAATGTAACAGATTTGTCAAAAATTGGATTATCATACGAAATGCCTTCGAAGATTGTAAATGGTATGCGTCCAGAAGATGTTCATGATGCAATGGAAGAAGCTTGTAATAGAGCAAGAAGAGGCGATGGACCTACATTACTTGATATTCGTACTTATAGATATAAAGGACATTCGATGTCTGATCCACAAAAATATAGAACTAAAGAAGAATTGAATGAGTGGATGGAAAAAGATCCTATCGATCATGTATTAGAAGTAATTAAGTCGAACAAATGGCTGAATGAAAAAGAAATTGAAGATATCAGCTTATGGGTTAAAAAAGAGGTTGAAGAATCTGTGACTTTTGCAGAAAATTCTCCCTACCCAGAAGCACATGAACTGTATGAAGACATATATGTTCAGACAGACTACCCTTATATTAAAGAATACTAAAAATTATAATACATGGCTGAAGTTGTTTACATGCCGAAATTAAGTGACACCATGTTAGAAGGTGTTGTTGCTTCTTGGACAAAGAAAATTGGAGATACCGTAAAGGAAGGTGAAATTCTTGCTGAAATCGAAACGGATAAAGCGACAATGGAATTCGAATCTTTTTATGATGGCGTCTTGCTTCATATTGGAGTAGAAACCGGTCAAGCAGCGCCAGTAAATTCAATTTTAGCTATTATTGGTCAACCTGGAGAGGATATTAGTGCCTTAATTGCTGGAAGTCCAGTTGCTGTAAAACCTGTAGAAGAAGTAATTCCAAGTCCTGCACCAATCGCTGAAGCTCCAGTTGCTGCTCCAGTTGCTACTCAGGTTGTTGCTCCAGCAGTAAAAGCAAGCCCTGCGCCTGCTCATAATAATAATTCTGAACGTTTATATGCTTCCCCTCTTGCTAAGAGATTGGCAGAAGAAAAAGGTATTGACATCAATTTGGTTGGAGGTACAGGAGAGAATGGTAGAATTGTAAAAAGAGATGTAGATCATTATGTTCCTTATACCGCTGCAAATATTCCAAGTTATTCTGCTGCTCCAGAGGGTGTAGAATCGTTTGTAGATGAACCGATTAGTCAAATGCGCAAAACTATTGCGCGTCGTTTGGCTGAAAGTAAATTCACCGCGCCTCATTTTTATTTGACCCTAGATATTGACATGGATAACGCCATGCAATCTAGAAAATCTCTTAATGCGCAAGAAGGTGTTAAAGTGTCCTTCAATGACTTTGTCGTAAAAGCCGTTGCAATGGCGCTGAAGAAAAATCCAAATGTAAATAGCTCATGGTTGGGAGATGTAATTAGACGCAATCAACATGTTCATATCGGTGTCGCTGTAGCGGTTGAAGATGGTTTGTTGGTTCCAGTTATTAGATTTGCTGATACCAAAGGACTTTCTCAAATTTCTGCAGAAGTTAAGGATCTTGCTGGTCGTGCTAAAGATAAGAAATTACAACCTTCTGATTGGGAAGGAAATACTTTCACCATTTCTAATTTAGGGATGTTTGGGATAGAGTCATTTACGGCAATCGTTAATCCTCCTGATAGTTGCATCTTAGCCGTTGGAGGAATTAAAGAAGTTCCAGTAGTGAAAAATGGACAAGTTGTTCCAGGAAATGTAATGAAAGTGACGTTATCTTGTGATCATCGTGTAGTTGATGGTGCAACAGGTGCTGCATTTTTGCAAACATTTAAAGGCTACATGGAAAATCCAGTCTCTATGCTTCTCTAATTATTTTAATTATCTCAATAATCTTAAGTTTCTCAAGGTTAATATGTTAAAGTAGTGTTTCGAGGAGTGATTTCTCAAATATGAATGTCTTATTGTCGTTAATTTTTGCTTATATTAGCTTATCTTAACTACAACTATGAACATTTTATTTAGATTTAAAATCCTGTTCTGGATTTTACTTTTCCCCATAATCATTAATGCCCAAGCTACCTTGAGAGTCACAGTACTTTCTGTTCAAACATTAAACAATGTGGACTGTGATGGACTTTTTCTTGGAAATAGTGATTTCGTTTGGGAATTTACAGCCACGGATAATTCCTTGGGCCTTACCAATAATAACCCTGCCCTATTTGGGATTTATAATTTCAATTATGGCTATAAGAATAATGACAATGGTCCCTATTCTTTAGTTGCCCCAAATGGTAATTTCAATCCAAGTAATGGAAAATTTTTCGAACACGATTATATATGTCCAACAGATGTGCCGAGTGCCATTAATCTCGCGTGGGAAGCTTATGAAAATGATGATGCAGGAAATTATGACATCCTTGGATTTACGGATGGTGAAACGGGTATTCAAAATGTAGTGCTTCCTGTTCCTATTGCAGCAGGGACTTTAAATTATTCCTTCAATGCCTACAGCACCGATGGTGCTTGTTATCAACATTATGTAATTAATCTATCCGTTGAGCGACTACCAATTGTAGTGAGTTATCTTGATGACAATATTTGTGCGGCCAATGCACTTGCTTTAAATACCACCTATGCCTTTGGTTGGTGCAGTTCAACTTTAGAAACCAACGAACCAGCAGCCAATGATGTTCAAGCTTCTGGGTCTGCCTGGGGAAAATTCATTGCGCCAGCTAGCGGTTCTGTACAAGTACTTACAGATTTACCTGGGACTGATATTGGTACCTATATTGAAATCTACCATGCTGCAGATGGGGCAAGCTGTACAGCTGGTTTACATCCTGTTAGTGGAACACCTATAAAAAATAAATTTGAATATCTTTCGCATGTAGATTATTCAGATGGTATTGATTTACTAGGTTTTGATCCAGAAAGTGACATCACTTTTGATGCTTGTAATCCTACACCTTTGATTTCTTATCAAAAACTAATTCCTGGAGAAACTTATTATGTTCAAATGACGGCAGACAATGTTTCCTCCCATGGATATTATCAAATGCGTGTGAACAGTTTCAGTGGTACTGCACCGACTATGGAAGACATTCCTTGTTTGGCTGCACCTATTAGTTATAATACAACTGTGATTACACCTGCACAAAATAGTACTCCAACCACTACAATGACCTTTGCATGTGCCTTTGACGGTGGAAATAGTGCTGGCGAAACTGGTGAGCAAAACACGAGTGCTAATCCCAATCAATATCACGCCTATGATTATCAGCACATAGCCGCTGGAAATGCGGTGATGAATGAAAGTATTTGGCTTTCCTTCATTGCGCCTCAAAAAGGAAGGATTCATTTTGAAACTGATTACTTAAGCGCTCTTTATGGTGAAAGTGAAGCTTTATTTGGTTTTGATAAACAATTTGGACCAGGCGTTCCAACTGATTTTTTATGCTCTAATTTAAAATTTTTAAGTTCAGATGAAGGTGGCACCAATAGCTTTTTAGGAGGTGACCCAAGTGCGAAAATGGATCTAAGATGCCTTGAACCAGGTTATAAATATTTCGGAATGATGGATCCTTCTGATAATATAACAGCCTTAAGCGGACAAGATATTTCTGCATGGATTTATGACCCAAGTATTTCAGACCCATCTTTAAATCCTCCTGGAAATGACATACTTTGTCTGGCACTGCAAGATACTTTATATGAAGTTCCCGTAATTCCTGCGAATACAAATCCTACTTTTCAAGCTGTAGCAGGATCAAATGTACTGGCGTGTCGCGAATATTTAGCCGGTGAACCTGCAATTGATCAACTTCCAACCAACTGTGCCAATCAAACGGTTTGGCATTATTTTACAGCTCCACCTTCTGGTGCTGTTGAATTAAGTATTAGAGCCTATATCGGAATGGATTTGTTGCGTTTTAATGTTTTTGAATTACTCAATGGAACGAATTGCTATGGTGGTTTACAACCTGCAACCTATACACTGGATGGAACGCGATATACTCCTGCAATTACTCCAATTATTTCTGGATCAGCAACCTACAATGGTCATCAAGAAACCATTTGTTGTATGGAAATCGGTAAAATGTATGCTATTCAAATTGATGGTGGATCCGCAGGAGATGAAGGACAGTATATCATTGAATATATTAAAGAATTAGAAAGTGATGCCGGTGATATTTATGCAACAATTTCAAATGGAAATAATGCAAGTATTTTAAATTTAGATACCGCATTTGTATGTTTTGGTGATACATTAACGCCTGGAATTTTAGTAGATGGAATTGGACAATCAACCGCCTCTCTTCCCTCTTGTTTGTCTCCTGGATATGTGTTACATCAAATTCCATTACCTGCAAATCCAATAGCCAATTCAGGATTCTCATTTATAGATTCTATTCAAGGACTAAACGGGAACTTAATTAATAATGGCAATGGAAGTGGAGTCTTCGGAAACCCTTTATTTAATACGCTGTATTATTTATCTCCAGCTGGAGATAACCCAAGCAATTGGGGTACTTTTAATTGTTCTAGTGCGACCGTTGAAAATGGAATTCCAGTGGTTTATCTGCAGGCTTTAAATACAAATTTCAACTATAATACTTCTACTTGTACTTTAAGTCTAACCGCTAGCGGTGGATTAAATTCATTTAATGGAGCACCTTACACTTATGCAATTACAAATCCTCTAGGAACGGTCGTTGCCAATGGTACTTTAATGCCCAATGCAAATTTCACTTATCTTGCTGCCATGTCAGGTATCTACACCATGACGGTAAATGATGGAGCTTGCCCACAAATATTCACCTTCGATGCAAGTGGATGTAATAATCCTTGTACCCCTACCACGAGTAACACATCACTCGTGCTTTGTCCAGGAGAAAGTGTCTTATTAGGAGGAATACAACAGAACCAAGCTGGGACTTATACCGATTACTTCACTTCCACACAAGGTTGTGATAGTATTGTTATCACACAACTTTCTTTCCATCCGATTATTGATCCTACTTTACAGCAAATTACAATTTGTACTGGAGGAACTTATTCCATTGGAGGTAATAATTATTCAACAAGTGGATTGTATGCCGACACTTTAAGCTCCATCACAAACTGTGATAGCATCGTAATCACTAGTTTGAATTTTAGTCCGATGATACTTAATACTTTAAATCAAACCATTTGCTCAGGAAGCACTTACAATTTTAATGGGCAAATATTAACTACAACAGGATTTTATAGTGATACCCTTATTTCTACAGGAAATTGCGATTCTTTAATTTTACTTTCATTAATGGTGAACCCTCCCTTAAGCAGCTATACCAATGCTACTATTTGTGAAGGTGAAACTTATAATTTTAATGGTCAAGCCATTACCCAAAGCGGACAATTTAAGGATACCATTACGAATGGCACTGGTTGTGATTCCGTATGCGTATTAGAACTTTCAGTTGTGAGTTGCATAGGTGATCTACAAATAAGTAATTTGCTCACTCCTAATGGCGACAATCAAAATGATACATGGAAAATTGATCAACCCAATTTAATTAAAGGTTGTGATGTTAAAATTTACAACCGTTGGGGACAAGTGCTCTATGAAACAAATGATTATAACAATGAATGGGACGGAACCAAAAATGGCGATCCCTTGCCCGACGGGGTTTACTTCTACTCTATCCAATGCAAGGAACAAGAATGGAAAGGCTCATTAAATTTATTACGACTTAAAAAATAAAGGAATATGAAGAATTATTTTATCCTACTTTTCATGTCCTGTTTTACTATACTACACGGACAACAAGTGCCACAATCAAATACTTATTTATTTAATAAATATAGTTTCAATCCAGCCTATGTTGGCATGGAAAAATGCACGCAGATTTCTGCTTCTCATCTAAATCAATGGTTGCGCATTGAAGGCGCCCCTGCTACAAGTTTATTCAATGCAAGTACAAGTATTGGAAAACATTTTGGGGCAGGCGGACAACTTTTAATTGATAAAATAGGCATGTTGCAACAATTCTCTGGAATGGGAACAGTTTCTTATGGATTCAATATTCAAACCAGACATGAAATTAGAATTGGAGCCTCCATTGGATATAACCAATATAGACTCAATCCTTCCAGCGCTGTAGTATTTGACCCTTTAGATCCTATTGTAAATGGAGGGAATCAATCCTCGGGGGTGATCAATACGGATATTGGGGTTACTTATCGATTCGAACAATTTGAATTGGGAATTTCTACAAAGCAATTAATTCACAGTTTTTCGAATTTTGGATATACCAATTTACCAGGTTATGGTCTCAAACGACATGCCATTGGATATGCTGCATATACAATTCCACTATCAAAAACATGGGATGTTCAACCCTCCTTACTCATGAAAGGAATTAACAATGTAATGCAGGTGGACATTAATAGTTCCTTCATTTATAAAAAGAACTTGCATTTAGGTCTTTCTTATCGTACACAAGTTGGGCTTATTGGACGCATTGGGATTCAATTGAAAGATAGATTTTTATTTGCTTACGCTTATGAAGCGCCTATGGCTAATATTGCGTCCTACAGTGCAGGATCACATGAATTGATCATGAGTTTAAGATTTTGTAAGAATCCAAGAGAAAAACAAGAAAAAATGAGCCGTAATCCAATTCATGATACCATAGTAAAAATTGTCTATCAAGATATTTACCATGTGGACACTTTGAATGTTAGTAAAGTAGATACCATTTATATAAAAGAAACAACTCCAAATAAAGAAGATTTCCTTGCGACCGCCATCGAAAAAACCATTTATTTTGAATTTGATCGAGCGCTTATTGAAAAAGAATCTATGGGTGCTATTGAAGGACTTATTAATATCCTACTTCAAAATCAAAAAATCAATATTTACTTGGATGGACATACCGATGCTATTGGAGATCTCACTTATAATGAGAAACTTTCAAAAGATCGTGTTGACGCATTAAAAGATTTATTGCTCATGAATGGTATAGCGGCGAATAGAATTAAGTGCAACTATCATGGAGAAAGTAAACCGAAGTCAAGCAACACCGATCAAGTAGGAAGAGCTGCCAATCGCAGGGTCGATATTCGTTTAATTCAAGAATAGTAAATGTTAAAATTTTAAGGGTGTGAAATAAAAGTAACATTACTTCGCTTAGTATTTATGATTCTGATTATCAAATCATTAATCTTTACTTTACACTTTTAAAACTTTTCTATGAAAATTAAATTAGCACTGCTTTTATGTATTGCAACCCTACTTACTGCGTGTAAGAAAGAACATAATAAAAAGCCGGATCCAACCTGCGATTCGAGTAATACCAAATTCAATCAATTATTCAATTTACAATTATCATTGCCTTTAATGAACGATTGCATTACAATTGATTCCCATTCACATCAATACACTTTTAAAGTATCTAATGACGAGGTTTTGTGCAAGATTGGATACCAAGCTTATCCTGGCATGGATACCCTACCTTATACTTTTGAATTATTTGATAGTACTACCAATAGTCTTGTTTATAGTGGAAATCACCTACTCTCCTCTTTGACTACAACTTATGTTCCAATTGTTCCTGTAAATTTAATTGCCGGGCATAAATACACTATTTCAAGAATACAACCAAATGACATTGGTAATCCCGCCAATCTTACAGGAAGATTAGCCCTAATTGGATTTCAAGTAGCCAATCAATTAAGTTTTCCTATTAACAATAATGGAATAACCATTTTAAGTACTGATTTTGTGGGCGGAATAAGTGGTTCACTAGAAAATTGTGCGTTGCCCTACATTGACTTAGTCTTTCAATAAAAAAATATTTTTAGAGGGCTTCTTCGGAAGCCTTCTAAATTAAGAATCTCTACCAAAGGAATGAATATCATTGTGATTCTCCTCAATTTTATCTTTAATGAATTGAATACTCTTCGCTAAAATAAATAAATCTGGACTTGCATTTTTCCCCAACCAAGCCAAAGAAGCTTCTTCATGATCAACGGCTCTTCCTATATGATAAAGCAGATCGAATTTATTTTCAATCAGCCATTTCTGAGCCGGAACAAGACCTTCCGCAGCATTGATCATGGCCATTAAATGAGCGAATCCATTTTCTATCAACCAATCACGAGAATTTTGTCTTAAATAAATCGCTTCAGTAGCATGAAAAAGTTCAGGATATCCAATTTCTTTCAAACCCAATTGAATTACTTGATCTCCCTCAATTGCTTTTGCCCATGCCAATACTATTTTTGCCTCATATTGAATGGACTTCAATTCAATTGTTTTTTTAGCTTCCTTTTTGGGTGATGATTTTTTAAAAAATCCAAACATATTTATCGATTAAATTAAAAAAACCAAGTAGCTACCAGAATAGCAGTTATGACACAAATTAGGTCAACCAGAAGCATAGAACCAAGCGTATAACGGGTATTCTTCACATTAATAGAACCGAAATAAACTGCAATTACATAAAAAGTTGTTTCAGCGCTGCATTGAAAAATACAACTCAATCGTCCGGTAAAAGAATCAGGACCGTAATTTCTCATGGCATCAATCATAAATCCACGAGATCCACCGGAACTAAAAGGTCTTAGCATAGCAACAGGAAGTGAATCAGTTACTTGTTTTGTTACGCCAAGCCATCCAAATCCTTGTGAAATCCATGCGCTAATAATTTCAAACAATCCACTATTTCGGAACAACGAAATGGCAACCAACATGCCCAAAACATAAGGAAAAATAGTAACCCCTGTTTTCAAACCATTCTGTGCACCAGAAACAAAAGCATCAAAAATAGTGGTTTCCTTTTCTTGAAATTTCTTTTCTTTAGCAAAGGAAAAAATCAAGGTGAAACCAATAATGGCAATTAATAGGAGTCCTGATAAGTTGCCTGTAAAATAATTTTTAGAAATCAAATCTAAATGATTGACATAAAACAACAAGCCAACAATTCCTGCAACCAAAGCCATTAAAGTAGCAATGAGCGCTGCACTTTTAAAATTAACCTTTTGCCGAATTCCTACGATAATAAAAGCTGCAATGGTTCCCACGAAAGAAGTGATGATACAAGGCAACATTACATCTGCTGGATTACTTGCATTTTCAGCGGCACGGTATCCAATGATGGAGGTTGGAATTAAGGTTAAACCTGCAGCGTGCAAACACATAAACATAATTTGCGCATCACTTGCTTTTTCTTTGTCAGGATTTAATTCTTGTAAACTCTGCATTGCCTTTAATCCAAATGGAGTGGCCGCAGAATCTAAACCTAGGAAATTCGCGGCAAAATTGAGCGTCATGTAGGAAATAGACTCATGGTTTTTGGGAATACTTGGGAATACTTTCACAAACACTGGACTCAAAAATTTAGCAAGCTTTTCTGCAGCTCCAGAGTCAATTAGCAATTGCATAATCCCACAGAAAAAGGCCAGATAAGCAATCAATGGAATGATTAAATCCAACAAACTATTCTTACAAGTAGGTAATAATCCATCAGATTTTTGTATTCCACTAAAGATTTGAACACTTTTATTTTTATACTGATAAGTAGTATCCGCATCAGTAGTGCATTTGTTCACAATAAAAGTTTGCTCTGGAGCAGCTTTGATACTGTCTTGAAGATCCTTTGGAAAAGTGTTTAGATAGCGTTCACCAATGAGCACAGGGTCTTCTTTTCCCCCATTAAGAACAAAATCTACTGAATAATGCTGTGAAGTGAACATCCCTATTACTATAAAAAGAATAGAGGAAATAAAAATTACGAGCCAAAATCTACTTAGTACCATAAAACGAATTTCGCAATTTATTTAACATGCGATGCCTTGTGCTTAAAAATGTATTAACATACGTTATTGAATTAAATAATTTTTGAAACAAATTAGTTTTAAAACAAATAAAGGAGATAGCTTTGAAAAAAAATTAAAATGATAACAGAATTTCACGCAGAAAACACTAGAGGTTATGCCAATCATGGTTGGTTAAAAGCGAAACATTCTTTTAGTTTTGCCTCTTGGCAGAATCGCCACCGCATGCACTTCGGAGCATTGAGAGTACTCAACGATGATATCGTAACTGGAGGACAAGGTTTCGGAAAACATCCTCATGACAATATGGAAATCATCACGATTCCATTAAGAGGCGCCCTAAGACACGAGGACAGTATGGGCCATACTGAAGTTATAAACGCTGGAGAAGTTCAAGTAATGAGTGCAGGAAAAGGAATCTATCACAGCGAAGTTAATGACTCGATGACAGAAGAAATTAACCTTTTTCAAATCTGGATTTTCCCAAACAAACAACAAGTCGAACCTAGATACGATCAAATCCAGTACGATATCAAGGAGGCTAAAAATCAATTCCTTCAATTAGTATCTCCATCAAAAGAAGACCAAGGAACTTGGATTCATCAAGACGCATGGATTTCGATTATTGATTTGGAAGAAAAAAAAGAAATCAATTATTCCCTAAAAAGTGAGATAAATGGTGTTTATATCATGAATATTGAAGGGGAGCAAAAAATAAATGATGAAATCCTAAAACAAAGAGATGCTGTTGGTGTTTCTAAAACAAATAAAGTAACCATAGAGTCAATAAAATCAGGAAGACTATTAGTAATAGAAGTCCCAATGGAATTTTAAATATGAGAGAGAAATTATTACACGATTTAAACAATCGATACGCAACCAAGAAATTTGATTCCACAAAAAAAGTAAGCGATGATGACTTTCAATTGATTTGTGAAGCACTAAGATTATTCCCAAGTTCTTACGGCTTACAACCCGTTAAATTTATTATTGTAAAAACGGAATCTATTCGTTTAGAACTTCAAAAAGCAGCTTTCGGTCAGGCCCAAATCAGTGAAGCCTCTCATTTAATTGTGCTTTGCGCCTTAGATTCTATTAGTCACAACGATGTTGATGATCATGTAAAATTACTTGCGGATACGCGAGAGATAGAAGTTGAGAAACTGGTTGGATTTGGAACTCAAATCAAAGGGTCAATTGAAAAAATGTCAGAGGAAAATATGCAGATCTGGAATGATAAGCAAGCTTATATCGCCCTAGGGCAATTGCTACATACTTGTGCAGTATTGCATATAGACGCTACTCCAATGGAAGGGTTTAGTAAATCAGAGTTCGACAGAATACTGAATCTAAAAGATCAAAATTTACACAGTGTACTGGCCTGTCCTATCGGATACCGATCAGAAGATGATGCGTATAGCAAAATAAAAAAAGCAAGAAAGTCGATGAACGCTTTATTTGAAATAAGATAATTCTATTTCTTATACACTTTTCGATGTGCATAATTTGAGCTTTTTTAACGAATTTCTTAGTGAAAATCAGCATAAAATGGCTATTTTTGAGCATATATGAAGTTATTTGTCTTTTCTTGTGTTTTTTATCTAAGTATTTTCTCTTCTGTTTTTGGACAAGTTAAGATAAGTGCTAGTGATCGCGATGATTTAAAAAACATCATTTACTGTTTCAATCAACTGGATAAAAAATCAGAGGTTCTTAAGCAATATCCGATCAATAAAATTGGGGACGATTTTTATCTTTCTTTTTTGGGTAAGATTAATAATGATTTTAACAAAGGATACTTTCAAAACAAATCAATTATTGTTGGAAAGCCAATTTCTTCTATTGTTAGTGTTAAAATCAAACTAGATGATTTGGCCTCAATTGACCAAATTCAAGGAATTTCCTATTTATCAATTGCATCAAAAATCAACAATCAACTTGACAAAGCTGTTAAAGATATGCATGCTGACAGTGTTCAACAAGGCATTGGTTTACCACAGGGATATACCGGGAAAAATGTTTATATCGGAGTAACCGACTGGGGTTTTGATTATACCTCACCAGTTTTCTACGATACATTAATGGCGCAATCACGCATTGTAGCAGCATGGGATCAGTTTAAACTCAGTGGTCCCCACCCTAGTGCATTTCCTTATGGAACTGAATACAATACTATTAGCGCTTTACTTGCTGCAGGATCAGATACCTCGAATATTTATTCTTATGGAACTCACGGAACACATGTGGCTTCTATCGCAGGTGGAGCTGGAGCTGGGACGATTTATCGAGGCGTAGCCTACGAAGCTAATTTTCTTTTTGTGACTTTCCTTGTTGATGAATCCGCGGTGCTAGATGCTTGGGAATGGATGTATCAAAAAGCGCAAGCAGATGGAAAACGATTGGTCATAAATATGAGTTGGGGATTGTATCACTTTGGAACACTTGACGGAAATTCAATGTTGTCGCAAGCCATCACTGCATATTCAAATCTCGGTGTTGTTTTTGCAAACTCAGGAGGTAATAATGGAAATGTAAACTTTCACTTGAAAAAAGTATTTAACAATGATGTACTAAAATCTAAGGTTGATTTCTATTCTTATGGATCCAATGCTAATATGTGGGGACAAAGTATTCATGCTTGGGGAGAAGTTGGAAATTCTTTCTCTAACGGAATCATTGTTACCAACAGCGCTAATGCTGTCTTGGTAGAAAGTCCATATTATTCTACAACAAGCACTCCTATCTATATCGATACTTTCTTGGTGACCAACTCAGATACCATTTGGTATAATATCAGTGCCGATCAAGCGCATCCTTTAAACAATAAACCTCAAATGCGTTTGCGGGTGAAAAACACCAATACAAGCTTAAAGGTTTTACTGAAGTCTCAAGCAGATACTGGGATTGTTCATTATTGGAATGTAACTGAACTTACTAACGATGTTGGAAATTGGGGAATGCCTTTCTCCTTCTCAGGATCTGGAACAGTCAGTGGAGATGCAAATAATGGAATAAGTGAGCCATCCTGTTCGGATGATGTCATAAGCGTTGCTGCCTATGCTACCCAATATGCGACAGCAGGAGGAAGTTTAGTTGGAGGTGCTATTGCTTCTTTTTCAAGTCATGGCCCAAGATATGATGGCGTTATGAAACCCGATATTGCAGCGCCAGGGGTATCGATTGCCTCTGCGATTTCTTCCTTTACAGATGCCGCATTTACTTCCGTTGCCAATGTTTCCTTTAACAACACTACCTATCATTTCGCCAGGTTCTCAGGTACCTCAATGTCTTCCCCAATGGTTGCTGGAGTTGCTGCATTAATTTTGCAAGCCAATCCCTATTTGTCTGCAAGTCAAGTAAAAGAAATCATCAAAACAACTGCACGACAAGATAATTTTACCGGCGTTATCGTTGGAGCAAATCCTATTTGGGGAGCAGGAAAAATTAATGCTTATGCAGCGGTAAAATTAGCCTTAAGCTTGGTTGGCACGAACGAAATTCATACAGATCTTACCTGGTCGGTCTATCCAAATCCTGTTTCTAAAGAATTGCATTTTACCCTTTTAGATGAATTGCCTAATTCTTGTGATCTAATAACAGAGAACGGAACAGTAATCCCGAAACAAATTAATTTAGGAACGGTAAATGTTGCTGATCTAGCCCCTGGGAAATATTGGATTCGCCTGCGCTACAATGATCGAATTGAGCAAGATCTTTTTATAAAAAATTAATCCCTTTTGAATACCGTTACCATTGTTCCTACCCATGAAGTAGCATTAATTAAATCTCTTGCCTACGAGATTTGGCCAAAGGTTTACTGCACCATGATTTCTGCTGAACAAATTGATTATATGTTGAATTGGATGTATTCTATAGAAACATTACAGACGAATATTAACAATGGACATCAATTTTATTTAGGCAAAGAAAATGCTGAAGCACTTGGCTTTATGGGAATTCAAATCAATTATACTCCTAATGAAATGAAGCTTCATAAACTATATGTTCAAGCGGATTGTCATGGAAAGGGAATTGGAAAAGCATTAATAGAAAAAGCTAAAAGCATAGCAAAGGAAAATCAACAAAAAGCCATAGTATTACAAGTAAACAGAGAAAATCCAGCAGTTAGTTTTTACAAGAAACTTGGATTTGAAATAAACAAATTAGAAGTTTCAGATATTGGAGGAGGCTTTGTAATGGATGATTACATTATGTCGCTTTCCATCTAATCTAAAAAATAAGAATATGTTAAAAATAGATATGCATACCCACATTCTTCCTAAATCAATGCCCAATTGGACAGAGAAATTTGGATATGGTAAGTTTATAGAATTAATTCACAATGACAATGGTACTGCTGATATGATTCAAGGTGGACAATTTTTTAGAACCATTAAAGAAAATTGTTGGGATGAACATCTAAGAATTGAAGAATATAAAAAGTATGAAACTCAAGTGCAGGTTGTCTGTACTATTCCCGTAATGTTCTCCTATTGGGCCAAAACAAATGATTGTGTCGCTCTTTCTCAATTTTTAAATGATCATATAGCCGAATTAGTTCATAGGTATCCCAAAAACTATATTGGTCTTGGGACAATTCCTATGCAAGATACACAGGCGGCGATAGATGAATTAGAACGCATAAAAAAAATTGGTCTTGTCGGTATTCAAATAGGCTCGAATATTAACGATGAAAATTTAAGTGAATATAAATTCTTCCCCATCTTTGAAACATGTCAACGATTGGGATTAGCGGTAATGATTCATCCATGGCAGATGATGGGATTTGAGAGCATGAAGAAATACTGGTTGCCCTGGCTGGTCGGAATGCCTGCCGAGACTTCCCGTGCCGCTTGTTCCATGATTTTTGGCGGGGTATTGGAAAGACTTCCTGAATTAAGGGTTTGTTTTTCACATGCTGGCGGATCATTTTTACCAACGATTGGTAGAATAGAACATGGGTTTAATTGCCGACCAGACTTGGTTGCTATTGACAACCCAGTAAATCCAAGAAATTATTTAGGCAAATTTTGGGTAGATTCCATTACACATGATATAGATGCCTTAGAATATATTCTAAAAATGCAAGGATCCAATCGCGTTTGCCTAGGGTCTGACTATCCTTTTCCACTGGGCGATTTAGAAATTGGAAAATTCATTGCAGAAAGCAGACTTGCTTCGGTGGACAAAGAAAATATATTTCACAATGCCACTTTAGAATGGCTGCAATTGGATAAAAAGAATTTTATCTAATCCAAAATCTTTTATTATATAATTAGATAAAAGGTTTGCTAAAATATGACTATCATGATTAAAAGCAATTGCTTTTATATATCGTCCCATTTAAATTAATTACCTAATTTATATTCTAACAAAAACTTATCCGTTTTTTTATCCTGAAATTGTAATCAAATAATAATAAAGAGGCATACCGATAGTAATATTCATCGGAAAGGTCAATCCAAGAGCCATAGGAATATATATTCCAGGGTCTGCTTTGGGAGCTACAATACGCATGGCTGCAGGAACAGCTATATAGGACGCGCTTGCTGCCAAAACTGAAAAAATAAATCTGTTTCCAATATCGTTCGTAACAAAGCCACTCATAAAAGCAACTGCACAACCATTTATAAGAGGAATAAAAATAGAAAAAGAAGCTACAAACCAACCATTTCTTCGGAATGCCGAAAATCGCTTTGCTGTTGTTATTCCCATTTCCAGTAAGAAAATAGCAAGAAACCCTTTGAATATATCAGTTGTAAATGGTTTTATTTCCATCGCTTGTTTGCCATTTGAAATATAACCTATCAAAAGACTACCCATAATCATTAAAACACTTCCATTGCTTATGGAGTGACGCAAGGTTTGTTTCAAACTTATATTTCCATTGCCTGATTTGTCAAAGTGCATTATAAGAAGAACACCAACAATTATTG
The DNA here is from genome assembly GCA_947447525.1 of Flavobacteriales bacterium. Taxonomy (GTDB): domain Bacteria; phylum Bacteroidota; class Bacteroidia; order Flavobacteriales_D; family Crocinitomicaceae; genus UBA952. The sequence continues at coordinate 459,291 of CANFJL010000001.1, read as the reverse complement.
CAGGAAATTCCATTAAAGCCATTACAGCGACCATATGGCCGTCAAATGATATACCTAATAATTCCAAAAATGATGAGGCGGTAACAAAAGTAACTGCGCTAACTGAACCATAGGAAGCAGCAATTGCACCAGAATTTGAAATGTCCAACTTTTTAATTAAAATGAAAAAAGTATACAATGGAATTAATGCAGCAAGTAATAATCCAAATAAAAGCGAAAAAAGAACTTCTCTATCAATATTACTATGCGCTAATTCCTGCCCGCCCTTAAATCCAATTGAGAAAAGTAAGTATAAAGAAATAAATTTAAAAGATGATGCTGGTATTTCTAAATCACTTTTTATCGAAGCCGCAATGATGCCTAGGATAAAAAATAATAAAGTAGGATTGGTTAAATTACTGTATAATAAATCAAAATTCATATTGTGTTTTTTCTTTAATTAATTATCTTATTTTTTCAAATGACAACCTTTTTCCAAATAGCCTATCATTTATTACTCCATCATCAAAAACTAAATTTCCATTAATAAAAGTTTTTTTAATTTCCGATCTGAATATTTTACCGGAAAATGGAGACCATCCACATTTATATAGTAAATCTTCATCATTAATTCGTTGACGCGTATTTAAATCAACTAAAACTAAATCAGCAAAATAACCTTCCCTAATGTATCCTCGATCTATGATTCGATAAATTTCAGAAACATGGTGACTTGTTTTTTCAACAATTTTTTCAAGAGAAATCTTGCCATCGTGATACAACTCAAGCAAAGCAATAAGTGCATGCTGAACTAATGGGCCACCTGATTTTACATTAAAATAATCACCAGATTTTTCCGCCCAAGTATGAGGCGCATGATCTGTTGCTACAATATCAAGATGATTATCAAGTAAACATTTAATAAGCAATTCATTATCAGCATGGCTCTTAATGGAAGGATTCCATTTTATTTTATTACCTAAATTTTGATAATCAGCGGTGTTAAATACTAGATGATGAATACAAGCTTCAGCAGTAATTCTTTTTTCTCTTATTTTAGTCGTATTATCAAAAAGCATAGCTTCTTGACCTGAAGAAATATGAAAAAAATGCAATCTATTACGGTATTTTTTTGCGATATTTAATACGCGCTTAGTAGATTCTAGACAAGCCTCTGCAGTTCTGATTTCGGAATGATGTTTTGGTTGAATATCTTCTCCATAGATTTTTTTGAATTTATTTAAATTAAGTTTAATGATAGCATCATCTTCCGAATGAAGTGCCACCAAAGTCGATGATTTGGAAAATAATTGCTCTAAAAATTCAGGATAATTGGCAAGAATTCCATCTTCATTATCAAAATATAGACCATCATCTGTTATTCCGCAAACAGTTTCTGTATCAGTCCTTAGAGCCTCTTCTAAATTATCCTTGGTAATTCCCATAAAAAAAGAATAATTCGCCAAAGATTTCATAGATGCTAGTTGGTACTTCTCTTCTAATAATTTTTGAGTTAAAGTATTAGGAATTGTATTGGGCATATCCATATATGAGGTTATACCACCTGCAACTGCCGCTTTTGTCTCAGTATATATATCAGCTTTATGGGTTAATCCAGGATCTCTGAAATGTACTTGATCATCTATCATTCCTGGGAGCAAATAAAGTCCTTCTGCATTTATTTCTATGAAATTTACATCAGAACAATATATTCGATCACTAATTTTTTCGATTCTACTATTATGAATAAGAACATCACCAATAAATTGTTTATTTTCATTAACTATAGTAGCTTGGCGAATTATTATTTTCATTGAATTCAAATTATATTTATAGTCAATTTCTAGCTATGATTAAATTGACATCAGTGTGCTAGGGATTACAGATGTCACAATACATTGGTTCTTCAAACTTTTTGCCATTTGGATGCATTTTTTCTTCTTGATAATCACAGTGTGCACATGTATAGCTATGACAAAGAATAGAATTAGTTGGATTGCCACAATAATTACATGGAAGACCTTTAATCAATTCACCTATTGAATACCCTGGAACAGAACATTTTGGGCACTTAGAATTAATCTTTTCTATCAAACGTATTGCAGCATCCCTTATCACTTCCATCCTCATTGGATTGTGCATAGCACGCATATCCGTTTCAACATAGGCGCCACCAAAGCGATTTAAGCAATAATTAAAATGCTTAAACAGTTCTATTTCTTCATGAATTCCTTTTTTAATAAACGAAAGATCACCCTTATCTTTTTTAATTATCAAGCCATGTGAAGGAAAATCTACTAATGTTGCAAATTCTTTGAGTTCTTTTTCATTGGTCAAGTATTTACCATTAAAATTGGTTGCAGTACTTAAACTGCGAGCCATAATTTCAAGATTATATTTTTGATCAATAAAAATCATCAATTCATCATCCGCTGGAACAAAGAAATAGGAAGGATGCGACCCAAATGAGCCTTCACTGGCAAGACCTAAATCGCAATTATTTGATTGCATAGCAAGTAAACACTTTTGTCTAAGGGTATCCATTGGACCTTCAACGCGCTCTATTTCTCCTGTAAACGTCCCTAATAGATCAGAGTCAAAAGTAGGATCAACAAAACATTCTACGCCAAAAGCCTTTCGGAATAAAGGTTCAATGACAGTTTCCTTTTTATGCTTGGTTGCAATTATTAATTTTCTTCCAGTAAACATTTCTAGATAAAATCTATCTGGATTGAAGACTTTATAACAACTTGTTTTGCATCCAATTGGGCTTCATGCATTAACTTCAATAAAAGATCTCGATCATTTTTTAATTGTTCTAACCTCAATTGAGATTCTATATCTTTAACACCTGTTTTCTCCCAAAAACGCAATGATTTTAGGGTATGAAAATGAATTTTGTGCTGTAATAGGTTGACCAATATATCTTTTGCAGTGTCTGGATCAAAAGATCCATCGATTAAGGTAATTGTTTTTATTGTTGACATGAATATAGAGTAGATTATTTATGCTACAAATTTCATAATAGTTATTCATAATTTTTTATTTAAATTTATTAATATATTATAAAATTATTTTATGAACTACTCCTTGAATCAAGTAACTATTTTTCTAAAAATTGTCGAATTTAAAAGTATTACCAAGGCAGCTGAAATGTTAAATTTAACACAACCTGCTGTCTCAATTCAATTGAAAAATTTTCAAAATCAATTTGACATGCCTTTAACACAGGTTGTAAATAGGAAATTATATATTACATCATTTGGCCATGAAATTGCTATTGCGGCACAAAAGATAATTCACGAGGTCAATGAAATGAATTACAAAACCGCTGCATATAAAGGTCGTATTTCCGGAAAGCTTACTATTTCTGTCGTTTCCACAGGGAAGTATGTAATCCCCTATTTTTTGACAGATTTTTTGCGAAAATATCCTGATGTGGAGCTAGAACTTGATGTATCGAATAAAACAAAAATTATTCATGATATTCAATCTAATGCTACTGATTTTTCATTAGTATCTACCTTACCTAATAATTTATTGGTAGAAAGCATTCCATTGATGAAAAATCAATTATACCTGGTTGGAAGTAAATCAATGAAATTGGATAAAATTAAGACCATTAATGATATTTCAACTGATACACCTTTCGTGTTCAGGGAAGATGGCTCAGCAACTAGATTAGCAATGGAACATTTTATTCAAAAAAATAACATCACAGTTCATAAAAAAATTGTACTAACATCAAATGAAGCAGTTAAGCAGGCAGTCATTGCTCAACTTGGAATCTCCATCATGCCAATCATTGGTATTCGCAATGAAATAGCTTTAGGTCAACTCAGAATTATACCTGTAAAAAACCTTCCAATTGTTACAGAATGGAATATTATTTGGAGCAAAGGAAAAAGAATGTTCCCAGTTGCAAAAGAATTCCTAAAATTTTTAGAACTAGAAAAAGATAGAATCACTGCTGACAACTTTTCATTTAAGGAAATTTAACTCCTCTAAACCAATTTTGCCATTGCGAATCTTAAAGAAATCCATGCTTGTTGACTCTTAACAATTCCTTCTATCAATTTAAGTTTAGCTTGAATGTATGTGATTTCTCTTGCATTGATTAAAAAAAGAGAACTCTCACCAGTTTCAAACATTTGCTTTTCGGCGTCTAATAATCGCTTGGTATCTTCCACAGTTTTCTTGTATATATCAACTTGCGAAATGGCATTTTTGTAATCAACTGCTGCACTTTTAATTTTATATTCAATATACACCTTGTTATTATTGAATGTAAATTCAGCATCCTGGACTTTCAATTCTGCAAGAGCAAGATCTCCTCTTTCCTTTCTTAAAAAGATAGGCATTTCAAAATTGAGTCCCCACTTATAATTATTTATTGATAATGAATTGAAAGGGTTATTATTTACGGGTTCATTCAGTAAATTGTATTGCAAGTTTAATTGAGGCTTTAACAACTCTCGCTTTAGTCTGGCATCTATTTCTAAACTTTTAATTTTAAAATTACTTATTTGAAGATAAGGATGATTTATTAATGCACTATCTATGTCTAACATCAAGATAGCTTTTTCAAGATCTAAACTATATCCAGATTCAAAATTTAAGGGAACAGCACTACTATCTAGTTCCAAAGGATCATTTTCTTGCGACCATAAAAATGTTGAAAGTTTGTATTGCGAATTGGATAATTCTGCCTCATAATTCCTAAATAATGATTCACGATTTTGAACTTGAATAATTGCTTCAACAGTATCTATTGCTGAGCGATCTCCTAATTCCATACTTAGTTTTACTGCCTCAAATCTTTCAACTGATAGTTGAAATGCCTCTAAAACAACTTGCTTTGAATAAAATGCGGAAAACCAATTCCAATAGGCATAACCAGATTCATATATCAATTCATTTAACTGCATATTTTGTTCAGACATGGTACTTTGCTGATATATCCTTGCCTTAAAAAGTTCTGATCTTCTTTGATCAATCATCATTCCTTGTCCAAGATTAAGCGAAACACCACCATACCAAAGTCCACCGTTTGGTGTCTTGTCTTGAGGATTTAAGTAATTACCTTTATACGATTCAAATCCTGTTTTTACCTCAACTCCATACCATGTAGGTATTTTTAAACCTGCCTGAATTAAATTGTAATATTGTGTAGAATTGTAATACTTCTGATCAATCTGATTGAATATTTTAGGGTCAAATCCACCTTTGGCCTTCAGTACTGAATTATCTCCCATTTGAGACTTTAAATTAGCTTGTTTTGCCAAAGGGTGATTGGAATATACAATTTGATAAAACTGATTGTCTGTAAACACTATTTGTGCAGATAATTCGAGTGTGAAGAAAATAAAAATGAGTGAGAAAAGCTTTATTTTCATTTTGCTTTAGTTTTCGAAGTTGTATTATTAGCATAAAAATCAGGAGGGAAACCATTGACCAATCTCCAAAGTTCATAACCAATTGGAACATCATTCAATAATATCATAGAAATTGATCCCCCACCAACTCGGAGCGCCTTCGGCCATTTTTTTTGATTTTTACTTGGGGATACTAATATCCGAAAATACCCATCTTCACCAGTGAAATTATCAATTGCATATACTTCTCCGCCAAAAGTCCCAAAACTAGTATTCGGCCATCCTGAAAATACGATTGCAGGCCAACCATCAAATTGAACTCGAACTTTTTGGCCTTTTTTAATCAATGGTAGATCCATAGGCCTCACCTTCATTTCTATAGCTAAATCATAATTAGCTGGCATAATTGTAGCAATTGCATCGCCTTGTTTAATAGTTTCTCCTAATCCACTAGAAAGAATTTGTGTTACAATACCATCTTGCGGCGCAAGAATGAAATACATTCCATTTCGAATGGAGTAGTTTACAACTTGACTCTGTAATTTAGTCACATCAATTTCGGTATCATACATACTTGATAAAGCTGAAAATTTTTCAGATTCGGCTTTAGAAACTTCATCTCTGTATTTAGAATCAACAGAATTATATTCTACTTTAGCATCTATAATGTCATTTCGACTCTGCATCATTTTTTGCTGCGCTGCAATCTGATTGGCCTGTGCCCGTTGAAGTGTTAATTTTCTTGTTTCAAGTTCAAATTGAGATTTCAATCCCTCCTTAAATAACTTCTCAAATCTTTCATACTGTGTATCCGCAATCTTATAATTGATTTGTGCCGTATGATACTCAATACTATCTGTTTTTAATTTTAATTGGGCCTGATTATATTTAATTCTTGCTTGCTGCATTTTCAAACGGCCTGTTTCAATTAAGGCATCTACCCGAGAATCCAAAGATTTAACCTTATCACTGTAGGAAGCTACTGATAATTCTTTATTTTTTAGCTGTTTTTCAGTTCTTCCTATCAAATTAGGGTCAAAATAGGCATCCTTGATTTCAGAAATAAAAAGTATAGTATCCCCTTTCTTTACGATATCTCCATCTTTCACAAACCATTTTTCAATTTTACCCGATATTACAGTGTTTATAGTTTGAGGTCTTTGCTCTGGTCGAAGAGCAATAACTTTTCCATTAGATCGAATATTTTGGGTCCAAGGCAAAAATGTTATAATTATGATTAAAATAAATAAACCATAGATTGTTCTAATTAAATTTTTAGAAGATTTATTTCGCTCAACGCGTGTCAATGCAGAAAGTTCATTCTTATCAAAATCGTTAATATTATTAGGGGAAAGATTTAACATACCTATATTGTTTGATTTAATCCATTATAATTTCCATCATAAACTATTTTCCCATCCTTTAAAACGATTACACGATCCATTTTTTTAAGTAATTCAGTATGATGGGTCGCAATCAGTAAAGTGGAATTTTGAAAAACATTCAAATATCGTTGAAATACATCGACTTGTAATGGACTCAAACCAGAAGTTGGATCTTCTAATAAAACAAGCCTAGGTTGACCGATTGCAGCTCTTGCAATTAATAATTTCGTATTAATATCTTTTGGAATAAAATGGGCTTCTGGATTTAGAATGGTATCATATTTTTCAGGGCAAGAATTAACAAAATCCAATAATTCTAGCTCCTTGAAAATTGAAACTACATGATTTAATTCAATGTCCTTATTACCCATGGCAATATTATCAAACAATGAGGCATAAACAATTTGATCTTGTTTAAGCAAAGTTCCAATTTGATTTCGAAGAGATGATTTATTCAAATTTTCAATAGGAATTCCATCCAAAGATAAATTTCCACCTGTTTTCTCATAAAGCCCTGTAAAAATGCAGAATAAGGCATTGGCGCTAATACTTGAATCTGTAATAATTCCGATTTTCTCATTTGAATTTATTCGCAATGAAATTTCCTCTAAAATATTACTTAAATAAACCTCAGTATTGAAACCCAGGCGCACAGTATCTATTTGCATACCCTTTGAAACCAATTCTAATTCATTACCTGCATACTCTTCTAATTCCAAATCTGTAACTTGACCAATTTTTTCTACAGCAGTCAAAACATCATAAACTACTTCTAAACTGAGTATTAATTTTTCAACAGAAGTGATTACTAATAGAATTACAATTTCTGCTGCAACAAATTGTCCAATATTTATTTGCTCATTAATTACTAATAAACCACCAACTGTTAAAAGTGTAAGTGCTATTGCAACTTTAAATGCAATCAAAAAACCATATTGCTGAACCAGTACCTTAAAGTGTTTGTCTCGAGCAGTTAAATAGTTATTTAAATAAACATTGGATCGACTGAGGTACATTTTACTTCCACCTGCCATTTTAAAACTTATTCTAGCATGCGCAATCTCCTCTAACCAATGTGCAATTTTATATTTGAAAGTAGATTCCTCCATACTTGATACATATCCTTTTTTAAAAGTAAACCGCATGATTATGCTTAGTAGAACTACTAAAAACAGACCAATAAAGAGAAAGAAACTATGATAAAATGATAATAGAATCAATCCGAAAATAATTTGCAAAGAAGCGGCCGTAAAATCAATAAGTAACTTAGATAGTCCTTTTTGAATGGTCAGGGTATCAAAAAAGCGATTGGTTAATTCAGGAGCATATCGTTTTACTAATTCAACCATTTTTATTTTTGGTATGCGTTCTGCAAATTCAAATGTTGCCCTTGTAAAAATTCTCTGTTGTAAATTTTCAGTAATTCGTAATTGAAAAATATTTAAAATACCTGATAAACCAATTGCAGAAACTACCATAGCAACTAAAACAAACCAAGATGTACTGATCTGTCCCAACTGTATAAAGTTAATAGTCATTTGAATACCTAAAGGCAAACCAAGAGAGAGTATTCCACTAAAGATAGCAAAAACATAAATATTTCTGATCTCTTTTCGATCTGGCCTCAGCAATGCGAAAAAGCGATAAAATACTGAATTTGAATTATTAATCATTTTTGATGGCTTTAAATATTAAATCTGTATAAAATGATTCAACCATATTCATATTATTTTGAAGGCCTTGATTGGTAAGCCTTGGGAGATGCGCCGCAAAAAAATGTTGATGGTTACTCCCTTCTATCATAGAAGAAATTAGCATATTAGGATAAGGGTAATTTGGATTAATTTCTAAGATGATTTTGGCTAAATGCTCCACCAATTGCTTTAAAACAGAAAACACACCATCTTTATTTACATCATCTACAGCTTTAGTGAAAAGAACTTTAGAGGATTCATTCATAACAATAAACTTTAATGCTGCCTCATTATTTAATACTGATTCAATTTCTGGATTTGGAATTGAAGAAAGAATATGAATAGATTTTTTTAATCGAACTTCGGGAATTTGAATGTTTTGTGTTTCAATTAATATGCGCGTTGCTATGCAACCCCAATACCAATTAGTTAGATACAAAAGCAATTTATTTTTATTTTCAAAATATCTATAAACAGATGCCTCAGTAGTACCCGTTATTTTCGCTAGTTTTTTGAATGTAAAGCTATCAAAACCTAATTCATCAATCAAATTGATACTTCCATTTAAAATATTCCTCCCAAGATCAGAACTGGAAGGGTCTTTTATATAAAGATGCTCGTTATTTTGAATTTTTATTTGTGAGAAAATATCCATATTAAAAGTATTAATTACAAATATAATAGTATTACTATTCTAATCAAAATTATATTTCAATTTATTATTAAAATCGAATTTATCTTCTCTATATTCAAAACAAAAATACGTGTTATCACACAAAATTTGAACGGGATATAAAGATTATTCGATTAGAATTTTAGAATTATTATTTTTTTAAACTCAAGGAACTTCGACTCCAATATAAGGTAATTATTAAGCAACTGTTAATATGAACAATCCATTGTAAATATTCCTTTATTTTGTCCGATTGAGATGTTCAATATTTTTTAATTTTACTAAAAAAGATGATGAAGAAAGAAAAAATATTTGTGCTTGACACCTCTGTACTATTACACGACCATCAATCCATTACTAATTTTAAAAACAACAATGTTACCATTCCAATTACGGTTTTAGAGGAACTTGACAAGTTTAAAGTTGGGAATGACACAAAAAACTTTTGTGCTCGTGAGGTGATCCGATTCATAGACAAACTTTCTGTTAAAGGCTCTTTACAAGAGTGGATTTCATTAGGAAAAACCCTAGGGAAATTTAAAATAGTAATGGAAAATCAACCAACATTGGTAAATGCAGAGCAGGTATATTCATCTTCTAAAAATGATCATAAAATAATTAATGCTGCTTTATATTTAAAAGAGCAAGAACCAAAGCACTTGGTTGTTCTTGTTACAAAAGACATCAATCTTCGAATCAAAGCAAAGGCTTTAGGACTGATGTCTGAAGATTACGAAACAGGAAAAGTGAGCAGTGACGATTTAAAAAAAGCCAGCTCTTATGGAATAGAAAATGTGGATTCAGATATCATGAGAGATATTTTCATCAAAGGAGAAATCGATGAAAATGGTATTTTGGGAGATCAAAAGGAAGTAAATGGCTACTACATTTTAAAAAATGGTAAAACCTCTACCCTAGCTTTTTACAATCATGTAAGCGATAAGTTGGAGCGCATTGAAAAAGAATTTATTTATGGTATCAAACCTAAAAATGCCGAACAGACCTTTGCTTTTCACGCTCTTTTAAACGATGATGTCAAATTAGTAGCACTACAAGGTGTCGCAGGAACAGGAAAGACCTTACTTGCGCTTGCTGCTGCTTTAGAACAACACAAAAACTACAATCAAATTATTCTAGCACGACCTATTGTTCCACTTTCAAATCGTGAAATTGGTTTTCTTCCGGGTGATGCTAATGATAAAATAGGACCTTATATGGAACCATTGTGGGATAATCTTAAGTTTATCAAGTCACAATTTGGCGAAAACGAGAAAAAGAATAGGGCTATTCAGGAAATGCAGGACAATGGTAAAATTATTATAACTCCATTAGCCTTCATTCGTGGAAGGAGTCTATCCAATATTTTGTTTATCGTTGACGAAGCTCAAAATTTAACCCCTCACGAAGTTAAAACCATCATCACAAGAGCTGGGGAGAATACGAAAATTATTTTTACTGGAGATGTGCACCAAATAGACTCACCGTATCTGGATGAAAACAGTAATGGCCTAGCTTACCTCATCGATCGTTTAAAGAATCAAGAACTTTTTACGAATGTTAAACTAGAAAAAGGCGAACGATCAGAATTGGCTAATTTGGCAAATGATCTATTGTAATTAATCTGCCTTTAACTCGTAATTGGTACTGCGACCGCCTTGTTTACTTTTGACTAAAATTCCTTTATTAATTAAATCTTGAATATCACGCAAAGCTGAATCCTGCGAACATTTACCAATCTTTGCCCATTTGGAGGTATTTAACACGCCTTCAAAATCATCTAATTGCATATTTAATATTTTTCTTTGCCTATCATTTAAACTTAGATCTTTATGCGCTAACCAGAAAGTATGTTTATAAATTATTTTCTCAAGGATCTTTTCAGAACTATCTATCGAATTTAACAAACAATTCAAAAACCATTCGAGCCATGTAGTAATATCTAAATCACTTTTTTGAGTTTTTTCTAAGATGTCATAATAGAGATTTCTTTCTTTACGGATTTGATTAGACATACTGTAAAATCTATAGGATTGTTCATCAGAACGCGACAGTAACATATCACTAATTGCTCTTGAAATTCTGCCATTGCCATCTTCAAATGGATGAATTGTAAGCAACCATAAATGTGCAATTGCCGATTTCAAGACAGGATCCGTTTGAAGATCCAGATTAATCCAATCAAAGAAAATCCGCATTTCGTTTTCAATTTGAGTTGCTGGTGGTGCTTGATAGTGAACCTTTTCCTTTCCTAAAGCACCGGAAACAACTTGCATTGGTCCGGTTGAATCATCACGCCAATTTCCCGAAATAATATTATGATTTCCACTTCGACTGCTTGGAAAAAGTGAAAGATGCCAAGAAAATAGTCTTTCCTTATTGAGTTCCCCGTCATAGTTTTCAGTTGCATCAATCATCAAATCAACAATCCCATCAACATGGCGCTCAGAAGAAACTAATCCTGATATTTCTAATCCTAATCGTCTGGCAATGGAAGACCTCACCTGTTCCTTATTGAGAAATTCACCCTCAATTTCAGTTGATTTTATAATCTCTTGAGTCAAAATTTCAAGATTTGCTTGATTTCGTAGTTCAAATCCCATAGCCCCCATCTTACCTATTAATTTACCCTGTCTATGTCTTACATAGGAAAGTATTGGGATCAGTTTCTCACTATCCCATTTAAAGATGGGCCAATTTTGTTCTTCATATAGATATATTTTCATATTCTCCGCAGATTATGCGGCTAAAGTAACGATTATTCTCCGCAAATAAAAATTATCTCCGCATAAATTGCGTTAAATATCTATCTGCTTGAATTTCTGACGATTTCTAAACTGTGCAATTCCAGTTATCAGATAGAACTGTAACAGTATTATTTGCAAAATTAAATTTTGCTCTTTATTTTCTTTTGGCTTTCAACATTTTTAAATACTGATGTGGATCAGTAGGAACAAGTATTTCTATGCAAAAACAGACTTTTTTTCTAACTGACTCTAGCCAGCATACTTTCTATTTCTGATAACAAAATACAAGAGCGGAATACTTATCACCAACAAAACACTCAGGAAAATCAGCGCTAAGTAACTCCCGAAATTTCCTATTATTTCTAATATTAAATAAAATGAGACAGCGATTGTTGAGGCAATGAATGCAACAGAAATTACTTGTAAGACTTTCGATAATAGACTTTCAGCAGAAGTTTTATGAAAAAAAGTAATTACAATAACACTAAACACACAAAACAATAAAGGCGGCACGAGTGACAGGTCGTCTTCTTCTGCAAGTCGTGAAAAAACAAGATTTAAAAATAATATGAGTACAGCAGCAATGGCATTTAATACTCTAAAAATAATTGAAGTGAAGCGATAGATTTTTGTCAAAGTGAATTGAATTTTGAATTAATAACCTACTTATTACCACGAAAAAGTTTTCGAATTGGTAATAGAAGAGGAATTTTCATAATAATCAATGCGACAGGCACCTGGTCCATTTTCAAATAAAATATGAAGATCATTTTTTTCGTCCGAATTAGATTCAAACAACTGCGATCCATTTGAAAAACTGCTAACCAACCAACCATTTTCGCCAGAATAGAACCAAAGACCTGAACCTGAAATTTGCGTGATTTTAATTTTAAAAACAGCCTCTTTTCCCAATTCAGCACACAATGAATAACCATTGACATTTGTTAGGATTGTTCCTGAAGGGAGCGCTAGCACATTTTCTCCGTATGACCCATGTACTGGATAGCTAATTATCTTTTTTTTCTCCTTATTGCAGCCTAGGCTACCCATAATAAAAAATAATGCAAGTGAATAAATTAAAAATTTCTGTGTCATGATATTATTTTAAAATAAATTTAATTTCGATTTGAATTTTTTATATTATTTCGCTAAGAAGATTAAATATTTTGCATTTGGAACACTAATACCTAATTGTTCGTCGTACACATTAATCACAATTCTATTAATTCCGATTTTTGAATTAGGATTTGAATTACGGTATGTTTTAACCAGGTCAAGATTTGAAATTTTTGACCAAAGCTGTGCATAATTTAAATTGTTTTGGGTTCCAAGAGATTGAAATTGAACAGCATCAAAAGGCAAAGTACTATTTAAGTATTGCAAATTGATCTTATCGATTTGATTGGTGAAAAAGGTAAAATTATTAGCGGAAATTTGCAATAATGTATCTGGATTTGGTGTAAATTTCAAATAATTAAAATAATTAATCCCATCTGAGTAGCTTGAAAAACACAAGGGTAATGAATCGTTATTTAGAACCGTAGAAGCCAAATTATATTCATAAATGCCTTCCAAATCAGTTCCAATTTTTAAAATCAAGAGATTTCCTTGTGATTGGTAGTAATTGCTTACCATTGGAGCAGGAACTTTATCCTTTGTACAACTTACAACAACGAAGCCAATAAACAACAACAAGGTAAAATATCTCATAAGTTAACTATTTGATTTGATTTGATTTAAGTAAACTTAAGGAATAATTTCGAATACATAAGCTAATAATATATTCTTGAATGTTGGATTAAATTTGAATGGAGATGTTTACTTTGCCTCCTAGTCCTTTTTCAACAATATCGAATAAAGTTTTGAGTGTCATATTGCTCCCATCATTTTCAATTCGAGAAATATAGGTTCGATTCTTATCCACTAATTCCGCAAGTTGTTCTTGAGTTAAGTGTTTATCTTCGCGTGCTTTTTTTAAAAGTAATCCGATCTTAAAGGACTCGAATTCACGCTCTAATTCATCACGACGAGAAGTGCCCTTTTCACCATATACCTCATCTTTAATGTCTCTCCATCTTTTAGTGCTCATATCATTTCTGTTTTGTGTTATAATACTTCTGCATCAATTGCAGGGCTGTTTCGATTTCACTCTTGGGAGTCTTTTGGGTCTTTTTTGTAAACCCGTTCAATAAAATAACCAGTTTTCCATTGTCGAAAAAGCAAAATACCCTCCAAATATCAGATCCTAATTGAATCCGTGCTTCATAAAGCCCTTTGGTACCGACAATCATTTTTAAATAATTACTCGGCACTCTTTCAAGCGTTTCAATAGCTTCTATTATCTTAAATATTTTGTTCTGAACCTTAATTGATTGCTTCTTAAGAAATTCACTAAAGTGATTCTCAAATTCAACAACTTCTCGTACTTTTTGATTCATAATACAAATGTAACTTATAAGTTACATTATTCAAAATTATGATCGAGTATTTTTTAAATAATTAGTAGGAAATCAAAGAAATTTTAGAAATCAACAATTGAAGAGATACCGTAAAAATAATTTTTAACCCTGAAGGGGGTATAATCAATTAATCAAGCAATTAATATTTGTTTTTGACACTATGAGATAAACTACCCGAACTTTCATTGTTTGAATAGTTAACTTGAAGATCATATGCTCTATCTTTTTTAAGCTTAGAACATGAGACTGAAAATGTGTTAAGACCAATTTTTGATATTCCTTTAATCCTTCCTACTTTTTTCTCTGAATCAAAATCTTGTACAATAATTTCAAGTTCTGAAACTTCAGTAAAGTAAATTTGAATTTCAATCTCATTTTTAGATTTGCTGATGATATCTCTAATATTTGTTCGTTCGGTTATATAGGTTCTAACTCTTTTAGTACCCTGCTCAATTCCTTTGATTTTGGTATAGCTTATTACTCCTTGAACAATCCCGAATTCAGCATATGGAAAGGGGAAAAATGGCAAAATATAAAAACTGGTTGGGTCGTTACTTTTTATTTGAATTATTTTATAAAATGAGTTATCCGTTGCATCAATTTTGTCAACTCCTTGCAATGAAAACTGTTGTTCATTGTCTATTTCTTTGAGTTTTAATTCCGTTGAAAAGTTCTTGAATGGAATAAATATAGAACCTAAATAATACCCACTATCTGTAACATAAACTAAATACTGTTCTGGATTGTCAGTCATGCCACTCAAATAATCATAACCTTCGACCTCCATTATTAATGCTTTTCCTTTATTGGTAATGGTGTCGCCAACATATTTGCAATTCTTGAATTGCTTGTCTTCATATACCGCCAAACCAGTGGTATCATCATACCATTTTCTTCTATAAAAAAGTTGAATTTCATCTCCTTTGTCAATGTCAAATTTTGTTGAAACCTGATAATTGTTTTTTAGTCCATTCGATATGTTATTGTATGGATCTCCTAAAAGCATCTTGGTATAAAAATCTCCATCACTTGAAACTGCTAAAGTTTTGAGGTCTGGTATAAATATCAAATAAATTTCATTGTTTTCCCGATCAAAGTATTTTCTTGGTGTCTTTTCTGTAGGCACTAAAGAGTCTTCTGGAAAGCTATCTCGCGTATCAAGAAATTCAATGTCAACAAGAGTTGGTATGCCAAATAAGGTTGCTTTTTGTTCTTTATTGGCTTTATAATTCACTTGAGTAATTAGGTTCAGGTTACGGTCAAGCAAGGTGTAAATATCCTCTTCATATGTTTCGTAATAAACACTTTTTTCTGTTTTTTGCGAATAGTCTGTAAAATCTTCACTAAGAAATTTTTGAAATCGAATATTGTCAATTAAGGTGTCTTTTAAATCAGTTCTTGTTTGAAGTCCAACAAATTTATTTACACCTTCAATGTAAGTGGCTCTATAATAAATATTTGAATGAGTCAATTCGCTCCTTGAGCTTTGTCCATGAGAACAGCAAGCAATTAATAAAATTAAAATTGTGACTGTCTGTCTCATTTTAAGGTATTAGGACAACTAAATAAAAAAATAGACTTAGAAATTAATCAATCTCGTATTTTAGTCGAATCGTAATGTTGGCGGTTTTTCTGCGGGCCGTTGTGTTAAAACTACCTCCCCAATCATAAGCTTCAGAAGAATTTTCAGCCGTAATCTGAAAAACACCCATTTCAGCTGAAAGCATATTTCCTAGACTTCCTCCCCCGTTCTCAGCAATTTTTTCTGCTCTGTTATATGCATCCTTAGTTGCTTGTTCAATCATTTTAATTTTTAATTGAGCCAATTGAGTGTAATAATACTCAGGTGCATTTGAATTTAATTCAATCCCAGCATCTATCAATTGTGAAACTTCTCGGGAGGTTCTTTCAATTAAATCTACCTGCTTAGATTGCACCTTTAAACTTTGATTTAATAGGTAACCAGAAAAATAAGTAGATCTCACATTTCCATTTTCATCATATTCGGTTTCATATTGTTTTTGAATGTCCGCTGCTCCAAAGACAATATCATTTTCTTTGATTCCCTTCGAAATTAAATAAGACTTAACTTTTTTCATGTCAGCATTCAAATCAGCATAAGCTTGTTTTAAATCTAAATTATTTCTTGAAAAATTGGCGCGCCATACAATTAGATCACTATCAAAAGTTTTTTCACCTAATCCAGTTACGCTAATTACAGGATCTGGCTTCCCTTTAGATAAATAAGAGTTTCCAAGTATAATGCCGGTTATAATAACAGCAAAACTTATTAAAATAATCGAAAAGTTTCTTTTAAAGAATTCCATAAGGCGCAAGTTTAAATTGTTTTATAAATATATCAATAATTCTTATTGATTATTATCTAGCAATAACTTTTAACAAGCCTTTAACTTGAGAAGAACGCTCCTTCACTTCTTCTACTGTTGCTCCAATAAGTGTAATATGTCCCATTTTGCGAAATGGTTTGGTATGTTCTTTTCCGTACAAATGCACAAAAGTTCCTTTATGCGTTAACACTTCTTCGAGACCATCATAATAAACCGCTCCTTCATAACCTGGTTCACCCAATAAATTCAGCATGGCTCCCGGGCAACGCAAACTTGTGTTACCAAGAGGTAAATTAAGAATTGCCCTAAGATGTTGAGCAAATTGTGAAGTTTCGCAGCATTCGATCGTATGATGTCCACTGTTGTGAGGTCTAGGTGCCATTTCATTCACCATTAATCGCTCTTCATGATCTAGGAAAAATTCTACCGCTAAAAGACCCACCATATTCATTTCAGTGATTATTTTCGTCGCTATCAATGCGGCTTCTTTTTCTACTGCTGGTGAAATTGCTGCTGGTGAAAATTGAAATTCTACCAAATTTGCTTGCGGATTGAATTCACATTCAACAGCAGGAAAAGTTGATGTTTCACCTTTGGCATTGCGAGACACAATTATTGATATTTCTTTTGAAAATTGAATCTTTTCCTCAACAATTGAGGGTGCATCAAATAATTTGGAATAATCTTCGATTGTATTTATTACCTGAACCCCTTTTCCGTCATAACCACCTGTACATAATTTTTGAACGAAGGGTAATTTGATTCCTGCATTCAATATTTCTTGCTTATTTTCATACAACTGAAATGGTGCAGTTGGAATATTTTGTTGCGTATAAAATGATTTTTGAATTCCTTTATCTTTGATCAATCTCAAAACAGCAGGTTGAGGATACACCAAAACACCTTCTTTTTCAAGAAGTTCCAACGCTTCTATATTTACATTCTCAATTTCTACGGTTACAATTTTTTTACTGCGACCAAAATTGAGAACTGTGTCGTAATCTCTTATAGATCCAATAGTATAGGAATGTGCAAGCGCTGCACAAGGAGCATTTGGATCTTCATCTAAACAGTGAATGTGAATATTAAGATCACTCGCTGCTTGGATGAGCATTTTGCCCAATTGACCTCCCCCTAAAATTCCAACAGGAGTATGTTCACCTATATTTTGTGGTTTCATGACAACAAAGATAAGGAAGCCGCGGAAAAATAGAGAATCCTTGTCAAAATATTGCATTTGTATCTTCATGTCCCAATAAATAGCTACCTTTGATTTTAACTTTTGTATGAACGAGATTCAACTTCACGACAAACATTTTGAGGTTTTTATTCCATCGACAGACATTCTTGAAAAAGTGGCTGCCCTAGCCGCGTCTATAGAAAAAGATTATCAAGGAAAAAACATTCTTTTCTTATCAATTTTGAATGGAGCCTTTATGTTTTCGAGTGATTTAATGAAGGCCATGCAAAGTAATGTCGAAATATCTTTTATTAAAGTAAGCTCTTACCATGGAACCAATACAAGTGGTAGAGTGGATGAATTAATTGGACTTAACACCTCAATTAAAGGTCGGGATATTATTATTTTAGAAGATATTGTTGACACAGGCATTACGATTGATAAAGTAATGACACTTTTAAAGGCATCACAACCCAGTTCGATTGCAGTCTGCAGCTTACTTTATAAACCAAGTGCCTTCAAAGGGAAGCAAAAACCGAATTATGTTGGTTTTGAAATTCCTGATGATTTTGTGGTTGGTTACGGTTTAGATTATGATCAATTAGGAAGGAATTTGAGTTCAATATACCAATTAAAGAAATAGATTAATTATGTTAAACATTGTATTATTCGGACCTCCAGGAGCAGGAAAAGGAACTCAATCTGAGCGACTTATTGAGAAATATGATTTAATTCACCTTTCCACAGGAGATATTTTTAGAACACATTTAAAAGAAAACACTCCCTTAGGAATTCTAGCCAGAACGTTTATGGATGTTGGGAAATTAGTTCCAGACGAAGTAACCATTGAAATGCTAAAGGCTGAAGTCGTACGTCATACCAATGCTAGAGGTTTTATTTTTGATGGATTCCCGAGAACGAATGCGCAAGCTAAAGCATTGGATGAATTGCTTCATAGTTTATCCACAGAAATATCTATTATGTTGTCCTTAGAAGTGGAAGAAGAGGAATTAAAAAAACGCTTGCTCGGTCGTGCTGAAGTAAGTGGAAGAGCTGATGATGCAGATCCTGTCATCATTGAAAGAAGGATCAGTATTTACAATAAGGATACTGCGCCTGTAAAAGCTTTTTATCAGGCACAAAATAAATTAACCGCAATTCAAGGTACAGGAACAATTGATGAAATAACCCATCGATTATTTACCGCTATTGATGCACTTTAAGCCTAAATATGGCCTCAGATAATTTTGTAGATTATGTTAAAATCCATTGTACTTCCGGTACAGGTGGTGGTGGTTCGACTCACTTTCGAAGAGAAAAATATATCCCTCTAGGTGGACCAGACGGTGGAGATGGAGGTCGAGGTGGACATGTTATCGTAAAAGGAAATAAGCAATTATGGACTTTACTGCACCTTAAATTTCACAAACATATCAAAGCGAGTCATGGTGCTCATGGTGCTGGAAATTTAAAAACGGGTTCTCAAGGAAATGATGTTTACATTGAGGTTCCCTTAGGAACTATTGCCAAAGATGCTGAAACGGGAGATATTTTATTTGAAATTACTGCCGACGGAGAAGAACAAATTATTCAACGAGGTGGTCGTGGTGGATTAGGAAATAATCAATTCAAATCACCCACCAACCGAACTCCTAGATATGCTCAGCCTGGTGAAGAAGGATTAGAAAGTTGGAGGATTCTAGAACTTAAATTATTAGCCGATGTAGGTCTAGTTGGTTTTCCAAATGCTGGGAAAAGCACTTTGCTATCGGTTATTTCATCTGCAAAACCCGAAATTGGAGACTATGCATTTACAACGGTAAGACCTAATTTAGGTATGGTATTTTACCGCGACTTCCGTTCGTTTATCATGGCGGATATTCCAGGAATTATTGAAGGAGCACATACCGGTAAAGGATTAGGTTTGCGTTTTTTGAGGCATATTGAAAGGAATTCGCTTCTGCTCTTTATGATTCCAGCAGACAGTCCATCGATACAAGATGAATATAAAGTATTGCTTAATGAGTTGTCCATGTTCAATCCAGAACTTTTGGATAAAGAACGGATTCTTGCAATAACTAAATCAGACATGTTAGACGAGGAAATGATGGAGCAAATGAAATCTGAAATTCCAGATATTCCTTATTTGTTTATCTCATCTGTCGCCCAACAAGGATTGGTTGAATTGAAAGATATGATTTGGAAGCATCTGAATAATGATTGATCGGCTTGAAAATATAGACCAACAAATCGTTTTATTCATAAATGGATACCACAATTCTTTTGCTGATCCAATCATGTGGGTGTTGTCTGGAAAATGGACGCTAATTCCGCTTTATCTCTTATCTGCTTACTTTTTATGGCGCAAATACAATTGGAGTCAGTTTGGAATCATTGCACTTGGAATAGCCCTTTGTGTTTTACTTACAGATCAAATTTCAGTACATCTGTTTAAAGAGGTTTTTCAACGCTACCGACCTTCCCATAATCTATATTTAAGACCGCTACTTTATTTTCATGAGACAAAGCCAGGAGAATTCTATCGAGGTGGTCAATATGGCTTTGTTTCTTCTCATGCTGCTAATTATTTTGGTTTTTTAGCTTTTGTATCCGCTAGTTTTATAAGAGAAAAAAAATGGTTTTTCACCTTGTTGCTGCTGGTTGGAATACTGATTTGTTGGAGTAGAATTTATTTAGGCGTGCATTATTTAAGCGATGTGATTATCGGGGCTTTACTTGGACTGCTTATCGGAAAATTGTGTTGGTATATGGTCCGTAAATACTTTTTAAAACAAGTCAGATGAATTACTTACTCGTATTTATTGGTGGAGGTTTGGGTAGTTTGCTGCGATTTGGCATCGGAAAAATAAGCTTACTTAAATTCTTTAATTTTCCACTTGCCAGTTTTATCTCTAATATTATTGCCTGTCTTCTTTTTGGTTTATTTTTTATGCTCCTTCAAAAATATCCCAAGTATGATTGGATAAGTCCACTTCTACTGGTTGGTATCTGTGGTGGATTCAGCACTTTTAGTACTTTCTCCTATGAAAATGTAGCTTTAATGCAACAAGGACAATTTGGACTCTTATTGCTTAATGTTGTATTGTCCGTTGCCGTTGGATTTTTTGGTGTGTACTTATTTATTTCTAAAGCCTAAGCATGTTAAGAATCTACCTGCCAATTGTCATGTTTTTAATCTTCATTGGCTGGATTCTTTACCATTTATTGATCCTAAAAGATTTAAAGAAACATCAATCCACTTTAATTATCGGCCTTATATTCATGGTCATCTGGACCTCAATTTATTGGTGGTTATACTAAAATTATCTTAAAAGTTTTTTTCTGAAATTTAAAAAATAAGATTCGAAAAATCTTTTTGATAATCCTGCAATTAGAATTGTTAGAAGTATTGATGCGCAAAGGAATAAACTGTCCTTAAGAATTGGATTTAAATGAAGATTATGAATCGGTAAAATCAGAACCGTTAAGATTAATAGATGGTACATATAAATCCCATAGGAGATCTCTCCAAGATAAACCATAGGTTTTGAAGAAAGGAATAGTATCTTTTTATTGGTTAAAGCCATTGAAAACAGAAATCCTGCAAAAAGAAAACTTTTAACAAAGACCTCGAAATCAGAATTACTATTAGACTTAAATAATAAGATATGAATAGCACTGCTAAAAAATATCAATCCAAGAATAGAGAGTCCAAACAGGAGTTTAATGATCTGAATTAAGCGTGCATAGTGGAGAAGCTGTTTGCCATAATTAAAAAGTAAGTAAGCCCCTATTCCACCGTAGGCCATAGATTCAAACTGTAAGATTCTAATTAAATAGGCCATCGCTGGAGGGAAATAGCCAAGATGAGATAATTGTAATAAAACCAACTTTGCCACTAAGACAAATAAGAGAATGGGGAAAATAAACCTATGTATATATTTGAAAACAGGGGCCCAAAACAGATAAAACAATTCTTCTACACCAATCGACCACAAGGGCTCTAACAAATGACTTCCGCCAAAATAAAAGGTCACCATTCCAGGTAAAAAAAACACGAAATACATCCATGTTTCTTTGAAATCATAGGTCATTACGTAAGGAATGTGCAATAAATCAATAAGTACCGGTTGAATAAACAAGGCAATAATGATCATCAAAAAATAGAGAGGCCAAATCCTTAATATCCGTTTGATATAAAAATTTCGAATGGAAACATGTCGCTTTTTATCCTGCTCTTGAAGTAATAAATAAGTAATCAAAAACCCACTTAAAACAAAGAAGAAGGAAACCGCGTTGGCTCCATTTTTAAATAAATCAAGTTGCGTAATGAATGTCTCACCATTTTTCGACATCATAGATGCCGCATGATGAAAAAGTACTAATAGGGCCGCAATAAATCGTAATCCATCAAAATTATTGAAAAACTTAATAGACTTAAAATCTACATCTTGTTGATTTGTCATCTTATTGAGAGCATTTTTTAATCATGCTTCCAAGATTGACCTTTATTTTTCAAGTAAGGAATATTTAAGTTTTGTAATTTAAGCTCAATGGATTCAGCAATTTCATACACTTGAGACAATTCTAATCTTACATTTTTAAATTCTTCTTCTACAATTAGTTTATTGGCTCTATGGGTATTAGTAACACCACTAGTGTTATCATAAAGTTGGTATTCTACCATACCCATACGTTCCGAAATACTTGGATTGGTTTCAAATTCCTTAGATTTTTTGAGTTGATCACCCCATAATTGTAATTCACAAGAAGCGATTATCTTTTTAACTTGACGAATCTGACTGATCAGCGTAAGATCGGTTGTAGGATAATTGATGATGGCATTTTCAAATAAATCAATTTGCTCTTTCACTTCTTCCAACTGAGAAGAGGCTCCACTTACTTGTCTGTTTAATTCAGCCAAGGCGACTCTAAACTCTGCTAATGCTTGTGGATCTTTAGCAATCAATGTTTGATTGTTCAAGCCCTTAACTTCAAAAGTCTGTTTTGAAATAAATACTTCAACGGAATCATTTTTGATTAAATCAATCGAAACAGTATAAGTTCCGGGTGTAACTAAGAACCCATTTCCTCCTTTACCAATTGGATTGGTTGAAGTACCTCTTAAATCCCATGTCAACTTATTCAATCCTTTTTCAGGAGAAGAAGTCATCCGACGGATTTGTTTGCCATTAGCATCAGATATGGTCCAAATCAATTGTGCCTTAACTTCAGCATCTTCTTGACGTAATGCATCAAAACTAGGATAAATAACTTCAGCACCTTTCTTTTCTAAAGCTTTTTCTTTTTCTTGTCTTGCTGCTTTCAAAGTTTTATACTCGTCTTTTACATGTAAATAAAAATTAGCACCAAAACTAGGATTTTCCGCAGCCCACATATTGTGACCTTGAAATCCAGTTCCTTCCAATCCAAGCGGGTCAGCAGGAACATAAAGCAAGGCAGTTTTTACAGGAAATAAATGCGCTTTTGAATCGAGATTAGTTTTTGAAAGATCTCTCAATAAGGAATAATTATCCAGAACATAAAAACCTCTCCCAAAAGTTGCTGCAACCAAATCATTTTCACGCTTTTGAATATCTAAATCGTATACAGCAATTGTTGGAAGACCAACAAGTTTAGTCCAATTCAAGCCACCATTATTAGAAAAGTAAGCTCCAAATTCAGTTCCTACAAATAGTAGGTTGGGATCTATATGATCTTGTTTAATACAATAAACTGTTCCTCTAATCGGTAAATCACTTGCAATCGAAACCCAAGTTTTTCCTTTGTCGGCCGACTTCATTAAATAAGGTTTAAAATCTCCTTGTCGTTGCGCATTGAAGGCAGCAAAAACAACTTTTTCATCATGCATTGATGCCGTCAACATATTAACTCTAGTATTTTTTGGAATACCTTCAAATACATCATGTTTAGTCCATGTGGTTCCATCATCTTCTGACACTTGAACATTCCCATCGTCTGTTCCAACATAAAGCAAGCCTTTTTTCTTAGGGGATTCGTCTAAAGCTATGATGTTACCATAAATAGTTGTAGAAGCATTTTTCATAACCGCATCAATGGACCAAACTTGATCCATAATCGGTAATTTATTGCGATCTATTTGCGCCGTTAAATCTGGAGAAATAGTCGTCCAATCATCACCCCTATTGGTAGATTTAAATAATTTATTCGCAGCAAAATACAAGGTCGAAGCATCATGACTTGAAACCAATAAGGGAGCATCCCAATTCCATCGATATGCACTTTCTCCTTTGCTTGGCATTGGCTGAATAGGTACTTTTTCTCCAGACGCTTTATCATAACGCACCAACCAACCATATTGAGCTTGAGCATAAGTAATGTTTACATTAGACCAATCTGTTGCCGATTCAAATCCATCTCCACCATTGGTTATATACCAATCAGAATTCAGAATCCCTGCTGCGTTATTCGTCGCTGCTGGACCTCCCATGGAATTGTTATCTTGTGTACCACCAAAAATATTGTAAAAAGGACTTGCATTATCTGTTGTTGCTTTATAAAATTGAATGATTGGCAAGTTGGCATAATATTTCCATTCGCTTGCATGCGTAAAAGTTTCATATAAACCACCGTCGCAACCTACCAACCAATGGTTGGTATTATCTGGATCAACCCAAATACAATGATTATCTACATGCTTATTGGTTTCTCCAGTTGATTTAAATGTTTTTCCACCATCAATACTATGATGTAAATAAGTGTCCATCGCAAAAACTTTCTGCTTATCGTATGGATCACACATAATTTCTTGGTAATAATTACCACTTGTATTAAAGGATCCTTGCTTGGACCAACTTTCGCCTTTATTAGTGGAAAGATATACCCCACCTTTGTCATAACGCGCTTCAACAATTGCATAAACATAATTGGGGTCTGCAGGTGAAACAGCAATTCCAATCCTTCCCATATTTTCTTTGGGTAAGCCTTCATTAATTTCTTTCCAAGTCACACCACCATTGGTAGATTTATACAATCTTGATTCTGGTCCACCACCAACATAAGTCCATTCCTGACGCATTCTCTGATGAGAGGCTGCATAAAGAATATCTGGATTTTTAGGGTCAATTGATATTTCAGAAATACCAGTAAAATCAGAAACAAATAAAGTTCTGTTCCAAGTCTTTCCACCATCTTCGGATTTATAAACCCCTCGCTCTCCCCCTTTGCTCCATAATGGACCGTAGGCTGCTACCCAAATAATGTTTTCATTGGTCGGATGAATGATAATATTTCCAATGTGCTCGCTATTCTTCAAACCCATATTCACAAAAGATTTTCCACCATCCAATGATTTATAAACTCCATCGCCATAAGCAATTGATCTTTGATTATTATTCTCTCCTGTTCCCACCCAAACAGTATTGGGATTAGAAGGTGCTAATTCAACACAAGCGATAGAATAAGAACCATAATTCTCAAAAATTGGTGCAAAGGTGATTCCATGATTTAAAGTAAGCCAAACGCCTCCAGAAGCTGCCGCCAAATACCATTGATCTTTATTGTTGGGATGCACCGCAATGTCAGCAACACGACCAGAAGTAAGGGCCGGACCAACCATTCGGAAGGATAAAGCACCTAAAGTACCTGAATCGTATGGAAGTTTAGCAACTTCTTTTTTATTGGTATTGGCTTTCTGAGCGAAACAAATATTAGTAATGAGTAATAAAAATAATAATGTGGTTTTCATAATGATTTGGATTAATGTTAAAATAAAAAAGCAAGGAATCCCTTGCTTTTTTATTTTAAACCGATTGACATTATACTTTCAGACCTCTTACTACTCGATCCTTGCGTTTAACTTTTTGTAATTTTTTTCTTGCAACCGTCAAATGTGCCGAACGAGGTTCACCTCTTAGTAAATCAATTTTATACATTTCTGATCCATACTTAATTTTAGCGCCTCCTGCTGCAGACCAATCTGCATCAAAATAATAACGCTTCACACCATCACTTTTAGCAGTGAATTTGATTACTTTACCTTCTCCAGTTTCAAAACGGACGAACATCTCTCCATTTTGGCCAAAATCTTCAAAAACACATTTTGTTCCTGCTGGGATAATAATCGTTTCTTTTTCAGAATTTGAACTTGAAATCAAAGTTCCGTTTTGCGTGGTAACTTGATTGTCAGCTTTAATAATTTGATCCATGATAATGGTGTGCGAAGTATAAAACTGAACTTTTCTCAATTTTACATCCGAATCTAAACCAAATTCATCTCGCACCAAGTTGGTGTAAGGAACTTTCATTCCACAAGCGGAAAGGATAACAAGCAATAAGGTGAACTTTAATATTATTTTCATAAGGAAGTATTTTGCATACAAATTTAATAAAAGTCTTGGTTTTTTTCTATTGAATTAAACGAATCACTAAATTTGTTTATGCGATTTCAAATTAGCTTGTTATTTCTTCCTTTAATATTATTCTTTTCAGCCTGTTCGGACAACAAAGAAAGTATTAAAGATTTTGACAAAATTCAACCGCATTCCAACGATACCATTCATAAAGTTAAAAAAGAAACAACCGACACAAATTATTATTGGCGGGCACTCTATACAGGTGACACGCTCAAATTATCATTAGATAGTTTGCACCCCTCCTTTTCAAAACATTTCGTAGATCGTTTTAATGCAAAGTCCTATTTCAAAAATGTGATTTTTAAAAATGGAGACAGCATCAATCACAATCGTTGGACTTTCAAAGATTCAACAGAAACAAAAAATGCATTTTACAATTGGCTAGATTGTTTTGGAACCCATTGTACCTCCGTCAAATTATTTGAAACCTTTAAATCAGGCTCCACAAATGCCTTAATTTTTTTCAGTCAAAAATCTATCTCTTATATCACCTCAAATCATGCGCTCGACAAGGAAACATGGACGAAATATGAAAAACTATATCACCCTAAAGATTCTTTAAAAACATTATTAATACTGAGTAAAAATAAAAAAGCAGTTTGGTTTCAATCAACATACTAAAAATGAATTTAAAATAATTAAAAAATGAAATTAGTCAACCGTGGATTTATCAGTATTTTTCCAAACAAGAAATTTTGGTCTTGGGCCACCACCAATTGTGCAGAAGACAATATTGTATTTGAAAATGCCGAGCCCAGTATCTATTTAATAGAGGAAGATTTTTGGGAAGAAGATTCCATCATCGAAAAATACTACAAGAAGATTTTTAAAAATGAATTTGAAACCGTGAATCCAAATGCTGAAATTTGGCCTGAAGTTAACTCAATAGAAGATTTCCATGCTTATTTCAAATTCAATTCTGGGAATATGGTTTTTGATTTATTAAAAGAAAATATTACCAGTACACTAGATTAACATCTTAAGATTAAATTGGCATTCAAATAGTTTGGATCCATGGTCACTTCTCCCTCAATCCACAGGGGCAATTCAAAAGTTGTTTCAATGGATGGCAATTCAATTTCAGCAATGATTAATCCTGAGAGATTTCCTTCAAAAACATCTATCTCCCAAGTCAACTCACCTTGTTTTAAGCAATATCTCTTTTTAATAAGGCGTTGCTTACAATAATTTTCTAGCATTTCATTAGCCTCCAATGTTGGAATTTCATATTCAAACTCATCCCTGACCAGTGGATTGGTGCCGCCTTTTATCGTCAGGTAAGCCTTATCGTCCTTCATTCGAATTCTAACACTTAAACCTTCAGAATTCAATAAATAGGCTTGTTGAATTTCGATTGGATTAATCTTTGCAATAATCGCGCTAACGGAAGCGTTAACCTTAAATTTTCGTTCAATTTCCTTCAATAGTTCTTTTGTTTCAATTTTATTCAATAAATTTATGCCTCGACGCAACTGATTTTTTTATCTGTGCGTCTAAAAACTATTAATTTAACAATTCTATTATGTTTAAACTTCTTTTATTTTGTGTAGCCATTATCGCTTTGAATTTTTCATTGTCAGCACAAAAATCAATCTCAACTAATGTTTCCGCTCCCAAGGTGATTTACAACGAAGGTGGCGTTAAAATTTCAACCAAAGAAGTAAATTGTATTAATAAGTCGAAAAACGAAAGTATTAATAATTTGGTTTTAATCATTGAAAATCAAAACAACAAGCCTGTAAATTTAAAAATTAAACATCAATTATATTATGATGGTAATTGTGTGACTTGTGACAATGAAGAATATAATTTCAAGTACCAATTAGAGGCTAAAGAAAAATCAGAAGGAGCATGTGATGCAGCATCTAATCCTGATTTTGTGATTTTTCACCATATGAATAATGGCCATATTAAACAAATCTTGACTGATGCTCAGTTTCAAGTTGTTCAGTTATAAGGATTCAATTTCAAATATTAGAAAAGGCATGAAATTTCATGCCTTTTCTGTTTTAAATAAAATAAGATCCCTAAAAGTATTTACTAAATTTGTATATGATTCAATTTAGGGCACGAACACCGCGTTGGATAATAGTTGTAATTGACCTGGCCATTGCAGCTTTTTCTCTTGCGCTTTCTTATCTGATTCGATTTGATTTAAATACCGACTTGGTTACCTTAACTAAGGAATGGGAAATACTATCAAAATCAATCATGTTCTATTTCCTTGTTAAATTTGTAGTATTCTATTTATTTAAAATTCACAAAGGACTTGTTCGCTATACCTCTACACAGGATTTAAGACGCATTTTATTGGCTACCTTGAGTTGTACTCTCATTTTTTTAGTAGCTGGAATGAGCCGCAAAGTATTTCTAGATAAGTTCTATTTATTTCCAATGTCTATTTTGATAATGGAATTTATTTTTAGCCTTTGCTTTGTTAGCGGAAGCCGATTTGTTATCAAATTGCTCTACTTAGAATCCATAAAATCAAAGGAAACCGTGGAGCGGGTCATAATCTATGGAGCGGGCACCATGGGAATGATTACTAAAAATACGATTGGAAATGACACGCGAAATAACCAAGTAGTGGTTGGCTTCCTTGATGACAATGTGAAATTAGTCGGCAATCGAATAGATGGATTACCTGTTTATTCCCCCAATCAGTTGAAAAGTCTGCAGGAACAAATGACGATTGGTAAAGTGATTATCGCAATCCGGAACACCAACGTATTAAAGCAACAATTTTTAATCGAGGAATGCCTGAATCTTAATATTGAAGTGCAAAAGGTCCCAGATCCAAAATCATGGGTAAATGGTGAATTTAGTACCAAGCAACTTTCGAAAGTGCCTATTGATGCTCTTTTAGGAAGAACTCCTATTCAACTCAATCAGGAACAACTCACCTCCTCTCTTAATGGAAAAGTTGTTTTAGTTACAGGCGCTGCAGGTTCCATTGGAAGTGGTTTGGTTCGAGAATTATTAAAGTATGATTTGAAAAAATTAATACTATTAGACCAAGCAGAATCTCCTTTGTATGATTTTGAAAATGAGATTAAACAAGCGAGTACATTTAACCTAGAATTTGTTATCGGGGATGTCTGCGAGAATTCAAGAATGGATAAAATATTCACAACTTTCCAACCCCAAATAATCTTTCATGCCGCTGCATATAAGCATGTGCCGTTAATGGAAACAAATCCATCAGAAGCTATTCAAACGAATGTAATGGGTACCAAAAACCTGGTGGATTTAGCGCTAAAATATAATTCGGAGAAATTTATTTTTATCTCAACGGACAAAGCGGTAAACCCATCCAATGTGATGGGAGCAAGTAAAAGAATTGCTGAAATGTATGCGCAACAATCTAATGCTAATAATACATGCCAATTTATTACCACAAGATTTGGAAATGTATTAGGTTCTAACGGTTCTGTTATTCCTCTTTTTCAAAAACAAATTGATCAAGGAGGCCCTGTCACCGTTACCGACGAAAGAATCACTCGTTTTTTTATGACCATTCCAGAAGCCTGTCAATTGGTATTGGAAGCATTTGTGATGGGTAAAGGAGGAGAGATTTTCGTTTTTGACATGGGAGCCTCCGTTAAAATTGTTGATCTTGCAAAAAAAATGATTCAGTTGAGTGGACTCACGCTAGATAAAGATATCAGCATTCAATTTACAGGACTTCGACCTGGAGAAAAGTTATATGAAGAATTATTGGCCAATGAGGAAAATACGCAAACAACGCATCATCCAAAA
The DNA here is from genome assembly GCA_947447525.1 of Flavobacteriales bacterium. Classification (GTDB taxonomy): domain Bacteria; phylum Bacteroidota; class Bacteroidia; order Flavobacteriales_D; family Crocinitomicaceae; genus UBA952. Next base: position 429,299 of record CANFJL010000001.1, on the reverse strand, counting down.
ATATTAATCGCTCTTTCTAGAGAGAATGATACTGATGTCATTCAAAAAATTAATGCTTTAGCTCCCCTATTTGATTTGCAAGACAACGATGAAATGGTAAAGCAAATGAAATTATTAGTCCCTGAATTTATTAGTAATAATTCAACTTTTGAAAAATTAGATGAACCATGATCGCACCTCTTAAAATACAAGTTAGATTTTCAGATCTTGACATCCTAGGTCATGTAAATAATGTGACTTATTTGAGTTACTTCGAAATGGCACGCGTTTATTATTTTAAAGAATTAGTAGGTACAAAATGGGATTGGCAAAGAAAAGGAGTAGTACTTGTAAAGAATGAAGTAGAATATCATATCCCTATCTTACTCTATGATGAGCCATCAATTACTCTTTACATGAGAAACTTAGGTAACAAAAGTTTTACTTTGAGTTATAAAATTGAAGTTAAAGGCAAAATTTATACCACAGGATCTTCTACTTTAGTTTGTTTTGATAGTACCACCCAAAGTTCCATAGAGATACCATCTGAAATGAGAGCTGCCTTTAATAAAATTGAAAAAGATGAAAAATAGTTTCCTTCTTGCCCTTTGTTTAATATCATTTTCAACAATTTGGTCACAAACCAATACCTGCTATCAAAAGAAAAGAATGTGTGATAGAAAATATAATATCAACTGTTACGATAAAGTTTCCTATGATACAGATCAAGATACTTATTACTCAAAAGGGGATTTCTCCTTAACTTTTGATGGTACTTGCGAAACCTGTTATCGAAATGGTGTTCTGCAAGAAAGGGTCACTATAAAAAATGGGAAACGAGATGGAAGCGACACTTCTTTTTTTCAATCCGGATGCGTTCAATCGGTACAAGCATATGTGATGGGTAAAATGAATGGTATGAATACCGTTTATTTTGACAGTACGGGTAGAATAGAAAGAGAGGTAAGTTACTTGTTGGGGAAATTAAATGGAAAATCTCTGTGGTATGAACGCTCTGGAGATACCATTGCGCTAAAATCATATTTAAATGATATTCAACACGGTGAACAAAGAGATTATTACCCTGGAGGGAAAATATACAAAATAGTGAACTATCAAAACGGTTTACTTAATGGTTCGCATAAAACTTTTGATAGAAATGGTAAGATTGAAGTCGATTTAAGCTACAAGGCAGGTAAAAAGAATGGAAAATGGACGTATTATCACCTCAATGGAAAAGAAGCAAAAACTGAAAATTGGGACAATGGTTTAAAAAATGGTCTTTTTATTTTTAGTGATGACCAAGGGCAATTGGTAAAAAAAGAAAGCTATAAAAAAGATGTTCCAGATGGTACTTTTCTAGAAAACTATGCTACTGGAAAAATGAAGCATCAAACTATATACAAGGACGGAGTCATTATTAATGAAATAAAAATTGATGATTATGGTGTTCAAGTATATAAATTTGATCTAGCAGAACAAAAAGCTAAGGCTAAAGCTGACAAGCAAAAAGCAACAGATAAAAAGAAAGGGGAAGATGATGATATTCAGGATGTAATTGATGAAAAAAATAAAAAGAAGAAGAAAAAAAAGAATTAAATTAATCCTAAAAGCAAACTAACTCCCATCAATATTAAGCCAATAGCAACGATGTTTTTTACTGCAGCATAGCTGGTTTTTTTAAACAATCTTTTTCCTATAAAAGATCCCATGAAAGCAGCTAAAACGCCACCAAATACCAAGGTTAATGGAAGATCATTTCTCATCAGACCTTCACTGTAAATACTGATACGTGTTACATCTACAAGCAAAGAAACTGCAATGGCCGTAGCTATAAAAACCTCTTTCTTATCCACTTTACCACTTAAAAAAGCAGCTCTAAGCGCTCCTTGATGACCTGACAAACCACCAAAAAAACCAGAAATTAATCCACCAAGCGTTAAACTAATAGACTTCAGTGATAATTTGGGAATATATTCAACTACTGCAAACAAGAGCATTAAAATACCGACTATCAGTCCAATGTAACTTACTTCATGTGTTCTATCGAAGAAGGTCAAGTGATAACATACTCCAAAACCATCAATAAGTCTCAATAATAATGCGCCAAGAGCGGAACCAATTAATGCTGCACCTCCAAATCTTAAGAGTAATTTCCGATCAATTGTTGCATATACCAAGAAAACTTTTAAAATATTATTAGCGAAGTGAACCAATGCTGTCATTGCAATAGCAATTTCTAAGGGAACAAATAAAGCAAATGCGGGTAGCAAAAGGGTTCCTAAACCAAAACCTGAAAAAAAAGTGAGCGTCGAAGCAATGAAGGAAACAAAAAGGATAATTAGAAGAGGAAGGTATTCGTTCATTGTCATTAACTTTACACAAAAATACACAAGATGATTGACTTAAGAAGTGATACCGTAACCCAACCAAGTAAAGAAATGTTGGAAGCTATGTTCCAAGCAAAAGTCGGAGATGATGTTTTTGGTGAAGACCCTACTGTTAATGCATTAGAATCCTATGCGGCCGGTTATTTTGGAAAAGAAGCTGCATTGTTTTGTTCCTCAGGTACACAAACCAATCAGATAGCAATTAATGTCCATGTGCAGCCCGGTGGAGAGGTGATTTGCCATGAAGAAAGTCATATCTATAAATACGAAGGTGGTGGAATTGCTAAAAACTCAGGAGCATCTGTCCGACTACTCCATGGAGATCGAGGTCGCATTAAAGCAACTGAAATTTCAAAATATCTTAACCCTAAACACGATGTTCATTTTCCATTGACAGCATTGGTCTCTTTGGAAGATACCGCCAATCGAGGTGGTGGTGCTATTTATGATTTCAATGAAATAAAAACTATTAAAAAATTATGTCAAACGGAAGGCTTGCCACTTCATTTAGATGGCGCAAGATTAATGAATGCACTTGTTGTAAATAAAATCAATCCAATAGAATATGCCAATGAATTCGATAGCATCTCCTTATGTTTATCTAAAGGTTTAGGAGCACCCATTGGATCTGTCTTGTTGGGCACTAAAGATTTTATCACCAAAGCAAGAAGAGTCAGAAAAGTTTTTGGCGGCGGCATGAGACAAGCTGGAATCATCGCAGCAGGAGGATTGTACGCGATGAAAAAAAATGTTGCCCGTCTTGATGTAGATCATTTCCATGCAAAACAATTAGAAGAGTGCTTGAATAATTGTACTTGGGTTCAAAGTGTATTGCCTGTTCAAACCAACATCGTGGTAATGCAACTTATGGACGCCGATAAAAGAGATTTTTATATCGAAAGTCTTGCGAATAATGGTATTAAGACTATGGCATTTGGAATCGGCATGATTAGAATGGTGACCCATCTTGATGTTAGCGAAGATCAAATTTCGATGGTCTGTGAAACCTTGAAATCTTTCCACTAAATATGTAACCTTTTGTTGCTTTTAGTACTATAATTTACTGCAGAATAAAAAACATAGTATTATGGTAATAAAGTTACTCTCAATAATATACTTTTTATTGTTATTTAATCTATCGTTTGGTCAAAATGACCCTTGTATTACGACAGATAAAAAACAAAAAAAATCTATCGAAGAAGCAAAAATGGAATCTGATTTTGAAAAATCTTCTGTTCTATATAGTGCCATTCTACAAAAATACCCTGAAAACGCTGAAGCTCCCTATTTATATGCAAAAAGATGTTACACTTATGCTATGCGTTGTTTTGACAAAGAAACAACGATTGGTGTAGGAGAACAAAATCTAAAAAAATCATTTGTTCTTTTTCAGCTTGCTCTTAAAAAATGCCCTACTATTCATGCAGATTGTCCGTATTATATAGGTTCCATTTTGTTATCCAATGGAGATAAAGAAAAGGCAGCCAAAAGTCTACAAGTGTTTCTTGATTTTCCGCAAGATGATTTTACGAGATTGCCCAGCGACTATGAAACGAAAAAGACACAAGTAATTAAATTTTTAACGGATTACGAAGAAGAGAAAAAATTACTTGATAATCCTGTGCCATTCAACCCGAGTAAGGTAGTAAATGTAAGTTCTGCATTAGACGAGTATTTTCCGATGATTTCACCAGATAATGATTTGATGTTTTTTACTAGAAAGGTAGATCGCACCAATCTAGGTGATATTGCAACCAATGTAAGAGAAGAATTTACAGTAGCAACAAAAAATTCATCAAGCAATCAATTTTCTTCTGGACAACCCTTACCAAATCCTTTCAATGATGGGAGTTTTTATAATTATGGAACAGCGAGCTTGTCGGTGGATAATAAAGAGATGATTATCTGCGCTTGTAAAATGGAAAAAGTTTACAACCAAAATTACTTGAATTGCGATTTATACACCACTACTTTTAAACGAAGTGGAAAAGGTGGAAATGATTTTAAATGGGCCCCTTTGGTAAATATGGGCGAAGGAATTAATACCAAAGATGGTTGGGAAGCGCAACCTTCACTTTCTGCAGATGGAAAATTACTTTTCTACACCACACTTCGAAAAGGCTCAAGGGATAATGATATTTATTTCTCAGAAAGAATGCCCGATGGTTCCTGGTCGGTTGGAAAACCCTTTGACATAGTAAATACCGCGGGGAAGGATAAAAGTCCATTTTTTCATCAAGATGGTGAAACCTTGTATTTTGTTTCGGAAAGTAATGACATTAGAAAGGGAGTTGGAGGCCTTGATATTTTCTACATTAGAAAAGAAAAAGATACCTGGACAAGCCCGAAAAACATTGGTTATCCAATTAACTCGAGTGAAGATGAATTGGGTCTATTTGTTTCAACAGATGGCAAATCAGCCTATTATTCTAGTATGAAAGAAGGAGATTGGAATATTTATTCTTTTGATTTGTATAAAGAAGCGCGACCACAAGAAGTAGTTATTATAAAAGGTGAGCTAAAAGATGAAAATAATGTAGTGATAACTGATGCTGAGATTGAGGTTACTTATGAAGGTAGTGATGAGAAAACTACCTTCAAAGTCAACGGAGATGATGGTAAATATGCAGCTGTTGTCAAAGTGGACCAAGCTGATGTCCTTGCACTAACGGTGAAAAAAGAAGGATTTGCCTTTACCGCGAAGCTAATAGAAACAGAGGTGCTAAAAAATCCAGAGTCCAAACCAACGCCAACTAATTTTAAATTAGAAACTATTAGTCCAGAAAAAGCCTATAATATCAATGATATTTTATTTGCTAGTGATTCCTATGTGATTACCTCAAAAGCTCAATTAATCCTTTCTGGATTTGCTTCGTATTTAAAAGAAAATGAAAGCCTTAACATTATCATTCAAGGACATACAGACGATCTTGGAATTGATAATGAAAACAAAATACTATCGCAGCAAAGAGCGGATGCGGTGAGAAGTTTTCTGATCTCAAAAGGGGTTTTGGAAGAAAGAATGAAAGCAGTTGGATATGGTGAGAGTAAACCAAAATACCCCAACAATAGCGAGGAAAACAGAACTAAAAATAGAAGAACTGAATTCATGATTCAGAATTAATTCAAACTATTTTTTTCCAATCAAGAAAATATTAGACAAAAAAAAAGGGACTCAAAGTCCCTTATATAATTTTTCGTTTTTTATGAACGAGAAAAGTTTTTCTTCTCACGAATACGAGCAGATTTTCCAGTACGTTCTCTGAAGTAGAATATTCTAGCTCTTCTAACTGCACCATGTTTAACTACTGTAATAGCATCCAAAAATGGAGATGAAATTGGGAAGATACGCTCTACTCCGATGTTACCAGACATCTTACGAACTGTAAATGTTTCTGTTAACCCAGTACCTCTTCGTTGCAATACAACGCCTTGGAATTGCTGAATACGCTCCTTGTTTCCTTCTTTAATTTTATAGGATACGATAATCGTGTCTCCTGCACCAAACTTCGGCAAGTCATTTGCTGCTACGATTTCTTTTTGAATTTCACTGATAAAGTTCATGACAATAATTTTAACCCTTTATTCCTAATGGGGGTGCAATATTACAAAATATTTCTTGAAACTCGGAATGATTTTTAGAAAAATTTTACTGAATTTCATTTTATTGACATTTTTACTGCTTTAGATTTGAGCAACTGGCAACAAAACGAACTCATTCTCAATGCATAGGCTTTAGGAATCCTAAAGAATAATACCTGCTTTTAATTGAACAAATACATCAAAATGATCAAAAACAACAAAACACTATAAATAATTATCAATTGCTTGTTGCTTGTAGTGTCCTTATTTGAAGCTTCATTTTTTTTCCTTGACTCAGTCTTATGAGTGGGATGTACTGTTTGCTTTTGACTTGGACGTGTTGGCGGAGCAACCCGAGGTGTCGAAATTTGCTCAATAACGTATTTTTCCCATTTAAGAATATAGCTATCTCCTAAGCGTACTTCATCACCCAATCCAAGTAATGTATAGCCTTTTAATCGCTTATTGTTGACATAAGTACCAAAGGAAGATTCCATGTCAGTGATAAAAACATTGCCAGTTGCATCTCTAAAAAGTTCTAAATGCAAATTTCCAATGTCATCTTGATTGATAACAAGGTCGTTCTCTGGTGCACGGCCAATTCGAAGAAGGAGCTTTTCACTCATATTGCTTAGAAAATTAATTTCTTTAATTGTTTTCAAGATAATGAAATAATATCAAATCAATCTTGTAAAACGATTATAAACAAAATTAGTGAAAATCAGTTAATAAATTCCTTGCCTCTTGTTAATATTAGTGCGTAACAAATCTTAACTTTATACTTTAAATAATACTCATGGGAAAGGTTATCGCAATTGCAAATCAAAAAGGTGGTGTAGGCAAGACTACTACAGCTATCAACCTCGGTGGATGCCTTGGCGTATTAGAGTATAAAACACTAATTATTGATGCGGATCCTCAAGCCAATTCAACTTCAGGAACTGGATTTGACCCAAGATCGAACAAGAATATTTATGATTGTTTGGTCAACGGAGTAGATCCTAGAGAAATTATTTTAAAAACGGAAAGTCCTAATCTAGATCTTCTGCCTTCTCATATTGATCTTGTTGGCGCAGAATTAGAAATGATTAATCTTCCAGAAAGAGAATATTTGTTGCGTAAAGCCATTGCTAAAATCAAAGATGAATATGACTTTATTTTAATTGACTGCTCCCCTTCCCTTGGATTAATTACCATTAATGCCTTAACCGCTGCAGACTCCATCATGATTCCTGTTCAATGTGAATATTTTGCCTTGGAAGGATTAAGTAAATTATTAAATACAATAAAAATCGTTCAAGGAAGATTGCATCCTGACTTAGAAATAGAAGGCATGCTTTTAACGATGTACGATACACGTTTGCGCCTTGCCAATCAAGTAGTAGATGAGGTGAAAACTCATTTTCAAGAACTTGTATTTGACACCATTATTCATAGAAACACTACACTTACGGAATCTTCAAGTCATGGAGCAACAGTAATTATGCATGATGCAAGTTCGAGAGGAGCCGTTAATTACCTCAATTTCGCAAGAGAATTTCTTCAGAAAAACAATCTTACGAAAATTGGAAATGAAGATAAAATAATAGAAATTGACAATGAACTCTAACACGAAAAAACAACCTGCATTAGGTAGAGGATTAGGTGCTTTACTGACGAATGCAGATACTGATATCACTTCATTTTCTGGGGCCAACTTGGGCACCATTGCCCTACTTCCAATCAGCTCAATTGAAGCAAATCCATTTAATCCAAGGTCGAATTTTGACCGCGATGCCCTTGAGGAACTTGCTATTTCTATTGCAACACATGGAATCATTCAACCGCTTACGGTTCGTAAATTAGGAAGAGACAACTACCAATTAATTTCTGGTGAAAGAAGATTTCGAGCAGCACAATTGGCTGGTTTGACTGAAGTTCCTGCATACATCCGTGTTGCTAACGATCAAGCCATGTTGGAAATGGCACTAGTAGAAAATATTCAAAGAGAAGATTTAAACGCTATTGAAGTAGGATTGTCTTATCAGCGATTGATTGAAGAATGTAATCTAACCCAAGAACAATTGGGACTGAAAATATCTAAATCTAGATCAGATGTTACCAATCATTTGCGCTTACTAAAACTTCCTGCCGAAATACAAGCTGGCGTTCGTGACAATCAAATATCAATGGGACATGCTAGAGCTTTGGTTAATGCAGGTGATACTGCAGCGCAATTGGCTTTGTTTCAAGAAATCATTCAAGGACAATTGTCCGTAAGAGCTATTGAAGAAAAATTAAAAGCTGGAAAATCTGGGGTAAGTTCAACACCAACAACGAGTACAAGAACAGCTGCACCGCTTAACGCTATTCAAATGGTTTTTAAAGGTGAATTAGAAACAAAATTAAGTGCTGTGATTGAAATTCAAAAAAGAAATGATGGTCAAGGTAAATTGGTTATCCCTTTTAAATCAGACGCAGACTTCAATCGCATTATTGCACTACTGAACGGTGAATGAAAATAGTCCTTTATTTTTGCTTGTTTTTCTCGACCGCCCTCTATGCTCAGGAGGCCAAAAATCTTGATAGTTTAAAGGTTAAAAATGAGTTAGATACGGTACATTCTTTTAAAAAAGCGATAATTTTTTCTGCTTGTTTACCCGGAGCTGGACAAGTCTACAACAGTTTAGCCATGAAAAACGGTCCTAAAAAAGCGTATTGGAAAGTTCCTTTAATTTATGCAGGTTTAGGTGCTACGGGCTATCTGTTGATCTCCAATCAAAAATTAAAAAACAATCTCAAACAAGAATATATCCTTCGAGGTACTGGTCAACAAACTGCAGAATGGGCTGCTTATGATGATCCAGCGGTGTTGAGCTTGTATCAACAAGCATTGAGTTTTCGCGATTTATCCATTTTAGCCTTTGGTGCAGTGTATTTAATTCAAATCTTGGACGCAGGTGTTGAGGCTCATTTTGTTTCTTTTGATGTGAGTGATAACTTGAGCCTGACTGTGGATCCGATGTTAATGAATCTTAAAACACCCGGATTTAGTATTAAAATGAACTTCCGTTAAATTACGATTGCATACATTTGCTTTATGAAAATAGCTTTGATTGGATACGGGAAAATGGGTAAAGCAATTGAAAGCTATGCCATTCAGCGTGGCCATGAGGTTGTGGTGAAAATTGACAGTCGTACTTTATTAAAAAATACAGACCTAAGTCAATGCGAAATTGCTATTGAATTTACGCGACCAGAACTAGCAGTGGATCACATGCTTCACTGTATCTCTATTGGAATTCCTGTTGTAGTTGGAACAACTGCCTGGAAAGAAAGATTAAGCGAGGTAGAAACTGCTGTATTGGAGCAAAAAGGTTCTGTTTTATATTCCAGTAATTTTAGCATCGGCGTAAATTTATTTTTTATGATAAATAAGGAATTGGCGCGTTTAATGGCTCCCTACAAAGAGTACAAAGCATCCATTGAGGAAACGCATCACACACAAAAAATTGATGCACCAAGCGGAACTGCCGTTACTATTGCGGAAGGTATCCTTGAGGAAAATAAGAATTATACCCAATGGGAATTGACGAATGACACTAACGCAATTGATCAACAAGACTTAGCCATTACTGCCAATCGTGAAGACAGTGTTCCAGGGACACATATTGTCAAATACACAAGCGATATCGATACCATATCATTTGAACATGTCGCACACAATCGAGATGGATTTGCACTTGGCGCTGTGATTGCTGCTGAATGGCTTGGCAATAAAAAAGGATTATTTACTATGCATGATGTTTTAAAAATTAACCTATGAGCTTTTTATATTTTTATCTATTAATACTAGTACACCCATATTTATCCTTATGGTGGATTTCGTTTCCTAAGGCAGGAAGAAAATCATGGGAAGCATTAATTCCTGGATATAATTATTTTGTGGTTTTTAAAATCACTTGTTCTAAACCCTTTTGGTCTCTGCTCATGATATTCCCTGGGGTGCATTTGGTAATGTTGGCGGTTGCCAATGTTAGTTACCTGAGACGCTTTGGTTACTTTAGCTTTGGACAAACACTACAAGCTATATTTTTCCCTTACCTCTTAAGTTATAAGATCAGTAAAGAAGATGCAGTTTTTGGAAAAGAAACCAATTGGTCCAATTCAAAAGAAATTGAAACAAGAAAATGGAGCGATCATATTGCCTTATTTTTGAGTTTACCCATTCTAGGTCATGCAGTTGCCCTAGCGATTGGAGCAGTATCTAGAGATAAACCAGGTACCAAATCAAGAACCAAAGAATGGGGAGATTCTATCATCTTTGCTTTGGTAGCAGCGAGTATTATCCGAACTTATGTATTTGAACCTTTTCAAATCCCAACAGGCTCGATGGAAAAAACACTTCTAGTCGGTGATTTTTTATTCGTGAATAAATTAGCTTATGGACCTAAAGTTCCGGTTACCCCGCTCTCCTACCCACTTGTTCATAATAATGTTCCGTGGGTCAATATTCCATCTTATACAACCCTTGAAAAAGGATCATACACCAGATTGCCCGGATTTATTAAAATAAAAAATAATGATGTGGTGGTATTCAATTACCCATCTGGAGATACTGCGGTCTATGATCCAAGAGTTCCGGACGGATTAATGGGTCATGATTATCATGGAATTTTGAATGAAGAGGCTTTTTACCAATTTCAAAATTCAAGTGAAATGGCTGAGAAAAATCAAGATTTATTAAATAATTATAAAACTAAAGGTTTATCTGATAGTATTGCAATGATGCGTGCCAATCAAGACTTACTTGGATTTTTCATCAATACCCATAACCGATGGAAGCAACTGGCGCGTGAAAAATTAGCGCGTGGTGAATTCCCGGGAGATGGAAGTATGGAATTGCATAAAGGGTTAATTTATAGACCTGTAGATAAAAGAGAAAACTACATCAAACGTTGTGTTGGAATTCCTGGTGATTATTTGGAAGTGAAGCGTTCTGTTTTATATGTAAACGGCAAACCAGCTTGGGTAGCCCCTTTCCAATGTTTGCAGTACAAAGTCAACAAACAAACCGTTACTTTTCCTTCAGCTCAAGAAATGGATGATCGTTATGGACTTGAGAATGCTCCTGACCAAACAAGAAATGATTTTATAGATTATAATTTAGAGTATTACTTACTCACCTTGACCAAACAAGAAAAGGTAAAAATAAAACGAGATTTTCCTTCAGCAAAGTTTGAAATTTATATTCCAAGCGAAGAAGGTATGGATGCTGTAGCGCTGCTGAATAAAAAGAAAGCAGGACTTACGCCTCAACAAATGATTGAAAACTTAAGAACTTTCCCAAAAGATTTTAAGGTTACCAATACAACCACAGATTTTCAACGCTTTCAAATCCCAAGTGCTGGACAAAAAATCAAAATTTCAAAAGATAATATCGCTTGGTACCGTCGTGTCATTACTGCGTATGAAGGACATCGTTTGGAAGAGAAAAAGACCGGTATTTTTATTGATGGAAAATTAGCGACTACTTACACCTTCAAAATGAACTATTATTGGTTGATGGGTGATAATCGATATAATTCAGCAGACTCGAGGATTTGGGGCTTTGTTCCAGAAGATCATGTCGTAGGAAGAGCATCAATTGTTTGGTTTTCTAAAAGTGCCTACAAAGGAATTAGATATGACAGAATCTTTAAAATGATTCATTAATGCCTGTTTTTCCGACGGCCTATTTTCCGTCAATTGGCTACATTCAGAAATTAATTCATTTTGAGGACATTCAAATTGACTTAGGAGAACATTACATCAAACAAACCATTCGGAATCGATGTGAGATTTTAACATCCAATGGCGTACTTAAATTGAGTGTTCCAATAGTTCATGACAAAACAAAAAAGTTAGGTACTCATGAAATAGAAATTGATTACAGTCAGCGATGGCAATCCATCCATTGGAGGGCAATAACTTCAGCTTATGCCTCTTCCCCCTATTTTGATGATTACGCTTTGGAGATTAAAACCTTAATTGAACAAGAAGATACTTTTCTCTATTCAAAAAATCAAGCGATTTTAGCCAAGATTATTGAATTATTAGCCTTGCCTATACAGATACATTACAGTAAATCTTATGTCGAAGAAGAGCTTCATGATTTCCGATCATATGATTTTCTTCAGCGCGAATCTTTGTCCATCAAGTACCAACAGGTGTTTGGATATGATCAAGCCTTTACAGACAACTTAAGTAGTTTAGATTTGCTTTTTAATGAAGGACCAATGGCAAGAACGCTATTGCTTAACGGCCAAAAATAAGTCCGTGTCCAGATTTCTTTTGAAATAACTTGTTCCACATAACTTTAACCATTGAATTATTCATGAGGTCATTGTTAGAGATATACAAATCTCCTTGCGCATTAAAGACCATTCCAGCAGGAACTGGAAATTGACGCGGCTCTAATACAGCCAAATTAACCAACTCACCAAACTGATTGAAAACAGCTAAAGTACGATCAATAGAAGAAAGGATATAGATATCATTTGTTTTGGGATGCACCGCAATCGCAGTTGGAATAAAATTAAATCCAAGAACGGTATCCTGCATTGAATTCACTTTATAAGTACTGATCTTAATATTATTCGTCTGAGCAAAAGTTTCTAGGGCACTCACATCAAATTGAAAAAGTGGCTCCTCTTGAAATTTTGTATTGTTCAAATTATAAGTATAAACAAATCGTTCTGTTTGTTCTAAATTATCTACAGCTTCTACGATAAACAAACGATGTGTCATGGCATGATGACAGATACTTGCTGATTTCCAACTTGTATTTCCCTTGGTTAATTGAGTAGTGTGCAAAGAGTCGTAGGGCGCATAAGAACGATAAACAGACATATTCTCATCAAACAATAACAAACTTGAATCAACGACAACTATATCTCTAATCACCTCTTGAATTCCAAGAGAAAGGCTAGCGCTAATTTGATTGGAATCTAAATCATAAATGACAACGCCACCCGTTGAGGACTGAATACAAAACATTTGAGTACTGTCCAACAGTGTCAAATCACTTAGGGGCAGATTACCCATAGGCAAAGGAACAATACTGTTCGGATGTTCTAAGTCAAAGTAACCATCTTCTTTAACAAATTGTGAAGCTTTATCTACATAGAAGCGCTGAACCCCAATTTTTTCTAGGGAACGCGCGGCAATAAACGATAGCGTCGCCAGAACAAAAGAAAATAAATATTGTTTTTTAGTCATATTACTCTTAACAAAAGTAAACTAATTTCAATTGTATACAAGAAAAAAAATTAAATTATAATTTTATAAAAAACCAGAAATTATTGCTTTATTTTTTTAATATTTTCAAATTTAGTAGTTGTTTCAAATATTTTATCTCCTTTTAAAAATTTCACCCTAAATAAATCGCTGTTTTTAAGACCCTCATCAATTATTCCAAAATGCTCCCCCATTGAAATGTTATCAAAATAAACGAAGTCACCAACTTCTATTTCAGAAAGACTTACATAATCAAGTAGCGAAATTTCACCTTTTTCATGTTGTTCAATAATCATTTTTAAATATTTTTTTAACGAATCGTTATCCATGTTCATCTCCTTAGTTAAATCACCTTCCTTTTTTTCTGGAACTTCATTTACCGAGCTTGATTCAGAACTACTAGGATTAAAATCAACTACATAAGCACTAACAGTTACCGTAATTTTTGAATAGAGCAAAACTGAAGTTATTTTCATTTCTACTGTTTCATTGATTACTGCTTTGGAAGAACCAATCAAATTAGCATTTTCGAGCATATTCTTCCTTGCGGATTCAATTAACGCAAATTTATTAAGACCTCCAATTCCAATAAAATATTCAGCATAAGATGAACCAGTTACATATTGAACAACTCGAAAATTATTCTGAGAGAGTTGAACCGTTGTATTGTGTAAATTTGAATTATTGGTTAATCCAGAATGAAATGCACAGCTTGATAATATTATTGAAAGTGTAATTATTTTTAAATAAATTTTCATCTTTTTTGTTTTTACTAAGTTAATTTTTTAATTTCATTTGATTTCCAATATTTTAAATTTTAATTACTTTTTTTAGCAAAAAGAGCCTTAACTTTGTTAGAGCAAGAAGACTTAGTAATATCATTAAAAAAATCACCTATGTCAAAAAGAATATTTTTTATTTGCGCATTTATCAGCTGTTTTTCTTTTCAATCTAAAGCACAGATAGGTGTTAGTGGTGGATTAGCTGCCGTTAGAGGATTTGGATCTGGAAAGACTTATCCAGGATTAAGTTTAGGTGTTGAACTTCCCAATTTTAGCGATATGACATTTTATTTGCGAGGAACACTTTCCCTTCCAAAATCAGAAACGCTTACAGATGGCAGTCCATCTTTTAGTTCTACCTATGTATCTCAAACAACAAGTTTGAACCTTCCAAGTAGTTTAACTATCAATTATCAAACTACCTTCAATTATGGGACTATTGAGTTTGGTACTCGTCGATACATCGGAAATGATTATGATAATGGATTTGCTTTATATGGAGGCAGCGACTTCATGTTGATTTTGAATTCAGTTAAAAGAAAATATGAAAAAACAGATTATACAGGAACTTATGAATGGGAAAAATATAACTATACTTTGCCTGCTAACGAACCAAGTTCTGGTAGAATTGTATGTTTAGCTGTTGGTGTTGAAGGTGGGATGAAATACACTTTCCCTGGACAAGGAAGTATTTTCGCAGACATCACTGCTAATTATTCCTTATTGGCATTACCCAATAACAATACGGCAGCCAACACCAATCTTTACTCTCCCTTCATCATGATCTTTAATGTAGGGTACAGAAAAGAATTTTACTGAGACCATTCACTCAGTACCAATTCAAGATACTCCATAAGGACATTGACTTCTTGATCTGCATAAAGAATATAATCCGCTTGGTTATAATAGCAGGAGCGTTCTTCTAACTGCTTTGAAATATGAGATTTTAACGCTGATTCAGATAATCCAATTAAAGAAGGTCGAATTTGGGTAGTTTGCGACAACCTGTCGAACAAAGTCGCTTCAGAACAACGCAAATAAACCACCAAACCCATTGATTTCATTATGGAAATAGCTGAATCACTGCAAGGCATTCCTCCACCAGTAGAGATGATTTGAAAGGGATCACAAGCAGTTTCTAAAACTTCAGTTTCTAATGCTCTAAAATAATCCCAAGATTTTTCTTTAACTATTTCATGGATTTGCAGACCCGTTTTTTTTTCGATGAAGATATCCGTATCTAAAAAAGAGAGGTTCAGATGCTCTGCAATCTTTTTTCCTATCGTGCTCTTTCCAGAAGCCATATAACCAATAAGAAAAACTTTTCTGTGAACCATGGTAGAATTATATTTGAAAATCAACCTTTTAAAGATTATTTTAAGAAAAAAAACAAATTTACCAATTTAATGATTTGATAAACTAAATTAATGATGTATATTTGCACCCTTAAATTTAATGATTCCTTAGCTCAGCTGGTAGAGCAATACACTTTTAATGTATGGGCCCTGGGTTCGAATCCCAGAGGGATCACAAAAAAAGTCCACTTCTAAAGAAGCGGACTTTTTTGTTTTATCCGAGTAAAGCTTGCTTTAATGAGGAAATAAAACAAAAAAGTACGAGCCTTGTGAAACAAGGTGGACTTTATGCTTGGATTGAGCTAATGACAAGGGTTCATGTAAAACTCCCAGAGGGATCACAAAAAAAGTCCACTTCGAAAGAAGCGGACTTTTTTGTTTTATCCGAGTAAAGCTTGCTTTAATGAGGAAATAAAACAAAAAAGTACGAGCCTTGTGAAACAAGGTGGACTTTATGCTTGGATTGAGCCCATCAATTGGAAAACGAGCGTGCTCGTAATCCCAAAACTCTAATTTATTTTACAGCGTTAGAAACTTGTTTCTATAAGTGAGAGCGATGATTACTCAATCCCTTTTTACTTCGATCTCTAACCTCTAACTCTATCTCCTTTGATTATTGTGTAAAGCGAGAGCGATGATTACTTACGCTATTTTTACTTCGATCTCTAACCTCTAACCTCTATCTCCTTTTATTATTTTCTAAAAGCGAGAGCGATGATTTCTTACGCTATTTTTACTTCGATCTCTAACCTCTAACCTCTATCTCCTTTGATTATTGTGTAAAGCGAGAGCGATGATTACTTACGCTATTTTTACTTCATACTCATTCTCTTCGGTGCTCCTTCGTGGTCTCTTTGCAGTTCGAATCCTTCTAAGACTAAAAATCAAACTTTACAGATCCAGATTTCAACATAATAATTATAGTTGCCAGATGAAAAGTGGCAATCACTAAATTTGAAATAACGATGGGATTTTTAATCGACTTAACTGTTAATGGACTCAGAACTTTGTAGAGAATTTGTATGGATAACAACGCGAAAGCAAGTTTCACATCCATAAAAAACAATAAAAAAACAGAAGATACCAAAATACTTATATAAATAGCAAGTAAAATTCCCCGTGCTGGCGTAAATATTCCAGCGGCATCTTGAATTTTTTTGACATTGAAAAGCAAAGTCAAACAGACAGGAATTAGAACAAGGATATTTAATATAAGAGAGCAAGTAATCATATTATGTATATTAGACTTAGAAAATTCAATATACAACTGACAATTTAACTGACAAAATGTTCAAAATAGATTTAAGCAATATTAAAAAATAGAATAACGCTAATTTTAATTGCGAAGTTTTATGCAAAACAGAGATAAATAATAAAAAATCAAACCCCTTCAACCAATTCACCATACAAATCATAATGGTCCGCACTTGTGATTTCAACATACGCAAAATCTCCAAGGCGAATGAAATTATCCGCAGACTTCTTCACCAATACTTCATTGTCTACATCAGGTGAATCAAACTCGGTGCGACCAATAAAATAGTCCCCTTCTACTCGATCAAAAAGAACTTTGAAAGTTTTTCCTATTTTTTGTTGATTCAAATCATAGCTAATACCCGCCTGAAGATCCATAATAGCATCAGCGCGTTCTTTTTTTACCTCCGCCGGAACATCGTCCTCAAAAGCATAAGCAGCAGTGTTTTCTTCATGTGAATAGGTAAAGATGCCCAAACGATCAAATTTACTTCTCCTTACCCAATCATACATTTCTTGAAAATCAGCTTCTGTTTCTCCTGGATAACCGGCAATTAGAGTAGTTCTTAATGCGATACCCGGAACTTTTTCACGAATGTCAGCAATCAATTGCTCGGTTTTTTCTCTTGTGGTACCGCGCTTCATTGCTTGTAACATGCGAGTGGAACCGTGCTGTAATGGCATGTCCAGATAATTGCAAATATTTTTCTTTTCGCGCATTACATCCAATACTTCCATTGGAAAACCACTTGGGAAAGCATAATGTAAACGAATCCATTCTATACCTTCCACATCAGACAACTGAAGTAATAAATCTGCTAATGCTCTTTTTTTGTAGATATCTAATCCATAATAAGTTAAATCCTGAGCAATTAACATCAATTCTTTAACCCCTTTTGCTGCTAATGATTTTGCTTGTGTAATTAAATCTTCAATGGGTGTAGAAAGATGTTTTCCACGCATGATCGGAATGGCGCAAAATGTACAAGGTCGATCACAACCCTCAGCAATTTTAAAGTAAGCATAATGAGAAGGTGTCGTTAACAACCTTTCCCCTACTAACTCATGCTTGTAATCTGCTTTTAAAGTTTTTAGTAATCTTGGTAAATCGCGCGTTCCAAAAAAAGCATCAACCTCTGGAATTTCTTTTTCAAGATCATCTTTATAACGTTCAGATAAACAACCTGTAACATATACTTTGTCAACCAAACCATCCTTTTTTGCTTCTGCATATCGAATAATGGTATCGATTGATTCTTGCTTTGCATTATCAATAAATCCACAAGTATTTATAATCACAATAGAGGCATCATCTTCCATTGATTCATGCTCTACATCAAATTGATTTGCTTTTAATTGCGCCATCAGCACCTCTGAATCGTAAATATTCTTAGAACACCCGAGTGTAATTACATTTACTTTATTCTTCTTTAATGTTTTTGTTTTCATACTTTACTTGAGCCGCAAAGGTAAGGCAAGAAAATGAAAAGATATATTGTTTCACCTTAAATACTTTGAAAGCTATAAATCAAAACGATTAGGTGAATTATAAATAAAATAAACTCAAGTGATTTCTATGTTATGTGTACCTTTATACTTTGGTACTAAATTTGCAATTCTTCCAAAAATAATTGTATGAAAAATATTACTATCCTCTTTTTTGTTTTGATGCTATTTGCTTGCAAAAACCATAGGGAAATGCAGAAAAAAATTATTTCAGAATTAACAACTGAAAACAACATGAAAATAATGGGGACACTTTCAAAGGACACCACAATTTCAGCTCCATTTGAAATTCAAGAAGCTTCTATTTCCGGAAATAAACTACTATTGAAAGTTAGTTATGCTGGAGGATGTCAAGAACATTCTTTTCAACTTGTGGGCGCTACTCAAATATCTAAATCTTTGCCTCCCATTCGCTCTATTCGTTTAATTCATGATAGCAAGCAAGATGCTTGTAAAGCTAAAATTATCAAAGATATTGAGGTTGACATCTCAGATTTATGTTATAAAAATGAAACCAACAGTTCGATTTATCTTCAATTACAAGGTTGGAAAGAAAATCTACTTTACACCAAGCCCTAAAAATGGAAATTAGAATTGATAAACTTCTTGTTGATAAGCAACTTGCTCTTAACAGAATGGATGCTGAAAGAATCATAAAAACTTATGGCGTTCTGGTGAATGGTAAATTAATCAACAAAACCGGGAAAAAATTTACTGAGGATGCGGAGATAAAGCTTATCATCAATGACGAAAGATGGAAATCCATTGATGCTCAAAAAATTTCTACGGCGCTGGATCAATGGAAAATAGACATCAAAAAAAGCACTTGGATTGATTATAGTAATGAGACTTGTGCAGCAAGTGAAGTCTTATTGGCCAATGGAGCGACCCACACCATATGTATTCCTCAACATTCTGGCATCATTAAAGAGATCTTTAAAGAAGATGAACGCATCACCATCCTCGATAAAAAAGCTTTGCGGTTTTTGTCCTCCAAAACTATAACTGAAAGTTATTCTGGACTTTTTATTGATTCAACCAATGAGGCATTAAAGGATGTGCTTCCTTTTATATGTCCATTTTTAGCAGATAATGGAATGGCAATTATTGTTATAAAGCCTCAAATGGAAGCCGATAAGTCCAAGGTTAATAAATTTGGATTACTCACAGACACCAAATTATATCCAGAAATAGTGGAAAGTGCTAAAGAATGTGCTGCTTTAAGCCAACTCGTATATCAAGATCATATTTTATCACCGATCTTGGGTGAAAATGGAAATAAGGAATTTATTGGATTTTTTAGAAAACTAAAATCATAATTGACTGACATTAATTATGCCGCAAGACTAATTTTTAACCCCAATCGGTGTTGAATATCATTAGAGTTGGATGAATTCCAGCGAAAAAACATAATAATAGTTCCCTTTTTGGCGTGTATTTTTTTTGAAAATCATGACAAAAAGATGTTGTGTTAAGATCGTAATCAGTTAATAGCGTCAACCTATTATAACATCCAAGCATAGCTTTAAATTTTATTTTGAAGAAATAAATTTGAATTCCCAAGACAATAATACTACTTTTGCATTCCTTTTTAAAGGTACCAAAGATGACAATTGACCAATTATTTCGAGCATTCACAGACGCTGACTTCCAATACAAGCGCTTTATGAAGATTAAGGTCTTTGAATCGGACACTTTAAGTCGATTTGATACGCTTTCAGAACAAATAAGGGTGCAAGTCAGTCAAATGGATTTAAGTCCAACCATCACCACAGCAATGCAAGAATTAGGAAGAATTGAAATTGAATTCACTCCTGAATTTAAATTTGGAAGGAAATTATTAAATGTCGTTTGTTTAGGATTGTATAAGAAACGATTCATCGCTAAAAAAAGATTAGCTTATTTCTACCTTTCTATTCAACAAAGACATCATTTATTCCAAATAATTGAAGCGCACCTCAAAGAAGAATAAACTGATTCTTAGTATTTAAATATACTACTTGTTTGAGTTTCCCCTTTAGAATTTTTTATCCCTAACAAATAAATACCTGTTTTCCATTGCTCGGAGTTGATTTGAATTTCCTTAGCATTAAAAATAGTTGAAAGTACTGTTCTACCCTGAAGGTCACTTACTGTCAATTCATAAGCATCTTCTTGAGTCACCCTTAGTGTAAATGATTCTTGAAAAGGAACTGGGTAAATAGAAAGGTCATTGGAAGATCCCTCAACAATTCCAGCAAAACAATTATTAGTAGCATTAAAAGTAGGCGCCGCAAAAGCAAAGACTCCAGCATCAGGACAACGTGCGTATGAAATATCGGCAGATTGAAGACTGAAAGAAACTTGATCATACAAATTGACACCATTACTAAAAAACAAAGACTCTCCATTTGAGCTTAATTTAAAATTTGTATGCAAGCCAATTTGTGATGGATCATTATCTGCCCATACGATTAAATAGCTATTAGGTAAAATCACCGAATTTACAGGAATGGCCCATTTAGTATACAATGCAATATCATCTGAAAGATAAAGTCCAGTTAAATCTATAGCATGAGAAGTAGTATTATACAACTCAATCCAGTCGTCATTTTCACCATAATTATCAACCGCTGTTTGCAAATTATTAGCCATCAATTCATTAATTACAATCTCTCCCACTTGTGGAAGAGGAATATTCATGACTAAAGTATGGAATTCATGTTCAGCTCTTTGAGGACTAAACAAACCCGCTACCGTATTTTCTGCATAAATGTAATACTCGAAGATAACGCCATCAGCAGTTACTTGGACTCCATAAACATGATCCCCTGCGGAGCCATCACCATGAGCTCCATCATCAAACATTTGAACTCTATTGAATTTTAATGGATGACTGGTACGGTAACCCAAAAACACTATAGATTCATTAGAACACGTGGCCGTAATGAAAAAAGTTTCATTAAATGATGGCGTTGGATTACTTGCTGCATAACTTGAAATAGCGGGTGCTACTAAAATATAATTAGCATTCGTATTAAAAAACGCAACTCTTGAAGTCATTAATGCTTGTATTCCAGGAGTGCTTGACCCAGCTGGACCGCCACCTGCAACAGCTGTTGTTAATGAATTTTGATATTGAGTATAGGTGTAAAATTTAAATGGATCCGCTTGAACATAAGAATCGATCGTAGTACGCATAGCGTTTGCAGTAGTTAAATAATCACCAGAAGCGAAAATCTCTTGAACAATGGTCCGGACATGAGCCATATACATTCGCTTAAACATTGGATTGGCCATTATTTTAACAATCAAAGGATGAATTGTCGATGTGCTATTAGATAAAGGATCTAATGTGGTAGCGGTATAAGTTCCTGAACCAGTTCCACCAGGGAATCCTGCAAAACTCATATTCAAGTCCCAAACTGTAGTAATGAAACGATCATTCAAATCTCTATATAAATAGTAATTCTGACGAAAAGCACCACTGTAGGAATCTAGATTAACCAAAACATTATTGAATGCAAGCATCCAAATGGCCCTATCAACATCTAATTTAGTCTCTATGTTAGCAAAGTCATTGTTGAGTGTAGTGATCATTCCCATCAAATCTGTCCATCCATAAGTTGATTTTAATTCATATCCTGAATAATAGGCAGTTGTATCTGCACTAATATATCTTAAATCAGGGCTACTAGTACTCCCAGGTCCAGCTCCACCAACTGGATTACACTTAAAGAATGAACCGTCATTATCATAATAATGCGCCGAATTAAAATTATCATCAATCGTCTCTGCATTAGAATAAACACCTCGCAGTGTTCCATTGATATAAACATTTGCAAAATTTGCTCGAGGACAATCCATGTATTGCTCCAGAATTGCATACGACAAAACTTCACGAATCATAGAAGGATCTTGATAACCATTTTGCAATTTAATATCGGTGAAGGTTTGATAATCTTGAGAACCTTTTATGTAATCCAGTTGAAGATGTAATGGATTTTTATTATTATTGGGACTATAAGAACTATTCCCTTTATATTTCACCCCTACACTGTCAAATACAATACCATTAATTCGAACAGAATCTGCAACAACATATACATCAGTTGCAGTAGCAGCATCTAATTGCGCATCCCAATTGGTAAAACCAAAGAAAATTTCAATCTGCTGAACGACAGCTTTGTCGTAAAAATTTTGGGCAGATACAAAGGAAGAAAAACTAAGAGCGAAGAATAGAAAAAAAAGTGCCGATTTCATAAATATTTATTTAAAACTAATGTTAATTATTAGTTGTTTAAAGTTACAGTAACTTGCGATTCGTTAATAATAGATTAACTTATTGGTAAAATTAAATTAATAATATCGCAAAAGCTAAAAAGTTACCATTAAATCAATATCGCATAATCCACAAGAAGAAATATTTTGGTACTGTTGTTGACAAGACAATTGTGAATAATTGTATTGCAAGCGGAAATTCAATTAGAGAAATAAAAGTATTTTTGAAAAAACAAAATAATGATGCGTCTAACACTCTCCATATTTATAGGATTAAGTTTCTTTTATTCCTGTGCACAGCAACCAGCAAGTTTATCTTTTGAAGCTGCTGAACAAATCAATACTACACAGAAATTCGTGCTTACGGATTATCTTTCCAATAACGAAAGTTTAGATAAGGAAGTAGCGCGCATCTTTGCATCCATGGACGACACCGCTATCGTAGCTCAATTAATTATGCCTGCAGTAGGAAGACTGGGAGAATCAAGAGATTCTATAGATAAATTCATTAGACTTAGACTCATTGGAGGAGTGCTCATGCTTAATGGAACAAAAGATGAATTCACCTCTTGGATTGAGAGTTTTGAAAAAAGCAACAAACTAATTGGAAACCTTCCATTTTTATATAGTGCAGATGCTGAACCGAGTTTAGTAAATAGAAAAATATTAGGTTCCACTGTTGTAAAAAAAGCCAATGAATTAACAACTATTGAAGAGGTAATTGATGTTGCGACCATTATTTCGAAAGATTTAAATGATATCGGAATTAACTACAACTTCTCTCCTGTTGTTGATATGTCACCAAACAAGACCGTTGGGTATAGGAGTTTTGGGGCAATTCCTGAAAATATAATTCCTTGGTCCAATGCCTTTATTGCAACAACGCAGGAAAAAAACATAATCGCTACAGCAAAACATTTTCCAGGACACGGACTCGTAACTGGCGATACCCACAAATCACTACAAACCATTGATGGAGAAATGAAGGAAGTGAAAAATTATCCAGCATTAATAGAAAAAGGTGTGCTTTCTATTATGGTTGCACATATTGGAGTTCAAAACAATGCAAAGTTTGACACACAAGGATTACCATCAACTTGTTCTGAAAAAATAGTAACTACTTTATTAAGAGACAGCCTTGGATTTAAAGGATTGATCATCACAGATGCTATGAATATGGGAGGCGTAGTTAGCGTTCCTCAAGCAGCTAGTAAAGCGGTAAGAGCAGGTTGTGACATTGTATTAATGCCTGTAAATGTTAAAAAGACACACAGCGAACTTTTAGATCTTTACAAAACAGATCCATCATTTAGAAAGCAAGTAAATGCTTCTGCCAGAAGAATAATCAGAATGAAATTGGCTGCCGGACTAATGAATAAAGAAGACTAAGAAAGATACAATTCAATTAATCCTTCAGGGGCTTTAATGATTAAAATCTTTTCTTTTCTTTTTACCTCTACTATTAATCCATCAAAAATAGGAACGAGAACTTCGGTGCCATCTTTATCAATATGCAACAAAGGATTGGCCGAATGATCCAAAACTTCGACAAGACTTCCAATAGGACCAAAAGACACATCATGCACTGCGTACCCAACAACCTCATGATCATAAAAAGAAGTATTACCAAGTTCAGGTAATACAGTGTCGGGTAGATAAATATTTTTTTTAAGCAAACGCTGAGCGGAACGCTCATCATCGATACCTTTAAACTTGACCATTATAAAACCCTTATTTTTTGGTTTTATATATTCAACTATAAAAGGTGTTAAACAAGCATCGATGTCAAGAACGAAGATTTCCATTTGAAGATAATCCGATGGATCGGTTACATCTAAAAACAAAGAGACCTCACCTTTGAATCCGTGAAGTCTCGCTACTTGTCCAATATATATACAATTTTCTTTTTGCATGCAGCTTATTCAGCAGCAGGAGCTTCATCTGTAGATGGAGCCTCTTCAGTCGCTTCTTCAGTCGCTGGAGCTTCTTCTGCTACCACTTCTTCCGTTGCTGGAGCCTCTTCTGCTGCCACTTCTTCCGTTGCTGGAGCCTCTTCTGCTACCACTTCTTCTGTTGCTGGAGCTTCTTCTGCTACCACTTCTTCGGTTGCTGGAGCTTCTTCTGCTACCGCTTCTTCTGTTGCTACCGCTTCTTCTGTTGCTGGAGCTTCTTCTGCTACTTCTTCTTCAATAACCGGAGTATTTTTTGCTTCTACAGCTGCTGCTTTTGCAACATTTGCTTCCATTTCCGCTTGCATTTTAGCGGCTTTTTCTTTCGCTGCTGCTTTTGCTAAGCTATCTTTCTTAGTATCTATTTTACCTTCTTTTGATTGCAACCATTCAGTAAATTTTGCTTCAGCTTGCTCGGTCGTCATAGCACCTTTTGTAACACCTTTTAATAGGTGATTCATATGCAATACTCCTTTATAGGATAAAATTGCACGTGCCGTATCTGACATTTCAGCTCCTTTTTGAACCCAACTTAATGTTTTCTCAAAGTTAATATCAATCACTGCTGGATTAGCTACTGGGTTATATGTACCTAATTTTTCGATGAATTTACCATCTCTTTTAGCTCTGCTATCCGCTGCTACTAAATGAAAAAATGCTTTTCCTTTTTTACCGTGTCTTTGTAATCTAATTCTAGTTGCCATAATGTTACTTTTTACAATTTGAGGTCCGAAACCTCGGTTTATAATTAATTTTAAGGGTGCAAAGATAGTATATAAATCTTGATTTACAAGTTATTTCCCTTTAATTATCAAGTATTCTTATCTAATTTGAAAGTATATTGAATCATTATGGTTCGCGGCGATTCAATTTTAAGGGGACGAAGGGAATAACTTCTATTTAATAAATTACTAGCAACCAATGCAAATTTATGCTTCTCGTTTAAATTAAATGACACTCTAGAATCAAAAATCCAATTACCGAAACGATGGGCATAAAAATAATCCATGTATCTAATATTTTGTTTATCCCCGCCTGAATTGGCTGTTGTTTCTTCAAAATCCTTAATAATGGCATCCATATTTACCATTTTACTAAAATACTTAGCACTTAAACCAAAGGCTATCTTTTTGTAAAATGTTGCTTCTGCATCAAACTTCAGATTATGTAAAAATCTATATTTAAGTATTTGACTTTGTGGATCCATTGAAGTAGTGTTATAACTGTATTGTCGATTAATATCGTCAACTGCATATACATAATTCGGATTTAAAGTTTTTGGGACAATATAGTTGTATCCAGTCAGAAAATTAAGGTCTACATTTTTTGACACCTTTGCTAATCCAGCAAAAGAAACATCAATACCAACCACTCTTGATTGTCCAGTGTTCAAAAATTTAAAACCAGCAAATGACGCCGGAGCATTAGCGACATCCCAAATCCCAAACATATATTCTATGGTGTTTTGATATTCCTGCCAAAAGAAAGCCGCGTCAAAATAAGCATAAACATCACCTATTTTAATTCCTTGCTTGACCCCCACTTCAGCATTCCAACTGCTTTCAGGCTTCAAACTTGGATTCGGAAAAACTCCAAAATTCCCCACACCCGTTTTAATATAACGTTCTGTAATGGTTGGGAACCTAAAACCCTGTCCAAAAGAAGCCCTAAGAAAGGTTGCTTTCTGAACTTTCCAATTTACTCCTGCTCTAAATATTGGTTTGGTTGCTGTAATGGAATCATTTAACTGAAAATACTCTAAACGAGCTCCTGCGGATAGATTTATGTTTTTACCTAATTTTTGTTCTACTTGAGAATATGCAGAGACATTTAGCAATTGATTTTCTGGAGAACCTGAACCTGCATACATACTCGCATATGATTGGGTATTGGTAAAAGTCACCCCACCAATAAAATCCATTCCTTTAAACCTTTTTACACTTTTCTGAAGCATATAATCACCATAAATGGTTGTCGCATTATTAGATTGATTGGCAGTTCGTTGATTGTCTGAATGCAAAATGCGCGTTCTTAAGTAGTGTTTGGCTTTGTTCTCAGAGACAAATTGAACAAAAGGATCTAGGTTAAAAATAAACTGATCTTGTAAGAATACAGCACCGGGATAAGCACGATATAAACCAGAAGAATCATCTAACCAAGCAAAAGACATGTTGCTTCGCGCCAACATCACATTTCCATTGACGCCATAACTCAATCCTTTTATTTTTTTAGAGCGATAGCGTAAATTGAAATTAATGCGGGCTCTTTCTGATGCCATTTGTTTGTCGCTAAAGTTGGATACCGTATCAATAACAAATGGCCCTGGTTTTGGCGCACCGATATAACCATGATCATAATTAAGATTGGCTCCAACTACGATGTCTAAATTGCCCTTCATTTGTGAATGAAGGAAATTCACTCCACTGATCATCGGAGCGTCATTCCACCAGGTAGCATTTTCAATGGATGGAGTGGAATAAAAACCAGAATATAGAGCAACCTTAGTAAGCGGTTTGGCTTTCGGATAAGCTGTTCTAATATGAATAGATCCTGAAAGCGCAGAACTTCCCGATAACACAGATGCCGCTCCCTTAATTACTTCTACTTGACTTATATTTTCAACGGGAATAAATCCCCATTCTGGTCGACCGGCATCTCCAGATAGCATAGGCATATCATCAACCAAAACAGCAACTTTCGAACCAACACCAAAAGTAAAACCACTTCCTCCTCGTATTTGTGGTTCGCCATCAAGAATATTCAATCCTGGAGTTTGGTCTAATGCGGTCTCAATACTTCGCGTATTTTTATTTTCAATTAATGAAGGCCTCAATACCACCATGGTAACCGTTTGCTCCTCTAGTGGCTTATCAAATTTTCCTACACTAAAATTAATTTGCTCAAATTCCTTTAAAAAAGGTTTTAATAATATTCGAACCAATTTATTTACTTCCCCAACTTCCACCAATAAGGTATCTGTTTTAGTTGTAGCTGATTTTACAATGAGTTGGCAAACTCCAAAAGGTAATTCAATGGTGAAATAACCATTCTCATCTGTTTGCACCCCAACAATGGTTTCACTTTTATAGATTACAGTGGCGCCATATATGACTTTTCCATCTTGATCAAATACACGACCTTCCACCTTTCCTTTTTGAGAAAAGGAATTAAATGCAACTAGGGATAAACAAAATAAGAATAAACGAAATGCCATTTATTTTACTCTACAATGAATTTTAGAACCCCATTGTTTCCATTGGACTGGAAATAATTAGCAAAATAAACTCCAGAGGTAAGTTTTACCATTACCTGAGACGTTAAAGCTCCTTTATAGGCAACAGCTCCCATAGCATTGTATAATACTATTTCGCCTTGAAGTTCATGATTGGAGAAAAAATGCAAACCGTTATTGCTGTCAAAATGAACTGATAAATCAGAACTAGTGTTTTCAGTGATACCAGCATTATTATAAATCAACGAAATATCATCCAACAAAACCTCATCAGCAGCTGCACCACCACCTGGAATTGCATTCGTAGCGAATGTTACAAGAATAAATGCTGGAACAGTTGCTGCTCCATTGTAGGTAAATGGAACACTATATCTTACCCAAGAACCATTTGTAGAGGGATAGTTGAATGCTGCCGTAGCTACCACATGTGGAGTAGAACCTGCGTCGATTGGATCATGTACATCATAGGCATCATGAAGGATAGCATGAATTCTCGCTTCTTGTACACCCGAACCCATCGGTGTATATTTAGCCCAAAATACAATTGAATCTGGTGATCCGACTAAGGCTTCAGAAAAATTTGCATCAGCAGTTTTAGAATAATTATAGTTGGCAGCATTACTTGGTGTGGTACTACCCATATTGATTTGTCCCAAGGTCATTGTTCCATTAGCAACAATACCTAAAGTGCTTACAGAAAAGATTCTCGCACAATACATTCCAGTAGCTCCTGATCGAATGCTTGCAGATCGCTCTATTTGTTTAGAGGCAAAACCAGAGAAGGTACCCGACCCTGTTTTAAAACTATTCCAATTTACAGGCTCTTCTGTCGGAGCTGCAACATTTTCCCAGTTTTCTAAATCACCATTTCCGATTTGACCTTGTGAAAAAGTCGCTCCATAAATAAACATAAAGGAGATAATTGTAGCTATTTTAGTCATAGTTAATCATTTAGAGTTTAAACAAATATAGAAATAAAAGCGACACAAAAAACATGTGAATTATACAAATGAGACACTTCGAATGCTTACTTTTGTTTTAATATATTATTAAGATCACAATGAACATCCTCCCCATTATGGAAAAATTCTTCACCATTCAAGGTGAGGGAAGTTACACAGGAAAAGCCGCCTATTTTATTAGAATTGCTGGTTGTGATGTTGGATGTGTATGGTGTGATGTTAAAGAATCATGGGAACGACATGAGCATCAAGAGACTTCTATTTCAGAACTAATTGAAGCGGCTAAAGCCTCAAACTGCAACTTTGTCGTAATTACAGGTGGTGAACCCGCCATGTATGATTTAACCAATCTTATTGCTGGACTAAAAGCTGAAGGGATTTATTGCGCTATTGAAACCTCAGGATGTTACCCATTAAAAGGAGCCATAGATTGGTATTGTTTTTCACCGAAAAAATTTAAATTACCCTGCGAAGAAGCATACAATAAAGCAGATGAATTAAAGATTGTAATAAATCATCCCTCCGACTTTGCCTGGGCAGAAGAGCATGCGAAAAAAGTAAAGGAGGACTGTTCTTTATACCTTCAAGCTGAATGGTCTAAAAGCGATAAAATACTACCTCAAATTATTGACTATATTAAAAGTAACCCTAGATGGCGAATCTCGTTACAAACACATAAATTCATGCAAATACCATAAAAATGATAAAATCGCTCTTGCTTCTATTTTCATTTCTTTTTTTGACACTGCAATTACATTCCCAATTTCACTATTCAACAAAAAGTAAGAAAGCAATTAAATTACTAGAAGAAGCACAGCGCATTCCTGGGCAAACCTTAGATCCAAAAACCCACGGATCCAACTACAATGGTGGACTTGAATTACTTTCAGCAGCGCTCAAAAAAGACCCAAATTTTTGGGAAGCTCATATTCTTACAGCGCAATATAATGAAAACCTCAATCGCTATGATCAAGCAATAATCCATTATGAAGCAGCCCTTCGAATCAATCCTGAACACAGTAGAAGTGGTTCTACTTTGTATTTTTTAGCAGCGCTTCATTTGGCCGAAGGGAATTATGATAAAGCTATTCGTTATGCAGATCTTTTTATTAAATTTCCTAATGCAAATGAAGAACTGATGCCTAATGCATGGGCAATAAAACAAAATGCAAGTTTTGCCCAAAATGCCATTAAAAATCCTAGAGATTTTAATCCAATTAATGTAGGGCCTGGCATTAATACCAACAACCCGGAATATTATCCAACGATAACCGTTGACGGCAAAACATTACTTTTCACGCGACGTATTCCAGATAAAAGAGTCCAAGGATATCAAGCGCAAGAAGATTTTTATATTTCCAACTTAAGCGAAGAAAACAATTGGCAGGCATCTATGTCAATGCCCATGAATGTTAACACCGTAAATAATGAAGGGGCTCCTACTATTGCCGCAGACGGAAAGAGTTTAATTTTTGTTGCTTGTTCCGACAACTCAGGTACCTATTATGGAGAGAACAGAGAAGGAAAAGGTAGCTGTGATTTATTTTACACCAAAAGATTAGGTAACAAATGGTTGAATCCAGTGAATTTACCTGGTGGGGTTAATTCGTCTCATTGGGAATCACAACCATCATTATCTGCTGATGGACAAACGCTTTATTTTGTTAGAGGCATCAGAGGAAAAAACGCCAATGGGAATAGTGATATTTGGATGTCGAATTTACAAGAGAATGGCCAATGGGGTGTTGCTCAAAGACTTTCTGATATCATAAACACCCCTTTTGCAGAAGAATCAGTTTGTATTCATCCTGATGGGAAAACGCTCTACTTTGCCTCTCGTGGTCATGTTGGAATGGGAGGATCTGATCTTTTTGTAAGCAAGATGGATGCTAATGGAAACTGGGGTAAACCACAAAATCTTGGCTACCCAATCAATACAAAATATGACGAGAATTCATTACTAGTCTCCCCTATTGGAGATATAGCTTTTTTTGCATCAGATAGAACGGGCGGTTATGGTGATTTAGACATCTATTATTTTCAACTGCCTGAAGATTTAAGGCCTACTAAGACACTTTATTTTGATGGCAATGTATTTGATGCACTATCTAAAAATCCACTCGGTGGTCATTTTATTCTTACAGATATTGAAAGTGGGGACATTGTAATCGTATCTGATGCTGATAAATTAGATGGCTCTTTTATGGTTGCACTTCCTATTAATAGAAGTTACGCCATCCAGGTGAGTTATAATTCTTATTTACCCTACTCTTTAAATTTTGATTTAAAAATTCCGGACGGACAAAATCACTATCATATTGACATTCCTCTTAACCCAATTAACAGTACCACTGAAAATGTATTAGCCAATGTATTCTTCGACTTAAATAAATCTAGTTTAAGACAAGAATCTGCCATAGAATTAAAAAATCTTGCTGAATTTTTAAAGAAGAATGTTACCTTAAAAATAGAATTAGGTGGGCATACAGACACCCGAGGAAATGCAGTCGAAAACTTAGCTTTATCTACCGCTAGGGCAAAAACAGTATATGATTATTTGATTAACACAGAGGGAATAGACTCCAAGCGCTTGACATTCGTGGGTTATGGCGAAACGATGCCGCTTATAGATGATATAAGTATTGCAAAATTGAAGAATGATATAGAAATTGAAAAAGCACATCAGAAAAATCGCAGAACGGTATATAAAATAATCAAATGAAACATTTTATCCGATTAATTCGCCCTATCAATCTATTGATTATCATGATCACCATGATTGGCTGTGCTTATTATATTCACACCACTAATTATTTTCAATTCGTTCGTTTTGAACCAATTAATTTCACGCTTCTCATTTTTTCGACAGTCTTAATAGCTGCCGCAGGAAATATAATTAATGACTATTTTGACATCAAAGCTGATAAAATCAACAAACCTGAACGTGTTGTAATTGGGAAACATATTAAAAAAAGATGGGCCATTGCATTGCATTGGATTTTTAATGCTTTTGCTGTTTTCATCTCAATATATCTGAGTATTTATTACCAAAGTTTATGGTTTGTATTTATTCAAGTGGTGATTGTTAACCTGCTTTGGTTTTATAGCTTATATTTTAAAAAGAAAATCCTGATTGGCAATTTCATTATTGCATTAATGACAGGTATTATCCCATTGCTTGTTGTTGTATTCTTTAAAGTTTCCAATGAATCAACTCAAGCTTTTTCACCTTACCATTCCTCCACCTGGACCATTTATGTTGATTATTCTTTTATCTATCTATTGGCAATATGTGCCTTCATTTTAAATCTAGGTCGAGAAATAATAAAAGACATTGAAGACATTGAGGGAGATAAGAAAATTAATGTCTATTCATTACCCATGTACATAGGAAAGAAGAAATCACTTTGGATTGCAATCGCTATTTGCCAATTGAGTTTTATTTCATGTTTAATTGCCCTACTTTTTTTCAACAATTCCTTTATTAGCAATCAACTGATGTGGGTGATTTTATTCCTTGGTATTGGTGTAACCGTGTTGCTCATTCCCATCAATTTCATCAAAAAAGGCTTGCCGTTAAAATGGTACAGCTTAATAATCAAAGCTATTCTTTTCATAGGAATTAGCACCTTATTTTTATACTGCTAATGAAGTTTATCTTAGGATCTCAATCGCCAAGAAGGAAAGAATTATTAGCTGCAATGGGATATGATTTTGAAGTTCTTATCCCAACAGTTGATGAAATTTTTCCCGAAACGATATCACCATATTTGGTTGCAGAATATATTTCAAATCTAAAGCTTAATGCATTGACTCCTCAAATTGAAAGCGAGGACTTATTAATCTGTGCAGATACGATTGTATTACTGGAAAATGAAATTCTAGGCAAGCCTAAAGATAGAATTGACGCTGAAAAAATGCTTAGTAAACTATCTGGAAAAACACACGAAGTAATTACAGGTGTTTCTATTTATTATAAGGATGAGAAAGTTGACTTTTCTGAAAAAACCTCAGTAAGTTTTAAAGTATTAAGTCAAGATGAAATTTCTTATTATCTAGATCAAGGTGATGCTTTTGATAAAGCTGGATCTTATGGGATACAAGACTGGATTGGAGTCGTAGGAATTGAACGCATCGAAGGATCCTACACCAATGTAATGGGGCTGCCAACCCAAGGACTACAATTAGAAATCAGAAAATTATTGGCATAAAAAAAGGGAGCCGTTGCTCCCTTTTTTTAAATTAAATATTCTTATTAGTTAGTCACTACTTTAAACATCACACGACGATTTTTAGCTTCTTTAGTTTCTTCATCATCGTATTCATTATCAATTTCAGAACTATTAACTTTAGCACCTGTAGAACTCACCGTTAAACGATCTTCAGCTATTCCTTGTCCAACTAAATACTTTTTAACTGCCTCCGCTCTTTGACGCGCCATATTCTGAAATTCTTGATTTTGTTCAGCAACTTGATCTTCTTTGACATCATTGTGACCTTCAATCTCAATATTTAAAGCTGGATTAGCATTCATTTGTTGTATGATGTAATTAAATATATCCTTTGAAGAGGGAGTCATTGATTTTTTACCAAATCCATAATAGGCAACTTGTGCAGCAATTTTCTGTGCATTGGTCATCTTATCATTAATTTCTGGAGTTTTATCATAAATCAAGGCTGAATAAGAATCTTCAATATTTGCAGTATCTGCTTGGTAACATTTACATTGTTCTTTAGTAGTAACTTCTTTGATTCGAATGTTATCAATGAAATAATAAGCTTGAGGAATTACAGGATTTTCGAAAGTTTTAGGCTTTTTCATAACCTCAGTTTTCGTATCTGTATTCATTTCAAAATTTCCTATAATTAAACATTGTTCATCTCCTTTTGCTTCATAGGTAGCACAAACTTTATCCCAACCATAAAAATTATTGTAAACTTTATTGTTGTAATTGGTTAAGGTTCTTCCAGCTTCTTTAGCTACATGTCCAATTGGAGCATCATTTATTACTTCTTTAGAAAATAACAAACCAATATTATTGGTTGCGTATTTAGAAGATTCTGCTAATGAAATAGAGTATTCAACACAATACATCATTCCTTTTGTCATTTTTATTGGTTTTTTATCCGACATAAAAGGAATTGTAATATATGATCTTTCTTTATCTAGTTTTCCTGGTTTGTATGTAATAATTCCGGCAAAATTATTGCCACCACCTTTACCTTCACTATCAAATAATTTTTTATCTGCCTCATCTAATTTTTCAGTGGATGCTTCAATCGGAGTTTCATCACCATAAAGACTTAGACCAACTGCAAAATCACCACCTTCGGAAGCTCTGTTGAATAAATCAGCTGGTAATTCAGTCGTTTGCTTAATGTTTGACAATAAATTAATACCGCCTGCTTCAGAAATTTGAGGGTCTTCTTCTATCGTTTTTTCAAAGCCTTCATTTAAAAAAGCTTTAAGTTTATCACCCTTACCTTTTCGCTGCGCATTAGCAGTAGAATCTAAAGAAATAATCAGCGCTAAACAAGCAGCTAATGCTAAAATAGTAGTTTTAATTTTCATAGTTTTTAACAGTTTTGATTAATACTTTCACCTTTTCAGGGTCAATATCCGGATAAACACCGTGACCCAAATTTACAATATGTCTTTGACTTTTAAATGATTTTAGCAATTTTATTGTTTCTTTTTCAATAATACTATCATCTGCATACAATAAACATGGATCTAAATTACCTTGTAAAGTCTTTGTTTCTTTAACTAATTCTCTTGCGTAAGCAACATCCATATTCCAATCTAAACCTAAAGTAGTGCAGTTCAATTCAGCCAAATCTGGTAAAGAAGCCAGCGCACCTTTTGAAAAAACCGTCAAAGGAACTCCTGGAAGTGCCTCTACAATTTGTTGTATATATTTTAAGCCAAAGACCTTATAATGTTCTCTTCCTAATATTCCTGCCCATGAATCAAATAATTGCAAAGCATCTGCCCCTGCGGCTAATTGCAATTTCAAATAAGTTATGGTAACATCCGTGATTCGACTTAACAATTCATGTGCCAATTCTGGTTGTGTGTATAATAACTTTCTAGATTCAGAAAAAGTTTTTGATCCTTTCCCTTCTACCATATAACAAAGAATTGTCCATGGAGCACCAGCAAAACCAATTAAAGGCACTCGACCATTCAATGCATTTTTAGTGATTTTTAATGCTTCAAATACATAGGATAAACGATCTGCAACATCAATATGAGTGTCTAATAAATTTAATTGTTCTCGAGAGCGTATGGTATTTTCAAACCAAGGTCCTTTTTGTTCTAACATTTGATATGGAAGGCCCATCGCTTCTGGAACCACTAAGATGTCAGAAAAAATGATTGCCGCATCAACATCCAAATGATCAACAGGCTGTATCGTAACCTCAGCAGCCAACTCAGGCGTTTCAACCAATTCCTTAAAACCAGAAAGTGTCGCTCTAAGCGCTCTGTATTCCGGTAAAATTCTTCCTGCTTGACGCATTAACCAAACAGGATACCTTTCAATTGCCTCACCTCTTGCAGCACGCAAGAACAAATCATTTTTTAATTCCATGGTGAGCAAAGTTAATCTTTAGATTCAAATTGACTTGTAATTTTTTAGTGAAAAATATGATTACCATGCAATTTCTTTCTCACCAATAGATTTTAAATAGTTGTTTGTTTTACTAAAATGCTTGCATCCATAAAAGCCACGATAAACAGACAATGGAGAAGGATGTGGCGCTAAAAGAACACAATGTTTATTTAATTCTATTTGATTTTGCTTTATTTGAGCCTTTGCTCCCCATAAAAGAAAAACTACATTATTTTTCTTACGATTGATAATTTCAAGAAATGAAGCCGTAACCTTTTCCCAACCTAAATCGAAATGACTTCCTGCTTTTCCTTCCTGAACAGTTAAAACAGAGTTTAATAACAATACTCCTTGCTCTGCCCAATAAGTCAAGTCATCTTGAACACTGTGATGGAGAAATTGATCATTTTTTAATTCTTTGAAAATATTTTGCAAACTTTTTGGAATAGGTCTTACACCAGCGTTCACTGAAAAACACAATCCATTGGCATGACCTTTTGTTGGATAAGGATCTTGACCTAAGATTACGACTTTGAGTGCTGCTATTGGACAAAGTGTTAGTGCATTAAAGACTTTTTCTTTTTCAGGAAAAATTGAAGAAGGATGTGCCTCATAAAGCGTTTTCAACTCCTTTAAAACATCAAATAAATTAGTAATTTCTTCGGGTGACAATTCATTAAACCAATCTAAAGGGAAATGAAATTCACTTAATAGCGCTTCGTTCATGAAGTTTATAATGAAATTTCTTGATTGATTTTGTTTATTATTATCTCCCGTTGTTGATTTAACTTAGAAAGATCAATGTTGCGCATTTGAAATTGATTCCAAAAAACTGAAATTAGAAGTTTACATTCATAAGCAGCATATGCAAAAATACCAATACTCAAATAGTAAAGGGAAACATAAATTGAAGCTTCAAGTAAGCTCAAGCATGGAAAAAATTTTGATCCTAAAAACAAAATTGGCAAGTTGATCAATCCTATAATAATTATACCCAAAATCATTTTGACAGAGGCCCAAAAAACATCCCGTTTAAAACTTTTTTCGACGAATTTCTTTACCAATAAATAGGGAATTCCAGCATGAAGAATTCCTAATATTCCCATTGGAAAAAGAATAGTGAAACGGCAAAAATTTTGTGTTAATTTCCATTTGTTATTCGCCTTTAGATATCTATTGTTTTCAGTTATTTTTGTCGATGAAAGACGCTTTCGATATTCAGTCATAAGTGATTTTAATTCGTCTAAAGCAGATGTTTCTTGCTTGTTCAACCAAGTTGCCAATGATTTAGAATAATTCCATCTTTCTTCAAGTGATAATTGCTTATCAAAACAAATTGGATGCATTCCTTTCCTTGTCAACATCATTATATCCTCATGAAGACCTGCATTTTCTTCAGACTCAACATGCGTTAATTGATCTTGTAGCATTAATTCTAAATCTCGATTTATAGCTGAAATAGTACGACTTGGATTTTCTTCAAATGCTTCGCGATAATCATTGAGACAAATTTTATCTGAATTAGACAATAGAATATCGCTCCCATAAAGATTGGCTTGCGTATAGTTGATTCCAACAAGCGAAATGTAAATTTTCTTTTCCCAATTACACGATTCAAGCGCTGTAAAACCAATACGCAAAGCACCTTTTTTTAAAGGTTTGACGCGTCGAATAAAGACATCATCAGTTAATCCCTCTCCGAAAATTAAAATATTTTTATTTCTCAACAAGACATCAGAACATTTTTTGAAAACCTCCTTGTTTTTCTCATTGGTATTCCCGCCATCTTGCTGTCTGAATATAGGAAGCATGTGAGCAGACTTAAAAATTGGATGAGTCAAACGAGTAAAGACATCAGATCTTGTTAGGAAGAATACGATCGCATTATTAAATCTTGAAACAATCAAGGGATCCATAAAGGAAGCAGGATGATTACTAATGAAAATGGTACTCCCTTCACTATTTCGCTTACCGTTGAGCACTACAATTTTTCGATAAAATAAGCGTAAACTATATCCAAATATTAACCACCATAAAAAATATAAAGCTTTCATTTAAAAACAAAATTAATTAAATTGACCTTAAAATTGCATTAATAACAAGTAAGTAATAAAGCCGAATTAAAATTAACAACACTTATGCTGAAAACTTTCCTTTGAAATAATATAATATAAAGGGAATGACTCTAACTTCGTTTAAAAGTAAGTTTATGAAAACCATTGGTCTTTTTTGTGGTGGATTCTCCTCCGAATTTGAAATTTCACTTAAGAGTGCTGAAACCATACGTACCCATTTTCCAAAAGAATATAAAGTGGTTCGTATTATTGTTAGCACTGAAAAATGGGAGGTGGAGACCGATAAAGGACTAGCGTCTTTTAACTTAAACGACTGCTCTTTTCTGGAGAATGGTGTCCAAAAACAGATTGATGCAGGGCTGATTTACATTCATGGAAATCCAGGAGAAAACGGTAAAATTCAAGCCTTATTAGATATGCATAACATTCCTTATGTCAATTCAGGCGCACTCGCTTCTGCGCTTTCATTTGACAAATGGTATTGCAATCAATTTTTAAAATCATTTGACATTCCCGTTGCGAAATCACTTTTTTTACAAAATGATCATCAATACACTCCATCTGAAATAATTGAACATCTAGGGCTTCCTATCTTTATAAAGCCTTCCGATTCCGGATCTTCCTATGGAATCTCTAAGGTAAAATCAATTGATGAAGTACTTCCTGCATTGCAGTTTGCATTTAAGGAAGGCAAAACGGTTGTTATTGAATCCTTTCTCGATGGCATTGAGGTTACCTGTGGCGTTTATCTTTCACCGAAAGGACTTGTTGCGTTACCATTAACTGAAATCGTGAGTGAAAATGAGTTTTTTGATTATGAAGCGAAATATCAAGGAAAATCAAATGAAATTACCCCTGCAAGAATTAATGAAGACTTGACTAAAAATGTTCAAGAATTAGCAAAGAAAATATACCAATTAATGCAATTGAAATCTATCGCAAGAATAGACTTTATGTTGGTTAATAATGTCCCTTATGTCATCGAGGTAAATACCACTCCTGGATTTTCATCTGAAAGTATCGTTCCAAAAATGCTCGCTGAAGCAGGTATTTCAATTTCTGATTTCTGGAAAGAGATCACTACCGTAACTTTAAATTAATAGGCAGCAATTGCATTTAACACCTGTTCCATCTTCGATACTAAATCTGATGTTGAACAGGAATAATTATTCACTGTAAAGGAAAAAACAAGGTCTTTTCCACTTACTGTTTTAACATACCCAGCATAAGCTTTAACCTTGTTAATCGTTCCACTTTTGGCAAAAATCCTACCTTCTCCAATACCACCACGACATAAACTTTTTATGGTGCCTGTTTTTCCAGCAATCGGAAGCGTGCTTTTGAAATTTTCAAATTCTTTAGATTTACTCATATAAATTAAAAGCTCACAAAAATGATCTGCTGAAATGGCGTTTAATCGCGATAATCCGCTCCCATCATGAATTGTCATTCCTTCCAAATTAATTTTAGCATCCCAATATTGATGAAATACTTTGATACTTTCAGTATTTGAACCTATATTTTTAGTTTCGTATCCAATTAAGTTGAATAAACCTTCAGCGAATAAATTAACACTCTTTAGATTCGTCCAATAGGCAATTTCTTTTACAGACTTACCTTCTTGAGTAAAGAGTAAAGTAAAATTATTAGCATAATTATTTTTTCCTAGGAATATGCGTTGAGATGTAGCTCCATTTTTTACATCAATTCCTTTCGATTTCAGAATGTCCAACCAGTATTTTGCTAAATGTAATTCAGGATCAGGCATACTACCTTTCACAATAAAATTAGATTGATTGGCTGGTATTTTTCCTGTAGCTAAACGTTGATAGGTATATGGAGCACCATAAACGTAACAATCATCCCCACTTACATTTGCAGCTAAGACACTATTTGAAAAAGTCAAACCGTCTATTTTTGGATAAATAGATTTCAATATAGTTTTTGAACCCATCTTTCCTGAGCTGAAATTTAATTTAACGGTATTGTCATAAAAATTAATTCCACCTGAAACCGCACCGAAATAATTCCCAAGGTCATTGGTTGCCCATCCTGCTGGGGCACCTTCATATCCGAAACTGCTGCCATCTGAGATTACTGCCCCAGTTACACCGTGAATTCCTTTCGATAATATCGAATCTGTCCAAGCATTTAAAAAAAGTAATTCTTCATTTTCATTACTAAAAAATTTACTGCCAAGGGACACATCACCGCCACCACGAATCCAAATATTACCATGCAAAATACCTAAACTATCAATTGGACCATCGATATATATCCTTGTTATAGCTCTATATTGAGGACCAAGTATTTCAAATGCGCTTGCTGTACTGAACAATTTTGTTGTTGAAGCACTTACAATTGCTCTTTTAGGGTCAAAACTTGCAATTACATTCCCATCAGAAATTTCAACGGCTTTAAAAGACACTAAGGCATTTTTTAATGTCGGATCTTGAGCAAAACGATTAATTGCATCTTTTGGAGTTTGGGCGGTAATTACCGAAACAACAATAAGGAACAAGATAAAAATGTACTTTTGCATGACTAAAATTTAATTAAAGTTGCTGAAATTACCTTTAATAATTCAACACAGTATAAAATAAAAATTAACACAGATTTGTTTGCGCGTTATGGATCAAGATAAAAAAATTCGTGTTTTAAGAATTATTAATCGATTCAACATTGGAGGTCCTGTATATAATGCAGTGCTTCTTAGTGCATATTTACCCGGTAATTACGAAACTTTATTGGTGGGTGGAAACCCAGAAGAAGGCGAAGCAAATGCCTTATATATTGCAACACAGCATGGTGTAAAACCATTATTACTGCCTGAAATGATAAGAAATCCAAATTTGATTTCTGATTTAAAAACCCTTAAAAAATTAAAGGAGATCATTAAGGAATTCAAACCTGATATTGTTCATACACACGCTTCGAAAGCTGGTGCTCTCGGAAGAAGGGCGGCAAAACAATGTAAGGTACCTGTTATCGTTCACACCTTTCATGGACATATATTTCATTCCTATTTTAGTTTCTGGAAAACACAACTCTATAGAATGATAGAGAAAAAATTAGCTAAGATTAGTACGGGCATCATTGCGATTTCACCTAAACAGAAAGAAGAGTTGTCAGAGACCTTTAAAATTTGTGCAGACAATAAAATAGAAATTATTCCTTTAGGATTTGATCTTTCACCGTTTCATCTAAACAAAGAAGAGAAAAGAAAAATTACAAGAGACAACTATAATCTAAAGGATTCTGATTTGGCCATAGCCATTATTGGTAGACTCGCTCCAATAAAAAATCACGATTTATTTTTAGATTCGATTGAACAAGTCGCTGAACAAACGACAAAAGAATTAGTCATCTTCATTGTTGGCGATGGTGAAGAAAACTTAAGAATATCGAATCGCGTTGAAATATTGAAAAATAAAGGTATTGATATTCGAATGACCTCTTGGATTCATAATATTAGTGATTTTAATGCAGGAATGGATCTCATTTGTTTAAGTTCGAAGAATGAAGGGACACCGGTGAGTCTAATTGAAGCTCAAGCCGCTGGAATCCCAATTATATCAACCAATGTAGGTGGTATTAAAGATGTTATATTGCCTAACGAAACAGGGGTTTTGGTCAGCGAAATGACGGTAGATTCTTACAGTAAGGCCCTGCTGGATTTGATTGAGGATGAAAAAAAACGAGAATTAATGTCACAAAAAGGTTGGTCCTTCGTAGAAGAAAAATTCCAATACCCTATTCTAATGAATAACATGGATAACTATTATAAAAAATTACTGCTAAAAGCAAAAAGATGAAACGCAATACTACATCCATTTTTCTTGTTTCCGCTTTATCACTAATCCTACTTAGTATTTCATCTTCCTGTGGAAATCTGAACAGCAATGTTATGTTTAAAATACCTAAGAAGTCTGATTTTAAATATGACGTCATTCCTGAAAAACCAGCCACAGATTATCGAATAAGTTCAGGAGATCGATTTAGTTTTCTTTTTTCAACGAATAATGGAGAAAAAATAATATTTGGACAATCTGGAATAGATAATGCTTCAAATAATAGTCAACAGTTACAATCGAATTCAACTAGTAGAGATTATTTGGTAAGACAAGATGGGACAGCCGAACTGCCATTAGTAGGAATAATCCCAGTTGCTGGTTTATCAATTGTGGAGTTAGAGGATGAGCTGACAAAAAAATTGTCCAAAAACTATATAGATCCTTTTGTTCAAATTAGAGTCACCAATCAACGCGTGTTAGTTTTTCCAGGCAAAGGGACTGCACAAGTAGTCTACTTGGTTAATACCAA
The DNA here is from genome assembly GCA_947447525.1 of Flavobacteriales bacterium. Classification (GTDB taxonomy): domain Bacteria; phylum Bacteroidota; class Bacteroidia; order Flavobacteriales_D; family Crocinitomicaceae; genus UBA952. The sequence goes on along the minus strand of CANFJL010000001.1, from coordinate 387,779 downwards.
TACCTCTTTATTGGAAGTGCTAGCTTTATCTGGAGGAATTAGAGAAGAAGCTCGGGCCAATAGCATTAAGTTAATTCGAAAAGTCAATGGAAAAAGGGAGATATATTCCGTTGATCTATCAACAATATCAGGACTCAAATCAGCAGAAATGTTAGTTGAAAGTAACGACTATATTTATATAGATACCAAACCGAGAATTGCAAGTGCTGTTTTAAGAGAGGTTGGCCCTTGGCTGAGTGTATTTACAAGTTCCTTTGCTATTTATGCATTAATTATTAAATAATGGCAGATTTAAATTCTTATATCATAAATAAAGATTTCAATCCAATTGTGTTGGAGAATGTAATCCGTAGACATTGGTACAAGCCATTTATACTTATCGGAATTTCATTAAGCATAGCTTTTACTTATTTGAGGTATAAAAAACCTATTTATGAAGCCAATGCCTCTCTGCAAGTAGTAGAGGAAGATCGAGTAAAAGAAGTTCTTGGTGCTGAATCAAGTCCAATTACAACTACAAATGACATATCAAAAGAAGTAGAATTATTGAGGTCAGAAGTATTGTTTAGTCAGATGTTAAATAAACTAAACCTAACTACCACCATTAGTTCTGAGGGGAAACTTTTGACCAAGGATTTATATGGGATGAATTCTTTTTCAATTCTTACCTATGCCATTAAAGATTCGAGTATTTGCGGTGAAAGAATTGATGTTTCACTAGAAAACGGTTATGAAATCCATTTAAACTACACCATTAATGGTCAGCCTTTTCATGTAAAAGGAATCATTAATCAAGAAATTAACAACGAACATTTTAAAATCGCTTTCAAAACTTCGCGGTTTTCTGCTTTTAAAGAAGCTGTTATAAACAATGAAATTTTCTTTGTTTTTAATAATAAACAAATTTTACTGGATGCCATGAAAAGTAATCTTTCAGTAAATCCAATTGATGAGAATGCAAAAACGATACTTATTTCATACACAGACCACAATCCAATATTATGTAGAGATGTAGTTCAAACCATGTTGAATGTCTATCTAAATTTTGACAAACAAAATAAACAAAGTAAAACAGATAATACCATTGCATTTATTGATCAACAATTGGACTCCCTATCTAGAATTTTGAAAAATTCTAAAGACAGTTTAAGTGATTTTCAACGCAGTGAAAGATTACCCAATCCTGAAAAAGCAGAAATGCAATTATCAGATAATATTAATGAATTAACCCAACGCTTGCTGGAAACCAATGAGGAAATATCAACATTGGCTATGGTGAATTCGAGGATAAACATTGATCCGAATCGACTTGAAATTTATCGTCTAATTCCTGAAATGGTAGGTAAAAAAAGTTTTGAAGGAACAGTTTTAAGACAAGTGGAAGATTTAAATAAATTATTGGAGACAGAAGAAGATCTTTTGAGAGATGTAACTCAAGAAAACAGACAAATAAAAGTCATTAATGAACGTATTAATAATCGAATTTTTTCCATTAAAAAAAGCTTGAAAATTATTGACGAGCGCTTAAGGCATGATCGATCCATGATCCAAGAGAAAATCAATGAAATAGAAGGGAAATATTATGGTTTACCAGAAAAAACCATGGAGTTTGAACGTTTAAAATACATGGAGGAATTAAACAATAGATATTTCTCTTTATTTACTGAGAAAAAAATTGAGTTCGAACTTTCAAATGCTGGTTATTCAACATCAAATAGGATTTTGAGCGAACCAGTTGTACCTATTGATCCCATGTACCCAAGAGTTGGCGTGGTTTATATATTTGCCTTGCTCTTAGGATTTGTTCTAGGACTTGGGCTACTTGTGATTCGTTATTTGACTTATAATGAAATCACAACACTTCAAGACCTTCAAAGTTTACTACCCACTGAAACGAATTTTTTGGGCTCTATTCCACTCTATAAAAAGAAAATGAAGTTTTCTCAAGTCGTTGTAAATGAATCATCAAAATCAAGACTTGCTGAATCGATTCGGAATATTAGAGCCAATATGAGCTTTATTAATAAAGATGCTAAAGTGATTGCTATTTCCTCTTCTGTTTCTGGTGAAGGTAAAACTTTCGTTGTTTTAAATTTAGCAGGAATGATTGCGCTGGGTGGTAAAAAAACAATCTTAATTGATTTAGATTTAAGAAAACCTAAAGTTCATTTAGGGTTTAATGCAGATAACAAACAAGGAATGAGTAATTTATTGTCAGGACATTCCTCTCTTGAACAAGTAATTCAATCCTCAGAAATTCCTGGTTTAGATTTCATTACTGCCGGTCCAATCCCCCCTAATCCTTCAGAATTGATTCAAGGAGTAGCTTTTCATCAATTTTTAGAAGATTTGAAACTTAAATATGATATTATTCTAATCGATAACCCTCCCGTTGGAATTGTCTCAGATGGTATTCACATTCTCGCTCAAGCAGATATTCCAATCTATGTATTTAAATCTAAATATTCGAAAAGAGTATTCGCTGAAAGAGTCGAAGAATTGTTTAGCATTCAAAAATTAAAATCTCTTAATGTAATTTTAAATGGCGTAGAAGATAAAAGGTCTTTCTATGGTTATGGTTATGGATATGGTTACGGATATACTAATTCAGGTTATTACTCAGATGATGCAGAGGTCAACTTTCTCCGTAAAATTTGGAACAAAATAAGTAATTTATGGAGACGGAGCAATTAGAAATTGAAGGGTTAATTCTATTAAAACCTAGATTATTTGAAGATGAAAGAGGTGTATTTATAGAAAGTTTTCATGAAGAAAAATACAAAGAAATTTTAGGCGATTTCAGCTTTAAACAAGACAATCAAAGTGTTTCAAAATTAATGGTGCTCAGAGGTTTGCATTTTCAATCTCCACCTTTTGAGCAAGGAAAATTGGTACATGTTGCCCATGGAAGCGTTCTAGATATCGCCGTTGATATAAGGAAATCAAGTTCAACCTACGGGAAATATGTAGCCGTTCAACTCGATGCAATAAATAAATGGCAATTCTGGATTCCACCGGGTTTTGCGCATGGTTTTGTTGCTCTAGAGGAAGATACTGTTTTCTGCTATAAATGCACCAACTACTATGCACCTAATCATGAGCAGACCTTACTTTGGAATGATCAAGATTTAGATATTAATTGGGGAACAGAAAATGCACTTGTTTCACAAAAAGATAAGGAAGGCATGATGTTTAATCAATTTGCCAGCCCTTTCTAATGGACAATTACATTATAATTTCCTTAATATTTTTTGCTGTGTGTTGGCTTATAACGCTAGTAATAAACGGCTTACTTTTAAAGTTTTCTCAAACCTTAGGGATTCGCAATAAAAATGATGTTACAATTCGTTGGAGCAATTCCTCTAAACCTTCATTGGGAGGAATTAGTATGTATGTTAGTTTTTTGATTTGTGTATTTATTTATTTGGTAATTAATGTAAATACCAATGTATTTAATGATAGTCATGTAATTGGATTATTTATTGCAGCTGGACTTGCCTTTCTAATGGGTTTGGCTGATGATGCCTACAATACAAAACCACTGCTTAAGTTTTCAATTCAAATTATTTGCGGATTGATTATCGCAATGAGTGGCAGCATAATTAATTTGAGCAGTCACTACTGGTTGAATGCTCTTCTCACAGTTTTTTGGGTAGTCGTTTTAATGAATTCCTTAAATATGCTGGACAATATGGATGGTATTACGACCAGTGTCGTGATTTTTATTCTCTTGAGCTGCTTTGGTGCTAATTTATTTTTTAATTTGGATAGTCATTCCTACTATAACTATATTTTATTAGGATTAATAGGTTCACTAATTGGCTTTTTATTTTACAATGCGCCCTCCGCAAAAATATTTATGGGTGATTCCGGCAGTCAATTTTTAGGTTTAATTGCAGCGTTTTTCAGTATTAAATTTTTATGGAATTTTGACATGTCGCATCATGTACCTCTTTGGAATAAATTTTACATCATCCTTATTTGTTTTACTGCACCAGCAATTGATTCTTTGAGTGTCGTAATCAACAGACTCAAGAAAGGAAAAAGTCCGATGATAGGAGGAAAAGATCATACAACACACCATCTTGTTTATGCAGGGTTTACAGAAAAACAAGTTTGGCATGTGTTTTTAAGTATTGGTTTCCTAGCCTCTGTTCTGGGAATTTTCATGATGTATTTGGTTCGAAATGAAATGAGATATCAAAGTTTACTGATTGTTCCTTTCTTTTTTATTGCCTTTTATTTTCTTTATAGAAATACTCAAAAATATCAACAGCCAGATAAGTAAATAACTACCTTTGTTTTCAATGTGCTAACTATGAAACAAATATTACTTTTTAGCTGCTTGCTTATCCTTATTTCTTGTCAACAAAAAGATAACTTAGCTTTAGACAACGCTACTTTAAAACCTATCCAAAACCAATCTCTCCCCTCTCTTCCAAAGGAGATGGAACTTTTTGGTCAAAAAATAAATCTAGAAGATGAGGACATCAAAGAAAGATTGGATAGAGAGATTATCATGAATACATATGCTCAATCTGCAACTAATCTTTATATAAAAAGAGCAAATCGTTTCTTCGGTCCAATAGAAGTCATACTTAAAAACGAACAAGTTCCAGACGACTTTAAATATCTTGCTGTCGCTGAAAGTGGACTTGCTAATGTTCAAAGTCCGGTTGGCGCAAGTGGCTTTTGGCAGTTTATGCCCGCTACAGCAAAAGAATATGGTTTAGTAATCAATGATGAAATAGACCAACGCTTAGCATTAGAGAAAAGTACGCATGCTGCTTGTCAATATCTCAAAAATGTAAACCAAGTATTTAACAATTGGATTATGACTGCTGCTGCATTTAATCGTGGATTGGGTGGAGTTCGTTCTGATATGAAAAGACAATATACCGATCACTATTTTGATTCAGAAATGAACAATGAAACTGCTAGATATGTTTTTAGAATAATGGCACTCAAAATAATAATGGAGAACCCAAAAGCATACGGTTATTATATTACTAAAGAACAATTGTACCAACCTTTAGAAACTAAAAAAATAAAAGTAAAATCTCCCATTAAAAACTTAGCGCTTTGGTCTAAAAATCATGATGTAAACCTTAAAATAGTTAGAAAACTTAATCCATGGATTTTGAAAAATTCGCTCATAAATATGAATCAACCGCAACTTCTTTTATTGCCAGGAGAAAATTGTAAGTTAAAAAATTATGCATCCTATTCTAAATGAGCAAAAAAGAAATTGAAAGCGGAAGTATACAAATACACGGCGCTAAAGAGCATAATTTAAAAAACATTGATCTTACTATTCCAAGAAATAAACTTATTGTTTTCACAGGATTAAGTGGCAGTGGGAAATCTTCTTTAGCCTTTGACACCCTATTTGCTGAAGGACAAAGACGCTACATAGAAACCTTTTCATCTTATGTTCGACAATTTATTGGCGGTTTAGAAAGACCAGATGTCGATAAAATAGAGGGATTAAGTCCCGTGATTGCTATTGAACAAAAAACGGTTTCTAGATCTCCAAGATCTACCGTTGGGACAATAACGGAACTTTATGATTTTTTTCGTTTGTTGTTTGCTCGCGCAGGAACTGCTTATTCTTATGTAAGTGGGAACAAAATGATCAAATATTCTGACGATGAAATTGCCTCAATTATTCAAAATAAATATTCAGGTAAAAAAATTGCCCTTCTTGCACCAAAGATTAGGGGGAGAAAAGGCCATTACAGAGAATTGTTTGAACAAATGCAAAGAATGGGTTTCACAAAGGTTCGGGTAGATGGTGAAATTCAGGACATTGTCAAAGGAATGAAATTAGACCGCTATAAAGTTCATGATATTGAATTGGTAGTAGATCGACTCCTGGTGGAAGAAAAAGATTATAAAAGATTGTATGATGCCATTCTACTTTCTATGAAACATGGTGATGCCATTATGATGGTTCAAGATCTTGAAACGAATAACTGCCATTATTTTAGCCGTTCATTGATGTGTCCTGACAGCGGAATTAGTTATCCTGAACCGGAACCAAGTCTTTTCTCTTTCAACTCTCCTTATGGTGCATGTCAAAAATGCAGCGGCCTTGGAGAAGTAAGCGTTGCCTCACTCGATAAAATAATTCCTGATCCAAAATTGTCCGTTAGAAAAGGTGGCTTTGCTCCCTTAGGTGAGTATAAAAAAACTTGGATCTTTGATAAAATAGAAAATTTAATATCCAATGAAGGTTATTCATTGTCAAGTCCACTAGGAGAAATTGATGCCGACTTAATTCAATTATTACTTTACGGTAATGATGACATGGAATTAGAAAGAGAAGGTCAAACTGAAAAATTTGAAGGAATTATCAATTTTATTACCCGCCATGCTGATGATAGTTCAGCCGCTATTCAACGCTGGGCTCAAGGATTCATGAATAAAAAGACATGTGATAGTTGTCAAGGAACGCGTTTAAGAAAGGAAGCTTTGCACTTTAAGATTGGTGAACATCATATTGGTGATATTGCTCAAATGGACTTAAGTGTTCTTTGGAATTGGCTGATGGAGATTGAAGGGAAACTGAGCAAGGATCAATTAAGTATTGCCTTTGAGATTATTAAGGAAATAAAAGCGAGACTTGGTTTTATCTTAGATGTTGGATTGTCTTATCTCACGCTAAACCGTTCCTCAAAAACGCTGTCTGGCGGTGAAGCACAGCGCATTAGATTGGCTACCCAAATTGGCACTGAGCTGATCAATGTTTTGTATATCCTCGACGAACCCTCCATTGGTTTGCACCAAAGAGATAATACGAGATTGATCAAATCTTTAGAGAAATTAAGAGACGCCGGAAATACTGTCTTGGTGGTAGAACACGATAAAGAGATGATGGAAGCCGCTGATTGTATTGTTGATATTGGTCCAGGAGCAGGAATCCATGGAGGGGAAATAATGTATGCTGGAAATTATCAAGGTTTATTGGAGACAGATAGCTTAACAGCCTCCTACCTAAAGGGCACCAAGAAAATTGAATTGCCTGTTAAAAGAAGAAAAGGGAATGGGACTTTTCTGAACTTAAAAAAAGCTAGTGGAAATAATTTAAAGAATGTTGATCTCAAACTACCTTTAGGAACTTTTATCTGTGTGACAGGCGTTTCCGGAAGTGGGAAATCCTCTTTAATCAATAATACCCTCTACCCTATTTTATTAAAGCATATCTACCACGGCGTAAGAGAACCGCTTCCTTATGGAAGTATTGAAGGATTGGAACATATTGATAAAGTAATTGATATTGATCAAAGTCCCATTGGTCGTACACCAAGATCAAACCCTGTTACCTACACCAAAGTATTTGATGAAATAAGGAGTCTATATGCCTCGATTCCAGAAGCACAAATTCGAGGTTATAAACCCGGAAGATTTTCATTTAATGTCGCTGGTGGTAAATGTGAAATTTGTAACGGTGGTGGAATGCGCTTGGTAGAAATGAATTTTTTACCTGATGTTTACGTAAATTGTGAGGGCTGTCAAGGAAAACGCTACAATCAAGAAACACTCGAAATTCGGTATAAAGGAAAATCAATAGCAGATGTATTGTCTATGAATATTCAGGATGCTGTGGTGTTTTTTGAACACATCCCTAAAATTCATAGAGTATTGACAACTCTTGAAAGTGTGGGACTCGGTTACATTTCCTTGGGTCAATCTTCTACAACCTTATCTGGAGGCGAAGCGCAGCGTATTAAACTTGCGAGTGAATTAACAAAAAGAGGAACGGGTAAAACAATGTATCTGCTCGATGAGCCCTCTACAGGATTGCATTTTGAAGACATTCGAATGCTTGTAAATGTGCTTCAAAGACTAGTAGATGAAGGCAATACTGTAGTAGTAATTGAACACAATCTTGATATTATTAAAATTGCAGATTGGCTTATCGATATTGGTCCTGAAGGTGGGAATAGTGGTGGAAAAATTGTTGGGAGTGGAAATCCGGAGCAATTTGTCTCTAAGTTCGAAAAGGTATCCTATACAGCACACTATTTAAAGGCAGAACTTTAAAATAAATTCTAAAAAACATAAAATAATTGAAATCGGTAGTGAAAATTCAATTAATTTTACGGCTCAATTGAAAGAATAATTATTTAAAACTAAGAACATGGCATTAGAAATTACAGATGCAAACTTTGATGAGTTGGTTATGAACTCAACGCAACCGGTTGTTGTTGACTTTTGGGCAGAATGGTGTGGCCCTTGTCGCATGATAGGACCAGTAATAGAAGAAATGGCTACTGAATATGACGGTAAAGCTTTAATTGGTAAGGTTAATGTAGATTTAAACTCTTCTGTTTCTGCCAAATTCGGTGTTAGAAGTATCCCAACGGTTCTATTTATAAAAAATGGAGAGGTTGTCGACAAATCAGTTGGCGCAGTACCAAAAGCAACTTTAATGGCGAAATTAGACGCTATTTTATAATAAAAACAGAAAGTCGAGCAATCGACTTTTTTTATACACAAAACTTTTTCATGGAGAATTTTTTAAAACGATTGAAGTTATACGGAATTGGATTTGGAATTGGATTATTTTGCGTGTTTTTCTTTTTTAAAAATCGAGGATGCTCTTGGTTGCCCGAAAACAAAGTAAAGGAATCTATTCTCCAAAGAATTATTTACATCCATACTGAAGACTCCTTGAATTTTACTAAGTTGAAACTAGGCAGTTCTGAAGTTAAGAAAATGATCGATAATGGATCTGTTGTTTTCTCTGAAAGCAAAAAGAAAGGTGACCCTCGAGCTTATGTGATGTCCTGTGTAACTCCAAAAGGAAAAAAAATCAATTGGATTTTTTCCCTACCTGATGGAAGTTTTGTAAGTGAACTTAAAATTAATTCAAATGAAATTATTCCATCGATTAATAAAGTTAGAAATTCAATAAAGGGAAAAGGTATTCCAATCTATTTCCCCAAAAATGACGAGCTCTTTTATTTTGGAGAAAAGGAAAATCTTAAAAAACAATTAAAGAATCTAGGCTTTCTTAAAAGCAAAGATCTGCAGACTAAATTGGAGAAGAACTCTTACATTAATTTCGAGAAAACTAAATTCGACGGTCAGAATTCAACTCATTTTCTTGAAAATGAAAATTTTGAAATAGAAGCAACTTGGTATAAAGAGAAAATAACGATCAAAAGGCTAAGCGAAAAAAAATAATTTCCTACTTTTTAGCGATCATTTTATCACGTATTGTTGTTAATAAGTATGTTATTCTGTTGATTTCATTCAATTTGTAATTACTAATTTTGAATCATGGAATTTTCGGCCCAACAAATTGCAGAAATCCTTAAGGGAGAAATCATTGGCGACAGCAATGCTAAAGTTAATGAGCTTGCAAAAATAGAAGAAGGTAAGCAAGGCGCATTGTCTTTCCTTTCTAATCCAAAATATGAGGAATTCATCTATACTACAGGTTCTAGTATATGTATCGTAAATAGTTCTTTTGAACCTTCCAAAAATTTACCAGAAACGTTAACGCTGATAAAAGTCGCTGATGCATACGCCTGCTTCGCACAGCTTTTGGAAGTCTATGCTAATATGAATAAAAAACAGGCGGGAATTGAAGCGCCTAATTTCATTGATCCAACTGCGCAATTAGGCGACAATATCCACCTTGGAGCTTTTGCTTATGTGGGTAAAAATGTAAAGATTGGTAAGAATTGTGTCATTTATCCGCACGTATTTATTGGCGATAATGCTGTTATTGATGAAAATACTACGATTTACCCAAATGTAACTTTATATGACGCTTCAGTCATTGGAAAAAACTGTATCATTCATGCCGGTGTCGTAATTGGCTCAGATGGATTTGGATTCGCTCCTGATCAACAAGGTGTTTATAAGAAGGTGCCACAAATTGGGAATGTAGTAATTGAAGATGATGTTGAAATTGGTGCCAACACTACAATTGATCGAGCAACAATGGGCTCTACCTATATTCGAAAAGGTGTGAAAATTGATAATTTATGTCAAATTGCTCATAATGTAGAAGTGGGTGAACATACCGCCATGGCGTCGCAAGTTGGAATAGCAGGTTCAGCTAAGATTGGAAAACGCGTTATCATTGGTGGACAAGCCGGTATTGGCGGACATCTTTCTATCGCTGATCAAACGCAAATCGCCGGACAATCAGGCGTAGCTTCTACCATAAAAACCGCACAAGCAATGATGGGAAGCCCTGTCATTCCACTTTCAGATTTTAAACGATCTCATATAGTATTTAAGCAATTACCTAGTATGTTGAAACGGGTGGTTGAATTAGAAACAAAATTAGCAGCACTTATTTCAAAAAAGTAATAGCATGTCAGAAAAACAATGTACCCTCAAAGCACCTATTCAATTTAAAGGTATTGGATTGCATACTGGAGAATCCGTGACGCTCGAGATTTGTCCAGCGCCAGACAACCACGGTTATAAATTCCAAAGAATTGATTTGCCAGGTGAGCCAATAATTAAAGCGGATGTAGATTTAGTAGTAGCAACTGATAGAGGAACTACGCTTGAATCAGCAGGGGCACGCGTTTATACTACTGAACATGTTCTTGCAGCACTTTATGGTTGTCAAATCGATAATGCGTTAATAAAACTGAATGCGCCAGAAGTACCGATCATGGACGGAAGTTCTAAATTGTATGTTGATGCCATTCTTGAAACAGGTTTTGTTGAACAAGAAGCCAATAGAGACTATTTTGAATTAACCGAAAATATTCCTTGGGAAGACATAGAGAACGGGATTGAATTTTTAGCAATTCCTGATAAAAATTATAGATTAACAGTAATGGTCGATTATAAATCACCTGTTCTTGGAACGCAACATGCTAGCATGTACAAGATAAGTGATTTTAATACTGAAATTGCCCCTTGCAGAACTTTTGTATTCTTGAGAGAATTAGAATATTTAGCTCAGAATAATTTGATAAAAGGCGGAGATTTAGACAATGCAATTGTATTGGTAGATCGTGTTGATATTTCACAAGAAGAATTAAATAGACTCGCTAAATTATTAGGCAAGGAAGATTTGAAGATTGAAATAGATGGAATCGGGGTGCTCAATAGTTCTAAATTAAAATATGAAAATGAGCCCGCTCGACATAAATTATTAGATATTGTTGGAGATTTAGCGCTTATTGGAAAACCTATTAGAGCACATATTTTAGCCGCGCGTCCTGGACATTCAGGAAATGTTCGTTTTGCGAAAATTTTAAAAGAACAAATCAAAAAACAACAAAATCAAGGTAGAGTGTTTGATATCACCAAAACACCGCTTTACGATAGTATCGCCATAGAAAGTATGCTTCCGCATCGCTTTCCTTTTTTGATGGTAGATAAAATCATGGAGATTAACGATTTGACCATAATTGGAGTGAAAAATGTCACTATGAATGAACCTATTTTTACAGGTCATTTTCCCGGAAATCCAGTATTTCCTGGAGTGTTACAAATTGAAGCCATGGCACAAGTTGGGGGGATTTTTGCCTTAAGCAAGGTAGAAGAACCGCATTTGTATTCTACTTATTTTATGAAAATAGACAAGGTTAAATTTAAGCAAAAAGTGGTCCCAGGAGATACCTTGGTATTTGAATTAACACTACTTTCACCTATCAGAAGAGGATTGGTTGAGATGGGCGGAAAAGCTTATGTAAACGGAAATTTAGTAATGGAAGCTGAAATGCTTGCTCAAGTAATCAAAGATAAAGTATAAATATGCAAAGTCCATTAGCGTCTATTTCTCATTTAGCCAAATTGCATAATAGTGTAAGAGTGGATCCTTTTAGCTGTATACATGAAGATGTTATTATCGGAGAAGGTTCTCATATTCACTCGAATGTAACCATTTATCCAGGAACAAGAATTGGTAATAATTGTGAAGTTTTTCCAGGCGCTGTAATTGGAGTGATTCCGCAAGATTTGAAATTCGAAGGAGAATATACCACAGTTGAAATTGGAGACAATACTACCATAAGAGAATGTGTTACCATACACCGTGGGACGAAAGACAAATGGAAAACATCGATTGGAAAAAATTGCTTGTTGATGACTTATGTGCATGTTGCACACGATTGCCAAATTGGAAATAATGTGATACTTGCAAGTTATGTCGGACTCTCCGGACATGTAGTTATTGATGATTTCGCAATTTTAGAAGGAAAAGTGGCAGCGCAACAATTTGTTCATATCGGTCGACATGCTTTTATTGGCGGCGCTTCTTTAGTTAGAAAAGATGTTCCTCCATTCGTTAAATCTGCCAGAGAACCTTTAACTTTTGCTGGAGTAAATTCCGTTGGATTGCGCAGAAGAGGTTTTACAGATGATGAGGTAAGAACAATTGAGGATGTATATAGAAGTATTTATATTCAAAGCAGTAATATTTCTAAAGGAATACAAAATGTGAAAGATACTTTTCCTGATAGCCCCATAAAAGATGAAATAATTCACTTTATTGAAAGCTCAGATAAAGGAGTCATAAGAGGAATGATCTAATGAAATTGACTAGAGGGGATATTGTTGAATTAACCATTCATGCCTATAGTTTTGGAGGAAGAGGAATCTCTCGTGTTCCTATAGATGATTCTCATTTTATTATTTTTGTCGACAATGCATTCCCCGGACAAATTGTAAAAGCAAAAATAGATGTTAAAAGGAAAAATCATGCTGAAGCTCAATTAATTGAAGTTATTCAGAGGTCTCCGGAGGAAGAAGTAATGAATTTTCAGGAAATATCTGGAGGACCTTACATCTATGTTCCTACCAAAATTCAAGAAAAAGCGAAAGAAGAATCAACATTAAGTACTTTCAGTAAAATTTCTGGAATAAAAAATCTTGCTGATGTATACGATGGATTTATCAGTTCACCACTGCATTATTTTTACCGGAATAAAATGGAATACAGTTTCTCTTCCATTGAACATTCCTTGCAAAGTGGAACAGAAATAGACGGTGCATTTGCTTTAGGCTTCAAGCGAAGAGGCACTTGGTGGAAAGTGGAAAGTTTAGATAAACCAAGTGGACTTTTTGATGAAGAATGGGAATCGAAACTCCATTTAATTCGCAGTCATTTAGAACAAAGCACCCTCCCCGCTTGGCATCCACCAAAAAAAGAAGGGTTTTTTAGACATATTGTGATTCGAAAATCTTTTCAATCCAATCAACTCTTAATCAATCTAGTTACCTCTTCTGATGGCTTGCATCTTTTCGACGGAAAAGCATTTACAGCTTATTTAATTTCCCTATTTGGGGAAAGAATCGCTGGGATTCAACATACTATTAATGACAATGTTGCTGATCGATCTAAAATAGAAAATGGTGAAAGTAAACTACTTTATGGCAAAGGAGTTGTAGAAGAAACTATTGCAGGATTGAGATTTGAAATCAGTATGGAAAGTTTCTTTCAAACCAATCCAGCATGTGCCGAATTACTTTATGCAAGAGCCATAGATTATTTATTAGAAGATGAAGTAAAAAAAGATAGTGTAGTTTTAGATTTATTTTGCGGTACGGGAACCATTGCGCAATTGATCGCAAAGCGTCAATTAAAATCACTTGCCCCTATTTCTATTATTGGCGTTGATATTGTTGAACAAGCCATTGAAGATGCCAAAAGAAATGCCAAATTAAACGGCTTAGAAGACCTATCCTTTTTTGCTGCAGATGTTGGAAAATTTTTAAAGCAAATGCCAGAATTTGAGGGCGCAATTGCTGCCTTAATTTTGGATCCTCCAAGGGCTGGGATAGCACCAAAAACATTACAAAAAGTTATCGATTTAGGATCTAAAATTATAGTTTATATCTCCTGTAACCCTTCTACACAAGCAAGAGATGCTTCCTTGCTGATTGATGCTGGATATACGCTCGAAAAATACACCCTTGTCGATCAATTTCCACATACAGGACATATCGAATCGATTGCGAAATTTGTAAAGAAATGAAAGTAGAACTGATTTCTATTGGAGATGAATTACTTATAGGTCAAACCATTAATACTAATGCGTCTTGGTTGGGTCAAGAACTTTCGCTTATAGGTTGTAATATCATCAAAGGAGTAACTATTTCAGATACTAAAGATGCCATTACAAATGCCTTAGATGACATTCAAAAGACCACGCAATTGTGTATCATAACCGGTGGATTAGGTCCAACGAATGATGATATCACAAAATATACGCTTGCTTCCTATTTTGACATGGAACTTGAAATAAATGAAGAAATAAAATTAAAGATTGAACAATATTTCCAAAAACGAAATCGTCCCATGCTATTGGTGAATGAACATCAAGCTTTGATGCCAAAAGGATGTATCGTTTTAAATAATAACTATGGTACTGCAGCAGGAATCTTAATTGAGAAAAATAATCAAATTTTTGTTAGTTTACCTGGAGTGCCCTATGAGATGAAAGGGATTGTTCTAGAGGAATTGATCCCCTATTTAAAAAATCGCTTTGAACTTAAAGGAAAAGGACACAAAACCGCACTTACTCAAGGTATTGGAGAATCATTTCTAGCAGAAAAAATAAAAACTTGGGAAGATGATTTGACAAAAAATAATTTTTCTCTTGCTTATTTACCCTCCCCAGGATTTGTTAAATTAAGAATTACTGCACCAAATGAACATGAAGGATTAGACGCAATAAATTCCTATTTTAATAAATTAGAACAACTGATTCCAGAAGCACTCTATGGTTATAATGAAGATAAACTCCAGGAAGTTATTGGAGCCAAGCTGAAAGAAAAAAATCTGAGTATTGGTACAGTTGAAAGTTGTACGGGTGGAATGTTAGCAGCTCAAATTAGCTCTGTTTCAGGTGCTTCAGAATATTTTATGGGTTCTTTATTGACCTACAGCAATGAAATGAAAAGCAAATTAGCAGGGGTAGATGTTGAACTAATTGAAGAATTTGGGGCGGTGAGTCAAGAAGTAGCCTGCGCGATGGCAGAAGGTGGAAGGAACAAGTTAAATGTTTCTGTCTGTATCTCTACTACAGGAATTGCTGGTCCAACAGGTGGAACAGATAGCAAACCAGTTGGATTGGTTTGGATTGCAATAGCAACATCTACAAGAACAATTTCAAAGGCCTTCCAATATGGCGATCAAAGAGAAAGAAATATTCAAATGGCGGTAGCTTCTGCTCTTAATTTACTTCGCTATGAGGTGCTTAGCTAAAAAAAGAAATCTTTAGTTTTAAAATTAAGTAAGAATCCATCTTTTAACTTTGAAGAAATATTAAAAAAAGATTGGTTTTTGTTTGTATTTATTGGAAAAATATCTTTTCTTTGCACCCGCTTAAAGATTTACAATAAACTATCACACATGTCTCGAGTTTGTCAATTAACAGGAAAGTCAGTTATGGTGGGGAACAATGTTTCTCACTCTAATCGCAAAACGAAGCGTCGTTTTTATCCTAACCTTATAACTAAGAAATTTTTCATTCCAGAAGAAGATCGTTATATTACATTAAAAATATCAACATCTGCTTTGCGAACAATCAATAAGAATGGTCTTTTGGCTTGCCTTAAAGAAGCACGTAAAAAAGGGTTTTTAAAATAATCAACTGTTGTGAAACAGAAATAAGTAAAAGAAATGGCTAAGAAATCAAAAGGTAATAGAATCCAAGTAATTCTTGAGTGCACAGAGCACAAAACCACAGGAATGGCGGGAACATCTCGTTACATTACTACAAAGAATCGTAAGAACACACCGGATAGAATGGAAATTAAAAAATTCAATCCAATTCTTAAGAAATATACAATTCATAAAGAAATTAAATAATTAAGTCATGGCAAAGAAAGTTGTTGCAACACTACAAAAAGGTGGCGGAAAAGAACATACGAAAGTGATTAAAATGGTGAAGTCTGAAAAGACTGGAGCTTACTCTTTCAAAGAAGAAATTGTACACAATGACAAAGTAAAAGAATGGTTTACTAAAGGTTAATTGTGAAATACATTTAAAAATACTTAAGCTTCCTTTTACGGAGGCTTTTTTTTTCAATATTATGGGCTTATTTGATTTCTTTTCTCGGGCAAAAAAAGAAAATCTTGATGAAGGTTTAGCGGTATCTAAGCAATCCTTTCTCTCCAAGATTACAAGAGCAATCGTTGGGAAATCAAAGGTAGATGAAGAAGTATTAGATCAATTAGAAGAAATATTAATTTCCTCTGATGTTGGTGTTCAAACTACCTTGAAAATTATTGAGCGAATTCAAAATAGGGTTTCAAGAGACAAGGTTCTCAATACAGACGAACTCAACGGTATTTTGCGCGCTGAAATCATCGGACTGCTTGCTGAAAACAATGCTAAATTTGACGCTCCCAATCCTTCTCCTCAAAATGATCCTTATGTAATAATGGTTGTTGGTGTAAATGGAGTTGGAAAAACAACTACCATTGGTAAATTAGCCTATCAATTTAAAAAATCAGGAAAAAAAGTGGTGCTAGGAGCTGCAGATACTTTTCGTGCCGCAGCTGTCGATCAATTGATCATTTGGTCTGAACGTGTTGGTGTTGAAATTGTACAACAAGGAATGAATGCCGATCCGGCAAGCGTTGCTTTCGATACACTTCAATCAGCAAAAGCGCAGAAAGCAGATGTCGTAATTATTGATACCGCTGGGAGATTGCACAATAAAATAAACCTCATGGCGGAATTAAGTAAAATAAAGCGCGTGATGGAAAAAGTAATTCCAGGTGCACCTCATGAAATACTCCTGGTGATAGATGGTTCTACAGGTCAAAACGCCTTTGAACAAGCAAAACAGTTTTCACAAGCCACAGAGATTAATGCCTTGGCAGTAACTAAGTTAGACGGAACAGCCAAAGGTGGTGTGGTCATTGGAATATCTGATCAAATGAATATTCCAGTGAAATATATTGGCGTAGGTGAAAAAATGGAGGACCTTCAACTATTTGATCGGGAAGCATTTGTCAATTCCTTGATGTCCGAATAATTTACAAAAAGAAACAACTCAAGCCCGTTTCCTCGATATTTTTTTAGTTTAAAAGGTATTTTTTTTCAATATATCCATGTATTTTGAATGTAAAAGCTTAAATTCGGGACTCAAAACTATTACATGAAATACGCTTTTCTTCTTTTTTCATTTTTTCTTCAACTTTCCCTGTCAGCACAAGATTATAATGTCCGTGGATATATTTACGATAAGTCCAATGGAGATGCAATGAGTTTTCAAAAAGTAAAATTATTGAAAAAGGATAGCACCATTATCGCGGGGGCTGTCACGGATATAAATGGACTCTTTTCCATACCTAAATTAGCGCTAGGTAATTATATTATAAGAATAGACAATCCTAAATACAAAAAATTCTTAGTCGATATCAATTTCAAAGAAGGAAAGAGGATTTTAGATGTTACAATCGAGCTGATAAGAAATGATGATTTAAAAGTTTTTGGTCAAATCGATATCACTGCTGCAGATAAGTCAAAGCGTACCGAAATTGAAATCGGAAAAGTAAAATTAGATCAACATGCCCTAGAAAGGATTCCAAGTTATGGGGCTGAAAATGATATTGTAGGAGCTATCAGCGTTACTCCAGGTGTTATTACAACTGGTGATCAAGGTGGGCAATTGTATGTGCGTGGTGGGACACCAATTCAAAATAAGGTGCTTCTTGATGGTATGACCATCTACAATCCTTTTCACTCTATCGGTTTCTTCTCCATTTTTGAAACTGAATTGGTTAAAAATATTGATGTCTATACAGGCGGTTTTGAAAGTAAATATGGCGGTAGAATATCTTCTGTAATGGATATAACTTATCGAGACGGAAATAGAAAAAAATTTAGCGGTAAATTATCAGCTTCCCCATTCCTAGCAAAATTAGTGTTGGAAGGACCCATCGGAAAAATCAAAAATGATGCTCCAGCAGCAGGTTCTTACGTTTTTTCTGCTAAAAAAAGTTTGTTAGATTATACTTCTAAATCACTCTACCCCAATGTTAATGAGGGCAATGGTCTTCCTTTTAATTTTACCGATTTATATGGAAAGGTTACGTTCACTGGTGATGGTGGTTCGAAGGTAAGTGTCTTTGGATTTCACAATCAAGATAGTGTGAATTATAATGTAGCAGATTTAAATTGGCAAGCATCTGGCGGTGGAATGAATTTTTTAATGATTCCAAGTGGTTCTCCTGTATTTATTAGAGGTCATGTCAACGGAAGTAATTATATGACAACATTTTCAGAAAGTACTACAGAACCTAGATATTCAAAAATTGGTGGATTCGACTTAGGATTTGATTTTAGTTATTTCTTGAAAGATGAAAGTGAATTGAGTTATGGTTTTAATTTAAATGGTTTTAATACTGAGTTTGTTACTTATAATGAAGTAAAACGAAAAATTGAAGCTACTAATTTTACCACAGAAATCGGAAGTTATTTTAATTATAGAAAAGTGGGTGTTCGATGGGTTATGCAGGCTGGATTTAGAATTCAAGCGTATACTTCATTGAGTACGATATCTCCAGAGCCACGAATTGGTTTGAAATATAATGCAACTGACAAATTGAGATTTAAATTCTCCGGAGGTCGCTATTCTCAAAACTTCACCTCAGCATCTTCTGATAAGGATATCATCAATTTATTCAATGGACTACTCTCTGCTCCTACCAATGTGCAATCTACTTTTGTGACAGAATTTCAAAATGTAAAAAATACTAAAAATGGATTGCAATATGCTTGGCATGCTATCGCAGGAGTTGAATATGACTTGGGGAAATATGCTAGCTTAAATGTTGAAGGATATTATAAATATTTTACGCAGTTAAGTAATATCAACCAAAACAAATTATACGAAGACATTTCACAATTTGAGCAAATTGATGATATCTATAAAAAAGATTTTATTTTGGAGTCTGGTAGATCCTTAGGTGTTGATGTCTTGCTTAAATACAATAAAGACCGCTTGTTTCTATGGGGGGTTTATTCCTATGGATACTCCACTAGATGGGATGGTTTTGTTACCTATTTTCCAGTATTTGACAGACGACACAATTTAAATTTAGTAGGTTCCTATTTATTCGGTAAGAAAAAAGATATCGAAATGAATGTTAGGTGGAATCTTGGTTCAGGCTTACCATTCACTCCAACTGCAGGTTATTATCAAGCAGAAAACTTTAATGGAGGAGTAACGACCAATTATGTGACCAATAATCCTAGTACAATTACAACCATTCTTGGAAACTTTAACAGTCAACGCCTACCCTATTATCACCGACTAGATGTTACAGTGAAAAAACATTTTACTTTCAAAAACAAAACAGTTCTTGAACTTGTAGGAAGTATTACCAATGTTTACAATAGAAAAAATATCTTTTATGTGAATAGAGTGACTTCAAAACAAATTTATCAATTCCCAATTTTACCGAGCATGGGTCTTAGTTTTAAATTTTAGAAATAGTGAAAATCAGTGCTTTCTCAGCCTTAAGGCCTGTTCGAGATAAAGTTCATTTGGTGGCCACAAGGCCTTATTATTCGTATAAAAAAAATGTTCTTAAAGCAAAACTAGAGGACAATCCATTCACTTTTTTACACATTATTAATCCAGAGTTTGGAAGTGAAGTCAAAACTAAACCCAATTCAAAGGAAAGATTTGATTTAGTTCAGAAACAATATCAATTATTTATTGAAAAGGGAATTCTGATTCAAGAAACAACTCCGCGACTTTATTTATATAGACAAACTAAAGGAAGCCAAATAAGCATGGGGATTATTGGTGGGGCTTCTCTCCAAGATTATCAAGATGATATCATCAAAAAACATGAGGCAACACTCACCTCTCGAGAAACAATGTTTACAGATTATCTAGAACAAGTTGGATATAATGCTGAACCCGTTTTAATAGCCTATGCTGATCAAAACAATATCGATCAACTTATTGCTCAATATGCAAAGCAAAGGCCTGAATATGAATTCACCACAACAGATAGAATAACACATGAATTATGGGTGCTTTCTGTTGAGAATACAAACGAATTACAAACTGCATTTGAAAGCGTACCTGTTGCCTACATTGCAGACGGACATCATCGATCTGCATCATCAGCAAGACTTTTTCAAAATCGAATAAACACGCAACAAGCTGTTAAAAATGCTGGTAATTTTCTCGCGTATTTTGTCCCTGAGAGCCATCTAACTATTTTGGAATTTAATCGACTTGTAAAAGACTTGCAAGGTTATAGTCCGACTACTTTTTTACATGCCTTAAGTGCCCTAGGAGAACTTAAAGAATTAACAGCAGCGGAAAAACCAAGGCAAGAACATGAGATCACCTTATATATTGATCACAAATGGTATTGCCTAAGCTTTTTGAATTATCTCATAGATGAAAATCATCCTGTAGTTGGTTTAGATAGCAGTTTGCTGACAGAATTAATACTGACACCACTTTTAGGTATTACCGATCTTAAAACAACAGAAAGAGTTACTTTTTTACCTGGAAGCGAAGATCTTTCCATGATGGAAGAGTTGATTAATTCAAATAAATTTGCTGTTGGATTTGTTTTATATCCAGCTACCTTTCAACAAATTAAAAAAGTGGCTGACCATCAATTAAATATGCCTCCCAAATCAACCTATGTTGAACCTAAATTAAGAAGTGGCTTAACCATTTATGATATCAACCAATGATTTCGAAACAAATTGACAAAATAAAAGACACTTTACCTGATAGTGTTTGTTTAATTGCTGTTTCAAAAACTAAACCTGTTTCAGATCTTAGTATTGCTTACCAAGCTGGGCAGAGGCATTTTGGTGAAAATAAAGTACAAGAGCTTACAGAAAAATCAGAACAATTACCCAAAGATATTCATTGGCATATGATTGGTCATCTGCAAAGCAATAAAGTAAAATATATCGCTCCCTTTGTACACCTTATCCATACGGTTGATAGTTTGAAATTATTAATAGAAATTAATAAACAAGCACAAAAAAATGATAGGGTTATTTCCTGTTTACTTCAATTCTATATAGCGCAAGAGGAAACGAAATTTGGACTGAACCTAGAAGAGGCTAATGAACTATTGACTTCTGATGAATTTCTAAGTCTGAAAAACATTCAAATTGCTGGAGTAATGGGGATGGCTTCATTTGTTGACCATCAGGATCAAATCCGAAAAGAATTTCAGCATTTAAAATCAATATTTTTAGATTTAAAAAATAACCATTTCAGAAATAATTCCAATTTCAAAGAAATTTCAATGGGTATGAGTGGTGATTATGTAATTGCGATTGAAGAAGGAAGTACCCTGATAAGAGTTGGAAGCTCCATATTTGGTGGTCGATAGATTCTTTATTTTTTACAATCAAATATTAATGTCGATAGCGTTTCTGGATGGAAATACTTATTGGCAATATCCATTAACTCCTTTGCTGTCAATCGATCAATTCCTTCATGAATTTCCTTAATGGTGTCAATTTGATTAAAAGCCAATAAGCTTTTACCTAGTCCAAGCATTAAACCCATATTACTATCCATTCCCAAAGCCATATGACCTTTGTATTGTTGTTTGGCTCGGTGCAACTGAGCGCTAGAAAGTCCTTTAATACAAATTTTAGAAAGTTCCTTTCTGGCTAAATCGACAGCTTGATCAATGTTTTTTGGATCTGTTCCCAAATAAATACTCCAAAAACCTGTATCTGAAAATGAAGTATAACTTGCATCAACGGCATAGGCCAATCCATGCTTTTCACGAATCGCCAAACTCAGTCTAGAATTTAAGGCAGGCCCGCCAAGAACATTAATCAGTAAACCCATTCCGCGTCTTTCCTCGTCTAAATAACTGGGAGCCATTCCGCCAATTACTGCATGAGATTGATAATTAGCTTCTTTTGTCCGTATATTAAAAGGAGTGTATGCACCAATAGGATTATAAACGGGACGAATAGCACTTTGGGGTAGTGTCTCCAAGGCACTTTCTAATAGACTTAATAATTTTGCTTTTGAATAAGAACCAACATAAGAAACCACCAAATTATCAGCTGTAAAATGCGCGGAAACATAATTCTGTAAATCAGAACGCTTAAAAGATTTTACACTCTTTTTTGTTCCTAAAATATTATTCCCTAGAGGATGGTTTTTATATAAGTGCGCCTCAAAATCATCGAATATTTTATCACTCGGACTATCGAGATAAGAATTTAATTCATCAAGAATCACTTCTTTTTCTTTTAACATTTCATTTTCAGGAAACACAGAATTTATGGATATATCTGCTAATAAATCTATCGCTCGAGCAGTATATTGCTTAGTAAATGAAGCGTGCAAACAAATCTCTTCCTTTGCAGTAAAGGCATTTAATTCACCTCCTACATCATCTAATCGAGAAAGTACTTGAAGTGCTTTTCTTTTGCTTGTTCCTTTAAAAACACAATGCTCCAAAAAATGAGCAAGTCCTTCCTTATTTTCTTCTTCAAATTTGGAACCTGCCAAAAAAGTAAAACCTAGATGAGAAACTTGACTTGATTTATATAAATAAACAAGTCTCACTCCATTGGATAAAGTAAAACATAAAGGTTGAATGTCTTTCATCAAGGATTTTTTCTGTAGATTTTCCAAGACTCACCCTGTAATTCATACACTATTCTATCGTGCAATCTAGAAGGTCGACCTTGCCAAAACTCTATTTTTGATGGCAAAAGAGCATATCCACCCCAATGAGGCGGTCGCGGTACACTTGAACCAAATTGATCTGATAATGTTTGAAAACGATCTAATAAATCCTGGGGATCGTTGAGTTCTTGTGATTGTTCAGATGCCCAAGCGCCCAATTGACTTTCGCGAGGACGGCTATCGAAATAAGCGTCACTCATGGCAGCGTCTAATGGTTCCACACGACCTTCTATCCGAATTTGTCGCTCCAGTTTAGGCCAAAAAAACAAGAGAGAAACTAAGGGATTTTCTTTTATTTCCGAACCTTTTTGACTCTTATAATTGGTGTAAAAAACAAAAGATTCTTTCCACATTTCCTTTAAATAGATGATTCTTGAGCTCGGTTGTCCATGACCATCAACGGTGGATAAAGAACAAGCATTTGACTCTAATTCCTTTTCATCAATAGCTTCTTGAAACCACTTCTCAAACAAATCAAAGGGATTATTCAAATCAATATTGGTAAGAGATCCTTTTGAGAAATCATCATGATTATGTTTTAATTGAGCTAAAGAATTAGGCGTCTTCATCTGCCAACTCATCAATTAAATCACTATCAGAAACATCCTCATCGTCTAGATCTGATCCCGAAGCACTAAAGACTACTCCTTGAGGTTGTGATATTTCATCTTCATTCTCTTCTTCATCTTCCTCTTCTTCCTCATCTTCCTCTGGATCTTCAATTTCAGGATCAAAAGCAGCAACGGTTGGCTTCATTTCCTTTAACACCTCTGGCATTAACTTATTAATCGGCGCAACATCATCCTCATGATGTGGGAATATCTCAATAATCGGAGAAGCGGCAATAATTGTAATTTTAAAATCAATCATTAAAGTAGCCAAACTTTCTTCAATTCTAAGATATGCTTCTTTAACATTGGAAGCGGTCACAAGATAATTTTGAGAAATTGTTTTTTTCTTGTCGCCTTCATCATCAATTTTATCATAAGTAACCTTGCATTTGAACCAAGTTTCAGCATCCTCATAAGCGAAGATATCATGAACATCAGTCCTTGCTATTCCTACAACGGTAAACTCTCCTCGAATTAAAGCACCCAATTCTTCATAAATTCTTGCTTCTGCATCTGTAAAAGTCATTGCAGCTAACATATACGGTTCAGAAACACGCTTAAAAGTTCCGTTTTCTAATTGTTTTGTGTATTTAACTTTGACTGTAAACCAACTGTTCATTTGAATAATTTTTATTAAACAAAGATAAGTAGCATTACAAGAAATTATTCAATTGTTGAAAACAAAAAAAAATACTTCAGAAATAAATGAATTCTCTAAAAGGAAGGTAGCTTATTTACCAAAACCAAAAGGTAATAAATCCTTCGCGCTGTCTAGTATCAACGTACGCATATCTTGATTGACAACAATGACACGAATTGCTTTCCTTTGACGATTCTCTGATTCTAAAAGTACTTGACGGCAAGATCCGCAAGGCGAAAGTAAAAATGATGCCGGCATTAATTCACCTTGAGCAACAATGCAAATAGTTTTTATGACTGCGTTTGGATAGGTAGCGCCCGCATAAAATAAAGCTACTCTTTCTGCACACATGCCCGATGGGAAAGCAACATTTTCTTGATTATTTCCTTCTACTACAGTTCCATCTTCTAATAACAAAGCGGCACCAACCAAAAATTTAGAATAAGGAGCATAGGCACGATCCATTGCAGCATAAGCTACTTGAACTAAGGCAAGGTCTTCGGAAGGAAGTTCCTTCCAATCTTTTAATAAATCGTACTTAAATTGAAATTGCTCTCTCATGATGTTATGGATAAGTGCTTCTATACGCACTCACTTGTACTATGTTTCGTGCGGGTGCTTAAAACATCATTGCAATCTATTATTTACCAATTGCGCTACCTTTTCAATGAAATGATTTGGATGAAGTGTCCTCCAATCGAGTGTATCCAAAGCACCCCCCATTGCAAAATACTGATGAATTCTAATACGCTCAAATTCGCGAGAAACATGCTCGTGAAAATTAACCATTGCTACCCACCCATCCTCAATATCCTCAAACCATTCTTCGTAATAACAATCATCTGAATAATGAAAATTCAGTACATTTTCTCCTATCAAAATAAATTTATCAATCCCCTTAGAGATCATTTGATCAATTACATCTCTTTTAAGAACCATAATATCATTCTCAATCGCATCATTCCATTCACCGATAAATTCAATTACTGCAGCACCATTCGAATAGTCCACATATAAAATCTTTAAAAATAGCGTCGCAGAATCCATACTGTCCCATTGTGGATGCAGGTAATAATTGTAAATTCTGTGGGTATACTGAAATTCATTATAGCTTTGCTCGTAGAAAGGAGACAAAGGATCCTCTGAAGCAATATAATAGCCACGCCAGTTATAAAAAGGTTCAATCAAATGCACGTGCAAAATTAAGGTATGCTTTTCAATAGAAACAACTATTTTAAATTAATTGTAATTTTGTTGCTCAATTAATAAACTGTGGGGAAAGATAAATTACGCCGATTTGAAGCAATTAAATCATTTGATAATGTTTTCGAACCCGTTAGAGAGCAAGATTTTGAACATTCTGGAAAATGGAATGAAAATATTTTTAAAAATCAGAATCCAATTGTCTTAGAGCTCGGATGCGGAAAGGGCGAATATAGTGTTGGATTAGGCACCTTATTTTCAGATAAAAATTATATCGGAGTTGAAATCAAAGGAAATAGAATCTATATTGGAGCTAGAGAAGCCATTGACAAAAACCTAAACAATGTAGCCTTCTTAAGAACTCGAATCGATTACATAGATTCCTACTTTAAAGAAAATGAAGTCGATGAAATATGGTTGACTTTTTCAGATCCTCAACCCAATAAACCAAGAAAAAGACTTACTTCTACCCTTTTTATCAATCGATATCGAAAATTTTTAAAACCTGGTGGATTGATCCATTTAAAAACTGACAGTTCAGTGCTATTTGATTCTACAATGGAGCAAATTAAATTAAATGAATATGAATTAGTCGACTTAAGACCTGATTTGTATGCTACGGTGAAGGAAGGTGACAAAGAGCAGAAGATATTTAGCATTAAAACCCATTACGAAACCTTATTTACCAAAAGGGGTCATGTAATAAAATACTGCTGTTTTAAAATCAATTGATTTTATTTAACAGATTTCAATTACCTTTATTACAACAATATCAATACCACTATTCATGGAAATTATCTACTTGATTGCGGGCTTTCTTTTGGGAGGCATTGTGGTCTTTTTATATTTAAAATCAAAACTTGTCCCTAAAACTGATTGGACGCAAGCCAACGATTCCTTGCAAAAAGCTCAAATCGAATTGTCGAGTCGTCCATCAAAAGAAATTTTAAGCGCGGACTTCGTTAGCCGTGCCCTATATGAACTCATCGAGAAAGATTTATCAATAACAAAGGAGGAGCTCAATCAAGAAAGATCAAAAATCATTCAACTTAGTGAGCAACTGTCTCAATTAAAACAAAAAGAAGAAAGTTTGAATGAGAAAATAAGCACTTTCAAAGATGAAATGAACGCACTGCATGAACGCAGTAAAACAGAATTTAAAGTATTAGCATCTTCTGTATTTGATGAAAAAAGGAAAGCCTTTGTAGATGAAAACAAAAAGGAGATGAACACCATTTTTGACCCTTTAAAATCAGACCTACAATTATTCAAAGAAAAAATTGAGGCTACAAGAAAAGAAGATATCCAAGACATGACTTCGTTGAAGTCTGAAATTGATAATTTACAAAAACTGAATGTTCAACTAAGTGATGACGCGAAAAATTTAGCCACTGCCTTAAAATCTGAAGTCAAAGTTCAAGGAAATTGGGGTGAAGATCGCTTATTAAATATACTAGAATCCGAAGGATTGGTAAAGTATATAGATTTTGATAAAGAAAGTTCGCTCCGAGATGATGAGCAGGAACGCTTGAGGAGACCTGACTTTATTTTGAAATTACCCAATGGAAAAAGCCTTGTCATTGATTGCAAAGTTTCCTTAACAGCTTATGTGAATTACTTCAATGCAACTACAACAAAAGAGAAAGAAGAAGCATTAAAATTGCATCTTAAAAGTGTAAGTGACCACATCAACAAGTTGGCTGATAAAAACTATCATGCCTTAGCTGGAATTAAAACACCTGAATATATATTTCTCTTTATGCCAATTGAAGGCGCTATGACTTTAGCCTTAAACCAACAACCACAATTATTTGAAACGGCACTCAAAAAACAAATAGTGCTGATTACCCCTACTACTTTTGCAGCAACAATGAAAGTCGTTAAATTGCTCTGGCAAAAAGAACATCAAGCTAAAAATGTAGATGAAATATTTAGACAGTGCGGTGAACTCTATAATAAATTTCTAGGTTTTCTAGAAGATATGTCTCGTATTGAAACTGCGCTTAACAATGCCACTACTGCCTATACAGATGCCAAAAATGGACTTTCTGCAGGGACGAAACGAGGTAGTACCATCCTGGGAAGATTTGAGGTAATTAAGAATTTACAAAATAAATCAACAAAAGAAATCCCAGATAAATTCTTAAAAGATATTGATATCCTTCCAGATGATGAGGACAAAATACAAATAACGCATACAGTAGATGATGTGGAAATTGAAGATCCAGAATAAGTTCTATTTATGAAAATTAAGAATGGAATTTATAAAGGCGCTCAAGGCAGGGAAAGCTTGTTTGACTTAAGTATTCCTGAAAATTATAATGGCCATTTAATCGTTTTTATTCATGGCTTTATGGGCTTTAAAGATTGGGGTACTTGGAATTTAGTGCAAGACTTTTTTAATAGCTATGGCTTTGCTTTTTGTAAATTTAATATCTCACATAATGGAGGTACCATTCAGCAGGGCATTGACTTTCCAGATATAGAAGCTTTTGGAAAAAACACCTATTCGCATGAAATTAAGGATGTTGAATGTTTATTAAAAGAGATCAAACCCTATTTTAAAGAACAAGTATCAATACATCTTATCGGTCATTCGCGAGGTGGCGGAACAGCACTTTTAGCAGCAGAACAATCAAAAGTCAACTCCATTTGTCTTTGGGCTTCTATATCCTCTATTTCAGATCGCTTTCCGGATGACGACGCATTAAATAATTGGAAAGCAACAGGAGTGCGTTTTGTATCCAATGCGCGAACCGGACAAAAATTACCTCAATACTATAGCTTGTATGAGGATTTTCACCAAAATAAGGATAAATTAAACATTCAAGAAAAAGCAAGTTCCTGCAAAATCCCCACTGCTATTTTTCATGGTGATGCAGATCAATCGGTGGCTATTGCTGAAGGAGAAGCGCTTGCTGCCTGGCTGAAAACGAATCTTCAAGTAATCCGTGGTGCTGATCATGTATTTGGTGCCCAACATCCTTGGAAGCAAAATGAAATGCCGAATTCACTCATAGAATTATGTAAATTGAGTCTTCAATTTATTCAAATAAAAGCTAATTGAGTATTCACTTGCGAAAAATGCACATTAAAATTAGAAAATGGTAAAATTCAATAATGCTCTTTTTTTTATAATAACTAATTTTGAGACAAAATAGGTAGATGGAAATTTTAGTCACTGGCGCAGATGGATTATTGGGAAGTAACTTGGTCAGAGAATTGCTCAATAGAAATTATAAAGTTACAGCACTTGTTCAATCAGGGTCAAAATCAATTACCCTTAAGGGACTTCCTATTAATTTTATTGAAGGTGATTTATTGAATTTGGAATCACTTATTGCTGCCAGTGAAGGGAAAGATATCATCTACCATTGTGCAGCAAGTACCAGTATGTTTCCACCCAGACAAGCCATAGTGAATCGAGTGAATATTGAAGGGACAGAAAATGTTGTGCATGCCTGTAAAGTCAATAAAGTAAAAAGATTAATATATGTCGGTACAGCAAATTCTTTTTCATCTGGTTCAATCGAAGCCCCGGGGACTGAAAAAAATCCATACACTGCAAGCCATTATGGATTAGATTACATGGATTCCAAATATAATGCCCAACAATATATTTTAGATCAAGTAAAAACGACTGGACTCGACGCGGTAATAGTTAACCCTACCTTTATGATAGGTCCGTATGACTCGGCTCCAAGTTCTGGTAAAATGATTCTTCGCTTACATCAAAAAAAAATACCTGGATATTCTTTAGGGGGGAAAAATTTTGTGGCTGTTAAAGATGTAGCCGTAGCCATGGCAAATGCTATTACTATGGGTAAAACAGGCGAATGCTATTTACTATGCAATGAAAATCTTAGTTATAAGGAAGCTTTTCACAAAATTGCCCAAACGATTAATGCTAAAGAACCCACATTTAAATTGACGAATTTCTTAGTGAAATTTTACGGGAAATCCTGCTCCATTTTAGGTGCCCTTTTCAAATTAAATCCAGAGGTGACTTATGAATTAGCAGTGCTATCAAGTGAACATCATTATTACTCCTCTGAAAAAGCGGTGCGAGAATTAGAGATGCCGCAAACACCAATAGAAATTGCTATGATGGATTGCTTTAATTGGTTCAAAGAAAACGACTATCTTTCCAAAAAGTAAAAAATGTTGACTACAAAAAATATAAATTTAGCATGGAATGAAGGAGACTTACTTTCCTTTTTACCGATACTACTCACGCTCTTTTTCTTTAGTTTATACTGGTTTGTTGCACATTCAGAAAAGATTAAATCTAAATTCTACCAATCAAATCCAAGTGACAAAGACTTATTCAATCATATATTTTTCACAAAAATATTTGGCTTTATAAGTATGGGAATATTTCCATTGCTGATTTGCTTCATCGTTTTTAAAGACAAATCTCTTGCGGATTTTGGATTGAACTTCAATCAAGACACTTTCTTATTCTCGCTTTCATGGACGCTCGGCCTCTCGATTTTGGTAATCCCTATCGCACACTTCAGTGCAAAAAAACCTAAAAATTTAAAAAATTATCCACAAGCGAGATCCAAGATTTGGAGTAAATCTATGCGTATCAAGGAAGCGTTTGCCTGGTTTGCTTATCTATTTGGCTATGAATTGTTATTTAGAGGAGTCCTATTATTTCCATTGGTTGAAGCATTTGGTGTTTGGCCTGCCATTGCCATTAATATCGCTTTATACGCTGCAACACACATTCCAAAAGGCATGGATGAAACCATAGGTGCTGTACCTCTCGGACTTGTGCTTTGCATTCTAACACTGCTTTCTGGTGATATTTGGATTGCTTTTTTAGTTCATGTAGCCATGGCCTGGACCAATACTTTTACCGCATTGCATTTTCATCCTGAAATGGAATACGAGGAAAAAATAAAGTAAATTAATAATTGATAAGAATATGTTTTTAAAATTAAATTTGGTCTTAAAAATTATTCTTCTAATATCAATTTGGAGTCTGCTACTAATTATTAGTAGGTATCTTTTTAATTTAAGCAATTCAAAATCAAATTACTTTTTACAAATAATATCTGTCTTAGGCTTATGTTTAGACTTAATGTTAAGTGGTTTTTTTCTCTATCAAATTTTTAAAAATGTTCGCTTTCCAGCTTTTATTTATAAAATAAGAAAATTTGAAACTGAAAAATTATACCACCTGCTTGGTGTGGATTTCTATCAGTATATCTTAATCAATTCCTTTATGAGATATGGGAATCCAAGAGTATATCTAAAAGGTAAAGGACGGGACTACATTAAAATCTACCATGAAGAAACCAAACAATCTGAAGGATCCCATTACATTGCCATGCTCTTTACCATTCCCTATTTCGGTTTCTATTTAGTGGACAGAAATTACTTATTATTTCTTTTTTTATTCGTTTTCTGTATATTTTTTAATGCTTACCCTTCCATGCTGCAAAGAAAGAATCGATTGATCTTAGAAAATAGATTTAATAAACTAATTTTTCCGAAATGAAAATCTTTATTACCGGTGGATTGGGAAGTATTGGTGCCCATATTGTTAAAATATTACTGAATCAAGGTCATGAAGTACATGCTATTGTAAGATCTATAGCTAAAGCGAAACCATTGGCCCACCCCATGCTATATTTATATGAAGGAGACTTGAGGGAGGAGCAATTAGTTCTTAAAGCTATGGAAGGGTGTGAACATATGTATCATCTAGCTGCTTTCGCGAAAGTTTGGTCCAAGAACGAAGAGGATTTTTTTAATTTAAATGTTCAATTAACGGAAGATTTATTTCATGCAGCACATAAAAGTGGAATTAAAAAAATAGTATTTACCAGTACAGCAGGAGTCTTTGGACCCTCTTTAACAGGAATCATAGATGAAGAGAAGTCAAGAGACTTGCCTTTTTTTAATCGCTATGAAGCAACCAAATCACAAGCAGAAGATCTTGTGAAAGAATTCATAGAAAACTATAAAATGGAAATAGTGATTGTGTCGCCAACACGAGTTTATGGACCATTTCTGCTAGGGGAAGTTGCTGCAATTACCATGATGATTGACAAATATGTGAATAAAAATTGGCGCATTTACCCTGGAACAGGAAAAGAAATTGGGAATTACATTTTTGTAGAAGATGCCGCTATGGGACATGTCTTGGCAATGGAAAAAGGAAGATCGGGGGAATGTTATATTCTAGGGGGTGAAAATTTAACCTATATTCAATTTTTCCAAGCCATTGCTGCATGCAGTGGCGTAAAAAGAAAAATGATTGTGATCCCTTATTTCATTCAAAAACTTGTTGCTCACTTACAACTGTTCATGGCAAACTGCTTCGGTAAAGAACCCGATATTGTTCCCAATTGGTTGGCAAAGGCAAAGTACCATTGGGAGGTTTCACCTCAAAAAGCACAACAAGAATTGGGGCTTTCGTTAACTCCTTTTGAGGATGGTATTAAAAAAACAGTTGATTTCTTAAGAGTGAAATAAATTAATCTTTTCGATTTTCATCTGAATCTTCTTCTACATCTCAAGTTGGTCTAAATTAGTTGTAATTCAAGATCAATTTCAAATTTTATTCATTTTTAATAAACTAAATAATCAGAATACTAGCTTAGATTTTCTTGATTTTTACTCATAACAGTAACTTTATATATTTTTCCTTCCGAGTTGTAAGTGGTCCACTCCCCCACTTGTTTGCCCTTGTCGAAATAACCTGAACGCATAATAACGCCTCCTTTGCGATACCATTTCCAATAACCATGCATTTGATCACCGTGCATGTTACCTACCGCACGAATGGAACCGTCTTTGTGGTAATGAAGGTGTTCATGAAGTGTTTTCTTTTTTACCTTGACTTTTTTCAAGTCCTCTTCCACCCGAAACTTCACCATTTTCTTGATCAAGGTTCTTGGAAAAGGTTGATCAATAGGAAACTGTATGGCTCCTTTTGAGGTTTTATAAGCACTCAACTCCTCTTTGAAAATTGCAATTGGAGAGGCTGTAGGATAGAAACCAATATGTTTTTTGTATGCTGCATAAAAAACTAAAACTCCATTCAACTTAAATGCAGGCATATGGTAACTGATGATCTCTTCCGCTTGCGGTGCAACTTGCTTGATTATCTTTCGCAGTTCATCTAATTTGTTACAAATGTTTACAGGAAAAGCATGGTGATATTCATCAATTGTTTTAAACTTTTTTGATTCTTTAGAAGATTTATTATCATCAATCGGCTTCATTAGTGCTCTTTTTCGATTTTAATATCATCTAACAAAATTACTAAATTCGAATTTTTTGAGTTGGAAGTTGTTCCTATTTCAAAACTACGCTGCATTCCTTTTGTTAATGAGATAAGTTGCTGTTTGAAATTAATTTATTCTAGAAATATTATTCTGCCCATTTTTAGCCTTGAACAAGGGTCTTCCTTGAAGTGCTTGAATAAGCGTCAACATAGCCAAAAGTCCATACAAAACCGAAAGTCCAATGGTCAATTTGGTATTCTTTAAAACATAATAAGATATAAGAGGTAAAACTTGTAAAGCGTGCATTCCAATAAAATGAGAAACTCTTAAATCGCCAAATGTTTTACTCCATCCTACGATAAACCAATTCGAATTGTCATTTAAAGCTCCGACAGTATGACTCAATTTTGATCCCATTGCAAATCCTTCGAAGGAAAAAATCACAAAAATAATGATGCTCAATCGTATGGCCCATATATAATAATTGGGAAGATCAGGGAAATCATTTTTGAAAAATAAAATTCCAATATAAGCGGTATACAAGGTAACCGCAGTGGCCGCTAGGGCCATCATTGAAAATAACGCGGAATAAACTGGAGTGCTTACATTATAGTGAGAAAGCTGACCTTTGCTGGCTTGTAATGCAATATAAAATATTTCAAAACCTAATAAAATGATAACGGACCAAGAGAACATCTTCACATTAAAATTAGGCAAGTAATGGCAATACCAAACCATAGCCCATGAAAATAGTACGGTTGAAAAAGCAAATTTAAAGGGCTTATACCAAGCGTTTACATTATAAACCTGAGTATTGGTGAATTTAGTGAGTACTAAAAAGATTGCGGACAAGACAAAACAAAGTAAACCAAAATAAAACAAGGTCTCATTTCGGTGTTTGAGTTGTTGGATAAAATCAATCATTTGGGCTTTTTAAAGAATTGGATTTAATACGCTATTCAGTTTTTCCTTTGAAAGAAGCATAAATCGCCATGGCATGACCGTGCCCTAATTCAAAAGATTCCTTCAACCAATTGGTGATTTCTGTTGCTTTAACAGTTTTTACCAATTGTCCATGCTCCATAAAACCTTTTTCTTCGGCTAGTTTTTTAAAGTCCTCTGGACCCTTACCAGTCTTTGCTTTAATGTTATCTAGGTAGGCTTGAAATGACATAATTTAATTTTTTAATCGAGTTTATAAGGCTCGGCGTTTACTAAATGTTATCTTACTTAATCAATAATTGGGTTAAAGGCAGAGAAATAGTTTGCCTTATGCATTGATATGGTTAACTACTCTTACAGGAATAATTTCAATTTTCATGTAAGGATAATAGGGTAAAGTGGAAAGTAATGAATGTACCTCATCCGTATCAGAAGCCATCATCACTATAAAAATACCTGACATATCTAGTTTAATAAAGTTCTCTACGATAGTGCCATTTTCTTCCATTTCTTTTACAATTTCCTGTTCTCTAGGAAGTAATTTCATTCTGGTTTCATTGTCCAATCCTTCTAAGAGGATATTAAGCATGAATTTTTTCATTTATTGTTCTTATTTTAATTATAAAAATTGTCATGCAAAGCTAAATTTTACTTCATCAATTCACAACTTTAAGTATAAATTTTTAGGAGGGTATGCTTTTGCAATGCAGCATTTGATCAATCTATAAATGTTTCTCGCATCACACGCTTACATTCAATAATTTCTCTTTCTGAAATCAATCCCAACTTTTTCACAATTCGAATTTTGTCAATGGTTCTAATTTGATCAATGACCATCCAACCTTTCTGATTATTGTGATTGATTTTTATCCGAGTTGGGTATTCTCTGCTAACAGAAGTCATCGGTACTATTATGACTGAGCGGAGATTGTTGTTAATTTCATTTGGGGAAACAATAACACAGGGTCTGGTTTTTTGAATTTCACTCCCCAAGGTTGGATCAAGATTAACCAAAACTATTTGGTACTGCTTTAAATCCATTCGTCAAAATTTTCATCTTCAAACACATCGTTCATTAATAGCTGATCATCTCCTTTTTCGTGCATTTTCTGAAATTCCTTGTTCCATCCTTTTCTAGGCTCAGCAATAGGTCGCAAAATAATTTGTTCTTTATCAAGAATCAACTCCACTTTGTCCGTGATATTATATTTTTCTAGAATTGTTTTGCTTAATCGAAATCCTTTTGAATTCCCTATCCTAATAATTGAAATTTCCATGAGTAAAATTTTATGTAATTACAAAGTTATTACAAATAAACATACAATTTAGTTTTAGTTACAGGAAATTATTTAAAAATTAAGTTTCATTTTTTTATAGCATAGCATATTTAATTTAAATCTTCAGTATACCTATCCCAAGCATAATTTAAATTATTAACAAATACCCTAGGCGGATTTAATGGAATATTTAAAGAAAAAGTATACTTTTGCATGGGGTAAGTCTTTTACGACCAGCTCCCTCTTAATCCTCCAGGTCGGGAACGAAGCAAAGGTGTGAGGTTGTAGCGGTGCGATAAGAGTAGCTTGCCCCTCTTTTTTTATCTAAATTCAATGATGATGAAAAAATTCTTTTTTATTCTTGTTTCAATTTACTTTCTATCCTCTTGTAATAAGGACACAACTTGTTCTAATAGCGTTTCTGGAAGAATTCACAACTATACACTTGACGGCTGTACTTGGATGATTGAAATCAACAACCAAAATTATGAACCCGTTAATTTATCTGAATTCCCATCTGGATTTCTAGTCGATAACAAACAAGTTCAATTGACCTATACTCTTGTTGATGGAGGAAGTATTTGTATGGCTGGTCCACTCATTCATATCTCCTGTATGACGGAGGAATAAAAGCTACATTTCTTTTTCAATTTGTTTGCCTCCCATCTATTCTAAATTATTTTTTGTTTTTCTACTAATTCACCCCTTGGTAAAATTCAATTTGATAGCATAGCCCCAAAAGAATGCTTAACTTTGACTCGAAATTAAAATACTTGACCTTAAAGTAAAATAATGAAAATATCAGGTTCAATTTATAGCGATAAGAAACGACCTCTTAAAGAAGTGATTGAAGATCTTGCAGCACATCAAATTGAAATGTTGCATGTAGATTGTAATGATGACTTGGCTGTTTTTGAGGATATAAAAAATATTAGAACCTGGTGTTCGTTGCCAATCGATTTACATATTATTTCATCTGATCCAGATAAATTTTTTCCTTTTTTAATTGAAAATCCTGTTGAATATATCACTTTTCAATATGAACCTCTAAGCAGTGCATTGAAAATTCCGTCAGAAATTACGGGTAGAAAAGGAATTGCGATTACAACCAATACGTCTATTGAAATTTTTGAGGAATATACCTCCTTTGATTTCTTGCTGGTTATGGCAACAGTTCCCGGACAAAGTGGTGGGATTTTTGATAAACATAACTTTACTAAGGTGCGTCAATTTAGAAAAGCATACCCAAGTAAATCCATTCATGTAGATGGCGGGGTAAATGGTGAGATTTCTTTCATTTTGAGAAATATGGGTGTCAGCACCTCTGTTTCTGGCTCTTATCTTTTCAATGGTCCAAGCATTGGACATGCACTCATGAATCTTACGAAAAGAGAAATGGAGTCTCAAATAAAAATTGAAGACTTTATGACTCCAATCGACGAAGCACCTGTAATAGCTTGGAAGAATTGCTCTACTCAATCGATTCTGGAAACAGTTGAAAATGGAAATCTTGGATTTTGTTTAATTGTTGATGAAGCCGATCAATTAATGGGTCTCGTTTCGAGTGCGGACATACGCAAAGCGCTTCTTAGGAAAATAAAAAACCCAGGAGCTATTGAGCCAGAAGATCTTATCAATAAAAATCCAATGAAAATTGAAGGATCAAGTACGGTTCATCTCTTGCTTCAATTTATTAAAGCATGCCCTATTCCTCTTATGTATCTGCCCGTTGTAGATCATAACAATACAACTCTTGGAATTATCCACTTTACAAATCTCATCAAAGGAGAATTATGATTATTCATTTAAAGAAAAATGTCAGTGCTGCACAAGCTGCAGTCTTAGCAGATGAAAATAAAGCATTTCATGTCAGTAACAATCAAGAAATTCTAATCACTGGTTCAGGTGTTAAAGAACTACCAGCTGGATTAGCAGATTTCACTGATAATTTCTGGGTGTTTCCTAATGACATGCAACTCGCATCAAAAAATTATCAAAGTGATAAAAGGACTGTTGCAATCAATAATACTATTATTGGTGGAACAAGCAATAGCACTGTATTAATTGGTGGACCTTGTTCGGTAGAGTCTGAGGAACAAATAAGATCTTCAGCGGAATTACTAGTGAAAATGGGTTTAAGCACCTTAAGAGGTGGTTGTTACAAACCAAGAACAAGTCCGTACTCTTTTCAAGGAATGGGATTAGATGGCCTAAAACTGTTAGCTAAAATGCGCGAAGAATATGGCTTAAATGTCATCACTGAAGCAAGAGACGCAACACATATTGATGAAATCATTGAATATTCTGATGTCATTCAAATTGGCGCAAAGGCAATGTATGACCAAGGAATTTTAAGAGCCTGTGCGAAAACAAATAAACCAGTTTTAATTAAACGCGGATTCGGTTCTACGCTTCAAGAATTTGTTCAAGCAGCTGAATTCTTGTTGTCTGGTGGTAATGAAAATGTGATGCTTTGTGAAAGAGGTATTAGAACTTTCGAAACAGGAACGAGGTTTACTTTAGATCTTTGTGGTGTCGCGTGGTTACAAGAATACACCAATCTACCCATTGTCCTTGATCCTTCCCATGCGATGGGTTACGCCTACGGTGTTGGGCCTCTTGCAAAAGCATGCGTAGCTATGGGAATTGATGGATTGCTTATTGAAACCCATCCAAATCCGAAAGTGGCCAAATCCGATGCATCACAGCAATTAGATTATACGCAATTTGAAAACTTATTAAATGAACTTCGGCCTGTTGCTGCAAGTGTCGGCTATAAAATGATTTAATATGCACTTAGAACAAAACTTAAAAGGAATCTGCGTTAAAAACGGGATTGATTTTGAAGACTTTTTATCCGATATGGAAGTGGAAGAAGTTCATGAATTATCGCTCTTTGACCTTGAGGCAATTTGTGAGGAATATGAAATAGATATGATGGCATTGCTATTCAAACCTGTTTTTAAATCAGAATTTATCCAAGAAAAAATATCAAAAATTAAATTTTTAATTCTAGATGTTGATGGTGTCATGACTGATGGAGGTTTGTACATGACGGAAAAAGGTGATCAGATGAAAAAATACAACACCAAAGATGGAATGGCGCTAATGCATCTTACCAAGTCTGGTTTTCCTGTTGGTATAATCTCTTCTGGTTTCACCGAACATTTGGTACATGACAGAGCGAAATTATTGGGAATTCAGCATTGTTATGTTGGTCGAGAATCTAAGATTAATATTCTGAATACTTGGTGTGCTGATCTAAACATTAGTCTAGACGAGGTTGGAATGATCGGTGACGATATCAATGATCTTGAAATAATGAAAAGTATCGGATTTAGTGCTTGTCCAGCCGATGCAGTTAACGCAGTAAAATCAATTTCACATGTAATTTTATCCTCCAAAGGAGGTGCCGGATGTGTCAGAGAATTTATTGATACTTATTTATTAAAAACACCGATTTCCTAGTGATAAAAAATATTAAACCTATTCAAATTGGTATTATCCGAGAAGGGAAAGTACCTCCTGATTTCAGAGTGCCTCTTACTCCTCAGCAGTGTAAAACGGTAGAAACGCTGTTTCCAAATGTTAAAATCTCGGTTCAAACAAGTCCGATCCGAACCTTTAAAGACAGCGACTATATTGATGAAGGTATTCAAGTAGTTGAAGAATTAAATCATTGTGACATCATTTTTGGTGTGAAGGAAGTTCCTATGACGGATTTAATTCCAGAAAAAACTTTTTTCTTCTTTTCACATACACTGAAAAAACAACCTTACAATCGTGCTTTGCTTCAGAAGATATTAGATCTTAAAGTTCGACTAGTAGATTACGAAGTAATTAAAGACAAAAACAACAAAAGACTTATAGGTTTCGGTCGTTACGCAGGTATTGTAGGATGTTACAATGCATTTCTAACCTATGGATTGAAAAGTGGAGCCTATTCTTTGAAACCTGCCAACCAATGTGTAGATAGAAAGGAAGTGGAGCAGGAACTTAAAAAAGTGATTCTTCCTTCCAATTTCAGCATCGTAATTACAGGATTTGGTCGGGTTGGACATGGAGCCAAAGAAATAATTGATCTGCTACCGATTAAAGAGGTAAGTCCAGATGAATTTCTGAATAACACCTTTAATGGTCCGGTTTATACCCAATTAGATACTGAAGATTATTTTGAAAAAACTGCAGATGGAAGTTTCGATAAGAAGGAATTTTATACCCAACCTGAAAGCTATTCATCGAAATTAAATCAATTTTTACCTTTTTGTGATCTGTATATTCCATGTCACTTTTGGAACAACCGATCCCCACTTTTAATTACACAAGCTGATCTGCAAAAAGATAGACGTCTACAAGTGGTCGCTGATATTTCTTGCGATATTGCTGGACCTATTGCTTGTACTATTAGACCATCAAAAGTTGCTGACCCCATTTATGGATATGACCCTGCAACTGGAAAGGAAATTGATTTCAAAGATCCAAACGCAATTGCTGTAATGGCGGTGGATAATCTTCCATGTGAATTGCCAAGAGATGCCTCTGAGGATTTTGGAAATGAATTGATTAAGCATGTTTTACCGAAACTGTTCGGTGCAGATCCTGACCGTGTTATTGAGCGCGGAACAGAAACAGACATAGAAGGTAAATTAATGCCCAACTTTGAGTACCTAGAAAATTATTTAAAAGGAATTGAATAATGTCCACTGTTTTTATTTCTGATCGCGAATACACTAAAATAAACAGCTCTGAACTGTCAAAAGGCACTTATGAGGAATGTCAATTTATTAATTGTGATTTCTCCAATGCAGATTTAAGTTCCTATAAATTTATTACCTGCGATTTTGAAGAATGTAATCTTAGTTTATCTAAACTTAACAATTCTATTCTACAAACAGTTCGCTTTAATCAATGTAAAATGATTGGGATTCATTTCGAATACGCCAATCCATTTGGATTAGAAATAGCTTTTGACCATTGTAATTTAAATCACTCTTCTTTTTATCAGCTTAAATTAAAAGGAACTCCGTTTTTAAACTGTGAAATGAATGATGTGGATTTTACTGAAGCAGATTTAAGTAGCTCCTCGTTTCATGAATCGGACTTAAGCAGTGCTATTTTTGAGCAGAGTAATTTGGAGAAATGTGATTTTTCAAGTGCCAAAGGATTTATTATTAATCCTAAAGAAAACAAACTTAAACAAGCTATTTTTTCCCTAGAAGGGCTCCCAGGTTTACTGCAAAATATTGGTATTCAAATTAAATAGATTTTCCTTTTAGTAAAATATTTCTAAGAGCAGAGGCTTTTTAGATGGTTGAATAAAGGAGTCAAGCACTTCAAAATATGCTTCTGAAACCATTGGACAACCCAAACTATTACAAATTTCATAAGACTGTTCCTCATCTGGGACACAGGAGTAGCGATGCAAAACAATGAAACGATCAAATGCATTACTATTCGAGGCATCTAAACCATGAAGTTTATATGATTTGCCGAACCTACCCGGATAGGACGCTCCAATTTTATATTTTCCTAATGAAGTTTTATAAGAGTTAGGGACATTACTAAATATCAAGCTATCTCGAACATAGGTATTCGATCCACTTCCGTGGGCCACTAAACCTTTACTAACTATTCTATCTGTTGTTAAATCCACAACAAACAAACGTGCCTTACCCGAGTTGACTTTCATGTCAATTAGGAAAATATATTGCTTGTTAAATGAGGGATTGTTTTTCAAATATTGATGCGCCTCTTTTATTTTTAAGGCTAATCTATTCGCAAAAAAAAGTGAATCTTCCCTTGATTTTTCTGCCTCTATGTCGTTCGTTGGTGCATCAAAAGCGCAACTCTGCAGCGACAAGAAAACTAAGAATGAAAAAATAAAGAATTTCATGGCATTACAAATTAACAAAATAAATAAACATGCTCTTCACAAATAAACAATGAAAAATTATTCCTCAGTTGCGCTTTGGTTAAATTTCCTTTTGTAGTTTTAAAAAAATAATTTGCAGCATATGGATGAAATAGAAGTTAAAGGGAATAAAAAAATTATCAAGGCATGGGTCTTATACGATTGGGCCAATTCAGTTTACCCATTAATTATTAGCTCTGCGATCTTCCCCATTTTATTTGAAACTAAAACTTCTATAAAAGATCCAGTTAGTGGTCGAACCATCTATGATACTATTTCATTTTTTGGATTTGAATTTAAAAACACAGAATTTTATGCTTATCTAATTTGTCTTTCTTACATCGTAGTTGCGATTCTATCCCCTATCTTTTCTGGTATTGCCGATGCGGGAGGACGACGGAAATTATTTATGCAGATTTTTTGTTACACCGGAGCAGTATCCAGCGGACTACTTTATTTTTTTAATGCGGACAATCATGGAGTTGACTATACTCCGTTTGAACTCGGGATTGGTATTTTACCACTTTTCATCGCAAGTATTGGATTCTGGGGAAGTTTAGTCTATTATAATTCTTATCTCCCTGAAATTGCAGATTATAAAGATCATGACAAAATTAGCGCAAGAGGATTTTCAATGGGATATTTAGGAAGTTCTATATTACTCATCATAATACTTGTTTTAACTGTTTTCACTAAAACTATTCCCATAAAATTTGCATTTCCCTTAGTGAGTATTTGGTGGATTGCTTTTGCTAGCTATTCTTTTTATTACCTACCTAAAACCAAAATCCCTGAAGTTAAAAAAGGAGGGAATATTTTTAGCTCAGGATTTAAAGAATTGGCCGCGGTCTTTCGAAACATACAACAAAATAAAATACTT
The DNA here is from genome assembly GCA_947447525.1 of Flavobacteriales bacterium. Taxonomy (GTDB): domain Bacteria; phylum Bacteroidota; class Bacteroidia; order Flavobacteriales_D; family Crocinitomicaceae; genus UBA952. The sequence goes on along the minus strand of CANFJL010000001.1, from coordinate 346,421 downwards.
AAACGCTTTTTATCAAGCTACTTCATGTACAACATGGCTGTACAAACCATCATGGTAATGGCAGTTGCTTTTGCTAATAAAGAAATAAGAGGCATCAAATCAGCAGATTTAATTATCAGCATTTTAATCATACAGTTCCTAGGAATTGCAGGTGCCTTTTTAATGTCAAAACTTTCTTCTAAAATTGGAAATATTAAGACCATTGGTTTGGCCATTTTAATCTGGATTGGATTGTGCCTATGTGTTTATTCCCTAGTCTACAAACCTTGGCAATTCTATATCGCTGCGGCAGTTGTTGGTTTGGTTATGGGTGGAATTCAATCTGTTTCTCGATCTACTTACGCCAAATTATTACCTGAAACAAATGATTTAACCTCCTATTTCAGTTTCTTTGATATGGCAGAAAAAATAGGTTTGGCTATTGGAACTTTAACTTTTGGAGTCATTGAAGGATATTTAGACATTAGAAGTTCCATATTGGCATTGGTTATCTTCTTTGTCGCTGGATTTTTATTGTTGCTTTTAGTACCCCACTCTGAAAGACTTGGTCATCGTGCTAGAAAAGTCGCTGACTGATTAAAAGAAGATTAAAATTTCTTATGAAATTAACAAAAAAGTAATGTTAACACTACTTAGTATTCTTAACTTTGAGCATAGAATTTAAGACATGAAAAATATAATTGAAGCTGCTTGGGAAGATCGTAATTTACTCAGTGATCCATCTACAATTAAAGCTATTGAAGCCGTAATTGAATCTTTAGACAAAGGTTTAATTAGAGTTGCTGAACCTAAGGATGATGGTACCTGGCAGATCAATGAATGGATTAAAAAAGCGGTTGTTTTGTATTTTCCTATTCGAAAAATGGAAGTGTATGATGTAAATCCATTTGAATTCTATGATAAAATGGACCTTAAAAAAGATTTTAAATCTCAAGGAGTCCGCGTTGTTCCTGGAGCAATTGCTCGATATGGAGCCTTTCTTGCGCCTACAGTTATTTTAATGCCTTCTTTTGTAAATATTGGCGCTTTTGTAGATGAGGGAACCATGGTAGATACTTGGGCAACAGTTGGTAGTTGCGCGCAAATTGGAAAACATGTTCACTTAAGTGGCGGTGTAGGTATTGGTGGTGTACTAGAACCGCTTCAAGCAGCTCCCGTAATCATTGAAGATGGCGCATTTATTGGATCTAGATGTATCGTAGTGGAAGGAGCACATGTAGGAAAAGAAGCTGTTCTAGGCGCTAATGTGGTCTTAACAAGTACCACTAAAGTGATTGATGTAAGCAATACAGAAAATAAAGAATATAGAGGTTATGTTCCACCAAGAAGTGTGGTTATTCCTGGTACCTATTCCAAAAAATTTCCAGCTGGTGAATTTCAAGTGCCTTGTGCCTTAATTATCGGACAAAGAAAAGCATCTACTGATCTAAAAACTTCCCTAAATGATGTTTTGAGAGAACATCGTGTTGCTATTTAGAACTTTAGTCTCTATTTCTTTAATTTTTCGCTCCTTTCGTTGTATCTTTGAGGGCTTAAAGACTATTATCTTAATTTAAGTAAAATGGAATTAAATGCGCTAACCGCAATCTCACCAATAGATGGACGCTATCACTCCAAGACAAGTGCCCTACAACCCTACTTTTCAGAATATGGATTAATTAAATATCGAGTTTTTGTAGAGGTTGAGTATTTTATTGCGCTGTGTGAAATTCCGCTTCCAGGACTTAAAAACTTTACAGAAGAAGGGAAGAAATTAATGCGTTCTTGGTGTACAAATTTTACCGAAAAGGATGCTTTATGGATCAAAGAGACTGAAAAAACAACCAATCATGATGTTAAAGCAGTTGAATATTTTTTAAAAAATAAATTTGATTCAGAAAACTGGAATGAATTCTCAGAATACATTCATTTTGGATTAACTTCTCAAGATATAAACAATACTGCAATCCCCTTATCCTTAAAGGAAGCACTAAATTCAGTTTACCTCCCCTCGTTAATGCGTATCGTGGTTCAATTGGACACTTACTCTAAAGAATGGGAAAATATCCCAATGCTCGCTCGAACGCATGGTCAACCTGCTTCACCAACGAGACTTGGAAAAGAAATGCTTGTGTATTCTGAACGATTGAAAATCCAAATCGATACTTTATTGGCCATTCCGATGGCTGCGAAGTTTGGTGGGGCAACAGGAAATTTTAACGCACATCATCTAGCTTTCCCTGAAATCAATTGGGTAGATTTTTCGAATCACTTTGTTGATGCTGTTTTAGGACTTAAGAGAAGTCAAACTACAACACAAATTGAACATTATGATCAAATGGCTGCCTTATTTGATGCCATGAAAAGAATTAATACGATACTTTTAGATCTTTCTCGAGATTTCTGGCTTTATATTTCAATGGATTACTTCAAACAGCGTTTGAAAGAAGGAGAAATTGGATCATCAGCAATGCCGCACAAAGTAAATCCTATAGATTTTGAAAATGCTGAAGGTAATATTGGAATTGCCAATGCTCATTTTGAACATCTTGCAGCCAAACTACCCGTTTCTAGATTGCAAAGAGACTTAACCGATTCAACAGTCCTTAGAACCATTGGCGTACCCATTGCACATGCACTCATTGCTAATATGTCTTTACAAAATGGTCTAAGTAAAGTCCTTATTAATAAAGACAAGATCAACCATGATTTAGAACAAAATTGGGCTGTCGTAGCAGAGGCTATTCAAACGATATTAAGAAGAGAAGGCGTACAAAAACCTTATGAATTATTAAAAGAATTGACAAGGACGAATAAACCAATTGACAAAGATCAAGTTCAAAGTTTTATTTTATCTTTGGATGTTAATGAGAAAGTAAAAAACGAATTAATGCAAATAACACCTCAAAATTATACCGGTATTTAAAAAATTTATCATGAAACATTTATTTATATCCTTCCTTATTTTAGCCTTAAATATTAATGCTTTCGGACAAGCGCCTATTGTTGAATGGGGCTCCCTTCAAAAAACTAATAGTTTTCTTTTAGATATGATTCCAAAAGGGGATGCTGCATTTTTTACACTTCGTGTAAGCGGTGGTGGTATTTTTAGCAGTTACAGAATGGAACAATATGATAACTTGCAATTGATTAAAAATGTAAGAATCAAAACCAATACTGCTAGTGGAATGGGGAATTTGGAATGTCTTACTTTTTTTGGTGGAAAATTAAGAATGTTAATTTCAGATGGAGACCGTGAGAACAAAGTTCTTTATATGCAAGAATATGGAGATGACATGACTGCCATTGGTCCAGCAGATGAATTGGCTTCTTATTCATTACAAAGATTTAATTCTAGACCAAATTACACGATCATTAAATCACTAAACAATAAATTTCTAAGTGTGATTTATGAGATTCCTGGAAGGAAAGAAGCTAATGATGTTTTTGGATATAAGATATTTGACGAAAGCATGAAGGAAATCGGAAAAGGAGAAATTACAGTTCCTTTTGAAGGTTCATTGTCTTCTGTCGAACAACATCACATTACGAATAAAGGTAGCTACTTCATAACTTTAAGTGAATATGAGAAAGGGAAAATGAAAGTGTTTAGTTATTTCAAAGATTTCCATATTTATAGCGTGAAAGGAGATGAAATGGTAGAACACCCCCTGAATTTAAAAAGATCGCGCCTAAGCAATCTAAGCATTACTTCCAATGATGATGAAGTAATTTCAATTAATGGTACCTATGGTTTAATAGATGGTGGTAACGCAGCAGGCGTTAATGGAATTATTTCTGTGAAATATGATGCCAAAACAGATAAAATTCTTTCTGATTCCTATGTTCCCTTTAGTGTGAATTTAATTACTGAAAATTGGTCTGATCGTCAAAAAGAAAAATTAGAAAAGAAAACTAATAAAGGAAAAGCCAAAGCGCCTGATCTTTATAGTTATGCGCTTCGTACGCAACACACTTTACCTGATGGCAGTACTGTTGGTTCAATGGAACAATATTATGTAAGAGAAGTAAGAAGAACAGATCCAAAAACAGGTGCTGTAACTTATACCTATTACTATTATTATAATGACATTATTGCTTACAAAATCAATGTTGATGGACACATGGAATGGGAAAAAAGAATTCCGAAGTTTCAAGTATCTATAAACGATCACGGTCCATATAGTTCTTACTTTAGCTATATCGATAATGGAAAATTGTGTTTTATTTTTAATGACAATAAAAAAAATTATGCTGAAACAGGTGAGTACATAAGAGAAGGGAATACTCCTTATGGATTTAGTTTATCTTACCGCAAAAATGTAGTTGCTTTGACATCATTAGACATAGCAACAGGTAATGATAATAGACAAGTAATGTCAACTGCAAAAGAATTGTCAAGTATTGTAAAGCCTAAGTTATTTAAATATGATAATTCCAAGAATGAAGTTTTAATGTACAGTATCGTTAGAAAAAAGGAACGCTTTGGAATGATGAAATTACATTGAAATGAAGCTTCTATTTTTTAGTTTATGTTTTCTAATCTTATTTTCATCCTGTAGAAACAGGAAAGAATCGAATAACTCCTCGACGGATTCTTTAGTTGAATCAAATTACAACGATCACTCTTATTCCAATCTGGACAGCATAAACACTACTCATTTGGACTTAGAATTAGATGTAGATTTCAACAATCAAACCATCTATGGTATAGCGCGACATACCATGAACAATAAGGGTACTGGTTCTGCTATTTTTGACATCAAAGGTTTACAGATTAAAAAGGTAACCTTAGGTCCTAAAGGAAATGAAAGAGAAACTGACTTCATGATTGGAAAAATGGATGCTGATTCTATTCTGGGACAACCACTGATCGTTAGCATTTCGAAAAAGACTAATCAAGTAAATATTTACTATCAAACTACCAAGGCATCTGAAGCATTAGATTGGTTAGATACTGCGATGACTAGTTCTAAAACAAAACCTTTTCTATATACGCAAGGACAAGCCATTCTGACAAGAACTTGGATTCCAGTTCAAGATTCACCCTCCAATCGTTTCACTTATGCCGCTCAAGTGAAAGTACCCAACGATTTACTCGCTTTAATGAGTGCCAAAAATCCTAGTAAAAAAAATACTACAGGTATTTATAATTTCACAATGGAAAAAGCCATACCGTCCTATCTTATTGCTTTAGCTGTTGGAGACATTGCTTATCATTCTTATGGAGGAAATACAGGCGTTTATGCAGAAAAAGAGTTAATTGATGCTTGTGCCGAAGAATTTGATGCCCTTCCAAAAATGATGGACGCGGCTTCAAAATTATATGGAAAATATCAATGGGGACAGTATGATGTTCTGGTACTACCCTATTCATTTCCTTTTGGAGGAATGGAAAATCCTAGATTGACTTTTGCAAATCCCACGCTATTAACCGGCGATAAAAGTTTAGTTTCAGTTATAGCACATGAGTTAGCACATTCTTGGTCAGGTAACCTCGTTACCAATAACTCATGGGATGATTTTTGGCTCAATGAAGGATTTACCGTTTACTTTGAAGAACGCATCATGGAAGAGATTTATGGTAAAGAAGTCGCTGATATTCTTGCTGAAATTGAATTCTTTGAGATGCAACAAGAAATGAAAGAAATTTCTTCTGGTGATCATCCCGAAGACACTAAACTTCACCTTAAATTAAAAAATAGAAATCCAGACGATGGGATGACTCAGATCGCCTATGTAAAAGGTGCTTTTTTTCTAAAAACCTTAGAGGCTAAGGTAGGTAGAGCGCAATTAGATGAATTTTTAAATTCATATTTCGAATCTTTTAAATTCAAAACGATTAACAGTAAACAATTTGAATCTATCTTACAAGATCGATTATTAGATCCAAACAAAATTAAATTCAATTATAAGGAGTGGATTTATGAAGAAGGATTGCCTAAAAATTGTGTTAAAATTGTTTCGAAGCGCTTACAAAACATGACTGAGTTGGCTCAGAATTTCAGCGCTGGTCAACCAGTATTTGAACCTAAGATTCATTATGTATACCAAAAGATAAAAGGAAAGCGTAAAAAGAAGAAAGTTAAAGTCGTTGATCAGATCAAACGAGATGATTTTATTGTTCAGGAATGGCAAGTATTCATTAGAAATTTGGACGATAATATCACAATAGATCAATTAAACAAAGCTGACAATGCAATGCATTTTAGTTCTTGGAACAACAGTGAGATATTGACGGAGTGGTTGGTATTGAATATTCAAAAAGGAAATACGACTAAACTTAGACCAGAAATTAAAAAATTCATTTCAAAGGTAGGCAGGAGAAAATATTTAATGCCGATTTACCGGGCTTTGAGCATTAATCCAGCAGATAAAAAATGGGCGAAAGAAGTATTTGAAGGCTGCAAATCTAATTATCACGCAGTTTCTAAGAATTCAATCGCTGAAGTGTTAAAATAAAAGCGCTAGATTAATTCGCTACTTCACTCATATAGCGAATGCGTACCAATCGCAATTCCTCCTCAGTATACAATCCATCAAATTCGTGATAGGCTGTGATGAGGTCTTCTGTTTCGGCTCCATTAAAATAATCAAAGATCTCTTCTTGATTGTCTGCATCTAAAAGTGAATTGATATAATAGTTGATATTAACTCTTGTTCCGGAAGCAACTATCGACTCGATTTCATCTAGGATATCATTGAAATTTTTTCCTTGAGATTTCGCGATATCCTCCAATGGAAGTTTCCTGTCAATATTTTGTATCAATTGAACTTTAAGTCCTGATTTATTAACCAATGACTTAACCACCATGTCTAAGGGGCGTTCAATTGAATGTTGCTCAACATAATCAGCGATCAGGGCCACGAAAGGTTCACCAAAACGCTGTGCCTTCCCGGTGCCCACTCCTTGAATATGGGTTAATTCATCAAGTGTTATTGGATACTGGAAACACATATCCTTGAGAGAAGGTTCTTGAAAAATAACAAAAGGAGGTAATTCCATTTGCTTTCCAATTGTTTTTCTCAAATCAATTAATTGTCCATATAATAATTCATCAAAGACACCTTCTTTCCCTCCGGTTTGAATAATGGAATCATCATCATCTGTCCCTGAGAAATCATGCTCCTTCAGTAACTTAAAAGATGTTGGATGTTTGATGAAAGCATTTCCAGCATCTGTTAATTTAAGAGTACCAAAAGTTTCAACATCCTTATACAACAAACCTCCAAGAGTAACTTGACGAATTACAGCATTCCAAAAATGCTCGTCTTTTTCTTTTCCTACTCCAAATGTTGGCAATTGATCGTGCTTATAAGCTTTAATATCTGAAGTTACATTACCGGAAAGATAGGCGCAATAATGCTTTGATTTTTGAGTCTCATCAAGTAAAAGCACTGCTTCAAGCAATTGTAATACATTTTCTTCACCTTCTCTTTTCTCGCGAGGATTTTTACAATTATCACAATGCTCCTCACATAATTTCTCATCGAAAGTTTCACCGAAATAATGAAGAATGAACTTTCTTCTGCATACTGAAGTTTCAGCATAAGAAACAATTTCATTGAGTAATTGTCGACCAATTTCTTGCTCCGTTATGGGTTTTCCTTGTAAGAATTTTTCTAATTTTTCAATATCCTTGTAGCTATAAAAAGCAATACACTCACCAATTCCTCCATCACGACCAGCGCGACCTGTCTCCTGATAATAACTTTCAAGAGATTTCGGAATATCATGATGAATTACATAGCGAACATCTGGTTTGTCAATACCCATTCCAAAAGCAATTGTCGCTACAATTACATCAACATCTTCCATCAAAAACATATCTTGATGCTTTGCTCTTGATGCAGCGTCCAATCCAGCATGATAGGGCAGGGCTTGAATCCCATTGACTTGCAATAATTCAGCGATTTCCTCTACCTTCTTGCGACTAAGACAATAAATGATGCCACTTTTTCCAGCATGCCCTTTTATATATCGAATGATTTGCTTTTCAACCTCTTTCTTTGGACGAATTTCATAGAATAAATTATCTCTATTGAAAGAAGATTGGAAGACATCAGCATCCAACATATTCAAATTTTTCTGAATGTCATGTTGAACTTTAGGGGTTGCTGTAGCAGTAAGCGCAATAATGGGAACATTAGAAATTTTCTCGAAAATCTCTCTCAATCTTCTATATTCGGGTCTAAAATCATGACCCCATTCAGAAATACAATGTGCTTCATCGATTGCAAAAAAGGAAATATTTACTGAAGTTAAAAAATCAATATTTTCTTTTTTAGTCAAGGATTCAGGAGCAACATACAACATTTTAGTTTTTCCGTCTTGAATGTCTTTTTTTACTTTTAATATATCCGCTTTTGTAAGTGACGAATTTAAAAAATGTGCAATTTCATCACTATCACTTACCTGTCGCATGGCATCTACCTGATTCTTCATCAAGGCAATGAGCGGAGAAACAATGATTGCTGTTCCTTCACATACCAAAGCAGGTAATTGATAACACAAAGATTTACCGCCACCTGTTGGCATAATAACAAAGGTATTTCTACCCGAAAAAACATTTTGAATGATTTTTTCCTGCTCCCCTTTAAACTGCTTGAAACCAAAAAAACGCTTTAACTCGTCCTTAAGGTCCACATTTACAACATTCATGTTTATTCTATTATTATCGTTATCGATTTGCTGCGTTTTGGACCCAATTAAAAAGTGTCCATCAGAGCTACTTGTTCATCACTATTAAAGTTAAGTATAAACAAGCTATAAACGAATATGTTTAAGGTTTTTTTAGTCTTTTTTAACCATTGATAGCAACAACTTCAGTTACTTCTGGTAAATGTTGTTTTAAAAGATTCTCAATACCACCTTTAAGTGTTGCTGTAGAAGAAGGACATCCAGCACAAGATCCTTTCATACGCACCGTAACTTTCCCCCCATTAAACCCTAAAAAATCAATGGCGCCACCGTCATTTTCTACTGCTGGTCGAACATATTGATCCAATAATGCTTTGATAGCATCGTCTAATTCACTTTCGGAAAAATCTAAAACGGGTTGATCTGAATTCTCAATTTCATTCACCTTAGGTAAAGGCATCTGAATCAAAACATCTTTTCCCGCACCTATCCAATTTTTGACAAATTCTCGCAATTCCATATTGATAAAATCCCAAGGAACATTATCGGTTTTTGTTATCGTAACAAAGTTAGCTGCAATGAAAACATTTTTCACAAAAGGAAAATTAAAAAGTTCTTCCGCCATTGGAGAAAATCCTTTTGCTTCACCCCTACTTGAAAACTCAGCTGAATCGCCGGTAATTAATAAATATTTATTCGCTACAAATTTCATTGTAGAAGGATTTGGGGTCATTTCAGCATAAACTGTTACCGGTACATTCATGATTTTATTTTAGGATACAAAATTAATAAACATTATTGATTATTGAGACCAATCTCCATTTGTTCCTATTTGCAAAAATAGTAGGTCTTTTCGGCGTTCTGATTTGGTATAAATCGGAGTTCCATTGGAACCTAGTCTTAAATAATTAGGTGTATTTCGTTTCATTGTCTTAGGTAAAAAAGGTAGGTTATGGGCTAATTTATTTTGAAGGACATTTCTAATTTCTTCACTATCAATTCCAATACTAGCTTTCACTTGCTGCTGAAAAGGTAAGTAGGTTTTATAAGAAAAATAGAAGATTCCATGACTGGTCGTTCCGTAGGGAAGTTGACTCAAATCTCGATAACCATAAGGGTAATCTTTACTATTCCCTTGTTTCCATATACTTCCTTTTGTTTCACCCGTCCAAATTGCAGCACCTAATTGAAAAACTTGTTGTTGGTAACGGTACCCAAAAGCCAAATGTCCCGTTCTAAATCTATCTTTTCCTTGTCCAGCGAAAATATCATTTTCAAATGCTAAAGAAAGATATCTCATTTGTAAGCCGAATGCACCAGATCGCTGACTGGTTCCAACATTATCATGGTACCACAAATAACTATAAGTCAAAGAATTTGAAAAATTTGTATTGTGATTCAAAGAATTAATACCCAAAGCAGGAAGAAGATTCCGCTTACCCCCTAACAATACTCCACTTACATAGGTGCGTTCTTCCATATATCTTCTTCTGTTACCTAGTCCCTTCAAGAAAAATGAAAATTGAGTTCCTGTATTCAGTTGCACGCAATAGGTTTGGGCATAAGCATTGATTTCTAATCCCAATTGACGCTCATGCGTTCCGAAATCAAGCACTAAACCAAGTGAAGCACCTATATTTAAAGTGTTTTGAGCATCCACAGTGGTGGTGCCAAGAAGAAATATAAATAGGAATATTTTAAGATTCACAAGAAACGTATGACTAAAATCATACCAAAGGAACAAAGAAATTACTTTCCTTTTATATCCATTGCCTTTAATGTGTTTAACATCAAGGAAGCAATGGTCATAGGACCAACTCCACCAGGAACTGGAGTTATATAACTACATTTTGGTGCAACTTCAGCAAAATCTACATCACCAACCAAACGCCAGCCTCTTTCACGACTTGCATCATCAATTCTTGTCGTTCCAACATCAATAACTACAGCACCATCTTTTACCATGTCAGCAGTTACAAAACCAGGTTGCCCAATGGCTGCGATTAAAATATCTGCATTTAGACAAAGCTCTTTTAAGTTCTTAGTTTTTGAATGCGCTAAAGTCACTGTACAATTTCCTGGATTTGAATTTCTTGCCATCATAATACTCAAGGGCATACCAACAATGTTACTGCGACCTATAATCACACAATTTTTCCCTTCAGTTTCAATTTTCCTTCTCTTAATCATTTCCATTATTCCGGCTGGTGTTGCAGGCAAGAATCCTGGGATATTTAAGACCATATTTCCAATATTGGTTGGGTGAAATCCGTCAACATCTTTTAAAGGATCAATCGCTTGGGTTACCTTTAATTCATCAATATGAGAAGGAAGAGGTAATTGAACTATAAAACCGTCAATACTTTTATCATCATTTAAAGATTGAACCTTAGCCAACAAGATTTCCTCAGAAACCGAATCATCATAACGAATCAAAGTACTTTCGAATCCAATCATTTCACATGCTTTTACTTTTGCATTGACATATGAAATCGAAGCACCATCACCACCGACTAATACAGCAGCCAGATGCGGAATTTTTTTGCCTTGTTCCTTTCTAGACTTGACCGCGAGAGCAAGTTCTTGCTTTATTTCTTCTGATATAGCACGACCATCTATGAGTTGCATTGGCTTTATTTTTATACAAAGATAAAAACTCATAGCGAAATACCACTGAAGTAATTCAAAACGAAGTTATCTTTGTCAAAAATAATGACATGAAAAAATTAATGTACAGTTTATTTGCATTGCTTTTTATTAATAACAGCTTTGCTCAAACAAGTTTTGATGGTTCAGAAATTGGCATTGAATTAGTTGCCAGTGCTTCCAATTTAGGCGGTAGTGTTGGTGGTGATTTAAAATATGCAGCCATTCTAAATGAAAACTGGGCAGTGGGCCCTTCTTTTCGTTTACAAAGAACATGGTCCAATAATTATGGGACAAAATATGGGTATAGTATATATGGCGGTGGACTTTTTGCCCATTATAGATTAAAAAATACGTTATATGGTGGTGCCGAATTTGAAATGTTACATTGTCCTTTGAATTATGTAAATATTAACCCTGATAGAAATTGGTTGGCAACATTATTTATTGGCGGGGGATTCTCGAGAGACTTTAATCACAAAATTCGCATTAATGCGGGAGTTTTTTATGATGTAATTAATGCAGCAAATAGTCCTTTTAGAAGTAGTTATGTGTTAAAAATTAAAGATCAAAATGGACAAGTTCAGAAAATTCTACCTGTAATTTATCGCATTTCATTTTTCTTTCCAATAGGAAAATAATCATTATGAGCAGAATTAAAATTGGGATTGTCCTCTATCCTACCTTTGGAGGAAGTGGTGTTGTTGCAACAGAACTCGGAAAAGCATTAGCAGCTAAAGGGCATCAAGTTCATTTTATTACCTACTCTCAACCGGTTAGATTGGGCAGTTTTAGAGAAAATATCTTCTATCACGAAGTTGCAGTGTCTGATTATCCTCTATTCGATTTTCAGCCCTATGAAACAGAACTCACCTCAAAAATTGTTGATGTTGTCAGGTATGAAAAATTAGACGTACTTCATGTCCACTATGCGATTCCACATGCTTCTGCAGCATTTATGGCAAAAATGATTCTAAGGTCTCATGGCATTGAAATTCCATTTGTTACGACCTTGCATGGGACAGATATCACTTTGGTTGGAAAAGACCCTTCTTTTGAACCTGTAATTACCTTTTGTATTAACGAATCCGATGCTGTTACGGCAGTTTCTGAAAGTCTAAGAAAATCAACCTTTGAACATTTTAATGTAAATAGAGAAATTGAAGTTGTTCCAAATTTCATCGTTCCAAACATGGAAGCAATGCGCGTCAATGAGGAAATGAGATCAAAATATGCAAGCAAAAACGAAGTGATTCTTTGTCATATTTCAAATTTCAGAAAAGTAAAACGTGTTGAAGATGTGATTCAAGTTTTCGCTAAAGTAAATGCAAAAATTAACAGCAAATTAATTCTCGTTGGTGATGGTCCGGAAAGATATAATTGTGAAAAACTAGCCCGTGAATTAAATTTAACGGATCGCATTATTTTTCTAGGAAAATTAAGGGATACAGTTCATGTTTTGCAAATTGCTGATGTATTTTTATTGCCTTCAGAAACGGAAAGTTTTGGACTTGCAGCACTGGAAGCAATGGCAGAAAGTGTACCTGTGATTTCTTCGAATACGGGTGGGATATCTGAAGTAAACCAACACGGTTATTCTGGATTTCTTTCTGATGTTGGTGACATAGATGATATGGTGAAAAACACCCTTTTCCTATTAGAACCTGAAACCTTAAAACAATTTAAAATCAATGCTCTAGAACGATCCAAACATTTTTCTTTGGTGAATATTTTACCCAAATATGAAGCGATTTATCGTAAATTAGTAAGTAAAAATTAAGATATGAAAATAGGCGTATTACTTTCAGGATGCGGTGTTTATGATGGGGCTGAAATACAAGAAACCGTTCTGAGTTTACTTGCGATTGCAGAGTTAGGACATGAAGCAGTTTGCATTGGAGTTGATGCCGATCAATTTCATGTCATCAACCACATTGATGGTAGTGTGATGTCTGAAAAAAGAAATATGCTTATTGAAGCAGCACGCATTACACGTGGTGAAATCCAAGACATTCATTCAATTCAACCAGCAGATATTGATGCTTTGCTCCTACCAGGTGGCTTTGGGAGCGCAAAAAACTTGACCTCATGGGCCTTTGATGGACACAACAGTACAATTTTACCCATTGTTAAATTGCTTTTAATTAACCTAATTAATGTAGGTAAACCAATTGTTGCATTGTGCGTTAGTCCAGTCGTACTGGCGAAAGCATTTGAAAACAGTGGTATATCTTTAAACATGACTATCGGAAGTGCAGCGGAACCATCACCCTATGATATTTTATCCTTTAGAAATGGCATGGAACAAATCGGTTGTACAACAGAAGAAAAAACAATTGGTGAAGTTTTAGTGGATAAAAAAAATCGTATCATTACAGCTCCCTGTTATATGATGGAGGCAGGAATTGTTCAAATTAGAGAAAATATTAAGCTCGCTTTACACGCTTTAGAAGATCTAGTAAATGAATAAGGAACATAAAATTAAGGAATGGATGGACAGCCGCAAGGAGCGCTTAGAGCATCTGTCTTGCTCCTTTATTTTGCCTGATTTACTTGCAGGAAAACGCGGTGCATTAGCCTCAGCCTTGACCTTAATTGAATCAAATACTCCAGCAGCAAGAGAAGAATCAAAGAAACTTTTAAAAGCCATACAAGAAAACACAGGTAAATCTTGGCGCATTGGAATCACAGGAGTTCCTGGCGTTGGAAAAAGTACTTTCATTGAAGCCTTAGGTAAAATTATTATCGAAAAAGGTCATAAACTTGCCGTACTCGCTATCGATCCATCATCAAATGTCGGTGGAGGAAGTATTTTAGGAGATAAAACAAGGATGAATTGGCTGGCCGCTCAAGAAAATGTATTCATTCGTCCAAGTGCCACCAATGAAACTTTAGGAGGCGTTGCAAAAAGTACTAGAGAATCAATTCTTTTATGTGAAGCCGCTGGGTATGATGTTATTTTTGTTGAAACTGTTGGTGTTGGACAATCTGAAACAGTGGTTCATTCCATGGTCGACTTCTTTTTATTACTCATGCTGGCAGGCGCTGGAGATGAACTTCAAGGAATTAAAAGAGGTATTATGGAAATGGCAGATGCAATTTTAATTACCAAAGCAGATGGTGATAATGAAAAGAAAGCGCTTCAAGCCAAACGAGAATATCAAAATGCACAACACCTTTTTCCTGCTAAAGAAAATCTTTGGTTAGTACCGGTGTCCACTTGTAGCAGTATAGAAGGTAATGGAATTCCTGGTGTTTATTCACAAATGGAACAATATTTCAACCATATAAAAACAAAAGGTTGGTATAACGAAAATAGATCTCGACAAGATGTTGATTTCTTTAAAGAGAATTTGCATTTTTTGATAGAACAACAATTTTTAGGAGCTGAAAATTGGAGGGAATCTTTAAGGAAATATGAGACTTTGGTCAAATTAGGCACCTTAACTCCCTTGCTTGCTGCTGAGCAATTATTTACAGAATTCACAAAGAAAACATGAAAGAAACATTTATAATTGAAGGAGAATACATCGAACTAATGGCACTGCTAAAAGCGGTGGGTATAGCTGAAACCGGTGGACATGCAAAGCATATTATTGATGCAGAGATGGTGTTTAGAAATGGTGAAGTAGAAACGAGAAGAAGAGCAAAAATCATCAAAGGAGATACGATTGAAATCTCTGATAATGTAATCGTTTTGGCCTAGCGAATGAGGTGCAAGAATTGCTGCCCATCATAGGACAATCCATTCATTCCTAAGGCTGTAAATTTCATAAAATAAACTCCTTCCGCACATTCTTTTTGATTAAATTTTCCGTCCCATGATGGATTTAAAGGTGTAAGAGTCGTCATTAATTCTCCCCAACGATTTAATATTATAGCTTCAAAATCTGCCATTCCTTCAAAATCTAAGGAATAAGAATCGTTATTGCTATCGTCATTGGGTGTGAAAACATTTGGATAAGTAACATCAAATGGAATTTCAGGCATTACAGTGACTGTAAAATAGGCCGTATCAATACAAAAACTATTGCTGGTTACCAACATGATTTCATATACCCCACCTTGCTGATAAGTATAACTTTGATCTCCTAAAATCATACTGCTAGTAGAGCCACCATCACCGAAATACCAAGAGTATTGAGTTCCATTCAAACTAGAATTCGAAAGCAAAACATTGTAATTGGTGACCACTCCTGTAAATTGTGCTGTTGGCATTGGAATTACAGTTACCAGTACTTGATCAGTTGCTGTGCAATTATTCGTTGTTCCAGTTACGGTATAATTGCTTGTAGTATTGGCCTGAAAAGGAACATTATCCTGGATACCATTGGTCCATACATATGAATTAGCCCCTGTTCCGGCAAAAGTCAAACTAGTTCCCGCACAAACAGTGGTGTCATTTCCTGCACCAACAGTCAATTGCTGCACCGAAACATATAAGGTCGCAGTGGAAGTGCAGGCAGATTGAACAGGAGTGAAAATATATGTAAAATTACCTGCAACTGCGCTGCTAAGTTGACTTGGACTCCAAGTTCCTGAAATTCCATCATTTGAATTCAATGGCAAATTCGGTACAGCAGCGCCTAAACAATAAGGACCAAAATTCGGAAAGGTGGGTACAATTGAATCTGTAATGACAACATTAACCGTTAAATCTGTTTCGCAAGCGCCACCTATTGAATTAAAAGTGTAATAACTTATGCCTTGAACTGCAGTATTAATTACAGGTGGAAACCAAGTCCCTGAAATATTATTCATGGATTGATTGGGAAGTGACATAGGAACCTCATTAATACAATAGGTGCCAAAGATCCAAAAGGAAGGTGTAATACTATCATTTACATCTACCGTAATTTGAATTGGAACACCGCACTGACCTGGATCAGGAGTGAAAATAAAATCTTGAGAATTACTGAAGCTTGTATTAATTTGTGTTGGAGACCAAACACCACTCATGGCATTATTCGAATTCAAAGGTAAATTTGGTGCTGGTGAGCCAACACAAAGCAAACCAATTGGATCAAATGTTGGTGTTATATTACTTACAATATCCACATACCAAGTTGAAGGTGCGCCGCAAGATGTATTGACTGGAGTGAAGGTTAGAATTTGTGTCCCAACAGCTGAAGTATTTATCACAGCAGGACTCCAAGTACCTGAAATACCATTTAAGGAACTAGAAGGAAGCGCTGCAGCTTGAGTTCCGACACAATAGGTGTCAACAAGATTAAAAGTGGTAGGTACTAAAGTTGAAGTCGTCACAGACAAAGCAACTGAATTGGCACATTGTCCCGGTGTTGGTGTAAAAATATAAGTGGCTGTTCCTAAACTAGTCGTCTGAATTTGCGCAGGCAACCAAGTTCCAGTTATCCCATTATTGGAAGTCGTTGGCAAAGTTATTCCAGGAGTGTTTAGGCAATAAGGTCCATAACTATTAAAAGTTGGCATCACTTGCACCGTAACATCCATCACCTCAACACTATCAATTGCAGAACATCCGTTAGCAGAAGTAACTTGACAATAATAAATTCCTGGACAAAGATTACTTGCTGTTGCCGAAGTTTGACCCAAAGGCATTTGATTATTGTCCATCCAAACATAAGTATAAGCTGATCCACCAACAGCATTTGAAGTTGCAGTTCCATTACAAATACAATTGGCACCAATTTGATTGCTTAGGTAAGGTAGAATTGGCTGGTAAGGAGAACAATTATTATTGATGAATGAAATATATCCTTGATTATCCGTATTATTTCCAGCACCAGGTGTTTGTCCATTTGCAGCTGTAGTAGTAGCACTTGACCAATTCGATTGTAAATAAGGATTATTAGAACCATTATTCGTGAAGCTAAACACTAAGTTGGTAGCTGCTCCGGCAAAATAAATAATATTATTACTGGTATTATTTCCCCAGCTCACACCATGAACGGGAACATTATAATTACTTGCACTATAAATCGCAAAAGAATCATCCGTATTGGCCATTCCTACTGCACTCCAAATTCCTCCAGGGGAATAACCTGTTGTTGGTATGGTTTGAACACTCACAGATGGGGTTGAAAGATTTTTATCAAATAATGTAGAAGAAACTGGAATCACTAAACGACAATTGTTGTCTGTTGTACTTAAATCCTGTGGAGGAATTGCAGCATTAACATCTGCATCATTATAAACTACAATTAATGTCCCAACAGGGATAGCGGACCAAAAAGTGGAATTGGCAAATCGAAGACATCCAGAGGCAATACCCTCACCAGAACTTGGGCCATTGGAAAAATAACCATTGTTATCGTCCAAAATCCAATTTCGTAAATCTAGTGTAGCGGGAGTACATGGGACAGGATTCAAACTTGGAATTACCAATAATTCTACATATTCCTTAACACCGGTTGGCCCTTGAGAAACTTCGTTTATAATAAGCGATTGCGAGAAAACCGGATTTAAAAAACCCAATAATGCAACAACTGACAAAAGCAATAAACGCATATTATAATCTTTATTTTTTGGCAAAGTTAGTCTAAACTATTTGTTTCTAAAGGCATTGTAATGAAAAAAGGAGTTAAATCTATGTTAACATATTTCATCAAGCACCTAAGAAAAATGAAATACTATTTTAAATACCTAAAATCTTGACCTTTTTTAACCGTTTTAAGGGTCTCAAAAATCAACTTGATACAATGTTCCACATCCTCCTTTTGAACCATCTCTACTGTGGTATGCATATAGCGTAAAGGCAAAGATATCAGTGCGCTTGGCACCCCTTCGTTGGAATAAGCAAAGGCATCAGTGTCTGTACCTGTCGATCTTGAAACCGCAGCACGCTGAAAAGGAATTTTGTTGTCCGTTGCGGCTTTAATAATTTGTTTCAAGAAATTATTTTGAACAGCAGGACCATAAGTCAATACAGGACCTAATCCTGATTGTTGGTCTCCATTTTCAATTTTATCCACCATTGGAGTAGCGGTATCATGACAAACATCTGTAATCAAAGCCAAATCTGGTTTGATCTTATGTGCTATCATCTCAGCTCCACGCAAGCCAATTTCTTCCTGAACTGCATTAACAATATACAAGCTAAAAGGTAATTTAGTCTTGGTCTCTTTTAATAAGCGGGCAACCTCAGCAATCATAAATCCTCCGATTCTATTATCCAAAGCGCGACCAACATATTTGTTTTTATTCAAAATAATAAATTCATCTTCAAAAGTAGCAACACATCCAACATGAACTCCCAAGGCCTCAACTTCTGCTTTACTGGCACAACCACAATCTAAGAAAATATTTTTCATGCTTGGCGTTTCTTCCTTGGCATGTCTCATGTGGATTGCAGGCCAACCAAATACTGCTTGAACAGTTCCTTTATCAGTATGAATTTTTACTCTTTTTGAAGGAGCAATCATATGATCGGACCCACCATTTCGTCTTAAATAGATAAATCCATCCTTAGTAATATAATGAACAAACCAAGAAATTTCATCGGCATGTGCTTCAATTACAACTTTATAATCCATTCCGGGATTGATCACTCCTGCTACTGATCCATAATTATCTACAAAATACTCATCAACATAAGGTTGAATGTAGGACAACCATAATTTTTGTCCCTCCGATTCAAATCCGGTTGGACTTGCATTATTTAAATATTTAGTTAAAAACGCTTCTGACTTTGAGCTTATAATTTTTTTCATTTTTCTTATTTCATTAATGTTACATTTCCTTTTGTGATGGTTTGTTGTCCACCAACACACGTGATATCTAAAT
The DNA here is from genome assembly GCA_947447525.1 of Flavobacteriales bacterium. Lineage (GTDB taxonomy): Bacteria > Bacteroidota > Bacteroidia > Flavobacteriales_D > Crocinitomicaceae > UBA952. The sequence continues at coordinate 327,391 of CANFJL010000001.1, read as the reverse complement.
AATAATCGTAAACATCTGGCGGTAATTTTTTATCCTTAAACATCCCATCCCAACCATTTGCAATATTATTAGACTCAAAAACCAGTTCTCCCCATCGATCAAAAATTCTAAATATTATTTTTTCAACCCATAATCCTCTAACATATAAAATATCATTATTTCCATCTCCATTGGGTGAGAAAGCATTGGGAACATAGATATAAGGGGCATCACAAATAATCTCATAAACACGAACAAGCGTTGTATCACTTCGGGTACAAACACCGTTCGAAACTGTTAAAGTAAAAATGGTAGTCGTCTCAACTGTTGCGTTGGTATTTTGAAGTGAAGGATTAACAAGACCAATACTTGGCGACCATGAATAACTATTCATTCCGGATGGCGCTCCCAGTAAAGAAACTTGTGCACCAGGAAGAACTAAATTAGGTTGAGCACTTGCAATAACCAAACTAGAATCTAAATAAGATACTTGAATGAAAATACTATCATTGACAACACAATTATTGGCAGAAGTTGCTTCAACATATATATACTGCGAGAAGGTTGGTTGTACATTAACAGTCGGTCCATTGTTAGGATTCAAGATGCAATTTAGCGGAGACCAAGAATAAGTAAAAGTTTCACTTGAACTATTGGAAACCGAAACATTTCCTGTTTCACCCAAACAGATAGCAGCTGGTGCCACCATAGTCAATTGATCACTAAATATTTGAACTTCCACACTATCAATTACCGAACAAGTACCATTATTTGCTTGAAAATAATAGCTTATAGTCTGTGGATTAATTAACAATAAGGAAGTATCGAGAATACTTGCATTTAGGGTATCTGAAAACTGGGCATTGGTAGACCAAATAAAGGAAGTTGCTAAGCCTGAAACTAAAGGACTAATCGTTATCGCTGTGTTGTTACACAAATAAATAATATCATCAAGAACAACAGCAATTGACGGAGCAACATTGATGGTGTAATAGGCAGTATCTGATCCATTACAAACACTATCGCTAATAATAAGCTGCACTTGATATTGCCCTGGAGAATTGTATGTAATTAATGGGTTGTAATTAACTGAGTCTATTATTCCATTTCCAAAATCCCAATAAAAATCGGTCGTTACACTTGATGAATTATCGAATTGAACTTGTAATGGGGTACAACCTGAAGCAACATCAGGACTAAAATCGGCAGTGATAGGAATGTCAAAAGCGACAAAAACACTATCAATTCTAGAACAAACACCGTTGCTCACACTGACATAATACATTCCAGCTTGAGAAACGAGAATGGATGAATTTTGAGGAGCATTGAGTGGAACAGAAAAATTAGAATTTAATGACCAAATGTAGGTGTAGTTTGTTCCATTTGGCGAGACATTTAAAGTGTAAGGAACTGATGAACATAAATTGATCGTATCCAATAAATTAAAAGTGATTGAATCCAATACTGTTATAGAAATATAAGCTGTATCGGTAAGCAAACAAACACTATCGGTAACATATAAATAAACATCATACTGCCCAGGTTCGGTGTATAAGACGGTGGGATTAAAAATAGTTGAAGTAGTATTATTGTTTCCAAAATCCCATAGATATTCATCAGAAAGCGATGAGAAATTTTGGAAAGTCACCTGAAAATCCTCACAGCCAATGGTTGAATTGGTAGAGAATTGAGCATTCGGAATGAGTTGAAAATCAAATTTAAATATTAGATTATTACAATTCGAACTGTTATTGGTTGCTGACCATGCTCCCGGACTCGTAGGGAAATCACTATTGGCTCCACAGCCACCACAAACAGACTGATAGACCACACCATTTTTATCAAACCTAGATGTTCCGCCATCTACATGTTCGTGTGCTACAGGTCCACCAATATAGGTCGCATATAACAAGCCCAAAAAGTCTCTTTCCAGCACCATTAAATAGAAATCAAATCCAGTGGTGGTGGATTGAAAAGCATTAGATGTTATCGGCATGCCTCCCAAAGGAACACTTTGAAGAATATTGGCTCCCCAACCAGATACATAAATATTACCACAAATATCTACTAAGAAAGCAGAAGGAGAAATATTAATGCCTGTTGATCCATTTCCAATTACTGTTGAAGCTAAATTAGTCGTTAAAGCATTATTTAATTTTATAATAAATTGACTGCTATTGGGATTGCTATAAGTCGCATTAAAAACTGGAAAAACACCTCCCAAAGATTGCCCGAGAAGGAAAATATTATTATTTCTATCTATTTCCACAAAGAAAGACTGATCATAATTAGTCTTTCCGATATAACTTGCATTTAAAATCGTATTCCCTAAAGCGTTGATTTTTGTTATAAACCCATCTGCTTTACCCCCTTGATAGGTAGGATTCAAACCATTAGTGGTACCCGGCAAATTATTGGAAGAAGTACCTCCGGTAAAGAACATTTGATTTAAGGTATCTATCTTTATGGAATAGCAGGCATCATTCAAACTTCCACCATAATAGGAAGAGAAAATGAGGTTGGTGAAATTGGTATTTAATTTAAAAACTACAGCGTCTTGTCCACCTGCATTATTGGCTTGAAAAGCACCAACCGTAGGAAAATTAGCAGATCTTGAACAAGATCCTATCAATACATTATTGTTTTCATCTAACATGATTTCACCTCTAAATTGATCACCATAATTGGTCGTCAAAGAATCGTAAAGTGCTGGTGAATTATAAGGAAGAGAAGTGATTTTATAGTTCACCCCATCATTTGAGGCTCCACCAACATAGGTAGATGCTAGTAAATTATGCCCATTGGCACTGAGTTTTGAAACATAGATATCAGAACCTTGATTAGAAAAATACACCCCATTGTATAAAAAATTCGCTCCTGCATTCCCTCCTGCATGATTGGGCTGAAATGCGCCTGCAGTTGTAGGGAAATTTACTGAGGAAGTAGCTCCGAAAATATACAAGTTATCACTGGAGTCGCAAATAAGACTGTGCGCTGTTTCTGTTCCTGCAAAGGCATCTCCTCCTCCTAAAAAAGTACTCCAAAGCATGGCGGTTCCGTTGGAGGAATATTTAGAAATAAATACATCTGTTATTCCATAATTACCAGAAACAGCTGTAAAATTAGATGCGATGTTATAAGTGGCTAAATCTGGTAAAGGATAATTATTTCCAAAAACAGTTCCTGCAGAAAAAGCGCTACCGTCTTGCGTATAAGTAGCCGTCATTCCAAAATTATCTGAAATAGCTCCATCGTAAGTAGCAAAAACAAGCACCGGATCAATTACCAGTGGAAGGGAAGAATTATAATGTCCTAATTTAAAAGTTACGATACTATCTTGTAGTTGATAAGCACAAGCGATTAGATTTTTTTTACCCCCAACCATTTGATAAGCGATCGGTTTTTGCTCAATAATGTTTCCTAATTCGGTCTTCAAAATGAGATTTCCCTTCCTATCGATTTGCATATGATTTTGACCTGCATAGGAAATTATAATCTTATTCGGGTCAGCTCCTGCTTCCAATTCAAATTCATATTTTGTTTGTGAAAGAGAGGTCTGCATACGCAAGTCAATTCCCGGGTAGATGGAATTTAAAACCACACTTTCGTAACCATGAACATCATGCGCCCATTTAGTTGAATCTGATCCTAAGATATAGTTATAATAGTAAGCACTTTTTCCAATTTTATCGATAGCGCATTTTTTATTAGAGCCAATAAAATTTACATGAACTACTTCTTCTCTGATTTTTGGAGTTTCTGAACTGACACCATTAAAATGCGCTTTGTGCAAATCTGAAAAATCTTGAAGGTGATACACCAATTTGCCTTCTTGCAACCAAAGATTCCCTCCTTGAATTTGTGTTCTGAACAATACGCCTTGAGGCCATTGCCCTTTATTTTCAAAGAAAGCTCCGGCATGAGCAACTTGAGCCGTCCCCGCTTCAACTGCCTGTTGCGCGAAATAAAAATTTGCCATAAAACTAAATAAGCAAGCTATAAGCAAATGCTTCATAAGTCTAATTTTGCTCCTAAATTAAGGAAAAAAATAGCACCATATTTCCCTTTTTCTTTTTAGGTTCAAACCAAAAGCAAATAAATCACAAAAGCTATCCATTTGTAAGAGAACAAAACGAGTAATTCCGTAATTTCGTAACCATAAGAAAGCGATAATGGAAAGAAATCGAATTTGTGCGTTATTTAATATTCAATACCCGATTATTCAAGCAGGAATGATCTGGTGTTCTGGTTGGGAATTGGCCGCTGCCGTATCTAATGCTGGCGGATTAGGCATCATTGGTTCAGGATCTATGTACCCTGAAATACTTGAAGAACAAATTCAAAAATGTCAAGCAGCAACTTCACTTCCTTTCGCTGTTAACTTGCCTATGCTATACCCTTCAATAGAGGAGCATATTCAAACTATAATTAAATATAAAGTCCCCATTGTTTTTACCTCTGCTGGAAATCCAAATACCTATACCAGCTTGCTCAAATCTCATGGAATAACAGTTGTTCATGTCGTTTCAAGTGTAAAATTTGCACTTAAAGCAGAACAAGCAGGAGTAGATGCAATTGTTGCAGAAGGATTTGAAGCGGGTGGACACAATGGAAGAGACGAAACTACAACGATGTGTCTGATTCCAATGGTGGCCTCTAAAATAAAAATTCCATTAATAGCTGCAGGAGGAATTGCTACTGGTAGCGCTATGGTAGCAGCACTTCATTTGGGGGCTGATGCTGTTCAGATGGGGACTCGATTTGTTGCATCAAATGAATCAAGTGCACACCTTGCTTTTAAGGAAAAAGTTATCGATACCAATGAAGGAGATACTATACTTACCTTGAAAGAACTTACCCCCGTTCGTTTGATAAAAAACCCTTTTTATGACTTGATTGACGAAGCCTGCAGTAAAGGTGCTGATAAGGAACAATTATTAGAACTTTTAGGTCGTGGTCGTGCAAAAAAAGGTATGTTTGAAGGAAATCTAATTGATGGCGAACTAGAAATTGGTCAAATTGCTGGAATACTTGATTCTATAATTCCTGCAAGTGAAATAGTGATGCAAATAATGAATGAATTTAATGCGGCCAAAGCAGCGCAAAATACTGCAAAATTTCAATTTTAATATGATACAATTTGAACGATTTGAGTTGAAAAACGGACTCAAAGTAATATTCCATAAAGACACCTCTACTCCAATGGCAGTAGTAAATACCTTATATGATGTTGGTGCAAGAGATGAGCAAGAAGACAAAACTGGATTTGCACATTTATTTGAGCATTTAATGTTTGGAGGATCGGTGAATATTCCTTCCTACGATGCTCCACTTCAAAACGCTGGAGGGGAAAGCAATGCCTTTACAAGCAATGACATTACGAATTATTATAATGTATTGCCAGCCCAAAATATTGAAACAGCTTTATGGCTTGAAAGTGATCGGATGTTATCCCTCGCTTTTTCTCCAAAAAGTCTTGAAGTACAAAGAAGTGTGGTTATTGAAGAATTCAAGCAGCGCTATTTAAATCAGCCCTATGGAGACGATTGGCTGCTGCTGCGTCCACTTGCTTATTTGAAACATCCCTATAAATGGGCCACTATCGGTAAATCATTGCAACATATTGAAGAGGTGCAACTCGATGATGTCAAAGCATTTTTTCAAAAACACTACAATCCTGCCAATGCCATTCTATGTATTTCAGGGAATTTTGAATTTGAATATATCAAACAACTAGTGGAACATTGGTATGGAAATATACCCGGTGGAATAAAACCAGCAAGGATTTTACCTCAAGAACCAAAGCAAACAGAATTTAGAAAAGCTATATATGAAAGAGATGTTCCTGCAGATGCTTTTTATTATGCCTTCAAAATGGGAGAGCGAAAATCTGAAGAATATTATATTGCCGATATGCTTTCTGATGAATTAGGAAAAGAAAAATCAAGTGTCTTGTACCTGAAATTAAAGAAAGAATTGCAGTTGGTAACAGACATAAACGCCTATATTTTAGGATCTTTAGATCAAGGTCTTTTTATTATTTCCGGTAAGATGATGAACGGGAAATCAATGGATGAACTAGACAGCGCACTTTGGGAGGTTTTAAATGAATTTCAATTGAATCCCATTACAGCACAAGAATTAAAAAGATTAAAACTTAAAATTAGAACTTCGCGAGAATTTCAAGAACAAGGATTACTCAATAGAACCATGAATTTAGCGTATTATGAACTGCTTGGTGATGCCAATGGCATCAATGAGGAACACGAAATATATAATGCCATTGAAGTGGAACATTTACAAGAATTATCGAAACAATTATTTGTAAAAGAAAATTGTTCTTTACTCCAAATTAAAGCAACACAATCTCATGAATAGAATTGAAGCCCCTCGTTTAAAAGAGATTGATACCATTAATTTCATTGAACCTAGAAAAGTTCTTATTGGAAATATCGCACCATTTTATTCCATTGAAAATCAAGGAAGTGAAGCAGCACGAATAGAATTATTTTTTAAAGCAGGAACCATCATTGACCGACCTGTACTTGCTTCTCTTTGTTCAGGATTATTGTTAGCAGGAACTAGCAAGGAAAGTGCCACCGATATCCACAATAATATAGATGATTTGGGTGGTTTTTTTGACATCAACTTAAGCCAGGAACATACCGTAGTATCTGTTTATGCTTTGAACGATCAAATCATTCCCCTTCTAACAATAGTAATGGATGCTATGCATAATGCAAGTTTTCCGGAAGCTGAAATTGAAGAACAAATTGCTGATAAAAAACAACGATTAAGAGTTAGTTATGAAAAAGTGAACTTTTTATGTCAGCGCGATTTTCAAAAAAGATTATTTGAAGGAACTAACTATGCTAAGGTCACTGAAATAGAAGACTATGAAACGGTAACGCGTGCTGAAATAATTGATTTTTTTAATTCTAATTATCGAAATGGATTATTAAAAGCAACCTTAGTTGGACGACTCCAAGAGAAACAACTTATAGAAATAGAGCAATTGCTTGAACCGTGGGCAGGGAAAGAAGTAACAAATGACACCCCTATTTTCAAACAGCAAAAAGGAAATTATCATATCGAAAAAACCGCCACTGTTCAAACAGGAATAAGAATAGGTAGAATAATGTTTGATAGAAAGCATGAAGATTATCATGGATTTGTGATCATGAATACCATTTTTGGAGATTATTTTGGAAGTAGATTAATGAAAAACATTCGAGAGGACAAAGGATATACTTATGGTATTGGAAGTGCGCTGGCTGAAATGAAGGACAATGGATATTTTATTATTGGAACAGAAGTAGGCGCTGAAGTTGCTGCTGCAACCTTAAAAGAAATCCAATTTGAAATGACTCATATGAAAGAGCAACTGGTAGACAAAGAAGAATTGGAGCTGGTGCGCAACTACTTATTGGGACAAGCCTTAAAATCTGCAGACGGACCTTTTGCCATGATGGATTTGTTTCTAGGAGTTGAAATGCATGGTTTAGATTATTCATTTTACAATGAGGCCCTTAAAAAGTTGAAACTTATTACAGCAGTTGAAATTCAATCCTTAGCAAAAAAATATTTAGTTTGGGAAGAAATGCTTGTAATTACTGCTGGACAGCAACTTATTGACTAAAATGCCGTTACAACTTCGGAATGTTATTTTCATGAAGAAATATTTATTTTTACTTACCCTGTTTTTTTTCGTGCCTATTGCGAATGCATCTCATGTTATGGGGGGAGAAATCACATGGAAATGTTCTGGAAATAATTCTTATATCTTCGAATTAATTTTTTACCGAGATTGCAACGGAGCTGAAATTAACACAGCATCAGAAGCACTCAGAGTATGGAATCATCCTTCACTAACCACCTTAAATTTAGCATATATTTCTCGCGAAGATATTTCGCCAAGCTGCACTGCAGTGAGCGGAGGACCTCAGCCATTAGATTGTGGAAGTGGTACCTCAGGTGGAAATGGCATAGGGGCGATAGAGCGCATTACCTATAGGAGTAATCCTATAACGCTCAGCGGAACACCTCCAAGTCAAGGTTGGATATTTACTTATGAAAATTTCTCGCGCAGCAATTCACTTACCAATATCACCTCTCCTGCAAGTTATGGAATTACACTAGCGGCAAAGATGTTTGCTCTGAACCAAAACAGTACTTGCGTAGATAATTCACCTGTATTTATGCAAGCACCATATTTTGTGAGTTGCGCAGGTTCCAATTATCGTTATAATATGAATGCTATTGATCCAGATTTGGATTCTTTGTATATTGATTTTGGAATTCCCTATAATAATTTCCCAACGGGTAGCTACAATCCACCATTAAATCCAATACCTGTTCCTTTTGAACCTGGATTTAGTGCCTTATCGCCAACTCCTAACGCTTCGATGAATGCCGCTAATATTCCTGCTCAAATCAATCATCAGAATGGGGAAATCACCTTCAACTCCTCTACCATTGGAAATTTTGCTGTTAAAGTAAGTGTGAAATCATATCGTCAAGGCATCCTTATTTCTGAAGTGGAAAGAGAAATGCAATTGGTCATTACAGCCTGTACTTCCGCTAATAACGCACCGATTTTCAGTGCTCCATTTAGTAGTGGTTCTTTTATTACGACGGTCAATGCAGGTGATCTGGTCAATTTAAATCTGATTGCAAATGACTTAGATTTATTACAAGATGGAAGCAATCAAAATGTAAGTATCACAGCCTCCGGTCCAATGTTCGGAACCAATTACAATCAAAATACAGGTTGCACTATTACACCATGTGCTTTTTTAAATACAGGATTACCCATTACAGGAACCTCAAGCGCCTCCGTTGATTTTACATGGCAAACCCATTGCAATCATTTAATCAACGCCTTTGGAGAAGCTGCAGAAATGATCCCATATATATTTGTTTTCAGGGCACAAGATAATTATTGTCAAGTTCCTAAAGTAAGCTATGCTACTCTACAAATTAATGTTCGCAATCCTGGAATCATTCCCGCTCCATCCATTGATTGTATTCAAGGAGATGCAAATGGAAATGTAAATATCTCTTGGACGGCGAGTAGCGATCCGGTCAATAGCTTTGTTTCCTATCAAATTTATTCTGTACAGGGCGGTTTACTTGCAACGATCACAGACATCAATACGACACAATTTTTGCTGAACGGCGGAAGTACACCACAAGCTTATTATCTAGGTGTAGTATCTGGATGTAACGGAACCATCACGAAATATAGTGATACCATTTCGGCTATCCATTTGAATTTGATTAATCCCAATAATGGAACCGCTGTATTACAATGGAATCAAGCAATTAACCCACCCCTCAATAGCTTTAATGCTTATTATTATATCTACAGAGAATATCCAGCTGGAGTCTTTCAATTGATAGACAGTGTCGATTACAATACAACACAATACAAAGACACCATAGATATTTGTCAAGCGAATCTAGGATATCAAATCGTATTGCCTAATGCACCTTGTAATTTTACAAGTAATATTCCTCATGATGATTTTGAGGACATGATGACACCGAATATTCCAATAATCCAAAGTGTCGGATTTGATCCGAATAACAATAACAATCTAGTCCTAACTTGGAATCAAAACCAACAGGAAGACACCTATGGTTATGTGATCTATACTTTTGATCAAAATGGAATTTTATTTGAGTTGGATACCGTTTGGGGAATTTCAAATACAAGTTACAGCTACCATCCTGATTATTCACAAGGACCTCTATCCTATTCCGTTGCTGCTTTTGACTCTTGTTATACCAATGCAGTCCCAATTACATTTCAAACCTCAGCAAAAGGAGCTATTAACACTACTGTTTTTTGTACGGGAAGTGCAGATATGTGCGGACAATCCGTTAATTTAAATTGGAATGCCTACGGAGGACAAAGTATTGTCAACTATAACCTTTATAGTTTTGAAAATGGTGCCTTAATTTATCTGGGAAGTAGTGACAACAACCAAGCAACTATACCATTAACAGGGGGACAGCAATATCAAATATATGTGCAAGCCAATTTAAGCAATGGACAAAGCTCCCTATCAAATCCATTTGTTGTTGATATTCCATTGCCACAACAACCAGCCTATCACTATTTAAAGTTGGCTACTGTTCAAGGGAATTCTGTCGATTTAAGCGTATACATTGACGGGACAGTTGGGGTAAAAGAAGTTATTTTTGAAAAATTAAATTCAGTTGGAAATTTTGAAGTAATTGGACAAAGTACCGTGATTGGAAATACAGCGCAATTTACAGATATTAATGCCGATGCGGAAATAAAACCATCTACCTACAGAAGTCAATATGTGGATAGTTGCACTAATGCAGGTGGTTATTCGAACCTAGTTACTACGATGTATTTAACGGGAATTGCAGATGAGATGACACAAATAAACTATCTCAACTGGACTCCATACGAAGGATTTGATGGAACTGTTGAATATTACGAAATCTTTAGATTGAACAAAAATACAGGAATTAGTCAAGCCATTGGAACGAGTAATTCTGGACAAAGAAGCACGCTCGACACTGTTAACTCTAGTCAATATCCAGGTGAAATCTGTTACTATGTAACCGCCCACGAAGTATTAAATTCCTATGGATTTTATGAAGTCAGTAAGTCGAATATATTTTGTTTGAGCTATGCCCCAATCATTTATATTCCAAATGCTTTTTATCCTGATGGAATCAATGCTATATTTCTTCCTGTGCTCACCAATATTGACCCTAAAGATTACCTTCTAACTATAATTGACCGTTGGGACAATGTTGTATTTGAAACAAATAATCCAAGCATAGGTTGGGATGGAAAATTGAGCAACGGAAATGAAGCAAGCAATGACAACTTTGTCTACATTGTAGAGGTTCATGACGCCACAGGAAAAGAGATTATTAAAAGAGGATTTGTAAGTTTAATTCGATAAATGAAAAAAGTCCTTATCATTCAAACTGCTTTTTTAGGTGATGTAATTTTAGCAACGCCAATAATTGCCAACTTAAAACTTAAGTTTCCTCAAGCCGAAATTGATTTCTTGGTCAAAAAGGGGAATGAAGAATTACTCAATAATCACCCCGATTTAAGGGAGGTATTTACCTTTGATAAGAAAAAAAAGAGAAGCGAAATACTGAGATTAATCCAACTATTTAGAAAAAATCAATACGATCTTGTCATCAATTTACATCGATTTGCTAGTAGTGGACTCCTCACTGTTTTATCTGGAGCAAAGCGAAAAATTGGCTTCCAAAAAAATCCATTTTCATTTTTATACTCCAAAGCCTATCCGCATCAAATGGATCAGGGACTTCATGAAGTAGATCGCAATTTAAACCTTATTAGTGATTTGTTAATTCCAACGGTCAGAAGACCGGCATTGTACCCAAAAGATTCAGACTTAAAATCAGTTGAAGAATTTCTAAAACAAGCCTATTATTGTTTAGCGCCTGCCTCAGTATGGTTTACCAAGCAAGCTCCCGAAGTGGTATGGGTTCAATTAATGAAACAACTCAATGAAAGCGGTGCTTCCATCTACTTAATTGGTGGTCCAGACGATAAGAACTTATTGGACAAAATAATCGAAACATCTACGGTCAATGCTGTAAATTTAGCGGGAAAATTAAGTATCATGCAATCCGCGGCCTTAATGAAAGGAGCAACAAGAGCCTTCGTAAATGATTCAGGTCCACTGCACATTGCCTCAGCGATGAATACTCCTGTTACAGCGTTTTTCTGTTCAACCGTAAGTGATTTTGGATTTGGACCTTTATCTGATGACGCTAAAATTCTAGAAGTTAAAGATCTTGCTTGTCGCCCTTGCGGCCTGCATGGGCATCAAGAATGTCCAAAAGGTCATTTTAAATGCGGAACAGCATTAATACAACTTCTGTAAAAAAAAGGCAAAAAAAAACCTCCACGAATGGAGGTTCACAAATCGTATTGAATTAACTTAATACTTCTTTCACTAAATCTGCAGCTTCTTGTAATTGAACTGCTGAATGCACATTCAATCCAGAATCATCGATAATCTTTTTAGCTTCAATAGCATTGGTTCCTTGTAAGCGAACTATAATCGGAACTGGTATTTCACCAATATTTTTATAGGCATCTACGATACCTTGAGCAACGCGATCACAACGCACTATTCCACCAAAGATATTAATCAAAATTGCCTTTACATTTGGATCTTTAAGTATGATATGGAATGCTTTTTCAACGCGTTCTGCGTTAGCTGTACCTCCAACATCTAAGAAATTCGCTGGATTCCCACCAGACAACTTAATGATATCCATGGTAGCCATTGCCAAACCGGCACCGTTTACCATACAACCCACATTTCCATCTAATTTCACAAAATTCAATCCCGCTTCATCAGCTTCAACTTCCGTTGGATCTTCCTCTGTTTTATCGCGCATTGCAGCATAATCAGGATGACGGAATAAACCATTTCCATCTAAAGTAACTTTAGCATCTACGGCAATAATTTTATTATCTGATGTTTTGAATAAAGGATTAATTTCAAACATTGCAGCATCAATTCCCTCGTAAGCTTTGTATAAAGAAGAAACAAATTTGATCATTCCTTTAAAAGCTTCACCTGACAATCCTAGGTTAAAAGCTATTTTTCTAGCTTGAAAACCTTGAAGTCCAACACGAGGATCGATAAATTCTCTATGTAATTTCTCAGGAGTATGTTCCGCAACATGTTCTATATCCATTCCACCCTCTGTAGAATAAACAATCACATTTCTTCCTTTCTCTCTATCCAAAAGAACGGACATATAAAATTCTTGGGTTTCAGATTCACCAGGATAATAAACATCTTGAGCGATCAATACCTTATTTACTAATTTTCCTTTACCGTTAGTTTGAAGCGTGGTTAAATGTCCACCTAAAATTCCACGAACTTTCTCTTCTACTTGGTCAATTCCTTTAGCAATAACAACACCATGAGAACCAGTTTCTTCAACAGTTCCTTTTCCGCGGCCACCAGCATGGATTTGTGCTTTAACTACATACCAACTTGTACCCGTTTTTGCTGTTAGCTCTTTTGCTGCATTAACAGCATCTTCAATTTTTTCAACGACAATTCCTTCTTGTACAGCTACACCGTAACTTTTTAAAATTTCCTTTCCTTGATATTCATGTAAATTCATAGTTCAAAATTTGCTGCGTAAAAGTAATTTAATTTTGTAAGTTGCCCGCTTTTTTATTTTAAGATTGTAATTTATTTTTCCAAGAGCTACTAATTTCCCTTGAAGCAAATTCCTTTTCTTTGAAAGCCTTAATATCACTCCATATCTGATCAATAGCCTGATTTAAAGCCCAATGTTCCTCTTCCATTGCATTTTTTATTACCGATGGATCACTAAAATAGTCTTTAACGAAATTGGTGTCAAAATCTCCTGAAACAAAAGCAGGATGCTTGAGTACAAACTTTCCAAAATCAAGTGTAGTTTTTACACCTGAAATCTCATAATCATCAATTGCTTCAATACATCTTGCAATAGCATCTTTTCTGGTTTTTCCCCAAACGACCAATTTAGCAATCATTGGATCATAATAAATTGGAATTTCCATACCTTCAACAAAAGCATCATCAACACGGACACTTTTACCAGTAGGAATACGATAGCGCTCTAGTGTTCCAATATCTGGCGTAAATCCGTTTAAAGAATCTTCAGCATAAACACGGATTTCAATAGCATGACCATTACAAACTATTTCTTCTTGTTTCTTAGGTAATTGTTCACCACGAGCAACACGAATTTGCCATTCTACCAAGTCTAATCCTGTAATTTCTTCGGTTACTGGATGTTCCACTTGAAGTCTCGTATTCATTTCTAAGAAATAAAATTTGAGATCAGCATCCAATAAAAACTCAACAGTACCTGCACCTTCATAGTTACATGCTTTACAAACAGCAACCGCTGCTTCGCCCATTTCCTTTCTCAACGCTTCCGTAAGAACAGCACTTGGAGCTTCTTCAATAACCTTTTGATGACGGCGTTGAATGGAGCATTCTCTTTCGAATAGATAAACTGCATTTCCTAATTGATCTGCAAAAACCTGAATTTCAATGTGTCTTGGTTTGGTAACAAATTTCTCGATGAAAACTGCATCATCTCCAAAAGAAGATCTTGCTTCACTTTGGGCCAATTTCATTTGACTTTCAAATTCCTCATTATTTTCAACGAGACGCATCCCCTTTCCACCTCCACCTGCTGAAGCTTTAATTAAAATCGGATACCCTACAAGAGCAGCAACTTTTTTAGCTTCCTCAACATCAGAAATTGCCTCATCCACTCCAGGAACTAAAGGGACATTAAAAGCTTTTACTGCTTGTTTGGCGCTCAACTTATCCCCCATTAACTCCATAGATTCAGGAGAAGGACCAATTAATTTTAATCCAGCGGCTTTAACTTTTCTAGCAAAACTTGCATTTTCAGACAAGAAACCATAACCAGGATGAATTCCATCTACCCCTAAAGCCTTACAATGTTCTAAAATTAAATCTTGCTTTAAATAACTGTCAGAAGAAGGACTTGAACCCACATAAACAGCTTCATCTGCTTCTAAGACATGAGGAGCATGTTGATCAGCATCGCTATAAATGGCTACGCTTTGAATATTCATTTTCCGAAGTGTTCTGATCACCCTTCTAGCGATTTCACCGCGATTTGCAATTAAAACTTTTTTCATTTTCTTTCTTTACTTTTTACTTGTGGAACCGTACTATCTTTCACTCCGATAATGGGAACCTTGGTGTGTTTTTTCTTTTTCTTTTCGTGGACAAATTTATTTTCTTTTTGTCTAAAAACATCCAAAAATGATTGCCAAAGAATAAAATCTCTACTGGAATTAAATTCTTCATGATAGGAAAGACCAGCACCTTGTGTAAAAGGACCTGTATTTTCCTTTACTGTATTGTTATTCGACTGGTTGAAAGCATTTACCCTAAAAGTACCGTTTTTATTCACTAAATACTCTAAGTTTATATCTCCCACAAAGGCCCCGTTTGATTGTCCAGCAAGTGCAGCACTTTCAACACCAAAACTACCCGTAACAATTAACCTATCACCTATAAAGTTCTTTTGAACAGATGCCAAGGCATTGTTATCCCCAAGATCTACATTAACTTTATAATCTTTAGACAACTGCCCTAAAAGGACATTAATCTGAGACTCAACCAAATCAAGTGCTGCAGATCCACTTGCAGAAACCGTTCCTTTTAAAGGTTGAAATTTCTTTACCAAAAGGAGAGAAAAGAACTGTCTATTTAATTCATCATTTTCTGCATTTACTTTAGTTATCAAAGCCTTTCCTGTTTCTGGTGCTTTTGGCGCTTGAATTTCAAATTGAATGGTTGGTTTCAAAAGCGTTTCTCGTAATTTCAAAAGACAAACAATATCTTGATTGAGTAAAGATTTATCCTCCTGCTCAGGACTCAACTCAAGAATACTAACTTTCTTGATGGTAAAAGCAGTATTTAATTCAATATTAGCATTATAAATATCTCCCGACCATTCTATTTTAGATCCATCTAAAATGTCAAATTTTTGTTTTATAGGTCCCATTGCAAAATTGTAATTACTTCCTTTTGTCAGGGTATACTTCCCTTCCAAGTACATATTGTTATAGGCATCAAATTTAAAATCTATATCACCAGAACCGTATGCGAGAATTTCATCGCCCAACTGCTCATTAAACACAATCTTCAATTTTGCCTCTGGAGTAATTTTAAATTTCATGTCAAGATTAACGCCTGTGAAGTCGATTTTCTCTTTAAGCTTTGCTAAAGGGTCAGTTTTACTGACGAACTGAATGAAATTTTCTTCCTCATCTAAATCAGATGCGCCATACATGGGGAAAGTAATTTCTGTTCCATTTTTTGTCTCTACATCTACTGTTACATCCATTTTACTTCCGTATCCAGAAATATTAGCTGTTCCTCTAGCATACGCTTTTCCGTAGTAATAATCGCCTTGCTTATAGGTAGTTTTCATAACCAAGAAGCGTTCCAAAGGAAGATTTCTATAGGGAGCTTGAGGATCTCGTTTCGAGATATCGTCTTCAAAGTTGAAGTTCAAATTGTAATCCCATTTGTCAAAATTCTTATGGTAAACTTGACCTACCAAAGATGCTGTATTCCCGTCTTCATCTTTAACGGGAAGGTTGTTAATATAGAAGGCATCTTCAACCACTTCAACTTCTCCATTCAAGGTATATCGAACACCCAATAATTCAATATTTGCTGCCGCATTTTGAAGTTTTAGTTTACCAGAAAGCAAAGGGTGATCAGGGGAACCTTTTACCACTATTTTTCCATTTACCTTTCCTTCGATTCCTTTCACTACTTCTGGATCCATAAATGCATTGGTAAATTTAAGATCTGTGTTTTTAAATAAAAGGGCAAATTCTAAATTATCTTTTTCTCTTTCTAAGTAATAAAATCCCTGAAAATCAAGCGTCCTTTGATTTTTATAGTCTAAATTTCCATCTAATCTTATGCGTTCTTGCTTTGCAAAATAATCTAAATTAAAGGCTACATTTCCGACTTCTTCCCCATCAATATACAACTGTTCAACAAGGGCATCACCTGTGTATCCTAAATTGTCATAAGGATTTGTAATGTTTGCAAAACCTGAAAAAGTTCCTGCTAACTTAACTTCCAATTTTAGCATAGAACTAAGTTCCTCTAAATTAATTTGTCTAAGATCCAGCCGCAATTGATCAGATTCATTTTTAGACAAACAACCATTAACAGAGATGACTTGATTCCCTCTATTAATTTTTAGCTTTTGAACACTTATATCCTTTGGAGTATAGGTGATAAAAGATTCATCTTCTATATTCCATTTAATATCATTGATGGAAATAAAGGAGGGCTTTAAATTAAAATCTAGGTGGTCATTTTCAAGAATTAAAGTTTCCCATGAAAGTTTAGAATAATTGGCCGAATTGGGATCCCAAGTCAATTCAGATTCTAAATCGCCTTTACTTCCTTGACTTTGAAAATGCACATCAGAAAATGATAAAGAGTAGGAATAGCTGAACTTATTCACGCTATAATTTGCAAGAATACCAGAATTATCTACCTTTTGATTTAAATTAATTCCTTCAAAAACCATTGAATCATAACTGATTTTATTGGCTTGTAAATTCAATTCCAAGGTATTCGTTCCTGAATCAAACATTCCCTTCACTCTAGTTCCTGATTCTATGGACAATTCAGGTAAAAAAATCGGTAGGAAATCAGCTAAATTTTTGGTTACAATTGAATAAGTAAACTTATTCTGAACCTTAGCATTCGAAATGGAAAGATTAGATCCAGCTGTCGGGAATATCTTCGCTAATTCATACATAAAATCTTGACCGACAGTATTTGGATTTACCTTTCCATCGATACGAATATTACCCAGAGAACTTTCAATGTCAAACAGATCAGAGGATTTCCCTCTTTCGATTATTACTTTGGCATAAGGCACTTTTAAATCCCTTCCTGATTCAATGTAACTCAAATCATTAATCTGCATAGAACCCGACATATCTGAAAGATTAAAACTCTTTGCATTAACCGACATAGATGCTTTTAAACTCGTTTCTTGAACATTTGTAAAACCTAAGGCACCAAGAAAACATTTCTTGATATCCATATCTAAAGAATAAGAAGGTAATGCACCGTAATTTACCTTTCCACTGATGGAAACCTCCAAGTTTTTGTCTTCTACATCAATCGTCCCATTAAAAGCGTCCTCTTTTAGTTGACCATTTTTAATCTTTATTGAAGCATATCTATAATCCAACAAATCAGTATTGGTTAGGGTAGCGTTAATCTGATTTATTTCAGGACTTCCTTTAGACCAAGTGAAGTTTTTAAAAGAAACAGTCCCGTTTACGATGCCAATATCACTGAGATCAATTAATTTACCTAGGTTGAAATTAAGCAATTGAAAAGCTGTTGAATCCGAATGAAAAGGATGCGAATTAAATCCATCTTCCCATTCATCAATACTATAAGTCTGGGCTATTTTCAAATCACCTATCGAGGTACTAATTTTACTTTTTCCAATCCACCATTTACCTTTAACACCAATGGCATTAAAATTATTTAAATAGACAGTTCCCAAGGCACTAGCTTCACTTCCTAAATCGAGTTTTTTGTTTGGATAAGGGAGGTAAAATTGCTGCAATTCAGCCATGTCAATTTTAGCATAACGAATATGCTCTTTAAAATCATAAGCGCTAAAATCACTAAAGTCAGGCAATTCCAAATCAGCAATAATTTTAGTGTTTTGTTTGTAATTCAATTCAATATCCCTTAAAATCAAATGATTAAGCGTATTACCTGCATTTCCTTTAATTTTTATTCTATCGCGCATTCCTTCCATATCTGGAGCGAAAATGGCAATATCAGAAAGCAAAACACTACTAGGATTTAATTGAATATCCCAAATAACTTTGTTTAGAAAATCATTCAGATCCTTTTCGTTTTTCCATGAAAAACCAATCTTTTTAGCATTTAAGCGAGAACCGTTAAGTGCTAATTTAACAGCCTTTAGTTCTACTGAGGTGTCCAGAATCGTTAACAATCCCTCGAATTTTTTAAGATTAAGGCCCGCTGCACGCTCCTCTAATTGCAAGTCAGCAATCTTTAAACTTGTTTTCGATTTTCGATAAAGTATATCTTCAATCTTCAAATTGAAATGCGCCAAATCAAGATGATTAGCATCGAAACCAAAGCCACCTGGAAGAGAAGCATAATTGTGATATTTTATACGCATGTCTTTCAATGCAAGGGTCTTAATGTCTAAATCATAAGGATCGTTTTTACTTGGTGGCGTATCGCTTGAAAAATAATCGACTAAAAACTGAAAATTAAAATCTCGATTCTTTTTGGTATTGTGAACATTAGCATAACCATTTTGAATCGTTACGTCACTGATTTTTATTTTTTTTGCAAAAAATTTAATTCTGTCAACATGGACCCTAATAGAAGCGACACTCAGTAAAGTATCTTTTTTTAAATCCTTTATTAAGACACCATCAAGAGCCAATTCATCGAAGAAAATAATGTCAACCGCGCTTACACGCACCGTAGTATTTAATTCATTAGATAGATAGTCCGTTGCTCTATCGGCCAAGAAAGATTGAAATTTCTCACTTCGAATACCAAAAAGGAAAAGAATCAATAAAATCAAAACCCATTCCAAGGAAATTCCAATGATTCGGCCTATAATTTTGACTATTTTTACCATTCTTAAACAAATTTAAGCATTTGAAAACTAAACAAGCAATAGTTTTAGGTATTGAGTCATCCTGTGACGACACTTCGGCTGCCATTTTATGTGGAAACAAGATTCTTGCCAATGTAGTAGCTTCGCAGGATGTGCATATTTTATATGGAGGAGTTGTACCAGAATTAGCCAGTAGATCTCATCAAGAAAATATTGTTCCGGTGGTCTTGGCAGCCTTAAAAAAATCTAATATTGACGCCTCATCAATAGACGCAATTGCCTTTACGCAAGGGCCAGGATTAATGGGTTCCCTTGTTGTTGGAGTTTCATTTGCCAAAGCACTTGCACTTGCATTAGACATTCCATTGATTCCTGTTCATCATATGAAAGCTCATATTCTGGCTCATTTTATTGAAGATGCACAAAATTCAGCTCCCGAATTTCCTTTTTTATGTCTAACCGTTTCTGGTGGACATACACAAATTGTTCAGGTGAACAGTGCGCGTGAAATGACCATTTTAGGAAAGACCATTGATGACGCTGCAGGAGAAGCATTTGACAAAGCCGCAAAAATGTTAGGTTTGCCCTATCCCGGGGGACCGCTTATTGACCAGCACGCAAAAAATGGCAACCCTTTATCACATACTTTTTCGAAACCTAAAATTGCAGGATTAGACTTTAGTTTTAGCGGATTAAAGACCTCCATACTCTATTATTTAAGAGATCAAAAAATTAAAGATCAAGATTTTATTGAAAAGAACTTAGCCGACTTATGCGCTTCCATTCAATATACTATTGTAAGTATATTAATTTCAAAATTAAAACAAGCCAGTAAAGAAACTGGAATTAAACACATCGCAATAGCAGGTGGAGTTTCTGCAAATTCAGAATTGAGACAAGGTTTATTATCTTGGGCAGACAAGGATGCAGTAAAGGTCTACATTCCAAAATTTGAATACTGCACCGATAATGCAGCAATGATTGCTATTACAGGGAAATTCTTATTCGAAGAAGGGAAAGCAATAAAAGGAAGCGCTACCATTTCAGCTGACCCACGCTTGGCTTGGAAATAATAAATTAAAATTTAACTTAATTTATAGTTTTTCTAATTTCAATTTTGTAAATTAGAAAACAAATTCAAGCGATATGACAGAAGAAATATGCATGATAGAGAAAGAAGCAATCACTGCTTGTACCTTTAAGCGAGAGATGAAGTCTAAGCAACATCCTGAATTGTTGTCGCAAATCAAGGACGCTACCATACTTGGGAATTCACATCATTCTAAAGTTTCTATAATTTTTCAAGATGATGATGGAATTAAGCGGGTTGACACAACAATTTGGGCAGCAGGAACAAAATTTATCTGTCTAAAAGGAGGAGTATGGGTGCCAATTAATCGATTAATTGAAATTAAACTTTAATTTTGATGCATGAAGGTTAGATTAACACTTACACTGCTATCCATTTTTTTAAGAATTGTTGTTTTTTCTCAAAATCATGTGAGTTGGAAATTTTCATATGATAAAGTACAGCATAAAGTAATTGCCAATGGAAAAATAGATCCCACTTGGCATATTTACTCTCAGAAAACAGACCCTAATTCAGGGCCAGTAGCTACGGTATTAAGTATTAATAAGACACAAGGCGTAAAGCCTATTGGTGTATTTGAAGAAAATATGGTGCCACATGAAATTTACGACCCTAATTTTGAATCCAAGGTGTATTTATTTGAACAAGAGTATCAAGCATCCCAGCAGATTAAAATTAAAAACACATCGGAAATAAGTGGTTCGGTTTTTTACATGGTTTGCGACGAAACCAAATGCCTTCCTCCTATAGAGGTTCCTTTTACTATTAAAATTCAATAAATCAGCTATAATGAAATCTATATTTTTTAGTCTTTTACTACTTTTTTGCAGTGCCTCCATTCAAGCCCAAAATAGCCTGATGGACGATCATATTAAATGGAATTTTTCCTTAGAGAAAATTGATGAAACACATGCAAACATTGTTTATCAAGCAAAAATAGTAGAGGGATTTCATATTTTTTCATTAAAACACGATCCATCAAAAGCAGACTTTACAGGAATTGTTCCTGAATTTAAAGTGCGCAAAAACGCTAAAATAAAAACTATAGGCGGCCCATTTGAAACAATGGCAGCAATGAAACATTTAGACGGAGAATGGGTGTCCATGTACTTCGAAAAAAAGGCCATCTTCAAACAAAAAATTGAGGTATTGAGTGCTGAGGAATTCAACATTGATTTTGATTTATTTTTTCAGCTTTGCGACGAAAATGGATGTCTCCCACCTTTCGATTTAGCAGGAAAAGTTAAAGCAAAAGGATTTTTACCCATTGCTGATGTAGATACCTTGAAAAATGATTCTTCTGTTGAAAAAAATGTGGTGAAATCATCTACTACTCAGATGAAACAGGCAGAAATCAAAAAAGAAAAGCCAGTAAAAAAAGAATCCAATTGGGTGATTTTTATTGCAGGATTTTTAGCGGGATTGGTGGCCTTAATCACACCTTGCATGTTTCCAATGATTCCAATGACCGTTACCTTTTTTACAAAACAATCTAAAACCAGAAGAGAAGGAATCTTTAAAGCATTGGTTTACGGAGTATCAATCATTTTAATATATGTAACATTTGGTGTGGCATTTACAGCCGCTACTGGTCCACTTGGATTGAATGGTCTATCAACAAATGTTTGGATGAACCTATTGTTTTTTGGAATATTCGTTCTGTTTGCTTTTTCTTTTTTGGGTGCTTTCGAAATCCAATTGCCTGCTTCGTGGGTAAATAAAATGGACAAGCAAGCTGATCGAGGAGGATTTCTGGGCATCTTTTTTATGGCCTTTACCCTTGGATTGGTTTCTTTTTCTTGTACAGGACCCATTATTGGAAGTTTATTGGTTACCGCATCGACAACTGGTTCGTACTTCACGCCAGCCATTGGAATGACGGGATTCTCCTTGGCTTTAGCAATTCCATTTACTCTATTTGCAATTTTCCCAGGTTGGTTGAACTCTTTACCACAATCTGGTGGATGGTTGAATTCAGTAAAAGTAGTTTTAGGATTGGCTGAACTAGCGCTGGCATTGAAGTTTTTATCAAGTGTAGATTTGGCATACCATTGGGGCATCTTATCACGAGAGTGGTTTGTTGGGATTTGGTTTGTTCTATTTCTCGTTATGGGAATTTATCTCCTAGGAAAACTAAGGTTCTCGCATGATTCACCTATTGAAAAATTAAGTGTTACACGCTTTATGTTCGCTTTAGTTGCACTTACTTTTTCAGTTTATTTATTACCAGGAATGTTCGGTGCACCTTTGAAATTAATTGACGGGATTGCACCTCCAAGAACCCACTCAGAAGACAATTTTAGGTACGTGAATGGCGGATTAGATACAGGTTTTGAAAAAGATTCTATCAGTGATGCTTACGCAGCTGAAATGCATCCAGTGGGTGATGGTTCTATCTTGGTATTTCATGATTTAATTACGGGAACAGAATATGCGAAGAAGAAAAACTTGCCTATTTTATTAGACTTTACAGGGCATGCTTGTCAAAATTGTAGAAAAACTGAATCTACCGTTTGGACCAATGATGAAATCAGATCTACCCTTCAAACGAAATTTGTAATTGTAAGTTTATATTGTGACGACAGAACGCCTTTACCAAAATCTGAAATTCGTTTTTCAAAGAAAAATGGTATGATTAAAACCGTTGGTAACAAATGGGCAGATCTGCAAATTGAAAAATACCAGCGGTTTCAGCAGCCCTTGTATGTGGTTATTGATCATGAAGGAAACGATCTCACAGAAACCATTGGTTATACTCCAAACATTGAAGAATATAAGGCTTTTTTAACTAAAGGATTAAATGCTTTTAACAAATAAATTGGCAGCGAAAATCGTTGATAAATAAAATCTAAAGCTGCTCTTATCGCTTGTTTTTTATTCTAAATTTGAAGCTTAAAATGGTATTCAATTCATGAAACTTTGTATAGCGGAAAAACCAAGTGTAGCAAGAGATTTAGCGGAGATTTTAGGCGCTACCAATAGACGGGAAGGTTATTTAGAAGGAAATGGTTATTGCGTTACATGGGTCTTTGGACATTTATGCTCTTTAAAAGATCCTGAAGATTACAATTCCAATTGGAAATATTGGAGATTAGAAGATTTACCCATTATTCCACCTCAATTTGGCATCAAACTAAAAAATGATGCTGGAGCCATAAAACAATTTAAAATAATTGAACAACTCGTTGCGCAGGCTGAAGAAGTTATTAATTGTGGTGATGCTGGACAAGAAGGAGAATTAATTCAGCGATGGGTACTGATTAAAGCAAAATGCAAGGTTCCAGTAAAGCGACTCTGGATTTCCTCTCTGACAGAAGAAGCAATCAAAGAAGGTTTTAAGAAACTAAAAGATGCCAAAGATTTTGATAATTTATTTGCTGCAGGGAATTCACGCGCTGTAGGGGATTGGATTTTAGGAATTAATGGCACGCGGCTTTACACCAAGAAATACGGAAAAGATAAAATGACTCTGTCTGTTGGACGCGTTCAAACTCCGACTTTGGCAATGATTGTTTTGCGTCAAAAAGAAATTAATGCTTTCAAGTCTTCTGAATATTGGGAACTAAAAACGATGTACCGCAAGACTGAATTTCTTTGTCAAATCGAACGCTTGAAAAGTGAAGAAAAAGCACAAAAAGGTCTAGAATATATAGAAAATAAACCCTTTGAAATCACTTCTTTCGAACAAAAGGAAGGAAAAGAAGGACAACCAAGATTGTTTGATTTAACCTCACTTCAAGTTGACGGGAACAAAATTTACAGTTTCAGTGCAGAAGAGACGCTCAATATCATTCAAAGCTTATATGAGAAGAAACTCGTGAGTTACCCTAGAGTTGACACTACGTATCTTTCCGATGATATCCATCCTAAGATTCCTGGAATCATGAATGGCTTAAAAGACTATCAGCGTTTTACTGCAAGTGTTCTAGAGAAAGCAATTCCAAAGAGTAAAAGCATATTTGACAATACAAAAATTACAGATCACCATGCCATCATCCCAACGGGTGTTCAAGCAAATGCTTTAAATGAAAATGAAAAAAAAATCTATGATCTTATCGTAAGAAGATTTATAGCTGCTTTTTATCCTGAATGCTTGGTATCTAACACAACGGTTTTAGGGAAAGTTGATCAATTGGTATTTAAAGCGAGCGGAAAACAAATTATAAATAAAGGTTGGCGCGTCGTATACGATGACTTGAAAGGAGATGTTGATTCTGAGGCAAAAAGTGAAAAGAAAGAAAATAAAGATACTATTCTTCCTATATTTGAGAAAGGTGAAAGTGGTGAACACAAACCCGTTATTCATAAAGGAAAGACAAGTCCTCCCAAACATTACACAGAAGCAACCTTACTCCGAGCCATGGAATCTGCAGGAAAATTAGTGGAAAATGAAGAGATGCGGGAATTGATGAAGGAAAATGGAATCGGTCGACCATCTACCAGAGCTAATATAATAGAGACACTTTTTAAGCGAAAATATATAGAGAAGAAAAAGAAAAATATTTTGGCTACCGAAACAGGTATGTCATTAATTGATCTTATCAAAAGTGATTTATTAAAAAGCCCAGAACTTACAGGTCAATGGGAACACAAGCTTAGATTAATCGAAAAAGGCACCTACGATCCGCAAACATTTAAAGATGACCTTTTTAAAATGGTAAGAGCTTTAAGTGATGAAGTTATTTTTAATTAAAAAAAAATGTTATTTTAGTAAAAAAAAAATATGAAAAAGACGCTTTTAAAAATTTCATTTGCAATTCTATTCTTTTCTATGCTTGCGGCATGTGGTGATGATAAAGCCAAAGAACTTGCCATAAAAGAAAATAAGGAAAACATCAAAGAAACGAAAAGATTAGAAAAAGAACGCATTCGTATCGAAAAGGAAAAATTAGCCATGGACGCTGAGAAATTAGCGATGGAAGCAACTAAAGAAAAGGATAGACTTTTAGCCTTGGAGAAACTTGAGCGAATTTTTCAAGATGTTTATGACGTAATGGTAAGTGCAAAGAAAACCTATTTCTATGATAAACCAGACTTCGCAACAAAGCGTAAAGCATTCTTAGTTCAATATGATGAGGCAAGTATTTTGAGAACAAGAAACGGTTTTGGATATATTGAATATTACAACTACCAAACAGAAAAAACTACCAGTGGATGGATGGATCTTACTGATTTAGAGCCAACAGAACATGGTGATTAATAGGTGATTTAGTTGCACGACTAAGTTGAATATTATTGTCAATAAATATTAAAAATGTAATTAAGTTAAACTTAATTACATTTTTTTTGGTGCTGAAATTCCCAACAAGGACAAGCCACTTTTTAAAACTTTAGCTACGTTAGCACTTAAAGTTAATCTACCCAATTTCTTGGCTGAATCAACTTCAATTAATATGGCTTGCGTCTGATAGAAATGTCCGTATTGCTTGGCCAATTCATATAAATAATTCGCAATGATGGCAGGAGAATAAAGACTTGCTGCTTCTTGAATAATTGCAGGATATTGAGCCAATTGTTTTATTAATTCCTTTTCTTCATGACTCATTTCAAATGGCGCAACAGCACCTATTTCTATTTGAGATTTTGCCAATAAAGAACAAATCCTTGCATGGGCATATTGAATAAAAGGCCCTGTATTACCTGTCAAATCAACAGATTCTTCAGGATTAAATAGCATTCTCTTCTTAGGATCAACCTTCATCAGATAGTACTTTAATCCACCCATTCCAATTTGTTGATAGAGCGAAGATTTATCATTTTCCGACATTCCTTCAAGATGACCTCTTTCACTCGTCAACTCTTCAGCTTTATCAATCACTTCCTGCATCAGGTCATCCGCATCAACAACAGTTCCTTCTCTTGACTTCATTTTTCCACTTGGCAAATCAACCATACCATAGGACAAATGATAGCAATTTTTCGCCCAAGAATACCCTAGTTTTGCTAAAATCAAAAACAGTACTTTAAAATGATAATCTTGCTCATTTCCAACGGTATAGACCATCCCTTCAAGTTCTGGATAATCATGGAATCGATCAATAGCAGTACCAATATCTTGCGTCATATAAACGGCGGTACCATCAGAACGCAAAACTAATTTTTCATCCAAACCTTCTGCACTTAAATCGATCCAAACAGAATCATCCTCTTTTTTGTAGAAAATGCCATCAGATAAACCTTTCATAACGACATCTTTTCCCAGTAAATAGGTTTCAGACTCATAATACAGTTGGTCAAAAGTCACGCCCATTTGCGCATAAGTAGATTCAAATCCAGCGTAAACCCACGAATTCATGGTAGTCCAAAGAAGATATACTTGAGGATCTTTGGCTTCCCACTTAACGAGCATTTCTTTAGCTTCACGAAGCAAAGAAGTTTGATTTTTTGCTAGTTCCTTAATTTTATCATGAATACCCGCTTGAGCTTTTTCGTCTTTACCTTCTAAAGCTGCACTTAATCTTTTGTATTCAGTTTCAATTTCTGCAGGGAAATATTCAAAATTATTAGCCTTCCATTGTTCGATAATGGAAGCTGCTTCCGCATTAAAATGCTTATCAAAAGCCACATAATATTTTCCAACCAACTTATCCCCTTTCCAACCTGTATTGGAAGGAGTTTCTCTTTCTCCATTGGCATTTAAGGGAGAGAATTTTTCCCAAGCCAACATACTTTTACAAATATGAATTCCACGATCGTTAATGACTTGAGTTTTTACTACATGATACCCACTTGCTTTTAATATTTCAGCAACTGAAAATCCTAGAAAATTATTTCTCAAATGACCTAAATGCAATGGTTTATTTGTATTAGGTGAGGAATACTCCACCATAATAGTAGCCTTGCTTTTGGGTGGAACTAATCCAAAATGAGGATCTTCTTGAACTAAACTTAATTGTTTGATCCAATAATTATCTGAGAAAGTAATATTTAAAAAACCATTAACGGAAGCTACTTCACTCACTTCAGGTACTTCAGACTCAATCAATAGACCAATACGTTCTCCGGCTTCCACTGGTGAACATTGCATTAATTTTGCTAAAGGGAAAACCAATAATGTCAAATCACCTGCGACGTCTTTACGGGTTGCTTTTAATTGAATGCTATTCGAATTAAATTCACCTAGAAATAAAGTAGGCGCTGCATTTAAGATTACTTGTTTTATTTTTTGTTCCATTATTTTTGCTCTATTGTTGAAATAGCTTCTTCAAGAATAGACAATGCTATTTCGGCCATTTTATTTTTTTGATCATCTAAACATGGATTCACTTCCACCAATTCAAATGCTATCGTTTGAGGCATGCGCAATGTTTCCATAATAAGCGTTTTTGCCTCCTTCACTGTTAAACCATCTTTAACAGGAGTTCCTGTACCGTAAGAACTATATTTTGGATCCATTGAATCGACATCAAAGGAAATATAAACCAAATCACAAGAAGAAAAACGATTTTTTATTTCTTCCAAAATGGAATTTAGTCCTTTACTTCTGAGTTCAGCAACCGTATAATTTTTAATATTATGCTCTGCTATTAAACTATCCTCTTCCGTTTCTGTATCTCGAACCGCAACATAAATTAAATTTTCTGGAAGTAAGGCAGTTGATTTCAGTCCGTGCCACATTACAGCAGTGTTGGTATCTATATCATTTCTTTTACAACTCAAATTATCCGTCCCAATAGCAGTGGCAAGTGGCATTCCATGCATGTTACCTGAAGGTGTAGTATAAGGTGTATGTAGATCCGCATGAGCATCGATCCAAAGAACTCCCAATTTTTTATTTGGAAATGCATTTTGAATTCCTTTAATCGTTCCGCCTGCCGAACAATGGTCAGCGGCTATGAGAATGGGGAAATTATTTTCCTTTAATGTTAATTCAACACAAGAAGCAACTTCTTTATAGACCTTAACCATTCCATCAATGCGCTTAGCGAAGGGGAAATTACTAGGCTGATCTAACAAAGCATTCCAATCTTTTAAAACACTAGGTTTGTACGTATGAAACAGCGATGATTTTTTTTGTCGAGCTGCCGCAACAATCGCTTGTGGACCTAAAGAAGCACCGCAAGTACCTGCGCCAATTTCAGAAGAATTAAAAATAATTTGTAGCTTATTAGGCATATGAAATTTGATTTGATTGCGCTGTAAAGTTAAGCTTTTTACTGAAAAGAAATCTAAAGAAACGCAATCTAAACCAACTAATAGTTTACATTTGTAGCAATAACAATCCGGGGATGTAGCTCAGTTGGCTAGAGTGCTTGACTGGCAGTCAAGAGGTCGTCGGTTCGAGCCCGATCTTCTCCACCTACGCCCTGCGAAGCTTAAAAAGCGAAGCAGGGCTTTTTTTTTTCTCCCAAAAACTGCTCGAACAATCCTATTAAATCTTCTTAGGGCTTCGGCGGATTCGATCCACTATTGAATTTGTATACTACATAGAATCACCTAGAATTCTTAGTAAATCATCATTTACATAAAAAACTTCTTTTCCTTCGTTTTTCTTGGAAACAACACCTATAGAAACAAGTTGATTGGCATACTTTACTAGAGTTGTTCTGCTCGTTATGTGTAAAACTTCACCCATTTTCGCCTGTTTGAAATAGGGTTGTGAAAAAATAAGGTCATTTAATTCAACGGTGTACCATTTGAATTTACTTTGAGCTATTTGTAAAGTTGATGATTGCTGCTCAATAATTTCATCTACCATTTGATTCGTATATTTTGAGGTTTGTTCAACCGCTTCCATCATAAATATCAACCATGATTTCCAATCACCTCTCTGTGTGACACCAGATAATAAGTTGTAATAATTGTCTTTGTGATTTAATATATATCGACTTAAGTATAAAACAGGTTGAGAGATTAGTTGTTGTTCCACTAAATAGAGAAGATTCAATATTCTTCCCGTTCGACCATTCCCATCAGTAAATGGGTGAATTGCTTCAAATTGATAGTGCGCTATTCCCATTTTAATCAAAGGGTCAATTCCATTTTCATCATGTAAAAAGGATAATAAATTTTGAATTTTACTTTCAATAATCCCATCCCCTCTTGGCGGTGTATAAATCACTTCTCCTGGTTTGAAATCACTGTTACCTCTCCTAATTACAGTAAGAGATTGCGGGGAACGAAAACTCTGTGTTGTATTTTTAATACTTTGAAAAATTGAAATAATTGTTTTTTCAGATAATTTATTATCGATTGAAAGCATATTAAATCCTCCCCATAGTGCCTCGCGATAATTCAAAACTTCTTTGGTAGATACATCCAAATGTTCCCTCTTAAAATTTGATGAGATAGCCTTGAACAATATATCATCAGTGGTAAAAATATTTTCGATTGCTGTCGAAGTTTGGGCTTCTCTAAGTGCAATAGTATTAACCAACATACTAGGATTGGGTAAACGAAGAATATTTTTATTTAATTCCGCTAAATTTCTTGAAGCAATTCCCCATTTCATCAAAACTTCAATTTCTATAATTACCTTATTTGGCGGTAAATCAGGAAGAAGGTTATAAGGTAAATTTCTGTCGTACATAGATTTTAAATGATTACATGTCCACTATTTTATATTTTTATGAACATAAGGCAAATATATGTCTAAATAATATATAAAACGCTATTACATGTCCACTATTTTTAGTTTTAATGAACATTCTAATAGCTACTTCAAAAACGATGAGCTTCAAATTCAATATATTGAAAATGAAGCAAATCAATTGACCTATTTAATGAAAACACCTTTTGTTGTGACCTACCCGTAAAAATAATAAAATTGAAAGCGAAGTCCCAGTTATAAAAAGAAATTAATACTCAGTTAGGTTTTTCACGAAAACAAAAATGGCAATCATTTGTTATTTTTAAAACAAGAATTTCGTGTAAAATGGCAAATTATCTTATAATTGGCGCATCCTCTGGAATAGGAAAGCAACTTTCAAAACAATTAATTGATGCTGGTCATCATGTTTATGGAACTTATTTTCAGAATAAGATAGAATCTGATCATCCAAATTTGAAATTGTATTCTCTAAATGTAATTGACCAAAATTATGCGCTCGATTTTCTTCCTGAAATATTAGATGGTTTGGTTTACTGTCCTGGAAGTATTAATCTGAAACCCTTTGAAAGAATTAAATCAGAGGATTTTATCAATGATTATCGACTTCAAGTAATAGGGGCGTTAAAAATGATTCAAAGTGTTATTTCAAAATTAAAATTAAGCGAAAACGCATCAATCATTTTATTCTCTACAACGGCTGTACAAATGGGATTGTCCTTTCATACGCAAGTTGCAGCATCAAAAGGTGCCATAGAAGGTTTAACTAAAGCTTTGGCTGCAGAATATGCCCCTAAAATTCGCGTGAATTGTATCGCGCCTTCTTTGACAGATACCCCATTAGCACTATCGCTTTTAAATACAGATCAAAAAAGAGAAGCTAATGCTCAAAGACATCCTTTAAAAAGAATTGGCGCCGCAGAAGATATTGCAAATATTGCGGAATTTTTACTCTCCACTAAATCAAGTTGGATTACAGGACAAATAATGCACGTAGATGGAGGATTCTCCACCATTAAATAAATATAATTATGCCATTTTATCAATTTACTACCACTCAAAAAATTCCCGTTGACAAGAACGAAATATGGAGCTTTATATCGGCTCCACAAAATTTAAAAGAAATAACCCCTGAATACATGGGCTTCAATATAACCAACAATATATCAGAAGGGCTTATGTATCCAGGAATGATTATCACCTATAAAGTAAGTCCGATCTTTAATATAAAACTAAATTGGATGACTGAAATTACACAAGTTAAACATTTAGAGTATTTTGTTGATGAACAAAGAATAGGTCCTTATAAATTATGGCATCATCAACACAGAATCGAGGCTATTGAAGGAGGCGTTCTGATGACTGATATTGTCACCTATCATCCACCATTAGGTTTTTTAGGTTCGATTGCAAATACCCTCTTTATAAAGAAAAAATTAAAGGAAATTTTCGATTTTAGGACATTTGCTTTAGAGAAACGATTTGGTAAATTTTAAACTGTTACGCCCTGCCTCCTGCATTACAAATTGAATATTAAAGGTTTTTATCATCCAATTGCTTATTTTTGATTCCTATTTCAAAAATCAAAATGAAAAAACTACTTCTGATTGCATTTTCTTGTATAAGTCTTTGTGCTTTTTCTCAAAAGGAACGCACTTTTAACGGAGAATTACTCTATACTATCGAAAGAATAAGTCCTAAAGATTCAATACAAGGAAAAATGTTGATTTATGCAAAGGATAGTTTGCAACGCGTTGTAAATTTTTCCTCGAATCTCGGTAAACAGGAAATGATTAAGCATTTGAGACTCAACAAGTCATTTTTACTTGTATCTACTACAAGAGGCGATTACGCCATTAAAACAGATCACCATCAAGCGGATTCAAGCGTAAATTATTCCTTCAAAAGAAAACTTGGAAAATTAAGTGTTGGAGGGATTAAAGCTAAAAGGGCTGAATTAAGCATCACAGGAATTGACAAAAAATTTGAGGTATTTTATTACAAAAAAATTGACGCCAAATACGGAAGTGCTTACCAAAATCTCCCTGGACTTCCTGTCCAATATATTGTTGCAACGGAAGATGGAATCTACCAATACACACTGGAAAGTATCAAATTCTTCGATCCTCCAATTGATCTATTTATTATTCCGGACACCTTCCAAAAAGTGAGTATTGAAGAATTCATTCAGAAGGTTTCTGCTCCTTGAATTTAATTGCTAATTGTACTAACATTAGTATGTTTATAGATAATACCTCATTCGCATAATTCACTTTAGGCATTTCTTACCTTCGTGTTTTAAGTGTATCATGAGCGAAAACGAATATATCCCAAGAAATCAAGAGCCTATTCCTCCTACAGAGAAGAAGACTACTAGTAGGTCATCAACAAAATCAACTGATAAACCAAAGGGAAGTTCACTCCCTAAATTTTCTGGATTAAATATAAAAAAAGTAAGAACAATTGCAGGGTCTTTAATCACGCTTACCGCTGTATTTTTATTCATCGCTTGTGTTTCCTTTCTTTTCACCTGGAGTTATGATCAAGATTATGTTTTAAACGTCAATTTCTTTGACTATATCTTCAATTCTTCTATTCCAGCACCACAAAATTGGCTTGGAAAATTTGGTGCTTGGATGTCTCATGTTATTATCTATGGATCCTTTGGACTGAGTGCATTTGCCTTCTGTTTCATCGGTTTTTTGGTCGGTATTAAAATTCTTTTCAATGTGGAATTATTACCTCTAAAGAAATCAATCATGGTTTCCTTTCTCTACATGCTATGGCTATCTCTATTTTTAGGTTATTTTTCATCTCAGGTTAATTATTTAGGAGGTACTTTTGGTTATTACCTGAATGAATGGCTGATTAGTACCATTGGCAATATCGGTACCATTGCACTTATTGCTGTGCTTTTATATATCGTAACTACTGTTTTATTCAATCCCAATTACAGCGCCTTATTTTCTTTCATTAAGGATAAAGAACCTATCTTAAGTACCTCCAAAGAAGGTGATAATAATGCCATGCGTTCTGGATATGAAGACTTACATGTAGTCAATACTATACGCGATGAAGATATTTCAAAAGACGCCATTTCTGAACCTGTCCACTTTGGCGAAGATGAAAATGAATTTATTCCACTTGAAAAGGAGGATGAAGAGGATGAATCAGAATTGATTGTCCCACAACAAGAAGACAATTCAGAGGAAGATGAGTTTGAAGAAATTAGTAGAACAAAACCTTCTCAAAATGAATTTTCTGGTGATTTTGAAATTGAAATTCCTGACGAAGAAATCCCTATCGCTGGTCCTATTGCAGAAAGAGTTAGGCCTCTTGATGAAGACCGTAATTTAGCGGAGAAACTTGTAGCTGAACACGGCGTTTACGATCCAACTAAAGATTTAGAAGGTTATGTCTTACCTCCTATTGATTTATTAAAAGACTACGGTACAGGTGGGGTTTCAGTGAGTAAGGAAGAATTAGAGGGTAATAAAGATAAGATTGTTGAAACGCTTTCGCATTATAAAATTGATATCGCCAAAATAAAAGCAACGGTTGGACCGACGGTGACACTTTATGAAATTGTTCCAGCTCCCGGTGTAAGAATATCCAAAATAAAGAACCTAGAAGATGACATCGCTTTAAGTTTAAGCGCACTCGGAATTAGAATTATTGCTCCTATCCCAGGGAAAGGAACTATAGGAATTGAAGTCCCTAACTCATCACCTGAAATGGTGAGTATGCGTTCGCTTATTGCCTCTGAGAAGTTTCAAAATTTTGATGGTGAATTACCCATCGTAATGGGTAAAACCATTACCAATGAAACTTTTGTTTTTGACCTTACCAAAATGCCGCATTTATTGGTTGCTGGAGCTACCGGTCAAGGAAAATCTGTTGGATTAAATGCGATCTTGATTTCAATTCTATATAAGAAACATCCTGCACAAGTTAAATTTGTATTGGTGGATCCGAAAAAAGTGGAACTTACCTTATACAATAAAATTGAGCGCCATTACTTAGCGAAGCTTCCAGGTGAAGAAGACGCAATTATTACAGATACTTCCAAGGTGGTGAATACCCTAAATTCACTCTGTATTGAAATGGATGAACGATATGAATTACTCAAAGTAGCAGGTGTTAGAACGATTATTGAATATAATAAAAAATTCATTGATAGAAGGTTAAACCCTGAAAATGGTCATCGTTACTTGCCTTATATCGTAGTATTGATTGATGAATTTGCTGACTTAATTATGACTGCTGGGAAAGAGGTCGAACACCCAATTGCTAGAATTGCACAATTAGCGAGAGCCATTGGTATTCACCTCATCGTAGCCACTCAGCGACCTTCCGTAAATGTAATTACAGGGATGATCAAAGCCAACTTCCCCGCTAGAATCGCCTTTAGAGTATTGTCTAAAATTGACTCCAGAACTATATTAGATGCCTCAGGTGCAGATCAATTGATAGGGCGAGGAGACATGTTGATTTCAACTGGATCAGATATGAAGCGCTTACAATGTGGATTTGTAGACACACCAGAAGTGGAAGACATTTGTAGTTTTATCGGTGAACAACGCGCTTATCCAGATGCCTTAATTCTTCCAGAATACATTGCTGAAGGTGCCGACGGTGGAGGGGATTTTGACATGAATGAAATTGACACTATGTTTGTCGATTCTGCAAGGATAGTCGTTATGAATCAGCAGGGTTCGGCTAGTTTACTTCAACGAAAACTTAAACTAGGATACAATAGAGCTGGAAGAATTGTAGATCAACTAGAAGCTATGGGAATTATTGGAGGATTTCAAGGAAGCAAAGCAAGGGATGTCTTGTTTACTGACATAGAAGCTTTAGATGAATTTCTAAGAAATAGAGGCTTAATTTAATCTTTGGGTTTTGTAAACTTCTTTATATTCATTAGCTTTGAAACATAAACGAAGCTATGCGTAAAGTCCTTTTAATCGTAATAATATTCACTTCTTGGTGCACCTTTGCGCAGGATGTATTTACACCCGAAAAAATTCTAGGTTATTCTATTGGAAAACAATTTACTCGGCACGATCAAGTAATCCATTACTTTAACGAATTATCGAAATCATACCCAAATCAAGTAAAGAAGGTTAGCTATGGTCATACCTATGAAAATAGAGAATTGTTTATTTGTATTCTTGCCTCCGAAGCGAATTTAAAACGCATTGAAACCATTCGTCAAAACCACATGAATAATGCACCACAAGAAGATGTAGCACTTGTATGGTTAAGTTATAATGTTCATGGAAACGAAAGTTCAGGCACGGAAGCTGCTATGCAAACCGCATATGATTTATTGACTAAAAATAAAAATTTACTCGAAAATACAGTGGTCATTATGGATCCATGCCTCAATCCTGATGGAAGAGATCGTTACGTTAACTTCTATTATCAATATGGAAATCAACCTTTTGAGTCCAACAGAATTTCCGCTGAACACAATGAACCTTGGCCAGGTGGAAGACCTAATCATTATCTATTCGATTTAAATAGAGATTGGGCATGGTTGACTCAAATCGAATCTCAAACAAGAATTCCATTGTATAATAGTTGGCTTCCTCACGTTCATGTTGATTTTCACGAGCAAGGAATAAATGAACCTTATTATTTCCCGCCTGCAGCAGAGCCTTATCACGAAGTGATTACGGATTGGCAAAGAGCATTTCAAAAAGATATCGGTAAAAATCACGCTAAATATTTTGACAAAGCGTCTTGGCTCTATTTTTCAAAAGAGATTTTCGACCTTCTATATCCAAGTTATGGAGACACCTACCCTACTTATAATGGTTCGATTGGAATGACCTACGAACAAGGCGGAAGCGGTAGGGCTGGTTTGTCAGTTATTACCCAAGTCGGTGATACTTTAAGTTTGTTGGATAGAGTAACCCATCATGTTACTACTGGAATTTCAACCGTAGAAGTAAGTTCTGAAAAATCAAAAAAACTCATCAGTGAATACCAAGCATTTTGCAAGAACAAAAATTATAAATACAAAAGCTATATTCTAGATGGAAATGCTCCCAATATTGGATCCCTGTTATCGCTACTGGATCAACATGAAATCAAATATTCTTTCGGAATAGAAAATAGTGCCGTTAAAGGATTTGATTTTGACCAAAGAGTTGCTATCAACTACAAATTGAAAGCAAATGACATAGTAGTTTCCACAAAGCAATTAAAAGGAACTTTGGTTAATGTGCTCTTTGAACCCGTTACCAAATTATCAGATTCATTGACCTATGATATTACTGCATGGTCCCTTCCATATGCTTACGGAGTGAATGCCATTGCGAGTGAGCAAGAATTGCTTGGGAAACTTGGATCTTTATCTAGTAGTGATCAATTGGATAAAGCACCTCCCACCTCTTGTTTTGCCTATATTTTACCCTGGAATTCTATGACGCATGCGAGATGTTTGACCGCACTTCAGAAAGAGAATTTTAATGTTTACTTCAATGAGCAAGATTTTGAAATAGAAGGAAAAAAATTTAAGCAAGGGTGTTTAATTATACTCAGAGGGGAAAACAAAAGAAACGATTTTGATGAAAAAGTGAATAGTATTGCGCAACAATATGGAGTTACTCTTGAAAGCGTGGCATCTGGATTTGTAGATAAGGGATTAGATTTAGGATCTTCAAGTGTTAAAAAAATAGCAAAGCAAAACATTGGTTTATTAATCGGTGAAAATGCTTCCTCTCTATCTGTTGGTGAAGTTTGGCACTATTTCGAACAAGATTTACACCATGCTGTTCAACTAATTTTTGAAGCTGATCTATCAGATGCTTTAAATTCCTTAGATGTACTATTCGTTCCTGAAGGAAGTTTTGATTTTTCTTCAAAAGAATATCTTGGAACATGGATTAAAAACGGAGGTAAATTAATTGTAATGGGTAGTTCTGTTAATTCTTTCACCTCCTTAGAAGGGTACGGAATTAAGTACAAGGAAAATGCAACTGATACTATTTCCGATTCGAAAGAAATTAATTATGCATTGAGCGAAAGAGAAGAAATCAGCAACACACTCATTGGAGCGATATATTCCTGTGAATTAGACAATAGCCATCCATTATGTTTTGGATATTCGGAGCAATATTTCACATTGAAGTTGAATGCAGATGTATACGAATTGAAATCAGAAGATGTAATTAAAGTGAATAATAAAAATGCTCATGTCACAGGCTTTGTTGGTGCAAATGTACGCAGCAAACAAGAAGGCAGTCTAACCGTTGGAGTACATTCATATGGACAAGGAAGTGTGATCTATTTTATTGATAATCCATTATTTAGAGGTTTTTGGGAAAATGGAAAACTGCAAATTGCTAATGCGATTTTCTTTGTGAATCAAAATTAATTGACCTCTAATGAATAATTCTAGCGGTAATTGTAATTTCAATTCCTTTAAAACTTGTATCTTCGCTACGCATCTATTTCTTGCAAAAAATATTTTAAACTTATTTAATTAAGTATGTTGAAAAAATTCAGTTTTATTATCCTTTTTTTCATTGGCCTTACACTCATCTCAAGTTGTTCAGATGATACTGCTAATGGAGAACCAATAGTATTTAATTCTTCAAAAGACAAGACTTCGTATGTACTTGGAGCTATGAATGCAAAATCAATTGTTAATAGTGGCGCTCAAGAATTTACTAATTTGGATATGGTCGAATTATCCGCTGGATTTAATTCAAATCTAAATACATCCCCTACAGATGATTGTTTAGCTACATTGCATCTTTTATTTGGAAAAACCTTTCAAGATTTTAATAAAAAATATTTAAAAGAAGGTTCTCGATGCGTTGGAAAGATGGCAGGATATGCTTTTTATTATGATATTAAAAAATTAGGTGGCTTAGATCTGATCAATTTAAATATGGTTAAAAAAGGTTTTGAAGATTGTCTTTATAAAAGAGACACCATCATAAAAGAAATGGAAATGAAGGAGATTATGGGGAAATTCATGGTTGGACTGAATGAAACCAATGGATCAAGAATGATGGCTGCCGCTAAAAAAATAAAAGGTTCTCAAGTATTTCCGAATGGAATTGTAATTCAAACCCTTACTGAAGGAACTGGCCCAATGCCGGGTTTAACAGACGATGTAAAAGCACATTATATATTAAAGAGCTCTTTAGGTGATACCTTACAAGATTCTCACAAAATGAAAAATAAAGAAAATAAGGCAGAACCGATTGCATTTCAATTAGCAGGTGGCGTTATTCCAGGTTGGACTTTCGCTATTCCAAAAATGAAAGTCGGAGGAAAGTACATGCTCTACATCCCTTGGGAAATGGCTTATGGCGAACAAGAAGGTAGACAATCACTTTGCTTTGAAATTGAATTAATTGCTCGTGGTAAGAAAGGTGAATTGGTTAAAGCTGAAGTACCGACAAATACTAATATCCAACAATGATGAACAGAACCCTCTTATTTCTCTCAATTATTGGCACTTTTTTATTTACAAGTTGTAGTGAAAAAGTAGATTTAATTGGTAATTTCCAAGAAACAGCAGTCGTTTATGGTCTCTTGGATCAAGCGGATACTTTGCATTATATCAAAATCACAAGAGCTTTTATTGGACCAGGAAACGCTGTTGAAATAGCTCAAATTGATGACTCTAGCTATTTTGATCAAGTAGATGCAACCGTTACAGAAGTACTTAATGGTGTTGTCACTAGATCTTGGCAATTAAGAGATACCTTGGTGGACAATAAAGATACCATTGGTTCATTTTATGCGCCATTTCAAAAAGTGTATTATTTTAAAACATTACCAACAAGTGCAACAGAAGCCCAACAAATATCTTCTAACCCAAGCTTAACTTCTTTACACAAAGACGCTATATACAGATTAAATATTAGCATCAATGGCGGACAATTTGAAGTAAGTGGAGAAACAGCTCTTGTTAAAGGTTTAACGAGTACCGCTACAAGTCAAAATTATATGTTCAAATTCGCAAACAACCCCGGAGAATACATCTCAACGGGAGTTACAGCTTCTAACACAGGTACATCATTTGTATTGAATGCACAACTTGATGTAGAATTCAATGAGTACATTGGAATGAATAAAACCAGTAAATCATTCAATTGGAACATCGGTGAAATAAATGTCACACCCAATTCAAGCAAGACCTTTACAGCTCTGGGACAAACATTCTACAATCTAATGAAAAGTAATGTAACCAATGACCCATCGATTACAAGAAGAACTTTTAAGGGGATTCGGATTACTTTTACAGGCGGAGCAGAAGAATTATATAACTACATGGTTGTAAATTCTCCTAGTAGTTCTTTAGC
This sequence comes from Flavobacteriales bacterium, assembly GCA_947447525.1. Lineage (GTDB taxonomy): Bacteria > Bacteroidota > Bacteroidia > Flavobacteriales_D > Crocinitomicaceae > UBA952. The sequence goes on along the minus strand of CANFJL010000001.1, from coordinate 288,183 downwards.
ACAGACAAAACCAAGTTATACCAATTTAAGCGTTACCAACAACAAGAAGGTAGTGGGGATTTTCTCGTCAAGACAAACCTTTAGTATTTTCAAACCTTTTTTCACATCGGCTCAACAAGCTTATATAAGAGCCATTGACAAGAAAAGTACAAAAGAATTATGCACGGGACCAATCACTGGTTTTTTACTTTTCTGTTCAGATCACCCAGGTGATAATGTAATTGGACAAGAGGAAGCATTTGCATGCCCTTGATATATTATTCTATTTTAACCATTAATTTGGTTGTTACTTCTCATGACTGAACGGACTACATTATTTGTTGACGTAATTCTTCCCGTACCGATTCATCAGGTATTCACTTATCGCGTACCCTTCGAATTCAATGAGGCAGTTTCCTTTGGACTTAGAATTATTGTTCCTTTTGGGAAAAATAAGAAATTGACAGGTATTATTACTGCTGTTCATACTGATGCACCAGTAGCATACCAGGCAAAATATCTTGAAATCATTTTGGACGAAAACCCAATTATCACCTCCAAACAATTTGAATTCTGGAAATGGATAGCGCGTTATTATATGGCTCCAATTGGTGATGTTATGAATGCAGCATTGCCAGCTAATTTTAAATTGGCTAGTGAAACTAAAGTAGTAATTCATCCAGATTATGATGCCCAATACCAAGCTTTGACTCCACGGGAACAAGAACTGGTAGAAATTGTAGAAACAAGAGGAAATATTGACCTAAAAGAATTGTCGGAAATATTAAACATTAAGCAAATTCAACCGCTGATTAAAGGCTTAATTGATAAAAGGATTATTGCAACGCAAGAAGAAATTAATCAACGGTACAATCCAAAAACAATCAGTTGTATTCGCCTTAACACAGCCTATTTAGAAGATGCAGTATTAAATAATTTCATTCAACAATTAGAACAAAAAAATACGGGGCAGAAACAATTAAAGGCAATTCTACAATTAATTCAGAGTGCTATTGCAATAGGTGGAATGCACTTGCCAGTTTCCAAACAAGAATTAATTTCAAAAGACATTAGTGCATCAGCACTTGCTACTCTAGAAAAAAATGGAGTGGTCGTTTTTGAAAAAATACAAATCGATCGTCTGGGAGCCAATGAAAAAGACCAAAGTGAATTTAAGGCTTTAACAACAATTCAGCAAACAGCTTTGATAGAAATTGAAGCATCTTTCCTGGAGAAATCAACTACTTTGTTACATGGTGTCACTGGATCGGGTAAGACTGAGATATATGTTCAATTAATTCAATCCTATTTAGATTTAGGCAAACAAGTACTATTTCTATTACCTGAAATAGCTTTAACCACTCAACTAATTCAGCGCTTATCGATTTATTTTGGAGATCAAATTGGAGTTTACCATTCGAAATTTAATCAAAACGAAAGAGTTGAAATTTGGAATAAAGTACTCGCGAATGACCCTCAGCATTACCGACTCATAATTGGAGCGAGGTCTGCAGTATTTCTTCCATATCAAGATCTAGGACTTATCATTGTGGATGAAGAACATGAAAGTTCCTTCAAACAATACGATCCATCGCCAAGATACAATGCAAGAGACGCAGCATTAATTCTAGCGAATCTACATAAGGGAAAAACATTACTTGGATCTGCAACGCCAAGTATGGAAACTTTTTATAATGCTAAGCAAGGCAAATACGCTTTGGTGCGCTTAAGCGAAAGATACAAAGGGCTACAATTGCCAGAAGTACTCGTGGCGGATCTTAAAAAAGAACGCCAAATGAAGCAAATGCAATCCCATTTCTCAGCCCTGCTGATGGATGAGATTGTGCTAGCACTTAGTAGAAAAGAACAGGTTATTTTGTTTCAAAACAGACGTGGATATACACCATTATGGTCCTGTGAAATTTGTTCTTGGACCCCAAAATGCACGAATTGTGATGTTTCACTGACCTACCACAAATTCAGTAACATGCTTAAATGTCATTACTGTAGTTATGTCACTGCTCCAATGGGTTCTTGTCATGCATGTGGGAGTAACCGACTTAAAATGCTTGGATTTGGGACAGAAAAAATTGAAGATGATTTAGGATTATTATTACCCAACGCAGTAATAAAACGAATGGATCTCGATACTACGAGATCAAAAAATGCTTACGCTGAAATCATTAATGAATTTGAAGCAAGAAAAATAGATATTCTAATTGGTACGCAAATGCTATCAAAGGGACTAGATTTTGACAATGTCACGCTTGTTGGAATATTAGATGCTGACATGCTGTTAAACAGACCAGATTTCAGGGCTTATGAACGCTCCTTTCAATTGATGACTCAGGTAGCTGGGAGAGCAGGAAGAAAAGAGAAAAGAGGTAAAGTGGTATTACAAACCGGTCAACCAGACCATTGGATTATCAAAAAAGTGATTGAACATGATTTTATAGGTTTTTACGATAATGAAATCATTGAAAGATCAAATTTCTACTATCCTCCTTTCTATAAAATGTTGATTATTACTTTAAAACATGCATCTGAATCGACCTTAAATGCGGCTGCTCAAAACTTTGGACTTGCTTTAAAAGATGTTTTTAAAGAACGCGTATTGGGTCCGGATTTTCCGATTATCAAAAAAATACAAAATTTATATCTCAAGGAAATCAAATTGAAATATGAAAAATCACTTTCCGATACCAAAGTAAAAGAGCGCCTCTCGGCGCTCTTATCTGAATTTTATGCACAATCCGCTTACAAAAGTGTTCGCGTTGTAATTGATGTAGATCCTATTTAACCAAGATATCCTCTCAACATTTTGTTCTTCGAAGTGTGTTTTAACCTACGAATTGCTTTTTCTTTAATTTGACGAACGCGTTCTCTTGTCAAGTCAAATTTATCACCGATTTCCTCTAAAGACATGGGTGCTTTTCCTTCTAAACCGTAGAACATGCTGATTACATCACTTTCTCTTGGCGTTAATGAAGTAAGAGATCTTCTAATATCACTTCTTAATGACTCTAACACTAAGTTGCTTTCTGGACTTGGTAAAGAATCTCCCATCAATACATCATACATGTTTGAAGACGATTCGTCACTTTCCACTAATGGAGCATCCATAGAAATATGACGGCCATTTTGTGCTAATGATTGTTTTACTTCTTCCGTACTGCAGCTTAAAAATTCTGCCAACTCTTCGGCTGAAGGTGGTCTTTCAAATTTCTGCTCTAATTCTGAAAAAGCTCTGTTTATCTTATTTATATTACCAATCTTATTAAGTGGTAAACGCACAATTCTTGCTTGTTCAGCTAATGCTTGCAAAATAGATTGACGAATCCACCAAACAGCGTAAGAAATAAATTTAAATCCTCGAGTCTCATCAAATCGCTCAGCAGCTTTAATCAAACCAAGATTTCCTTCATTGATTAAATCTGGTAAAGCCAATCCTTGATTTTGATATTGTTTTGAAACAGAAACTACAAATCGAAGATTTGCTTTGGTTAATCTTTCTAAAGCCTGACGATCGCCTGCCTTAATTCTTCTTGCTAATTCCACCTCCTCATCTGCAGAAATAAGATCTACACGACCAATTTCTTGTAAATATTTATCAAGAGAAGCGGTCTCTCGATTGGTAACTTGTTTTGCGATTTTTAGTTGCCTCATAATAGGATTAATTTTTTAGTCATGCCTTATAACGATAGAATTGAAATAAGGTTAGACTAATAATGAAAAAAGTTGAAAATAATTACAAAAAAAGGAGGGGAAATGACTAAAAGAGGACTTTAAGCGATAATTTGAAGCTTAATTACGAAGATTATTTAATACCCTAATCGTGTGCGTACCCTTGATAAAACTTCGTTTGCAGTAATCCTAGCCTTTTTTGCACCTGAAATTAAAATTTCTTCTAGTTCATTTTCATGTTCTAGATAATAATTAAACAATTGCCTTTCCTTACTGAAACGATCTAATAGAACTTCTAATAAAGCACTTTTAGCATGACCAAAACCAAATCCACCTTTTAGATAGGATGCTCGCATCCACAGAACTTGTTCTTCTGTAGCAACCGTTTTATATAAAGCAAAAATAGCGCAAGTGTCAGGATTTTTCGGTTCTTCAATTGGAGTACTGTCTGATAAAATAGACATTACTTGCTTTTTCAATATTTTTTCATCCGCGAAAATATCCAAATAATTATTCCTGGATTTTGACATTTTTTGTCCGTCAGTTCCTGGTATCAACATATTTTCTGTTGCCAATCTCTCATCAGGAATAATAAAGGTCTGACCCATTTTAGCATTAAATCTATTGGCGACATCGCGTGTCATTTCGATATGCTGCAATTGATCTTTTCCTACCGGAACGATCGTGGCATCATAAAGTAAAATATCAGCTGCCATTAACATCGGATAGGTAAACAAACCTCCATTCACATCCTCTAATCGATCTGCTTTATCCTTAAAACTATGCGCTAAAGTCATGCGTTGATAAGGATAAAAAGCCAAAAGATACCACATAAGTTCTGTAACCTCAGGGATATCACTTTGTCTATAAAAAGTGGCTTTATTCGGATCTAATCCACAGGCCAACCAAGTTGCAGCAGTCGCAATAGTATTTTGCTTTAATTCTAAAGGATCCTTTATTTGGGTGAGAGAATGAAGATTGGCAATAAATAAGAATGAATCGTTTTCTTTTTGATTAGAAAGTTCAATCGCAGGGAGAATGGCACCAAGGATATTACCAAGGTGTGGCGTGCCTGTACTTTGAATTCCCGTGAGTATGCGTGACATTTTATTTATTTATACAAAAATATACAAAAGCATCTAATTCTGTTGGTTAATTTAATTTTGATTTCATTAACTTTGAACAATGCACCTCATCAAGGGAATTTTATCGATACTCTGGAAACTATACATTGGTCTTGTCTTTTGTATTATTGCCATTGTGATGTACCCTTTTTTTTTAGTTGTATTAATCTCTCCTGCACTTAAAAAATTTAGTTTTAATTTGTTCATTTTTTGGAGTTGGTTGATGCGTATTTTTTGTTTTTATCCCATCAAAAAAATTACCAAATCTCCCCTACCCGAAGGTCCTTATATTATTGTTGCCAATCACACCTCCTATTTAGATATTTTCATTCTTTATTCCTTATTACCGAAATCACCTTTTGTTTTTCTAGGAAAAAGTGAAATTTTAAAATATCCTATTTTAAGAACCTATTTCAGAAATTTAAACATTCCAGTATTCAGAAATGACAAAAGCAAAGCGGGACAATCCTATGTTGCAGCAACAAAAGCAGTGCATGATGGATGGTCGCTTGTTATTTTTCCTGAGGGGGGGATTCCAGATGATCATGCACCGAGAATGATTCCATTTAAAGCTGGTGCTTTTAAACTTGCGAAGACCTTAGACATTCCAATTCTTCCTTTGACCTTTTTAAATAATTATAAATTATTTTCAGACCCGACCAACATTCTTGGTCCAGCAAGACCAGGACTTTCAAGGATTTGTATACATCCGCTCATTACAAGAGAAGAAATTCGTGCTGCCTCCATTAAAGAAATAAGTGATCATTGTTTTTCAATTATTTCGGAGCCAATCATGAAAGAACACCCAGAACTTTATTAATTTTACTCCATGAAAATAACAGACGAACTTATAGATCATCTTTCTCATCTTGCCAAATTAAAATTCGAGGGTGACGAGCGCGTTGCGATCAAAAAGGATATGGAAAAAATAGTTGGGTTCATTGATAAATTAAGTGAAATCAATACCGAACAGGTTGAACCTCTAATTTTTATGACAGAAGAAGTTAAAACACTTCGTGAAGATATTACTGTAGATTCTATCAACCAAGAGCAAGCATTGCGAAATGCTCCAAAACGAGACAGTGATTATTTCAGGATTCCAAAAGTACTGGACAAATAAGTTATTGAATATATTGCTGCTTCTGGACTAAGATAAACTGATTGTCTTCCAATTTAATATAGCCATAGTCATAGCAAAAATAATAACGCATTCCTTTTTTAGTAGAATAGACATTGGTGAAGTAATGAAAATTAAATCCTTCTTCACTTAGTTTCACACCATTCACAGATTTCTTTCCATTTGGATTTAATTTAGACAAAATCCTCCTATTTTTTCGAAGTATTCTATTGACACGAGCAACAGTAGCATTCACATCTTCATTCAAGCGATTATTAAAAGAATTTCGACAGTAATCTGAACAAAATTTCTGGTCTTTCCGACCCACAAGCTTTAAAGCACACTCCAGACATGTTCTACTTTGCATATTTTTTCATAAAATTTTAGATTAACAAGATTTAACAGCGATTATCAAGTTTTATATTTAAACTTTAACAACTTTGCGCCTTTATCAAAACGCACATTATGAGTGAAAATTCTACTACAATAATAAATCCTGCAGAGGAGCTAAGAAAATTAAGCGAAGAAATCAAAATAGCCCTTGTAGGTGTTGAGGCATTGAAAAAAGAAATAAGTCTAACAATTGTTGGTCAACATACTTTAATTGATCGCTTAATGATCGCATTACTTTCCAACGGACACATTTTACTTGAAGGAGTCCCTGGATTAGCAAAAACACTCGCAATTAAAACATTAGCAGATACCATTGCAGGAAGTTTTAGTAGAATTCAATTTACCCCCGACTTACTTCCAGCAGATTTAACGGGAACAATGGTTTACCAGCAAAAATCAGAAAAATTTTCAGTTAGAAAAGGACCAGTTTTTGCTTCTTTCGTTCTTGCCGATGAAATCAATCGTGCCCCTGCTAAGGTTCAAAGTGCTTTATTAGAAGCGATGCAGGAAAGACAAATTACGATTGGAGATGAAACCTTCCAATTGCCTGATCCTTTCTTGGTATTGGCTACTCAAAATCCAATTGAACAAGAAGGAACCTATCCATTACCAGAAGCTCAAGTCGATCGATTTATGATGAAAGTAAATCTTGGATACCCTTCAAAGGAAGAAGAAAAACAAATCGTTAGAGCAAATATCAGTGAAACTGGATTGCATCAAGCTCAAAAAGTACTCAGTACTGATGAAATCATGAAATTGCGCTCTTTAGTGCGACGTGTATATGTTGATGAAAAGATCGAACAATATATTATTGATATCATCTTTGCGACAAGACAAGCAGATTCTATTGGATTAAATGAATTGAGTGGCTTGATTACCTTTGGTGCATCTCCAAGAGGAAGTATTAATCTTGCTTTGGCAGCTAAGGCTTATGCTTTTTTACAAGGAAGAAGTTTTGTGGTTCCTGATGACGTTAGGGCTATATCTGTTGATGTCCTTCAACATAGAATCGGCATCAGTTATGAAGCAGAAGCTATCGGCATGTCCGCTAAAAATATCATTGAAAAAATAGTTTCCTTTATTGAAGTTCCTTAATTTTTCAATTTGACAACCCTCGAATTAATTCAATCCATTCGAACCCTTGAGATAAAAACTAAGGGACTCAGTAAGCAAGTATTCTCAGGTCAATACAAATCTGCTTTCAAAGGAAGAGGTATGGCCTTTAGTGAGGTGAGAGATTACCAAATTGGAGATGAAATTAGAACCATAGATTGGAACGTAACCGCACGATACAACACCCCTTTCGTTAAAGTTTTTGAAGAGGAAAGAGAATTGACAGTCATGTTATTAATCGACCTTTCAGGCTCCCTTGACTTTGGGACTGAATTAAGAACCAAAAAGAAAAGACAGATTGAGATTGCTGCAATACTTGCATTTTCTGCTCTAGCAAATAATGACAAAGTAGGTGCAATTTTATTTACCGATGAAGTGGAATTGTACCTTCCAGCGAAGAAAGGAAGAGAACATGTTCTACTAATTCTAAGACAATTGATTGATTATAAACCCAAGTCCAAGAAAACGGATATTGGAAAAGCATTAAAGTTTTTAAGAGAAACCAATAGAAGAAGTGCCGTTGCTTTTTTAATGAGTGATTTTATTGTAGATACTGATTATGTAGAAGACTTAAAACGGACTAAAAAACAACATGATGTGGTGGCCTTGAGGATCCAAGATGATGCAGAAATAACATTGCCTGTAAGAGGATTTGTTCAATTTGTGAATGCTGAAAACAAGACCAAAACTTGGGTCAATGCCTCGTCAAATAAAGCAAAAGAAATATTCTCAGCCAATGTTTTAAAGAATAAATCAGAAATGATCCAAACGTTCAGGAACATTGGAATTGATTTTGTAAGTATTAATACCGCTGAAGACTGCATGCCCCCATTAATCAGTTTATTCAAAAAAAGAAAATGAAAAAACTGATCTTATTCCTTGTCATTTGTGTAGTCGCTAAATTAAGTGCCCAAACGCCTGAAGTTTATATTTCTAAGGAAAAAGTAATTGTTGGCGAACCCTTCTTTTTAAAATATAGAATACAATTAGATCATAATGATAAAATAATCATCGCTAAATTAGGAACGCTATTTCCTGCCGAACGCATCGCGTCCAATGCAAAGATGGATGGAGAAAAATTTATGCAAATTGAAATATTAAATTCTTTCGATACCCTTTACTTAGAAAAAGATGGAAAACATTATTGGGCTTGTGAATTTCAATTGGTCGCATGGGATACTGGACTTGTTGTACTCAATGGATTAAACTATTCCATCAATAATTCTAAGTCCAATTTTTCCTCTGTATTTATTGAGTCAATGCTCATGAAAGCAGAAAAAGGAAAAACAATTGAAGACATAAAAGAAGACTTTCTAGCGGTAAATGCAACTCCATCTAGAATTAAAAATCTGCTTAAATTTCATCTTTGGTGGATCATACCATTCTGCATATTGATAGCATTTATAGTATATAAATTAACTAGAAAGCCTAAAAAAGAAGTTCCAGAAGCCATTAAATCACTTAAAGAACAAACTATTGATGCCTTAAATGCATTAAGCAACTCAGGATTGTGGCAAAAGGGAGAAATCAAACAACACTTTATTGAATTGTCTTTTATTTTACGCTGGTACCTCAGTACGAGATATGAAATGAATTTATTAGAAAAAACGACCCAAGAAACTTTATTATTATTGGAAGCAAAAAAACTTCCAAAAGAACTCATCCTTAACATTCTTCAGATATTAAATCATTCAGACATGGTGAAATTCGCTGCGTCTAGTTCTAATGAAGAATTTATTAAGGAGGCATTCAACGACATGATGGGCATCATCATAGCAACAAGTCCAAAAGAAGAAGTTGACCATGAATAATTGGGACCTCAATATATTTCATTATGAATTCATGGCTAGCACTTGGTTGTGGGGCCTTCTTTTGATTCCATTTTTGGTTTATTATTTACTTAAAAAAGAGCGCAGCAGATCAGGCGATTGGAAATTTACAGGAGTTTCCTCAGATCAAATGGAATTAAAAAACAACAGCATCTCTTGGATTAGAACCCTATTGATTATTGCTAAAACCAGTTTACTTGCTTGCCTAATCATTGCACTAGCTAAACCTTACTCATGGGAGGCAAGTGAAAATAAAAATGAAGCATCAAAATATGGAATTGATATCATCTTGGCAATGGATGTGTCGATGTCTATGTTGGCCAAAGATTTTAATCCCAACAGATTAACAGTAGCTAAAGAAGTAGCTAAAGAATTTATTGATGGCAGACATGGAGACAGAATTGGACTGGTTGTATATGCAGGTGAAGCGTATACAGCATGTCCCGCTACTTTAGATTACGCTTTATTAAAGGGACAAGTGGACAAAATAGATGGAAGTAATTTAGAACCAGGTACAGCCATTGGAACTGGTTTAGGAACTGCTGTTGTTCAACTCAGAAGTGATAGTTTAAAATCAAAAGTGATTATCCTCTTAACAGACGGTAGTAATAACTGGGGAGAAATTAGTCCCTTGGAAGCTGCAGAATTAGCACAAATGAAAAATATATGTGTTTACACCATAGGCATAGGATCTAATGGTTCTGCCCCTACGCCAGTTCTTACTCCAATGGGAATGCGATATGAAAACCTACCCGTTGAAATAGATGAGGCTACTTTAATTTCCATTGCAGAAAAAACGAGCGGTAAATATTTCAGGGCGACAGATAAATCAGGATTAAGGGCCATCTACAATGAAATTGAGCTACTTGAGAAAAGAAAAATGAAGGATAAGCAATATAATTCAGAACCACCTGCAACACCAGAAGCATTTCTGCATTGGGCTCTATTACTATTGACTTGTATGCTATTGCTTGAATTTCTACTTTTTATTCCATCAAATGACTAAAGATTCCTTTTATAATATCAAAAAAATAAATAGACTTTTACTTATTATGGAGATTCTATTTTGGAGCCTTTATTTTGCTGTATATTACTATCTAACATCGATTCAAGAACAAGATTTGAATTCAAAATTTCAATTTGCAAAACCTCAATATTTTGGCCTCATTACCTTAGTCATTCCTTTGTTTTTGCTTTATTTACATGCACTTAAGAAAAAAAATAGAATGGTTGCGCTTTTGTCTCCTTCTACCGATACCATTAATAAACAAGGGAATTTTTTAAACAGCGTCATTCAATTTTTTTTAATTCGATCTGTTCTCGTTTTTACCATAATGGCTTTGGCGCAACCTATTTATGGCAAGAAAAAAGTAGATGGTATTCAACGCAGTATGGAATTGGTGATTTGCTTAGACATATCAAATTCCATGAATACGCGTGATATAGATCAAACCAGTCGACTCGAAATTGCTAAAAGAGGCTTAAATGCTTTTATATCAAAACTATCTGGAGAAAAAATAGGACTTTGTCTGTTTGCTGGAGATGCATTTGTTCAACTACCCTTAACAACAGATTACAATGCCGCAAAACTATTTATTGACGATTTATCTACCAATTATTTGTCCAAGCAAGGCACCAACATTCCTGGAGCTTTAGAGACAAGTATGGAGATGTTTACTAAAGATGATATTGCACAGGCTATATTTATTATCACGGATGGTGAAAATCATGAAGGAGGAGATCAAGATATTTATAATGAAATTAAAGATAAAAAAATTCAAGTATGCGTGCTAGGTATTGGTACAGAACGAGGAGGTGAAATACCAATAGAGGCTTCTTTTCCGCAAAGCGGATCGATGTTAAATAAAAACGGAAGTGCTATTATTTCGAGGATGAATCCAAAATTTATTCAGGATATTGCTGCTAAAACTGATGGATTGGCTTTAGTAACAAATGCTGCATATCCCGATCTACAAGACATATTAACACAAATTAACCATATGAAACGAACAAAATCCCGAACTTTGAAATTCGAAGTAAAGGATTCAGTATATGAAGTTCCTTTATATTTCGCTTTGTTGTGCTTATTACTTTGGTATTTTTTGTCAAGCTTCAAAATTAAATGGTAAAGAACAAATACTTCTTTTGTCTGTGTTTACTTGTGATAACGAGTTCAAGTATATATGCTCAAAATTGGATTGATTCATTAGATATGGCTAGATATTACCATAAAAAAGGCGCGTATCAAAAAGCAAATCAATATTACCAAGCAGCCCAAAAAATAGCACCGAAAAATATAGACCTTTCGAGAGAAATCGCTCAAAATCATTACCGAAACAACAATTTTATAGCTGCAGATCAGGCGTATCAAAAAACAAGACTACAAAAAATAAAGCGCAGCGAAAAAGGAAAGTACTTTCATAATTTAGGCAATACAAGATTTCAGCAAAAGAGATATCAAGAAGCCATTGAAGCTTTTAAATCAGCCCTTAGATTGAACCCGAATGATCCAGCAAGCAAGTATAATTTATCAGAATCAATTCGTCGATTAAAAAAAGATAAGAAAAAAGACAAGCCCAAAGATAAGAATAAGCCCAAAGACAAACCAAAACCAAAAAACAAGGATAAAGATAAAAAACCAGGTAATAATCCACCGAAACCATCCAAGCTACCCAACAAAATTGCTGATAAAATACTTGATAAATTGACCAAGCAAGAGTCAAAAACGAGAAGGAAAATTGCAAGAAAAAACAAAGGCAATAGAGCACAAAACGCAACTGATAAAAATTGGTAATGAAAAATTATATTTGTTTTTTATTGCCCTTAATCTCTTCGGTTATTTTAGCCCAAAGGCCTATCGTACGCCTTGAAATAGAACCAAAAGTAATCGTGATAGGCCAACCAATTACTATTACTGTAAAGTCCAATATTGAAGGAGAAATCAAAATAGATTTCCCGAGTGCCTTCGCAAGTGGTTACTCGATGATGAATGGAATGGAACAAGAATTTGATAGTAACACGGGTAAGGTCATTTCTATGTTCTATTTTTCACAGAACGGAACTTTAAATAAAGAAGGTTCCTATACTTTCGGACCAGCATCAATACGATCTGGAAATAAAAATTATAAATCTAATACGGTGAATGTCACTGTAAAAAAAGAGACTGTCTATAATTCCAATGGTGAAATTAGCCGCAATCAACTTAAACAATCAGCCTTTGGAATTATTGAAAAAAACAAATCAGTCGTTTACGAAGGTGAAGCATTGGTGATCAATTCAAAAATATATTCACGATTTTACGCCACACATCTTGAAGATTATCAATCTTATAGAATTGAAGGAGCCCTTGATAAACATGAAATTCCAAGTTCCAACCACCTGATTGCTAAAAGTGAAAAATTAAACAATAAGAATTACTTTACCATTCAATATGATCGAAATATAATTTTTCCTTCAAGTCCAGGCACCCTTCAAATCAATCCCTTTAAATTAATTCTAAAAAAAGATTTTGAAGGACTTCCTATCGTTTCTACCGGCACAAGTGTTAAGGTGATTCCTTTGCCAGATGGACAGCCCTCTAGTTTTATCGGAATGGTGGGAAATTTATCTATGGAAGAGACTATTTCTAAAAAAGAGGTAAAAAAAGGTGACGTAATCTCCTATATCCTAAAATTAAGTGGAACTGGAAATTTACAAAATATCAGTACCCCAAAAATTAAATTACCCAAAGGAATTGTTTCCTATGGCGATCCGAAAATTACAGAGCATCTTGAATTCGGATCAAAAGGTGCGGAAGGAAGTGTCGACTTTAATTTTCTACTTCAAATAATTGACGACGGAAAATATACTATTGAATGTCAAGATGTTTGTTATTTTGATCTCGCGAAAGAAAAATATATAACCCTACATACCAAAAAGCAGGAACTTAATGGTCATTTAGCTGACAATAAAGGTCAAAGTAGCGCAGGGGCAACTAGAGTATTAAAAAATCAATTGCTCAAAAATAAAAAAGAAGAAATCCGAAATGTGGAACAAAATAAACAACCGTTTTCATCTCCTTTATTGTGGTTAAGTATTGGAGGGATTGTTTGTGTAGCAGCAGCATTAGGTTGGATAACACGACCAAAGATAAGTTCAAAATCAACAGCCGCTGCAGTTATTCCAATTAACAAAGTGGTGGATTCAATCGAATATTCTTGGGGAGAAATTGATGAAGCGATAAAAAAAATGGAGGCGGAAAATATGGGAGATGCGCTACCGAATTCAGTTTATAAAATAGAAGCTGTTCTTTATCAAATATGCAGTATTTATGCAGGAATAGATTATAAAACAAGCAACAAAACTGTTCTTTTCTCCGCAATGATCGATAAAAACATCAACGAAGAAATCCTTTCCAAAATTAAAAACACCTTCCATGGTTGTGAAACGGCTAGATTTGGAATGGATGTAGACAATCATACTACGCAAGAGTTATTAAATGAACTAAAAATTATTAGTTCCACTCTCAGAGCATCTAAGCTTTAATTGTAATTTGCATTCCATCTTCAACCAAGCAAACAGAAGGAAAAACTTCTGAAGCCTCGGTTAAATGTAACTCTAGGGAAGTGTAGCGCGATGAGAAATGTCCCAAATAAAGTTGCTTAACTTCCGCCTCTAAGGCTATTTTCGCTGCCTGTTTCGCTGTAGAATGTTGCGTGGTTTTGGCTCGATCTATATGTTCCTCGATGAATGTTGCTTCATGATACAAGGCAGTAGAACCTTTTATATATTCAGGAAGCTTCGCAAAAGGTGCTGTGTCTGAACAATAAGCATAACTTAAGATAGATTTTGAGGGAAGCGTGTAGTCTAAATAACTTAGAATATCTCCATTGAGTAATTCAACATCAAGACCTTTCTTAAGAATTTTAAGGTGATCTACACTAATTTGATCTCTTTCTACAGCTAATTTATTGATGCGTAATTCATCCTTCTTTTCTTCAATAATAAAACCAAATGTTTTAACCCTATGTTTTAAGGGGAAAGCAAAAACTTTCATCAATCGATCCTCTAAAACCAAGGTTTTATCCTTCATTTCAAGAGGAACAAATTGCATATTGAAGGTGAATTTGGAGTTACCCGATTCAAATTGTAAACGCAAAATTTCTTCTAATAAAGGTGGCCCATAAACAGTAAGTCCACTGGTACGACCTAGTAAGTTCATAGTACTCAGGAGACCCACTAATCCAAAATAATGATCGCCATGTAAATGAGAAATGAAAATTGTAGTGATTTTTTGAAAATGAACACCATATTTGCGCATTTGCATCTGAGTACCTTCACCGCAATCGATCAATAGATGCCTATTATTACAAACAATATATTGTGCTGTTGGCGCTCTGTGGGTAGTAGGTAAGGCAGCGCCACATCCTAAAAAATGAACTTGAAAAGGACTACTCAAAACTATTTAATGCCGCTTCTTTATTGTCAACAATTACCAATACCTTGTCAAGTTGTGCTATTTCTATCATCTTTCTAACAGAACTTTGCAAACCAGAAAGAACAAATTCACCATTGGTATCTTTACACAAACGATTAGCGACAAGAATAGCACTTAAGCCAGAAGAGTCACAATATTTAGTTTGAGAAAGATCAAAAATGATCTTATTAACACCATTTTTATTGATGAAAGTAAAAACACTCTTTAATTCTGGAGCGTTTGTAGAATCAAGTTTTTCAACATTTGACTCCACTAAAACAGATTGACCATGTGTTTGAGAAGGAAAATTCATAACGCTTATTTCCTCAAATGTAAATAAAATCAGCGTTCAATCTTCGCTGCGAGTAAATAAATTACTGCCATACGAATTGCAACACCATTTTCTACTTGATTTAAAATGATACTTTGATCAGAATCTGCAACGTCACTCGTGATTTCGACACCTCTATTGATGGGGCCTGGATGCATTATAATAATCTTTTTATCGAGAGAATCTAACAGCGCTTTATTCAATCCAAACAACATAGAATATTCTCTAAGTGAAGGAAAATATTTTATTTCTTGTCGTTCCAATTGTATGCGCAGCATATTCGCTACATCACACCAATTTAAGGCTTCACGAAGGTTGTGTGAAACTTTCACGCCCAATTCATGAATATACTTAGGGATTAACGTTGTTGGTCCACACACCATAACCTCAGCGCCTAATTTTTGAAGACAATAAATATTGGATAAGGCCACTCGAGAGTGAAGAATATCTCCGACAATGACTACTTTTTTACCTTTTACTTCACCCAATCGTTCGCGAATGGAGTAAGCATCTAGAAGTCCTTGTGTTGGATGCTCATGCGTGCCATCACCTGCGTTAATAACGCGTGCACCAATGCGATCGGATAGAAACTTTGCCGCTCCGGGATTAGGATGACGCATTACCACCATATCAACCTTCATGGAAAGGATGTTATTGACCGTATCAACCAAAGTTTCCCCTTTCTTTACAGAACTGCTAGAGGCACTAAAATTTACAACATCAGCGGACAATCTTTTTTCTGCTAGTTCAAAGGAAAGTCTTGTTCGGGTTGAATTTTCAAAAAATAAATTGGCAATCGTAATATCACGGAGAGAAGGAACTTTTTTAATCGGTCGATTAATGACATCTTTAAAACTGTCTGCGGTTTTAAAAATTAAATCAATATCCTCGGCCGTTAAATCTCGAATGCCTGTTAAATGTTCAACACTTAAATTATTCATTTACCTCTTTTGTATATAAAACTACTTGATCAATTCCATCTATTTCTTTCCAATCAACTTGAACGCGCTCCATGATTAAGGTGTCCACTGTTTTGCCAATATAATCTGCTTGAATAGGAACATCGCGTCGAAACCTTCTGTCAATAAAGGTTAATAATTCAACTTTGGAGGGGCGTCCAAAAGTAAGTAAGGCATCTAGTCCTGCACGAATCGTTCGGCCAGTATACAAGACATCATCTACTAAAACAACTTTTTTATTTTCTATACTAAAGTCAATATTAGTAACACTTGGAATCAAGGGTGTTTCTCGCCTTCTAAAATCATCTCTAAAAAAAGTGATATCCAGATTTCCACATTGCGGTTGGTGGCCTAAGATCAACTCTAATTGAGATTTAATCCTTGAAACTACATGTATTCCTCTTGGTTGAAGTCCGATAATTACGGATTGAGAAAAATCGTCGTGCGATTCTATTAATTCGTGGCAAAGCCGTTTAATGGTTAACTCGATTTGTTTTGCATTGAGAATAACCTGCTTTTCCATCGGTCCAAAGTTAATGTATTATTTTGACTTTTAATTCAATTCTTTATTTTAAAAAAATCAGAAGCTAATTTTTATTTAATAGGCATGCTGCATATGCTTTAATAGCTCTACCTTCTCCAAACGAATCCATTTTCTCATGTGTAGTTGCTTTTATCGAAATAACATCTTCATCAACCTTCAGAATGCTTGCAATTATGTGCTGCATCTTTTCAATATGAGGATTTACTTTTGGAGCTTCTAAAACTACAGTACTATCTATATTTACAATGGAATATCCCTTTTGCTCTATCAGCAGCAGCACTTCATGCAATAAAACTTTTGAATCAATGCCTTTGTATTTTGGATCTTGATCTGAAAAATGATAGCCTATATCACGCAAATTCGCTGCTCCAAGTAAGGCGTCACAAATAGCATGCAATAACACATCAGCATCAGAATGACCTAACGCTCCGAATTCTGATGGAATCAGTACACCACCAATAAACAGAGGAAGTCCTGGTTTTAATTGATGAACATCTACACCGTAACCAATGCGCAGATTCATTTTTTAAATATCAGATTTTGGTGCTGGCTTATCCCCTAAATAAAGTCTTAGAGTAAACCTAAGCGTATTGGCTAATGGGCTTTGACGACCATTGAGTGAAGCTAAATAAGAAAAATCAATACCAAACATATTGTATTTCAAACTTGCACCTACATTTAAAAATTGACGATTTCCTTTATTCTTATTTTCATAGAAAACACCACCACGCAAAGCAAAAGTATTGTTATACCACCACTCTGCTCCTGCTGCCAAGTTGATTTCTGCCAACTCTTCTTTTAACCTCGTTCCTTTTACAATTTGATAAGTGCCATCCGTATTCATTAAATAATTTCCATTGGCATCAGTAGCGACAACTCCAGGCGCATCTGAGAAAGATTGAATCATTCCATTGATTACACCAACATTACTTGTTTTTCCAGCCAACATTACATATTCACCGTTTACTAAATCATAATATGCTGGTGTTGGAACCAATAATTTCTGCACATCAATAGAGAATGTAACTTGATTGTAGGAATCGAATTTAGCCAAGAAAGAGTTTCCTATTTTCATATTCATAGGAATAAAATCACGCTGAGAAAGTTCCGAATAAGCAATTTTATTTCCGATATTATTAATGGTAGTAGCAAAAGTGTAAATTCCTTTTGTTTTACCTAAACTGGCTCTATCATTATAATAAGTGAAGGATAAATCAGCTGCACCAACCTTTCCCGCTTTTGTATTCACTCCTGCAACCGTTAAACCACCTGTAAGATTAGAATAAGCAAATTTTCCATTCACTCCGATACTTAATTTATCAGATAATTTAAAGGCATATGCACCTGTCAATTCGAATTCACTTGGTTTATCATTTCTAATAACATTACCTGAAGCATCTGTAAAAGTAATTTCACCTAAACTGAAATAACGAAGAGATCCACCAATGGTATGTTGTTTGTTAATTTTATAATATCCTGACATGTAAGACAAATGAATGTCATTGGTTAACTGACGCAACCAAGGAGTGTAGGACAAACTGATTTCAGAATTTTTCTCAGAAAAACTTAAAATTGAGGTATTCCAATATACAGAAGTAGAGGAAGCGCTTAGCGCTGTCCCTGCATCACCCATACCTCCAGCGCGCGAGTCTGGGGTTATTGCCATAAAAGGCAGGGCTGTTGTTATTGTATTTAATTGTAAATCATTCTGAGTGGCGCCGCCACCATTGGGCTGTGCTAAACCAATAAAACTCAGAGATACTGCTATTAAAAATAAAATTGACTTCATGTACTCGGATTCATTAAGATGGGGTAAATATACGCAAATCCAAGACTTTTATTGTACAAATTATTTTAAGATTACTAATTTTTCTGTTTTTTCAGCTGTAATCCCTTCAGATGTTAACAATTTTAACCTGTAAACATAAACGCCTCGAGCCAATTGATCCCCAAAATCATCTCTTCCATCCCATGAGATTCCTTCCGTTCTAAATCCTTTGGTAGCAACTTTTTCTTGAATTGTTTTAACCAATCGTCCACTTACAGAATAGATTTGAATTTGCACATCCAATTGATCGCAGGATTGATTGTGTTCGAACATAAACTTAGTACTTGTAGTAAAAGGATTAGGGTAATTATACAAGCGATCGATGGCGCCTTTTGCAGTTGGTTTTACCACAAAATTAGTTTTGGCTAAAGAAGAATTATTATTAACATCCCACGCTTTCAATGTTAAAGTATGGGCACCTTCTGCCAAAGCTGGAAGTTCATACCTAATAGAACCTGACTGATAGGTATTTAGATCCGCTGAATAATAATCATTCAAAATAATTGGCGCTGCTGAATTTTCATCTACTACTGCAATTAAATCATGACCAATTCCCGTACCCACAGTATTAATTCCATTTTCATCAAATAATTTGGCAAATAACACTGGTGTAGCATCTGTGATGCCGCCATCGATGAAACGGTCGTCATTTAAAAATAAATCAATTGTTGGACCGAGATTATCTACAATTCCGTTAGGATCAATTCCTCCAATAATAAAAGTGGTATCTAAACCCGCAGCATCAACTTGACCATTAAAAGCATAGTAACTTATTTTTCCAGTTCCCAGATTTAAAGCAATATCTTTCGGAACAATAAATGAAAATTCAAAACGTCCATTTTGTATGCTTGATTTTCCTTTATAAACAATATTCCGTTGCAATTCATAATTGATGTTCGGAGAGGTGTCATCTTGACCAAGAGTAATATAGTTTTTTACCTTATCAAAAACTGTTGGTAAAAGATAACCGTTATAGTTAGATTGAAGTGTTCCATTATTATCCGTAACATGACCTTTGACAGTAACTTTACTCAAAGCATTTAGGGTATCAATTACAGTTAGATATTGACCATTGATACTGTCTGTTACAATTTCAAGTCTAGGTAAAGCAATACGAAGCGCTGGGTCTCCTATTAGAGTGAAACTCCTTTTATTATCACTCGATCCAGATTGATTTTTGGTTAACATCATAATCGTTCCAAAGGTACGAGGGAGCTGGTTCGCATCTCTTTCAAAAACATTATTATAGAAAGCTAAACCTGTGGCAGAATTAACTCCAAAGAAGACCGAACGCGTGGTGGTCATTAAAGCGATTGCGCCACCTAGTGGATTCAATGATAACCATTCGCCTGCTGAAACTCTTTTTGGGTCATCATATTTGGTAAATTCACAAGTGGCAGACACGAATAAATGTAAAGCATTTATATTTCCCCATGACTGAATTTGAGGAATCGTCACTACACGTTCTTCTGCCAATCCGACCTCTCCACCATGACCCACATAATTAACAATCAAAGCACCTCTTTCTACCCGATCTGTAATGGCATTATAAACTTCAGGGTAACGCTGTCCACCTGCAGAAGTTTGTTGAGGGTAGGCATCCAAATAAAGCTTATCACAATTTATCTCGCGATGGTTTAATTTCACCAAATCATATTGTGGTTCTGTGTCCGAATTAATAAAATAGCCGCCCTCTTCATCGTCAGCGATTTGAATCATTTTTAAACGCCAATCACCAAAAGTACCATTTGTTGTAGAGTCCAAACAACAATTAGAGGTGTTTGAAGCAAACAAATTGGAACCATTTTTAAGATAATGTTCAATCTTATCTACTTGTTGTTTTGCTTGTGTATTATCACTCACCACCAAGCGTCCAATTCCAATGTCTAGCATATCGGTTGGATTAATCGCCTCATTATCATTCAACATTCCAAAGAAATCATCGGTGACCAATGCATCGATATGATATTCACTACTCACCACTTGATAGGTAAGAATAAAATTGTTATTACCTTCAATTCTATCTTTTGGATCATAAGTACCATCGCCAAACAATAAAAGATATTTAGGGAACAATAAAGGATCAGATGCTAAAACCGCCCTATCATAGAACATTTTCATAAACATCCTAATACCCACGGCATCAGGCGATCCACTGCTGAACTCATTGTAAATTTGATCAGGAGTAACCACATGAACTATCATTCCTTCGTCACGGTGTAAATTTGCCAATCTTTCAGCTTGTTGTATAAAATTAGGATGAGCGACAATCAAATAATCTGCTTGTGGAAGACTGTGTAAATTTTGATAAGCAACAGCACCTATTTTTTCTGGTGTATAAAAAACGGAACCATTTGAGGCGATGAATTCAGAAAGAAATAAATTTTTTGTAAAACTAAACACCCCTGAAACAGTACTTCCTGTAAGCTTGACAGGAACTTTATTATTGGTAACATCCCATACAAAACCAGCTGTTGGAAAGGCGCTAATCTGATATTCAGCTTTAATGGTTGAGTCAATAGTGGATATATTTCTAAAGCCAAATTGAGTTCCTAAAAAAGTTAAACTTCTTTTTGTATTTACTAAAATTCGATCTAAGTAAGTTAGCGTAGTTGGAATGTCCCTAGTAATACTTATTTTAAAATCAAGAGAAGACGAACTGGGATTTGAATAAATATGCGTTTTGTTAGAACGAACATAATCGTTTATAATAGAAGGAAGTGAAGCATTTGTAAGTAGTGTGCCATTACAGTAATATTTTTGAGATGTCCCTGCAGAACTTCTGGCGCTGGTTGCAATCGCTGTTTTAAAAACAATTGCTTGGTTTGGAATTAAATCTGGAATATAAAATGAAAAAGACTTTTCCAATTCCACATCAAATAAATCACCATACCATCTTTGCCCACCACCTACTAATGATTTGGTGTCTACTTCATATACATCTCGATAATTATATTCTGAAATTACGGTTGATGCAGGGAGGCCATCATCAACAGAATTTTGAATGTATAAAGGAAGCGTATTTGGATTTACATTAATGAAGTAATAAGATTTATCACTGTAGGCATTTCGTTTCTGATCAAACTCGACTGTGCCATTTGCATACCATCTATGAGGACCTGATCCATAAAACAAAACATAATCTTGATCATTAAAGACGCCATCTGCTCCGCCTACAATTGTAATGGCATTTTGTGCTAAATCATCTGTTCTATTGATCCAATTTTCTTCAGGCAACATGCCTTCACCATTACCAAAAATATGCAAATGATTAGGGTTTAATGTACTGACGTCGATGCCTATGGAAGTTAAAAATGCTTTATCTATTTTGTATATCCCATCTTTAGGAACAGCAATTTTATACCAAAAGCCAGATCCTTCTTTTAAAACTGAATTGCTTACAAAATCCTTTTCATAATTAAGCTGCTGATTTTGAGGGGTGTAATCGACAGAAAAAGAAATTAATTTTTGAATTACACCCTCTTGATTCACAAATGGAAAACAGGAGAAACTGATGAAATTTTCTTGAGACGCTTGGGCAATTTTTAAATCATATTTTAAGCTTGTTGGAATATTTATATCAAATTGAGCAAGAAAATTAATTTCTTCTAAAGATGCTGGAACATAAGCTACATTTTTCAAGGTAGCATTTCCCTTAGATTTTACTTTTTGAGCATAATAATAATTAGGTGCGGTTATGTCTAGAGGAATACCATTAATGGTAGGCGCATGATAAGTTTGATTGTTCCAAGTGCCCTCGAGTAAACTAGTCCAATTCAGCTCAACAACAGAAGATTGCGAGAATGAAATCAAGGGGGAAATTAAAAGACTAAAAGAAAAAAGTAACTTAAATATCATAATGAGAACAAAATTAAGCAGTAAAGCGATTCAAAAAACGACATTCAATTTTATTTATTTGAATTATTTTACGATATTTGTAACCAACACTAATTTACCTCGTAATGAGTACCGTGCTAAAAAATGTAAACTTCGCAACACAAATTTTCACTAGAAAGCAACTTGTTTTCAGTGTAATTCTTTGTTTGTCAATGAGTTATACTTTTGGCCAAGACCCTACTTTCACTCAGTTTTATGCCAACCCTGTATATTTGAATCCTGCCTTGGCTGGTTCTACAGGATGCGGTAGGGTTACAATGAATTACCGCAATGAGTGGCCGCAATTGACAGGAAATTATGTTACTTACTCTGCATCATATGACAATTATGTAAAAGATATCAATGGCGGATTAGGTGTTATTGCATCTTACGATCAACAAGCAGAGGGTACCATTTCAACCACTATGGTTGGGGGTATTTACTCATATCATATGAAGATTAATAGAAAGACTTCCTTCATGATAGGTGCAAGAGCTGCTTATTATCAAAAAGTTTTAGATTGGAACAAACTTACCTTCGGTGACATGATTGATCCAAGAAGAGGATTCATTTATCAAACGGGGGATATTCCAAGAGGAGGAAAAAGAGGTTTTTTTGATATCTCAACTGGAGCTGTGATCTTCACAAAAAGATTTTATGCAGGAGCAGCCGTTCATCATTTAAATCAACCTGATGAATCCATGATTCTTGGCACTTCAAAATTACCATTCAGGGCTACTGTCCATGCAGGTGCTACTATTCCACTAGGTAGAAGAGGCCGTTATTCTGATGGAACTACTTTAAAGCCTGCTATCATTTATCAATATCAAAATGGTTTCCAAGAATTAAATTTGGGAGCTTTTGTAAATTTCAGCAATTTAAATTTAGGTGTTTGGTACCGCAACAAGGATGCATTCGTATTTATTGCCGGTATAAAAACAGACAAGTTTAGTTTTGGATACAGTTATGATTTAACCGTTTCTAAGTTAGGTACAGGTATGACTGGAGGTTCACATGAGATCTCCATGCAAATTGGAATTAAATGTAAAAGAAAGGCTAGAGATTTCAGAAAAATTTCTTGTCCTTCTTTTTAAAAGTGTAACGAATACAATTAATTGAATTTTATTTTTGTTTAATATAGATTGAATATGAAACTATCGCAAATAACTAAAATCGGAATGCTTGCCTTCTCAATGGCAATCTTAGGAAGTTGTGCTAAAGACGCTTCTACTTCTACTGGTTGGGAATATAACAGTCCTGACAATGGAGGATTTGAAAAATTCGATTTTGAAGAGCAAGAGACTGGTCCTGGATTGGTAATGATTGAAGGTGGTGCCTTTACTATGGGTCGTACAGAGCAAGATGTTATGTATGATTGGAATGCAAGAGCTGCAAAAGTTACAGTATCTTCTTTTTATATGGACAGAACTGAGGTAACCAATTTCCATTGGTTAGAATATGTATACTGGATGAAGCGTGTATATAATAAATCATATCCTCATATTTTCAAAAAATCTTTACCAGATACATTAGTATGGAGATCTCCACTTTCTTACAAGGAAAAGTATGTTGACTATTATTTCCGTCATCCTGCTTATAGAGATTACCCAGTAGTAGGTGTGTCTTGGTTACAAGCCAATGATTTCTGTAAATGGAGAACTGACCGTGTTAACGAGTTTATTTTAGTAAGAGAAGGGATTCTTGATTGGCATTTTCAAGATGATAATGGCGTAGTCGGAAAGACCCTTGATGACAAAGGTAATCCAACAAAAAAGAAAGTTGATGCGGCTAACACTCCTGAAAATATGTTTAATACAGATTCTTACCTAGCAGGACAGTACACAATTGAAACTAAAGGCGGCTATACATTTAGCAGTAAAACTGCCAAAGATAATAAACCTGGAGATCCAAGAGACCCATATTTTTTAGATAATTACGATCCTGCATATGCCAATAATGAACAGTCGAATCTTGATAATTTTTCTCTTGGAAAGCGTCAGGTTAGAATGGAGGATGGGATATTGTTACCTAAATACAGACTTCCAACGGAAGCAGAATGGGAATTTGCAGCCTTAGGCTTGTTGGGTAATCTAGATCCGAACTCAGAAAATGTTAGCGAAAGAAGAATTTATCCATGGGATGGTCATTATGTAAGAAAAGATGAAGAGCAATTCCAAGGATCTATTCAAGCGAATTTCACAAGAGGACATGGTGACTTGATGGGAATTGCAGGTGCCTTAAATGATGGTGCTGATGTAACTGCTCGCGTAGATGACTTCTGGCCAAATGATTATGGTTTATACCATATGGCAGGAAATGTTTCTGAATGGGTGATGGATACTTACCGTCCACTTTCTAGTGAAGTAATGGATGAATTCATGCCTTTTAGAGGAAATGTTTATCAAACAAAATTATTGGTGCCAGATGGTTTGCATGACAAACAAGTAAAAGCATCTGAGAATATTTATGATGTTTATGGAATGAAAGAATTCGTAAATGAATTTGCTCGCGTTAAGTATTTAGCCATGACCAACAAACCATTGGATTTATCACAAAAATTCCAAAGTAATTACACGCAACAACAAGTAACGAATTCAATTTCTAACACAAAAGATATTGATTTTGAAGTAAGTACTTCAGGAATTGTTCAAAATGATACTATTCGTTATGATGTCGTTGATTTCTTTAAACTAAAAGGCGGAATTAATTGGACTTTAACTGGTGGTGTATTGTTTAGAGGTAAATTAACAGATTCAATGATTACTGTAAAATATAGTCAGACCGGTAAATTTGGTATAAAAGTTACTAACGGAAAATTAGTAGAAGATAAATCTAATCTTATAACAGTAGTTAAAACCAAAAATGAATTGTCAGGCTTAGTGAATACTACTACCAGCCAAACAAAAATAAACTCTGTTCAAGACAAGCGTAAATACCAATTTAACAGCCCAAGTAATTCTTACTTATCTAACAGTAGTCAATATACATTAAATGATAGTATTCAATTTGCTGTACTAGATGATATCAATGCATTGTTGGATACTGCGATATTCTTGTACAATAAAGGAAATACGATTAAAGCTTCTGCTTATATTGAAATGGCATTGTTTGGTAATAAATCAACTTCAGTTACTCCTTTAGATTATAATAGAAAAGGTTTTGACCCATCAAATTCAGATCAAGCAGGAATTGGAATTGGTTATTATAAAATTGATAGAGATGATCCTACTACCCCACCTGAACCTTTGACTTCTAGCATTTTTCTTGATGAATATTTAGATTATAGATTTAAGGATTATAAAACAGACCCAACTATTTCTACTTGGTTGTTAACCTTAAGAAATGGCTTAAGTGAATTTACGATTGAAAGTCGAGGTAAGCAACGTTGGAGAAATGTTACAGAAGAGGAGAATATTGGTCGTTTAAATTACCGTAAGGATGATTACATTGATTATTTGGATGGTGATTTAGAATCTTCTATTTTCTATAACAACACACAAAGAAAAGGAGATATCAACTCAGGTACAAGAGATGCTAAACAAGTGATGTATCAAAGTCAACACGAAAATTATGATTTGAATGGTAATCTTTTAAATAATGGTGTTAGTGGTTGGCCTACAACTTTAATCTCTGATAAATCTAAAGTTTACAAAGGTGGATCATGGGCTGATAGAGCGTATTGGTTATCTGCTGGAAACAGAAGATTCCTTGACGAAGATAAAGCAACCGCGATGATCGGCTTTAGATGTGCCATGGATCGCGTTGGAAGCTCTCGCTCGAGTGTGCAAGATAAGAAACGAAAAAAACATTAATTTTAAAGCCCGATAACATCGGGCTTTTTTTTTAATACTATGGAACTCTATAATTTATTTATTTCCTGTTCTTCGGTTTCTATTGATTCAAGAACTATTGCGCCAGGAAGTTTATACATTGCGCTAAAAGGACAGAACTTCGATGGGAATGCTTATGTGCATTCAGCTTTGAAAGATGGTGCGCAATACTGTATTTCTGATAAAAAGGAAATCTGCGATGAAGAAAAAATTTACTATGTTAATGATTGTTTAGAATTTCTTCAGCACTTAGCGCTCTACCATAGACAGCAATTTAAAATTCCTGTAATTGGAATCACAGGCAGCAATGGTAAAACCAGTACCAAAGAATTAATTCACTGCGTACTGAAGCAAAAATATCAAGTGCTTTGTACCACCGGGAATCTCAACAATCATATTGGCGTCCCCCTCACCCTACTTCAAATGAATGCGCAGCATGAAATTGCCATCATTGAAATGGGCGCCAATAAATTTGGTGATATTGCTGAACTTTGTCAAATTGCTAGGCCTACACATGGCATAATAACCAATATTGGAAAAGCACATTTGGAAGGGTTTAAGAATTTTGAAGGGGTTTTGAAAACAAAAAAAGAACTGTTTAACTTCATCTCCGAAAATAAATCAGGAATTATTATTGCCAACAGCGATGATGAAATCATAACCCAAAATCTACCTTCAAATTGTGAGGTATTTACTTATGGAACCAATGGAACTCCAACCATTAAAGGGGAAATAATAAGCGTAAACCCAGAAGTTGAATTAACATATCAATCATCTGATTATACCTCTGATTCCATTCAGACGCAACTTATTGGTAAATATAATTTTTACAATTTCCTGGCTGCTATTTGTGTTGGGAAAATATTTGATGTAAGCTACCAAGATATAAATCATGCTATTAGTTCCTATATTTCTAAAAACAATCGTTCACAGGTAGAAAAAACGGACAATAACACCCTAATTGTTGATTGCTACAATGCGAATCCATCTAGTATGCTCTCTGCTTTGGAAAGTTTTATCATGATTCAAAACCAACAAAAGTTGGCAATTCTTGGAGACATGTTAGAATTGGGAAGTGATTCTAAGTTAGAACATCAAAAAGTGATTGCTTATTGTAAGCAGCAGAATTTGGAGCTGTATACCGTTGGTTCTTTGTTTTATGAAGAGAATGAACAAGGAAATCGTTGGGAAAGCACCCAAGGCTTATTAGAATTTGTAAAAGATCATCCTATTAAAGACAAAATGATTTTACTAAAAGGTTCTAGAGGAATTGCTTTAGAGAAATTAATGAGCTCCTTATAATTAAGAACCGAATTGCATCAGGTAACCTTTCAAGAAAGGATCTAAATTTCCATCCATAACACCATCAACATCAGATGTTTCAATCCCTGTGCGAACATCCTTCACTAATTTATAGGGCTGCATTACATAATTTCGGATCTGAGAACCCCATTCAATTTTTTTCTTCCCCGCTTCAATCTCATTCCTTTTTTCCATACGGTCTCTGATTTCCAATTCATATAATTGAGAGCGCAACAATTGCATTGCTTTTTCTTTATTGGCCAATTGTGACCTAGACTCTGAATTCTCGATAATAATTCCTGAGGGAGCGTGTCTCAATCGAACTGCAGTTTCCACCTTGTTTACATTTTGTCCACCTGCTCCACCCGATCTAAAGGTTTCAAAAGTGACATCTGCGGGATTCACATGAATCACAATATTATCATCGACTAATGGATAAACATATACAGAAACAAATGATGTATGTCTTTTAGCATTAGAATCAAATGGAGAAATACGAACCAAACGATGAACCCCATTCTCTCCTTTAAGATAACCAAAGGCAAAAGCGCCTTCAAATTCAATCGTAACAGTTTTTACCCCAGCTACATCTCCTTCTTGATAATTCAATTCACTTAATTTATGCCCTTTCTTTTGTCCCCACATCATATACATACGCATCAACATAGAGGCCCAATCACAACTTTCAGTCCCACCGGCACCTGCAGTAATTTGAACTACGGCACTCAGCGCATCTTCTTCACCAGAAAGCATGTTTTTTAACTCCAACTCCTCAACACCTTCTTGTATCTTTAAAAATGCTTGATCGAGTTCTTTTGCTTCAGCCATCCCTTCCTTTACAAAATCTTGAAGAACATCTAGGTCCGCAGCACCAGATTTTAAAGAATCAAACTGTTCCACCCAAAATTTAAGTCCACGGATAACTTTCATCTGAACTTCAGCTTTTTTAGGGTCTTCCCAAAAATTTGGATCTTGAGTTCGTAATTCCTCTTCCTTTAATTGTTGGCGCTTCTCTTCAATTTTTAGATAAATTGAAATAGAATCAATGCGTTTATTTAATTCTTTATATTGTTCATTGGTCATACGACAAAATTAATTAATCTAAATCAGTAAAACACTTTTTAAGAAGGACTTCTACAAAAAGACTTAACAAAATCAAGGTTTATGTAGCGCTAGAAGATAGATCAAGAGCACATATACAGATCAAAGCAATATTCTAAAATTTAGAACAAGTCTAATTTGCAAGAACAATGCACAATAAGTTGCTTAACATATTGGTAAATATTTTAACTTTGTTAAAAAAAGAAGAGATGAGCATACCAGCAGAATTAAAGTATACTAAGGACCATGAGTGGGTTCGATTAGACGGAGACATTGCAACAGTAGGAATCACAGCATTTGCACAAGGCGAATTAGGTGATATCGTATATGTAGAAATTGAAACCATTGGAGAAACAATCGACAAAGAAGAAATCTTTGGTTCGATTGAAGCCGTTAAAACCGTTTCTGATTTATTCATGCCATTATCTGGAGAACTTATAGAACTTAACGAAGCATTGGACGGAAATCCTGAGTTGGTAAACAGTGATCCTTATGGTGAAGGATGGATGGTAAAATTAAAAATTAGCGATGCTAGTGAATTTGATTCACTTTTAGATGCGACTGCCTACGGCAATTTGATTCATTAAGAAACTATATTAAATAAAAAAGGGCTCCAAATGGAGCCCTTTTTTTTGATCAAATATTTGATTTAAACATCAATTTTAGCATACTTAGCATTCTTTTCAATGAATTCTCTTCTTGGTGGAACATCATCTCCCATAAGCATAGAGAAAATCTGATCACACTCCGCTGCATTTTCAATGGTAACTTGACGCAAAGTTCTGCTTTCAGGATTCATGGTAGTTTCCCATAATTGTTCAGCATTCATTTCACCAAGACCTTTATAGCGTTGCACACCAACTGAAGATTCTGTTCCGGCTCCTTTCAAATCTTGAATTAAGCGATCTCTCTGATCTTCATTCCAAGCATATTCAGATTTAGCTCCCTTTTTAACTTGATATAAAGGAGGAGTAGCGATATAAATATATCCAAACTCAATCAACTCTTTCATAAACCTAAAGAAGAACGTTAAAATCAAAGTCTCAATATGTGATCCATCGACATCGGCATCACACATAATGATTATTTTATGATATCTAAGTTTCGTTAAGTTCAATGCTTTTGAATCTTCTTCTGTTCCAATACGAACACCAAGTGCAGTATACATATTTTTAATCTCTTCATTTTCGAAGATTTTATAATGCATGGCTTTCTCCACATTCAAGATTTTACCTCTAAGTGGCATAATCGCTTGAAAATGGCGATCGCGTCCTTGTTTGGCGGTACCACCCGCTGAATCTCCCTCGACGAAATAAATTTCACATAATGCAGGATCTTTTTCAGAACAGTCGGCCAATTTACCTGGCAAGCCTGAACCTGTAAGAACATTTTTACGCTGCACCATTTCACGCGCTTTTCTTGCAGCGTGACGCGCACGCGCCGCTAAAATAACCTTCTCAACTATCATTCTAGCTTCAGCAGGATGTTCTTCTAAATAAGCAGAAAGCATTTCAGAAACAGATTGACTTACTGGAGCAGTAACCTCTCTATTTCCCAATTTAGTTTTTGTTTGTCCTTCAAACTGTGGCTCTTGAACCTTAACAGAAAGAACGGCAGTTAAACCCTCTCGGAAATCATCACCATCGATTTCTATTTTCTCTTTCGCTAGAATACCAGAATCAGTTGCATACTTCTTTAAAGTATTCGTTAAACCTCTTCTAAATCCAGATAAATGAGTACCACCTTCATAAGTGTTGATGTTATTTACATATGCTTGAATGTTTTCCGTGTAAGAAGTATTATAAGTCAAAGCAACTTCCACAGGAATACCTTCTCTCTCCCCTTCAAAATAAATTACATCAGAAATTAATGCTTCTCTATTTCTATCCAAATATTGAGCAAACTCTTTCAGTCCTCCTTCTGAATGAAAAGTAACCATAGTATGATTTCCATTTTCATCTGAAACTCTTTTGTCTGTTAAGGTAATCGTGATCCCTTTGTTCAAGAAAGCTAATTCACGCATCCTTGCTGCCAAAGTATCAAAATTATATTCCAAATAATCAAAAATTGTATCATCAGGAGAAAAAGTAACCTCAGTTCCAGTTTCAGTAGACTCCCCTATTACTTTTACATCATAAAGAGGCTTACCAATGTTATACTCTTGTTGAAATAGCTTACCTTCTCTTCTTACCATTACTGATAAATGTTTAGATAAAGCATTTACACAAGAAACACCAACACCGTGTAGACCACCAGAAACCTTGTATGTATCTTTATCAAACTTTCCACCGGCATGAAGTACTGTCATAACTACTTCTAGCGCTGATTTCTTCTCTTTCGTATGCATTGCCGTAGGAATTCCACGACCGTTGTCAATAACTGTTATTGAGTTATTTGGATTAATGAACACAGTAATATGATTACAATATCCAGCCAAAGCCTCATCAATCGAATTGTCCACTACCTCATAAACCAAGTGATGTAAACCCTTAAGTCCCACATCACCAATATACATTGCAGGGCGTTTTCTAACTGCTTCTAAGCCTTCAAGTACTTGAATATTGTCCGCTGAATAATTATCCCTAGGTTCTTCTGTTGCCATATTTATTTTATTACGATTTATTATATTTTAAAGCGTAACAAAAATACGAAAAAGAGGAGGAAATTTGGAGTTTAACAGGAGTGCAAAAGCACTAACTTATCAACAAAATTTCAACTTAAATGTTAAGATTTTATCCAAGAAATTATAGACGGATCATCTGGAAGTGTTGTTGGTGGAATTACACGGATTAAGAACCCATTTTCATCCAATAAATACTTCTGAAAATTCCATTTAACCGAATTGTCTTCCAGTCCATTTTGGGACTTTTCGGTTAAGAATTTATACAAAGGATGCATATCTTTTCCTTTAACGGATATTTTGGACATCATCGGAAAATTAACCCCATAATTCTTCACGCAAAACGACGCTATTTCTTTATCACTTCCTGGTTCTTGCGACATAAAATTATTCGCAGGAAAACCTACTATAACAAATCCTTCCTCTTTATATTTCGAATACACTGCTTCCAGTTGCTCATACTGTGGTGTCAATCCACATTTAGAAGCGGTATTAACCACCATAATTTTCTTTCCTTTCAAGCTTGAAAAATCGAAAGTTTTTCCTTCAATATCTGTAACTTTAAAAGAGTGAATTGATTTTCGTTCCATTGGGTTCATTGAATTTAGTAATAAAATTGCGCTGAAGGCTAAAAATAAAGTTTTCATGTTTTTTCTTACTTGAACAATTAATAGATTAAAGAGTTCGTTAAATTTAAAGAACTTTTTTAAAGTTTCTACGAATAAGTAAATCTATGAAAGTAATTTCCATCATCTTAATTTTTATTATCCCTTATTTTAGCATAGCTCAAGGCACTATAACTGGTGATTACCAAGGCTTATTAAAATTAGAAAACACCACCTGGTCGCAGGGACAAGCATTTTATATGCGTATTACGGCAATTGCTGGATTAATAGATGGCGAATCAAGAGAAGAAGTGGTGGGCGAAAATACTTTCATCAATAAAAAAGTTTTAGGGTCCTTTGAAAATAAAAAATCATTTGAGATTACCCAAAATACCATATTAAAATCCTCTAACGGAAGTGCCAATACCTGTTTACTTTCCATGTCATTTCATTTTGTTGATTCCAATGCGTACTGGGTGGGTACTTTCAAAAGCCAAAAGTGTCCGAGCATGAAGGGGTCGTTAATACTCTACAAGACAAGAATTGAATTGGACCAAGATCCAACCCCATTGCACGACCACAGATGGGTTACTCGCTTTCAAGAAGATTTAGAATTTGGTTTGTCTGCACCAGAAAAAAGACCACAAGAACTTAAAAACTTTGCGTTTCAATCTATCTATTTCGAATACAACAAGGATGAAATACCCTCCAACTATTTTTCCTATTTAAATTTAATGGCACGCATGATTTTAGGTCATTCAGATTTAAGAATTAAAGTTGTTGGGAATACGGATTCTGATGGTTCTGACACTTACAATATTGACTTATCAAAAAGAAGAGCAGAAGCCATAACGAGCTATTTTATTTCCAAAGGATTGAGTAAAGACCGTATTGTAATTTCCTACGACGGTGAAAACAAACCTAAGGATACCAATAAAACAGCTGAAGGTAAAAAGCGAAATAGACGTGTTGATTTTTCTTTTATTTAAGAAGCGCTTAAAATCCGGCTAATTTCTCCTCTAGAATAAGAAGTTTAGCCAGCGCATCTGCTTCTTTTTTCTTTTCATTCTCCACGACTTTTACTGGCGCACTTCCAACAAAATTCTGGTTACTCAACTTCCCTTGAACGCTTTTAAGAAATCCTTTTGTATAATTAATTTCTTCCTGAAGTTTAGCTTTTTCGGCTTCAACATCTACCTCTTCTCCGAAAGGAATGAAGTATTCTTTTCCATCAAGAACAAATGAAAACGCTCCTTGAATTTTCTCATCGCAATAATTTAAATCGGACAAATTACCCAACTTAACAATAACTGCATCCAATGGATTCGGGACGTTACTATTTTTAACATAGAGTGAAAGCTTCACCTTATTGGCAATATTCTGTTGCTTTCTGCTATTTCTAATATGGGTAATCACTTCAACGGTTCGTGAAAAGTCTTCTAATAAAACTTCATTTACTGCACCAGGAACAGGCCAAGAAGCAATAATGATATCATCACCTTCTTTTCTTTCTTTTAATAAATGCCAAAGTTCTTCTGAAATAAAGGGAGCAAAAGGATGGACTAATTTCATTAAATTTTCAAAGAAAATAAGTGTCGCTTCTTTAGTTTTAGCATCGATAGGTTGTTCAAAACCAGGTTTGATTAACTCCAGGTACCAAGAGCAAAAATCATCCCATACCAATTTATAAATCAACATAAGAGCATCAGAAATACGAAATTTATCAAAGGCATCATTTATTTCCAAAAGCACTTTATTAAATCTACTTTCAAACCACTCTATGGCTAATGCTGCAGACTTTGGTTGTTCGAAGGAAACAACTTCCCAGGCTGAAACCAAGCGATACGCATTCCATAATTTATTGGTGAAATTTCTTCCTTGCTCACATTGAGAGGTGTCAAAAGGCAGGTCATTACCTGCTGGCGATGAAATAAGCACACCAACACGAACGCCATCAGCGCCATATTGCTCAATCAATGAAATTGGATCTGGTGAATTACCAAGAGATTTGGACATTTTACGACCTAATTTATCTCTTACAATTCCTGTATAATATACATTTCTAAAGGGCAGATCTCCTTTATACTCATATCCTGCCATAATCATACGCGCTACCCAGAAGAACATGATTTCTGGAGCTGTAACTAGATCATTAGTAGGATAATAATAATTTATTTCGGGATTATCGGGCGCTGTCAATCCTCTAAATACAGAGATTGGCCACAACCAACTGGAGAACCAAGTATCCAAAACATCATCATCTTGACGCAAATCTTGAGGGACAATTTTTTTGCCTGTTTTTTCAGTTGCAATCAAACATGCTTCTTCAATAGTGGTCGCTACAACAAAATCATTAACACCGGTGCCAAAATACCATGCAGGAATTCTATGCCCCCACCACAATTGTCTAGAAATACACCAATCCTTGACATTCTCCATCCAATGTCTGTAGGTATTTTTAAATTTATCAGGATAAAAAGAAATGGTATTGTTCATTACATTTTCTAACGCCGGCTTCGCAAAATCTTTCATTTCAACAAACCACTGCATGGATAATTTAGGTTCAATTACTGCATTCGTTCTTTCCGAAAATCCAACCTTATTGATATAATCTTCCGTTTTAACCAAATAACCTGTGCGGTCTAATTCTTTTTCAATTTCCTTTCGAACTTCAAAACGATCCATTCCTTCGTAATGCAATCCATTAGCATTTAAGGTCCCATTTTCATTGAACAAATCAATGGAAGCTAGATTATATTTTCTGCCAATTTCGTAATCATTTATATCATGAGCAGGAGTAATTTTAAGACAGCCTGTACCAAATTCCATGTCAACATAAGCATCAGCAATAATAGGAATCACACGATTCGAAATAGGAACTTGAACATTTTTACCAATCAAATGCTTGAAGCGCTCATCATCGGGATGTACACAGATGGCAGAATCTCCTAATATTGTTTCTGGTCGTGTGGTTGCAATCGTAATCCACTCATCATTGGAACCATCAACTTTATATCGCACATGAAATAGGCGAGAATTAACTTCTTTGTAGAGTACTTCTTCATCTGAAACAGCAGTAAGCGCATCTGGATCCCAATTGACCATGCGAACACCACGGTATATTTTTCCTTTGTTGTAGAGATCAATAAAAACCATTATAACAGATGCAGAATAATCTTCATCCATAGTAAAATGAGTACGTTCCCAATCACAAGAGGCACCCAATTTTTTTAATTGCTCAAGTATGATTCCCCCATGTTTTTCTTTCCATTCAAAAGCATGAGCCAGGAATTCTTCTCGAGATAAATCTGTTTTATTAATTCCCTCAGCCTTAAGTTTTTGTACCACCTTAGCTTCCGTTGCAATAGAGGCGTGATCAGTTCCAGGCACCCAACAGGCATTTTTACCTAACATTCGAGCACGACGAATCAATACATCCTGAATCGTATTATTCAACATGTGCCCCATATGCAATACTCCCGTAACATTTGGGGGAGGAATTACAATGGTGTAGGGCTCTCTTTCATCAGGTGTGGAATGAAAATAGCCTTTGTCCATCCAATGACTGTACCACTTCTTCTCGGCACTATTCGGTTCAAATGTCTTAGGGATTTCCATGCAAAAAATTTGGCTCAAAGATAGCAAATTATCCTGCAGGCAAAACGGAGGAAGTGAAAAAGAAGTAAAAAAAAAAGCGTTGAAATTCTCAACGCTTTTAAATGTTTAGGTCATTAAAACTTAAGTAATTAGTTTTTTTCGGGAAGCACTTTACCTTTTATGGTCAACACAACCGGTTCGCCAACATTGGAGGTAACCGTAATTGTTTTCGTAAATTCACCTACCCTTCTCGTGTCATAAGAGACGCTTATTTGTCCTTTTTTACCTGGCTTAATAGGTTTTGTTGGTTTGTCCGCCGTGGTACAACCACAAGATGTTTGTACATTTTGAATTACAGCATCTTTTTTAGATTTGTTTATGAATTCAAATACAAAAAGATCCTCATTAGCATACTTTATTTCACTTCTAGTAATTTGAGTAACTGTGAATTTTAGTGCGCCACTTGATTTTGTAGGCTTTGCTTTTTGAGCTTGAAAAAATGTCGCTACTGACAACATTAGAATTAAGATGGAATACTTCATATCGCTATTTATTTAGATTACAAGGATAAGGTTAAAATTCTAGGACGAGAAAAGTTTAACAAAAAATTATAATCTTTCATAACTTGAGATTAAGGCTCGAATTGAATCAAAAGACTCTTTTAATTTTGATTGATACTCAAATTTTGTCAACCACACCACCTCACTAATCCCTTCCTCTATTTGAGGATACAATGTTTCCTCTCCATCATAAGACATCTCAAACCAATGTGTTTTCTTGAAATAACTTTTACCCTTCATAGAGTAAACATGATAACTTGGGGGCAATTCTTGTTTGATTTCTGGACGATTTTGAAGTCCACACTCTTCCATGATTTCCCTTTGGGCTGCATCCATAACGCTTTCGGACTTTTCAACCTTACCTTTAGGTAAATCCCAATACCCATTTCTAAAAATAAAAAGAAAAGTCTCCTTTTTTTTGACCAATCCGCCTGCGGCAACTATAAATTTAAAATGTTTAAAAAATTGTGTTAGGGAATCAAGTGGGTCGTTGGATATCACTTGAAATTCGATTGCATTAAGACTATTTAAATAAGCGTTTAAATCATGATATTCAAGCGGAAAAAAAGCTGGATCAATTATCTTAACATTCGATTGTTGATTTTGAACAAACAAAATATTCTTATTATCCACGAAAACTTTATACTTTTGCACCATGATTCACAACAAAGATAGCGCATTAAGAATTGCAGAAGAATTATTAAAGATAAAGGCTGTTAAATTGCAACCTAATGATCCATTTACTTGGGCATCTGGCTGGAAGTCCCCTATTTATTGTGACAACAGGATAACTTTATCCTTTCCTTCGGTTAGAACATTTATCCGTCAAGAATTTGCAAAAGCTATTATTGAAGAATTCGGCAAACCTGATTTAATTGCAGGAGTTGCTACCGGTGGAGTTCCTCAAGGCGTATTAATTGCTCAAGAATTAGGTTTACCATTTATCTACATCAGAAGTGAAGCAAAAGACCATGGCATGGGTAATTTAATTGAGGGGAAGTACGAGGCTGGTCAAAGAGTTATTGTAATTGAAGACTTAATTTCAACGGGTGGAAGCAGTATTAAAGCTGTCAATTCAATGAAAGAAGCTGGACTTGATGTAAGAGGATTGGCTGCAATTTTTACTTATGGATTTGATGTAGCGACCAACAACTTCGAAGAAGCAAATTGTCCGTTTTTAACGCTGACCGATTATTCTACCTTAATTGAGCAAGCTGTAGCATCAAATTACATTAATGAAGCCGACTTAGCTGAATTGCGTCAATGGAAAAATAATCCATCCAAATGGAATTCAAAATAAATGATCCTCGAAAGCAATCCTATTTCATTTTCAGGAGACCTTGATCGACTAAAGGATTTTTTGCTTTCACCCCAAAACTATTTTGAATTACTTCCTGCGGATAAAATTTCGAATTTCAAAGCAGATGCTGAGCAGTGTTCTTTTACAGCTACAGGCGGGATAAAAATAGCTTTAGCCCCCCAAGATTGGCAAGATGATAATACACTCATGATTAATAGTGCTAATGGAAGCGCCTTTAAATTTACACTCCAAGTAATAATAAATCAAGGTGCTGGAATTGCTACTTCTGGACATATTAAATTTGAGAGTGAATTAACTGGTTTCATGGCAATTATGGCAAAAAAACCATTGCAGGAGTTATTTGATTTCATGACACTTCGCATGAAGGAAATCATGAATGCATAAACTCTATTTCCTTGTGATTGAATAACTTTTCCTCTCCATCTATAGACAGTAACAACTGCCCTAGATGATTCACTGACTTTATGCAACCTATTACTAAGCGCCCCTCTATTTTATATTGAGCATTGGTATTTAACAAATAAAGAGATTTTAAATATTCCTCTTTAATGACTTCAGGATCGCTTAACAAAATAGCTGCCCATTTATTTAGTGCCTCATTTAAAACGTTAAAAACCTTATCAATTTCAAAATCAATTTGCGTTTCAAGTTTTAAACTCGTTGCAGAATCAATTTTAAATTCAGTTTGGTTTACATTCAATCCGACGCCTAATATCATTGATTTAATCAATCCTTCACTGATTTGATTTTCAAGTAAGACGCCACAAATTTTCTTTCCATTTACAAAAATATCATTGGGCCACTTTATTTTCGCCTCAACATTAAAAAATTGAAGTGTCTCTATAAGTGCAAGAGAAAGCATCCAATTGTAATAAGGAAGCAGTTCGACTGACACATTGTCGGGGAGCAAAATATAGCTACACAATAGATTACAATTCGATTCAGACTCCCAAACTTGATCCCTCTGCCCTCTTCCAGCGGTTTGTTCTGCTGACAAAATAGCCGTTCCATTTTGACAAAGTTGACTACTAATCAAATTGGCAGCAAAATTGTTAGTTGAGTCTACGCGATCTAATCTGAAAATTTCGTTACCAAAAAACATGCTTTAGTGCTTAAATGAATTCGAATCAAAGGTAAAATTAAAATATAAGGATTAGATTTGTACCACTAGAAAAAAATAGATGCGAAAACGAAAAGACTCAGAAGCTTCAGAACAACTTTGCAAAGCAATTGTTGAAGGGATGCAAGAAAATAAAGCGAAAGACATTGTTGTACTTGATTTACGGGCTTTGAGTAGTGCTGTATGTGATTTCTTCGTTGTTTGTTCAGGCGAATCATCTACGCAAGTAGATGGAATT
Organism: Flavobacteriales bacterium; assembly: GCA_947447525.1. Taxonomy (GTDB): domain Bacteria; phylum Bacteroidota; class Bacteroidia; order Flavobacteriales_D; family Crocinitomicaceae; genus UBA952. Next base: position 249,657 of record CANFJL010000001.1, on the reverse strand, counting down.
GCAAACACGGTTGCACGCTATACAAGAAAGGAATTAAAAGAAAAACCTTGGCACATTGAAGGCAAATCGAACAGTGAATGGATTCTTTTAGATTATATTAATGTCGTTGGACATATATTTTACAAAGATGCCAGAAGTTTTTATGAAATTGAAGAGTTATGGGCGGATGCAATCCGAACAGATATACCAAATGTTATTTAATTAGAATATGGCAAAGGAAAAGAAAAAAGGCGGATTTTCAGTTTATTGGATTTACGCTATTTTAGGAGTTGCATTAATTGCATTTCAAATTTATCAAAGTGGTAGCTCCACCCACACAATACTAAAAAAGAAAACGCTATTCACCTTAATTGAAAACAATGGCGTTCGCAAGATTGAAATTGTAAATCAATCTAAAGCTGACTTTTATTTAACTACCGAAGGTATTTCATATGTTAAAAACACGAAAGGTGGTGAATGGACAGAAATGAAAAAAGCACTTGATAAATCAGGTCCAATTAAAGACAAAGAAATCGTATTTGAATTAGAAAACATTGGTGATCCAGGAAATTTTGAAAAAGACCTTGACCAACTTAAATTTTCTAACTATATCCCAGTGAACAAGGTGAATTATCTTGCTCAAATTCTAGGTTACATCTTACCTTTCGGAATAATCATCCTCATTTGGATTTTTGTAATGCGAAGAATGTCAGGTGGTGCAGGTGGCGGAGGTGGCGGAGGCCAAATTTTTAACATTGGAAAATCAAGAGCTCAAGTATACGAAAAAGGTAAAAGTACCAATACTACTTTTGAAGATGTTGCAGGATTAGTGGGAGCAAAAGAAGAAATTGTAGAGATTGTTGAGTTTTTAAAGAATCCAAAAAAGTACACTGAAATTGGAGCGAAAATTCCTAAAGGAGCATTGCTGGTAGGGCCTCCTGGAACAGGAAAGACGCTATTGGCTAAGGCAGTTGCTGGAGAAGCTAAGGTTCCATTCTTTTCACTTTCAGGTTCAGATTTTGTTGAAATGTTTGTTGGAGTCGGAGCGTCACGCGTTAGAGACCTATTTAAACAAGCCAAAGAAAAAGCACCCGCAATTATCTTTATCGATGAAATTGATGCAATTGGTAGAGCAAGAGGGAAGAACAATGGCTTCAACTCTAATGACGAAAGAGAGAATACTTTGAATCAATTATTGACTGAAATGGATGGATTCGGCACCAATTCAGGCGTTATTATTTTAGCAGCAACCAACAGAGCTGATGTTTTGGACAGCGCATTAATGAGAGCAGGTCGATTTGATCGTCAAATTTATGTGGATATGCCAGATGTAAATGAAAGGAAAGATATTTTCAAAGTTCATTTAAAACCAATTAAATTAGTTGATAATATAGATATTGACTTTCTAGCAAAGCAAACACCTGGTTTTTCTGGTGCCGACATCGCGAATTTGTGTAATGAAGCAGCACTGATTGCAGCGCGTCATGGCAAAAAGAAAGTAGAGAAACAGGATTTCTTAGATGCTGTTGATCGAATTGTTGGAGGTCTAGAGAAGAAAAATAAAATCATTACAAAAAGCGAAAAGAAAGCGATTGCTTTTCATGAGGCTGGACATGCAACCATCTCTTGGCTTCTAGAATACGCGCACCCTTTAATTAAAGTAACCATTGTTCCAAGAGGTCAATCTCTAGGTGCTGCTTGGTATTTACCTGAAGAAAGAAGTATCACTACCACGGAACAAATTTTAGATGAAATGTGTTCTGCGCTTGGAGGAAGAGCTGCTGAACAATTAATCTTCGGAAAAATTAGCACAGGTGCCTTGAGCGATTTGGAAAAAGTAACCAAGCAAGCATATGCAATGGTTTCTATCTACGGTTTAAATGAACGTGTGGGTAATATATCATACTATGATTCTCAAGGCCGCGATTCTTTCACCAAACCTTATTCAGATGTAACCGCTAGGGTAATCGATGAAGAAGTAAGTAAATTGATTGAGTCACAATATCAAAGAGCTTTGGAAACTTTAAGAAACAATCAAGATAAATTAACGCAACTTGCGGAGAAATTATTAGAGACAGAAGTTATCTTTAAAGAAGATTTAGAATTAATCTTTGGTAAAAGAACTTGGGAGCCAGAAGAAATGCTGGGTATTGAAATTCCACAAGAAAAGGTAGTTAAAACCAGGAAGAAAAAAGCTGTTGCAGCTCCGGAAGAAGGAACAGGAAAACATGACGTTACAGTGGAGACAATAGAACTATCAGAAGCTCCAAAATTAGATTCAGAAGATAAAGAAACCAAAACTGATGCATAATTTTATTTGTATTTTGGATACTACTGACCGATTTTTGTTTGAAATCTCAAAACAACTATTGAGTAATAATGACCTTGAATTTCAAGAGCGTAATTCAGTGGATACCATGTACCAGAATTTTGGCGCCTATCAGATTTTTGTGACTAAAGAAGATGAAGAAAAAGCGAGACAACTTCTAAACAATGAAGGTGAATAATCTCCTACAACGCTCGATCACAGGTTTAGTATTTGCCAGTTTGGTTATTGGTTCCATTCTGTGGAACCCTTATTTGCAAACCGTAGTATTCTCCGTGTTTATGGTCCTAGGATTGATGGAGTATTATCGGCTATTTAAAGGTCAAAAAGATATTCAAGTGAGTTCGGAAATTGGCATTTTTATAGGTCTTTTTATCTTCACCCTATTGGTTGGCATCAGTCTTAAAATACTACCTGTAATCTCTATAACCTTTATCGTTCCACTTTTATTCACCTTAATATTGGTTGAATTATGGAAAAAACATGAGCATCCAATTAGCAATATTGCGCTCATGGTTTTTGGAATTTTATATGTGGTGATTCCTTTTTATCTTACCATAGATTTAAATTTAAGGAACACCTTTTACCTCCCTACTGTTGTTGGAATGTTCTTGTTGATTTGGGCCAATGACACCTTCGCATATGTATGCGGAAGACTCTTTGGAAAGCATAAACTATTTGAAAGAATATCACCCAACAAAACCTGGGAAGGAACCATAGGTGGTATTATTTTTACTTTGTTATTAGGCTTTATTATTGGTAAATACATCAATGAAGGAAATACATTTTTTTGGGTCATTTCAGCTGTAATTATTGCTCCAGGTTCTATTTTTGGTGATCTATTAGAGTCCTTATTTAAGAGAAGCTTAAATATTAAAGACACCGGTACAATCTTACCAGGACACGGTGGAATTTTAGATAGATTTGATGCAGCATTGTTTTCAATACCATTTTTTTATTGCTGGAATATGGTCTATTATTATTGGAACTGAAATAAAATTTCTAATTTTCCATCATGAAACTACACAGAGAAGGAACACTACTCATTATTTATACGCTAATTGCTGTTGGAATTCTCAGCGCTGGAAATTACTATCTATTCTTAAAGCTCCATTGGATCTATTTGTTAATTGCAATTGAATTATTGCTATTGGTATTCTTGTATTTAGTCATTCAATTTTTTAGAATCCCAAAAAGACATAGAGCTTATTCAGAAACAGATATAGTTTGTCCAGCAGATGGGAAAGTTGTTGTAATAGAAGAAACTTATGAGCCAGAGTATTTTAAAGACCAAAGACTTCAAGTTTCAATCTTTATGTCACCATTAAATGTTCACGCCAATTATTACCCCATCAGCGGAACTGTTACTTACCAAAAATACCATCCTGGAAAATTTCTTGTTGCATGGCACCCAAAAAGCAGTACAGAGAACGAAAGAACGACCATGGTAATAGCAGGAAACGATACAGAGATAATGGTGCGACAAATTGCGGGAGCAGTAGCACGTAGAATTTGTTTTTATGCAAAAGATGGTTCCATAGCTGAGAAAGGCGAGGAATTTGGATTTATTAAATTTGGATCTCGTGTCGATTTATTTTTACCGATTGGAACAGCACTAGATATTAAAATTGGAGATATGGTGCAATCAAAATTAACTTTGATTGGCAAAATTTAAATAATAATTAGTTAACTTTATAAAAAAATAGAAATTATGAAAAAGGTATTTTTAGTTTTAGCGCTTTCAACATTTGTTGTATCAATGGCAACTACAAGTTACGCTGCGGTTAGTGGTGTGAAAATGGAATTGAAAGATGATCACAAGAAAAAAAATAAGAAAAAGAAAAAAGCATGTTGTTCAAGTACAACTACTGGAAAAACATGTTCAAGTACTGAGCAAAAATCATGTTGTTCAAAGAAATCAGGAAACTAAAATTTTTCTTTTTGACATAAAAAAAGCCACATTAATTGTGGCTTTTTTTATGTCTTTAAATGCTACACGCTAAAAATCTCATTAAATGCGCTCGCATTTTTCTCTAAGATCTTTTTTCTTCTCAATTTTAGCGTAGGCGTTAACTCCTCATTTTCAATTGAAAATTCTTTGGGTAATAATTTGAATTTTTTAATCTGCTCCCAATTTCCAAAACCTTTATTATAGAGGGAAACTTCTTCTTGAATACGATCAATCAATTCCTGCTGTTGAATTAAATCTGCATTGTCTAGTTTTCCAAAATCGAGTTCATGCCGCTGAATCCATTCACGGATGAACGAGAAATTAGGAACAATTAAAGCTGCTGGAAACTTTTGTCCTTCACCAATGACCATGATTTGTTCAATGAATCTTGATTCTTTAAACTTATTTTCCATGGCTTGAGGAACGATATATTTACCTCCTGACGTTTTAAAAATTTCTTTTTTTCTATCTGTTATTTTCAAATAAATTCCTTCTTGGAAAGTTCCAATATCACCTGTATGAAACCATCCCTCCGCATCAAAAACCTCCTCATTAGCTTCCTGGTTTTTATAATAACCCATCATCACATTTGGACCTTTGATGAGTATTTCTCCATCCTCTGCAATTTTAACTTCCACCTCATCGATTAAAGCTCCAACACAACCAACTCGAATTCCTTTGGTAAAACAATTTACAGAAACCACCGGAGAAGTTTCCGTCAAACCATAGCCTTCCAAAATTGGAATTCCAGCGGCCATAAACATGCGCATAAGTCTCGGTTGAAGGGCAGCACTTCCCGAAGCAATTGCTCTGACATTTCCTCCTAAAGCTTCTTGCCATTTAGAAAAAATCAATTTACGCGCAATAGCTAATTTGAAATGATACCAACTGCTTTTACCAACCGATTCATATTGCTCCGCTAAACGAACAGCCCAAAAGAACAAAATGCGTTTAATTCCTTTTAAGTCCTCCCCTTTAGCCATTATTTTATCAAAAACCTTTTCAATTAAACGAGGAACAGCAGAGAACAAATCTGGTTTCACTTCTTTGATATTTTCACCAATTGTATCCATTGATTCAGCGAAATAAATGGAGCAACCGATTTGCATATATAAATAATGCAACATACGCTCATAAACATGGCAGACAGGAAGAAAAGACAGCACCTTTGAATGATTGTCTGCAGGAATTGGACGCATACATGCCGACACATTGGAGAGTAAATTCCGATGAGAAAGCATTACACCTTTTGGATTCCCTGTTGTACCAGAAGTGTAAATAATGGTCGCTAAGTCTTCATATTTAACCTTGTCCATTCTTAATTTTACCTCACTTTCATCTATAGAAGCACCTTTTTCATGTAGCATTTTCCAATTCTGAAAATTCTCTATGGTATCAAAAGTGAAAAAATCAATTAAACTTGGCGTATCTTTTTGTACATGCTGTATTTTAGTTGCCAAATCTAGATTAGAAACAATCATTAATTTTGCTTCAGCATTATTTAATATATACTTATAATCACTTTCACTAATGTTAGGGTATAGAGGGACCAAAACTGCTCCTACTTGTTGAACAGCAATATCCAAGATATTCCATTCGACACGGTTGTTTGAAGATACTGCAACACGATCTCCAGGTTGAATTCCAAAAGCAATTAATCCTTTTGAAACTTGCATCACTTCTGTTAAAAATTCACTGGTGGAAACCGGAACCCAAACACCTTGTTTTTTAGTAACAAACATGGTTGGATTAGGATACTGTTCTAATTGAAAATAAGGAACATCAAATAATCTTTTTGCTGATATCATTGGCAGAATCGTTTACACGAATATACTGAAAAATATCAAAGAAATAATATGGCAAAAAGAGTGATCAGCAAGATGCTGATGATATTGAGAATAAAGCCAACCTTTACCATTTGACTCATTTTAATATAACCGGAGGCAAAAACAATAGCATTTGGAGGCGTTCCAACGGGCATCATAAAGGCACAACTAGCGGCTAATGTAAGAGGAATCGCCATTTGTACAATATCAAAACCTGATGATTTTGCAAATGCTGCGACTATGGGTACGAAAATGACTACGAGCGCTAAATTGGATAAGATTTCAGATGCAAAAACACCAATAATCACCATTACCAGTATAATTACTCCAATAGAATAACCACTATAGGATTGAAGGACTTTGGTTAATTCATTAATCACACCATTTACCTCAAGGAAACGCGCTAATGCAAGTCCACCACCAAAAAGAAGAAGAATACCCCAAGGGAGCTTTTCTGTATCCTTCCATGTTAATAATTGCTTATGAGTTTTATCACCAGGAATCGAAAACATTAAGATAGCTCCAAAAATAGCGGCACTTTCGTCATGATAATCAAACCCAGTTTTTGCTTTTATCAATTCACGAAAAGACCAAAGCAATACAACAAGTCCAAAGATTGAAACCGAAACATATTGTGGACGCGTCCAAGGTTTCTTTTCTAGAGCGAAGTCATGTTTATCATACCGTTCTTTACCAAGGGCAAAATAAAAGAACACAAAAGTGAGTAATAATAGCAAGATACTCAAAGGCATCCCAATTTTCATCCAATCAAAAAAACCTATGGTAATATGATAGTTCTGTTGTAAAATCGCTGCCATTTGAGTATTCGTAGGAGTACCAACAAGTGTTCCCATTCCTCCAATACTAGCAGCATATGCAATTGATAACATTAAAAACAAGGAGAATTTTGACTTCTGATGTTCAATAGGCATTGCCTTAATAATCGCAATGGCAAGCGGCATCATCATTAATGCAGTTGCTGTATTTGAAATCCACATGCTGAGGAACCCTGTTGTAAGCAAAAAACCTAGTAAAATTCTAGGTTTGGTATCACCTACAATAGTCAGAATTGCATATGCAATTTGCTCATGAACTTTCCATTTTTCAAGTCCGAGCGCTAGAACAAATCCGCCGAAAAATAGATATACATTACTATTCCCGTAGGCATTGGCTAGATCATCTGAGTTAAGAAGTCCAAGGGGTATTGCTAGAATTAGTGGGAGAAGCGCCGTTACATAAATTGAAACGGCTTCTATCACCCACAAAAAGATCATCAAGCCACCTAATGCAATAGCATTCCAATAGGTAGAGTGACCGCCTGTTAAAAATAGAATCATTAAGAAAGCAAACACCCCTAAGGCTGTCAGCAAAGTCTTCCATTCTAATTTTAACATGTTAATTATTAGTTGTTTAGCGTATTTAAAGCATCGATGAAATAACCAGTCTTACCTTCTACTTCAAGAAAAATCGCTCTAAATTCAGCTTTACCTTTTGCTTTATTGATGCTGCTCAAGATTCCTACTTGAAAATCAGCTGCTTCATTGATTAATTTCTCAGATGCCTCTAACTTATCTTCTTTCGTAATTTGAACGAAAAAACATTCGTCAACTACATCATAAATCATCTCATTCAATGTTCTTTTCAAAATTCTTTTGTTGCTCATTTTTCTAATTTTTTATCAAATATAGTCAGTTCTACTTGTTAGTTAAGCGAATGAACAAAATTAATTGCAAACATCAAGACCAAAACAGAACGCAATCCCATGCTTTTCTTTACTTTTGCAGCTATGAATTACCCTATTTTACAACTGCGAAAATCAAAAGATCAATCCTTACAAAGAAAACATCCTTGGGTTTTTTCAGGTGCCATCTACACTCCTACTGACACTCTAAAAGATGGTGATCTTGTTGCTGTGCACGACTGTAGAAATCAGTTTTTAGCGATTGGTCATTACCAACATGCAACCATAGCAGTGCGCGTTTTAAGTTTTCAAGAACAGTCAATTGATGAAGATTTTTTTACCCAAAAATTGAGTAATGCTGTTTCTTTAAGATTAAAATTAAATCTCCTAACGAAGCAAAATTCTATTTTTAGACTTTGTCATGGTGAGGGAGATGGATTGCCAGGTTTAATAATTGATTTCTATAATGGTGTCGCGGTTATTCAATGTCACTCAGTTGGCATGTATCAATCTTTAGACTTGATTGTCGCAGGATTGAAAGCAAGTTTAGGGAAAAAATTAAAGGCTGTTTATTCCAAATCATCCGAAACTTTAAATAAAGTAGATGGAGTGGTTGACGCGTATTTATTTGGATCTTGTGTTACCCCACATACTGCAATAGAAAATGGGGTACATTATCAAATTGATTGGGTGCTAGGACAAAAAACAGGTTTTTTTATTGATCAAAGAGAAAATCGTGCTTTACTCAACAGATATGCTTTAGGGAAAAAAGTACTGAATACCTTCTGTTACTCTGGTGGATTTAGTTTACAAGCATTACTAGGTGGTGCAACCCTTGCACATTCATTAGACAGTTCTAAAAAAGCAATAGAAGCTACAGAAGAAAATGTGAAATTAAATTCCTTCAAAGGGGAACACCAAAGTATTGTTGCAGATGCAATGGAATACATGAAAGATTTAAAAGAAGATTACGATATCATAGTAATTGACCCCCCAGCATTTGCAAAACATAGGGATAAGAGACACCAAGCAATTCAAGGATATAAAAGACTCAATGCCCATGCTTTTCGACAAATAAAACCTGGAGGCATTGTTTTTACCTTTTCTTGTTCTCAAGTGGTCGATAAAACCATGTTTACCCATACCATAATTGCTGCTGCCATAGAATCTGGACGCAATGTTAGAATTTTAGAACAATTACATCAAGCTGCAGATCATCCGATTAACGCTTATCATCCGGAGGGAGAATACCTCAAAGGCTTGATTTTACAAATTGATTAATGCTGTCGATAAGTTATAAATCTATTCTTGCTGTTGCTTTACCCATGATGGTATCTGGATTTATTCAATCCATTGTATTAATTACTGACGCCTCCTTTTTAAGTAGGTATTCAACAGAAGCATTTGATGCTTTAGGAAACGCCGGATTAATCTACATCACACTCTATATAATGCTTGCAGGAATGAGTGAAGGATCACAAATCATTATTGCAAGAAGAATTGGGGAAGAAAGGTTTGATGCTATTGGAAGAATCTTTGGGACAACTTTTATTACACTATTACTCCTTGCCATTGGCTTATTTCTTTTCCTGTATTTTTTAATGCCTGATTGGATTGTATCTTATTCTCGTAATACAAAAATTGCTTTGATGCAAGGTGACTTTTTGAAGATAAGGGAATTCTCCTTGTTTTTTGCCGTGATTACCTTAACTATTCAAGCCTTAATGATTGGAAAAGGAAAAACATGGGTAGTGTTAATCGCAGCTGTTGTTACCGCCTCAAGTAATATTTTATTAGGATACACCCTTATTTTTGGAAACTTTGGTTTCCAGCGCTTGGGCCTTGAAGGAGCGGCTTATGCTTCAACCATTGCAGATGCCTTAGGAATGACAACCTTGGTGCTTTTTCTGATTTTCTCAAATGAAAGAAAAGAATATAAACTGTTTTCCTATTTTTCTTTTCAATGGAAATCATTTATAGAATTGCTTAAAGTTGGCAGTCCTTTATTAATACAAGGCTTTTTTGCCTTAGCGACATGGACCCTTTTTTTTACCTGGTTAGAACAAAAAGGAAACTTTGATTTGACGGTTTCACAGAACATTCGTTCGATTTATTTCCTCGCTTTTGTACCTATTTGGGGATTTGCAGCCACCACTAAAACATACATTTCGCAATACCTTGGCAATAAGAAATTTGAGATGCTTCCGATCATTCAGAGACGTATTCAATTGCTAACCGTTGGATTTCTATTATTTACTTTTCATGGCGCACTTTTTTACCCAGAGGCATTGATAAGATTTATTAATCCAGAAGAACAATATGTACAAAAGAGTGCGGAAATATTGCGTTTAATCTCTTGTTCTATATTTTTATACGGGATGATTTCAGTTTATTTCCAAACCATACTTGGAAGTGGGAATACACTGGTATCGATGACCATAGAATTTTTTGCGGTATTAATTTATATCAGTAGCGCTTATTGTTTTATTAAAATATTTCAATGGGATGTCTATTGGATATGGACAGTTGAGTATATTTACTTTACAACACTTGGAGGATTATCCTTATTGTATTTGAAATTATTTGATTGGAAGAAAAAAATAGTATAAGATGAAAGCGCTGCGCATTGTTTTTATGGGAACGCCTGAATTCGCTTTGACGATCCTCAAGGAGATTGTTTCAAGTAAACACGAACTTGTGGGTGTTGTAACCGTTGCAGACAAACCTGCGGGTCGTGGACAACAGCTGAGAGAAAGTGCAGTAAAGACCTATGCGAAATCTTTGAATATCTTGACCTTGCAACCCGAAAAGCTAAAAGAGGAGCAATTTATTGAAGATTTGACCGCTTTAAAAGCAGATGTATTTGTAGTGGTAGCTTTCAGAATGCTTCCAAAAATAGTTTGGACTATTCCACCAATGGGAACCTTTAATTTGCATGCTTCTTTGTTACCCGATTACAGAGGTGCTGCTCCAATAAATTGGGCCATCATCAATGGAGAAAAAGAAACCGGCGTGAGCACCTTTTTTATCAATGAAGAAATTGACGCAGGAGCCATTATCGATCAAGAAAAAATAACGATTGATGCTGATATGGATGCAGGGACTTTGCATGATTCATTAATGCAATTGGGTGCCCAATTGACGCTTAAAACACTAGACCAATTAGCACTAGGGACCTTCAAAACTCGCCTTCAAAAATCAGAAGATATACTGATAACAAAAGAAAAATTAGCACCAAAAATATTTAAAGAGGATACGAAAATTGATTGGGGAAAATCAGCTCAAGAAATACATAATAAAATTCGTGGATTATCACCCTACCCTGCTGCTTGGTGTATCTTTAGAAATATCGAAAAAGACATTCATTTGCAATGTAAGCTTTTTGAATCTACCCTAATTGATGCAATTCCATTAGAATCAAAGACAAAAATGGTAGCGACTAAAGATGGAATATTATTTCCTTGCTCAGATCATTACCTTACCATCAAATCTATTCAATTGGAAGGCAAAAGAAGAATGGATTTCAAATCCTTTTTGGCTGGAAATAAACTAGAAGATTGGGAATTAATTATTGATTAATCTCCATTGATTAAATTACCTAAACCGCCCAATAAGCTCGTCCCCTCCTCTTTTCTTGTGCCTTGTCCATAGCTCAGCACTCGTGATGCAAGACGAGAGATAGGAAGCGATTGCAGCCAAACTTCCCCAGGACCTTGGAGCGTGGCAAAAAAGATGCCTTCTCCACCAAAGAAAGTATTCTTAATTCCACCCACAAACTGAATATCAAAATCAATATCCTTGGTATAAGCAACAATACAACCAGTATCAATTTTTAATGAATCACCTTCTAGTAATGTTCTTTTAATGATATGTCCTCCAGCATGACAGAAAGCCATTCCATCACCTTCCAATTTCTGCATAATAAAACCTTCACCCCCAAAAAGACCTGCACCTAATTTCTTTTGAAATGAAATACCAATTGAGACACCTTTTGCAGCGCATAAAAACGCATCTTTTTGACAAATAATTTTACCTTGATAGGCTGAAAGATCAAATGGGATAATTTTACCAGGATAAGGAGATGCAAAGGCAACTCGAGCTTTGGATTGACCCTGATTGGTAAAAGCAGTCATGAATAAACTCTCACCAGTAAGTAAGCGTTTACCGGCACCGAATAATTTTCCCATAAATCCACTCTGCTGCGCAGAACCATCTCCAAAAATCGTTTCCATTTGCACATGAGCATCCATGTACATAAAAGCCCCCGCCTCTGCGATGGCAGTCTCCATGTTATCTAATTCTATTTCAACCAATTGCATTTCTTCCCCTTGGATAAAGTAGTCTATCTTGTGATTTTCCATAATAATATTTTAACGAATCTAAAATTAACAAGTGTATTCAAGTTTAACTTAAAATAATTGTTAAATTTTTTCTATTTGTATTGTTAGTGAATAAAAAAGTTAAATTTATCTTTATAATCTAATGAGTAATGGGAGATTTTAAAGCAGACAAAAGTGCCCTTGACGCAGAACTAGAGCGCTTTGTAGCCTTACTTAGTGAGTTATTGCCTCACTATCATGAACTATTAAATAAAGAAAATTTAGACCCATCTGAATTAAAAAGACTGGGGGAAATCGAGCATTATTTAATCGGAGTTAATGCGAAAATCATGGAAATTAAGAAGAAATTAGAACAAGATATTTTCGGTCAATCATTAAATGTTTATTATCAATTAAAGAATCAAGCAATAGAAGGAAGTCCGCATGCTAAATTGAAATTAGAAAAAATGCGAGATGCATTTGCTGAAGCCCTACAAGCAGGAGAAATTATCAACTTTAATTAATGGTGCATAAATCTTTCTTTTAAAATTAAAAGAGGGGATTTTTTTTACCTTTGTCCAACATGACAAATAAGACACCACTAGTAGCCATAATAGGCGGAGGAAGTTGGGCCACTGCTTTGGTAAAACTTTTTTGCAATAATTCACCTAAAGTAGCTTGGTGGATGCGCAATGAAGAAGCCATAACACACCTCCATAGTTTTAAGCACAACCCTCATTATTTACAAGATGTTGAATTTGATCTAGCGAAATTAATCGTTAGCTCAGACTTAGTATCCATAATTAAACAGGCTGACATTATAGTAATTGCTACTCCAGCAGCATTTCTGACAGAAACTTTTAAAGATTTCCCAATAGAATATTTTAAAGACAAAATTGTATTTTCTGCTGTAAAGGGAATTGTGCCTGAATTTCATGCTATTCCTGCACGATTTATTCACAAGACCTTTGGAACGCCCTATGAAAATATTGGAATAATATGTGGACCTTGTCACGCTGAAGAGGTAGCGCTAGAGCGCTTATCTTATCTCACCATTGCATGTTCCACACCTAGTATTGCGGAAACTGTTTCTGCATTGCTACGATGCAGATATATAAAAACCACCACTTCTGATGATCTTTTTGGTACAGAATTATCTGCCGTATTAAAAAACATTTATGCCCTAGCTTCGGGTATTTGTGCCGGACTTGGATACGGAGATAATTTTCAAGCCGTTTTGGTGTCAAATGCCATTCAGGAGATTGAACGATTTATTGATGTTGTAAGTCCTGTACACAGAGACACCAAATCAAGTGCCTATTTGGGTGATTTATTGGTAACTGCTTATTCTAAATTTTCTCGGAATAGAAGTTTTGGATTTATGATAGGCAAGGGCTATTCTGTTAAAACTGCCCAACTAGAAATGAATATGATCGCAGAAGGATATTATGCTGCGAAAAGCGTTTCAGAAATCAATGTCAAATTCAATGTGGATATGCCTATTTTAAATGCTGTCTATCATATTCTTTATGAAGGTGCTAAACCCTCCAAAGAAATCAAAAATCTTTCCGAAAAACTAAGTTAATTGATCGCTATGAAAGTTTTCAAATTTGGAGGAGCCTCCGTTAAAAATACAGATGCCGTTAAAAATGTTGGTGCTATTCTTTCCCTATATCCAGGAGAAAAAATCGTTATTGTAGTTTCAGCAATGGGAAAAACCACTAATAAATTAGAAGAAATTGTTGCTGCATTACAAGCGAAAAATGAAAAGCAATTTAATAATCTAGTGGATGAATTATACGAATACCACCAGTATATTCTTGGGGAGCTTTTTCAAGAAAGACATTATAAAATATTTCAGATTATAGATTCCATTTTTGAAAAATTGAAGTTGCGGATTAAGGATAATTTTTCTGACAACTACAGCTTCGAATACGATCAAATAGTATCCTTAGGTGAAGTACTTTCTTCCCATATTTTGTTAGAATATTTACTTGAACAAGCCTATAAAGCAACTTGGCTGGATGCACGAAAATTAATTAGAACAGACACGAACTTTCAAGAAGGAAAAGTAGATTGGGAAATTACTTCCAAGCTTGTCTCTACAGCATTTGATGAAGTTTTAATAAATTCAGATTTAGTTATCACTCAAGGATTTATTGGTCATACTTCAGAAGGTTTCACGACAACTTTAGGCAGAGAAGGATCTGATTATACAGCTGGAATATTAGCCTATTGTGGAAATGCAGAAAGTGTTACCATTTGGAAAGATGTGCCAGGCATGTTGAATGCAGACCCGAAATATTTTGAAGACACAAAAAAATTAGAGCAAATATCTTTTAAAGAGGCCATTGAATTGTCCTATTATGGCGCAAGTGTAATTCACCCGAAGACTATTAAGCCTCTTCAAAATAAAAACATTCCTCTATATGTCAAGTCCTTTCTAGATCCTACAGGTTCAGGAACTGAAATTCAAGCAAATACGAACAAAGATGAGTTAATTCCTTCGTTTATTATTAAACAAAAACAATTATTAATTTCAATTACACCAAAAGACTTTTCCTTCATTGCCGAAGAGAATTTAGCTGTCCTATTTAATATTTTATTCTTGGAGCAAATAAAGATCAATTTAATGCAAAATTCAGCATTAAGTTTTTCAATTCTAGTCGATGAAAATCAAGAACAATTGACAAGACTTTTATCCCATTTAGCAAATGATTACATAGTTAAGTATAATGACAATCTTTCTTTGGTTACTATTAGACATTACGATGACGCGACAATTGCATTAGTAACGAAAGATAAAGAGTCTATTTTGACTCAAAAAACAAGACAAACGATTAGACTTGTTTTGCAATAAATACCACAAAAGAGGTATATTTTAATTCATAATTCGAAGTTAACTTTGCATCATGACAATGAAGCTAAGTGAGATGTCCGCAGGTTCGAAAGTAGTAATTGAGACCATTTGCCATCCTTTTTTATCGAGCAAACTCACAGAAATGGGCATGTTGTCCGGTACCGAATTAGAATTGCTTTATAAGGCACCACTAGGTGATCCAATTGCAATAAGAGTAAAGGGTTTTACTGTTTGTTTACGCTTGGATGAAGCAAAGTATATTCATGTTGATTCCCTTTAATTACTATCATTTTCGTAAGTTTGCTCAGATATGAAAATTGCATTATTTGGCAACCCAAATACGGGTAAAAGTTCCATCTTTAACCTATTAACAGGCTTAAGACAACAGGTCGGTAATTTTCCGGGCGTTACGGTAGAACGCAAGTCAGGTGTGTTTCAAATCGAAGATAATAAATATACTGTAACAGACTTTCCAGGGATTTATAGCATTTATCCGCATTCCAAAGACGAAGAAGTAGTATATAAAGTAATTACAAATCCTAAAAATAAAGACTATCCAGATTTAGCCATCGTGGTGGTTGACAGCTCCAATTTAGAGCGAAATTTATTGCTCTTCACCCAACTTCAAGACCTAAAAATACCCTTGATTCTGGTTTTAAATATGGGCGATATTGCTGCAAAAAAGGGTATTGAAATAGACTTAGCTGCATTAAAATCTGCTTTCCCTTCTGTTGAATTGGTAAGTATGAATGCTAGGATTGGTCTAGGAAAGGACCGATTAATTGATGCCATTCAAAAACATAAATTTGAAAAAAGTTCCGAAATGTTTTTGCCTGGTCAATTCCCCCTAGGCATGGAGGATGAAGAGGGCCAAAAAGAAGAAGCCAATCAACGCTACCATAAAATTAATAGCTTAATTCAAAAAATTGTAAAACAAAAACCGGAAATTGAAAAATATACCTCAAGTAAACTAGATCGAATATTAACCCATCCTGTTTATGGATATCTAATCTTCATTGGAGTTCTCTTTGTGATTTTTCAATTTATATTTTCATTGGCCAACTATCCCATGGACTGGATAGAATTGTTCTTTATGAAATTAAGCGAATGGACTAGCGCAGCATTACCAAGTGGGATATTGAATAAACTCCTTAGTCAAGGATTAATTCCTGGTATTGGCGGTGTGACTGTTTTTATTCCTCAGATTGCCTTATTATTCTTTTTTATTGCCATTCTTGAAGAAAGTGGATATTTATCCCGCGTTGTCTTTATAATGGATAAAATAATGCGTCCTTTTGGACTTAACGGAAAAAGTATCGTCCCTTTGATGTCTGGAATTGCATGTGCGATACCTGGGATTATGGCCACGAGAACCATTGCGGATTGGAAGGAGCGCTTGATTACCATTATCGTAACGCCATTGATGAGTTGCAGCGCACGCATTCCTGTTTACACTTTATTGATTGCTCTTGTTATTCCAAAAACATACATTGGTGGATTTATAAGTTTACAGGGTATTGTCCTGTTTGGTTTATACGCACTTGGCTTAGTCGCAGCATTAGGCTTGTCCATCTTACTCAAATTGATCATAAAACAAAAGAAAACTGGTTTCTTAATTATGGAATTGCCTGATTTGAAAAATCCAAGATGGGGAACTATTTTTAAGACAGTACTTGAGAAAGTGAAGATTTTTGTTTGGGATGCTGGAAAAGTAATCTTAGCAATCTCTATAATTTTATGGGCACTTGCCAGTTATGGCCCACAAGGAAGTATGGAACAGAAGATCAAAAACGCGAAGGCCAGTGCACTATTCAAAGAATCAAATAAGATGGATCAAGCCAATTATATTGCTTCAGCTAAATTAGAAGGTTCTTATATTGGACATTTAGGCAAATTGATAGAACCTATAATTAAACCCATAGGATATGATTGGAAAATGGGTGTTTCACTTCTAAGTTCTTTTGCTGCAAGAGAAGTTTTTGTGGGATCATTGGCTACCATTTACGCCATTCACGATGATAGCGCATCAAAACAAAGATTAATTAGCCGACTTAAAGCAGCCAAGAATAGTGAGGGAAAATCAGCTTATACGCTTGCGTCTGGTTGTTCCTTAATGGTTTTTTATGTGTTTGCTATGCAATGTATGGCAACCGTAGCTGTTGTAAAACGAGAAACCAATAGTTGGAAGTGGCCCCTTATACAATTGTTTGTTATGGGAACAATGGCGTACTTGAGTGCTTTTTTAGTTTTTCAAATTTTGCAATAAGCAATAATTAATTACTTTTGGTTATGGTTCAAAATGTTATAGTCTTTCTTCTTGTAATTGGAGCCCTCTACTTTGTTGTTAAGCGGATCTACAAACAATTTTTCGCAAAAAAGGAGACTTGTTCCCATTGCTCTTTATCTACTGTTAAAACAAAGATTAGTCAACAATAAATATGCATTTTGAGCTCCTTAAAATGCTATGCCTCGTTCCTGAGAAGATATTGTTTTCATTCTACAAAAGTAAATTTGCCAGTATCTGATTTTTTGCAATGAATTTTACCAATCAGTTATTACTTAATTAATCTTTTTTAACTTCACTAAAAAAAGTATGCAGCTTCCTACTACATGTCAACTTTATAAATACAATCCTTCTTTTTATTTAGTAAAAAAAGAAAGCGCCTCGTATTTTGCTACTGAATTTCTAGATGGAGAATTAGACCATGACTTTGTGTCGTGGCTCAATTATCATGATATTCAAGATAAAGAATCAATAGAACATCTTTGTTTAAGATTGGGTATTGATAGACTCAGCATTGAAAATATTTATAAAGAAATTAGGCGCCCTAAAGTGGAGGAATATTCAAATTATATTTTCTTCAGTGTCATCTCAGCATTACCAAGTAAGAAAAATGAGGAGCTTTTATTTCAAGAACAAATAACTTTCTTTCTATCTACAGATTATTTACTCTCCATGCAGAAAAGATCTGGAGAACATTTTAATGATGTAAGAGATAGAATTGAAAAAGGGAGGGGGAAAATTCGTTCCAAAAAAGCAGATTTTTTATTGTTTAGGAATTTAGAAGCCATTATCGATAATTACTTTGAGGTAATTGATGAAATTACACAAACCGTTGGTGTTTTAGAAAAAGAATTACATGTAAGCGAAGACAAGTTGATTCTGAATAAAATTGAATGGGAAAAAAGAAAACTCATTGAACTTCGGAAAATTGCAAATCCGATGCGGGATATCACCATTCAATTACAATCTAGCGATAGTGTATTTATAGATAAAACAAATATTAGATATTTCTATGGGCTACACCATAGTTGTATGCATGTAATTGAAGAAATAGAAGCTCTTAAACAAGTGCTTGATGGAATGTCCAATTTCTATTATGCCTCTCAAGGACAAAGAATGAATGAAATCATGAAAGTTCTTACCATCGTGAGTTCCATTTTTATTCCACTTACCTTTATTGTAGGGGTGTATGGAATGAATTTTGAAAATATGCCCGAATTGAAATACAAGAATGGATATTATACTGTAATTGGAGTGATGGTTGCTATCGGTATTTCCTTGTTTTCCTTTTTTGTATATCGCGGTTGGTTGAAGAGAAGAGATTATATTAAAGAAAAATAAAGCAGTAGATGGATTATATTGATGATAAGGTGTTGGCTATGTTTTACGAAATCATCACGCCGAATAAAGTGGAGATGTTTGATCGAATAGCAGCGCAACGAACCCAATACATCAGCATTGCTTTAGAAAATATATATCAAGAGCACAATGCCTCGGCAGTATTAAGAACTTGCGATTGCTTTGGAATACAAGAACTGAATGTAATTGAGAAAAATAACCAATACGAAGTAAAACGCGATATTGCATTAGGGGCTGGTCGTTGGGTGGATATGTACAATTTCAATAAAGGAGAAAATCCAACAAGCGATTGCATAACCAAACTTAAAGCTAAAGGGTTTAAAATAGTTGCCACTTCCCCTCATGAATCGAGTTACTCTCTTGCTACCCTTCCTTTAGATGCTCCATGTGCCTTTTTCTTTGGGACGGAGAGACAAGGATTATCAGAAGAAGTAATGGAGGCAGCTGATTATACCGTTACAATTCCTATGTATGGCTTCACTGAAAGTTTCAATATTTCTGTTTCAGTTGCTTTGTTACTTCAAGGAATTAGAAATAGACTGATGCAGAGTGAATTTGATTGGAAATTGTCTCCAGAAGAACAAATTGAGCTTAAAATTAAATGGTGTAGAAAAATATTGAATGGTGGAGATGCATTGGAAAATGAATTTAGAAGGAGAATAATTAAAAAAGAATTTTAACTTTGTTATAATCATTACAATAAATAAAAAAACACAAATAATTAGTTCATGGGAAAAGGAGATAAAAAAACTGCAAAAGGCAAAAGATCAATGGGTTCTTACGGGAACACTAGAAAAAGAAAAAGCGACGAAAAGGTAGTAATAGCTGCTGTTAAGGCGGTTAAAAAAGAAAAGAAAGCTCCAGTAGTTAAAAAAGCGGCACCTGCAGCGGCGAAAAAAGCCGCTCCAAAGAAAGCGAAAGCTGAATAATATTTAATTTTTTAAAGCTGTCAAATTGACGGCTTTTTTTATACCTAGTAAAATTAAATTATAAAAAATTACAGTAATAAAAATAAATAAAGATGAAACATAATTTTGGAGCCGGACCTTGTATTTTACCACAAAATGTATTTAAGCAAGCTGCTGAGGCAGTTCTTGATTTTAATGGATTATCAATCCTAGAAGTTTCTCACCGACACAAAGATTTTGTTGCCGTAATGGATGAAACCATTGCTTTAGTAAAAAAAGCTTTGAATATTCCTGAAGGATACGCTGTAGTGTTCATGCAAGGGGGTGCAACCTTAGGTTTTACCATTGCAGCATTAAACATGATGCGTGAACATAAAAAAGCAGGCTATATCAATACAGGAACTTGGGCCACTGGCGCCATCAAGGAAGCGAAAAAGGTAGGCGTTGATGTAAATGTATTTGCAAGTTCTGAAAATGAAAAATTTACCCATATCCCAAAAAATTATTCCATTCCCGAAGATGTAGATTACATTCACTTCACTTCCAATAATACAATTTACGGGACACAATTTCATTCATTTCCTGAGACCACCTTGCCTTTAGTATGTGATATGTCGTCTGATATTTTCTCTAAAGAAATAGACATTTCAAAATTTGACTTAATCTATGCTGGAGCTCAAAAAAACCTAGGACCTGCAGGAGCTACTTTATATATCATAAAAGAATCGATACTCGGAAAATCAACTTCTCCTTTTTTACCTACCTATTTGGATTTAAAACAGCAGGTCGAAAAAGAATCCATGTTGAATACCCCCCCTGTTTTTTCTATCTATGTTGCCATGTTGAATCTAAGAGATTTAATCGCAAATGGAGGTGTAAAAGCAATGGAACAAAGAAACATCGCTAAGGCAAAATTACTTTACGATGAAATAGACAGAAACCCATTGTTTAAAGGTGCTGTGGCTACAGAAGACCGTTCCTTGATGAATGTTACCTTCTTGCTTCATGACGAAGCGCATGCTCCAGCATTTGACGCGGCATGGAAAGCTGCCGGTATTGTTGGGTTGCCAGGACATAGATCTGTTGGAGGATATCGCGCTTCCTTGTACAATGCTTTACCTATTGAAAGTGTAGAAGTATTAGTAGACGTAATGAAGTCATTTGCTAACGCATAAAACAAAAGATTAAAATGAAAATATTAGCCAACGATGGTATTTCAGCTGTCGGAAAAACACTTTTAGAAAACGCTGGATTTACAGTAATAACAGAAAAGGTAGATCAAGCAGATTTAGCAGCTACAGTCAATGCGCAAGGGATCGAAATGATTTTAGTGCGCAGTGCAACCACTGTTAGAAAAGAAGTGATTGATGCTTGTCCTCAGTTAAAACTTATTGGAAGAGGTGGGGTTGGAATGGATAATATTGATGTCACTTATGCACGAGAAAAAGGAATAACAGTGATCAATACACCAGCATCTTCCTCTCAGTCGGTTGCGGAACTGGTAATGGGACATCTATTCTCTATGAGTAGGTTTCTAAATGATTCTTACAAAAACATGGAACATGGAGATTTTGCTACCCTAAAAAAGAATTATGCAAAAGGAATTGAGTTGCGTGGAAAAACATTGGGCATTATAGGATTTGGTCGAATAGGAAAAGCTTTGGCTTCCTATGCCTTAGGAGCAGGAATGGAAGTGATTGCGATAGACAATAAAACCAATCCATGTGAAATAAAAATTCCTATTGGCAAAGATCAATCTGTAAACTATACCATAACACCAACAGCATCCTTAAATAATGTGCTTGGAAGTCTAGATTTTATTTCCATTCATGTACCCAAGCAAAATGATGGAAGCGCTGTAATCAGTGCCAAAGAATTTGCTCTAATGAAAAAAGGAGTTCGAATTGTGAATGCAGCAAGAGGAGGCGTTGTTAATGAAATTGATTTGTTGGAAGCATTAGACCATGGAAATGTTGCTGGAATAGCATTGGATGTTTTTGAAAACGAACCGAATCCCAATCCTTCCTTATTAAATCATCCTAAAATCGCTTGCACACCTCATATCGGGGCAGCAACAGTGGAAGCACAAGATCGCATTGGAGAAGAACTTGCTCAATTAATTATGGAGCAGTTTGGGAAATAAAATAGTTTAAACAGCTAAAAAATGACAGGACTTGGAGCAGGTATTTTCTATTATTTAGTCTTTGCCTTGACCATCTTAATTGTTTATCCACTTGTAATTTTGTTACTTGTTCGTAGCTCAAATTTTTATGTGAACAGCCAAAATAAACTGAAAAACTTTTATTTGGTTTTAGTTTACCTTATTAATTTCCTCATTACCTTATTAGTCATTCGCAACTTTCGAATGAAAGGAATGCTAATACTATCTATATTATTGGTTATTTTCCTGACATTTAATCTAATTAAAACAAGAAAAAACGATAAATAATATGAAATTTCTTATGCTTCTTTTGTTTTTCGCAATCTCCTCCCAATCATTTTGCCAAGACAATTTTAAATTCAAAAAGTACATTAATGATCAATTAATAGGTAAAGAACAATTTGATATAGATCAAGATTCTAGCTCAAATCACACAACTTATTTGGGACAAGTTGAGATGAAGGAAGGGAGTTTTCATTCAAAATCTGTCACTTACAAAGTGCTTTCGCAATATGGATCTTTTCAAGCTGCAATAGTAAGACACGGATACAGCAGATTAATATTTATGGATGAAAAGGGTAAAACAGTAAGAATCTATAATTTTAGTGAACCCGAAGGATTACCTACTTCAATAAAAAATAATGGATTATGCTTCGGGGAAATAAGCGTACAGTACCTATCGCTTCCTGATTTATTTTGTGTACCCAACGGTTCATGTTATTGAAATTAACCATAGAATTACAGTTAAAATGAGCTTAAAACATGGATTTATTCAGCAAGGACACTAATTTTTTACCTATCCCATTACCCTTAGCAGAAGCTTATGATTATCAGTGGAATGATGCTATTGAAATGTTCGAAATCAATGTGCCCAATGGTAAAATATTATATCATCCAAATTATTTTGATCAAGCAACAAGTGATTACTATTTGAAACAATTACTCGCGAATAGCAATGGATTAGACCCTATAATAACGGACTGGAGAAGCTTTGAAAAGGAAAAATTAAATGACATTAACTTTCTAAATGTTGATTGGAACCATGATAAAATAAAAATGTTTGGCAAAGAAGTTTTCATCCCTAGATATTCTGCCTGGCACGGTGATCATGATAAACAATATACTTACTCAGGTCTTACATTAATTCCCAAACCATGGAATCCAGTACTCATGGAAATCAAACAAAAAACTGAAATTCCAGCCAACACAGCATTTAATAGTGTACTTTTAAATTGGTACAGAGATGGAACAGATCATATGGGTTGGCATTCAGATGACGAAAAAGAACTGGGTAAGAACCCGATTATTGGTTCTGTAAATTTTGGGGCTACGAGAATTTTTAGAATAAGAAGGAAGGACAATCATGCCATCAAGATCTCTTTTCCGATGTCGCATGGTACCGTTTTAATCATGTTGGGTGAACTACAACATTACTGGCAACATACAGTTCCAAAAGAGAAAAAAGTAAATAATACAAGAATAAATCTAACCTTCAGGACGATTCAATAATAATGGTAAGCCCAAAAGTTAGTACTAACAATTAAAAGGACAGCAGGAAAATATGCAAACGAAAATCAAAATAACGACTATTTTTAATTGTTCTTTGGAAAGAGCTTTCAAATCTCCGATGCTATGTGATGTGACGAAAGTTCATACTGGATATGGAATCATGCCTAGAGTAACCCATTGTACGGAAGATGAAAATTGGGGAAAAATAGGATCTAGTAAAAAAGTATTTGTTGAAAAATCATTGACCCATAAAGGCGGTTTCGGTTCCGTTGACAATGTAGTTGAACGCATTGAAGACAAATATTGGAAAATAGAAATTAACCAATTTCAAGCTTGGATGTTAAGTTTTAGCAAATTTGTTGGGGAGTGGCAGACCAGCGAAATAGAAAAAGATAAAATCTTAATTGAATACTCCTATACACTTTATTCAAATAATGTATTGCTTTATCCAATCAATTGGGTTTTCACCAAGACCTTTTGGAGAAAATATATGAAACAAGCATTGGAAAATGTAAGGCAAATCACCATTGATAAAGAACCTTATCAATATCTGTAAGCTTTACACCAAACAAGTTAATCTATAAACTGAAAGTTGAATAGAAAAATAGCAAAGCAATTTTTAACGAGCCTTGCTATCTGAAAATTATTCTTCGATTATTTCAATTGAATTAATGGTATCATTCTCACGAATTTCATCAATAACATCTAGTCCATCCGTTACTTTTCCAAAACAAGTATGAACACGATCTAAATGTGCTGTGTTGTTTCTTGAGTGACAAACAAAAAATTGAGATCCACCTGTATTTCTTCCGGCGTGAGCCATGGATAATACACCTCTATCATGAAATTGATTTTCGCCATCCAATTCACACTTGATTGAATATCCTGGGCCACCAGTTCCTGGCATTCCCTTTGCACCATCTCTAGAATTAGGGCAACCACCTTGAATTACAAAGTCAGAAAGCACACGGTGAAATTTTAAACCATCATAGTATCCATCTTTTGCCAATTTAACAAAATTAGCAACCGTTCCTGGTGCATCATTTTCGTAAAATGAAATATGCATTTCACCTTTATTTGTTTTGATAATTCCTTTCATAATAACAATTTTTGATGCAAATTTAAGCACATTAAAGCAAAAAAAGTCATTCTGTTGAAAACTTGGTTGAAAACCCACAAAAACAAAGTTGAATTCCCCTGATGTGAAAGTTAACTTTGTAAATAGGCAAAATGAAAATAAACGCGGATGTTTGGAACACTCATAAAGAAAAAACTAACTGACAATCAAGTTGCCAACATTTTTATAAATGCGCTATTTGATTCAGTAGATAATGGATTTGGTGTGATTGCTCAATGGATTAATGAAGATCCTGCATTTACTTCCAGTCCTAATATTGAAGTAACTAACAATAGCGAATTCGCTTTAATTGTAATTGCTGGGAATATTTCTATACTAGAAAGTACCTTCGAATCCAATCAAGCAGAGCGGGTTGAAAAATTAGTCTACGAAAAATTAGCTAAGGTTTACGAAATGAGTGAACTTGATATTCGCAGTATTGTAAAAGAATACCGCAGTTTTATGAATCGTGTGAATATGCCTTCAAAGAATGTTATTTATGCGATGTCAAAAGCATTCTTCTACAAGTATAACTTAAATGAATTCCAAGACGAATATTTCAAGAGAATGCAAGTTCCTAATCCATTATTCTTAAAAAGAATGGATGAAATTATGGGGAACTATCTTTGGAATTGGGATGCTTTCTTCAAGAAATATAGAATCTGATTTCTAGAATTCTTGCTTATCTAAACTACTTACTAGAATCATTACGCAACCCCTTTCATTAATTTCTTGAGGAATGGGGCTACAAGAATCACAACTATTCCCGTGATGATTCCATAGATGGCCAATTGATGGTAACCTTCTGTAAATAGATTTAATTTGACAGTTGCGCTTGCCTTCGGATCCGGAGAAGCCATACCAGCACCCAAAATTCCTGCTACATATTGTCCGTAAGCACTGGCCAAAAACCACAAGCCCATCATTACACCCCATAGTTTTTTAGGTGATAATTTAGTCATTAAGGACAAGCCAATTGGGGATAAGAATAATTCGGCAATAGTAATTACAAAATATGCTCCAGTGAAGACAATCAGAGAGGTTTTTCCGCTGGCATCAGCAAAAAATCGATTGGCATAAAACACATAAAAGGCGCCTCCCAAAAATAAGAATGCCATCCCGAACTTAACAAAATAATTAGGTTCTATCTTTTTCTTCTTCATCCACAACCACAGCAAACCAATTAATGGACTGAAGAGCACAACAAATAAAGAATTAGAGGAATTGTTTACCACATTTGGATCGATATTAAAAAAGAATAAATCCATGTGTAGATTATCTTTTGCAAACAAACTAAGTGAACCTCCACTCTGTTCAAAAAAGGCCCAAAAAAGAATCGAAAGTAATATGAATACTAAAGCTGCAAACATTTTTTTATTCTCTTCCCATTTGAGTTTTATCATTTCAGAACCCAAGTAGACTAAAGTCGCGGGGCCTATGATATACATAAACATGTCTGTATAATGTGTATTGGTGATCATGATATAAATAAGAGGAAGCGCCACGAGTGTGCCGATATAAACCAACCAAGTATTTCTCTTTGCTTTTAAGGGAAATTCGTGCACAGGAGCCAATCCAATGGGACCTAATTTTGATCTAGAGATCAGGAAAGTGATGAGACCAACAATCATAAAACCGCCTGAAAGCAAGAAGGCTAAATCCCAAGAATAACTTTTTCCAACATATACACAAATCGCACCGCCAAAAAGAGCGCCTACATTAATCCCAGCATAAAACAAACCAAATCCAGCGTCACGACGCGGATCTCCTTCCTTATACAATTCACCCACCATGGTGGAAATATTCGGTTTAAAGAAACCAGTTCCTACAATAAGTAAGCAGATTCCATAATAAAAATAATCATGTGCAGAAACCCCAAGGATTACACTTCCAATGATCATTAAAATTCCACCCCAAAACAATGATTTTTGAAAGCCCAGAACTTTATCTGCAAACAAGCCACCAATAAAAGTAAATGCATAAACAAAAGCTTGAATAGCTCCATACTTTAAACTTGACTCTTTATCACTCAACAATAAAACATCAACCATAAAAACAGTTAACATGCCTCTATTGCCATAGAAACAAAAGCGTTCCCACATTTCAGTAAAAAACAAATACCACAATTGCTTGGGGTATTTGCCTTTAAAATCTTGAATTTCTGATAAAGTTATTTCTGATTGACTTGCCATTTATAGTACATTATTTTCTTTCATTACACGATTCAACCAGCGCAACATTAATAATAATATTATTGCTGCAGCCATTACCAAAGCAAAGTTAAGATAGAAGAAGTTTTCTTTTTGCTTGGTGGTCTCCCATAAACTTGAAAGCATTCCAGAAAGTTTATTTCCAACGGAAATGGCTAAGAAAAACCCACCCATCATCAAGGCAGTAATTCGTGGTGGACTTAATTTAGAAACCAATGAAAGTCCCATTGGCGACAAACACAATTCACCAATCGTAATCACACCATAAGAAGCTAACAACCACAATGAACTTGCTTTTCCAGTCATGTCATTGGTAGCAAATACTGCTCCAACCATTACTAAAGCAGACAAGGCAGTAATGATCAATCCAATGAAAATTTTAGCTGGTGTACTTGGCTCTTTTTTTCTTCTTCTAAAGAAGCCCCATACTCCAACCATAATTGGAGTTAACAATACTACCCAAAAAGGATTGATTGATTGATACAACTCCGTAGAATATAATTTAAGATTTGCCACCTCTATTTTATCACCTGCTTTCTTAATGTGCTTGGATAATAAAGTTGCAAGTCCTATGTTTTGAGACCAGTTTTCAATCGATTGATTTAATATTTCTTGTTCTTTCTTATCCTTTGCTTTAACTTTTTGAAGTGAATCCAATTGTAAATTTGCAACCTTAATAAATTGAGAATAATTACTCTTATTCAGCAATGCAACTGGTAATTGCTTGGTAGGAGTTAAAAGAATCACTTTAACTGCGTTGAGATTATTTACAGAGATTCCAGAAGTTTTAATTTCAGCATTCAAGGTGCTGTCAATGCTATTATCTAATGATAATGAACTCACGGATGGTATTTTTGCTGTGGGCATGTTACTAAAATACTTGCGAGATTTGTCAAGTAATTCTAATTTTTCTGCGTAATTCTTTTTAATCGCTAATTCTTCTTTGCTTTCTTTAGGTAATGTAGATTCAAATGTTGTTAAAAAATTAATCGATCCTGCATATTCAGCACTATCACTTGATACGATAGGACTATTTTCAACTTTTTGAGCCATTGCAGCTTTATCTGCTACACCTGCAACTCCTGCAGACATTTCTCTATCGGTATGATCTTCTGCCCAAATCGTAAGTGCATCACCATTTTGATGGAAGATAGCGAAGAATAAAATCACACAAGTAAATACTGCTAGCAAAGCTTTAATCGCTCTACTTTCCTTAGCTTCTGATTTGAATGCCAAATAAATAAAGAATCCAATTACTGGAAGACATCCAATAATAAAGGCATCATTTGTGTCAGATCCCAAGAAATTTCCTGGTAGCATGTAGCCTAAAGTTCCAAAAAGAAACATCGGTAAAACTGTTAATCCTAAAATTTTTCCTGTAGACATATCACCTTCTTGAAGTGGTTTAACTACATCATAAGATTTGATATGGCGATTTCCAAGAATAAAAATGATTACCCCTACTAACATTCCAACTCCAGCAGCTGCGAAAGCGTATCCCCATCCAAAATTGATGCGCATATAGGCAGCAACGAAATTACAAATGAAGGCACCGATATTAATTCCCATGTAAAAGATATTAAAACCTGCATCTTTTTTAGCCTTAAGTGAATCTTCACTGTATAAACTACCAACTAAAGTTGAAATATTTGGTTTGAAAAATCCATTACCTACAATAATTAACATTAAGGCAATGTAAAATGAAGTTATGGTATGCATTGACATCATGAAATATCCAGCCGCCATCATCAACCCACCAATCACAATAGATTTTCGATATCCTAATACTCTATCCGCTATTAATCCACCAATAAATGGCGTTAAATAAACTAAACCTAAATAAGTGCCATAAATATCAGATTTTGTATCTGCAGCAAAACCCATTCCGCCATTGTTCCAGCCGTCAATCATGTATAAGGAGAAAATTCCTAACATCAAATAATACCCAAAACGCTCCCACATTTCTGTTCCAAACATGAACCATAATCCTTTAGGGTGGCCAAAAAGCATTTCAATTTTACCGGTTTCTTCTTTCTTAATATCCATTGTTTAATAATTTAGTTTGAGCCGAATTTAGTAAAAATTGTTAAAGAAATAAGCAATTGCGGTTTGAAAGTCTTTTTTAATTTTGCAAAATCACTGATATTTCAAGCAGTGAATAGAAATTATTAATGTTACTCAACTCCAATAAAATGTCGAAATGGCTCGAACGCACTGAATTATTGTTAAATAAGCGCCAAGTGGAACAACTCAATAAATCCCATGTACTAATTGTTGGACTTGGAGGGATTGGATCCTATGCGGCTGAATTTATTGCACGCTCGGGAGTAGGTCAAATGACCTTGATCGATGGTGATAAATTTGATGAAACAAACAAGAACAGGCAATTGACTGCGCTTGACTCCACCATCAATCAACCTAAAACTGAAGTTCTAGCAAATCGATTATTGGATATTAATCCCCAAATAAAATTAAATATTATCTCAGAATTTGTAGTTGGAGAAAGGGTTTGGGAAATTATTGAAACCTATCAACCCGACTATATTATGGATTGCATTGATTCCGTTACACCAAAATTAGAGTGGATCATTGCCTGTAAAAGGAAAAAATTGAAAATCATTACTTGCTTGGGCGCAGGCGGAAAATTAGATCCTTCAAAAGTTCGTGTTGCCAACCTAGAAGCTGTGAATAATTGCAAATTGGGAAATCATATTAAAAAAAGAATGAAGAGCAAAGCCATATCTTTTAGAAGTATTAAAGCAGTATTCTCAGAAGAAATTCAAATAAAATCTTCTCTCAAACTTACGGATGGAACCAATTTTAAAAAATCATTTTATGGAACGATTAGTTATATGCCCGCTTTATTTGGATTGTATGCAGCGTCAGAAGTGATAAGATTTTTGGTGAAAGAGGAAGTTGGGGCTTAAAGGTCATTGATTTTTATAATTTAGTTTAATAGTAATTTCTTTTTATTAATTTAGGGACTCTAAAACAAACATTAAATTAACAATTATGAAAAAAATAATTTTACTTTCCTCCATGATTGGAATGAGTTTAACTGGATTTTCACAGTTATTCTCTGACAATTTTGATTCTTATGCAGTAGGTTCGTACCTAGGACCACAATCACTTACTTGGTCCACTTGGAGTGGAACTGAAGGGGCTGCTGAAGATGCAATCATTAATAACATACAATCAAGCAGTCCATCGAATTCCATTTATTTGGCTTCGACAGCTGCAAATGGTGGTCCTCAAGATGTCGTTTTAAAATTCGGTCAATTGTACAATAGTGGAATTTTTACGCTTCAGAAAAAACTTTATGTCAACACTGGAAAAAAAGGATATTACAACATCCAAGGAGCTTTAACCATTGGTAATCTTTGGGCATTGAATGTAAATCTTGCTTCTGGTAATTTAACAATTGACGATGGCGCTACTGCTAATCTTGTTTCAACTAATTATCCTGAAGCTACTTGGTTTGAATTAAGAATTGTTGCAAACCTAACCTTGCATGTATGGAAAGCTTATATTGATGGTGTTTTGGTTGGAACATGGACCAATGGAGTTAATTCAGTTGCATCAACAGATTTCTTTCCAGTTCAAAATGCTCAATTTTATATTGATGATGTAAGTTTTGATCACCAAACGTATACACTTCAAAATTTAAATGCAATGGTATCGAGTATCAATGTTGGTGGCAATATTGCTAGTCAACTTGTTACTCCAACAGTTAAAGTGTTAAATGCTGGCGCTACTGCCATTACTTCATTTGATGTTGATTTTAATTACAACGGAACTATTTACACGCAAAATATTACAGGTGTAAACCTTGCAAGTTTAGCTACCTATACGGTAACTATGCCAAGTTTAACTTTAGCACCAGGAATGAATAATGTTGTAGCAACAGTATACAATGTAAATGGTGGTGTTGATAATGATCCAAGTGATGATTCAATGACACAAAGCATCAATCCGGTTGTTCCTGCAGTTGGAAAAATGGTTGTTGGTGAAGAAGGAACTGGAACTTGGTGTCAATGGTGTCCAAGAGGCGCTGTATTCATGGATAAATTTGCAACGGATTATGATGGATTTTGGGCAGGTATTGCCGTTCACAATGGTGATCCAATGACGGTAACTGATTATGATGCAGGAATTGGAGCATTGATTACTGGATATCCAAGTTCACTTGTAGATAGAGGTACAGCTGGAGATCCTTCAGGAATGTCCACAGACTTTTTCGCAAGATTACAAACACCTCCAGTAGCGATTATTAATAATGGTGCAACATGGGACGCTGCAACTAGAGTATTAAATGTTTCTGTAAAAGCAACCTTTGCTTTAGCTGCTACTAGTTCTTATAAATTAGCCTGTGTTTTAACGGAAGACGGGGTTACTGGAACAGGAGCAACCTACAATCAATCCAACGCTTATGCAGGTGGTGGAAATGGTGTGATGGGTGGTTTTGAAGCATTACCAAATCCAGTTCCTGCTGCACAAATGGTATACAACCATGTTGCGAGAGTTATAGCGCCTAGTTTTACAGGATTTGCCAATAGTTTTCCAGCAGTTGTGAATCCAGGAGAATCTCATATTATTAATTTCAGTTTCTTAGTGCCTGCAACTTGGGATGAAACTCAAATGCACATTATAGGAATGATTTTAAGTCCTAACGGAAGAATTGATAATGCAGGTACTGCTACCATTGCTGAGGCTGTTGCAAACGGATATGAGGCAGGTGCTAACGCAGGTCTTTATGAAGGTCTTAGCTACCAATTAGACGCTGAAGTGAACATGTATCCAAATCCAGCAACGGATAAAACAATTATTTCTATCAACCTTAAGAAATCTAGTGATGTTTCCATTCAAGTTATGGATATGAACGGTAAGATCTTAAGAGCTGCTAATTACTCTAATTTAAATGGAACGTCAACCATAGAAATGAACACAGAAAATCTTAATTCAGGGATTTATGCTGTTGTAGTTACTATCGACGGTGTGATTTCTACTCAAAGATTAGTAGTTGAATAAACGATATGAAAAACTAATTATATTAAGGGGCTTAGGCCCCTTTTTTTTGTTTAAAATAATAGGCCATTAGCACAAAATAAGTAATTTTGAACATGCAATTTTCAAAATCATTTGTCCGTTTCAATTGGGTCTTAGTAGTACTCCTTTATCTAGTAGTTGTTGCGGGTAGTTTTGTAAGAATTACAGGAAGTGGTATGGGTTGTCCAGACTGGCCTAAGTGTTTTGGATCATGGGTACCTCCTACCCAAGCAAGACAACTTCCTCAAGATTACAAAGCGATTTATCTTGCGAAAAGAACAAAAAAAGTAGAGAAATACAGTAAGTTCTTAGTTGCCATAGGCATGGAGGAAACAGCTGAACGGATAAAAAAAGATCCATCTATTTATAAAGATGAACCCTTTAATGTAAAACGTACTTGGACGGAATATTTAAATAGATTAGTTGGTTTCTTAGCCGGTAATTTAATGCTTTTTGGATTTGGATGGATGTTACTTAGATACAGAAAATCGAAATTAATCTGGTTGCTTGCATTAAATTTAATCTTAATGGGATTTGAAGGATGGTTTGGATCACTCGTTGTAGCGAGCAATTTAGTACCCTGGACCATTACGATTCACCTATTAATTGCATTGATAATAATAGGAATACAACTCTACATTACCTATAAAATTAACGAACCAAAAAGCAAAGAAATAAAGGCCTCCTCCGTCATTAGAAGTATCATCTGGATCGTGTTTATCATTACTTTCTACCAAATGATACTGGGGACACAAGTACGAGAAGCAATAGATCAACTCACTAAGCAAGGTATTGGAAGAGACCAATGGACGGATAAATTAGGAATGCCATTTTATATTCACCGGAGTTTTTCTTGGCTTGTATTGGTGGCCATGGTCTATTTGACATGGAAAAACGAAAAAGGCGAGAAAATTAAACTCATACGTCTCGCACTACTAATATTAGTTATTGAATTAATTTCAGGAGTGCTATTGGCTTATGCAGACATGCCAGGATTGGTGCAAACATCACATTTAGTCTTCGCAAGTATACTCTTTGGTATTTTGTGGATGGGTGCACTTAGATTAAAAAAATAATTCTTTTTATTGCCCTAGTAAATTGCTCATTTCAAATAAAGCCTTATTTTTGCAATCCCAAGGAAGTAAAAAGATACTCCTTAATTACTATGTAATAAGACTTTAAAGAATATGAATGTTATCTTCGGATAATTTGGTCCTATAGCTCATTCGGTTAGAGCAACTGACTCATAATCAGTAGGTGCTTGGTTCGATTCCAAGTGGGACCACAAAACAAAAAAAGCCACTAAAATAGTGGCTTTTTCGTTTAGAAAATCTAATTAATTTCAGTACTTCTTTAATAGTTCAAAAAGTGCAGTATTGATATACAGTGTTTCCTTCCAAACCTTTTTTGACTGAAGAATTCCAATATTCTCCAGTGCCTTGAGGTATTTTGCAGCTGTAATGCGTGAGATAGACAATCGATTTTCCAAATATTCACTCTTACTGTACGGATGTTCGAATAGCAATTCAATCAATTCTTTACTGTATATTTTCGGAATCTCATTCTTTGTCTTTTCCTTGGTTAGTTCAAAAAGCGTATTAATTTCTGTAACTTGTTTTATAGTGGCTTTAGCAGTTATTTCAACTCCTTTCAAGATATAAAGAATCCAGTCTTCCCATTTGTTATTCGTTCTTACCTCTTGGAGTAATCGATAATATTCTGACTTATTTTCAATGATGTAACTGCTAAGAAACAAGATGGGTTGTTCGAGCAGACCAGTCATAATAAGATAGAGAATATTAAGAATTCGTCCAGTGCGGCCATTCCCATCATAAAATGGGTGTATACTCTCAAA
This sequence comes from Flavobacteriales bacterium, assembly GCA_947447525.1. Taxonomy (GTDB): domain Bacteria; phylum Bacteroidota; class Bacteroidia; order Flavobacteriales_D; family Crocinitomicaceae; genus UBA952. The sequence goes on along the minus strand of CANFJL010000001.1, from coordinate 216,266 downwards.
TTGGTAATGTTGAATAGCCATTTTTATCAAATGAGGAATTTCGTTTTCATCAAGATTGATAAACTTTTCCAAATTGCTCAACAGCGAATTGATCACATCTGTTTGATCAGGCGGGATATAAATAACCTTTCTCGTTACTGAATTTCTCAAAGCAGTTCCGGGTAGTTTTCTAATACCCGCATTATTTTCTTCAAGAATTTGCTGGATTTCAATAATCGTATTGATGGTAAGGATGTATTTTTGCTGGATTGTTCTGAATCCGAATAACATTGCCTCTCTGTATCTCAATACTTCTTTAGTGGAAGTATCTATTTGATCGCCCTTTGCCGATAATGCTTGATACAATTTATCTTGAGTAGTTATTACATTTTCTATTTCTGAACTTGCTCTTGCTTCTTTCAGGACAACCGCATTGAGTAAAATTTCTGGATTAGGCAAAATATTTATTATTCCTTTTAATTCAGCAAGTGCAACTGAGGATTTCACCAATTGCTTCAAAATAACAACAGATTCAATCTGTTCTTTGGCAGGAGGTAATAAAGGCAGATCATTAAATGGTAAATCAGCGTTATCTTTTCTATTCATCTCATTTTTGTCATGTAAAGAGTTTTTGCCTGATAGTATTGTCATGTAAAGATATTAAATATAATTATACAAGACAACGTTCTCATGTATAAATTATTCATTTTTCTAGTTCCAACGCAATCCGCTTCAAATCCTTTCAATTTCCTCTAATGGATAGCCTTTCGCAAGAACGGTATCTAAGACCAACTTGGTGCTGATCACACCTCTTGAAATATAAGGAGAAAGGTAGGTAACCGCTCCATTCAAGTAATTTCGAGTCTGACCATACTTTACAGGATCTATCTCCTGAATTCGCTCAAGAATCTCAATGTATTTGGTGGGAAAATTCACTTATCGTTTAGAGATTTTGTTCATCGAAATATTCGTTTGACGAGAACATTTAAAGCGGTCAATTTCTGGATTTCGTTTTTTAGCATGTTTTAAACTTACACCACTATTCACACGATCGCGCCAGAGAATAAAACTACTGCGCTTTAATTCCTTTCGCATCAATGCAATAACCTGTGTTTCTGTTTGACCGAATTGCACCAATATCGCTTCAAAAGGGGTTCTGTCTTCCCAAGCCATTTCTATAATACGATCTATGTCTGCTTGTTCCATTTAACTGTAATTTGAAACTACAGATATTAAACACGAATTGACACTTTTTGTTTATTTGATCAAGAACATTAAGGAATTTTCAAAACTTGACCAATTCTAATCATATCAGAACGCAAGCCATTCGCTTTTTTAATTTTTGCGACTGTTGTATGGTACTTGTTTGCAATTTTAATTAAACTATCTCCATATTTTACCTTGTATTTGCGTTGAGGAGCCACAAATACTTTTTTCACACCAGGCAAACTAGCTCCTTCCGTATTACAAGGATAGCGTTTAGTATATTCTTCCAATGAGATTACTGCATCTACTTGAGCATCATAATATTTATAAAAATGCTGACGAATATTAACAGAGCTACAATACGAATTGAGTTGGGTCCCATTCCAATCGTAACATTTGACCACATTTTCATTAAATTCAAGCAATTTGGTTGCCGTCAGTGTTGGATAGAGGCTATGCATGGTATTCAATTGTTTCTCAACAGCGGGCACTCCCCCACCTGCAGAACCACGACTATCAAAACGAACATAACATTTCCCATCTGTACTTGGACCTACAACAGCAATCCAATGAACCGTTAAAGTAATGGGGTCTATTTGAATGTAGAGTTTTTTAACATCCGATTTAAATCCTTTTTTGCGGATATCTTCTAGACCTTTATTAATTTTTGAATTTATATATCCGCCGAACTTATCCATTCTACGCGCATTAAAGGAATGCAAGGCATCGTATATAGCTGGCATGCCAGAAGCGCAATAAGAATCACAAACCAATTGATCATGCTCACCCAATTGAATGGTATCTGGATGAATCAACACAAAAGGAGGCAAATTAATTGAAACTTTAACGGGAATGCTGACAGTATCCACCATCAATGAATCATCAAGATCAATTTCAACATCAGTTTGTGCGCACAAGCAATTATTGAAAAGGAAAATCAATCCAATTACAGTAATTATTTTAAAAGAAAAACGAAATAATTTCACAACTTCAATAACTATTTTAGGCAGTAAAGTTACAACTTTTCAAAGTATTAATTTTGGTTGATTGGAATGCATAAAATTAATAAAGTAACCAAATGTTAGGTTAGGGATTAAACATATGGAAGGGCATAAAATATTTGTTATTCCTTCAATTATTTTCATTTAATATATTTCCTATGAAAAATATAATGTGCGCAGCTTTCTTAAGCTTCAACTTACTCGCAAATGCGCAATGTAACCTTAAGTTAAGTTGTGGTGAATTTGCAGTTTTATTTACTGGATATCAAAATAAGGTAGAGGTTGAGGGATGTAAAGATATGAAATCAACTAGTATCAATGTTTCAGGTGGCACCGCAACAAAATCATCTTGGAAAGATAAAAATGGTATAGATCATTCAGGATACTATGTCACAGTTGATTCAGGTGTAAAATCAGTTTCTATTACGCTTACAGCAAAGGATAAAAATGGTCGGTCTGTCAGTTATGGAAGTCAGATGTTCAAAGTTAAGCCATTTCTATTACCAAAAATTACCAACACAACAATATCCAAAACTAAAGGAATGACTATAGATCTAAGTTTAGGTGAATATAATCCATGTATTGGCGCTGAAATTTCAGTTTCTGGTTCTGGAATTACTTATAATGAATATGAAGTTAGAAATACCGGAAATACAATTGACCCATCTGTTATTAGTGAAATTAGGACCGGAAAAAAGGTAGTAATAGAAGTTTTTTATACTCGAGATGGTGTGCAACAAAACCCCATAACTGCAATCCTAACTGTAGTTGAATAGCATCATGAGTAGTTAAACTTTGATAAAAAATCAAAAGAAAGTCTCAAAGTATTTCTAGCATCGGATAATACTTTACTTTTGTGGCATGTTTCCAAAAATATTCGGTAAGAACCCTAAAAAGAGTACTTTTTTACATCTTGAAAACACCCGAAATTTTACAAACGGCCGTTTCCAAAATCTTACTCCAACTGTTGTTATGCCGAAACAGGGGTCAAAATTCAAGACCTTTAAAGCGCTCCTAAATAAACCCAAAGACAATGTCCCTTTAAAACCAATTCCTGCCGTAAAATTTTCAGTTGAAGACTCAAAAAACGAAGCCTTAAATTATGCTTGGTTTGGACATTCTTCTTATTTTCTAGAGTACCATTCCTACAACATATTGGTTGATCCAGTCTTTAGTGGTTTTGCCTCACCCATAAAAGGTTTTGCTAAAGCTTTTAAAGGGACGAATGAAATAAATACGGATCAATTTGAGCATATTGATTTACTTATCATTACCCATGATCATTATGATCATTTGGATTATAAAACCATTAAGTTACTTGCGCCGAAAGTCAAAAAAATTCTTACTTCTATTGGTGTGGGAAGTCATTTGGAATTTTGGGGGATTTCACCTGAAAAAATAATAGAACTCAATTGGTGGGAGACGGAGCAAATCGACAAGGAATTGAACATAACGGCTACTCCAACCAGACATTTTTCTGGAAGAGGACTCATAAGATCAAAAACACTTTGGTCGTCCTTCGTATTAGAATGGTATGGATTAAAATTATTTATTGGTTCAGATTCAGGATATGATAGGCATTTCAAAGAAATTGGCGACCAGTATGGGCCTTTTGATTTCGCTTGGTTAGAATGTGGTCAATATTCAAGATTTTGGCCTCAAATTCATATGATTCCGGAGGAAACCGTTCAAGCAGCACTTGATTTAAAAACAACTCATGCCTTACCAGTTCATTGGGGCAAATTTGCTTTATCAATCCATTCTTGGAATGAACCTATATTGCGTTTTCTGGAAGCAGCAAAAGATAAAAGTTTTAAAACGATTGTCCCAATAATAGGAGCTGTCAACAACCTTTTAGAAGATCCCCAACAAGAATCATGGTGGGATTAGATGATGACTGGAATGACTGGGCTTATTGCTTTTCGATAATATTCATCTATAAATTTCCAATAAAATAAAAGTGAAATTGCCAAGAGAAAATGACTAAAATCATTTCTATCAAACCAAGGATGAATATTAATTTTTAAACTTTGAAAAAGCAAAGAAGGTAAAGCAACTAGCGTACTTATCCATAAATATTTGAATGATTCATGAATTTTTTTCTGATAATAAAATCCGAGCACACCAAGAGAAAATCCTAATCCAATAGTAGAATTCATTGCAGGGAAAACAAGTCCAATAGAGGGATTGTTAGATATATCAACATAAATAAGCAATAGAATCTCCAACAGTATCATGCTAAGAAGTTTAAACATTGAAATCTTATTTAATAATACTTGTACCTTCAAATTAGGATGCAAAGAAATCATTGCCTTCTCGACTAAGAAAGAAACAAAAAAGGCTCCAAACCAACTCGCATATTTTCCTGGAATTGCCCAATAATTAAAGAGTAAATGTCCTAGACCACCTATAAAAAAGCTAAGGCCATAAAGAATTAAAAAATTTCTAAAATGTGAAGAAAAAGGAGAATTAATTTTATATTTTCCAATTTTAACTGCCAAGAAAATAGCAATAAAAAACAAAAGCATGTCACCAATAAAAGCATTTGGTTCCAATAAATGAAATCCATAAAAATCAAACTTTATTTTTTCAAAATCAGATCCAATCCTCATCACAACGCCTTTTTTTTGATTGCCAAAGATAATAGATTAATTCAAAGTTGCTACCAAAACCAATACCTTGTTGAATATTTAAAAAAAATAATAGTTTTTAAATTAATATGCAATTTTGAGTTAATTTTAGCAACATAATAATTTAAACTAGAATTAATTATACTCTAAAACTTAAAACCATGATTAAAAAATTTACTAGTAAAATTCTTCTTACTCTTATTTCTACTTTTGTTTCCTTCTGTGCAACGAGTCAAATATTACACACCGAAAGTTTTGATGCAACAACCTTTTTACCTACAGGTTGGGTTACAGTTGGAACCGCCCCAGACTGGACAAGGCAAACCACCTTTACTGCCCCAATAACTGGTACACCTCATTCAGGAGCAGGTATGGCAAGAATGCGTTTCCCAACGGGAGGCACTGGAACTGTTATATCTGAAGCAATTAGCACTCCTGTATTTGATCTCACTGGAAGAGGAACCAATATTGTACCTGTTAGTTTTTGGATTCATCGTGACTCCTTAATGCTTGCAAACAACGACAGTATTTCAGTGTATGTTAACACAACTGCCTCTTTAACAGGCGCTACACTGATAGGAAAAGTCGCTAGAAATAGATCCATTAATGTTCCAGATACAAAGCCTATTAACGGTTGGTACCAATATACTTTTAATATTCCAAGTAATTTTAACGCTGCTAGTAATTTTGTAATTTTCAAAGGTTCCATATACAGTACAACACCAAGAAGAATATATATAGATGATATTAACTGGACGGAATATCCACCTGTATGTAATAGTACGCCTAATGGGGGTACACTAGCAACCAACACTCCAATAATATGTTCAGGAAGTGGAACTGCAAATTTAACCCTATCTTCAGCATCTGTTGGAACTGGAATTTCATATGATTGGTTTGTATCTCCTAACCAAACAGGTCCATATACTAGCATAGGTGTCAATGCCTTGACTACGACTACAGGAACCATCACAAGTACTCAATATTATTATGCTGCAGTAACTTGTTCGGGTTCTGGAATCACAAGTTCTAGTGATACCATTTCTGTAATTGTCAATCCAAATCCAGCTCCTATAGTTGCTATTACAATGGCAAATGATACCATTTGTAGAAATGACACCTTAGCATTATATGCCAATGGAGCTGCTACCTACCAATGGAGCTCCACTGGAACGCCTAATTTAGGAACTTTAGATTCCTTATTAGTTGCTCCACAGAATACAACAACTTATAATTTGATAGGATATGATACCTTAGGATGTGCCTCTACAAGTGTTTCGCAAACTATTGTTGTTGGTAGAAGACCTACGATTAATGCATTTAATAATTCAAATCCTGTCATCTGTGTGGGGGGGAACTCCATTTTATTTGTGCAGGCTACGACAGGAGGTGCAGGGGGAGGAGTTGTATTGAGTTATCAATGGAACCCAAATGTGAGTACAACGAATACAGCAACAGTCGCCCCTACAACCAACACTCTTTATACAGTGACCGTAATTGGTCAATATGGCTGCTTTAGCACAGATACTACCAATGTAATTATAAATACTTCCTTAACAAGTCCTAGCTTATCTGTAAGTCCAGATTCTTTAGTGATCTGTCAAGGGGTAAGCAATACGGCACAATTGGTTGCAAGTTCAACAAGTCCAAACATTACTTATAGCTGGGCCAGTACTTTTGGTAATCCAATTACCTCTACCAATGATACTTTGAATGTAAATGTTGGTAATCAAACTTTAACTTATATTGTAACAGGAACAGATCCAACTAACGGATGTAATTCGTCTGCAGTTGCAGTTATTTATGTTAGACCCGTTCCTAATTTAAATTTAAGTTCAATATCTCAAACAGTATGTCTTAACGGAAGTACCGTTTTGAATGTAAATATTTCCAACACACAAGGAACATCATCGTCTTTGTACAATGTTGCGTGGACACCAAGTGCAGGTAATTTACAAACAATAACTGTAAGTCCAACTGTGACTGGATATTACTATGTTAATGTAACCAGTCCTTATGGTTGTGTTCGAGCAGATTCAATTTTAATAACCGTTGACACTACACTAATAAGCCCAACATTAAATTTACAAGCATCACAAATTTCTTTGTGTAATAATGCTTTGGTTTCTATTGATTTGGTAGCCAATACAGATGCAATAAATCCTAATTTTTCATGGTTACCTAATCAAGTATCCATCAACAATGATTCCATAGTTGTTGCACCAACACAAAACACAACTTATTCAGTGTCGGTAACAGATCAAGCAGGATGTACTAGCTCATCTTCTCAATTGATTTCAATTTATCCTGCGCCAGTTGCTAATTTCACCTATAATACTTCACCTAATAATGATGTGAATTTTGTTTGTAGTGCAGGAGGAAATAGTTATTCATGGGATTTCGGAGATGGATCTACAAGTACCCAACAAAATCCTACCCACAGTTATCCTACTGCTGGAACCTTCACGGTAACGTTAATTGTAACTTCGCCTCAGGGTTGTTCAGATACAAGCAACCAAATCATACAAGCTTTGGTAAATGGTATTAATGATCTTTCAAACAATTTTGAAGTTACTATTTTCCCTAACCCTACCAGAAGTGATATTCAGATTCAATTGAATTCTAGCACTTCCAAAATGGATGTAAGTTTATTCAATATCCTTGGAGAGCGCATCATCCTAGAACACTTTTTAGAAGTTCAAATAGGAAAAGCTAATACTATTTCATTAGAGAAGATACCAGCAGGAATATACTACCTAGAAATTTCAGACGGATCTCAACAAATGAGTAAACGAATTATAAAATTATAATATAAAAAAAGCCCGATGTTATCGGGCTTTTTTTTGGTCTATTTTGTACCAATCTTATACATTTTAATCTTCTAGCTTTGCTAATAGTTTTTCAGCTCTTGCTGCAAATCGATCTTTAATGCGATCTACCACATAATACATCATTGGAACAACGATGATTGTTAAGAACATAGAACTTGTCAATCCACCAATAAGTACCCAAGCCAAACCATTTTTCCATGCTGCTCCAGAACCGGTAGCAATTGCAATTGGAATCATTCCAATAACCATAGAAATGGTGGTCATGAGAATAGGACGCATTCGTTCACTAACCGACTCGAGTAAGGCACTATAAGTAGACATACCCTCCTTCTTCAGATGATTGGTGAAATCGACAATTAAAATGGCATTTTTCGCTACTAGTCCCAGCAGCATGAGCATACCCAGCATCGTGAAGATTCCCATACTTGAAGAAGTCAAATTCAATGCAAGAATTGCGCCTACCAATGCAACTAAAATGGAAAATAGCACTACGAAAGGGTAAACATAACTATCATACAAGACTACCATAATTAAATACACCAAAATCAAACCAATACCCATGGCAGTTCCTAAAGCACCCATTGATTCCTTTTGTCTTTTAACTTCACCGCCCCAAAGCATTCTTACATTTTCATCTAAGGGTGCTTTTTTCAAATAAGCTTCAATATCCTTAGAAACATTCCCAGAGGCTGTACCTTGAACATAACATCTAATGGTTGTATTTGAAATTCTATTTTTACGTTCCAAAGACCCATCTCCATTTTCAACAGAAAGATCTGCAAATTCAATTAGAGACACTTGTTTTCCATCATTATTCGTGAAGGTCATTTTCTCTAAATCCTCCACATTTTTTCGATCAAACTTATCCATCATCACATTGATGTCATATTCTTGTCCTTTCTCATCATATTGAGCATCATCATTACCTGTCAAGGCATTTTGAAGTTGCATACCCACCAAAGCAATTGGAAGTCCAAGTTGACCCATTTTCTCACGATCCAATTCAATATGTACTTCTGGAGTAACATCATCTGTAGAAATGGTTGGGTCTTTCGCTCCTTTAGTTTCTAGAAGCAAAGTCTTTAAGCGTCTTGCTTCCTTCATTAGAAGTTCATGATCATCAGAAGAAAGGAAAATTTCAATTGGCGCTTCTTCAGATTCTACCATACCGATATTAATAGCCTTCACCTCAATTCCAGGATATTTATCTTCAATTTTCTTGCGGATTGCATTCATGTAAGGGATGGTAGGGATTTCCTTTTGTTTATCCTTGATTAATTTTACCGTTAATTCAGATTTATTTTCAGATCCAAAGGAAGCAGCGCCCATTCCAGAGCTAGGTCCACCAACATTTGCAAAAACAATTGCAACACGATCTTTTTGCGCAAGAATCATTTTTTCAATTTGAAGTGTGATGGCATTATTCTCTTCAAAAGTGGTACTCTTATCAAATTTTAATTTTATTACAAATTTCCCTTGATCCCCTTGAGCTACAAATTCTTGTCCAACGATTCCTAAGCCCATAGTTGCCATACTGGATATAAATATAACAGCGATAGCGGAGAACATTATTAATTTATGTTTAAGAGACCATGCAACCAATTGAACATAAGAAGAGGTAAAAAGAGACACGCGTCTTTCGAACCATAATAAAAATGCATGAAACAAATTTTTGGGATTTAATTTCACTTCTTTGGCTAACCTAGAAGCCAGCCAAGGAGTCAAGGTGAAACAAACAAATAGAGACATTAAGGTTGAAACAACAACAACTATTGAAAACTGTCTTAGAATATCAGAAATTGTACCTTCAATAAAAACAACAGGAGAAAATACAACAACATCGACTAATGTTATCGCTAATGCAGTAAAACCAATTTCATTTCGACCATCTAAAGCTGCTTGTCTTCTATTTTTACCCATTTGCAAATGGCGATATATATTTTCTAGGACAACAATCGAATCATCAACCAAAATCCCAATTACGAGCGACATAGCAAGAAGTGTCATTAAGTTGAGTGTATAACCCAGCATATACATGGCGATGAAAGTAGAGATCAAGGATGCAGGAATTGCAACTAATACTATAACTGCGTTCCGTAAGGTATGTAAGAATAAAAGCATCACCAGTGCAACTAAAAAAATGGCCAATTCTAAATCATGTAAAACAGCATCAACAGATTCTATAGTAGGAATCGAGGTATCTGTTGCAACGGTAAAATGAATTCCTTCCTTTTTATACTTTTCTTCAATTATTTTAAAACGCTCTTTTGTAACATTCGACATATCGACAGCATTGGCATCACTTTGTTTTTTAATCCGAAGCCCGATACCATTTTGACCATTTAATCGACTGATTGCGATTTGGTCATTGGAACCATCAACAATTTCTGCAACATCGCGCAATTTGACAGTTGAAGCAGCATTAGAGACAATAATGAGATTTTCCAGCTCCTCAATACTTGACAATTTTCCCGATAAACGCACAGTCATTTGACTGGCATCATTCTTCAATTTCCCTGTAGGAAATTCAACATTAGCAGCAGAGATTGCTTGATTAATATTGGCTAAGGAAAGGCCACAAGCCTTTAATTTATCTTTGTTGACATTGACCCTGAATTGACGCTTTTCTCCACCTATTACTTGAACTTCTGAAACCCCTTTAGTTTGCTTAATTTGCGGCAAAATCTGATCCTCCATGAGTACCATAAAGTCACGATCTGACATATTTTTAGCCACAGCACTTACTTGAAGTACTGGAGAAGCATTAGGTTCAATTTTAGAAAGAATTGGAGTTTGTGCTCCTTCGGGCAATGTGTTTTGTATATTATTTATTTTTCTTTGAGCATCTTGAACGGATTCATCCATGTTGGCAGAAGGCTTAAATTCAAGTAAAACAATACAAGCATTGTCTAAAGAAAAAGCAGTAACCTCATTTATATTTTCCAAACCACTTAAGGCATCCTCTAAAGGTTTGGCAACTTGACTTTCAACTGTAGCTGGAGAAGCTCCAGGATAGGTAGTTGTAACCATAATTAATGGCGGAGAGAAATCAGGTAATAACTCGTAGCTCAATTGATTATAGCAAAGCATTCCACCACCTATTAAAATTGTAAAAACAACAATAATAAACGAAGGTCTTTTTATCGATAATTCTGTTAATGTCATGATTTTTATTCTTATTTATTCGTTTTTACCGGAGCATCATTTCTTAAATTCACTTGTCCTTTTATTACGATTTTATCGCTTTTAGACAAACCGCTAATCACTTCGATAAATTCACCATCTGCAGTACCTGCATTAAAGGAAACCAATACAGCTTTGCCATTTTTTATCACATAAACCTTTGGTTGTTTAGTAGAACCCACCAATGCTTTTCTAGGGATTGAAAACGCAGAAATACTACTTGAATTCACCAAACTTGAAGTGCCATACATGCCGGCCCTTAAAATTCCTTTAGCGTTGTTTACCAAAACTTGAACTTTAAAATTGTGTGTTTTATCAGCTTGAATACCGATTAAACTAACCTTACCTTGAAACATTTCACCTGGATAAACATCAATGGATACATTGACCAACTGATTCATGCTGAATTTCATGATGTCACGCTCAGGAACATTTACCGTTAATTTTAGTGAAGAAACATCTGTAATTTCAACAACCGGCGATCCCATACCAATTACGGAACCTAAATCCACTAATTTTTTAGTAATCACTCCTGAGAAAGGCGCTTTAAGAACAGTTCCGCGTAATTGTTTTTGCAATTGTTTTTTCTGAATTTCAGAAGATTTCAAACCCAATTTTGTTTTCTCTGCTTGAACTGCAGGGATAGCAGCATCTTTTGAAAGAGAAGTATAACGATTATCATCACTTTTTTGACCTTCAATACTTACTTCTAAATTATCTAATTGAAGTTGAAGCATCTCATCATCTAATTTGGCAATTACACCGCCTTGTGCTATTCGGTCACCCTCTTGAACATTTAAAGATACAATGCGACCCTGACCTTCAGCACCAATAGTATTTTGTCTATTGGGTTCAAAAGTACCGAGATAAGAAAATTCACTTTGAAAAGTGTGCATTGAAGGTTGAATTGCCTCCACTAAAATGGGCTCATTAACATCATTAATGAATATTTTTTTTGCGACTTCCTCCTTATTTGAAAATAATTTTGCGACAATTAAACCCACAAAACCTATGGCGATTATGCCAACTACTATTACTTTTTTATTCATTACTTTATTTTATACTGTTATTTAATGTTTCCAATTGATCTCAAAAATGTCAATTCTGCTTGACGCAATTGTATATAGGCAGCAACAACATTTGTTTGTGCTTGTTGTAGACCATTATCTGCTTGAATTAACTCATTGGTACTAATAGTTCCCAGGTTATATTGCGCTGTAGATTGATCGTATACCCGAGTTGCTAGAACTAATTGTTCCTTAGCTATATTCAATGAACTGGTTTGAATTTCGATTTGATTTTTAGCATTTTCAGTTTGAAGATTTAACTGTTGTGTAGTTAAATCAAGTTGATTGTTCAACTTGTCCTTATTCATTAAATTCATTTTTTGTTTGTTATATTTCTCAAAACCATCAAACAAAGTCCAATCTAATCGCAAACCAATAAATGCTGAATTAATTCCCTTTCGAAAATCATCAGCTGGCTTCATATTATAGGTATAATTATAAGATCCATAAAAAGACAAATTTGGAAGATAAGACATGCTGGTACCTTTTCTCTCCTCTATATTCATTTCTTGTTGAGATTGAATTAATAATAATTCGGGTCTAGAAATGGTTGCTTTATCTATCAAAATAGATTTTTCAATCATTTCATCAGAAAGCAAAGAAATAGGAGCATCATTTTTCAAACCAATTAAAATGCGCAAAAGACTTTCCAATTGAAATTTTGTAGCGTTTAAGGATTGCTGATTGTTCAATAGACTTAAACGACTTATTTTTAATTTATCTACATCTGTTCCAATTACCAAACCTTGCTCATACGTCTTTTCTAGATTAGCAATTAATTTATCCATATTCTTAATATTTCCTTCAACAAATAAAATTTGTCGACCAACTGCTTGCAAATTAAAGAAGGTGCTAGCAACCTGTTGACGTACTTCTTGAGTAGTTAATTGATTTTGAATTTCAACGATTTTTTGATTAATATCTAAAGCTGATAAGCCATAATTAACCAGTGGATTGTATAGAATTTGGGTCAATTGAACCGTATTGCTTAAATTGTAAGGAACACCAAATTGAACTGTGGTATAAGTACCCGGAGCACCACCAAAAAAAGCTCCTGGAACTACTTGCCCTGGAATAATTGCATTATACTTATAATCACCAGTTGCGGTAATTTTAGGATAACGAGATGCTAAATAAGCATTTTTCTGTTTTTGATTGATTTGAATATCTAGGCGTGAATTCCTAAGCGTGATATTGGCAGAATCTGCCATTTTAAAACAGGTCTCTAAATCCAAAGTTTGCGCTTGAATAGCTGTAATACTAAGAATTGAGGAAATAAAAAATAAATATATTTTCATGGTAATTAATTTTTAGTTGGATGTGGAAATAAAAAAGTTAAAATCATTTCAGTGACATTTTTTTTGTGTGTTTCCAGATAATCGAAATAATCTTTATCTGATAAACCATGCATTTTTTGAAGCAGCGACTTCGCCATAAAAGGATACTGACAGTTGGAAGTAACCAATAATGAAATTCCTATAATATCAATTTTTCTCATTTCACCTTTTATTTGAGCTTCTTCTGCTTGCTTCATAACACCAGAAGCTGAAATTTTGTTCAGCATTTCTACCACTTCAGAAGACTCCTTATTTTCTCTCGACAATTCATTGATAATAAAGCCTGGAATTTCAGGATTTTTTGAAATGAAATCATATTCTCTTTCAATCAAGATCCTGATTTTGTCCTTCAATGAAGCTTCTGAGGAAAAAACAGAAAACATTGAAAGCATAAATTCTTCTAGAACTGCTTGGAAAATAATTTGAAATAATTTGTCTTTGGAACGAAAATAATAATTCACCAATGCTACATTCATGCCGGACTCACGCGCAATTTCACGAGAAGTGCAACCGGAGAAACCTTTTAAGATAAAGACCCGCTTGGCAGCATCTTTAATTTTATCTTCGGAAGAGGAACAATTTATCATTTTTTCGAAATCGAATGCAAAGATAGCTACTTTATTTAAACACTTGTTTAAAACATGCAAATAAAAGTTAATTTATTTAAAATAAAAGTCAAAAAAAATTCCTATCCAAAATGAATAGGAACTTTGATAAACTACTTAAGCAGTTATCAATTTTACTTTTCTTTAGTCAGCATAGATTGAATTTGCTTCATAGTTCTTTGCATACCTTCAGCACTTCCATCGAGAAAAATCGTATTTCCTTTACCGTATTCTGCAAAGTTTTTGATTGCTTCTGTCCACATAGAAAAAAGAATCACATTGGTATCTAGATTAGCTTGCTGCATTTGTTCAGCAGCTTCAGACATACCTTTTGCAACTTCTTGTCTAAACAAGGCAACTCCTTGTCCACGAAGCATTGCAGCTTCCTTCTCAGCGAGTGCAGCGATTTTAATTGCATTTCCATCTGCTTCTGCTGCTTTTGTTTTGGTAATCAACAGTGCTTGTCCCTCATTCTCGGCAGCAGCCTTCAGATTGTTAGAAGCAACTACCTTACTCATACTTTCTATTATTGCTTGATCAAATGTTATATCATTAATTTGCAAATCAAGAAGATGATAACCCCATGTTTCCAGCGTATGGTCAATTTGATTCTTTACGCTATCCACCAACTCATTTCTCAATCCTAAAATTTCTGATTGTTTTTGACTTGCAACATAAGCACGGATCGATCCTTCAATAGTTCTGATAAGTGCTTGCATCAAATCCTTTTGACTGATAAATTTAAAAGCCACTTTTTTAATCGTTTCTTCTTGCTCATCCATCACACTATAGAGCAACATACTTTTGAAATATACATTAGCTTGGTCAATAGTCACAGCTTGAAATTCCATTTCTATACTTTGATTTTGAACTGAAATATGCTTGTAAACTTTTTCAAAGATTGGAATCTTCATGCGGAGACCTGGATGCAACACCCTTCTATACTTTCCAAAAAGAGTAATCACAGCGATACTTCCTTGTGTAACGGAAAGAAAAGAACTAAAAACTACAATTGCGATGAGCACAAAAGGAAGATAAATTATTATATTATTCATAACATTATTTTGTTAAATTACTATTTTGATTCACCTTATTATGGGCACATTCACATCCTTTACTACTTCCACAAGCAGATAAAATCAGGATTAATATTAGGAAAATTAAATTTGCTTTCATTTGTATGGATATTGACCGATAAAATTACCTGCAGGATCATAATTACAGACAAAAAAATAAGCACCTCTTTCACTTTTCGCACAACCGCAACCTACTTGAGTAGTATTTTTCCAAATTACTTGCGTGTAATGACCAATGGAACTAAAATTAGAATATGAAATTGGTGAATAACGATAATCAGATTTCTCTTCATTCCAAAGTTCAACTGGATAAGCTGCATCAAATGTATGCCCGGAAAAAAAAGCGATATTCTCTCCATAGGAATCATCACCACTTGGGCGGTGCACTAATCCGTTGTCATCCTCTGCTAATTTAACTGCCCATTCTTGAGCATGATCTGCTAATACTGAATTCCAAATTAAATTTGGTGACCCTACAAGAGAGCGCTCTTTATTATGTGCTGAAAGAATTGATTTTATCTCTGTTGAACCAAGATTAACAACTGATTGAGCCGACATACTCCAAGATATAAAGAAACAGCCAAGAAAAATAAATTTACCATACATAACTACTCATTTAAATTTCATTAAATATAAAGATATTTTTTAAGAAATTGAGACATCTACCTAACAATACTATTCAACATAAATCACTAATTTCGCGTCAACCTGCAAATCAGCATATGAAAGCATTTCTTTTTTCATTACTAGCACTTACTTACCTATCAGCGGTTGGTCAAGTTACCTCTCAAAATTCAAACCAATTTTTAGCACCCAATCAAAAGGGAGGGTTTTATTTCTATTGGGGATGGAACAGAGATGCCTATACCAAGTCAAATATTCGATTTCAAGGAACTGATTATGATTTCACTTTATCAAAAGTAGTAGCCACTGATAGACAATCGGCCTTTGATCCTAAAATTTATTTTAGTCCAGTGAAATTAACCATACCGCAATACAATTTTCGTTTAGGATATTATTTCAAGGAGCACTATCAAATTTCTCTTGGTGTTGATCATATGAAATATGTGATGGTGGTCAATCAACCCTCTCATATTGATGGTTACATAAATAACAGCGGAACCAGCTATGATGGAATCTACTCCAATCAAGCATTTACTATAGCTCCCAACTTTTTATTATTTGAGCACACAGATGGACTCAACTATATTAATACAGAATTGCGTCGTTCAGATATTTTATTTCATAGGAAATTTTTTGAGGTTAGTGTTAACGAAGGATTTGGAATTGGTGGCCTATTGCCTAGAACGAATACTACATTACTAAACAATCCACGTTACGATCAATTTCATTTTGCAGGATACGGCCTTGGAATTGTAGGTGCCTTACACTTGAGCTTTTTTAAATATTTTTTCATTCAAGGTGAATTGAAAGGAGGATTTATTCATATGCCAGACATAAGAACGACTATGCATATTGAGGACAAGGCGTCACAACATTTCTTCTGGGGACAATATAATGTAGTATTCGGTGGACAATTTCCTATTGGTCAAGGAAAAAAGTAATCTTTGGCTTTTAGAAATTATCTAATCCAAGAACCTCCAACAGAAATTACATTATTTAATGCTAAATAATCTTTATGTGTTTCTTCAGTAATTCCTCCTGTCGGACAAAACTTTAGATTCGGAAAAACCTGGCCATAAGTTTTCAAAGCTTCCACGCCTCCAAATAAATGTGCTGGGAAAAATTTAAAAGTATCCCATCCAAACTGCAATCCAGAAATAATATCGCTAGGAGTAGCAACTCCAGGAATAAAAGCAATTCCACTCTTTTCCAAATCATCTGCTAAGCCAATATTGAGTCCAGGACTAACAATAAAATCAATCCCTAAATCAACTGCAGCATCAATATGTTCTTTTAAAACAACTGTGCCCATTCCAACATCCATTTGATCACCATATAAATCAATTACTTTTTTAATAGCGTCATAAGCAATCGCTGTTCTAAGTGTAATTTCGATACAATTAACGTTTCTTGAAAGCAGCATTTCAATTTTTGGCCCAACCTCCTCAAGAGTATTAAAGGTAACTACTGGAATCACTTGATGATTTGATAGGACTTCTCGGATGTTGTTTTGCTTATTCATTTGGTTTCAATTATTATTTTAATAGTAGATGAAAAAGGACTAATGGCTTGATAAATCATACCAATCTTATTTTTAAGATCCCCTTCTGGACATATTTGAAGCAAATTTAAGGATCGTTCTTGTAATTTACCTTTTGGAAATAGTTTTTCTTTAAGCTGATCAATTTGTTTCAGTGCTTTATCATGCTTTGTTTTAACGGCACGATCCATATTGTTAATAGCAGCAATAAAAGATTTCTCCATACGAACAATTTCTGCTGCAGAAGAAGACTTAAGTTGAGGATCTATCTCAATTGCCTTTTCAATAATTTGATTTTTTAAATTCTCGAAACCAAGATATAAAGCACTATAATCAATCGATTCTGTCTCATGTTTTTGAAGGTATTTAGCGACAATGCTCTTTTTATCCTTAAAAAAATCCGAGCTCTCTAGACCTAAGTTTTGCATTTTTGAATGGCTAGGCGCATCAATAAATAGAACACTAGATCGAGTTTGAATCATTGGGAAAGGAATTGATTCCACTTCGAAAACTCTTTTAAGTTGCAACCAATATTTTAATTCACCCACCCCACCAACATAACAAAGATTGGGAAGGAGTACCTCTTGAAATAATGGTCTTAAAATTACATTTGGAGAAAAAGATTCGGGATTTTCCTCCAACATTTTCAAAATTTGCTCTTTTGAAAGCAAGTTATTACCCAATTTAAATCCATCTTGTGCAGGGATAATTCTTTCTCTTGAATTATTCTGAAGATAAAATAAATTAATTTCTCTTGGAAATACTTGAGGTTTAACCCCAATTTCTTCCAATTTTAGAGTCATTTCTTGAACAGCATGAAAAGAAAAAGAGCTTTCAATCTCCTGTTGCATTAAAGGTCTAAAAGATTCTTTAAAAAGCTTTTGATCTCCATCCAGAATTACCAATCCTTTATCTCCAAACAGCCAATGAATCAAATTAAAGAAAGCTTTTCCATAAGTTGGTGCATCCAATGAATCGAGTGCTTTAAAAACATCCGAATCGGGGTGATTTTGGAAAAAAGAAGCAATTTGTTCTTTCACTTTTGACAGACCACCAAGTGGAAATCTACCCACTGCTCCTTTTGCTTCACTCTCCCAAGTAATCAATTGATTAAACAAAGAAATCGATTGAATTTCCTCAAAATCATGATCTTCAGAGGCCATCCAATAGACAGGGACAAAATTATACGCTGGAAATTTTATGGATAGTGCTTCTGCTTGTTTAATAACATGCAATATTTTAACAATGAAATACAAGGGGCCTGTCATCAAGCTTAATTGATGTCCTGTAGTAACGGTAAAGGTATTCTGTAATTCTAATTTTTTAAGTGAATCTTGAACCGAAGGAGTTAATGAACAGTTGGTATATTGTATTTTCAAACCATCGCACAAAATGCTTCTTTGCTTAGGAGAGAAAGCGTTCGATTTTTCAATAATTTGCGCTTCAAAATTTTCTAAATCAAATGTTCTATTTAGAAAACCCTCCAATTTATTTTGATTCTCAGACAACGAAATTTCAATGTCCGAAAAACAATTAGAATCAGTCCTAGAAATTTCTTCGATTTGCATTTACAAATTTACACTTTATACATCCAATAACTGCAAACTAACCAAATTAGCATATACCCCTTTCTTATCCATCAAGACTTGATGAGTACCTTCTTCTTCTATTTGTCCTTGTTGCAATACTAAAATTTTATCCGCTTTACGAATAGTAGAAAGACGATGTGCAATTACAAGAGAAGTTCTTCCTTCCATTAAAGTACTCAGAGCCTCTTGCACTAATTTTTCTGATTCAGAGTCCAATGCAGATGTTGCTTCATCAAGGATAAGAATCGTAGGGTTTTTTAACAAAGCACGAGCTATTGCGATGCGTTGTTTTTGTCCACCTGACAATTGAATCCCACGATCACCTACTTGAGTTTGCATGGTGTCAGGAAAAGTAGAGATAAATTCCCATGCATTCGCTTTTTTAGCGGCCGCTTCTACCTCATCATCACTTGCATTTATTTTTCCAAAGCGAATATTTTCTTGAATTGTTCCAGAGAACAATAATACTTCTTGCGGTACAATCGCAATTTGTTCTCTCAAGAAATTTAGATCATAATCGTTAATATTTATTCCGTCAACTTCAATGTCACCTTTATCAACTTGATAAAAACCAAGTAAAAGGTTCGTTATGGTTGTTTTTCCCGAACCACTAGCTCCAACCAATGCAAGCGTTTGATTTCTTTTAACATTAAAATTTATTGATTTCAATACGGTTAAATCAGCTCGTTGTGGATAGGAGAACTCAACATTTTTAAAGGATATTTCACCATTTACTTGAGTTTTCGAAACCCCAGAACGCAATTCCACTTCTGTTTTACCTTGAATAATTTCCATTAAATTTTCAGTGGCTCCAATTGATTTTTGAATACTAGCGTACAGATCCGGCAAAGAACCAACAGACGCACCCATCATAATTGTAAAGAGCACAAATTGATAGAAACCTTCTTTGCTCAATTCTGGATGAGCACCTTGGGTCATCAACAACCCTTGCCAAACAATAAAGACTATAGCTCCGAAAAGACAGAAGATAATAAAAGAAACAAACAAACCGCGCCACACCCCACTTCGCACATTAAGATCGCGCATTTCTTGCGTGTTTTTGCGAAAGCGATTCAAATTAAAATGTTCATTTGTGAAGGCCTTTACATTAGCAATACCAGTCAAGGCTTCTTCGACAATCGCATTTGAATCTGCTGAAAAGTTCTGAGCTTCTTTACTTAGACGACGAATATAGCGCCCAAAGAAAACAGCAATTAAAGCCATTACAGGAACAGTACCCAACATGATTAAGGCTAATTTCCATGAAATAAAAAATAAGAATGCAATCCCACCAACAATAATAACAACTTGTCTAAAAAACTCCGTAATCGTAGTTCGCAGTGTTTCTTGAATTTGGGTAATATCAGAGGATACACGACTAGTCAACTCGCCAACTTTATGTTGATTAAAGAAGTCCATTGGCATAAAAACCAATTTAGAGAAGGCATCATTTCTTAAATCTCTAAGAGAGTTCTCCGTTACATTATTAAAGATAACTACTCTGAAAAAAGAAAATAAAGCTTGGACACCAAAGAGAATAAAGAGCGCAAATGCTACCTCAGAAACATTATTTAGCGATAAAAAGCTCTTGGTATCCATAACCGCAGTTGGATTAGCGCTAGTACCTAGGAGTTTTCCCATCAAATAAGGAAAGATCAATCCAGCGGTAGTTGACAATACTAAAAACAACCAACCAATAAAATATATCATCCCATAAGGCTTGAGGTATTTGAAAATACCTTTGGCGCTACCCATACTTTTTTTACTAATCTTTGGGGCCTTTTCTTTTTCTTTTTTCGATCCGAACATTTCAAATATTTGTTACAAAAATAGCTTGTCTATCGGTTTATTTGAGTTTTTTATTTTTTTTTACAGAAAGAATTTGATTTGTGCAAAAAATTCCTATCTTTGCATTCCTAATTTTGAACAGCATTAAGGATATATAAGATGAAAAGAACGTTTCAACCATCGGTAAGAAAAAGAAGAAACAAACACGGTTTCCGCAGTAGAATGGCTAGCAAGAATGGCCGTAGAGTTTTGGCGTCTAGACGTCGCAAAGGAAGAAAGAAACTTTCGGTTTCTGACGAAGGTCTACACAAGCGTTAAGATATATTAACCTCGGTTAGCCGAGGTTTTTTTTTGACTATTGAATAGTTCCTGCCGCTAATGTGGCATTATTTGATAGGTCTATTAAAATAAAACTCCCCAATTCTTTAGAAAAAAGATAGCTGTCAAATGCTATAATTTCTTTAGTCTGAATTTCTACTGCTACTATTTCATTGAGTTGAATTTCATTTATTTTCTGATCTTCATTTATTTTTTTAATGCAAGCTTTCACTTTAAGTGAGCCCAATTGAAGAAAATACTCTTGATCAACCAAACCACTATTTTTAGACATCCAACATAAGGTTGCTTTAATCTTATTAGAACAACTAGGCGGAAGGACTTTGCTAAAAAAAACAGAACCTCTATTTACATTACAGTTCTCTTTTAATTTTAATGTAATAGGCATTCCAGCAGAGGCCTGATCAATAGCATTAAAGTTGCTTATAATCTGATCCACGGTTACAAATTTTCCCGCTACACCTACTTGAATTTTTTGTCCAACAGCAACGCTGCCAGAGACAACCTCGCCTAAATAAAAATCAGAGTCATTACTTGGCAACACATGTTGTACTTGTAAACGAAAACTAGAAGATTCAATGACTTTTTCTATTGGAGAGAAATTGCTGATTTGTTCAAAGAGTGTTCCGCCATGATACCATGGCATTTTTCCCGTTACGAAGGTTACTTGTTCACCATTGAGGGCTGAGAGAGGGATCAAACTCACATCAACAAGACCTATTTCAGCAGCGAAGGTTAAATATTCACTAGAAATCTTATCAAACACATCTTGATTATAATGAATAAGATCCATTTTATTTACGGCGACAATTACTTTGGAAACTTGGAGTAATGCTGCAATCTTACTGTGGCGTTTTGTTTGTTCGGTGATACCTGTATTTACATCAATTAAGATAATTGCAATATCACATAATGAGGCTCCTGTAAACATATTTCGGGTATATTCAAGATGACCAGGAGTATCCGAGATAATATATTTATGGGTATCGGTAGAAAAATATTTATAGGCAACATCTATGGTAATTCCTTGTTCCCTTTCGGCACGAAGGCCATCCGTTAGATAAGAAAGATCAAAGTTTTCATGTAAGGTTCTACTGTTTTTCAGTTCACTTAAGCCCAATAGAATATCTGTTGAAATGGCACCAGAATCAAATAGAAGCCGCCCGATGAGGGTACTTTTTCCATCATCAACATTTCCGGCAGTAAAGAGGCGAATCAATTTTTTATTTTCCATATCCATTAAAAATAGCCCTCCTTTTTACGGTCTTCCATTCCGGCATCACTTATTCTATCATCGATTCGTGTAGCACCTCTTTCAGAAATTCTTGCATGAATCAGTTCTTCAATTACTTCAGATACTGTGCTCGCATCACTTTCAATAGCAGCTGTACAAGTCATGTCGCCAACGGTCCGATATCTTACCTTCCTCGTTTCAATTACATCATTTTCGTCAACTTTCACGAATTGATTCACATACATCAAGGAACCATCTCCTAATTGAAAACAGGGACGCGAATGTGAAAAATACAAAGAAGGAAGCAATATGTTTTCACGCAAAATATATTGCCAAACATCAATTTCAGTCCAATTCGACAAGGGAAAAACCCTCATGTTTTCACCTTTCAAAATCGAACCATTCAAAATACGCCATACTTCAGGACCTTGGGATTCAGGGAGCCATTTACCTTGATGATTTCGATGAGAAAAAATTCTTTCTTTAGCGCGCGCTTTTTCTTCGTCGCGTCGTGCTCCACCAATACAAGCATCAAAATCGTATAATTCAATCGCTTTTAATAAAGAAATGGTTTGAAAGGTATTTCTAGACGGAAATTTTTGATCCAAATCCACAAGTCCATTGGCAGTCATATCCTCAGCGACATAGCGAATAAATAATTTTAGATTTAAATCCTGAACCAAGACATCTCTAAAATCCAATGCTTCCTGAAAATTATGTCCCGTGTCAATATGAAGCAAAGAAAAAGGTATTTTGTGAGGATAAAATGCTTTTTTAGCAAGATGAACCAAACAAATACTATCCTTTCCACCGCTAAATAATAGCACTGGATTTTGAAACTGCGCAGCTGTTTCTCTAAGAATATAAATGGCCTCTGCCTCTAATTGATCTAAAAAATCCATCATTCAAAAATAGCGATTTTTAGTAAAGCATTGATCAAAAAAAAAGCTGCCGAAGCAGCTTGATTTATTAGGGTGTTGATTGATGAACTAAACTAAAACTTTAGGAGCTGCAGCAACTATTTCAGCGCTTGTTTCAGCAGCAAATTTTTCAAAATTAGCCACAAATTTTTGCGCCAAATTCTGTGCTGTTTCGTCATAAGCTTGTTTGTCTGACCAAGTATTTCGAGGATTCAATAATTCACTAGGAACACCTTCGCAAACTGTTGGGAAGGACAAATCAAAGAAAGGCATAGATTCATAAGAAACATCATTTAACTTACCTGTTAAAGCAGCTGTAATCATTGCTCTTGTATAAGATAATTTCATTCTAGAACCAGTTCCATAAGAACCACCGGACCAACCTGTATTGATTAACCAAACTTTAATATCTGTTCCGTGTAATTTATCACCTAACAATTTAGCGTACTTTGCAGGATGCAGTGGTAAAAAAGCTGCGCCAAATCCAGCTGAAAAAGTAGTGGTTGGTTCTGTAATTCCAACTTCAGTTCCTGCTACCTTCGCTGTATAACCTGACATAAAATGATACATAGCTTGTTCTTTAGTTAGAAGAGAAATTGGAGGGAGTACACCAAAAGCATCTGCAGTTAGAAAGAATATGTTTTTTGGAGCTCCACCAATAGAGGGAACAACAACATTATCAATAAAATGAATTGGGTAGGACACCCTTGTATTTTCAGTTATGGTACCATCAGCATAATCAGGGCTAGAAGATTCTGCCTTAAAACCAATATTTTCTAATAAAGCACCAAATTTAATAGCATTATAAATCTGAGGTTCTTTTTCAGCTGATAAGTCAATTGTTTTAGCATAACAACCACCCTCAAAATTAAATACAGTGTTTTCACTCCAACCATGCTCATCGTCTCCAATCAACTGACGGTTTGGATCTGAAGAAAGGGTAGTTTTACCGGTTCCTGACAGACCAAAAAAGATAGCAGTATCACCATCTTTTCCAATATTTGCTGAACAATGCATGGACAGCACCCCTTTTTCATGAGGTAAAATAAAATTTAAAGCAGAGAAAATTCCTTTTTTAATTTCACCAGTATATCCAGTTCCACCAATTAATATTATTTTTTTAGTAAAATTCAGAATTGCAAAATTAGCTTGACGGGTTCCATCAATTTTTGGATCTGCTAAAAAAGTAGGAATACATACTATGTGCCAATCAGGCAAGAAAGTTTCAATGGTCTCATCATCAGGACGCAAGAACATATTATATGCAAATAAGCTAGACCAAGCTAATTCAGTAACAACTCGAATATTCATTTGGAAATCAACATCAGCACATGCTTGAGCATCTCTCACATATACATCCTTACCATTCAAATACGCTAACATACGATTGTAAAGAGCGTCAAATTGCGCGGGTGTAAAACCAATATTTACATTGCCCCACCAAACAGCATTTTCAGTAATCTCATCTCTAACGATGAATCGATCTTTAGGAGAACGGCCTGTAAACTCACCTGTCTCAATAGCAAGGGCGCCAGTATCTGTAAGCATTCCTTCACCACAAAGAATGCAGTCTTCAACCAATTCAGCAGGCGAAAGATTCCAATATTGACTGCCTAAATTATGCATTCCGAGTGTAGCAGATAAATCTGCGTTTTCACCAAATTTTCCGACTAAATCCATAATGTTATCTAATTTAGATTTTCAATAATATTAGAGCAAAATTAAGGGCATGTTAGGGATTTATGACTATTTTGACTCAACTATTTACGAACAAAAGGAAAATAGTCTGTTGAGAAAAAATTTAGTTTTTTTGAAAGATTTTTCTTACCTTATATTAGTGTATAAATGACACTATCTTATTTTTAGGATTAAATCATTAACAATATGTTTTTTAACTTCAATAAATAACATAGCCCATAACTTTTATATAGATTTGTTATAGATTATTTCAACTATGAAAAAGAGACCCTTTATCTATCTTATATTGAGTATTGTATTATTTTCTTTTTGCATGCAGCAATGGAAAGAGAATTCAAATATTCCTTATCCACCAGTGCCTAAAAATTGGTTAAGTGAGCCATTAAAAAAGTCACAAAACCTTTCGACATCAGAACAATTTAAGGCTATAGAAAAAGAGTTAGTACTCCTAAAAAATGATGCGCAAGTATTGCCATTGGCAAAGCTTGATAGAAAGATTGCGCTTTTAAGTATTGGGGGGAACAGTTCCGAATTTAGAGAAACGATATCTTTATTTGCACAAACTACTAATTTCACCTTTCACAATGCGGAGCAAATCCCAGATTCTATATATAGTCATCTTGGACAATTTGATTTATGTTTGATCTCCTTCCATGCTGACAGTACAGAATCACTTACCATCAATAAACAGCAGCATATTGTTTTAGAAAAATTACCAAAGAACCTAGAAAAGATTAGTATTATATTTGGAGAAGGAGAGATTTTTAAAAGCAATCTTCATTCACAATGTAAGGCTATACTTTGGGGGCGTGAAAACCATTGGATGGCACAAAACAGAGCGGCGCAACTACTTTTTGGAGCGATTGGAACCAAGGCAACCTTAGATCATGATCTTGGACATCTTTATAAAACAGGCCATGGATTAGTAACTGTTCCCAATGGACGTCTTAAATTCGGAGCACCTGAAGATCTTGGAATTGATCCAAATAAATTAAAAAGAATTGATGAAATTGCTTTAAAAGGAATTAAAGACGGTGCTTATCCTGGATGTCAAATTGCAGTTGCTGTGAAGGGACAATTTATTTATCGAAAAAGTTTTGGTTCACAAACCTATACAGATTCAAGTATAAAAATCAATAATGAAGCCGTTTACGATATTGCCTCTATCTCTAAAATAGCGGGATCTACTCTTTTAGCAATGCATTTACAATATAAAGGTTTATACAGTTTAGATAAAAAATTGAAAGATTACATTCCAGAATTAACAAAGGAAACCAGCTACAGTAATATTGGATTAAGAGAAATGATGGCGCATCAATCTGGATTAACACCATGGATTGCGTTTTATAAAAAAACACTGAAAAATGGTCAGTTAAATCCGAGTATATATGCAAAGAAAGCGGGGAATGGATATGAATTAGAGGTTGCGGGAAATATTTTTATGCGTACGGATTATGTTGACAGTATGTACCAGCAAATTTTATCGACACCTTTGGGCGCAAAAAAATATGAATATTCTGATTTATGCTACTATTTTACTCAAAAGATTTTCGAGAAATTAATTGGAAAGAAGCAAAACACCTATTTAACAGAAATGATCTATGCTCCAATGGGATTAAGATATTTACGCTATTTACCTAGGTCTTTTTTCCCTTTGACACAAATTGTTCCTACTGAAAGAGATCAAGCATTCAGAAAACAATTAATCCATGGTTATGTGCATGATCCCGGAGCAGCAATGTTAGGAGGCGTTGGTGGACATGCAGGAATCTTCTCCAATGCTACAGATCTTGCAAGTATCATGCAACTCATATTAAATCATGGGAAATATGGTGGGCAGACCTATTTCAACGAAGCCATTATGCAAGAATATACCAAAGCGCAATTTGCAGGAAACAGAAGAGGTGCAGGATTTGATAGACCGAACGCTAGTGGAGGTGGAACTTGCGATGAATTGGCATCATCCTTAAGTTTTGGACATTCCGGTTTTACGGGAACATTAGCATGGGCAGACCCAAAGGATGAAGTAGTTTTTATATTTCTTTCAAACAGAGTTCATCCAGACCAAGACAACTGGAAATTACGTGACTTAGGAATCCGAACACAACTTCAACACGTAGTTTATGAAGCTGTAAACAGTAGAAAAAAGTAATTATTTTACCCTATTCAATCCCATTGCTTTCAAGATAAATCTTGGTAGCGACTTTCCTGGTTTTCTGTGTTTCAGATTTATATACCACCCAATCTTTTTAAGAACGGGAACCTTATGGGTTTCTACAAATTCAATTAGCGTTCCGTCGGGATCCTCAACGTAGGAAAAACGACCCCCTGCTTCACCCATGTCAAAAGTGCTACCACTATCAACTGTAAATGGGAAACCTAAAGTATCACATTGCTTTTGTAAGGCATCCATTCCTTGAACATCAAAACAAAGATGAATAAAGCCCCAATCTCCCCACAAACGGTTCTCAAATATTTTTCGACTGGTATTATCCTCTAAAACTTGAACCAATTCTATTGAAGAAGCGCCCAATAAAGGTGCAAAAGGACCTTTTCGATCTGCACTATGGGAAAGACGAACACGCCTAAAAGTACGATTGCCTCCATTCAATCCATTAAAATCTTCAAAAACACCTGTTACATCATAATCAATAAGATCATAGTTTAATATATCTCTATACAATACCAGAGATTTATCCATGTTTGAAACACCAATAATTGAACCCGCAACACCTCCACATCGTGACTTATGACCTGTTTGACCAAACCAAGAATTGGATTCTACCACTTGAAAAATATTTCCATTTGGATCTAATAGAAAAAAAGAAAGCACGCCATTTGGATCTTTTCTTGGTTCATTTAGGATGGTAACCTTATTATTCTTTAAGAATTCATAAGAAGCTTGAACATCTCTAGATTTTATTTTACATGCCAGTAATCCAAAATCACCCATACGGATATCAAAAGAAGCTTTCTCAGTATTCCGAGAAGTAAATTGCCAAATTTCGAAACCTCCCCCCCCATTCATACTCAATGCAAGAGTGGCTGTTCTGGACTGCACCTTATCGGCAGTGTAATCTATCATCAAAGGAGCTTCTGCCGCCTCTTCAAATATCTTTACATCCATACCAAATTGCAATCTGTACCAAGCCCAAATTTCATTTACATTAGGGACACCGATACCCATTTGTTGAATTCCACAAATGATTTTCTCCATTTTATTTTTTTTACAAAGATAATTAAAGGTCCTTATCGAACTGCGCGTTCATTAAACAAAACATATCCGTAACTAATTTGAAAGGCTAAAGGTCGGGCTTGTTTTGGGAAATAATTTAAAGTTGCTCTAATAGGTCCTAAGACTGTATTATAAATTAAGGAAGATGATGCCAAGAAGGATGCTGCCTTATAAGGTTTAGCATATTGAATTGAACCGTCTGGATTTTTAATTAATTGAATGAAGGGCTGATAATAATACGCATCAAGTCGGTATTCGAAATTCTTTCCAATACCATAAACGAAGTTTAAACCTGCACCTAAATGTTGCGGAGATCTATATTCAGGAAGAAAATAAGTTTCCATATCGGGAAGAATCGCAAAACTAGGTAGTGATAAAAGACTAGCAGTATAATTTGCAAAAAGTGATTGAGAATTGAGCATTCCTTTAGAATGAATTCCAATATGAATTTTAGAATTCACTTCAAAATAATGCTGGAATTCAGCAGTTAAATTGAACCAATCATGCTGACGGAACGAAATCGTATCTAGTGGAGAAGTTGATCCAGGAATTGTATTTTCTTGAGCAGTAACGAAACGCATTTTAACATCTATTAAGCTTCCTTTTGAAGCAAACTGCTTGCGATTGAGCGTGTTTTGTTCCAATTCATAACTAATTGTAGAACCAGAAAGAAGCGTCACATCTGTAGTGTCCTTATTTGTGAATTGTTTGGTTTGGTAATAATCATCACTCAAATTAAACATTCGAAAATCTAAAGTCCCTTTCGAATTATTAAATATTGGATGTTTAAATTTCACTCCATAATACACTTCGTTTTGAACCAAGAATGAAGGTTGAACGTCTTCAAAGAAAGTAGCAAAACTTCTGAAATAATCCCAACGATTTAATACTAAATAAATAGAGCCGGAGATTGGGAAAACAGAAGGAATTTGAAGTGACGCTTCTAATTTTCCTGCGCCATAAAATTTACCGAAATAAGATTCAGCATGCAATCCATAGGCTACCTTGCCTAAACCTTGATAAGTGAGTCCAATATAACCTGTATTTACGGCACGAGAACAAACATGTCCACCAATATCAATTCTAAAATCCTTTGACTTTCTGAGTTTCAAATCAAGATTATAACTAGAATCTTTTTTCAATTGAAAAGTAGGATACACAAAGTCAATATGCGGTGTAGCATATAACCTGAAATATCTTTTTTCAAGCAATTCATTTGATAACACTTCCCCTTTTCTGCCTTTAATCATAGTCGATCGCGCAAACTTCAAATCCTTCTTTTTACTATAATTATTGGTGATGGAAGAAACAGTTAAAGGGGTTGTTTGTGATTTAAACACAGCTCTTTTTTGAGCCAGGGATGAAGAATCTTGATGAATTGTAATGTACTTCGAAATGGAATCAAGCATTAAACTTGCAGCGAGATAACCATCTTGAATGGCCTGTTTTACCTCATCAAATTCAAAGAGGCCGACATTTGATTTGGGATTAATAATAATCCCTTCAGCACAAGGTATTGAGTAATCGGTAGGAGTAGCCATCATGTTTTCTAACATTCCAATAAAGTCTTGCTCATCTGGAGCCTTCGCATTATCAGAAACATTGCTGCCAATAATAAAATCAGGATGGAAATCATTATACATAATGTTGACGGGAAAATTGTTGTAAAGTCCTCCATCAAAATAAACAATTCCATCAATTCTAATTGGATTAACATAAAACGGATAAGTCATTGAAGCCCGAACAGCTTGATTAAGATGACCGGTAGAGAACGACGTGCTTTTTTTATTTACTACATCAGAGGCAACACATCTAAACGGAACAAATAAACTATCAAATGAATTGAAATGACTTGCGCTAACAGTTCCTAGTAAACGTGCCATTTCAAAATCCAGATAAGATGGCGTCACTAAATTAAGCGGAATCGATTTTCTTAAAATACTATCCTTGGAGAATGAAAAATTAAAAATAGAGGCATCGTTATCTCTTTCTTGAAATAAAAATCTTTTATCAGCTTCAAGTTTACCATTCGTCATTAATTGAAATGATTCACTTAAAACATAATTTTCGATTTCTTGCGGAGAGTAACCGCATGCGTACATGCTTCCCACTAATGCGCCAGCAGATGTGCCGGTGATATAATCAATTGGAATACCCTTTTCTTCTAAAGCTTTTAATACACCAATATGGGCTAAACCTGTTGCTCCTCCCCCACTTAAAACCAATCCGATTTTTTGTTGTGCAGTACAATTTACCGAGATAAATAAAAATACTAAGAAAAAGGAGCTTAGAAACGATTTCAATTTTGTTCTTTTGTACAAATTTAGACGCATAATTGATAAAAATGAAATCTCTCGATAATTTAACAAAAGATTCACTTACCATAACCTTAAAAAGTTTTTTTGGATTTGAACAAGTTTTAGCAGACGAACTAACTGAATTGGGCTATGAAAACATTGAATTGTTAAATAGAGCTGTTCAAATAAAAGGTACTTGGAGAGATGTATATTATTTAAATCTACACAGTAGATGTGCGATTTCAATTTTAGTTGAATTGGTAAGTTTTAGGCTATTTAATGAAGATGATTTATATAAAAAATCTGCGCAAATTGATTGGACAACGATATTTAATAGCAAGCAGACCTTTGCAATAAAAGGAGCTGTAAATTCGGCATTGTTTAAAAATTCTCATTATCCTTTCCTTGTTGTTAAGGATGCTATAGTAGATTGTTTTCGGGACAAAGACATGGATCGTCCGAGCATTGAATTAAAAACACCAAGCGTTCTCATAGATTTATACATCAGAGAAAATGTAGCTACCCTATCATTGAACACCTCTGGAGCACCTTTATTTCAAAGAGGTTACCGAACAGAAACAGGTTCTGCGCCATTGAATGAAGTAGTGGCCGCTTGCCTTATCAGACAATCAGGATGGGACAGAAAAACAACTTTTTTAGATCCATTTTGTGGTTCTGGAACAATTCTTATTGAAGCAGCATTATTAGCAAGCGGAATACCATCAAGTATAGAGAGACAACATTACACCTTCAAAAACTTAAAAAACTTTGATGCTAAGATGTGGGATGAAATCTATGATGCAGCACCAAGGATCGTTAGAGAATTACCATGTCGTATTTTCGGATCAGACATTGAAGATGAAATGGTACTAAAAGCAAGAAGAAACTTAAGAGGAATGAGTTTTGGTAGGAATATTCTTATAAGTGCATTAGACTTTAGAGATATCCCACATCAAGAGGAGGAAATCTTTATTGTAACCAATCCTCCATATGGAGAACGTTTAGCTGCTGACATTGTCGATTTATACACAGGAATTGGCGATTGGTTAAAAAACACTATGAATCCATCCACAACTTGGATCCTTACTTCAAGTGAGGATGGTGCGAAATCCATCGGTCTACGCCCAGGTAAAAAGTTTAACATCTACAACGGAGATATTCCTTGTACCTTTAGGTCCTATGAGACTTTTTCTGGAAGTCTTAAAGAATTCAAAAGTAAAGGCGCTCAGGAACAATAGAATTTCTACCCCATAAAAAAAGCGCTTGGACAAGCGCTTTTTTTATATGTAATTGTGAATTATCTTGCAGAAATAGGAACATAATCTCTTGAAGTCTTCCCAATATAAATTTGTCTTGGTCGACCGATTGGCTCTTTATTTTCCGTCATTTCTTTCCACTGAGCAATCCATCCTGGAAGGCGGCCTAATGCAAACATAACGGTAAACATTTCTGTTGGAATTCCTAAAGCTTTGTAGATAATACCTGAATAGAAGTCAACATTTGGATATAAATTTCTAGCCTTGAAGTATTCATCTTCAAGCGCAACTTTTTCTAATTTTTTAGCAATTGCCAATAAAGGATCATTGATGTTTAATTTTTCTAATACATCATCACAAGCTTTTTTAATGATATTAGCTCTAGGGTCAAAGTTTTTATAAACTCTGTGTCCAAAGCCCATTAATCTAAATGGATCTTCTTTATCTTTCGCTTTCGCTACCCATTTATCAACATTTCCACCATCATTTTGAATTTGTTCTAACATTTCAATCACTTCTTGATTGGCACCTCCATGAAGCGGACCCCATAAGGCAGAAATTCCAGCAGAAACCGTAGAATACAAATTGGCTTGAGATGAACCAACAATACGTACGGTTGAAGTGGAACAATTTTGTTCGTGATCAGCATGCAAAATCAATAAAGTATTTAATGCTTCCACAACCACTGGATCAACCTTATAATCTTCCGTTGGCATTGCGAACAACATGTAAAGGAAGTTTTTACAATAATCAAACTCGTTTCTTGGATAAATAAACGGGTGACGCATTGAATTTTTATACGACCAAGCGGCTAGTGTCGGCAACTTAGCGATTAAACGATGAATGGTTAAATCCTTAGCCTCTTTACTTCTATTTGGATCCAATGATTCAGGATAGAAAGTTGAAAGTGAAGAAATCATTGACGACAAAACCCCCATTGGATGAGCTTTTGAAGGATATGCCTCGAAAAATTGCTTCATATCTTCATGAACCAAAGTATGTTTTTTGATACTTGATTCAAAGCCATCTAATTCAGCTTGGGTGGGTAATTCACCATAAATTAATAAGTAAGAGACCTCGATAAAAGATGCTTTGGAAGCTAATTGTTCAATTGAATAGCCACGATAATGTAAAATACCTAATTCACCATCCAAGAAAGTTATGGAACTCGTTGTTGCTCCTGTATTTTTATATCCTGTGTCTAGAGTAACATATCCTGTTAAATCTCGCAATTTAGAAATATCAATTGCTTTCTCATTTTCAGTTCCTGTTATTACTGGTAATTCATATATTTTACCATCTAATTCAATCTTTGCTACTTCGCTCATCTTATACTTAATTATCCATTTTGAAAACTAAGGCCTAAAATACGAAAAGAAATTTGTTCTATGATATTGCTTGGTCTAATTTTTTCACAAAAAAGGATAAAATAATACGCAGACTGAACTATAGATTTTCCTCAACATAGTCTAACATCATCTTAAACAAATGATTGCGCGTATTTCCACCATAAATTCCATGATTTTTATTAGGATAGGCAAAAAAGTCAAATTGCTTATCCGCTTTAACGAGCGCATTAATTAATGACATTGAATTTTGAAAATGAACATTATCATCTGTCACTCCATGAATAAGTAAAAACTTTCCTTTCAGTTGATCGACAAAATTAATAGGGGAATTTTTATCGTATCCATCTTCATTCTCTTTTGGGGTGCGCATGAAGCGTTCGGTATATATATTATCATAAAAACGCCAATTGGTAACAGGAGCAACTGCAATTGCCATTTTAAATACATCTGCACCTTTTGTTATTGCTAAAGTCGCCATAAAACCACCATAACTCCAACCCATTATACCAATCCGATTCGGGTCTACATAAGGTAAGGCCTGTAATGCTTTTCCGGTGGCAATAACATCCTCTGTTTCTAACTTACCCAATTGTAAGTAGGTTGATTTTTTGAACTCAGCGCCACGATACATGGTTCCTCTTGGGTCTACACAAACTACAATGTATCCTTTTTGAGTTAAAAGTTGATGGTACATATAATCTTGACCATCCCAAGCATCAGTAACTTCATTGTGACCAGGTCCACCATAAACCGTCATGTAAACTGGGTATTTTTTATTTGGATCAAAGTCAGTGGGCTTCATCATAGTTGCATTCAAGTCAAAGCCATTTACATTAAAGGAAAGAAATTCTTTTTTGCATAAATTCATTCCTGCCAATTTTTTCTTCAAGTCACTATTATCCTCTAATGAACGAATAAAGGAACCGTCATTTTTGTTCAAACTAATCTCTGGAGGAGTATTTGCATTGGAATGTGACAAAACAAAATAATTCATACCCGTCGTAAAGGAAGCATCATTATATCCATCTTTTGGACTAATCAAAGTAACATTTTTTCCATCTAAAGATACAGAATGAATTGTCTTAGAAATTGCAGCATTCATGGCCGAAGAAAAATAAATGATATTAGAGCTTTCATCTATACCTAACATTTCAATCACATCCCATTTTCCTTTTGTGATTTGTGTGGAATTTCCATTAAAATCTAGACGATAAATATGATTATAGCCATCCATTTCACTGGTTCGAAGAATAGAATTTCCATCTTTTAAAATCAATAAATTATCATCAATTTCAACATATGACTTTGAATTTTCCTCATAGATCACCTTGATTACTAGAGACTTTCCTGTTAAATCAACTAAATGATATTTCAACTGATTTTGATGTCTATTTAAAGTCTGCAGAATGAGTTTGTTTTGCGAACCAGACCAAGATAATCGAGGAATATATTCATATTCTCCTAAATCAATATTCTTAATACTTGGTTTCTTAACGCTAACAATATGGGCAGTAACTTTACTGTTATCTTCTCCCGCTTTCGGGTATTTATATTTATAATTTTCAGGATACAAATCATTAAAGTAAGTCAAATTGAATTCCTTAACTTCCTTTTCATCGAACTTTAGAAATGCGATATATTTTGAGTCTGGAGACCAGCAGTAAGCTTTAGTGATGCTAAACTCTTCCTCATATACCCAATCAGTTGTACCATTGATGATTTTATTTCTCTTTCCATCTGTTGTTAATTTTGTGATTTTACCTGTGGGTAGATATTTAACAAATAAATCATTTCCAGCAATATAAGACACTGAATTTCCATCAGGTGAATATTCAGCAAGCGTTTGCGGACTGTGTGTATCGTCCAAAATTTGCAAGACTTTAGTTTTAAGATCGTATAAATAATACACCGCAGTATAACTTCTTCTATAAATGCTTTTTATGGAAGTTTTAAATAATATTTTACTTTCATCCTTATTAAATTCAAAATCATCATAATCTATCTTTACTCCATTATACAAAAGAGTTTTACCTTCTAAGATACAAATTCCTTTATCCTCAGAATTTAAAATACTATGCTTAAAAATGGAACCTTCTTCATTTGTTTTTGTGTAAAAGTTCCCATCTGCCATTGATTTGAAGTCTTCCACTCCCTTGGCGATATATTCATATTTTTTCCAAATTTTCTCAACACTTAAGTCTTGAGAGAAAACGTTAAAGCTCAGTAGAGAAAAGAATAAAAGTAAATTTTTCATAAAAAATAATTTAGATCGCGAAGGTAGAAGAATTAGTTTATTTAATTTAGAGGTAATAAAAAATTAATGTGTACTGATCAAAACTCAAAAATAATTAGAAAAATAAAGTATATCTTTGTTAAGATTAAATAAAGAAAATTATGAAAACACTTTTTACCTTATTCACAGTATTATCATTAGGTGCAGTTATCGGTCAAACCAACTGCTCACAAATATTCATTTCTGAATATGTTGAAGGATGGTCAAACAATAAAGCCTTAGAGATCTACAATCCAACAAGTTCAACAGTAAATTTAAGTCAATTCTTTGTCGCTCGTTATTCTAATGGATCATCGACTGCGACAGTAGCAAATGCTATTCAATTATCTGGTACAATTGCTCCTTATTCAGTTTATGTAGCTGTTTTACAAAAATTAGATCCACTTGGTGTTGGACAAGAAGCTCCTGTTTGGGATTCTTTACAAGCAAGAGCTGATGGATTCTATTGTCCTGACTACGCTATATCTAATTGTTTTTATTGGAATGGGAATGATGCAGTGATGCTTGCAAAAGGAACTTTACCTACTACTGCAACTACATTAATCAATGCAACTAATGTAACTGGTTTTCAAATTATTGACTTATTTGGGAAAATTGGTGAGAATCCGGCAAACGAAACTGGAAGTACTGCAAACAATGATGGTGCTTGGTCTACTCAATTCCCTTATTCAACTGGTTTGGGTACTTTAATAACAAAAGATCATTCCATGATTCGTAAATCTACGATTCAGAAAGGAGTTACGATGCAACCCTCTTTCTTTGATCCATTATTAGAATACGACTCTATTCCTCCAGTAATCGTAAGATTAGACGCTAACGGAGATACTTTATTTGGAACAAGTGGAAATCCTATTCTTGATGGAAACTGGAATTCTTTAGGTGTTCATGATTGTTTGTGTAACCCTGCTGGAATAGATGAAACTGAGAACCATGCACTAGTTGTTTATCCAAATCCAAGTACTGGTCTTATTAACTTAAAAAATTCTCAAGAGGTAAAATCAATACAATTGATCAATGCTCTAGGACAACAAGTAGCTGTTTACAATAATTTAAACAAAGCTTTTATCACACTAGAATTAGACGGAAATAAAGGTGTTTACTTTTTGAAAATAATTATGAAAAACGGAAGTTCAGAGATCCGTAGAGTAATCCTAAAATAAAACAAATTATCTAATTTTAAAAGGTCGGTAACGGCCTTTTTTATTGCAAAAAAGTTTTGATGAAAATATTTTATACCCTGTTTTTTTCCTTGATTACGATTGTCACCTTAGCTCAAAGCAGTGGAAATATCAGTGGAAAAATTATCGATAATGCGAACCAACAAATTGTAGTTGGAGCAAAAGTGCAAGTTTTTACAAAAGGTTCAAGTAAAGACATTATCGGAAAAAGTTTAAGCTCTGTTACTGGTGAGTATTTAATTACCAACTTACCCTATGGAACTTATTTCATTAGTGTAAGTATGTTAACTTTTGAAACGAAAACTTTAGAAATAACCATAGATAAAAAGCTTACAAATAAAGACATCTTTTTAGGATTAAATCAAGAATTTGAAGAAATCAATGTAATTGGAAATTTGGTTAAGGAAGGACGGGTACCGATTGCTGTAACCAAGGTTTCCGCTCAAAAGATTGCTGAAGAATTAGGCTCAAGAGATTTACCAATGCTTCTAAATGGAACGCCTGGAGTATACGCTACCACACAAGGAGGAGGAGATGGTGATGCACGCATCAATGTTCGCGGATTTGACCAAAGAAACGTTGGGGTAATGATTGATGGGGTTCCTGTAAATGATATGGAAAATGGAGCTGTCTATTGGTCCAACTGGTTTGGTTTGGATGCTATTACAGCACAGATGCAAGTACAACGAGGTTTAGGGGCAACAAAAATTGCGATGCCATCCATTGGTGGAACGATAAATATTATTACGCAAGGAATTGGCAACCGTAAAGGAGGTTCGATTAAACAGGAATATAGTACAGGTAATATGTTGCGTACGAGTTTTTCTTACAATACAGGAATGACAAAAAAAGGATGGGGACTGACTTTTTCTAGTTCATACAAACAAGGATCAGGTTGGGTGTATGGAACACCAAGTCAAGGTTTTTTTGGTTATTTTAAAGTATCGAAAAAAATTGATAAACATCTTTTAACGCTCTCTGGGTTTATGGCTCCGCAACATCATGCGCAGCGTGCCTTCAATCAAGCAATTCAATATTGGGACACCACTCAAGCACGAAATAATGGTGCTGTCATAGACACGAATGCCTTATACACAGACATGGGTATCCGTTACAATCAACATTGGGGTTATCAAACGGTTAATGGTAAACAAGAAATATTGAGTGAACGCTTAAATTTTTACAACAAGCCACAAGTAACCTTAAAAGATTTCTGGAAAGTAAATGATAAACTATCCATATCCAATATTGCTTATCTATCCATCGGCAGAGGTGGAGGAACGAGTATTTTCAATAGCTCAGCGATACTTAGAGATTCAAACAATTTGATCAATTGGGATCAAATGATTCAAGAGAATAAAATTAATTCCTTATTTGGTACACCAAATGTGGACCCCATTTATTCGCCAACTTTAATAAAATCAAGTCAAATATTAATGTCAAGTATCAACAATCACTTTTGGACTGGATATTTGGGTCAATTCAATTATGCATACTCTAAAAAATTAGAAATTTCTGGAGGGATAGATGCAAGATATTATAAAGGAAGTCATTATCAAACCATTGCGAACCTTTTGGGTGGAGATTACTTTGTTAGTGCTGCTGATAAAAATGATGCTAACCCCATGCAGAAAGTAGGAGATAAAATTGCGAAAAACGCCTATAATGCAAACAGAGATGGATTGGTAAAATGGGCTGGCGCTTTTGGTCAAGCGGAGTATGCAAGCGAAAAATGGGCCATGTTCTTGAATGTTTCTGCAATAGTGAGTGGTTATAAAGGAATTGATTATTTCCAAAAAATGGTCTTGACTATTGGAGACTCAGTATTTAGAATTGGAGCAACAGATACGGTTCAGTATGGAGGCAAAACGTATGATAATAATTCTCCTGAATTGACTTATTATCAGACTGCTTGGAAATATTTGCCTGGATTTACTATTAAAGGTGGATTAAGTTATAAGATCAATAAAAACTTAACCAGCTATGTCAACCTTGGTTATTTAAACAGAACTCCTCAATTTTCTAATGTAATAGATAACAATTCAAATGCTTTCTTTACGGAAATTATGAATGAAAAAATTCTTGCTTCAGAAGGTGGTTTAAATTACGCTAACAAAAATTTTGGAATTAATTTCAATGCCTACGCTACCAATTGGAAGAACAAACCTTTTCCTTATGGTGTAGCAGTTCCTGACCCAAATGATCCGACAGAATTTATTCGTGTAAATATTAATGGAATGGATGCTATACATATGGGAGGCGAGGTTGACTTTGCTTATAATATTTCAAAGAAAGTAACTGCTGACATGATGTTTTCTTATGGAAATTGGATCTGGAACTCCTCTAAAACTGTTATTATTCCACAGTATGATTCCCTGCACATCAGTTTTGATGCCAAAGGAGTTCATGTTGGTGATGCCGCACAGACTGCAATTGCAGGGTCTATTAGATATGAACCCTTTAAAAACTTTTATGTAAAAATGCAATGTCAATACTTTGATCGTTATTATTCAAATTTTGACCCATTTACTTTGCAAGGTGCTAACGGAGGTAGAGAATCATGGATGATGCCCTCTTATTTATTGGTTAATTTTTTCACGGGATACAAGTATTCGTTTGAAAAATCAACTTTAATCATGAATGCATCGATTACCAATATTTTAAATTCAGTATATATTGCAGATGCAACCAACAATGGTAATGGAATTTATAATAACTTTGACGCCCAATCCGCTCAAGTTATGTTTGGACAAGGATTTAGATTTAATGTTTCACTAGGTTTACAATTTTAATTAAAATAAAATAACATGAAAAGAATTTTACTATTTGGATTGCTTACCCTAAGCAGTTTTATTGGAACAAGTCAGACCATTTCAGATGTCCGAAATATGGGTATCGGCCAAACTGTAACTGTTACCGGTGTGGTAACCAATGGTTCAGAATTAGGGAACATTCGTTATATTCAAGATGGGACGGCTGCAATTCCTGCCTATGGATCTAATTTAAGTGGTGTACTAAGAGGAGATTCAATTACAGCAACTGGCGTATTATTTGATTTTAGTGGATTGTTAGAAATTTCTCCCACCAATAGTTTTATAAATCATGGTCCAACGACTCAAATCATCGCGCAAACAATTCCAATAACTAGTGCGGCAGAAGTTTTAGAAGCACAATTGGTTAAAATCGAAAATGTAACATTCGTTCAAACTGGTGCTTTTGCTACAGGAAATACTACGGTTCAAATTACAGATGGAACCAATACATTTGATGTGCGCATCAACGGGTCTACCAATATTGACGGTACGAACATTCCTACTGGGCCTCTTTCTATTACTGGCGAGCTAGGTCAATTTAACACCAATTATCAATTAATCCCTAGAAATTTAGCTGATATAGTAGCCTATGTTGCACCATTAAAAGAAATTAATGTGAAAATTAATGGGGTTACAGTTTTAAATAATACTTCTTATGTAATTGGTAATACAGCATCAAATACAATAACCATTGAAAATTCAGGTACTCAAAATTTAAATATCACTGGATCAAGTTTTACAGGAGCAAATGCTGGGGATTATACGACCTCAATTGCGGCTGGTGCAGTTGCTTCTAATGGAAATCAGAACTACACATTAAACTTTAATCCAACAGGAACAGGTTCAAGATTTGCTAGTATTCAAATTGGTAATGATGATAGCAATGAAAATCCATACATCATTAATTTAATAGGTGTTGGGACTGATAATTTAGCTACAGAACCCACTTCAAATGCAAGTAACTTAACGTTTCCATTGATTAAGCCATATACGGTAGGTGGACAATTTACTGCAGCGGTTAATGCTGAAAAGTATATTGTACTTTGGAAAACTGGCAGTGCTATTACAGGAGTACCACAAGATGGAACCCACTATATGAGAGGTGATGTTGTTGGAGATGCGAAAGTTGCTTACATCGGATCAGGGACTTCATTTACACCTAGAGGTGTTATTGCCAATCAAAATTATTATTTCTCTGTTTATGCTTTAAACGGACCTTCTGGATTTGAAAACTATAAGACTACTGCTCCAGCTACAGGAAATGTTCAAAGTACTGGATTAAACATAGGAAATTATTACTCAGGGATTACCACGACTTCGCCTTCTTTTCTTACATCTCTTTCAGCTTTGATTAATCCTCATAACTCTATCAGTTATTTCAATTACAAATCTACTTTGATGAATCAGTTTGAAGTAAGAGATACTACCAACGGTCAATCTTATGTTACTTGTGTTTATTCAGGAGAAAGAAAAGTGTTTAACGATCCTTTTGATTGGACAGCTGTTGGATATTCACGTGAGCACAGTTTCTGTCATTCATGGATGCCTAGTTTTCCTGCCGACAATCCAGAGTTAGATGAATATAATGATCAACACAATCTTTATCCAACGAACTTAACCAATGCGAATACACCTAGAAGTAATCTTCCTTTAATGGATATAACAGGTAGTGTTGTTTTTAATTACCTATTAGGAAGTGTTGGTTATAACGGAACACAGCTTGTATATGAACCTAGAGCTATTCAAAAAGGAAATGCTGCAAGAGCTATTTTTTATATGGCAACTTGTTACAACGGACAAAATAGTTTAAACTGGTCTATTCCTTCTAATCAAGATGAGAATTCACTTAAAAACTGGCATTTTAATGATTTACCAGATAACTATGAAATTGCGCGTCAAGAATACATTTACAATCTTCAAGGAAACAGAAATCCATATATAGATTCAGTGAATTTTGTTTGCCATGTTAGTTTTGCAAATATGAGTTACTTAGCTCAAAATTGTTCTGTGGGTATTGACGAGAAATTATCAGCTAATTTTAGTGTTTTCCCAGTTCCATCATCAGGAAAAGTTTTTGCTCAAGTCAATGGATTGAATATTACAGCCTATAAAATTACAGATATTCAAGGCCGTATTGTTGCAGATGAATCAAAAATAGACAAGCCTGTGTTAGAATTAGATGGTAGTAAATTGAAATCAGGGCAATACATTATTCAAGTGAGTACTGAGTTGGGTTCTACAATGCGAACCTTCATCATTGAATGATCCGAAATAAAATTTATATAATAATATTAGGAGCAAGCCTTTGGGCTTGCTCTTCTCATTTGGTGTTGCACCATGTGCCTAGTATTGTTCCAATAAGTAAAGAAAATTCTGCAGACACAGTATTGCAAAGTTTTATAAAACCTTACAGCGATTCCCTTGCAAAATCAATGAATCAAGTTATTGCTTATAGTGAGATTGATTTTATCATTGAACGACCTTGCTCTAATTTAATGAACTGGAGTGCCGATGCATTGTTGACTCATGAAACAAGAAATGTAAGGTTATCACAACCCGTTTTTTGCCTTCTCAATACAGGAGGTTTGCGTTCTGGACTCAATAAAGGAGCTATTACGGTAGGTGATCTATTTAAACTTATGCCCTTTGATAATCAAGTAGCGTGGGTGCAACTACCGGTATCAGTACTTCCTCAAATTGCCTACTATTTAGATCAAAGTGGAGGAGAACCAATTGCAAATGCAAGTTTAGAAAATGGGAAATTAAAAATTAATGGACTTAATGATACACATGAATTTGTATGGCTTATCACCTCTGATTATTTAGCCAATGGAGGGGATAAAATGCAATTTTTTAAATTGGCGCAAACCATTCAAATCAAATCAAGTACCCTAAGGTCAATATTTATTGAAGAAGCGCAAAGACAAGGTGATTTAATCAGCAATTCAGAAAAAAGAATCAAAAGATGAAACGAAGGAAATTCATTCTGAATACAACACTAAGTATCATTGCGATGAGCTTTAGTCCACTGCTAAAAGCCGCAAGCAGTAGTAAAAAAGGAAAGAAAATCACCATACTTCACACCAACGATACCCATTCTAATATTGACCCATTTCCAGCCAATCATCCTAAATTTCCAGGAATGGGTGGTGTAGCTAAAAGGGCTGCATTAATCGAAAAAATCAGAAAGGAAGAAGAAAATGTAGTGCTCTTAGATTCAGGAGATATCTTTCAAGGGACGCCGTATTTCAATACCTTCAAAGGGGAACTGGAAATGAAATTAATGAGTTATATGGCCTATGATGCCGCTACTATGGGAAATCATGACTTCGACATCGGACTAGATGGGTTTTTAAATGCCAAACAATACGCTGAATTTCCCTTTGTTTGTTCGAACTATGATTTTGATAAAACAATTTTAACTGGAAAAATTCAAAAAAACTGCATTATTAAAAGAGGTGGAATTCGTATTGGAATCTTTGGAATAGGAATTGCATTAGAAGGTTTAATATCTAAAGATAATTGCGCTAATGTTATTTATTTAGATCCCATTAAAACTGCCAATGAACAAGCTGATGAATTAAAAAAGGCGGGATGTGACTTAATAATTTGCCTATCCCACCTTGGATATGTCTATCAAGATGATCAGATTTCCGATAAAGTACTAGCAGAAAAGACAAAAAATATTCATCTAATTCTTGGTGGACATACCCATACTTTCTTGCCAGAACCTACCATCATTAATAATTCAGAAAATCAACCCGTAATGATTAATCAAACGGGTTGGGGAGGCATAAATCTTGGCAGAATCGATATTGATCTTGAAAATCGTTTATTCGGTTCCAAGTTAATTGAAGTAAAATAAACTACATCCATTTGGAGGAAAATGTATTGAACTCCTTCCTTAAATTACTGATGTTTGACTCAAAACCCTCTAATTTTTCTTTTTCTTCTTTGTGATAAGGTAAAGATCGATGATCTACAGCAATCTCATTTTTGTTCACTTCGTTTTCTAATAATTGCTCATTTAGCTTAATCAAATGACCAATTTCATCAATA
Source organism: Flavobacteriales bacterium (assembly GCA_947447525.1). GTDB lineage: Bacteria > Bacteroidota > Bacteroidia > Flavobacteriales_D > Crocinitomicaceae > UBA952. The sequence continues at coordinate 173,142 of CANFJL010000001.1, read as the reverse complement.
TTATTGCGTTGCACAATAAACTGATTCTGAAAGTGCTCTACTTCTGAGAGAACTGATTTTGAGGAGTTTTTATTTGCTATTTCGGCCAATCGCTCTTTTAAAATTTCAATTTCTTCCTTATAAAACTCTAATCTGTTGATCCAATCTGAATTTTCAGCATGTTGCTCGTAAATTTGTTTCTTGTTTTCCATGGGTTTATATTTTAACAAAGGTCCCATTAGTAAAAGGAAAAATAAATGACAATTATCATATATTTATATGATTTTGAACACACTATGCTGGGCCAATAGCAGTTGGATCAATCAATTTTTATTGTCACTCCAGTAGAAATTTGTTACCTTAGACAAAGAATGAAATATTACTTTTTATTTTTATTGACCCTCATTTTATGCTCTTGTACCAAAGAGATTAAAATTGACATTCCAAATTTTGAAGAGCAATTAGTGGTTGATGGCACCATAGAAGTTGGTGGTGCTCCAATTGTCATCCTTTCAAAATCAGCTGACATTTACGATACTACAGAGTTAGCAGCCTATTTATTAAGCTTTGTTGACGATGCAAATGTTAAAGTAATCTCTGGGCAAGATACTTGTCAATTGACATTGATGCTGCCAACCGAATTAACCATTCCATCGCAGAAAAAACTAGCAGAAATGCTTTCGATTGATTGGCAAGAAATTCTGTTATTACCCATCAAAGTATATTCCAATAACACAATTGTCGGAGCGGTTCAAAAATCATACACTTTAGACATTGACTATCATTCAAAACATTACAGTGGTGAAACTTATTTACCCTTACCTACTCCACTTGACAACTTATATTGGAAAATTGAAGAAGGTGCTATCGAATATGGGTATTCATGGGCAACACTAAGTGATCCAGGCAACCAATATGATGCCTATAAATGGGAAGTAAAACGAATTAATAAGACCATAAGTGGGGAAGATTTAGATGCTGTTTTTAAAAGAGTAAATGGCGCTTATTTTGATGATGCATTTTTTAATGGAATTACTTTTTCATTTTACTACAATAACCCATTAAAAAGAAAAGATACTACCCATCTTAAAATTTACAAACGCTATTATAGATTAGGAGATTCTGTGGTGGTGAAATTTTCAAAAATTGACCAAGCAGTTTATCACTTCTTCAATCTTAAAGAAGCTCAAATGAGCACAGCAAGCAATCCATTTGCCTCTCCTATAAATGTTGCAACCAATATGAAAGGTGGAGCATTAGGAGTATGGGCAGGATTTTCACCTTGGTTTGACACCTTATATTGTATCCCATAAACAGGCGTATCATTTTACTGAAAATTCGCTTGAAACCTGAAAATGCTGTATCTTTGCAGAAAAAATATTAAATGTCAGAAAAGCCAGTTAGAGTGCGATTTGCACCTTCCCCTACAGGACCTTTACACATGGGTGGAGTACGCACCGCCTTATATAATTATCTTTTTGCAAAAAAGAATCAAGGAACCTTTATTATAAGAGTTGAAGATACCGATCAAACTAGATTTGTACCAGGGGCGCAAGATTATATAATGGATGCAATGAAATGGTGCGGGATAATGCCTACTGAAGGCCCTGGAATTGGCGGTTCATTCGGACCTTATGTTCAATCGGAAAGAAAAGAACTATACAAGCCTTATGCAGAACAATTAATTGAAAATGAAAAAGCTTATTATGCCTTTGATACTTCTGAGGAATTGGAGCAAATGCGTGAAAAAGCGAAACAAATGGGTATGCCTAATTGGCAATATAATTGTGTTACGCGAACTTCCCTTCGCAATTCATTAACACTCCCAAAGGATGAAGTGAAATTGCTTTTGGATCAAGGTGCTCCCTATGTAATTCGAATGAAAATGCCAAGGAATGAAGATATTAGATTTCATGACATTATTAGAGGATGGGTTGTGGTGAACACTAACAATTTGGATGATAAGGTATTATTCAAGAGTGATGGCATGCCTACTTATCATTTAGCGAATATTGTAGATGACCATTTAATGGAAATTAGCCATGTAATTAGAGGAGAAGAATGGTTGCCTTCAGCACCTTTACATGTGATGTTGTATGAAGCCTTTGGATGGGAATGTCCACTATTCGCGCATTTACCTTTGTTGTTAAGGCCTGATGGAAATGGAAAATTATCAAAAAGAGATGGAGACCGTTTGGGATTCCCTGTTTTTCCAACCAATTGGACTACTGCAGAAGGCGAACTTTACTCTGGATACCGAGAAAAAGGATATCATCCCGGTGCCTTCATCAATATGCTTGCATTGCTAGGTTGGAATCCTGGAACACCTCAAGAAATATTTTCTTTAGAAGGATTAGTGGAGGCTTTTAGCCTGGAACGCGTTTCAAAATCAGGAGCCAAATTTGACCCGGATAAAACGATCTGGTTTCAACAACAATATTTAAGAAGTCAAACGAATGAAACATTAGCTAAAGAATTAAAAGAAAAGATACCTTCAATTACGCAAACAAATGAAGCGCTAATCCAAATTTGTGGCTTAATGAAGGAAAGAGCAACCTTTATCCAAGACCTTTATACAGATGGACATTATTTATTTGAAAGGCCTTCAGAATACGATGCAGAAAGTATTAAAAAAAGATGGAAAGCTGAAACAAGTAATTTAATTCATGCATGGAAAGAGACCTTAAATCAATTATCTGACTTTGATGCTGTAAGCATTGAAGATGCTTTTAAATCCTTTTTGGAACAAAATGAAGTTGGGGTTGGTGCAGTTTTACTTCCCTTTAGATTAAGTGTAACTGGAGTCGGTGCTGGTCCTGGGATGTTTGATATTGCTGCATTTTTAGGAAAATCAGAAATAGTAGCGCGCATTGAATCAGCCCTTTTAACTATTGAAAAAATGGTCAATGAAGCATAAAATATCCGTTACTGGAATAAAATTATATGCTTATCATGGCTGCTTAGAAGAGGAGGCTCTAATTGGCGGACATTATATTGTAGATGTTTCACTTGAGACAGATTTTACACAAGCAGCGAAAGAAGATGCTCTTGAAAAAACAGTTGATTATGTTGATGTCAATGCAATTGTCGCACAGGAAATGGCAATACGATCGAAGCTAATCGAACATGTTGGACAACGCATTTGGGATAGAATAATCAATGAAATAGTTGGTTTGAAATATTTAAGCATTACCATCAAAAAATTAAGACCACCAATTAATGGAAATGTAGATGAAGTTTCAATTACCATTGAAGGTGAACTAAATTAAAATCCCATTACTTCCAAGACTTGTTCCAATAGTCCGCTAATTTGACCAATAATATCAAGGCAGGGACTTCAATCAATGGTCCAATTACACCTGCAAATGCTTCTCCGGAATTTATTCCAAATACACCAATACAAACTGCAATGGCCAATTCAAAATTATTACCCGTTGCGGTAAAAGCAATTGCTGTAACCTCATCTTGTTTTGCTCCAAATTTTTTAGCCATAAAATAGCTAATCACAAACATTAAGGAGAAGTAGATCACCATTGGCAGCGCAATCCGGATTACATCTAAAGGTAAAGCCATTACCATATCACCTTTAAGAGAAAACATATAGATTATTGTGAACAGTAAAGCAATCAAAGTCAATGGAGAAATCGTTGGGATATAGCTTGAATTGAACCAATCCAAACCTTTTACTTTGATCAATAAATAGCGAGATGAAAATCCTAAAAAAAATGGTATTCCCAGATAAATAGCTACTGTTTTAGCGATTTCAAGCATATCTACACTAATGTTTGTAACTTGAATCCCAAGCTGACTTGGTAAGAAAGAAAGAAAAATAAAAGAATATAGACTAAAGAAAAGCACTTGAAAAACACTATTCATTGCTATCAATCCTGCTGCATATTCACGATTTCCGTGTGCTAATTCAATCCATACAATTACCATAGCAATACAGCGCGCTAGTCCAATTATAATTAGACCAACCATATAATGAGGAAGATCCTTTAATAGCGTTATTGCCAATACAAACATCAGAATCGGTCCGACAATCCAATTCAAAAAAAGTGATAACGCCAATACTTTAATATTTTTAAAGACCTCTTTTATGGTTTCGTATTTTACTTTAGCCAAAGGTGGATACATCATTATAATTAAGCCTAATGCAAGGGGCAAATTAAAAACCTCAGACTTTTCAGAATTGTTTTGAGAGGGAAAGAAAAATCCTATTCCTATTCCAATAATCATTGCCACAAAAATCCATAAAGTTAGATATCGGTCTAAAAAGGAAAGCTGTTTATTTTTCGTCATTTTTAATTTGGTTGAATAGATATAAAATTTGTATTCCAATCTCCATCATAGTAGCACTATATGCCTTCAGCACTTGAGAAGTACCATCAAAAGCCTTTGGGTCATTAAAGGGAATTGCGACACGAGTATGAGCTCCTGGAACAAAAGGGCAATTGGCCTCTGCATCAGTACACATCATCAAGGCAATAAAATTATCCTTAGGATTGTGAGCATCGTCAATAAGTTTTGAAAAACAAGAAACAGATGCACCACTTTGAAAAGAAATTTGAATTTCAGGATTCAATTCAATACTCTCTGATTTGATTTCAAAACCTTCGTTCATTAACATCTGTATTACACTCGGATGCAAAGCGGTTATTTCTGTACCTGCAGAATAACTTATTAATGGGAGATCGAAATAATGAGCAGCAACGGAACCCCAAATTTGTCCCATATGGCTTCTTCTAGAATTATGAGTACAAACGAATAATAAATTTAATGAATGCGATTCAGATAATACCAAGTTTATTTTTGAGGCCAAATCATTTAATACCATCCTCCGCTCCTCAGAAATTGAATTAAATTCCGAAAGAAGTTGCGCAATCAATTGATCTATTTTTGGAAACATAACTATGGAATTAACAACAACCAGAACCAGGTTTACAAGCAATAGATTGGCCCAAAACTACCTTTATTTTTTCTTTAGGAATACCACAACTATCCTCTGCAAGACAAGCTGTTTGTGTTGCTTGAAGTAAGAAACCAAAATCAGATTTCATAATCGAATACTTCTCTATGGTTTTTCCTTGCAATTCGACAAGGATCTCTTCATCGGGTAAAATTATTTTACTTTCAGTTTCTTGCATAATTTGCAACAATTTCTTTGTAGTTAAACGATGATTTATGTCATCTGCCAACCAAAGTTGGATGTTAATTTCCCCAATATTCCTAATAGTTCCGCCACAATCAACAAATTGTTTTTGAGTCCGTCCAATTTCTGTGATATGAAAATGAGCAGGGAAAGAAATCCCATTAGGCATTATAAAAGCAAGAAGCTCTTGCTTTTGAAGTTCTGATTTAAATTCAAAATATTTCATATTAACAGTCGCATTTAGTTTGTTGTAAATCGTATTGTAGGAGCATATCACCGACAAAAACACGTAATCTTTCGATTACTGTATGATTAAGGCAGTAACAAACAGATTTACCTTCAATAGTGCCTTGGATGATCCCAACATTTTTAAGTACTTTTAAATGTTGGGAGATGGTAGGCTGTGAAAGAGGAATTTCATTGGTGAGATAATTTCCAACACAAGTTTTATAAGTCAATAAAGTCTTAACTATCGCTAAACGTGCAGGGTGACCAAGCGCTTTAAAAATAGCTGCCTCTTCATTTATTTGATCGTGAAAAATTTCATTTTTTGTCGCTCCCATGGAATTATTTATTTGATTAAACGCAATTAAATTGATTTTAATTTCATTGTTAAGCAAGTATTGATCATCGTCTTATTGCAATATGCCGATATAAAAATTTAAACTAAAAAGAAAAGAAGCAATATTTGATAAGACAAAATTAAGAACATATTGTCATATTGCAATATTACGATAGGTTATTTATAGAATATTAAATTATTAAATCAAATAGCTTTTAAGCTCGAAATATTCTCAAGATTGTTTTTCCCACAACAGTTAGATCTGTTAGAAGTGTTCTTTTTTCTATATAGGCTAAATTAATTGCAATCTTTGATGGCATTACCACATCAATGTATGTTTTTTTTGGATCCTCGGATCCTGCCAACAATTTATTTTCCTCAAAATACTGTAGTGATGCTTCATCAGTAATTCCTGGTCGGACCAATAATACTTTTCGCTGTTGCGCAGTATAGAGTGCTACAAATTCAAGTACTTCTGGTCTTGGACCAACCACACTCATTTGCCCCAAAAGTACATTGATAAATTGAGGGAATTCATCTAATTTAAATTTACGAATAACATAACCTACCCTTGTGATTCTAGAATCCTTAGCACCAACGGTTAAGTTACCTTGCTTATCCGCATCCACTAACATAGAGCGAAATTTTAATAATTTAAATTGTTTCTCATCCTTTCCAATTCTAACTTGACTATAAAAAACACTTCCTTTTGATTCTATCCTGATTAAGATAGCGATTACAATTCCAATAGGAAGAAATAATAATAAAATAAAAATTGAAAATATTAGGTCGAAAAATCGAATCATACCATTACTTTATGATAAGCAAATTTCACTGCATCAATAATATAAAGGACTTGTTCATCAGTTAACTGAAAATAGACAGGCAATGAAATTTCACAAGCATATTTAGCATAAGCTGTTGGATAATTACTGATATCAAAATCATCTTTATAGGCACTTAATAAAGGTAAGGGCTGAAAATGCACATTCACCGCGACATCTTTTTCAAAAATTTCATGAATTATTGCATCTCTTTGTTCCTCTGTTATCCCATCGATACACAACTGAAATAAATGATAACAGGTTGATCTATCTAAATCTTTTTCAATTGGAAGAATAGCCCAAGAGCAATCTTTGAATCCATTATAATAAAGCCCAAAAATTGAAGCGCGTCGATCCATATTTTCCTGATATCGATCTAATTCAATCAAACCAATAGCTGCTTGAATATCCGTCATATTACATTTGTAACCTGCTTCCAAGACATCATATTTCCAAGCTCCTTTTTGCATTTTCGCTAAAGCATCTTTTGATTGACCATGAAGAATTTTGATGCAAAATTCTTTATATATTTCCTCATGATCAAAATTATCAGGTAAGTTAAAACAAACTGCTCCACCTTCTGCAGTGGTTAAATTCTTTACTGCATGAAAAGAAAAGCAAGTAATATCGGCATACGCACCAGCTCTTTTGTCTTTATATTTTGCGCCAAAACTATGAGCGGCATCTGCTGCAATTAAGATTCTACCTAATTGTCTTTGCTTTTCATTATTTGGCTGAAATATTGATCTATTTTCCTCTATTAAATTATAAATCGAATCGTAATCACATGGAAGACCTGCAATATCAACAGGCATAATTACTTTTGTTCGAGAAGTAATTGCTGCTTTAATTTTTTCAATAGAAATATTAAAATCTTCGGCATTAATATCTACCATAATTACTTTTGCGCCGGTATGTAAAACCACATTAGCACTTGCGCAATAAGTATATACTGGAATAATAACCTCATCACCTGGTCCTATGCCCCACCAACGCAGAAACACCTCCATACCCATGGTCCAAGAACTCACTGCTACAGTTGTTTTACAAGAACAATATGCTGAGATTTCTTTTTCAAATTTCTTAGTTCTTGGCCCAGTTGAAATCCAACCACTTTGCAAAGTAGCTACTACTTCATCAATAATTTTCTGATCTATGCGAGGCGGTGAAAAAGGAATCATACTATCTAGTTAATACTTGTTGTTTAATTGAAGGGCTTTTTCTTAAAATAAAAAACTCTAGGATACCACGAATATAGCCACTTCCATAGGATAAATGCAGGGTGACAAAAGATCTTATCAAACCTAGAAAGTTAGTTATCGAATGATCCGCATATTTAATTGAAAAGAATAAAAGCAAGATCAAATAAAAAATATTTGGTAATAAAAGGATCCAGAAAACACCAAATGGTATTAGGAATATGAATGGTGAAAGCAGTAAGTAGAATACAAAAAGAGGTGGCGCCATTTGGCGAATAGTTGTTATTGTTTTGTGCTTCTTGTTTACATATACTTTCCAATATCCATATTGAAAAAATTGTTTGCTCACTTGTTTAAAGGTATTTCGGACATAATATTTCAATTCAATATCTGCTTCGAACCAAATTTTACCGCCTGCTTGTAGCACTCTAAAATTAAAATCATCGTCTTGATTACGGGTTAGTTGAGCATCAAACAAACCAATAGTATCGAAAACCTTTTTTGGATACATAGGACTTGTAACAGTGTCAGTATAACCTGATTTTGACAAGGTTCTAAAATTACTTAGTCCCATACCAAATGAGCTAGACATCGCCTTAGAAATTATTTGACTTTCTGAATTCGTATATTGATTTATCAAGGAACCACCTACACACCAATTATTTTCATTCGATTTTAAAACTTCAATGCTTTTTGAAATATAATTGCTTGAAAGAATATGACGCGCACCTACTATCAATAAATAGTCAAAATCTCTTTGATTAATTCCAATATTAAATGCATTTGGTGTGGTTAGACTTGGATTATCGAGTAAATGAAGTTTTGGGTTAAGCTTTGCTAATTTTTGGATTAAAGCTCTTGTTCCATCATCACTTTTACCATCTATAACAAAGACATTGGTGTCAAAATTAGAAATTCCCTCTGAAGCGAAAATTGCAGTTAAACATTCTTCGATATGAGTGATTTCATTTCGGCATGGTATAACAACACTTAATTTCATGTCAATTCTTTTTTAGGAATCAGAAGTCCACTACTTAAAATAGCAATCCACATGGTATAGAAAACAATTCCTGATTGTCTTTGTAGCATACTTTCAAATAGACAATTAAGAGCCAAACTAAAGAAAATGAAAATTAAAATCCAATTTTTTTGTAAATATGCTTGATAAGATCCATAGATCAGTATGATTATAAATAATAGGAATCCAATAATTCCAGTTTCCCCAGCAGTTTGAAGAAATTGATTATGTGGATTATATTTTAAGGCCGCTAAATCATTTTTACCATACTTTTTAAGTTTTTCATACATTTTATTTTGAAGATGATTCACCCCAACACCCAATGGATGTTCCTTAATTATTTCACCTGTAACAGTCCAAACCACCAACCTAGCTTCATTTCCTTGCATTATTGCAGGTCGGCTTTTGACAAATTCAGAAGGGTCTTTTATATATTCAACAATAAAATTACCAGTGTTTTTAATATTGGCTGTAAGGCTAACTTGAGTTACCGAAACTATTGCAATACAAACACCTATAACAAAGAAAAATAAGATTCTTACCATTGGCTTTAACCTTTTAATACTCCATTTTATCACGACAAAACCAAGCAATAAAAGATAAACGAGCATGCCTGACAAACTTCCTAAGGGTAAATGCAAAATTCCAAAATATAAGATCAATATAATGATACCGAATCGTCGCCATTTAGAATCCACCCCTTTCATTATTTCTAATAGCATAAAAACGGCAAGGGAAATGAATGCAGCGAAATAGGTAGGGTGATGCAAGGGTGAAAAAGAGGAAGAATAAAAGGCCCCTAATCCAGATCCCGAATTATACATAATGAGTGACTGAACTATACAATAAAGAGATAGAATAAAAACGAATGTAATAAATTGAAAATAAACCGTGTTTCTTTTCATTCCTTCTTTTGGTAAGAAAGAAAAAATAAAAGGGAAGATCAAATACGATAACTTATACTCGTAATTTTCTTTAGCTATTTTGCTAAGCCATTCTGGGAAGCAATAAGCGAAGTAAATAATATACAACAATGTAAAGCCCAATAGAATATAATTTAATTTGAAAATTAAGTGTTTTTTACTTATTCCATAAATAACAACTATTCCAAATAATGCAATGAATACGGAGGTTAAATGAGGGATAATCAACCAAATACTCACTAAAAGCAAGAGGGAAAATCGATAAATAGCATCAAATTTAAGGGTCTTCATTTGGCAATTAAAGATTGATAAAATTCAATTAAAACTTTTTCTTCAGCATTCCAATTGTAAACTTCCTTGACTAATTTTCGCCCATTTTCACCCATTATTTTAGCTAAGGCTTTATCCTTAACAAGTTTATTAATTGCATCAGCTATTTCAATGGGATTAGAAGGATCGACACAAATGCCACAATTATTTTTTTCAATCAATGATTTCCAAAGAGGAAAATGTGAACCTATTACTGGTAATCCAGCAGCCATGTATTCAAAAATTTTATTGGGCTGAGCATTGATATGATTGGGAAAAGGAAGGAAAGTTACTATTCCAGCAATAGATTGTTGTTTTAGTTGCATAGAAGTTTGTCGATCAATAAATCCCAACTCGTTTACTTTTTCCCATCCCTTTAACTTAGTTAATTCAACTCTAAATTCTGGTGCAATTGCTCCAGCCAATTCTAGTTTTACATCAGTAAATTCGATGCTTTTAACAAGAGATTCAATTCCGCGAATTGGACTGATACCTCCGATATAACAAATACTATTAGCTTTTTCAGCAGTAGTATTTTGGACAAAATCAATTTCACTCTCTAAAGGAAAATTATTAACTGCGGTAGTATTTGCATTGATTTTTAAAAATCTTTCTGCTATAAAAGGTGTTGCGCATATCACCCCATCCAATTTCTTCACTACAAAATTCTCAAAATGCTCGACACACCAGGAAATTATTCCTTTCATAGGTAAATATGATTTTCCCATGATCTGTCTTGGCAAATCTTCGTGGGCATCGTAAATCACTTTTTTACCTTTTCTCTTCAATTTGAGTGCTATCCGCAATAACTCAGGATCGTGAAGATGATAAATATCTCCTTGAATTTCAAGTGCTTTTCTTTGAACTTGGTTAACTGTATTCCACATCCTGTTCAATCGACCGCCAAGATTGGTAGGCACAGAATGAATTGAAACACCTTCCTCTATCCTCTCCTCTACACCTGCTAATACTAAATGAACTTGTAAATTTTTATAAACTTTAGCAAGAGAAATACATTCTTTTAGAAATATGCGCACATCTCGATCACCATGCGCACTGCTCAAATGAACAATTTTAATTTGTTCCTCAATACCATCTATAGAATAATTGTCCGTTTGTTTCATCTAGAACAAAGGTAATTAAATTGGAGAAATGACTAGGTGTCGCTTAAGGAGGAAAGTCTAGAGAAATGACTTCCTATATTTTTACTTATCTTCGTTCTACTAAGTAATTTAAATGTATATTTCTAATTCTATTTTTCAAAAAATTTTTCGGCGAATATTCCCGAATAGCAGTCCTAGAATGCTTAATAAAATTAAAGACAATCAAAAAAATATTATTTCAAAAACAAGAATTTCAAGCAGCACCTTTATTGACCATCCAAGGACTTTAGAATTAGCTGAAAATGTATATATAGGTCACTTTAATTTTATTGAAGCAAGTCAAGGACTAAAAATAGATACAGGAGTGCAAATCACTTCATTCATTACCATTACCACTCATTCAAGTCATCAAGCAATCCGACTTTATGGAAACGCGTATTCTGGTTCAGAAATGCTTGGATATATCAAAGGACCTATTGAAATTGGTGCCTATTCTTTTATTGGACCACATGCCACAATAATGCCGAATACTAAAATTGGAAAAGGATGTATTGTTTCAGCGTACAGTTATGTAAAAGGAGAATTTTCTGATTTTTCAATAATTGGAGGTAATCCTGCAAAAGTTATAGGTGATACCAGAACATTAGATGCATCATTTTTAAAAGAAAACCCATCTTTAAAACCGAATTATGATGCATGGGCTAAGTAAAAACAGCTTATCTATACTAGGATTTTTCCTATTATTCGCCGCTGTAATGCTTCCTGATATTAAGTTGAATGCTTCCTTGCCATCAATACAAATAATAGACTTTTTACTTCCGATTATTTTTGTAATAATTTGGGTTAAAAGAAAAACCATCACACCGAATTTTTATACTTTAATCCCGCTCGTATTTAGTTTATACATTATTATTTCCATTTTTATTACCGATAATTATAAGGATCTGAATCCTTATTTTGAAGTATACAAGATGTTGAAAGTTGCACTATTAACTGTATTCTTTTCTCTAATCAATTTCAATGCCATCAAAAACTTAGTCCATGTTTTATTTGGAATCCTAGTTCTTATCAATTTTTTACATTTTTTTAATCTACTTCATATTAATTTTTTACTGGAACACTATTATAACGGAGGAATCCACATACAGTTTTTTGGATTAGATTCTATTGGTGCGAAGGCAGTTAAAAGATTAGTTGGGACGATGGGTAACCCTAATATTAATGGCTTGCTCTTTGGATTGTTTACTATTTTTTATTTTCCTTTTAAGTTTAAACAAAAAGAGCTGATTGGATTTTTTACTGCACTATTGATGACTTTTCTGTGTCAATCTCGGACATCTTTGGTAATTATTATAGCAATAATTCTTTTTACACTTGTATTTCACCACAGTAAATTCAAGCTACAACAATGGCTCATCTTACTATTCGGGACATGTACTATTTATCTTTTGTCATGGATGCTGGCAACTTCCTTTTTTCAATATACTTCGTATAATAATAGTTTGTTAGACGGAACCGCATTATTTAGTGGTTCTGTAAGAAGTAGATGGGAATCGTGGGAACTTTTATGGAATATGATTGTCCAACATCCCCTATTTGGATATGGACCAAACAAAAACTTTTTTTATGCCCATCAGATATATTCTGAAAATGAATACCTGTTAATGACTTGGCGTTATGGCATTATAGGATTGATACTCTATTTAAGTATATTTATTTATCCTTTTATTAAATTTATTAAAAGGAAGGAACCTTATGCAATACAAGCGATATTGTTAATTCTATTAATGACCATTAGTGCGCTAACGAACAATCCATTTACAGAAAAGAATATTCTTTTAATCTATATTTTTGGAATAAGTTGGGCCTTTAGTAAATACCTTAATCAGGAGTCTCATGTCGAAGCATAAAAAACTTTTACTCATTGGAGGAAGTAATGGCAATGCTCATTTAAGGAATTTTCATGACCTCATTTCAGATCAGTTTGAATCTATTTTAGTAGTGAGTAATAATATTATTGATTTTGCGTCTTGTAAAAAAATAAATTTTAGTTTAAAGAATCCCATTCAATTCTGGCAAAATATAAGGGAGCTAAGATCCATTATTAAAGACTTCGCGCCTGATATTATCCATGTTCATCAAGCCAATTCTTATGGATTTCTAACTGCCCTTGCAAATCAATCTAAAATCCCATTAGTACTTACAACATGGGGTAGTGATGTCTTACTATTACCCAAAAAGAGTCTTTTACATCGTTGGATGGTAAAATATGTCCTCAATAAAGCCGATCAGATTACTGCTGATGCTGAATTTATGGCTACTGCTATTCACAATTTAATTGGTAATAAAACAGTAAGAATTGCAAATTTTGGAGTGGAAATAGATCCCCAAAAAACAGCGCTTGAACGAAAAAAAATAATCTATTCCAATAGGATGCACGCCCCATTATACCAGATCGATAAGATCATCCTTGAAAGTGCAGATTTCCTAAAGAAAAATACCGATTGGTTGCTGAAAATAGCTGGTCAAGGCATAAATACTCCTGTACTAGAAAAGTTAGCAGCAGAACATTTACCCCTTGGAAGCTACGAATTTGTTGGATTTTTAAACAGTGATCAAAACAAAGCTAATTACCAAAGTGCGACTTTATATATTTCTATACCAATAAGTGACGGCACCTCCATTAGTCTATTAGAAGCTATGGCTTACGGATGCATTCCCATTGTTTCAGATTTACCTGCCAATAAAGAATGGATCACACATCTTGAGAATGGAATTATCAGCGATGGAAAAGTGATGAAAGATATTGAAATAGCGTTGACTTTAGATCCATTGGCTGTAGAAGACAAAAACAAGTTCATTATTCAAAATAGGGCCACCAAAGAAACAAATAGACGCTTGTTTTCTAGTATTTACGATAAATTATAATTGTCTAATTACATCGTAAGTAAACTTACTTTTGAATTCGAAGTTCTTAACTTTTAATTTTTACGCTTGATTTTAAATGGTCTTCTTGAAGAATTCGAATGAACTTTAAATTCTGGACCTTCTCCTAAATCAACTGGTAAAGGAATTTGAGTGATCTCAGCTTCAATTAACTTTTGAATTTGCATAAGTTTTTTCATGTCCTTTTCATTCACAAGCGTTATCGCTTCACCTTTTGTATTGGCACGAGCAGTACGTCCAACACGATGAACATAATCTTCCGCATCAAAAGGTGTGTCATAATTGATAACCAAATTAATTTCTTTGATATCGATGCCACGACTCATAACATCAGTTGCCACAATGATTCTAATTCGTTTAGAACGAAATCCAAGAAGCACTTCCTCTCTTTCACTTTGATCTAAATTAGAAGAAACTCCGTGTGACTTAAATCCATTTTTGCGCAAAGAATATACAATTTCATTGACTTTACTTTTTGATGAAGTGAAAATAATGATACTTGAGTAATCAGGTCTTTCAGTTAGAATATGTTTAAGAAGTGGTACTTTTTGATTATCGAAAGTCAAGTATACAGATTGCTTAACGCCTGCTGCTGGCTTTGAAATAGAAAGCGTTATTTCTTCCGGATCCTTTAATATTTTCTTGGCTAATTCCCTAATCTTATTGGGCATTGTTGCACTAAACATAAGTGTTTGACGCTTTTCAGGTAGCTTAGATATTATTGACATTAGGTCATCTGTAAAACCCATGTCCAACATTTTATCCGCTTCATCCAATACTAAATGTTTAACTTTCGAAAAATCCACATATCCCTGTGCAATGTGCGAAAGTAATTTTCCGGGTGTTGCAACAATTATATCTGTGCCATCCTTGAGTGCATCTTTCTGGAGATCCCAATCTTTACCGCTACCACCGCCATAAATTGCTTTTGAACCCACAGACACAAAATAGGATAGGCCTTGAATTTCTTGCTCAATCTGCACTGCTAATTCGCGAGTAGGCACAATTATTAAAGTATCTATAGAATAATCTTCTTTACCCGTTAATTTATTTAAAATAGGGAGAATGAATGCTGCGGTTTTACCTGTTCCCGTTTGGGCGCAAGCAATCAAATCCTTATTATCTAAAATTTGCGGGATTGCTAATTGTTGAATCGGAGTGGCATTGACGAAGCCCATGTGTGAAATTGCTTCCAACAACTGTTCGTTGAGATTTAATTCTGTGAATTTCATGTTGGCGCTAAAGTTACTAATAAAAGGTGGGTCTAGAGTGCAATAGCCAAACCATTTAATATATTAGATTTTTTTGATCTCTATGCGTCGCTACGATAGCAACTAATTATTTTTTTACCGATGCCTTTTTAGCTAAATAATAAAAGACAAATAAAGTGAAAACTAACCAAGCGGCTTGAGTATACGAAACTATTTGTAAACTCCACAAAAATACTTCTTGGTAATTTCCGTATCGCATCGGTAAAATCAAAAAAGGAATAACCTGAATGAGAGAACTAATAATTCCCATAAAGAATGCGATTTTCTGTTTCCCTAAGATAAGAGGTAAAGCAGTAATTGGTGAGAGAATAAAATTGAACATCAACCAAATTGACATCGTTTCAGAATAAGAACCAGATAGTCTCCATTCACGACCAAACACAAATTCAAAAATTGGTGCACCATAAAAGAATAGAATACTAAAGGGTGCTATAGAAAGCACAGACAACAATAAAAGCATTTTTTTCAAAATAGGTAATATAGACTTTCCTTGATTGTATAATTCAGAAGCTTTATTATAAAATATTTGTCCAAGAGAAACACCTACCAAAGTCAAAGGAATCCTTAACATAGTATAAGAGTGATTAAAAGAACCGTATATTGACTGAGAATAATAGGTGAAGATTAAAGTAGCAATCAGCATATCCCTTCCATTATCGACAAATACATGAGGTAGATTAATGGTTGGGAACTCTTTATGTTCTCGCATCAAGACCAAAGTCTTCTTCTTTGAACGCAGCGCATTGAATTTTTTGTGAATTCGTTTAAAATTAAAAGCAAATTCAAGAGATGAAACGATACTACCAATCAAGGAGGCTAAA
Source organism: Flavobacteriales bacterium (assembly GCA_947447525.1). GTDB lineage: Bacteria > Bacteroidota > Bacteroidia > Flavobacteriales_D > Crocinitomicaceae > UBA952. Next base: position 157,035 of record CANFJL010000001.1, on the reverse strand, counting down.
ATTAATCCGAAAGCACTCAAGTGAAAAAATGCAAATAACCATTTCAATAAATTCGCAACTAAAGAATTCGTGATTTTATTGCGTGATATAATCGGGTATTCTCCCATTCTTACGGACCAACTTGTTCCAACATTAACGATTATTACACAAGCGGTTCCTAGAATGGAAAAGAGATAGAACCACCAGGAAAAATGAGTTGAGACGCCACTTAAAATTAAGAAACAAAACACAACAGCAACTATTACTAAAATAACCAATGATATTAAATAGGCCAATCGGTATAGAAGGAAAGAATGGGAATCATTTTTAGGTAAGGGCAAGGCCGCTTCATATCTTAAGGTAGCAATTGCAGAGATAAATCCAATTACTCTCATATAAAAAGCCAACTCCCCCATTTCTGAAGTGGTATATAAACGCGTTAAAATTGGGGCAATTAGATAACTTATTGCTTGAGCAATTACAGTACCAGACATCAATACAGTGAATGATTTAAAAAAATCACTTTTAGTTATTGCGCTTATTCGATCAAATGACATAGATGACAAAGATACTATGATTATATTTGCCAAATAAATCAATTTACATGAAAAATGTTGCAGTAATAGGTGCAGGTACAATGGGGAATGGAATTGCCCATGTTTTTGCTCAGTTTGGATATAAGGTTAATCTAATCGATGTCTCTCAGGTTGCACTTGATAAAGCGATTGGAACAATTGGTAAAAACCTTGATAGACAGGTCGCTAAAGAGGCAATAACAGAAGACGAGAAGAACTTGACTCTGGCTAACATAAGCACCCACACAAGTTTAACATCAGGAGTTGTTGGAGTTGATTTAGTAGTTGAAGCCGCAACTGAAAATATTGATTTAAAACTAAAAATATTTGCTGAACTAGATTTAATTTGTGCTCCAGAAGTGATTTTAGCAAGTAATACCTCTTCTATCTCTATTACGAAAATAGCTTCAGTGACCCAGCGTCCTGATAAAGTAATTGGTATGCATTTTATGAATCCAGTGCCTGTAATGAAATTAGTTGAAATCATTAGAGGTTATTCTACTTCTGATGAAGTCACTCAAACCATAATGGATACTAGTAAAAAATTGAATAAAGTTCCTGTTGAGGTTAATGATTATCCAGGATTTGTTGCCAATAGAATATTAATGCCAATGATCAATGAGGCAATTTACACTTTATATGAAGGTGTAGCAGGAGTTGAAGAAATTGATACGGTAATGAAATTAGGTATGGCGCATCCTATGGGACCACTTCAATTGGCTGACTTCATCGGTTTGGATGTTTGTTTAGCCATTCTTCATGTACTGTATGATGGTTTTGGAAATCAGAAATATGCTCCATGCCCATTACTTGTAAACATGGTTACAGCAGGAAAAAAAGGTGTGAAAACAGGAGAAGGATTTTATTCTTGGGGCCACGGAACCAAAGAATTAATCGTTGCTCCAAATTTTATTAAATAAGTCCATATTTTTCTTGTAAGACACCAACCAACTTTTTGTCGATTGGAAAAGACATATGTCTTTCAATGAGATCCTCAATCGGTACCCATCGTTGCTTTTCGCCTTCAGAATAAAAAGGAGTACTGTATTCCTCAGTACCTAATTGATTAATATCAGCAACATTTACCAAGTAATAAAAAGAAATTATTTGATGTTCTTCTTGAAATTTTGAAGCTTGAAAAAACTCATTCACATATAGAAAAGATGACGAAATTACCTCCGCATTTACTTCTTCCTGGAATTCGCGCTTAAGAGCATCTTCAATACCTTCCCCAAATTCTATCCCACCACCAGGGAATTTTGTAAAAAAACGACCGAATCGAAATTCATCTGATAATAAAACTTCTTTCTTGTCATTCACTAAAACTCCGTAAACCCTAAGGTTAAATTGATTTATACTCACTTAATAAATTTAAATTGTTTGCCGGGATATATTGCCGCTGATCCTAATTCCTCTTCTATTCTTAATAATTGATTGTATTTTGACATTCTATCGCTTCTTGATGCAGATCCCGTTTTAATTTGACCCGTATTTAATGCAACAGCAAGATCTGCAATAGTGTTATCTTCAGTTTCACCACTTCTATGACTCATAACAGCAGTATAGCCATTTCTATTTGCCATTTGAACAGCCTCAATAGTTTCTGTTAATGTACCTATTTGATTTACTTTAACTAAAATAGAATTAGCAATACCTTCTTTAATACCTCTAGCCAAACGACTGGTATTGGTCACAAATAAATCATCACCAACCAATTGAATTTTATCACCCAATCTTTCAGTAGCTAATTTCCATCCCTTCCAATCATCTTCAGCAAGTCCATCTTCAATTGATAGAATTGGATATTTAGAAACCCAACTTTCCCAATAGGCTACCATTTCTTCAGAAGACATAGACTCACCCGTTGACTGAAAAATATATTTTTCTTTAGCTGTATCATAGAATTCAGATGCAGCAGCATCAAGAGCAATAAACATATCTACCCCAGGTTTAAAACCTGCCTTTTCAATGGCCTCCATTACCACTAGAATAGCTTCTTCATTGGATCCTAAATTTGGGGCAAAACCTCCTTCGTCTCCAACATTAGTGGACATTCCTCTAGATTTCAAAACTGTTTTTAAGTGATGGAAAACTTCTGTACCCCAACGCAATCCTTCTGAGAAAGAAGATGCGCCAACAGGCATGACCATAAATTCTTGAATATCAATTAAATTATCAGCATGAGAACCACCGTTTAATATATTCATCATGGGTACGGGAAGCGTTACCGCACCAACACCGCCAATATAACGATACAAACTTAGTCCCGACGCTTGAGCAGCAGCTTTAGACACAGCCAAAGAAACTCCTAAAATAGCATTGGCTCCTAGATTCGATTTATTTGCCGTTCCGTCAAGTTGAATCATAACAGCATCAATAGCCTTCTGATCAAAAACATTCATTCCGAGCAAGGCAGAATTCAAGATTTCATTTACATTTTTCACCGCTTTCAAAACACCCTTTCCCAAATAATAGGCAGCATCATTATCACGTAATTCAACAGCCTCATGAATTCCAGTAGAAGCTCCAGAAGGAACTGCAGCGCGACCGACCTTACCGTTAAGGGTATGAACATCCACTTCTATGGTAGGATTGCCACGAGAATCTAGAATTTGGCGTGCAAATACACGAGATATTGTACTCATTATTTAATTTTTATTGGAGTTCATATTTTGAATAAACTGATCGAAAAGATAACGTGAATCATGAGGACCGGCAGATGCTTCTGGATGAAACTGAACAGAAAATACTTTTTTATTCTTTAAAGAAATACCTGCAATCGTATCGTCATTTAAATGCATATGAGTTACTTCAATATCTTGATTTTTACTCATACTTTCCTTAGAAATAACAAATCCATGATTTTGAGTAGTTATTTCACTTTTACCTGTAATAAGATTTTTAATTGGGTGATTTATTCCTCTATGACCATTAAACATTTTAACTGTAGAAAGTCCTTGACTTAAACCTAAAATTTGGTGACCCAAACAAATTCCAAAAATTGGAATATTTGTCTTCACAAGTTCATCAACAATTGAAATTGAAATTGGCATGGAAGATGGATCTCCTGGTCCGTTTGATAACATAAAGCCATTAGGTTGATAAGCTAGTAAATCTTCAACTGGCGTATCTAATGGAAATACCTTAACCTGACATCCTCTTTCAACTAGACAATTAATTATATTAGCTTTCACGCCAAAGTCTAATAGAGCAACTTTTAATGTAGCATCCTTATCACCTACTTCATATGATTGATTGGTAGCAACGAAAGAAGATAATTCTAATCCGTCCATTGATGGAACCTTTTTAAGTTCAGCTTTCAATGTATCCACATCTAATATTTCAGAGGAAACTATAGCATTCATCGCACCTTTACTGCGAATATGTCTAACCAAAGATCGCGTGTCGATATCTGAAATACCTACTGTATTTGATTCGACAAGCATATTTTGCAAAGAGTCGTTACTTGAAGGGCGTGAATACGTATTGCTGAATTTTTTAGTAATTAAGCCTGCCAATTTTACTCCTTTAGATTCTGATTCATCGGCATGAACTCCGTAATTACCTATATGAGCTGTTGTCATGATCAGCATTTGACCATAATAAGAAGGATCTGTAAAAACTTCTTGATAACCTGTCATTCCGGTATTAAAAGCGATTTCACCGGCACTAGTTCCAATTTTCCCAATTGCAGCACCATGATACACAGTGCCATCTTCTAATAATAATACAGCTGGATTTCTTGATTCCATTTATCGTTTCTTACAAAGTTAAGAAACTTACGGGGTCTGGCGTTTTTTAAACATAAAAAAGGCGGTTAAAAAACCGCCTTTTTATTAACATGTGTTAAAATCTATTATTCAGCTGAAGAATTCTCTGTTGATTCCGTTTCATCTGAAGCTGCTTCGTCATTTGACTCTTCTACTTCAGGAGTTTCTTCAACTACTTCTGCAACTGGAGCTTCTTCAACTACTTCCGCAACTGGAGCTTCTTCAACTACTTCCGCAACTGGAGCTTCTTCAACTACTTCCGCAACTGGAGCTTCTTCAACTACTTCCGCAACTGGAGTTTCTTCAACTACTTCCGCAACTGGAGTTTCCTCAACTACATCTGCAACTGGAGTTGCTGCAACAACATCTTCTACTGAAGAAGTACTTGAACCACCTCTTCTTGAGCGACGTGTAGTTTTCTTTGCTTTTTCGTTCGTGTAAATCTCGTTATAGTCAACCAATTCAATCAAACACATTTCTGCGTTATCACCTAAACGGTAACCAGTACGAATAATTCTTGTGTAACCACCATCTCTTGTAGCAATTTTTGCTGCAACATCACGGAACAATTCAGTAACGATTTCTTTGCTTTGCAAATAAGAGAATACAATTCTTCGTGAATGTGTAGTATCTGTTTTAGACTTTGTTAAAAGTGGTTCAACATATACGCGTAAAGCTTTTGCTTTAGCGATAGTCGTAGAAATTCTTTTGTGCTCTATTAAAGAACAAGCCATATTAGAAAGCATTGCTTTTCTATGTGCTGATTTTCTACTTAAGTGATTTAATTTATTTCCGTGTCTCATTTCTCAATTGTTCTAAATCAATCCTAGTCTTTATCTAATTTATATTTTGCAACATTCATTCCGAAAGTCAAACCTTTGTTGTCTACTAAATCGTCTAGTTCAGTCAATGACTTCTTACCAAAGTTTCTAAATTTCAACAAATCTGATTTTGCATAAGAAACTAAATCACCTAATGTTTCAACATCTGCAGCTTTCAAACAATTTAATGCACGAACCGAAAGATCCATATCAACTAATTTTGTTTTAAGCAATTGACGCATATGAAGTGATGTCTCATCAAATTCTTCTGTATCTGCTTTGCTTTCACTATCTAAAGTAATACGCTCATCAGAGAATAACATGAAATGATGAATTAAAATCTTAGCAGCTTCCTTAAGAGCTTCTTTAGGATGAATGGCACCATCACTTGTGATGTACAATACCAATTTCTCATAATCCGTTTTTTGTTCTACACGGAAATTCTCAATAGCATAACGCACATTAACAATTGGTGTAAAAATTGAATCGATGAAAATAGTACCGAAAGAAGCGTTAGCATTCTTATTTTCTTCAGCTGGAACATATCCACGACCTTTAATAATTGTAAGTTCGATTTCCAACTTTACAGAAGGCTCCATGTTACAAATTACCAAATCTGGATTTAACACTTGAAAAGCACTTGTATACTTTCCTATGTCACCAGCGGTCAATTTACTTTGTCCACTAACTGAAACTATTACAGTCTCGCTGTCAGTTCCTTCGATTTGTTGTTTGAAACGTACTTGCTTCAAACTTAAGATTATTTCTGTTACATCTTCAACTACACCTTTTATGGTAGAGAATTCATGATCAACTCCTTCGATTTTAATCGAAGCAATCGCGAATCCTTCCAAAGAAGAAAGTAATATTCGACGTAGAGCATTACCTATTGTAATACCATAACCTGGTTCAAGAGGACGAAATTCAAACTCTCCGTTGAATTCGTCTGATTGAATCATGATAACCTTGTCAGGTTTTTGAAAATCCAAAATTGCCATTTTCTTGCTTTATAGATTATTTAGAATATAATTCGACGATTAGTTGCTCCTTGATGTTTTCAGGGATCATTTCTCTTCCTGGGATACTTAAGAATCTTCCAGACATAGTAGATCGGTCCCAATCCAACCAATCATATTTTTTACTGCTTGCGTCCAATGAAGAAACGATAGCTTCTAATGATTTCGATTTTTCACGAACACCAACTACATCACCAGGTTTAACTTGGTAAGATGGTATATTTACAACATCACCATTAACGGTAACATGTCGGTGAGAAACTAATTGACGAGCACCACGACGTGTTGGAGCGATACCTAAACGATAAACTGTGTTATCTAATCGAGTTTCACACAACTGAAGTAATACTTCACCAGTAATTCCTTTCATTCGAGAAGCTTTCTCGAACATGTTTGCAAATTGCTTTTCCAAAATACCATAAGTATATTTTGCTTTTTGCTTTTCACCTAATTGTATAGCGTATTCAGACTGCTTTCCGCCTCTTCTTTTTGAGGGGCCGTGCTGGCCTGGGCCATAACTTCTGCGCTCTAGCGCTTTATCCGGACCAAAAATTGGATCTCGGAATCTTCTTGCTATTTTGGTCTTTGGACCTGTATATCTTGCCATTTCTTAGTTATTATGTCATGAATTAAGGCATTCCTTCGATGACTGGTTTATTATTATACTCTTCTTTTCTTCGGAGGACGACATCCGTTGTGTGGTAAAGGAGTAACATCAACAATCTCTGTTACTTCAATTCCAGAGTTATGTAAAGATCTGATAGCAGATTCTCTTCCTGCTCCTGGTCCTTTTACATAAACTTTTACACGTCTTAATCCAAAGTCATGTGCTTCTTTAGCTGCATCTTCTGCTGCAATTTGTGCAGCGTAAGGTGTGTTCTTTTTAGAACCTTTAAAGCCCATTTTTCCAGCAGATGACCAAGAAATAACTTGACCTGCCGTGTTCGTTAAAGAAATGATTAAGTTGTTAAAACTCGCTTGGATATGAGCTTCGCCTAAGGCTTCAACCTTAACATTCTTCTTCTTTTTTTGATTTGATTTTGCCATTTTCTACTTATTATTTAGTTGCTTTTTTCTTGTTTGCAACTGTTTTTCTCTTTCCTTTTCTAGTTCTAGAGTTATTTTTTGTATGTTGACCACGCAAAGGTAAACCAGAACGGTGACGAATGCCACGGTAACAACCGATATCCATTAAACGCTTAATGTTCAATTGAACTTCAGAACGCAAAGAACCTTCTGTTTTAACTTCATTAATTGCATTTCTCAATACAGCCAACTGGTCATCATTCCAATCTTGAACCTTAATATTCTCATCGATTCCACAATCGGTTAGAATTTTCTTAGAGCTACTTCTTCCGATTCCGAAAATATACGTTAAACCGATAACCCCTCTTTTGTTTTTTGGTAAGTCAATACCTGCAATACGTGCCATATACTAAATTTTAACCTTGTCTTTGTTTTAACTTTGGATTCTTCTTGTTTATCACATAAACCCTTCCTTTGCGCTTTACGATTTTACAATCGGCTGTGCGTTTTTTAACAGATGCTCTTACTTTCATCACTCTTATTTTTATTCTTATTTATACCTGAACGAAATTCGTCCTTTTGTCAAATCATATGGTGACATTTCAACTTTAACTTTATCCCCTGGAAGAATCTTAATATAAAACATTCTCATTTTTCCAGAAATATGTGCTGTCAAAACATGCCCATTTTCTAATTCTACTCTAAACATTGCATTTGGCAAAGCTTCTAGTATTGTTCCATCTTGTTCAATCGAGGATTGTTTTGCCATAATTTAAAAACCTGATAATTCATTAGGTGATCTTCTTCCTCTTACTCTACTTCCTTCCATTAAACCATCCATGTGACGATTTAATAAATATGTTTCAATTTGTTGTAATGTATCTAAAACTACACCTACCATAATTAATAAAGAAGTACCTCCAAAAAACATTGCGAAGCCGTCATTAATTCCGACCATTTTTGCTATTGCAGGAATTACTGCAATTGCTGCAAGGAATAAAGACCCTGGGAATGTAATTCTTGATACTAAAGTATCTATATAACTTGCCGTGTCTTCTCCAGGTCTAATTCCAGGAATAAAACCACCGCTTCTTTTCAAATCATCCGCAATTTTTCTTGGGTTGATCATAATTGCCGTGTAGAAATAAGTAAATACAATAATTAAAATACACAATAGAATATTGTAATTAAGTCCATAAGGATTGGTAAGTAAACGTTGTATAAAACCAGCTTGTTCACCAGAATCAGTTGCACTCACAAAAATCATTATTGGAATCGTCATAATTGCTTGAGCGAAGATAATTGGCATTACACCACTTGCATTTACTTTTATTGGTAAATAATTCCTTGCTCCTTGTTCGTCAACTGCTCTTGCGCCTACAACTCGTTTAGCTGTATTAAGTGGAATGCGACGAACTCCTTGAACTATTAAGATAGTACTTAAAACAACTAACATAAATGCTAGAATTTCAAGAACTAATTTGATCATATTTCCAGCTTCAAAAGACTTACCTACTTCCGCTATAAAAGCTCCGGGTAATCTTGATAGAATACCAACAGCAATTAATAATGAAATACCATTTCCAATTCCTTTCTCAGTAATTCTTTCCCCTAACCAAACGGCAAACATAGATCCAGCAACTAATACAAGAATTGTTTGTGTCCACCAAAAAGTTCCTGCATCTGCTGGAAGAGCACCTTTTTGTTCAACATACATTGACAAATAACTTGGCGCTTGTAAGGCACAAATTACAATGGTTAAAATTCTTGTATAATTATTTATTTGTTTTCTTCCTGATTCACCTTCATTCTGCATTTTCTGAACTGCTGGAACTGCCATACCTAATAATTGCATGATAATAGAAGCACTTATATAAGGCATGATACCAAGAGCCATAACGGAAGCATGTGTAAATCCTCCACCGGAGAACATAGACAATAAACTTTCTAGAGTTCTTTGAGATTGGGACCCACCTTCTGAAGCCTTTTCTAAAATGCTATAATTAACACCAGGCAAGATGATATGAGAACCAATTCTATAAACTAGAATTAATCCTAAAGTAAGCAGAATTCTTTGACGGAGTTCTTCTACTTTCCAGATGTTTTGAATATTTGTTATGAGTCGTTTCATTTAAAAAAATGCAAAGTTAATCAGATTTTTGTATAGTTCCCGCCATTTGCTTCAATTAACTCAATAGCTTTTGCTGAAAAGCCATGAGCAGAAATTGAAACCTTTGCTTTAAGTTCGCCATGACCTAGTACTTTAACCAAGTCATTATTCGAAATCAAACCATTATCTCTAAATACATCAAGGTTAAAATCTGTGATTCCTTTAGTTTCAGAAAGCATTTGAATAGAGGCTAAATTAATTGCTTTATATTCAACGCGATTAATATTCTTAAAACCAAATTTAGGAACACGACGTTGAAGTGGCATTTGTCCACCTTCAAAACCAATTTTCTTAGAATAACCAGATCTAGATTTAGCTCCTTTATGTCCACGTGTGGAAGTTCCACCATGTCCAGAACCTTGTCCTCTAGCGATTCTCTTTTGTTTCTTTACTGCACCTTTAGCAGGTGTCAAATTATTTAATTCCATTTGTTCTTTTTCTTATCTATTCAACAACTAGCAAAAGGTGCTTCACCTTATTGATCATTCCAAGAATTTGAGGCGTACCTTCTTTCTCTATAGTTTGATTTAATTTTCTAAATCCAAGAGCTTTAATCGTAGCTTTTTGATCAGCTGGTCGCTTAATAGCACTTCTTACTTGTTTTATTTTAATAATACTCATTTCTTTTACTATTAACCGTTAAAAACTTTATCCAAAGAAATTCCTCTCTGACGCGCTACAGTAACTGCATCGCGCATTTTAGAAAGTGCATCCATAGTTGCTTTAACAACATTATGTGGATTTGATGAACCTTGAGACTTAGCCAATACATTGTGTACACCAACACTTTCTAAGACCGCACGCATGGCTCCACCTGCAATAACACCGGTACCATTTGTAGCTGGCTTAAGAAATACTTGTGCACCGCCGAATTTACCTTTTTGAGCATGAGGTACAGTACCTCTAAGGATTGGAACACGAATAAGATTTTTCTTAGCGTCATCAATCCCTTTAGTGATTGCTTCCGTCACCTCTTTCGCTTTTCCAAGTCCATGACCAACGACTCCGTTCTCATCGCCTACAACAACAATTGCTGAAAAGCTAAAAGTTCGTCCACCTTTGGTAACTTTAGTTACACGATTAACAGATACTAACTTATCTTTAAGTTCGATGTCTGTCGATTTTACTCTATTTACAATTTGATCGCTCATTTCTTTTAAAATTTAAGTCCACCTTCACGAGCAGAATCAGCAAGTGATTTTACTCTACCATGATACAAATAACCATTACGATCAAAAATAACTGCTTTGATTCCAGCCTTCACTGCTTTCTCTGCGATCATTTTTCCAACCATTTTAGCTTGATCTAACTTAGCCACTTTTTGAGCTTCTTCTTGCTTATAAGAACCAGCTGAAGCAAGTGTCTTGCCAGTTGTATCATCAATTATTTGCGCGTAGATTTGTTTGTTACTTCTGTAAACAGACAATCTAGGAACTACAGCTGTACCGTAGATTTTTTTGCGAATTCTTCGCTTAATTTTTGCACGTCGTAAAACTTTGTCTAATGCCATGATTCTTTCATTTATTTCTTACCAGCTGATTTACCAGCTTTTCTTCTAATTTCCTCACCTAAGAATCGAATACCTTTTCCTTTGTATGGTTCAGGTTTTCTCATACTTCTAATTTTCGCTGCTACTGCACCTAAAAGTTGTTTGTCATGTGACTCTAAAGTCACAACAGGAGCCTTACCTTTTTCTGTTAAGGTTGTTACCTTAACTTCCTTAGGCAATTCAAACACAATACCATGAGAGAAACCTAAAGCCAACTCAAGTTGTTGTCCAACTGCTGTTGCTCTAAATCCTACTCCAATCACTTCCATTTCCTTTTTAAAACCATCAGAAACACCCGTAATCATATTTTGAATAAGTGCGCGATAAAGACCGTGTTTTGAACGATCTTTTGGTGCTTCTGTTTCACGAACAAAAGTAATCACACCGTTCTCGATAGTTATAGTAATGCTTGGGTCAATTTCTTGAACCATCTCACCTTTTTTACCTTTTACTACAACAGTTGTTCCTTTGATACTTACATCAACACCGCTTGGAATAGTTATAGGTAGTTTACCAATTCTTGACATCTTCTACTACTTAAATATTAATATACATAACATAAAACCTCACCACCAACATTCAATTTTCTAGCTTCTTTGTCAGTTATGACACCATTAGAAGTTGAAATTATGGCAATTCCTAGGCCGTTCAATACACGAGGCATCTCAGATGAACCGCTATATTTTCTAAGTCCTGGACGAGAAGCTCGTTGGATTTTAGTAATTGCAGGAACACGAGTAGACACGTTGTATTTCAAGGCAATTTTAATGGTACCTTGTTTATTGTCTTCTTCAAATTTGTAGTTCAAAATAAAACCTTGATCAAACAAGATTTGCGCCATTGCACGCTTAATATTTGAACCAGGTATTTCAACCATTTTTAGACCAGCTGAACTCGCGTTACGAATTCTTGTTAGAAAGTCTGCTATAGGATCTGTAGTCATCTTTTTTCTATTATATCAATTACCAACTTGCTTTTTTAACGCCAGGTATCTTACCGTTCAAGGCCATTTCTCTAAATGTTACCCTTGAAATACCAAACTGTCTCATATACCCTCTAGGACGACCAGTCAAACCACATCTATTGTGTTTTCTGTTTTTCGCTGAATTAGCAGGTAGCTTTTGCAATGCCATCATAGCATCCCATTTAGCTGCTTGCACCTCTTCACTAGATGAAGTAGATTTTAACACTTTTGTTAACTCCTCACGTTTCTTTGCATAACGAGTAACTAATCTTTCTCTTTTGCGCTCACGCGCTTTCATTGATTCTTTTGCCATTCCTTTTTACTTTTTAATAAATGGAAACCCAAATGCGTCTAATAATGCTTTTGCTTCTTCATCACTTTGAGCACTGGTTACAAAAGTGATATCCATTCCTAATATACGATTTACTTTATCGATGTCAATTTCTGGAAAAATAATGTGTTCTTTAATTCCAAGGTTGAAATTTCCGCGGCCATCAAACCCTTTTGGGTTAATACCTCTAAAATCTCGTGTTCTTGGTAAAGAGACAGCTAATAATCTATCTAAGAAATCGTACATTTTATCACCGCGCAACGTTACTTTAGTACCGATTGGCATTCCTTTTCTCAATTTAAAATTTGAGATGTCTTTTTTAGACAGGGTAGTGATTGCTTTTTGTCCAGCGATACGAGAAAGATCAGCAGCAGCGCTTTCGATCAATTTCTTATCTGCAACAGCATCACCAACTCCTTGGCTTAAGACAATTTTTTCCAATTTAGGCACCCGCATGATAGATGAATACCCGAACTGTTCAGTTAATCCTGAAATAATTTCAGCATTATACCTTTCCTTTAATCTTGGTGTGTAACTCATTATTTTATCACCTCCCCTGATTTCTTTGCATAACGTACTAATTTTCCTTTATCGTCCAATTTTCTTCCTAAGCGAGAAGGTACACCATTAACGATTACCATCAAGTTAGAAATATGAATTGTTCCTTCTTTTTCTTCGATACCACCTTGAGGATTGGCAGCACTAGGCTTGTTATGACGCTTAATCATATTTACACCTTGCACAGTCACTCTCATTTTGATGCGATCGATTGCGATTACTTGGCCTTCTTGACCTTTCGATTCACCGCTCGTTACTCGAACGGAATCACCTACTTTTATATTTAACTTCTTTTGCATAACCTTTTTATTATAACACTTCAGGTGCTAATGAAACAATTTTCATATAATTGTTTTCACGCAATTCGCGCGCTACGGGGCCAAAAATACGAGTTCCTCTCATTTCACCTGTTTGATTTAAAATCACACAAGCGTTATCATCAAAACGAATATAAGAACCATCTGGACGACGAACTTCTTTTTTAGTTCTAACAACAACAGCTTTCGCTACCGTTCCTTTTTTAACGGCACCTTGAGGGGTAGCACTTTTTACAGCAACAACTATTTTGTCACCTACGGACGCATAGCGTCTTCTTGTTCCTCCCAATACTCGTATGCACAACACTTCCTTTGCTCCGGAATTGTCAGCTACTGAAAGTCTAGATTCTGTTTGTATCATTATTCAGTTTATTTCGCTCTTTCAACAATTTCTACTAATCTCCAATTCTTTGATTTACTCAAAGGACGAGTTTCCATGATTTTCACGGTATCACCTACATGACAATCGTTTTTCTCATCATGAGCTACGAATTTGGTAGTCATCTTAATGAACTTGCCATATTTCGGGTGCTTAACTTTACGTTCTACAGCAACTACAATAGATTTCTCCATTTTGTCGCTTGTTACCGTACCTACTCTTTCTTTTCTTAAATTCCGCTTTTCCATTATAAGCTATTTTATTTTAAGCTATTGTGCTTTATTTTGTCTAACTGTTAACTCGGTATTCAAACGAGCTATTAACTTACGCATACTTGTGATTCTCAAAGGATTCTCAATTGGCGCCATTTTGTGTGTCAACTTCAAATTGATCATTTGATTTTGAAAATCCGCAAGGCGATTTTTCAGATCTTCATTTGATAGTTTAACGATTTCTTGTTGTTTCATTTTTTATAATTAAACAGGTATAACAAAGTCATTTCTTACTATGAACTTACACTTAACTGGTAGTTTTTGTGCTGCCAAACGCATTGCTTCTTTGGCAATTTCGTAAGAAACACCATCGGCTTCAAACAAAATTCGTCCTGGTTTAATCACTGCTACCCAGTGACTTGGAGCACCTTTACCTTTACCCATCCTTACCTCTGCAGGTTTAGAAGTTACTGGTTTGTCTGGAAAAATTCGAATCCAAACTTTACCTTCTCTTTTCATAAATCGCGTAACTGCGATACGAGAAGCTTCAATTTGTCTTGAAGTAATCCACCCTGGCTCTAAAGTTTTAAGTGCGAAAGATCCGAAAGCAATGGTTGCACCACGATGGGCCATACCAGTGTTTCTTCCTTTCTGCATTTTTCTAAATTTCGTTCTTTTCGGTTGTAACATCTTATACTATTTACTCAGTATTACTTTTTCTTTCTTTTCGGTGACATTGGTTTGTTGCTTGGTCCTGCATTATTTGAAGCAGTTGAAACACCTACGTTAGGAGATAAATCTCTTTTTCCATAGACTTCACCTTTACATATCCAAACTTTTATTCCAAGTCTTCCATATGTTGTGTGTGCTTCAGACAAAGCATAATCAATATCTGCTCTAAAAGTATGAAGTGGAGTTCTTCCCTCTTTATACATTTCAGATCTTGCCATTTCTGCACCATTCAAACGGCCAGATATTTTAATTTTAATTCCTTCTGCCCCCATTCTCATGGTATTAGCAATGGCCATTTTAATAGCTCTTCTAAAAGAGATACGAGCTTCAAGTTGTCTAGCAACACCATCAGCAACCAAACGAGCATCTAATTCAGGACGTTTAACTTCAAAAATATTTATTTGAATTTCCTTCTTAGTAATTTTCTTCAACTCTTCTTTAAGTTTGTCAACTTCCTGACCACCTTTTCCAATAATCACACCTGGACGAGCTGTATTTATAGTTACAGTAACTAATTTTAAAGTACGTTCAATAATAATTTTAGCAATACTAGCTTTAGCTAAACGAGCACTAAGGTATTTACGGATTTGAACATCCTCAACGATCTTGTCTTTATAATCATTTCCCCCATACCAGTTAGACTCCCATCCATGGATGTAACCTAATCTATTGCCTATTGGATTTGTTTTTTGTCCCATTTCTTTTAATTATTTAACACCATCAACGATGATTGTAACGTGGTTAGATCTTTTTCTAATTCTGTGAGCTCTTCCTTGCGGTGCAGGTTGAATTCTCTTCAACATTGCAGCGCCACTTACTTCAATAGTTTTAACAACTAAATTTTCTTGGCTAATATCTGCACCTTCATTTTTTTGTTCCCAGTTAGCAATTGCAGATCTCAACAATTTACCTAAACTTAAAGAAGCATCTTTAGCATTATTTTGAAGAATGTTCAAAGCTTTGTTAACTTCCATACCTCTGATCAAATCAGCTACCAATCTCATCTTTCGAGGAGAAATTGTTGAATTTCTTAATTCAGCAACAGCAGTTTTCATTTTAGTTTCCTTCAACATTTCTGCTCGCAATCTTTTTCTAGCACCCATGACTACAACTATTTATCTTATCGTTTTTTATCTTTCTTATTTCCGCCGTGACCTCGGAAATTTCTAGTCGGTGAAAATTCACCTAATTTATGTCCTACCATGTTCTCAGTAACAAAAACAGGAATAAACTTATTTCCATTGTGAACTGCAAATGTTAGTCCTACAAAGTCAGGAGTAATCGTTGATGCTCTTGACCATGTTTTAATAACAGCTTTGCTGTTCGATGCCTGCGCCTCATCTACACGCTTCATTACCTTGTAATGAACGAAAGGCGGTTTCTTTAGTGAACGACTCATATTCTAATTACTATTTTTTTCTTCTTTCAATGATAAACTTATCTGAATACTTTGTTTTAGCTCTGGTTTTATATCCTTTAGCAGGTATACCGTTTCTAGAACGAGGATGCCCACCGGAATTTCTACCTTCACCACCACCCATTGGGTGATCAACAGGATTCATTACAACACCTCTAACACGAGGGCGTCTTCCTAACCATCTTGACCTACCAGCTTTACCTGAAACCGTCAAATTATGTTCTGCATTTGAAACCGATCCGATTGTTGCCAAACAAGTTGTCAATATCAATCTAGTTTCTCCTGAAGGCATTTTAATAACAGCATATCGACCATCACGCGCATTCAATTGTCCGTATGTTCCAGCACCTCTTGCAATCGAACCACCTTTACCAGGTTTCAATTCAATATTGTGAACTACTGTACCTAAAGGCACATCCGAAAGGAACATTGCATGTCCAATATTTGGAGTTGCAGTCTTTCCAGAAGTAATTACATCACCAACTTTTAAACCTGTTGGAGCTATTATATATCTTTTCTCACCATCTGCATAAAACAACAAAGCAATGTTTGCTGTTCTATTTGGATCGTATTCAATAGTCTTAACTGTCGCTGGAATATCAAATTTATCTCTTTTGAAATCAATTATTCTATATCTCTGCTTATGACCACCACCTAAATAGCGCATCGTCATCCTACCATCACTATTTCTACCACCTGATTTTTTCATGCTTGACATCAAGCTTTTTTCAGGTTTAGACGCAGTAAGTTCAGTCATTTCAACGGCAATCTTGTGTCGTTGACCTGGGGTTGTCGGTTTGAACTTTTTTAAACTCATTGTTTCAATTAAAAATTAGTAAACAAATCAATGGTTTCTCCATCTGCTACAGTAACTACCGCTTTCTTCCATTGTTTGCTTTTTTGCTCAACAATTCCTTTGTTAGTGTACTTTACAGAAGATTTACCACCGCCATAATTCAATGTACGAACATCAATAACATGAACACCATACATTTTCTCGACAGCTTTTTTTATCTCTATCTTATTTGCCATTTTATCAACTTCAAAAGAAAATGCATTTTGCTTTTCGCTTGCTGCAGTTGCTTTTTCAGTAATGACTGGTTTTTTAATAATTCCTTGCATAACTCTTAATTAAGTATCTCTTCTAATCTAACAATTGAACTGCTTGTCAATACAACTTTCTTAGCATTAAGCACATCGAAAGTATTTACAGTGTCAGCAGTTACGACTTTAACCTTTCCAAGGTTACGAGAAGCTAAATAAACACTATCATTTTGATCTCCTAGGATCAATAAAACTTTTTGATTTGTCAACTGAAGTGAATTCATCAAGTTTACAAAATCTTTAGTTTTAGCATTAGCGAAAGCTAAATCTTCTAAAACCATCAAGCCATCATTTTGAGCCTTGAAAGAAAAAGCAGACTTTCTTGCCAATCTTTTTAATTTAATATTTAACTTAAAATGATAATTGCGAGGGCGGGGTCCAAAAATTCTACCACCTCCAACACGAGTACCAGATTTAATACTACCAGCTCTTGCGCCACCAGTACCTTTTTGTTTTTTAATTTTTCTTGTTGATCCAGAGATTTCTGCACGCTCCTTAGATTTGTGCGTCCCTTGACGTCTATTTGCTAAATGTTGTTTAACATCTAAATAGATAGCATGATTATTTGGTTCGATACCAAAAACCTCTTCAGAAAGCGTTGCCGATTTTGAAGTAGCCGATCCGGTTGTATCGTATATTTTTACTTTCATTAGTTCTTAATTGTTACTGTTGAACCATTAGCTCCTGGGATAGAACCTTTAACTATCAAGATGTTTTTGTCTGCCATCACTTTTAAGATTTGCAAATTCGGTGCTAAACGTCTTTTGTTTCCCATTTGACCTGCCATGCGCATTCCTTTGAATACACGTGCTGGATAAGAACAAGCTCCAATTGATCCTGGTGCTCTTAGACGATTATGCTGACCGTGTGTAGCTTGACCAACACCAGCAAATCCATGACGACGAACAACCCCTTGAAAACCTTTTCCTTTAGTTGTTCCAATAACATCAACAAACTCTCCCTCTTGAAAAAGAGTAACACCAATGATATCACCGACGTTAACATCTTTAAAACCTTTAAACTCCACCAATTTTGACTTAGGAGTAGTATTCGCTTTCTTAAAATGACCCTTCAATGCATTCGGGGTATTTTTTTCTTTGCGATCACCAAAACCCAATTGAACGGCTTCGTAACCATCTCTGTCCTGCGTTTTTAGTTGTGTAACTACGCAGGGACCAGCTTCTATCACTGTGCATGGTAATGACTTACCCTCGGCACTGTAGATACTAGTCATTCCGACTTTTCGACCAATTATTCCAGGCATAACTTAATTATTAATATTAAACTTTAATTTCTACATCAACTCCACTTGGAAGTTCTAATTTCATTAGTGCATCAACAGTTTTTGAAGAGCTACTATAAATGTCAAGAAGACGCTTATAAGAACACAATTCAAATTGCTCACGCGCTTTTTTCATTACGTGTGGGGAGCGCAATACCGTATAAATACGTTTGTGTGTAGGCAATGGAATTGGTCCACTCACAACTGCTCCTGTTGATTTTACCGTTTTAACGATTTTCTCTGCAGACTTATCTACTAGATTATGATCGTACGATTTTAACTTTATTCTTATTTTTTGGCTCATCGTATTTAATTATTATGCAGTGACTTTACCGTTAATTTTTGCTATTACTTCATCCGAAACATTTTTCGGTGCTTCTGAATAGTGTGAAAACTCCATTGAAGAATTCGCTCTACCAGAAGTGATTGTACGCAACTGCGTTACATATCCAAACATTTCAGAAAGTGGAACATCAGCTTTTAATACTTTAGCATTATTTCTGTCATCCATTCCTCTCATCATTCCTCGTCTACGGTTCAAATCACCTACGACATCTCCCATGTTCTCTTCTGGAGTAACTACCTCTAGCTTCATGATAGGCTCAAGTAAAGCTGGTTGACAACCTTTTACAGCTGATCTGTAAGCCATTCTAGCTGCCATCTCAAAAGACAATGAATCTGAATCGACAGCATGGTAAGAACCATCTAACAATTCCACTTTCATTGATTCTAGAGGGAAACCTGCAAGAACACCGTTTTTCATTGATTCTCTGAATCCTTTTTCTACTGAAGGAATAAATTCACGAGGAATATTACCACCTTTAATACTATTAATGAATTCCAAACCTGATTTTTCAATATTTTCTTGAGGAGAAATTCTAACCAAGATGTCCGCAAATTTACCACGACCACCACTTTGTTTTTTGTAGGTTTCTCTATGCTCAACTGTACCATTGATATTCTCACGATAAGCAACTTGAGGAGCACCTTGACTTACTTCAACTTTAAATTCTCTTCTTAATCGATCCACAATAATCTCTAAGTGAAGTTCACCCATTCCTGAAATAATTGTTTGTCCAGTTTCCTCATCAGTATTAACGCGGAATGTAGGATCTTCTTCTGATAGCTTATTTAATCCGATCGATAATTTATCTGTGTCAGCTTGAGTTTTAGGCTCAATTGCTAATCCAATTACTGGATCTGGGAAATCCATAGATTCCAAGATGATAGGTGCATTTTCAGCACATAAAGTATCACCAGTTTTTATATCTTTAAATCCAACTACCGCTGCAATATCACCTGCGCAAAGTTCAGGTATTTGATTTTGCTTATTAGCATGCATTTGGAAGATTCTAGAAATTCTTTCTTTATTTCCTGAACGCGTATTTAAAACATAAGAACCAGCATCTAATTTTCCAGAATAAGCTCTTACGAAACACAATCTACCTACAAAAGGATCTGTTGCAATCTTAAATGCTAAACCAGCGAAAGGCTCATCAATAGATGGCTTTCTAATTGATTCTAAATCTGTTTTTGGATTGATTCCGACAATACCTTCAATATCCATTGGTGAAGGAAGAATTTCCATTACCATATCCAACATTGCTTGAACTCCTTTATTTTTAAAAGCAGAACCACACATCATTGGAACAACTTTTCCAGAGATGGTTGCAGCACGAAGCGCATTTAAAATTTCTCTTTCAGTCAATGAATTTTCATCTTCAAAGAATTTCTCCATTAAAGACTCATCA
This sequence comes from Flavobacteriales bacterium, assembly GCA_947447525.1. Classification (GTDB taxonomy): domain Bacteria; phylum Bacteroidota; class Bacteroidia; order Flavobacteriales_D; family Crocinitomicaceae; genus UBA952. Next base: position 137,082 of record CANFJL010000001.1, on the reverse strand, counting down.
AATTCAGCAACAGCTTCTAATAACTCACTTCTTAATTGACGTGCTTCTTCGATAACATCAGCAGGAATTTCAATTTCTTTAAAAGTCATTCCTAAATCTGCTTCATTCCAAACAATTCCTTTGAAGTTAATTAAATCAACCACACCTAAGAAACCATCTTCTGCACCAATATTAATTTGTAATGGCAAAGCATGACTTCCTAACATATCTTTTACCTGACGGCAAACGTTTAAGAAATCTGCACCTTGACGGTCCATTTTGTTAACAAAACCAATTCTAGGAACATTATAATTATTAGCCAATCTCCAGTTTGTTTCTGATTGAGGCTCAACACCATCAACAGCAGAGAACAAGAAAACTAAACCATCAAGTACACGTAAAGAACGATTTACTTCAACAGTAAAATCAACGTGTCCTGGCGTATCAATAATATTAACATGATACAATTCATTTCTATAATTCCAATTCAATGTAGTTGCAGCAGAGGTAATAGTAATACCACGCTCTTGCTCTTGCTCCATCCAGTCCATAGTTGCTGCACCGTCATGAACTTCTCCAATCTTGTGACTTACACCACCGTAAAATAAGATACGCTCAGTAGTGGTAGTTTTACCAGCATCAATATGAGCTGCAATACCTATGTTTCTTGTATATTTAAGATCTCTAGCCATTGTAATTAAAATCTAAAGTGTGAAAATGCTTTATTTGCTTCGGCCATACGCATGGTATCTTCTTTCTTTTTGAAAGCAGCACCTTCTTCTTTCGAAGCGGCTACAATTTCAGCAGCTAAACGCTGTGCCATTGTTTTTTCGTTTCTTTTACGAGAGTAACCAATAAGCCATTTCATAGCTAGTGAAGATTTACGCTCTTCACGAACTGGTGTAGGGATTTGGAAAGTAGCTCCACCTACACGACGGCTCTTAACCTCCACGCTTGGCGTTACATTTTCCAATGCTTTTTTCCATACATCTAGACCTTCTTGATCCTCTAATTTCTTATCTACAAGCTCAATAGCATCGTAGAATATTCTAAAAGCCAAACTCTTCTTTCCCGAGTACATTAAGTTGTTCACGAATTTCGTTACCACGACTTCATTAAACTTTGGGTCTGGCAGAATGGCAATTTTTTTTGCTTTTCTTCTTCTCATTTCTTAAAGCTTTTGATATTATTTCTGCTTAGGGCGTTTTGTTCCGTATTTCGATCTTCTCTGTGAACGACCTTGTACACCGGCTGTGTCTTCCGCACCGCGAACGATGTGGTAACGAACTCCAGGTAAATCTTTCACCCTTCCGCCTCTCACTAGAACTAATGAATGTTCTTGTAAATTGTGACCTTCGCCACCAATATACGCATTAACCTCTTTACCATTGGTCAATCGCACACGGGCAACCTTACGCATTGCAGAATTCGGCTTCTTAGGTGTAGTAGTGTAAACACGCACGCACACCCCTTTTCGTTGAGGACATGAATCAAGCGCAGCAGATTTACTTTTCTTCACCACCGCAGTTCTTCCTTTGCGAACTAACTGTTGAATAGTTGGCATAAAATACTCTTAATTTGTAATAAATAAAAACTCCTCAAACGCACTTTGAGGGGTGCAAAGATACCACGATTTATTTAATACACAAGAGATTTTGAAAAAAAATATGCTTTTTTGACAAAAAAATGTGGAAAAAACTTTAAATCAATGATTTAAGGAAAGTTAAGTCCAAAAAAAAAGCCCCGAAGGGCATTTTAAATTCCTAACTAAGCAGGATTATCTATATAACGTTGCTTTGACTGCTTTAATTAAACGATCAACATTTGGCAATGCTTCATCAATCAATGTTGGGGAGAAAGCGAATGGAGTGTCGGTTTGTGTTACGCGTTGTACGGGTGCATCTAAATAATCAAATGCATATCTTTGAAGGTGGTATGCTATTTCTGAAGATATGGAGGCTAAGGGCCAAGATTCTTCCAAAACCACACATCTATTTGTTTTCTTTATTGAATTCACCACTGTTGCATAATCAATTGGACGAATGGTTCGCAGGTCAATTATTTCAGCGCTGATATTTTCTTTAGCTAGAAGTTCAGCGGCTTCAAAAGCAACCTTCATTATTTTTCCAAAGGAAACAATGGTAACATCAGTTCCTTTTCTTTTCACATCTGCTACTCCAATTGGAATAATAAACTCTCCTTCTGGAACTTCTCCTTTATCACCATACATTTTTTCAGACTCCAAAAATACCACTGGATCTTCGTCACGAATTGCAGCCTTCAGTAAGCCTTTAGCATCAGCAGGGCAAGATGGAGTAATTACTTTTAAACCTGGCACATGTGCATAGAAAGCTTCGAAACTTTGAGAATGTGTTGCACCTAATTGACCTGCAGTACCATTTCCACCTCTAAAGACAATTGGACAATGATATTGTCCACCGGACATTTGCATCATTTTGGCTGCTGAATTTATAATCTGATCTGCCGCTAAAATCGCAAAGTTCCAAGTCATAAACTCCACAATTGGTCTTAGTCCATTCATGGAAGCGCCAACAGCAATTCCTGCAAAACCTAATTCAGCAATTGGAGTGTCTATTACACGCTTTGGGCCGAACTCATCCAGCATTCCTTGTGAAACCTTATAGGCTCCATTGTATTCTGCTACTTCTTCTCCTAGAAGAAATACGCGCTCATCGCGTCTCATTTCTTCTGACATCGCTTCTCTAAGAGCTTCACGGAATTGTAATGTTTTCATATTATTTATTTGGAATGCAAATTTAAACTTAATTGATTCAATTCAAAATTCTTAAGCAACCTTAAGTTTACTTAATTTAGAATTTCCGAATTTTTTACGGGCATATTCTATATCGACATGAAAGGTTTTCTTTTTAGAAGAAGGTAATTCATACATAGCTTCCGTAAGAATTGCTTCACAAATAGACCTTAAACCGCGGGCTCCAAGACTGAAAGACATTGCCTTTTCGACAATAAAATCAAAAACTTCTTGATCAAAAGTAAGTTTAATACCATCAATTTCAAATAACTTAACAAATTGCTTAATTAAGGCATTTTTAGGTTCTGTTAAAATTCTTTTCATTGCCTCCAAACTTAATGGTTCGAGATAAGTCAATACAGGGAATCGGCCAATTAATTCAGGGATTAATCCAAAGCTTTTTAAATCTTCTGGAGAAATATGTTGCAATAAATCTTCTTTATCATGATAATCTTCATCTAAGGAAGAAAAACCAATTGTTTGGCGGTTAACACGATTAGCAATTAACTTTTCAATACCATCAAAAGCTCCTCCACAAATAAACAAAATATTTCTTGTGTCAATTTGAATCATTTTTTGATCTGGGTGTTTCCTCCCTCCTTGCGGCGGAACATTTACAGTTGCTCCTTCCAGAAGTTTTAGTAACGCTTGTTGCACACCTTCGCCAGAAACATCACGAGTTATAGAAGGATTATCACTTTTTCTAGCAATCTTATCAATTTCATCAATAAAGACAATTCCTCTTTGTGCTAATTCAACGTTGTAATCTGCAGCTTGAAGCAGACGAGATAAGATGCTTTCCACATCCTCTCCAACATATCCAGCTTCAGTTAGTACAGTTGCATCTGCAATACAAAAAGGAACATCTAACATTTTAGCAATTGTTTTTGCCATTAATGTTTTTCCAGTGCCTGTTCTGCCCACCATCACAACATTAGATTTTTCAATTTCAACCTCTTCTTCACTTATGGTGTCTCCGAGTCGCTTATAATGATTGTAAACTGCAACTGAAAGAATTTTTTTTGCTGCTTCTTGTCCAATGATATAATTATCCAGTTTACTTTTCAGTTCCATTGGTTTCATTACATCTTTTGTAATTGCGGCAACTTGAATAGTTTGTCCCGTCTTTTCTTCTTCTGCAACAATTTTAACTGCTTGCTTTGCACAAGCATCACAGATGTGCCCAGAAACTCCAGCAATAAGAATTCCTACATTTTTTCTATCTGTTCCACAGAAAGAACAATGTGCATCATTTTTGGCCATTTATAAAATTATTTAGGATTTCGAAGTAAGACCTCATCAACCATTCCATAATCTTTTGCTTCAGATGCTGTCATCCAATAATCACGGTCTGAATCAGCCCAAACTTTATCATATGTTTGTTTAGAGTGATACGCTAAAATATCGTACAGTTCTTTCTTTAATTTTTGAATTTCTCTTGCAGTAATTTCAATATCAGAAGCTTGACCTTGTGCACCTCCTAATGGTTGATGAATCATGACACGGGAATGTTTCAATGCACTGCGTTTGCCTTCGGCACCAGCACATAATAGAACAGCACCCATTGAAGCTGCTATTCCAGTACAAATTGTAGCAACATCTGGTCTAATGTACTGCATGGTGTCATAAATACCCAATCCAGCATATACAGATCCACCTGGAGAATTCATATAAATTTGAATGTCTTTCTTAGGATCAACAGATTCTAAGAATAACAATTGAGCGTTAATTATATTCGCTACTTGATCGTTAATTCCAGTTCCTAAAAAGATAATTCTATCCATCATTAACCTAGAGAACACATCCATTTGAGTCATATTCATTGGGCGTTCTTCAATAATATAAGGGGTCATTGAAGACTCAATATAATGATCAACACTCATGCTATTTAAACCTAGGTGTTTTGTAGCGTATTTCTTAAATTCATTATTGTCGAACATATTTCAGTTTTTTTTTATGAATTCCAAAATTAACCAATCTAGTGCATACCTTTGTCAAAATAGAAAGTAATTTTATCTTTTTTTATCTACATTTTAAATTGAATCCCAAACAAATTAAAAATCAACGTATAATAATCTCTCCACTTAACTGGGGAATGGGACATTTATCGCGTTGTATTCCATTGATAGAACAATTACTGCTTCAGGAAAATACTTGTTTTTTAGCTGCCGATCAACAGCATTTAAGTATTGCTATGCAATATTTTGGAAATCGAATAGAATATATCCAATTGGAACCTTATCCCTTCAAATTTAACACCAAAGGTTTTTCAATTAGTACCATTTTTCAAGAATCAATTCCATTGTGGAAAAATTATAATCAAGAAAACAAAACTTTAAGCTTTTTAGTAAATGAACTTAATATTTCGATTGTAATTTCTGATCATCGTTATGGATTTTATTCCTCAAAATGCATCAATATTTTCATGACACACCAATGTCAATTACCCTTGAGTAGATTTGAGTTTCCATTTCAATGGATTCATGAATTCTTAATGAGTAAGTTCAACTTTATTTGGATAGTTGATACGCCGAATAATGATTTTGCTGGAAATTTGTCTCGAGTAATTCTTCCTAACTCTTATTATATCGGTACGCTATCGAGATTTAAAGAAAGCAAACAATCAAAGAAAAGCATTGATGGTGTATTATTAATAAGTGGACCAAAAGAATTTGCTAAAATATGTCTAGATCATTTTTTGCCTGATCTTCATAAATTTGAAAGTAAATTAATTATTGGGCCTAAAAGTCTAAAGCCTTATTTATCAGAAAAAAATCTAGCGTATTTTATTTCAAATGAAAACTGGATCGAAATAGATAAGCACCTAATTAATGCAAAGTTGATCATGGGATTTTGTGGTTATTCAACTCTTATGGATATTGCTGTATTAAAGTGTGCTTCTGATTTAATACCAACACCAGGACAGGCAGAGCAAGAATACCTTTACAAGAAACAAAAAAGGCTCGATAAATCGAGCCTTTAAAATAAATTTAATTATTATTAATTAATAGCAGCACTAAAAGAAGCATCGCCCATTAATTTAATAAATTCTCTATCTCTACCTGCTTTAGATTTATAATCTGGATTTTTTGCAAAAGCTAATTTTAAAGAACTAACCACTGCATCTACACCAGCATTACTTCTAGCAGCGATAATTGCTTTTAAGTAATATCCATCAGCGCTTTCTTTATCGGAACTTGCGGCCAATGTTTTACTTGCTTCATCTAACTTACCTGAAAGAACTTGAGCTAACGCTTTGTTGAAAGATGCTTCAGTTCCAAGGCTTGAAATTGCAGCACTGTATTTTCCTTCTAGAATAGATATTACAGCGTTATTGTATGACAACTGTGTAGATTTATCTTTAACTTGAGATAACAGCTTCTTAGCAAGTGCGCGATCACCATTAGTCATAGCTACACCAGCAAGATTATTTTTAGTCAAACCGTTGTCGGAAATATTATTAGCCGTCTCTAAACATTTCTTAGCATCAGGCACCATATTTTGAATATATTTCACTGCGCCAAGGTTGTTGTGACCGCGATAATCAGCAGGATAATTTTTTGCTGCTACTGTATAAATTGCTGCTTTTTCGTTTATGTTTTTTGTAAGATTAGCTGCTGTAAAAAGTAACTCCTCAATAGTAAGAGAATTAGGATTAGAAACTGAAGCAGTTTTTAGTTCATCATCAGTTAATCCATTCTCAGTGTAATTTACTGTAATAATAGCACGACGAATTTTTGGGAAAACTTCTTTATCTAATTGTGTATATGATTTGCCCAAATTGATCATTTCCTTTTCGCGTTGCTTTGGATCTGTTGACATTTCCAAGATTCTAATAAATAAGTTTTTATCAGCTTCAGAAATTGAAGTGGTTCTGGCCAATTGATCTTTGAATCCAACGAAATCTTCTCCTAAACCATTAACAGAATACTTAGATGAATCAGCATATTGCATCATCTTTGCTTTTTTCATTAAATCCATAAATGCTTTTCTTCCTGATTTAGAACGATCAATTGAAAGACTGCTGTTTTTGATTTCTTCTCCATCAGGCGAAGCAAAACCTTTTACGTCAATTGAATTGATAACAATCTTAGGATTTGATTGTGCAGCAACTACCCAAGCCACTAAATCAATAATATCCTTATCCTTAATCTCATTAGCACGAACATCAGACTTTCCTTTCTCATAATTCATTTCTGCAGAAACAGATTTTTGATTAGAGCGAACTAATTTGTCTTCTGCCATCAACATTCTAAATGCTGGTTGAACCAAAAGAGGTGTAATAACAGTTGCATCAGCAATTTTTGTTTCTGGAAGCGCATCTTTTTCCTTTACACCTTTATATATTTTTCCTGTTAATTTTAGATCCGCAGCTTCCATTGAAGGGTCATAAGCAATAACATCTTCAAATGTTGCAGTACCTCCAGCTTTAAATGCAATTGACTGTCCGTTAGCAGTTGCTTTTTCTCCTTGAATCGTCCAAGTATCTAATTTGGCTGTACCAAGAACAGGAGTGATTTCAACTTTTGCTTTTTTCTTAAGTCCTTTTGCTGGAACATTTACAGTCACTGTTACAGCAACACTGTCACCATGCATTTCTAATGGATTTGGAGCTACAGAGTACGTTACATCCTTCATTAAATCGCAACTTGTAATACTAAGGCCAACAAGCATTGTTATTGAAAGATAAGTTAATTTGGTCAATTTCATAATGTTAATTTTAAGATAATCAAGGCAAATGTATAAATATTAATCTATAAAAATAAATGAATTAACTGAAAATATCCTTTTTTGAATAATTCAAAGTTGAATTTAAAACCAATCTTTCTTCAATTGTTGTGATTTCATTTAGAGGAATATAGACAAAATCTCTTAGTGACCATTTTGGATGAGGAAGAACTAAATCCTCTGAATCTAGAGAAATCTGATCAAAAAAAATAATGTCAATATCAATAGTTCTATCTGAATAATTTCCCTTTGATTTTTTAATACGACCCAAGCGGTTTTCAATCGACTTTAAACTCTGCAACAAGTTCGATGGATTTTTAGCAGTAGATATTTTAATAACATTATTTACAAAATCATTTTCAGATATAAAACCTTGCGGTTTTGAAAAGAAAGGACTAGAAACTGCTTCGATACGACCTACTTCGCTACTTATTAAATGAATGGCGTTATTGATATTGCTCATCTTATCTCCTAAATTACTACCCAAGCTTAGATAAACATTATGAATTATTTCTTCCACTTTAAACTTTTAACCATTGATAATAAGTCTATTTTTAAATAATCCAAAGAAGGCCTTAAACTATCATAATTAGGCCGGCTATTCATTAGAACTTCACCTCGAATGAAATTATGGGTAGAATCCGTTAAATAAAATTGAAAATTAGTTGCTACATTTCCTTTAAGAGTAAAGAAAGTACCAAATAGATGGTTGTCAGGATCAATAATTTGTTCAAAATCTATTTTATCAGCTTTAATTTTATGTTCATCAACCCTATCATTTGAAATATTTATCAATTTAGCAAGAGAATCTATACCTTGAAAAGATCGATAAAACATAAATAATGTGCCATTCAAAGGCCCTAAATCAATTTCTTGAGCGCATTGACCTTCTTGAAGATTACCAGGAGCCTTTAAAGTAAAAATATCTGCTAAGTAGAAACTTGCATTGCAAGGAGATTGTTCAAGATGATAAGAGTGATCGGGTAAGTTAATCCTTAAATATGTTGGAGGTTTTGGCACAAGATTATCTTCATTACAGGAGACCAAAACTGAGACTAAAAGGAGTAAGATTGAAAAAACTTTCATTAATTTTTATTTTTTAATTTCACTTTGACCATTTTCACCCGTTTTTTATCAGAGGATTCTACGACCAATTTAATATCACCTTGCATGTAGGATTCATTGTTTTTAGGGATTCGTCCGGCCTTTTCTAAAACAAAACCTCCAATTGTATCGGCATCACCCTTAACTTGCTCAAAATCTTTTCCATCAATTCCGATAATTTTATATAAATCATTTAATGCAGTGCGACCCTCAAATAGAAACGTCGTTTCATCCACTTTTGTGAAAATAATCTCATCATCATCAAATTCATCCGTTATGTCACCAACTATCTCTTCAAGAATATCCTCAAGTGTAACTACACCGCTTGCTCCACCATATTCATCAACGACGATTGCAAGGTGCATTTTTTTATTTCGAAACTCTTGAAGCAAGTCATTTATCTTTTTATTTTCAGGAATGAAAAATGGTTTCCTCAACATCGAATGCCAATTAAAATCAATCTGCTCAGCTAAGAAAGGAAGTAAATCTTTGATGTAAAGTATCCCTATTACATTATCAGTAGTATCCTTAAAAACAGGAATTCGTGAATAACCTGACTTCAAAACAAAGGCAAGCACCTCTTTAAAATCAGATTCCTCATCAATTGCAGACATTTCAATTCTTGGTTTCATTATTTGACACGCTTCGGTGCGACCAAACTTGACAATTCCTTCAAATAATTTTTGTTCATCTTCGCTGGTAGAATCTTCTTTGGTAAGCGCAATGGCGAATTCCAATTCATCCGAAGAAATTTGTTCAGATTTTCGTCTTCCTTTACTAATAAAAGATGTACCGCTCACCAGCGCCCATTTAAGCCATGACATAGGTGGTGTCTTACCCATTAATTTCAATGGAACGGCCATAATCTTGGCGACTTTTAAAGCATTATTTGTGGCGTAAATTTTTGGTATTACTTCTCCAGTAATTAAAATAACAAAAGTAATTCCGAACACTTCCAATAAAAACCTAATCAATTCATTTCCTTTAGCAACTGGATAGAATTCATCTAGGACAAAGGTTGATAAGATTACGATTGCGACAATTACAAAATTGTGTGTAATCAGCATTGAGGCAAGTAAATCTCTTGGTTTGGAAAGGAGATCAATAATAGTTTTGGAGCGCAGGTTGTCTTCTGATTTTAAGGCATCCTTCTCGCTAGGTTTTAGCGAAAAAAAGGCAGATTCAGATCCGGACATGGTAGCTGAAATGAAAAGAAGCAGTAGAACGATTAATAAATAAATAATCGCTTGGTTGCTTAAGCCTGCTTGGGTAACACTCGTAAAGTCAAAACTGGGAGGTTCGGTACTCATCATCGCTATCAAAATGGGAGGTCATCTCCATCCTCTGGAGTTAAATTTGGTAGTGTAGTTGGAGGGCTTAATCGCTCTTCCTTCCTGTAAGGATCAGTAGACTTTTCTTGATCTAATTTTGAAAGGATTGTCATTTCTTCACCAACTACTTCTGTATTATATCTGGTATTTCCTTCTTTATCTTGCCAAGATCTTTTTTTCAATTTTCCTTCCACATAAATTTTAGTTCCTTTACGCAAATATTTTTCTGCCAGCTCAGCTAAGCCTCGCCAAAGGACAATATCATGCCAATCCGTGATCTCTTTTTTCTCTCCCGTTTGTTTATCTGTAAAAGACTCAGAAGTTGCAATCGAAAAGTTGGCTAATACAACCCCATTTTCCAAACGGCGAATTTCAGGATCTTTTCCAAGATTCCCAATTAGGATTACTTTATTAACACTACCGCTCATACAGACAAATATAAAAAATATTTAACTTCAAAATTATTTCTTTTTAAAGGATTTTTTCGCTCCTGTTTTTTGCGGCTGACTTTCAGCAATTGCTAAGCATGCCTCTAATGTCAAATCAATAACAACAGTATCTTTAGGTAATTTGTAATTCAATTTTCCTATTTTTAAATAGGCACCATACTTTCCATTCAATAATTGAACATCCTCTCTTTCATCAAAGAGTTTAATTATTTTATTGGCATCATCAGTTTTCTTAATTTCAATTAGCTCTATCGCTCTTTCAAAGGTAATTGTCATTGGATCTTCTTCTTTTGGAATAGAAACAAATAATTTTCCAAGTTGGACATAAGGTCCAAATCTTCCAACATTTGCTTTAACATCCTGTTCTTCCAATGTGCCTAATGTTCGTGGCAACTTAAATAATTCCAATGACTCTTCTAGTGTAATAGTATTAATTGATTGATTTTTTTGAAGAGAGGCAAAAGTTGGCTTTTCGCCATCAACTTGTTCATCCCCTACTTGAACCATAGGTCCAAAACGGCCCATTCTTGCAATAACTCTTCTTCCACTTACAGGATGAATTCCCAATTCCCTCTCCCCTGTTACACGAGAAGAATGTTCCAATGTATTTTCAACTGAGGCATGGAAAGGACTATAAAATCCTTTAAGCATTTCAGTCCATTTTATATTACCCGCGGCAATTTCATCAAATTCAGCTTCTACTTTTGCAGTAAAATTATAATCTAAAATATTTTGAAAATTTTCATTCAGGAAACGTGTGACAAGCACACCAATATCTGTTGGAGAAAGTCGATTTTTTTCTTTTCCTGTAGTTTCTGACTTAGTGTTTTGATCTATATCAGAACCCACTAGAGTTAATTCTTGATAATGGCGCAATTGACCTTCATTTTCTTTTTTCTCAACATAACCTCTTTTTTGGATCGTGGAAATTGTTGGAGCATAAGTTGAAGGTCTACCGATACCTAACTCTTCCAGTTTTTTAACTAAAGAAGCTTCTGCGTATCGTGCCGGAGGTCTTGTAAATCTTTCTGTAGCCTTAATTTCGTTTGCAATTAATTTCTCGTTTTCAATAACGGCAGGAAGTACACCGCTTTCATCCTCTTCAATTTCTTCAAGATTGGATGCTAGATAAACTTTTAAAAATCCGTCAAATAAAATAACCTCACCTTTTGCTTGAAAATGAAGGTTGTCATCAATACCTCCAACTGTTATGGTAGTTCTTTCCAAACTTGCGTTAGCCATTTGACTAGCAACAGTTCGCTTCCAAATTAATTCATACAATCTTTCTTCATCGCGATCCGCAGAAATTTCATTTTTTGAAAAATCTGTTGGACGAATCGCTTCGTGAGCTTCTTGAGCACCTGCAGATTTTGTTGTGTATTTCGCAAAGTGATAATAAGATTCACCATAGCGATTTATAATTTCATTTTTTGTTCCATTGATAGCGGTATCAGACAAATTCATAGAATCTGTTCTCATGTAGGTGATATTTCCAGACTCATAAAGTCTTTGTGCCACGCTCATGGTTTTACTAACCGAAAATCCAAGCTTAAGACTAGCTTCTTGCTGAAGTGTAGAGGTTGTAAAAGGAGCAGAGGGAGATTTAGTAGCAGGCTTTTTTTGTATTTGTTCTACAAAAAAGAAACTAGCACTGCATTTCTCTAAAAGTGCGCGTGCATCATCAATATTGGTGATTTGTTTATTCAATTCTGCTTTAAAACTTCCTTTATCTGCTTTAAAATTTCCAACAACCTTATAGAAACCTGAAGAATTAAAAGCTTCGATTTCATCTTCCTTTTCAACAATTAACCTAACTGCTACAGATTGTACCCTACCTGCTGACAAACTAGGTCGAACTTTTTTCCAAAGTACCGGAGAAAGTTCAAATCCAACTATTCGATCTAAAATTCTTCTTGCTTGTTGCGCATCAACTAATTCCTTATTGATATGTCTCGGATGTTCAATTGCTTTTAAAATTGCAGTCTTAGTGATTTCATTAAAAGTGATTCTTCGCGTATCTTTTCCTGCTAATTCTAAGGTCTCATATAAATGCCAAGAAATAGCTTCTCCTTCGCGGTCCTCGTCCGTTGCTAGCCATACCACCTCAGCTGCTTTTGCTAATTTCTTTAATTCAGCTACTAAAGATTTTTTATCCGGTGTAACCTCGTATAGCGGTTCAAAATTCTCGGCAATATTAACCGAAAGACCTTTTTTACCCAGGTCTCTAACATGACCATAACTAGATTTAACAACGAATTGATCTCCCAAATAACCTTCAATGGTTTTAGCTTTCGCAGGGGACTCAACAATTACAAGATTTTTTGCCATCATTCACAATTTTACGATACAAATGTAGTATGAATTCAATGCAACGCACCATTGTATATTCGAGATATTTTTTTTAGCTACTCCCTTAACCTATGGTTAAAGATAATTTTTGAATAAAAAAAATTAAAATAAAAATAATATTCAGCCAAATTGACATTTTTTAACGCTGACATTTTGACACCACTTTCTATTTCACTAATTTTGTACTTGAAAACGCCTGCAAAACAATGAAATTAGAAGGAGATATACACGATGAAAATCGTCAAGGAGAAGCGACTATCATAGCAAATACGCTAGTGAATAGGTCCACAAAAAAATTATATTTAGAAAGTTACGGTTGTCAAATGAACTTTTCGGATAGTGAAGTAGTTGCGTCAATTCTTTTAAAAGAAGGGTATGAAACTACAAGAGATGCGGATGAAGCAGATGTTGTATTCATCAACACTTGTTCTATCAGAGAAAATGCAGAAACTAAAGTTAGGAATCGTTTAACAGAATTTAAAAGAAGGAAAGACAAAAACCCAGCTTTAGTGGTTGGAATATTGGGTTGCATGGCAGAGCGCCTTAAAAAATCATTACTTGAAGAAGAAAAACTAGTTGATCTAGTTGCTGGTCCAGATTCCTACCGTGATTTACCAAATTTGATTGAGGAAGTGGGAACTGGGCAAAAAGCTGTAAACGTATTATTATCAAGAGATGAAACCTATGCAGACATTTCTCCTGTTCGTCTTGATCAAGGAGGAATCGCAGCTTTCGTTACTATAACTAGAGGATGTGATAATATGTGTTCGTTTTGTGTAGTGCCTTTCACAAGGGGTAGAGAACGTTCAAGGGATCCCAAGACTATAGTTGATGAGTGTAAAGATTTATTTAATGCAGGATACAGAGAAGTAACGCTACTTGGACAAAATGTAGACAGTTATCGTTGGAATATCAGTGCAAAAGGAGAAATAAAAAATGAGCATGAAGCTACCACCAATTTCGCGCAGTTATTGGCACTTGTAGCTGAAGTAAATCCAGATTTACGCGTTCGTTTCAGTACTTCACATCCGAAAGACATGACCAATGATGTTATTGAAACGATGGCAAAATATGAAAATATATGTAATTACATTCATCTTCCAGTTCAATCGGGGAACACAGAGGTGCTTGCCAGGATGAATAGAGCCTATACGAGAGAATGGTATTTAGATAGAATAGCGGCCATAAGAAATATACTTCCAGATTGCGCCATCTCAACAGACATCATTACTGGATTTTGCGATGAAACAGAGGAAGAACATCAAGATACTTTAAGCTTAATGGATTTGGTTCAATATGACTATGCTTATATGTTTAAGTATTCTGAACGTCCAAAAACACTCGCAGAAAGAAGGTTTCAAGATAATGTCCTTCCAGAAGTTAAGGGGCGACGTTTGGAAGAAATTATTGCTAAACAACAAGCTCAAGGATTGATTTCAAATCAAAATCAACTCGGCAAAATGGAGAAAGTGTTGATTGAAGGACCATCGAAAAGATCAGAAGATCATTTGTGCGGACGAACGAGTCGCAATGCAATGGTAATTTTTCCAAAAGAAAATTATTCAAAAGGACAATATGTGATGGTTAAAATATTAGAATGCACCTCTGCAACCCTTTTTGGTGAAATTGTAAGCAGCAGTAAATAAAGAAACATGAACATTCAACAGGTCAAACAACGTTTTGGAATAATTGGAAATGCTCCAGCTTTGGACAGGTCAATTGAAGTTGCCATACAAGTTGCCCCTACAGACATCTCGGTTTTGGTTACAGGTGAAAGCGGTACAGGAAAAGAAATTATCCCTCAGGTTATTCATCATTTAAGTGCCCGGAAACACGGTGAATATATTGCTGTAAATTGTGGAGCAATTCCTGAAGGAACCATTGATTCAGAGCTTTTTGGTCATGAAAAAGGGTCTTTTACTGGAGCCAATGGCAGTCGCCAAGGATATTTTGAAGTGGCTAATGGAGGCACGATATTTCTTGATGAAATTGCTGAGTTACCCATGCAAACACAAGTGCGTTTATTGAGGGTTCTGGAAACAGGAGAATTTATCAGAGTGGGTGCTTCAAAAGCAATCAAAACAAATGTGAGAGTTGTTGCCGCTACCAATGAAAATATGCAAGCGGCGATCAGTAGTGGGAAATTCAGAGAAGATTTATATTACAGATTGAGTACTGTTCCTATTCAATTGCCAGCTTTGCGGGAGCGGAACGAAGATATTCATTTACTATTCAGAAAGTTCGCTTTAGATTTTGCAGATAAATACAGAATGCCTGCAATAAAATTAACCGATGATGCTGTAGCAGTATTAATTCATTACGCTTGGCCAGGGAACATCAGGCAATTAAAAAATTTGGTTGAACAACTATCCGTAATAGAAACAACAAGAGAGATTAACGCCCATTTACTTGCAAGTTATTTACCTAAAGTGAGCGAGAAATCACCCATGTTAATTAAAGAGGAGAGCAATGAATCCTTTTCTGAAAGGGAAATTATGTACAAATTTCTCTTCGAAATGAAGAAGGATCTAACGGAATTAAAAAAATTAGTGGTAGAATTACTTTCGCAAGGTGGAAATGTAAATCTTAATTCTGACCAAGTAGACCTTGTTAATCGACTGTATTCAGATGTTAATGAACCTATACCGCATTCATCAAGAATCCTTCCTGTAGGAAAAAGTGATCCTAATATTGGATTTATCCATAACAATGATACCTTCGAATCACATGTGGAGTTTGAAGAATCCTTATCTTTAGAAGATAGAGAAAAAGAACTAATTCAAAAAGCACTGGACAAACATAGAGGAAAAAGAAAATATGCCGCAAGTGAATTAGGTATTTCTGAACGCACTTTATACAGAAAGATTAAAGAATATAATCTCATAGATTTATGAAGCATCTAATTGTTTTAGGTTTGATTTCAATGCTAACTTCTTGCTGGCCAAGTAGTGTTGGATTTAAAGACACTGGTGGAATGCCCTCAGAATGGCAATCATTTCATTTAACTACTTTGAATATAAACGCCCCCAATTGTCCATTATATTTTGGTGCACAAATGTCTGAAAGAATTAAAGATGGAATTCAAAACAATACCCGCCTAAGTTTAGCTACTAAAAAAGAACTGGCAGAACTTAAGATTGAAGGAGTTATCAATAGCTACCAAGTTAATCCGATTGCAATACAAAGCGGTGACAATGCTTCCAAAAATAGATTAACGATAAGTATATTATTTACAATAAATGCAGACCAACCAAAAGAAGAAACCTTTACACTGAACAGTACAAGATTTGCTGATTTTGATTCAAAAACAAATTTATCAGAGGTTGAAGCTGAGTTGTTGAATACCATAAGTGAACAAGTGGTTCAAGATGTGATTAATAAATTAATGAGTAATTGGTAATGCTGAATAAATCCAACATCAATTTACACCTTTTCTCGAGTGAAACACTTGACGATAAATTGACTTTAGAATTTAAAGAATTGATTTCCATTTATCCTTATGCTTCGTCTTTTGCGCTGACCTATTTAAAAGGATTAAAGGCCAATGGTCATATTCAGTTAGAAGAAGAATTACGACAACATGCTTTCAAAATTTCGAATCGATTTATTCTTTATCAATTATTAAAAGAGCCCATTGAAGAGGCAATAGAAACAATAGAAGAAAAGGAGGAAGAAGCAACTTCAGCAGAAGTAGAGACATTTGAGGAGCAAATAATTGAAACAATCATTCCATCCAAGACAGAAATTGAAACTGAAGATGCCATTTCAACCTTAATCAATACCAGTGTAGCAGCCGCCCAATTCACAAAAGAACTTTTAGAAGATGAGGTACTTCTCCTCAAAAAGGAAAAAATTGAGGAAGAGATAACCAAAAATCAAACAACAGAAGAAGTTGAAATCAATAGTATAGATATTTCGAAAGAAAAATCATTCCTAGAATGGTTAAATTCTGGAAGTATTACATCTGGGAACACAGTGGAAATAAAAAAACCTTCGCTTGATCTTGTTGAAAAACCGAAACGAGAATTTTTCTCTCCAATTAAAAAAGCAAAAGAGAGTATTGATGAAAATCGCACTCCAGTTAGTGAAACATTAGCTAAAATATTTGTCCTTCAAGGAAATTATCCTAAGGCAATATCAGTTTACGAGCAATTAATTTTGATATTTCCCGAAAAAAAGAGTTTCTTTGCATCCCAAATAAGAAATATTACAAAAAACCTAAATAAATAGAAGATGGACATCCTGTTATCAATTTTAATTATCATCGCTAGTGTATTGTTAACCTTAGTGATTTTTGTTCAAAACCCTAAGGGTGGAGGATTAAGTACAGACTTTGGATCCGCTTCTCAATTGGGTGGTGTAAAAAAAACAAATGAATTTATAGATAAACTGACCTGGTCTTTAGCAGGAATAATTGTAGTTGCAAGTATTGTGATTACCATGCGTCAACCAAAAGCAATTGTTGATACGCAAAAACAAGGAACACAACAAGGTCAAGAAAAAAATCCACAAGGTCAGAATCCACAAGATCAGAATAACGGAGGGAAAAAATAATCCAACACAATTTTCCTTGACATAACAAGTATTTTAAATGTCAGTATGTCACGCATACTGACATTTTTATTTTAAGTCAAGTTAAAAAGATGCATTTTTGTCGTACGAATTAATTTGGTACAAAATTCGTTGTTTCCAATTCACTAAAGAATAAATAATTATATATGTCAATAAATTTTAAACCTTTGGCGGATAGAGTTCTAATAGAACCAGCGCCAGCAGAACAAAAAACAGCTAGTGGAATTTTCATTCCAGATACAGCAAAAGAAAAACCATTAAAAGGTATTATTATTGCCGCAGGACAGGGTAAAATAGACGAGCCGATGAGTGTTAAGGTTGGTGATACAGTTCTATTCGGGCAATATTCTGGAACAGAAATAAAAATTGAAGGTAAGACCTTCTTGATTATGAGAGAATCTGATATTTACGGTATATTTTAAAAAAGAAAAAAATGGCAAAGGACATATTATTTGATGTTGAGGCAAGAGAAAAATTAAAAACAGGTGTTGATGCATTAGCAAATGCTGTTAAAGTAACCTTAGGTCCGAAAGGAAGAAATGTTGTAATTAGCAAGAAATTTGGCGCACCACATGTAACGAAAGATGGTGTTACTGTTGCTAAGGAAATAGAATTAAAAGATCCTGTTGAAAATATGGGGGCTCAGATGGTAAAAGAAGTTGCGTCTAAAACTGCAGATATTGCTGGAGACGGAACCACAACTGCTACTGTTTTAGCGCAAGCAATTATTACTGCAGGTTTAAAAAATGTTGCCGCAGGAGCAAATCCAATGGATTTGAAAAGAGGTATCGATAAAGCAGTTGCTGAGGTAGTTAAAAACCTTAAAAAAATATCCCAAGAAGTTGGTTCAGACAATAGTAAAATTCAACAAATTGCTACGATATCAGCCAATAATGATGAAGCAATAGGAAAACTAATTGCTCAAGCAATGAAGGTGGTAGGTAATGACGGTGTAATTACAGTTGAAGAAGCAAAAGGAACAGAGACAGAAATGAAAACTGTTGAAGGTATGCAATTTGACAGAGGGTATTTATCTCCTTACTTTGTTACCAATGCTGATAAAATGATTACTGAAATGGAAAATCCATTAATTCTTATTTGCGAGAAAAAGATTTCAAGCATGAAAGAATTGCTTCCAATTTTAGAGCCAGTAGTTCAAGCTGGGAAAGGTTTGCTTATTATCGCAGAAGACGTTGATGGCGAGGCATTAGGGACTTTAGTAGTCAACAGACTTCGTGGATCTTTAAAAGTTGCTGCTGTTAAAGCGCCTGGTTTTGGTGATCGAAGAAAAGCGATGTTAGAAGATTTAGCCATCTTAACAGGTGGACAAGTAATTTCTGAAGAACGCGGGATGATCTTAGAAAATGTAACTATGGATATGTTGGGTACTGCTCAAAAAATTGAAATAGATAAAGACAATACTACTATAATCAATGGCAAAGGAACCAAAGCAGATATTAAATCTCGAGTTGCACAAATTCGTGCTCAGATAGAAGCAAGTAGTTCAGATTATGATAAAGAAAAATTACAAGAACGCTTAGCAAAACTTGCAGGCGGAGTAGCTGTTTTATATGTTGGTGCGCCAACAGAAATGGAAATGAAAGAGAAAAAGGACAGAGTTGATGATGCTTTGGCGGCAACACGCGCTGCTGTCGAAGAAGGAATTGTTCCTGGTGGTGGTGTTGCTTTAATTCGTGCGATTGAAACTTTAGACAAACTTAAAGGATTGAATGACGATGAAATGACTGGAATTGCAATTGTGAGAAGAGCGGCTGAAGAACCGTTAAGACAAATTATTGCCAATGCAGGTGGTGAAGGAGCCGTAATTGTTCAGAAAGTAAAAGAAGGAAAAGATGATTTCGGTTACAATGCAAGAACTGAAAAATATGAAAACTTATACAAAGCAGGCGTAATTGACCCTACCAAAGTTACGCGTATTGCAGTAGAAAATGCAGCTTCAATTGCTGCTATGCTATTAACAACTGAATGTGTTATTTCTGATCAACCAGAAGAAAACAATCCTGGTGCTGCAATGGGTGGCATGGGAGGTGGAATGCCTGGTATGATGTAAGACTATAGGGCTTTCGAGCCCTTTCTCGTTTCTTCCTTCCCGATCCGATCGGATAGTTAGAGACGGCACTATATAAAGAGCCATCGATCTATGATCGGTGGTTTTTTTTTAGCTATTTACCTCAATAAATAACCCAGTGGAATAGACAAACGCTTGGACCAATCCTTTTCATTGTGACCAGACTCTTCGAAAACTTTTGAAACCAAGTGACGATTATTGTACTTTTTTGATAAATAATTCAATAAGACTTTATGGTAAGGTGGATACCAACTGTCCAAATCTTTTCCCCCACGATCTATGTATATAAAGTGATCACGCTGAGATGGAAGCTTAAGCTTTAGATAATTGACAAACGGAATCATAATTTTATTTAAGTGATTCTCTTGAAGCATATTGCTATTCACCATGGGACCATGGAATGATAAGCAAGCAACGCCTCCGAAAACATCTGGATATTCACACATTCCATACAAAGAAATCACAGCTCCCATACTCGAACCCATCATAAAAGTATGTTGCATGCCTTCTTTACACGATACTTCTTTCTGAACAGAGGGTATGAGGGTATCTACAATCCATTGAAGATAAGAATCAGCTCTTAACTTTTCGTTCCATAAATTTCGCTTAAAAAAGCCTGAAAATGAAGTGTCTAAATGAGAATAAATCGCTTCAGGAAAAAACTCTGCATACCTATTAACAGGGTCATTCCAAATTCCAACAACGATAAAGCCTTGAACTTTTTTATCCTGAATTAAACTGCTTGAGACCTCATCTACGCGCCATTCTTGATGATTCCAAGTTGCGGCAGAATCAAAAAGCATTTGACCATCATGCATATATACAACATCATAATTCTGTACACTTGAATATTCTTCAGGAAACCAAATGTCGACATTTCTTGTACTTCCATTTTTTTGAGCTTGGAAAGTGCGCAAAGTTCCAGATCTAACCTGTGTATTTTGCATACGAACAGAGTCGATTTTTAAGATTTGTCCCATCAATCCATTGATGAAAAAAATAAAGAAATAGAAACTTAAAAAATACGGTGTCATTTTCAGGCCAATAAACTATAAAAAACAAATATAATTCCTTTTATCCCCATTGCAATGCTTATTTTTGCACTATAAAAATTGGATATGATGGATCGCCTTTTTAAACAAATATTTGCAATGCGCTATATTGCAATGGGACTCTTTGTTTTTCTGATTGCAATTGGAACAGCAACTTTTTTAGAGTCAATTTATGGCATTCAAACGGCAAGAATCTTTGTTTATAATGCAACATGGTTTACGCTTTTACTGGTTTATTTGTGCTTTGGATTGATTTCCAATATTATCAAATATCGCATGTGGCAAAAAGAAAAAATAGCAATGTTTAGTTTTCACCTTGCCTTTTTAATCATTATGATTGGAGCAGCAATTACTCGATATTATGGTTACGAAGGTCAAATGATTATTAGAGAAGGTACTGCTGTAGATTATATTCTCACCGGCGATCCTCATTTATTGGTCTATGCAAGTGATGGTAAAAAAGACCAAACAGAAGTATACACTCATTTTATGTCGCCAGTTGCCAATAATAATTTTGAACACGAAATGGCTTTTGGAAATAAGGTAATTGAAATCAATTATGTTGATTTTAAAAGTAGAGCAATAGATACCGTTATTATAGACAAGGAAGAGAAAGGTGCTGTTTTAGATATCGTAGTGGGTGGTATGAAGTCCAATTATGTAGGAGAAAAGGAAATTTTTATGGCCGGATCGATTCCTATTGCCTACAATGCTGAATTGAATCAGTCTGGCGTTAAGATTAAAAAAAACGGCAGGGATTTTTTAATAAAGACAAATATTCCCTTGCGTTATTTGGCCATGACAGAGATGCAAAAGGCAAGACAAACTGGAGCGGCTATTCCAGATAGTGCTTATACACAGGTTGCATTAAACAGATGGGAGCCATTGAAAACCAGAACTTTGTATCAGTCTGGTCAAGAGCAATTTGTTGTAAAACAGGTCATTCAGCATGCAAGTAAAACACTTTATGAAACTGGAATCAAAAATAAGGGTGCTGATTATCTAACAGTTGAAGTTAAATATGGTAAAAAATCAAAAATAGTTCAGTTAGAGGGAGGAATGGGAGTGCTTCCTGAACCGAAAAGAATTTCTTTTGACGGACTATTAGTGCAATTAGAATATGGTGCTATTAGAATGCCTTTACCCTTCGCTGTAGGATGTAAAAGCTTTACCTTGAAAACTTATCCTGGATCGGAATCTCCATCCTCATTTGAAAGTGAAATTAGAATTATCGATAAGAAAAAGAATTACACCAGCGATCGCAAAGTTTTTATGAATAATGTTACAGATTATAGTGGGTTCCGATTTTTTCAATCTAGCTACGACTTAGACAATCCACAAACACCAGAAAACGAAGAAGGTACAAGATTGAGTGTGAATCATGATTGGTTAGGAACCAATATTACCTATTTAGGTTATTTACTCATGGGGATTGGAATGGTATTGTCACTTTTCTCCAGAACAGGAAGATTTAAAGATTTGAATAACAAATTAAATATTCTAAAAAGTCAACGCGAAAAAATCGGGATATTTATTGCGCTATTCACCTTGTCTTTTACTGGTTATGCTCAAGAGCATAATCACACTAGTGAAAGCAAAACCAATGCTATTTATCGCATTATTAATAAAGAGCATTCCGAAGAACTCGCTTCCCTTCTCATCCAAAACTATGAAGGACGCATTGTGCCTTTTCATTCCTTGTGTGATGAATTGTTGAGAAAAGTTCATGGAGGAAAGACATACAATGATTACAATGCTGTTCAGACAGTTATTAGCATGCACATGTATCCTAACCATTGGATGAATGAAAAAGTTATTTCAATCCCAAGTGCATTAAGAGAACGTTTGAAATTAGAGCCTTACGCTAGTACCATTGATTTAACAAGTAAAGATGGAAATTTTAAATGGCTAAAAGAATATAAGGTAGCGCATCAAAAATTAGAATCTAAGAGAGATGAATTTGATAAGAAATTAATCATATTGATTGATAGATTCGAGGTAATGAATTTGATTTTTACCTGGCAATACATGCGAATTATCCCAAAAACTGGCGACAAGAACAATAAATGGTTCATTCCAATGGATATGGAATTGATGAAAGTTGATTCCGTTTCATCACCTCAAACCTTGCAATATCTTTCAGCAATTGATCAGGCTGCTAAAACTGGCTCCTATGGCGCAGCACAAGATTTACTAATTCAAATCAAAAAATTCCAAAGAACCGCTGGAGCAGCTGTGGTGCCAAGTGAAGGGAAGGTGAAGATAGAGATCAGCTATAACAAGATGGAAATATTTAAGAATACCTGGAAGGTTTATCTTTATTCTGGAATTTTTCTATTACTTATCTTTTACTTGTCTGTGTTTTTTAAAATTGGATCTAAAATCACAAAGACTATTGCTGTCATTAGAAAGGCGTTTTTCTACCTCTTATTATTAATCTTTATTTACCATGGTGCAGGACTTGGCATGAGATGGTATATTTCTGGTCACGCACCTTGGAGTAATGGTTATGAAGCGGTGATTTTCATTGCATGGGTAACGATGCTTGCAGGTTTTCTTTTTTCTAAAAAGAACGAAATTGTATTACCAGGTACGGCAATATTAGCGGCAATGATGATCATAGTGAGTGAAATGAATTTATTAAATCCACAAATCACGCCATTAGTACCTGTATTAAAATCATATTGGCTCATGATTCATGTTGCAATAATTACAGGAAGTTATGGGTTTTTGGGCTTGGCCTGTATTTTAGGCTTACTGAACCTTGTTCTATATATTTTTAGAGGGGACACCAATGGTAAAGTAGTAACACGAAACATTTCAGAATTAACTTACATTTCAGAAATGACCATGACAATTGGAGTCTTTATGTTAACCGTAGGGACATTTTTAGGCGGTGTTTGGGCCAATGAGTCTTGGGGAAGATATTGGGGATGGGATCCAAAAGAAACTTGGGCATTAGTCTCCGTATTGGTTTATGCGATCATTCTGCATTTGCGCTACATTCCTGGATTAAAAAGTAAATTCGTTTTTAATGTGGTCTCTTTTTGGGGATATTCAGCGATCTTATTCACCTTTTTCGGGGTCAATTTCATGTTGGTCGGACTACATTCCTATGCACAGGGAGATGGCTTGGGTAAATTTCCACTATGGCTTACCTTATTGATCATTTTCTTTGTTTTATTTACAGCTTTAGCTGCAATAATGAACTATATATACAATTCCAAAAACTCCTCTAACAAAGCGCCACTTGAAGCCTGAAAATATACTGTACGAAGACAACCATGTAATCGTGGTAAATAAAATGCCCTCAGAAATTGTTCAAGGGGATAAGACGGGAGACGCAACACTTCCGGATGCAATAAAAGCATATTTAAAGGAAAAATACAACAAGCCGGGTAATGTTTTCTGTGGGGTAATTCACCGATTAGACCGACCAACAAGCGGTGCTGTAGTTTTTGCAAAAACAAGCAAAGGTTTAGAACGCTTGAATGCTCAATTTAGAGAAAAGGATACGCATAAAGTGTATTGGGCGATTGTAGATAAATTACCTACTGAAAAAAATGGTAAACTTGTTCACTACTTGAAAAAGAATGAAAAGCAAAACAAAAGTTATATTTCTACGGCAAAAACTCTTGGTGCTAAGGAAGCAAAATTATCGTATCGATGGATTAAATCTTCAGATAATTATCACCTTTTAGAAGTACATTTAGAAACGGGCAGACACCACCAAATCCGAGCACAATTGTCAAGCATTGGATGTATTATTAAAGGAGATTTAAAATATGGTGCTAAGCGTTCTAATCCTGATGGATCGATTTGCTTGCATGCAAGAGAGTTGTCTTTTAACCATCCTACCAATCAAGAACCGATTACGGTAATTGCTCCTGTACCACAAGATCCTATCTGGCAATTTTTTGAGCAATAAAAAAGGCCGTTTTTTCAAACGACCTTCAGTATTATTAAATATTGATTAGTTTCCTGTTGGAGCACCTGATGTATTCACTGGAGCACCACCTTCTGGAGCTGGACCAACTTCACCTTTAATACGAATAATCATATCTGGGCTATTGATAGCATTAGAAGTAATAGTTACGCTTTTATTGATAGGGCCTGGACGCTTGGTGTCATACTTCACACGAATAGCTCCTTTTGCTCCTGGAGCAATTGGTTCTTTCGGCCACTCAGGTACTGTACATCCACATGAACCTTTAGCATTTGAAATAATCAATGGCTCATTACCCGTGTTTTTAAATTCAAATGAACAATAAGGATCACCATCATATTTGATGTTTCCATAATCATGAACTTCTTTAGAGAATTCGATTTTTGCTCCTTTATCAATTTGAGCAGATACAGTGTTCATCGCTAATGAAGCAACAAACAACAAGCTAAAGCTTAAAAATAATTTTTTCATAGTTGTGTTTTTTTTATCAAATGTACATTCAAATTTTCGACAATAAAAAAATTAACATAACATTAACAGCGAAGAATTTCTATACTATCTTGAAAGTGGGGCAGATTGAAAGTCAATATATTCAAATAATGTCATGTCTATATGCTTTAAACGCGCCAATACATCCTTTCTTTTCTCCTGTGTTATTGTAGGTTCTTTTAGCAATAGATTGTAATATTTTCGAATTTGTGCAGTATCTCTAGGAGTTATCATTATATCATAAGTTGAAGCCATACTTTCAATAATAAAATCACGATTCTTAAATTTCGGAAAAGAATTAAGTAAAGTATCCCCATAAGCAAGTGCCTTCTGGTGCGCATTTAAATCAGAATATTTAATATGCACTTTCATCAAACAAGTTGCAGCATAATCTTCTTTTGGATACGCGTGATAAAATGCTACCAAGCGATTTATTAATTCAATATTTGTCAAGCTTGGAATTTTATTTGCTTGAGCTGGATCTCGTTGAAGAGACATAATGGAATCCTCCATATCTGTTATTGATTTTATCAATGCTTCATGATCTTTTGAATTGGCTGTATCAGAAGCATTACAAGCTGCTAAAAACATCACTAAAGAAAGAAAGCTGTAATAAATTAATTGTTTCATAATAGTTTAGATTTCTTATTCGTATTAAATTTCATTTTATAATCTACCTCAATAGCACCTATCGAGATATTTGATAATCTTTTTTGAAGCAATTTCTTTTTTAGAGGCGTTAATTTATCAGTAAACAGCACCCCTTCCAAATGATCATATTCATGTTGAATAATCCGTGCAGCATACCCGTCAAACTTCTCCTCATGAAAATTCCAATTTTCATCATAATAGGTGAGCAATATGGTATCGCGACGGTATACATTTTCACGAATTTTAGGTATAGATAAACATCCTTCTTGAAAGGACCACATATCACCTGTTTCTTCCTCAATAATTGGATTAATGATTACCTTTTTAAAATTTTCAATTCCTGCAGCTTTTGGATCAGGCTCTTCCCCTTCCTCATCAGCAAAAGGAGCTCCATCAACTATAAACAAACGAATACCTAATCCAATTTGTGGAGCAGCTAATCCTACCCCTTTAGCTTTATACATGGTTTCAAACATGTTAGCAATTAGGGTTGTCAATTCGGGATAATTAGCCTCAATTTCAGTGGCTACCTTTTTTAAAACCGGATCGCCATAAGCGACAATTGGCAAAATCATTGTTTACTTTTTTAAAAGACAAAATTAAGCATAGATATTTAAAATCACACACCAGCAAGGTAATCTTGTAGAATTAAAGTTGCGCTAATAGTATCGACTAGCCCCTTATCCTTTTTGTGCTTGGCTTTTCCCCCTTGATGAATAACTTGCATGGCTCTTTGAGAAGTATAGCGTTCGTCTTGTAAAATCACCTCGGTGCCAACGAATTGTTTCTCAAGTGCTTCTTTTAATAATCTTACATTTTCAGTAATATGAGTATCTGTTCCGTCAACTGAAGTAGGAAAACCTAAAACAATGGTAGAAATTTTATTTTTAGTAAAAAGCTGAATTAGATAAGTCATAAGAACATCCGTAGCAACTGCAGTAAGCGGACTTGCTATGATCCGATGATCATCAGTTATTGCAAGACCTGTTCTTTTCATCCCAAAATCTATTCCAAGTGCTTTTGTCATTGTGCAAAGGTAAGGAAGAGAATAAACAATCTTATTATAGGACGTAATTAAAGATAGATCTCGCACGAAATGTTAACTTAAATTGAGAATAAATTCCTTGATTTTTCAAATGAGTGAGCGTACTTTTACACTCAAAATTAAAGCACGAAAATTCAAACAAAAATATGGGTAACTTTAGAGCCCAAAAGCCGTAATAAAATTTATTATCAAAATTAAAATATGCGTCGAATATCTTATTTATTATTTTTATTGGTTATTTTGTCAAGTGCTTGTACCAACAAAGATGAAACCCTACTCGACCCAAGCACAGACATTCCAACCACACAAAAAGACATTCCCGCTTTTAATGGTCAAGAAAAATTTGATAAAGCTGTTA
The DNA here is from genome assembly GCA_947447525.1 of Flavobacteriales bacterium. Lineage (GTDB taxonomy): Bacteria > Bacteroidota > Bacteroidia > Flavobacteriales_D > Crocinitomicaceae > UBA952. The sequence goes on along the minus strand of CANFJL010000001.1, from coordinate 110,167 downwards.
ATTTTCTAGATTCAGCTGAACATCCCTTAGCATTCGGTAGTTTGAATTATGCAAATGATTTAGGAGTCAGTAAAAAGGTCTCTGGATTTGGAAATCAAAATGGAGACATTATCAAATTGCAGCAAGAAACTACCTATCCCAATGGACAAGCAGAGACAATAAGTTATTACTTTGGACCCAAAGGAATGATATGTGCCAATAGACACTTTGTTCATTTTTCAGAAAAAACTAGCTTTTGCATGGACACAAAGTCTTATTTTGATAAAAATGGAGCTGTAATTTATTCCTGTAAACGACAAAGTGACAATGAAGAAAAATTATTAGAATTACCATTTACGAGTACTGAAAAAAAGAACTTTAGCGTCTTGAATGCTATGGAAATTTTAAATCAAAAAGGCCCATACGCAACTCGATTACAAGGTTTTATGGATGCTGCTTCGAAACAATTCATCATTGTAGGCACGAAATATTATAATTCTGCGATTGCCTATGACCCTGAAAATAAGTTAATTAAAGAATTAAAAAATAAAGGCGACAATGCACTACAAACCTTGTTAAATGTGAGCTTTACCGAAGTAAAAGAATCCAATGGATTTACCTACCAAGGCTTACTTGAAATAAAAATAGTTCCTGAAAAATGATAAAATTTCTACCCATACAAAACATGAAAAAAATCAAATTCTTATTGCTACTTCTCACCTTCCTGATACTGGGTTCAACAGCCCAGGTTTTTGCACAAAAGATGCAATTACATGGAATCATTTATGACACAAGTGGAAACACCCCCATTAAGAATGCGAGTATTACTGCAGTAAGAATTAAAGATTCGCTATTACTGAAATTCACCCATAGTAAAGATGATGGCACCTTCGAAATTGGAGGTTTTGTATTGGACACTTTTTCTCTTTTAATTGAACACCCTAGTTATGATACTAGAACCATTTACATCTTCGGAAATGCATCTAACGCAACCCTTGATTTAAAGGGTATTCGATTGGGATTCAAGACCAAAGAATTTGAAGAAGTGATGATTTATGCCAATAAGAATCCTATATATTATAATGGAGATACATTAGTTTATGTAGCCGATTCCTTTAAGGTTGCTGAAAATGCAGTTGTTGAAGACTTATTAAAAAAACTTCCTGGAATTAAAATTGATGATCAAGGAAAGATAACTTCACAAGGAAGAGAAATTAGCCAAGTACTTGTAGATGGAGATGAGTTTTTTGGTACAGACCCAACCATTGCAACAAAAAACCTTGGAGCAAAAGGTATTGCATCAGTACAAGTATATGAAAAGAAAAATGAAAACGGAAAGATAGGAGAAGACGAGAAAATCCAAGTCATGGACTTAAAATTAAAAGACAGTGCGAAAAAAGGATATTTCGGAAAGATTTCTGGCGCTTCTGATCTTGGATTAATCAGTAAAAATGGCTTTTATGAGAGCGAATTGCTTTTTAATAAATTCAACAAAAAACAAAAAATATCAGTTTTTGCCTTAGGATCCAACACACCAAGATCAAATTTTGGATGGGGAGACATGAGTAAATTCGGCTTAGAAAACGAAAGAGATAATAGTGGGATGAGCATGTGGGATCAAAGTTCACAAAAAAATACAAGCGGTGTTCCACAGACATTAAAAGCTGGATTGTATTATAGTGATCGATTCGGGAAAACAGGAAAAGTTGGATTGAATTATTCCTATTATGACAATAGACTTAAAGCAGCTCAAAGTAGCTTGTCTCAATATTTCTTGGCTGATTCAAGTTATTACACTAAAGATTCGTCCTACAATCAATCCATCAATCAATCGCATCGCATCAATGCTAACATAAGCAGTAACCTGGATTCACTGACTTATTTTGAACTTAAACCTAGTGTTCAACTCGATGCAGCCAATACCAATAATTATAGTGTCGCTAAATATCTTGGTGAGGATCTGGTTCAAACCTTCGAGACGCAAATAAACAATACTAATATTTCGAAAGGGACCACTTTAAGAAATGAAGCTACATTGAGAAGAAGATTTAAAAAACCAGTTCGGGAAATTGAATTAAAATATATCGTGAATACAGTTTCAAATAAAAGTGATGGAAACTTAGCTACTAATTCTTATTTCAGCAATGATACCCTTACTATTGATCAAAAGAAAATAAACAATAATTCCACCTACAACCATTATGGAATTCTCACTTACACGGAACCCATCACTAAAAATTGGAAAGCACAGATTGAATACCTGTTTGAACTTGGAGGATCAAAACAAGACAAACAGACTTTTAACCGAGGACTAGATGGTAACTATTCAGAAAATGTCTTTTATTTAACCAACCAATTTGACAATTCTAGGATTCAGCATAAAGGAACGGCTATTCTTATTTATGAGGCGAGTGCGCATAGAGTTTCGGGTGGATTAGGATTGAGGTCCATTAATATTGATAATCACAACTTAGTTACGGATACAATAATTCATCAATCTATCGCCAATCTACTTCCTCGATTTAGCTACCAATTTAAACCAAGCATGAGTAAAAGACTTGAATTTAATTATACCACCAATTCAAGTCAACCCTCTATTACCGATTTACAACCTGTGCCCGACAATACCAACCCAAATAGAATCAAACAAGGAAATCCTAATTTAAAGCCCAACTATGTACACAACTTGCGCTTTAATTTTAACTCCTGGCAAGCCATGTCGGGAAGGTATATTTGGTCTGGAATGAATGCTAGTTTAACAAACAATGCCTTTGCGACTTCTACTACTTATAATACCATTGGTCAAACCACATCACAAACCATCAATGTTGATGGAAATATTTTTGCAAATGTTTTCGCCGGGTGTGGATATCCAGTTTTAAACAGAAAATTAGAGTTTAATCCTAATATGAATGCTTCCTACAATAGATATACCAACTTGGTAAATAATCAAGCAAACGTTACCCAAAACACAGCGCTTAGTGGTGGATTAGATGTTGAGATAAAATTAGATTCTTTAGAAATTACTTTCAGTCAATTCTATAGTTTTAACAGTCCAGTGAGTTCCTTATCATCCGCCTCAAGTACACCTTATTCCTCTCAGAAATATAGTATTGACTTTAAATGGACTTTACCACAAAACTTCATTATAAAATGGGACGCTACTTACTCGATTAATTCTCAGCGTGCCAATGGTTACAATAAAAACTTATTTATTATTAATGCAGAAATCAGTCGCTCCTTTTCATCGAATAGAAATATTATTTTGGCACTTACTGCCAATGATATTTTAAATCAAAATATTAATGTACAGCGACAATTAAATGGAAATGTCATCACTGATAATTTCACCAAAATTATTTCAAGATATTTCTTGGTAAAACTTACTTACAAATTCAATAATAATAAAACTAAAGAAGATGATTTCAATGGTTGGCATTAAGCGACTCCTTTTTATTCTGCTCTTTATTTCGCAATCTATTTCTTGGGGTCAAACCTACTCCACTGGAAAGATTACCTATGAAAGACGGACCAATTTAATGAAACGGTTCAATGATCCGCGGATGAAGAGATTTGTCAACGAGGACAATAAAATAAAAACGGAAGAATTTATTTTGTACTTCAATGATACCATTTCTTATTTCAACCCAGTGCCCTCTAATGCGCCTGATGAAATGTCATGGATGACTACGAAAAATCAATATTATCAGTTTATCAAGAGGGAAAAACAATTGTCTATTTTATCATTATTCGGTCAAAATGTTTACATCGGCGATTCTTTAGCAGAAAGAAAATGGCAAATTACGGATAGCAAAAGAGATATAAGTGGCTACAATTGCAGAAAAGCAATCTATCAAAAAAATGATTCTACTAGAATCTATGCATGGTATACCAGTGCGCTTATTCCTTCTGTTGGACCGGAAGGGTTTGGTGGACTACCAGGCGTTATTCTTGGAATTGCTACCGAATATGGGGGTGTTATTTATTTTGCCAAAAAAGTAGAAATGTTATCCGAATTAGATCCAACACAAATTACACCTTCCTATGGGAAAAACAAAGTGTATAGTATGCTTGAATTTAAGACTAAGATTGAAAAAGAATATGCCAATACCCCATGGGGAAAAAGAGTTTTTGAAGATTTATTTAGGTGGTTGTAACTACAATTAAACGAAAAAAATGAAAGGAATAATTCTAGCCGGAGGATCAGGAACACGCTTACATCCACTGACACTTGCAGTGAGTAAACAGCTGATGCCTATCTATGATAAGCCAATGATCTATTACCCACTATCCATACTTATGAGTGCTGGAATTCGAGAAATTCTAATCATTTCCACTCCTCATGATCTTCCTCAATTTGAGAAATTATTAGGCGATGGAAGTGCCTTAGGATGCTCATTTTCTTATGCAGTTCAAGAAGTTCCGAACGGACTAGCTCAAGCATTTGTAATAGGTGCTGACTTTATTGGAAAAGACAAAGTAGCATTAGTACTCGGTGATAATATTTTTTATGGTGTTGGTATGGACGCCTTACTTAAGGAAAACAACAATCCTACAGGTGGAGTTGTATATGCCTACCATGTAAGTGATCCGGAAAGATATGGTGTAGTGTCGTTTGATGCAGAAATGAAAGCAATATCAATAGAAGAAAAACCTAAGAATCCAAAATCAAATTATGCAGTTCCAGGATTGTACTTTTATGATAACTCAGTGATAGAGATCGCTAAAAATTTAGCGCCTTCAGCAAGGGGAGAATATGAAATAACAGATATAAATGCTGCGTATCTAAAAATGGGGAAATTAAAAGTAGCTGTATTAGATAGAGGCACTGCTTGGTTAGACACTGGGACCTTTGCTTCTTTAATGCAAGCAGGACAATTTGTTCAAGTGATTGAGGAAAGACAAGGATTAAAAATTGGATGCATTGAAGAAGTAGCTTATCGAAATGGATTCATAACTAAGGAACAACTAAAAACTATTGCGGAACCTCTAATAAAAAGTGGTTATGGGAACTATTTATTGAATCTGATCAAACGAAAATGAAATTTTTAAAAGAACACACCTTATACATTGAAAGTGAATTGGAGCGTATCCAATTACCTGAAAACCCAAGTAACCTATACAACCCACTCCGCTACTTCTTAAATATTGGCGGAAAGAGAATTAGGCCAGTTTTAACCCTTATGGCGGCTGAATTGTTTGGAAATAATCCTGATAAAGTAAAAGACGCCGCGTTATCAATTGAACTATTCCATAATTTCACTTTGCTTCATGATGACATCATGGATCAAGCACCGTTGAGAAGAGGCAAAGAAACCGTTCATGAAAAATACAATACCAATATTGCAATACTTGCTGGCGATGTTATGTTTGTTAAAGCAATTCAATCCCTTGCTAAACAAGATGCTGAACACCTACCCCAACTGCTTGAACTTTTCAACCGAACTGCTGTTGAAGTATGTGAAGGTCAACAATATGATATGGATTTTGAATCCAAAGAAAATGTTGGGACAGAAGAATATTTAGAGATGATTCGACTTAAGACTTCCGTATTATTAGGATGTGCATTACAATTTGGAGGCATCTGCAGTGGGACAAATCAAAAAAATCAAAAACTACTATACAACTTTGGAATAAATTTAGGGATGGCATTTCAAATTCAAGATGATATATTAGATTTATTTGGAGATCCAGAATTGGTTGGTAAGCAAGTTGGAGGAGATATCTTAGCACAGAAGAAAACCATATTGTCAATACTCGCTCAAGAAAGGGGAATAAAGGATAAAAACGATGCTTTCGAGAAAATTAAATTAATTCAAGACCCTAAAGAAAAAATTAAACAAGCGCAAGACCTCTTCATCAGTTGGGATATATTAAATCAATGCAGCGCATTACAAGAAGATTATTTACAAAAAGCAATTGCAAATTTAGAATCAATAGAGACTTCAGGTAATAAAAATAATTTTATTGAATTAGCCAATTATCTTTTCCATAGAACACATTAAGTATTAAATTCTTGTTATTTGAATATGTTTATATTATCTTCGCTTTGAAAATCAATTAAACTATTGTTATGAAAAAAATGTACGTTTGTTTATTCGGTATTCTTGCAACTGGATTAGTTTTTGGTCAAAAAACGACTACTAGCCCAATGAATGGTAAGAAATACCAACTTTTAGATGAGAAATCTAAAACAGAAATCATTACAGAATCAAAAGGAATTACCATTTGGTCGAATGATTTTTCTACTGCTTCGGATTGGACAACTTCTAATGATCCTAATGGTACTCCCGCTCACACAAGTGGAGATTGGGCAATTACTACCAACTTAACTGCCATCCCGGTTGCTGCATTAACTCCAGCTGCATTTACCTCTGCTGCTAACGGTTACGCATTAATCAATTCAGATGCTGCTGGTGCAGCAGGAATCCAAAATGCAAAGATTGTTACTACAGCAAGTATCAACTTGTCAACACAACCTTTAGTTGTTATTAACTTCCAACAATCACACAGAAGATATGCTGAATCTACTTATGTAGTATATAGTATTGATGGTGGAACTACTTGGAATGAAATTGAAGTAAATGCTGGAATGACAGTAAACACGAATACTACCAATCCTGCTACCGTTCAAGTAAACTTATCTGCACAAATTGGTGGACAAGCTAATGTTAAAATTGGATTCAAATACACTGGTAATTACGACTGGTTTTGGGCAGTTGATAATGTGAAATTAATGACGCCAGATGATTATGATTTAGGTATTGCTGGTGCATACTGGGGATCAACAGGTTTCTGGGGTGCAAGACTTCCTTACTACCAAATTCCAAGTGCTCAAGTAACTGCTATTGACTTCTCAGGTGTTATTGCTAACCTTGGTGCTTTAAGTCAAGATGCTACTTTTGGAGCAACTGTTGGTACTTATGTTGGATCTTCTGCAGCTACAACAATCGTTGCTGGTGCATCTGATACTTTAAATTGTACGGCTGCATTTACTCCTGCTGCTACAGTTGCAAGCTACACCGTAAATATGGCTGTTACTTCTCCAGCAGTTGATGCTGTACCTGCTAACAACACGATTGCAAATGCTGCAACGATTGCTGTAAATCAAAAAATTTACGCTCGTGACAATGGAACAATCTCAAGTGGGTCTTACAACCAAGGAATGGGATTTGAAGTAGGTAACATATTTGATATGTTTGCAAGTGCTGATATCACTGCGATTGATGTAACTGTTGCTTCTTCAGCTGTTGCAGGAGCGCAAGTATATGCTAAACTTTACTCTATTGATCCAAATACTGGTGATTTCATTTATGTTGATGAATCTAATGCTTATACCTTAACTACTGGTGATTTAGGAACAAACATTACTTTCCCTTTAATTATGGGTGCGTTTACTTTAAATGCAGGTGAGTCTTATTTAGTAGTTGCTGGTTCAAACGGTGACGGTGGTTTATCAAATGATTTAGTAGTTGGAACTGCGGGTGTATCAGAAGCTCAAACTTCTTATTACTTAGACCAAACTAACACTACTTGGTACTATACTACTTCAACACCAATGGTAAGAATGAACTTCTCTGCTGCTGGAATCAATGAGAACAATGCGAACTTTGGATTGAATGTTTATCCAAATCCTGCTGGTAATGAAGCTAATGTTTCTATCACTGCAGAAAATGCTTCTGTTGCTGTTGTGTTAACAGATGTTTCAGGTAAAGTTGTTTATTCAAATAACTTAGGTACAGTAAATGGTATGAAGAATTTAAATATTAATACATCAAATTTCGCAAATGGAATTTATATGGTTAATGTTACTTCTAACGGAACTGTAACCACTCAAAAATTAGTAGTAAGAAACTAATCTTTCAACTCTATTTAAAAGGACCTTCGGGTCCTTTTTTTTTGCCAAATTTTTCCAAATACAGCCGTACAAAAAGAAATGTTTGTATATTAGAAGCTACTAAACTAAAATAATTATGAAAAATACTTACCTATTAGCCTTTTTAATCTTAAGTAGCGGTTACTCTTTTGCACAAAAAAAGATGACCGATATTGCTGCTCAGAAAAAAAACATTGTTGTATCCAATACGGTTACATCTATTAAGCATGAAAACGCAAAAGGAATCACCATTTGGCAAAATGATTTTTCCAATTCTAATGATTGGGCATTTGACAATACCTCATCCCCATATTTAGATTGGACTATCACAACAGCGGCCGACACCATCCCTGTTCCAGCGTTGAGCCCTGCTTTATTTACCTCTGTAGGCAATGGTTTTGCTTTTATAAATTCAGATGCTCAAGGTCAAAATGGTGCTCAAAATGCCAACATGACCTATACAGGTACAATCAATTGTACCGGATACGCGAATGTAAGTTTGGTATTTGAACAGCAATACAGAACCTATTTAGATACTCGAATCATGAGAATTAGTAATGATGGCGGTTTAACATGGACTGATTTCATCGTAACTGATGGAACAGAGCCAACTGCACAGAACTCTAATAATCCAGATGTTTTTTCCATTAACATTTCATCCGTTGCAGGAAATCAAGCAAATGTTAAAGTACAAATCAACTACCAAGGAAATTGGGGTTGGTATTGGGCGGTTGATGATATTAAAATTGTTGAAACAGACAATTACGATTTAAAACTACAAACAACTGCATGGGGAACTGATGGAGCATTTGGAGCTAGACTTCCTTATTACCAAGTTCCAATTGCACAAATTGCCCCTGTCAATTTTGGAGCTGTCGTTAAAAACATCGGTGTTCAAGACATCAGTGATGCGACCTTTGGTGCAGTGATCAATGGTGTTTATACAGGAACATCTGCACCTACATTCATCGCTGCTTCTAGCATAGATACCTTATGGTGTACCACTACCTTTACGCCTGCTGCAGCAAGTGCAATTCATGCTGTGCAATTAGGGGTAATGACAAGTCAAACAGAACCAGACATGACCAATAATACTTTACCAAATATTAATATTGATGTAAATAATAATATTTATGCAAGAGACAAGGGCACGATATTAGGTGGTATTGGAAATGCAGGTCAAGGATATGAAGTAGGAAACATGTTTGATATTTTCACCAATGCAACCCTAAAAGGAATCGATGCCTATATTCATCCTACTGCAGCTGTTGGAGGAGAAATGTTCGTCAAATTATATTACAACAATGTTGCTACAGGTGTTTTTGACTTCGTTGATGAATCTTTACCGTATATTATTACTACGGCTGATTTGGGTCAGAAAATTACTTTAACATTACAAACTCCACAACCTTTATTGGCTAATGAATCTTATCTAGCAATGGTAGGTTCATATGGTGATGGAGGTGTAAGTAATGATTTAATTACAGGAACATCAGGTTCTTCTGCACCTTCTACAGCTTTTTATTATGATTACACAGACCAAACTTGGTACTACACTTCATCATCACCAATGGTGCGAATGAATTTTGATCCATCATTAGGATTAAATGAAAATACTTCAGAATCTGAATTTAGTATTTATCCAAATCCAAGCAACAATTTTGTCAACATTCAATTTAAAAATGAAACTGACGGCATGATCTACATCAAGAATATTGCTGGACAAGTGGTAAAAACAGTAAAAGTTAATGGTTTGAATACTAATATTTCAACCCAAGACTTAAGCGCTGGAACTTATCTAATCACATGGATGAGCAAGGGTAAAACAAGCACAAGCAAGTTACTGATCCAACATTAAAAAATAGATCTATCATTTTTAAACCCTGGGGGAAACTCCGGGGTTTTTATATTTGAGAGAAATCGTTTACAGCATGATGCCAAGTCGCGAAATTTCCGGGACGCACCAATTGAATGGTATCACAACCTGCAGTTGAAGCTGCCACCAACTCTTCTTGAATATCAGACAGAAAGAGTAGCTCTTGAGGTTCACACCCTAACTTTTCAGCAATTATTGAATAGGTAACTGCATCTCTTTTTGAACCAGAAGTGGTATCAAAATATGCAGAGAAAAAAGAAGATAAATCACCTTGATTGGCATATTTAAATAACAATTTTTGAGCTGCAACGGAACCTGAAGAAAAAACTGCCAATTGAATTCCCGCAGTAAGCCATTTGGATAAAGCCAAGGGAACATCATCGTACACATGAGCTTTTATGGCTCCAGATTCATAGGCATTTTTCCATAAGATCCCTTGTAAGGTTTTCAATGGAGTGACCTTACGATCATCCAAGCTCCAGCTCAGGATAACATCAAGAAGCGCAGTATCTTCAAGACCAGAAATTCCAGTTTCTTGTTCATGTAATAATCGAGCATCTCGGAAAGCATTTGTTACTTCAGAAGATGTAATAGATAAAAGATCCGCTACATGCTCCCTGAAATAGGGAAACAAAACATCATATACAAATGAAACAGAAGTAGTGGTTCCTTCAATATCGGTAAGAATATATTTTATATTAGACTTCACGAACAGGGAATTTAAAATTCAAAAAAGCTTGTTCTGTTTGCGCATTTGTATATTCAGGTACCCAACCAGACATATCGATGAAAATTCTAATCGCTTTTACGAATGGCTGAACTTCCCCTGCATCGAACCAATGTTTTGTGCCTGCTGGAACACTAATTAGATCACCCTTTTCGCATAGTAAATTAAAGACTGGCTTGTTCTCCAAATTAAACCAAAACAAACCTTGACCATCGACAAAAAATCTAATTTCATCTTCAGAATGCGTATGTTCTGCTAGAAATTTAGCGCGTATTTGATCATAATTCTCTGTCAAAGAGTTAATAGAAATTACATCTGCTGTTTGATATCCTCCTTGCTCCATAAAAGGATTGAGATCCTTTTGATAAGCAGAAAGAATCTCATCTGTAGTAGCTGCAGCATCAAATACAACATTACATGTCCATTGGTCAAAGAAAATACCATTTGAATTTAAGAAATTCCGAATTTCATGAACCTCTTTAATTTGCTCTCCTGATTCGGGAAAAGAAAGAATTGCCATCCTATTTTTTATTTTTTAACCATTCACATTCGCACAAATACTGAAAAGTCTCTAAATGTCTTTTAGCCTCAAACAAATTATTTCCCCAGGCATAAAAACCATGCTTTTTTATCATAAACACGCTATATTGCAATTCCTCTTTACGATAATCCAATTCATGCTTGAAATACTCCATATCCTGCGAATTATCTAGAACAGGTATTTCTACCAAAGATTCATGAGATGATACAGCATTAAAACCTTTTAGAATTTCATATCCTTGAAATTTCATTGAAGTAAGAGCAGCGTCAGACAATAAAACTGGATAAATTGAATGACTGTGTAGTACTACATTCGCATCAGGAAACAAATTATACAAGGAACAATGAATGAGTGTTTCAGCGGAAACTTTAGAAGGAGATAGAGGGTCAATTTTCACTCCATTATAATCAACACGAATAAAATCATCTGGAGCAAAGCTACTTTTATCGATTCCCGACCGAGAGACCCAAAGGTCTCCATTTTCTTCACGATAGGAATAATTCGTAGAAGTAGCGGGGGAATGACCTATGTTATTCATTTCTTTAATAAGTGCTGTCAACTTGATTTTCATTGCATTGATTTTATCAAAATTAAACAAAAAACGCATCAAAAAGATGCGTTTTAATATCATTAAGAAAGGTAAAGACTACAAATTACCCAATTCCAACTTCACAAGATTCGCAATAATCTTTCCATCTGCCTTTCCAGCTAACTTTCCAGAAAGTAAACCCATCAATTTACCAAGATCTTGCATTCCTGTAGCATTAACAGAAGCAATAGCATTTAAAACCTCAACTCTGATCTCATCTTCAGAGAGCATTTTGGGTAAATATTCTTCTATTACCTTAGCTTGATACAATTCTACTTCTGCTAAATCTGGACGATTTTGAGAAATATACAAATCATAAGTCTCCATGCGTTGCTTGTGCAATTTCATACAGATTTTCAAAGCTGCTTCATCGCTAACTTCACCGGAGCCTCCTGAAGATGCTTCCAATAAAATTTTTGCTTTAATATCGCGCAGAGGGGACAAACGATCCTTATCCTTTGCTAACATTGCAGTTTTTATTGCGTCATTAATTTGAATTACAATACTCATCAATCTACATTATCATGTAAGAAATTATTGTTTCTCAATCCAGAACCACTTGAATCATCAGACAAGCCAAAGCGACTTACATTATTTTCAGTACTTGGAGTTGATTGATTAATTTGAATATTTCTACGCACATACGCCGGTTCATTTTCAAATTCAGCAATTCCATCAGCCCCTTTCAATTTTTGGGTATATGATTGGAGTTTAGCTTTATATTCTTCAGTTCTTCGAAGTTGTTCCGCTGTATTCACTGGATTCTGACTAGAATTTAAATTAACAGCAGCAGAAGGTTCATCTTCCAATTGATGGCGAACAATAATTGGTTCTTCAATCACTTCCGTTTTTGGATTTGATTCATGATTAACATCAAAAGTTCCAACTACATCCCAAACGATGTCATTTTTAACAACCTCACTTTGAATAGCATCAGGAGTAAGATAAGTATCTTCTTCCATTTCAACTTCATTAGAAATAGATTCTAATTCAGAGGCACTATCAAAAAGATCAAACACCACTTTATTTTCCATCTCTACATGATCAACAGGCGCTGAAGAGTATGAAATATCTTCTTGAACTACTTCTTGTTTTAAGAACGGTTCTTGCAAAGAAGAGATTTCATTTTCCGTTACCGATCCACTTTGATCCGTTGGAGATACGAGTGGACTAACAATTTCTTTTTTTACTTCATCCGTAAGATTTACAACAACCCTTTCTGGAGCGCTTTCATATCCATTTCCATAAAGACTAGAAGAGAAACCAGTAGCAATAAGCGTTATACTAATATTATCACCTAAACTTGAATCATATCCATGTCCCCAAATCACATCAGCAGTTGCACCAGCAGCATCTTGAATAAAATCAGTAATCTCAGTTACCTCATCCATCATAACTTCTTTATCACCATAAGTAATATTAAGCAAGACATATTTAGCACCTTGAATATCATTTTCATCTAGTAAAGGAGAACTCAAGGCAGACTGAACTGCTTCAATCGCTCTGTTTTCACCTTGAGCAATTGCACTTCCCATGATTGCACGACCACTATTTCGAAGAACAGTATTCACATCATTAAAGTCAACATTGATATTTCCAGTAACAGAAATCACTTCAGCAATACCTTTTGCAGCGGTAGTCAAAATATTATCAGCTTGAGCAAATGCTTGCGTAAGCGCCATATTTTTACCTATATCTCTTAATTTCTCATTATTAATAATCAACAAAGTATCTACATTTTGGCGCATTCTTTCTAGACCTTCTTCAGCTTGTTGGCGTCTTTTTCTACCTTCAAAACTAAATGGAACCGTAACAATACCAACCGTTAAAATACCAAGATCCTTTGCTACTTGAGCAATTACAGGAGCTGCACCAGTACCTGTTCCACCGCCCATACCTGCGGTAACAAATACCATTTTAGTATTGTTAGAAAGTACTTCTCTTAACTCCTCAATATTTTCAATTGCGGCATTCATACCTACTTCGGGTAACATTCCAGCACCTCTACCTTCGGTAAGGGCTTTTCCTAATTGAATCTTATGAGGAACTGGAGAAATATCAAGAGCTTGTTTATCCGTATTACATACGATAAAATCAACACCAATAATTCCTTGGTTAAACATGTGATTAACGGCATTACTTCCGCCACCACCAACACCAATTACCTTAATAATTGACGACATTTCTTTTGGTAAATCAAATTCCATTTCTAACTTTTATTATATTAAACTTCTTCTTCTTCAAAAAACGCTCTCATTTTAGGGAAAATTGTGTTAAAAAACTTTCCTTTCAACACTCCTTCCGAGTGTCCAACCACTTCACTTGCGTTTGAAACCACGTCATCATGACCTTTAGTGTCATTTTCAAATCCTTTCAATACAAGGCCTATACCAGTGGAGAACATTGGACTAGCCAATAAGTCAAGAGCATTAGAACTTGCTAAATGTTCTGTTGGGTAACCAATTCTAGTATCCATTCCAGTACAATATTCAAACAATTGCGTCAAGTGTTGCATTTGAGCTCCACCGCCTGTAACAACGATTCCGGCAATCATTTTTCTTTTATATCCTGAATTCTCAATTTCAAATTTCACCAAATCAATAATCTCTTCCATGCGTGCTTGAATAATTTCAGACAAGCTTTTCAAAGTAATTTCTTTTGAATTTTGACCTCTCAAACCTGGAATACAAACAACTTCTTGCTCTTTATTTTCAGATGCAAAAGCACTACCATACTTAACTTTCAAAGTTTCTGCATGACGACGAAGAATCATACATCCTTCCTTAATATCATCAGTAATGACATTACCTCCAAAAGGAATAACAGCTGTATGTCGAATCAAGCCTTCGTGGAAAATAGCGACATCAGTAGTTCCACCGCCAATATCCACAAGAACAACACCAGCTTCTTTTTCTTCATCATTTAGAACTGCATCAGCAGAGGCAATTGGTTCTAAAATAACCGATTTTATGCGCAGACCTGCTTGTTCAACACATCTACGAATATTCATAACATTACTAATATGACCCGTAATAATATGGAAATTTGCCTCTAAACGAACACCCGCCATTCCGATTGGATCTTTAATGCCAGGCTCATTATCAACGATATATTCTTGGGGCAAAACAGTGATTATTTCCTCTCCAGGATTCATAACCATTTTCATCATATCAGAGATTAAAGCATCTACGTCAGACTGAACAATTTCAGTATCCGTATTGCTTCTTGTATAAATTCCTTTATGTTGCAAGCTTTTAATATGTTGGCCAGCGATACCCACATTAACATTACTTATAATTAAGTCGCCTTCTACACGCTCTTGTGTTTCTTGAACGGCAGCTTTAATGGATTGAATGGTCTTTTGGATATTAGAGACAACACCTCTCATTACACCTAAAGATTCACTTTTTCCCATGGATAAAATTTCAATTTTACCATGTTCATTTTTCTTTCCGACAAAGCAAGCGATTTTTGTAGTACCAATATCCAATCCCACAACAATTTTGGTGCGTTTTACACCATTTGCCTCTTTATTTTTTTCTACCGACGATTTGTCCTTCATACTTTACTATTATCTCTTTATACTTATCCCAACCTACATAAGGCATTGCTTCCTTATAAAATATCTTTAACCGATCAAATTTATCCTTTACTTCCTCGTCAGTATTTGCTGAGCCAAAAACAATAATTTGGTCTCCAACAAGGGGCGTTAAAATAAAATCACCACTCTTTTCAAGATAAACTTGCCCTATTAAAACATGCAATAAGGGATCATTACAAACATAATCCGAAATTCGATAGATATCATCTATTTTTCGAATACTTTTCAAAGAATCATTGTTAATAATTTCAGCCACTTTAACCCTGTCTAAATTTTCATTTATATACCCCGAAAACACCAATACTCTTGCTGTATGTAAATTAGATCTACCCAATGTATTTCCCTCATCATCAATGTAATACGACTTGTTGTTTGTCTTGAAAATTCGCGCGATAGGTTTTCTTAATTCTACTTCTATAAACCATGCTGCACCAATGTTTTTATAGACTTTAACAGATTTTACCTCTTCCATAGCTTCAATGAAGCGTTCAATGTTTCTAACATTTAGAGATTCTACGCTTTGATTTGGTGTAAAAAGATGTTTATCCTCTACCCTTTTCAATAATTCAGCTTCCGTAATAAATGCATTTTCACCTTCCACATGAATTGACATAAATGGAACTCGAGATTTTTTAGCTTGATTGGTATAATTTGCAATTATGAGTACAGCAAGTGTAGCAGCAACTAAAAGTACCCACAAGACAATTTTGATCCATTTTTTCATCATAAATCTAAGTTCAATGTTAAAATCTCTTTAATTGGCTGTACCAATCTATCAATATCACCAGCTCCAATGGTGACAAGAACAGCATTGTTAAAATCTTTTAAATAATGAAGAAGTCCTTCTTTTGATAGCAATTGTTTGTCTTTGATGCTTACACCTTCGAGTAGTAATTCAGAAGAAACACCAAGAATCGGCGCTTCACGTGCAGGATAAATTGGCAATAGAATTAGGCTATCCAAGGCTGACAAAGACTTAGAGAATTGATTTGAAAAATCCTTAGTCCTAGAAAATAAATGAGGTTGAAAAACCCCAGTAATTTTCTTACCTGGGTATAACATCCGCAAGGAACTAATGAGCGCATCTATTTCCGTAGGATGATGTGCATAATCATCAATAAATGTTATTTTTTCATTCGAAATAATTGTTTCAAATCTTCTTTTAAGACCACTAAATGATTTTAAGCCAGAACGAATTTCATTTTCTGGAACGCCAAGTGCGTTGAGCAAAGCAATGCAAGCAAGCGCATTTTCCGCATTATGAATCCCCGGTAAACCTAAATATACCTTAGGCCAGAAAGCTCCCATAATGTTACAATCACAAAAACTTATTCCCTCTTCACTTCCTAAGCTTACGATCGAACAATCTGCAGTGTCAGAATCAATGGCATAAGTAATTTGCTTGGCTAGAGTCTTCAATTCAAGTCCTTCTTTCACTACCGCAAAACCAGATGGGTCTATTTTCATTGCATATTGCTTAAAACCTTCCTCAAATTTTTCTGCGCTACCGTAAATATCCAAATGATCGGGATCAGCAGAAGTAATTATGGAACAAAAAGGCGTTAATTGTAAGAAAGAACGATCAAACTCATCCGCTTCCACCACGGTATATTCAGCAAAGGAATTCAATAAAAGGTTAGAATCAAAATTAGTCGCAATGGCCCCTAGAAAGGCATTACATTTATGAGAAGATTGATTCAAAATATGCGCCAACATAGAACTTGTAGTCGACTTACCATGAGTTCCTGCAACACACAAACTTTTCAGTTTTCGCGTAATCATGCCTAAAGCTTCTGCTCTCTTAATCAGCTTATAACCCTTACTAGAAAAATAGGCTAACAATTCATTAGACATTGGAATAGCTGGAGTATACACGACCAATGAGGTATTTTTATCCAGAAATTCATTTGGAATTTCTAACACATCTGTATCAAAGAACAACTGAGCTCCTTCACTTGCTAAGGCATCCGTTATTACAGATGGGACTTTATCATAGCCTGCAACCTTATAATTTTCAGAGAGGAAATATCTTGCGAGTGCCGACATCCCTATCCCTCCAATACCAATGAAATAAACATTTTTTATTTTATCGAAAGACAGCATACTCAATTTATTAAACTTTGAACAGCATCTACTATTTCCATGGTAGCATTTGGCTTGCCCAAGTGACTACAATTTTTTGAGAGTACAGACATTTGATTTGAATCCGCTAAAATTTCAAAAGCTTTCTTCAATAAATGATCTTTTGCTTGAGAATCTTTAATTAAGACTGCAGCATCTATATTTACTAAAGACATTGCATTCTTTGTTTGATGATCTTCCGAAACATTTGGTGAAGGAACTAAGATTAATGGCTTTGCGACGATACACAATTCTGAAATTGAAGTAGCTCCAGCACGAGATATAATTAAATCCGCAGCGGCATAAGCAAGATCCATTCGATCAATAAACTTATTTAATTTTACCTGTTCTGGCAAGGATACTCTTTCAGATATTTGATCAAAATACAATTTTCCACATTGCCACAGCACTTGTATTTCCTTATTTTCAGCAAGAGATGATAATTCATTTTCAACTGCTTCATTCAGCGTACGGGCACCTAAACTACCCCCTATGATTAAGATAGTTTTTTTGCTTGGGTCTAGATTATAATAAGTGCTTGCTTCAGTTTTTTTAGTTTCAATATCCACAATGTCCTTACGGATTGGATTTCCAGTAAGCATAATCTTTTCAGCAGGAAAAAATTTATCCATATCAGCATAAGCGGTACAGATCAAACTGGCCTTTTTTGCCAAGAGTAAATTTGTTTTACCAGGAAATGAATTTTGTTCTTGGATGAGTGTTTTAATTCCCAACCAAGCTGCCACCTTAAGTGTTGGTCCACTTGCATAGCCACCGACTCCAATTACGATTTCAGGATTAAAAGATTTAATAATTTTTCTTGCCTTGAGCATACTTCCAATAATTTTAAATGGAAGTAAAAAATTACTCAATGCTAAAGATCGTTTAAAACCTGCAATTCGAAGTCCTTGAATAGGATAACCTGCTTGGGGTATTTTCTCCATCTCCATTCTACCTTCAGCGCCAATAAATAAAATAGAAACCTCAGGAAATCTTCTTTTAATTTCATCTGCAATTGCAATAGCGGGAAAAATATGTCCCCCGGTTCCACCTCCTGAAATAATTACACGTTTAATCATCTGCAACCTCCTTTTCCATTTCGAATGCGCTAGATTTTTTGGATTGTTTAACTGCAAACGACTGAATAACACCAATGGAAACACAAGCCATAATTAATGCAGAACCTCCCATGGCAAGGAAAGGCATGTTTTGTCCGGTAACAGGGAATACGCCTGTACAAACCAACATGTTAATACAAGCTTGGGCTAATAAATGTAATCCGATAGCAAGGGCTGCATACGTTTCGAATAAACTCTCTGCATTGAGCGCAATTCTTATGATTCGATATAACAAAATCAAATAAAGTAATATTAAAAATACAGAAAGTATTGAGCCAAATTCTTCCACATAACTTGCGTAATAAAAATCTGCATAAGCTTCGGGGAGATAGTTTTTAAGTTTACCATCACCTACTCCTTGACCGAGAAAAGAACCATTATGAATGGCTAATTTCGCATCCATTGCTTGTGCATTATCAAGTACATTGGTTTCATCACTCATTTTATTCGTCAAGCGATTTTGCCAAGTTTCAAAACGAGGAAGTAAATTTAATTGGGGTATGGCTTTATGGACACCAATAGCCATTACAACTAATAAGATTCCACCTATTCCCATTATTATTAGTTTTGAAACCGGTACTTTACCAATAAAAAGCAATAGCATCATCAAGAGAAAAAGCATTGCAGCAGTAGAAAAATTATCTTTAAGTATCAAGATACAAATGAAAACTATAGGAATCATTAAGGGTAATATTCCTTTTTTCCAATCGTTGAGCAAATCTTTTTTACGCACTAATATTTTGGATACATAAAGCATCAAAGCAAGTTTTGCAAAATCAGAAGACTGGAAGGTAAGACCGATAAAAGGAATTTTTATCCATCTTTCAGCACCGTTTACTTTAGCACCAAAAGCCATGGTAAAGAACAGCAAAGCCAGCGCAAGATAATAGCCAAACTTGGTGATTTGTGCTATATATTTTGAATCAATTCGATGGATTATATAAATAGAAGAGAAACCAATAACAACATAAATAAAATGTTTAAACAAATAATGAAATGGTGTTCCCCCTTCAATTTTTACTAAGATTGGGACAAAACTATAAACCGTAACCAGAGAGAAGGCCATCATCAATAGTGTAATAATCCAAATCACGGGATCACCTTTCAAATAAGTAAGGTACTTTCTCATCGCGTTAAAAACATTTTAAGATAATTTTCTAGTTCCATCAATTTATTTTCTCCGTCAGCGCCATAAAAAACAAAAAGCACAATTTGTTTTGCTGAGGTATTGAGATTTTCTTTAATCAGAGTTTGACAATTAGGAGCAATCAAACATTTATTTCCATCAATTTCAACTATGTCATCTGTAATTGAATCAGAAATAAGTACCAATTGATCTACCCAAATATCTGTATTAAGGGTGGTAAGT
This sequence comes from Flavobacteriales bacterium, assembly GCA_947447525.1. Lineage (GTDB taxonomy): Bacteria > Bacteroidota > Bacteroidia > Flavobacteriales_D > Crocinitomicaceae > UBA952. The sequence continues at coordinate 90,370 of CANFJL010000001.1, read as the reverse complement.
AATTTTTCTAATGCTTGTTGATCAGAAAAAACTAAAGTCAAGGGAAAAGGAAAAGAAGTCAAAGTTGACTTCAACTGAAAGTCAAATGGATTCAACCAAGTAAAGACATCTTTACCGAATATTTTTCCATACGATTGCATTGAAGTACAATCAACATATTGCAACGCCTCTTTTCTGGCTTGCAAAAGTGCTTTCGTAAGATCCTCTTTTACTTTCAAAACTTATAATAATCTAACAGCGTGTTTGAATTGATTTCCTCTATCCTCATAGTTTTCAAACAAGTCAAAACTTGCACAGGCAGGGGATAAAAGCACTACCTCATCTTTTTTTGCAAGTTTATATCCATAGGCTACTGCTTCTATCGCAGAATTTGCTTCGACTATATTTTCAACAAGGCCTGAAAAAGCAGCGAACAATTTTTTATTATCCGAACCTAGACAGATGATTGCTTTAACCTTACCTTTCACAAGAGAAATAAGTTCACTGTAATCATTTCCTTTATCAACTCCACCTACGATCCAAACCACAGGTTTTTCCATGCTTTCAAGAGCAAACCAAGTAGAATTAATATTCGTCGCTTTAGAGTCATTGATAAATTCAATACCATTGACTTTTGCAACAAATTCCATGCGATGTTCCGCATTCACGAAGTCACCCAGACTTTCGCGCACGATATCCTTACGGATTTCAACTAATCTTGATGCGATTCCAGCAGCAAGTGCGTTTTGGGTATTGTGCTTACCCTTTAAAGCTAATTCATGAATTGACATAGTAATTGGTTGTTTTATGTTTATTGTTATTTGTTTATTAATTGAGTATGCCCCCAGAATTACTTCTTGTAACAAGGAGAAAGGGGCCATTTGCATTTTTGGATTTCGACTAGCAATTTCTTTACTGATGATGGGGTCATCGAGATTATAAATGAACCAATCCGTTTCCCTTTGATTTTGAAGAATTCTAAACTTCGCATCTACATAATTCTGCATTTCATATGCATATCGATCCAAATGATCAGGAGTGATATTGGTAATAATTGAAATGTCAGCTCTAAAATCAAACATGTCATCTAATTGAAAGGAACTCAATTCAAGGACATACCATTCGCGATCTTCCAAAGCCACTTGTTTGGCATAGCTATGTCCAACATTACCTGCCAGGCCAACATCAAAACCAGCTTTTTTTAGAATATGATGAATCAGCAGCGTTGTTGTCGTTTTGCCATTACTTCCTGTAATACAAATATGTCTCCCTTTCGAAAACGGAAATGCAAATTCAATTTCAGAAACCACGCGAATTTTTTTATCACGAATCTCCTGCATAATAATTGAAGTTTCAGGAATTCCCGGAGACTTAACAATTACATCAGCATTCAGAATACGAGCAGCTGAATGTCCATTTTCTTCCCATTGAATTCCATAAGAATCCAATTCATCTCGAAACGATGCCTTAATTTTTCCAGCATCAGAAACAAAAACATTATAATTGTTTTTTATAGCCAAAATAGCTGCACCAACAGCACTTTCCGCAGCGCCGAGAACGACAATATTTTGAACTAATTTCTGCATTATCTTAATTTAAGCGTTACGATACTAATTACAGCTAATAGAATTCCGACAATCCAGAAACGAGCAACTATTTTTGCTTCATGAATACCTACTTTTTGATAATGATGATGAAGAGGAGCCATTAAAAAGATCCTTCTTCCTTCACCGAATCTCTTCTTCGTGATTTTAAAGTACCCCACTTGAAGAATCACGGAAAGATTTTCAATTAAGAAAATTCCACACAGAACGGGTATCAATAATTCTTTTCGAACAGAGATAGCGAAAACAGCAATAATGCCACCAAGGGCCAAGCTGCCGGTATCACCCATAAAGACTTGAGCTGGATACGAATTGTACCATAAGAATCCAATACAAGCACCTACAAAAGCAGCTATAAAAATCACCAATTCTTCCGCCATAGGTATATACATGACATTGAGATAATCGGCGAAAGTCTCATTAGAACTAACATAAGCAAATACGGCTAATGCGATTCCAATGATGGCAGAACTTCCTGTTGCAAGACCATCAAGACCATCCGTCATGTTGGCTCCATTCGAAACAGCGATTACAATAAAAATTACAATAGGAATAAAGAGCAGCCATCCATAAGATTTATTATAATCACCCATTAACCAATTATAATTAAATTCATTTCCTTTAATAAAAGGAATCGTGGTAGTCATATCATCAGTTTTTATCCACTTATAATGTTCTCCATCTTTTTGAACATGCTGATGCGTTACAAAAGTTTCATTCTGCTTTAATTTATAGGAAGAACCGACCCTTTTATGCACGGTTACGGCATCAGAGAAGTAGAGAATACAACCCACAATTAATCCAACACCGATTTGACCAACAACTTTAAACCTTCCTTTTAACCCTTCCTTATTCTTTTTAAAAACCTTGATGTAATCATCAAGAAAGCCAATGAGTCCTAACCAAATTGTTGCAATAATCATGGTAATTACATAGACATTATGCAATTTGGCAAATAGAATGGTAGGAATTAGGATAGCACTGAGGATGATCACACCTCCCATTGTTGGTGTTCCAGTCTTTTCAACTTGACCTGCTAAACCCAAGTCTCTTACTGTTTCTCCAATTTGCTGACCACGCAGCATATTGATTAGTTTTTTTCCAAAAACTATGGAAACCAAGAGCGAAGTAATAAGCGCCATTGCTGCTCTAAAAGAAATAAAATCAAATAATCCTGCGCCAGGAAAATTAAGTTTGTCTAGATAATCGAATAAGTAGTATAGCATTCTATTTTCTCATTTGTTTAAATAATTCACTTGTAATTTCAAAATCATCAAAGTCATATTTCACCCCATTAATCTCTTGATACTTCTCATGTCCTTTGCCAGCAATTAAAAGAATATCACCTGCTTGAGCGAGCACAATTGCCGTTTGGATTGCTTGTTTCCGATCTGGAATAGTGAGGGCTATTAATGATTCTGTAGCGCTTAATCCTCCGCGCATTTCATCTAAAATATCATTCGGATTTTCCGTTCTAGGGTTATCAGAAGTCAAAATAACTTGTTGACTAAAAGCGACTGCAATTTTCGCCATTTCTGGACGCTTACTTTTATCTCTATCACCGCCACAACCAACGATGGTGATGATTTTTGATTTTTGATTTTGAATAGACTTGATCGTTGATAATACATTTTCTAATGCATCGGGCGTATGCGCATAATCTACCACAGCAGTAATTCCAGTGTCACTGTTCATGAATTGAAAGCGACCATCCACTGCATTCAAATTAGACAAGACTTGAAGCACCTCATTAGAATCTAGGTCAAGCAATTGAGTAACTCCATAAACCGCTAATAAATTAGAAGCATTAAATTCACCAATTAATCTGGTGTATAATTCCGTTCCATTGATGGACATCATCAAACCAGAGAAATCATTTTGAAGCACTTTTCCTTTGAAATCCGCCATTGTTTTTAAGGCAAAAGATGCTTTTTTAGCTTGTGTGTTTTGCAACATGACATTGCCATTTTTATCATCAAGATTGCTTAATGCAAAGGCATTGGAAGGCAAATGATCAAAGAGTGACTTTTTAACTTTAATATATTCAGAAAAAGTATGATGATAATCTAGATGATCATGCGTAATATTGGTAAATACAGCACCTGAAAATCGAATGCCAGCTACCCTATTTTGATGCAAGGCATGCGAACTCACTTCCATAAAACAATAATCACACCCTGCTCTAACCATTTGGGCCAGTAAAGAATTCAAGGCAATCGGATTGGGTGTTGTATGTGTTGCAGGAATTTCTAAGTCACCAATTCTGTTTACAACAGTAGACAAAAGTCCTGTTTTATAACCTAATTGCGTAAAAAGATCAAACAGTAAAGTTGTGGTGGTAGTTTTACCATTCGTACCTGTAATCCCAATTAATTTTAGTTGATCAGCAGGATGATCATAAAAATTACAAGCTGCTAAGGCGAGGGCTTCATTGGTGTCTTTCACAAGAATTTGTGTGATTTCAAGAGGAAGGTCTAATTTCCTTTGCACCATTATAGACTTACAGCCAGCAGCTATGACTTTATCAATAAACAAATGGCCATCATTGGCAACACCAACAATTGCAAAGAACAAATCATTTTTTTGAACAGTTCTAGAGTCAAATTGCAGCGCATTAATTTCCTGATCAAGTGAACCTGAAATCAATTGAAAATCAATTTGATGTAAAATATCCTTTAAATTCCTCATTGTCCTAATTCTATTATCACTACACCACCTTTAAAAGCAAGTTCACCCGCTGCCATACTTTGTTTTCTAACCTTACCGTAACCTTTAATTCTAACTACAAGTCCAGATTTTTCAAGAAGAAATACAGCATCTTTGGCTGTCATACCAATTACATTAGGGACTTGACCTTTTTTGGTTGACATTTTATTTAAGTGCACCGTATTTTTGAGTGTATCAGTTGTAAGCCAAACACCCTCATTATTGAGTTGAAAGCGGACATTTAACAATTTCATAGAAAGCGTCAAGTCCTTTTTATTTCCTGTTTTTACAGAAGGGGAATTTGTTGACAAAGGCATTTTAACATTTACAGCCTTATGATATTCCATAGAAGAGGCCCAAACTTTATTGGCAACAGCTGCGAATACAGTTCCAGAAACACGCGCGCCATAGTATTCCGTTTTCGGATCTGTTATTACGACTACACAGGAATATTTAGGTTTATCCGCTGGAAAATAACCAGCAAATGAAGCTTGAAAAACACTATGATTTGCATCAGCATAGCGCTTATCCTTTCCAGGCAATTTTGCAGTACCTGTTTTTCCGGCTATTTTAAATTGAGAACTTTTCAAATCTGAACCAGTACCAACAGTCATAACACCTTCTAAGCACCTTTTCATGATATCAATTGTTTTTTGAGAAGCAATTCTTTCTTTTAAAACAACAGGATTAAAATGTTTAATCACCTTACCTCTTCTTCGAATATCTTGAACAAACAAGGGTTTTAAAAACTTACCGTTGTTTGCGACAGCATTATAGAAAGCGAGTGTTTGTAATGGGGTTTGACGATATTCATAACCAATAGACATCCAAGGAATAGAAAGAGGGGACCAAAGTGTTTCACCTGGTCGATGAAATTGTGGAGCGCCTTCACCTTCAAGATCAATACCCATTGGTTCTAGTAATCCAAAATCGTCCAAACGCTTCATAAACATTTCAGGTTCTGAACGATACAATTTATTAATTACAGCTGCGATAACATTAGAAGATTTTTCGAATGCTTTTTGTAGTGTTATTACACCATAACCTAATCCATGATTGGAGTCGCTCAATTTCCCGCCATTAAATTGATAAACTCCAAAAGCATTGACTTTATCTTGAATCCCAATTTTATTATCTTCTAAGGCAGCCATTATGGATGCAAGCTTGAAGGTTGAACCAGGTACCTCTGGACTTCCGATAGCATAATTCCAACTTTCAGAGAAAGAACCATTTTCTTCTCGCGTTAAGTTGGCAATTGCTTTAATATAACCAGTTTTCACTTCCATTACTATGACACAACCACTTGCGGCCTCCATGGTCATCAATTGATTTTCTAACTCAGAGTGGGCTACTTCTTGTATCTCCTTGTCTATTGTGCTTACCACATCGGCTCCTTCAACAGCTTCTTTGGTTATTTGGCCTGTTCTTTTCCAACCAGTGGCAATTTTCTGCTCAATTTCCTTTCCAGGTTCACCTTTTAAATAATCGATATAAGCACCTTCAATTCCAACCTTGACCTCCTTTCCGTCGACAATTTTATAATAACCTAAAGTTCTATTTAATAAATTTCCATTTGGTTTTTGACGCACAATCAATTCCGTATTATCTATAATTCCACCCTTCATTCTTCCTTTACAAAAAATTGGTAAGAGATTTAGATTTTTTCTTTCTTGGTTGGTTACTTTTTTTCTGATTAACAAATACCTTGAACCATTTTCCCTTGCAGTTCGGATAGAATTCTCATATTCTCGAGCTGACTTATCCGGATACAAACGATGGAGACCAGCAGCCAAGCCAGCTAAATCTTCATCAAATAATTTTTGATCGACTACTGTTGCGTCCATGTGGACATCATAAAAAGAAACAGAGGTTACAAGTGGAAGTAGATTCGCATCCAAGATCTCACCCATTCGAGGGATTCTATCGGTATGTCGAACAGGAATAGCGGTATCTACTCCATCGAACATATTTTTTTTACCTTCAAATTGAATAGCAAAAGTTTTGTAAATGATAACACACATGATCAAAACAAACCCAAAATAAATCAGATAAGCACGCTTTACCATAGACTGTTTATCCTTGCTCATTTCTTATTTTTTTTAAGCCTTATGATTTTGGTAGCCTTTTGTGATTCAACCAAATTTCTTTTCTGCAGTTTCTCTACCAATTTAAACCTACGGGTGAGGATTTCTAGATCTGTTTTTGCTTCAATATATTCAGCAGTGTTCTGATCTAGTAATTGCTGATTTTCATTAATTTCTGTAAGTACCTGTTTTCCATAATACCCTTTAGAAACAAGAAGAATCAAAAGCAAGAAGATGAAGAAAATATAATTCAGATTATCTAGAACAAAATCACGCGTCAAGAACTCTCCATTCAAAATTTGAGAAAAAGCACTTGCTTTTACTTTTTTTGAAGCAGTTTTCTTTGATGCTGTCCCTTTATTAGTTTCGGGTGCGTCTTGTTTTTCTATGTATTCGTTATCACTCATTTTTTTTCAGCAATTCTTAATTTAGCACTTCGTGATCTGGGGTTTTCAATCAGCTCCTCTTCACTAGCAACTAGCGGGTGCCTTGTAATCTCTTCAAAAGGTTTCATTATGTTTCCGAAAAAGTCTTTTTCAATTTCACCTGAAAAAGAGCCTCTTTTAACAAAATTTTTCACGAGCCGATCTTCAAGAGAGTGGTAAGACATAACTACCAATCGACCACCAGGATTTAAAACTCTTGCTGTTTGTTCGAGCAAGTCCTTTAATGCGTCTAATTCTTGATTTACCTCAATACGAACAGCTTGAAAAACCTGAGCTAAATATTTATTTTCCTTATTTCTTGGAGCAGAAAGCGAAGCTACCTTAACCAAATCACCTGTCGATATGAATGGATTGTCCATTCTGAAGCGCAAGATATTTTGGATTAATTTTCCAGGATTTTGAATGTCGCTGTATGATCTGAATAATTTATATAGATCATTTTCAGAAGTATCATTTAGAACATGGGCTGCAGTAAGCGAAGCATTTTTATTCATGCGCATATCAAGTGCCGCATCTTCACGAAGAGAAAATCCTCTTTCAGGAACATCAAATTGATGAGAAGAAACACCAAGGTCAGCCAATATTCCATCAACTCCTTTAATTCCAAGCATAGCGAGATGATTTTCTAAAAACCGAAAATTGCTCCTTATGAAATTAAAATTTGATGCTTCCCAGCGATTTCCATAGGCATCTTCATCTTGATCGAATGCGATAAGTTGACCGGTTGAAGCGATTCGAGAAAATATTTCTTTTGCATGTCCACCACCACCAAAGGTGACATCTACATATATGCCATTGTCTTGGATATTAAGTCCAAGCATGCATTCTTGCAGCATAACAGGTATGTGATAGTGCGTATTATTCTCCATTGTCCAAGTCACCCATTACTTCATTCGCCAAATCGGCGAAATCCGCTATGTTTACTTCGATCATCTCGAAGTACTTGGACTTGTCCCAGATTTCTATGCGGTCATTATATGCAATAAGCATAAGTTCTTGACCCAAACCAGTTCGTTCAACATGCGCTGTCGGGATTAGAGCCCTTCCTGCATTGTCTAAGGAAACCGCTTTTGCCCCTTGATGGAACAAACGATAAAACATACGGTTTTTTGGTTTGAACAAATTCATTTTAGACAAACGCTCACTAATTTTCTCCCATTCAGAAAGGGGATACATGGTTAAGCAATCTTCAAATCCTTTGTTTAACATAAAATCTCGCTGAGACACAGCAGGCAACTGCTTCCGAAGTCCGGAAGGAAATAAAAACCGTCCTTTCTCGTCCAGTTTAACTTCAAATTCGCCTACTAATCCTGCCATAGCTTAATAATGGGTAAAAATAATGGAATTCTACCACTTTTTACCACTGATTAATAAATTGTTGATAACTTATAGCGTATTAACAACACAAAGGTTTCACTTTTTAGGGAATAAAAAAAATAAATATCAATAAAATCAATACTTTCAATAAATGTGGTAAAAAGTGGTAGTCATTTCCATTATTAACAAGTTATGAATACTTAAATTTGCCGAATGATTAAAGAATTAAAAAGTTGGGGTTTGCTACTCTTGTTAGCAGTAATTTGGGGGAGTTCTTTCATGCTAATGAAAAAGGGAATGTTCAATGAAAACGGAGATGCCATTTTCTCTCCACCGCAAGTAGCCTCTTTGAGAATTTTAATCGCGGCAGTAGTATTATTACCATTTGCAATCCGTTCCATGCGAAAATTAATGGTGAGAAAAGATTTTACTGTATTATTAGTAGTTGGATTAAGTGGGAATTTACTCCCAGCCTTTTTATTCACCTATGCACAAACCGGAATTTCTTCAGGTCTTTCGGGAATGCTAAACAGTTTTACGCCTGTTTTTACCTTGATCATTGGCATGCTCATTTTCAAAGTAAAGATCAGTAACGCTCAAATCATTGGATCATTGATAGGACTGATTGGTATAGTTCTATTAATATTATGGGGGAAAAACTCCACGATTAGTGGAGAATCCAAACCAATTCTTGCCGTGATCTGCGCCACCTTTTTATATGGATTAAGTTTAAATCTAATCAAGCATAAATTAAGTGCCTTCAAGCCCATAGAGACAACATCGCTTTCCTTCACCACCTTACTAATTCCATCCATTATTGGGTTTTTCTATTTCGGCACTCCAAAAACAATACTGTACAATCATGACGCATCGCATGCTTTAATTTTTATTACCATTCTCGCTGTCATCGGTACAGCAATGGCGGTATTTTTATTTAATGGGATTATAAAAATTTCCTCAGCCCTATTCGCGAGTAGTGTTACTTACTTCATTCCAATTGTAGCTGTAATTATAGGTTTCTTGATGAAAGAAAAAATTACTAGCAATCAAATAATGGCCATGATAATTGTTTTGCTTGGTGTTCTATTAATTCACCATGGTGATAAATTTGTAAAAAGAGGTATAGATTCTAAAGCTGGATCCTAGACCAATTCTTTAATTTTTAATTAATTTAAGAGTGCTCGAAAAACCTTCAATTTGAATTAAATAAATTCCAGAAGGAAAAAAATCTATGTTAATTTTATTGATTTTATCTTTAAGAACTCCGGAAGCGATTTGATTCCCAAATAAGTTTAGGACTTTGTAATTTTTACCTATACTTGATTCATGCACCATTAGCGTTGTAAAATCTAGCGCTGGATTAGGGGCCAATCGTACATTTTGAAGATGTAATAAATCTACATTAGAAGCAGTTGCATTTCCACTTCCAAAAGCTCCAAGACTTAAATTATAATAGCTACCACTAGCGGAAGTCAAAGTATCAGTTGCCCTAACCATATAAAGATAATTGCCACCATTTACAATACTATTATCCGTATAAGTAGTGCCACTAATAATATTTGAATTCAATAATTCCCATGAAAAAACATTGGGTAGACGCCGGTATACATTATAGCCCAAAACCGTTTCGCTCGATGGCAGCCAACTTAAATCAATGGTCCCAGTTGAATTGGTTGTTCCCACTAAGTTGGTCGGAGGAGCAATGTACTTTATTCTTAAACTCGGATCGCCTAATTGAGCAATATGTATCCATCTTGTAAAGGTATTGAGCGTTGAAGAAAAATAAGCGGAAATATTATTTTGAGCAGCTTTAATACTTTGTCCTAAATGATTTCCCATGGACAATTGATGGTAATAGATATAGGGTCTACCAGACCAGGAACAAGTAAGTGTTTTTCCAGAGGCCAAACTTGCTCGCATGAAATTATCCGTTGCATCCCAATCGCCAAAATAGCTTCCAAAAAGCATTGAGAAAGTACTTTTGTAATTATTTGTTGCAAAATCACTTGTACTTGCAATTCCAGACGCACCAGAATACCATCCACCTCCAGCACCATAAGCCCACAAAAAATCATTAGCCAACAAAGTACTTGTATAATCAGCAATTTTAACCTCATTTATCCCAACAAGAGGGGATAATCCAGCTAACGCAGCACCTGAGAAACCTTCTGCCATTCCGCCAAAATTATCTTCCACAACCGCGCTATCTTGAGGAATATACTGACGTGTTTTAAAATCATGGAGTTTATTTAAGTAAGAAATCATCAATTGAGATTCAGTTTCCGTAAACGTAGGAAGCATATAAAAATCAACGCGAGAAATTTCTAATTCGAGATCAGAAGGCAGAACAGATTGATCCATTTTTCCATCATTTGGAATATTTTGATTTCTAGGATCAGAGGCCGAAAAATCATTTACACTATTATCCGTCCAAATACCATCCATATCAGCATAAAATACATCTGCGGGCCAAGCTCCTAAATGATCGGGATGTCCATCCGGATTGAGATCTCCTGAATATGGAACAGGAACGTGGCCCAACAAAAATATGGTTTTAGTTTCAAGAGGGTCGTTGGAATACATGGATTGAATCAAAGATTTGACTTGAGTAACATTGTCATTTCTATTGACTAATTGTTGTTGCACAAACCAACCATCAGCTTCCAAATCAATTATTAATTGATCTATCTCAGCTTGTAAATTAGGGATAAAATAATCATCAATCACAAGAATCAATTTTCCTTTGTTATAGTTTAACTGCGTATTTATTCCAGAAACTAAATATCCATAACCATTAACAGAATTGGCAATACGCATGATTTTATATTCATATAATTGATGTGGTAGCACCAAACTATCTGTAAAAGACAAAGCAGAAGATGCTAAACTTGCAATTGGCGCACCCCATCCATTTGTTCCATATATTTTTCTATAAATATTATATTGCATTGCATCTTGATTTGCGGCCCACTTTATAGTTATACTGGTATCTATCGCATTAATGGAAGCTTGTGTTAATACAGCATTATCAAAGGCTGAAGTTTGAGAGAAAACCGTGCTAGAAACACTGAAAATAAGTAAGAAAGAAAAAAATAATTTCATGCTTAATTTTTTATAAATGTAAGAGAAATAAGCTTTGAAAAGCAAGGGTAAAATTCAAAATGACTATTCAGCACTTTTAAGATTGACATTCAGTAAAAATAAATCCATCATATTATTTGCGAATAACGAATTAAACAGTATCTTTGCCGTCCTTAAAACAGAATAATAAACTTAAAAAATTAGCTAAATGTACGCAATAGTAGAGATAGCAGGGCAGCAATTTAAAGTGCAAAAAGACCAAAAAGTTTTTGTTCATCGTTTAGCGGCAGAAGCAGGATCAAAAATAGAATTTGATCGTGTGATGTTAATTGACAACGATGGAAAAATTACTCTTGGCGCCCCAGCTATAGACGGTGCAAAAGTAACCGCAACAGTAATTGATCACATTAAAGGTGATAAAGTAATCGTTTTCAAAAAGAAACGAAGAAAAGGATATAAGAAGAAAAATGGCCACCGTCAGCAATTCACTTCTATTCAAATTACAAATATTAAGGCTTAGTTTAAAATATTTCCTCCGGGAAACTAAAAAATAGTAAAATGGCACACAAAAAAGGAGCAGGTAGTTCGAAAAACGGTCGCGAGTCACATAGCAAGCGCCTAGGTGTAAAAATATTTGGTGGACAAGCAGCAATCGCAGGGAACATTATTGTTCGTCAACGCGGTACTAACCATCATCCAGGAAATAATGTTGGAATTGGAAAAGACCATACTTTATTTGCTTTAACGGATGGATTAGTTGAGTTTCGTAAGAAAAAAGACAACAGATCTTTTGTATCTATTGTTCCTTTTCCAGAAACTGCCACTGCATAAGTTTTCAAAACTTTAAAAAAGGGTCGACATTGTTGACCCTTTTTTTTTGATTAATTATTACTTTTAAGCATGAATAAAGGGATTCAACGAACGCAGCGCTACCTACTCTCCTGTTTGAGTGGTTGCTTACTTACGCTTGCTTTTCCTTACACTGGAAGTTTAAGTCCCCTTGTATTTATTGCCCTTGTCCCCTTATTTTTTGTTCAAGGTTCTCTTATTTCAAAAGGCGCCAAAGGTATTGCAGTATTTCCACAAGCCTATTTAACCTTTTTAATCTTCAATATAGGAACCACTTGGTGGATTTGGAATGCGGATGTCAATGGTGCGCTCATGGCATTTATATTCAACTCCTTATTGATGGCGATCTTTTACACTTTGTTCCACATTATTTACAAAAAGACAGAACGCTTCCTATCCCTATGGAGTCTAATCCCCATTTGGTTGAGTTTTGAATACCTGCATTTGAATTGGGAACTATCACATCCTTGGTTGAATTTTGGGAATTTCTTTTCCATTCGTACACATTGGATTCAATGGTATGAATACACCGGTGCATTAGGGGGAACTGTTTGGATTATTGCAGTCAACATATTAAGTTATCAATTCCTCCAGCAATTAGTGCAAAAAAGTCCCATAAAGAAATCAATAATTACACTTGTTTGTGTTTTAATAACTCCAATAATTATTTCTTTTCTACTTCTTATTGATACGAGGACCACAGTGCTAAATAAAAATCTAAATGTTGTAGTTGTTCAACCCAATATTGATCCTTACAAAGAAAAATTTATTGAAAACTCAAGTGAAGCACAAACTTTAAAATTCATTCATTTAGCAGCACAAAAAATCGATTCACATACCGATTTGGTCTTAGGTCCAGAAACAGCCTTAAGCGAAGGATTCAATGAAAAAGAAAGTACCACTTCTTACTACCAAATATTAGGGAAAAATTTATTCAAAGGAAATGAGCGATTAAAATTACTCATCGGGGCTTCCACCTACCAAATTTTTAGAACTAAAAACTCTCGAGCATCTATCCCATTTGAGGGAGGCTATTATGAAAGTTACAATGCATCACTTTATTTATCTTTAAAAAAAACACCTGCGTTTATTCATAAATCTAAACTTGTGCTTGGAGTTGAAAAAATTCCATTTTCAAATATTTTTCCCTTCCTAGAAACACTAGCCATTCAAAACGGTGGTACTTCAGGCACCTTAGGTGTGGAATCTGAAGCAAGTATTTTTCAAGACAAAGACTTTGAAGACAAAGGGTTCGGCTTAGCGCCAGTGGTCTGTTACGAATCCATATATGGTGCTTACCTTGCTACTCAAACAAAAAAAGGATCTAATCTAATTTGTATTTTAACCAATGATGGTTGGTGGGGAGATACCCCAGGATACCAACAACATTTTAGTTTTGCTCGACTTCGAGCCATTGAAAACAGGCGATGGGTGGTGCGCTCAGCCAATACGGGAACTAGCGGTGTAATTGATGATTATGGCACTATCCTTAAACAAACTAATTATTGGGAAGAAGCCGTTTTTTCTATGCCAATTCCATTAAAAAATAATACTACTTTTTATGTAAAATGGGGAGATTATTTAGGGGTAATAGGTATGTGCCTAAGTTTATTAATCCTAATATTTTCGATCTTTATTAGATTCAAAAAAGCTTCTTAACAATGCTTGTTATATAAGTTCGGTAACATAATTTTAATATTAGGATAATAAGCATTAGCTTTATTAAATGAAAGCTTACTCCATTTCATTTTTCTTCTTTTTCCTTTTTGCAAATATTGTCATTGCGCAAACGGATCATTATGAAACCGTAGTTAGGGACACGCAACAATGGCAATATATTGTCCCAACTGCTACCACTAGCACCTCATGGAATCAGCCAAGTTTTGACGCAAGTACATGGCAAACAAATATGGGTGGTTTTGGGTTTGGAGACAATGATGATGGTACTGTAATTCCAAACGGTTCAGTAAGTGTTTATATGAGGAAATCATTTAACATCACTGACATTAATGCCTTATCAAAAATAATCTTTCACATGGATTATGACGATGGATTCATTGCTTACCTCAATGGCTTTGAAATTGCAAGGAATAATTTAGGGACTATTGGACAACCTGCTGCATTCAATTTATTTGCGAGTGCATCTCACGAAGCGCAATTATACCAAAATGGCTTGCCTGATGAATTTATTTTTAATCCTGCTCAATTTGTAAGTTTCCTAGTTCAAGGAGCTAATGTCCTTAGTGTTGAAGTTCACAATCAGACTGCCAATGGAAGTGATTTAAGCGCAAGGCCTTTTTTAACCTTAGGAATAAATAATACTTCGAATGACTACGGCATAACACCATCATGGTTTGTTGCTCCGTTTGAATTTATTACCTCTACCCTACCGATTGTTGTAATTAGCACCAACCATATTGCTATTCCAGATGCTCCAAAAATTGATGGTTATATGGGCATCATAGACAACGGTCCCGGGCAATTAAATAACATAAATAATCCTTACAATGGGTTTTATGGGCAAATTGCAATTGAAACAAGGGGGTCTTCTTCCTCCATGTTTCCAGCAAAATCCTATGGACTAGAAACGCGCGGGCCTGACTCTGTCAATTACAATGTAAGTATTTTTGACTGGCCGAGTGATAATGATTGGATCCTTTATGCTCCCTATACAGATAAATCATTGATTAGGAATGTACTTACTTTTAAACTTGGGAACGAAACGGGAAACTACGCGCCTCGGACCAAATTATGTGAGCTCATTCTAAATGATGAATATGTAGGCGTCTATGTATTTATGGAACGCATTAAAATAAATCCTGGAAGAGTTGGCATTGACCCTTTGGAATACATCGATACGGTCGACAATCATATAACAGGTGGGTATATTGTAAAAGTAGACAAGACAACAGGTGGCGGAATTATCGCTTGGACCTCGCCATTTACTTCTGCTACACCAGGAAACAGTGCTATTAATTATCAATTACATGATCCAAGTATTGAGGTAATTCATCCCTTGCAGAAACAATATATCCAATCCTATGTTAGCGCTTGGGAAACTGCCTTAGCAGGACCCAATTTTGCTGATCCTCAAATTGGTTTTAGAGCTTATGCAGATGAAGCTTCCTTTATCGATTATATGCTGATCAATGAATTATCCAAAAATGTTGATGGATATAGAATATCTACTTTCTTATACAAAGAAAGGTTCAGTGAAGGAGGGAAATTAGTGGCTGGACCCTTATGGGATTTCAATTTAGGATGGGGAAATGCAAACTATTGTCAGGGTGGAAATACAACTGGATGGGAAATTAACTTTAATGCCATTTGCGGTGGTGGTTTAGACAATCCATTTTGGTGGAACAGAATGCTACAAGACTCTATTTATGCCAATCGTGTAAAATGCAGGTGGCTAGAATTAAGGACAAGTATATTGGATTCGAGTGTCTTAATGAATTATATTGACAGTATGTCCATGGCATTAACCTTGCCTGCACAAAGAACTTACACGAAATGGCCGATCTTAGGCACCTATGTATGGCCCAATAATTTTATTGGACAGACCTATATTGAAGAAATGGAATACTTAAAAAGTTGGACCAGCAGTCGTTTAGTATGGATGGACAATAATATGTTTGGCACTTGTAGTTCCTTAGGAACGCAAACAATAGCCGAAGAAGCCATCAGAATCTTTCCAAATCCAGCTGCGGAATCCTTATTTATTGATGGCTTAATCCAGAAAACTGAGGTCATTGTTCGGGACAGCCAAGGAAAAATAGTCATAGAAACCATGGCTGATGTTTACTCCTATTTATTAAACACTTCTAATTTAGCCTCCGGAATTTACTTTATAAGCATTCCACAAATGAATCAAAAAAATTACAAAATCATCATCCAAAAATAAGCATATGAAAAAAATAATTTATTTCTTTTCCCTCGCAGTTCTTTTATTGAATACAGCTTGTAAAAAGATTGAGGGGCCGGGCGGAACAGCAGCAATTCGAGGAAATGTTACAGGACATCAAGTTAAGAATGGTGATGTAGAAATTACAGAAGTTACTTGCACCAGTGGAGCCTTATTAGAGCATGGAAATTACTGGTTGCTTAATACCAATATGACTTCTAAATACTATTATATTTATTACAGTAACCCCACATGGATTTCGGATGCAGATCCACATTTATCAGGCAGAATTGGTATTGAAGTTGTATTTAACTACAGTGATTCTAACCTAGACATAGCGCAGAATACAAAAATTGCTATAGATGCAATTGCTAATTCAGGATTTACTACGAGTATCCAACAAGACATAATATCAATTGAGAATGCTGCATTAGCGCCTGTTCCAGATGCAGACAATGGGAGCACTTCTTTCAGCGTTGATATATCAAAACAAGGGAAATATGGTTTAATTACCGCGACTTCCCCTATTGCTAATGAACGTGTATATATTATTTATGGACAAAATGCATTTGCCTCTCAAGATGTGAGAACCAATGCCAATGGAGAATTCTCATTTGAAGGCTTACAAGTCGGGAAATATACTGTGTATGTAAATTCCTTACAAGCCAATGGAACAGGAGCAACCCTGCAATTAGACAAAGAAATAGTAATTGATAGTGAGCAAAGCATTAATGCAGCTGGTACATTTGACATTCTATATTAATGAAGAACACATTATGCTTATTGGCGGCACTTTTCATGGGAGAGTTTTGCATGGCTCAAAGTACAAATCTTTGGATGGGTTTAGAGGCTAATATTAAGCTCGCTAAGCATCTAGAGACTAAAATAGGATACGAATATAGAAGAGATAACATCATTGGATTTAATAAATCATTAGCGACTGTTCAATTAAGCTATGAACTTGCCCCTGGGGTTAAGACATTGATAAAATATCGAAATGCAGTATTTCCAAATACCCAGAGTGCGCTTGATCTTAAAACGAATAGTATCTCCAACAGATTTGCTTGTGGTCTCAATATTTCATTTTTAGAACTTTTTGGTGCCAAGAGTAAAAGGTTAGTGATACAATGGACTGGTCAGCAGCAATGGGAAGCCTTTAAGTTTCAACGCAACAAATCCATATTAAGAAATAAATTTCAAATTAAGTACGATATCAAAAACTTCAAATTGACACCTTATGCGAGTACTGAACTTTTTTATTCATGGAATAGAGATGTGATCTATGGACTGAATAGTATAAGTGTTGAAAGCGGAATGAACTCCTTTAGACATTTTGTTGGATTCGAAGTAGAATTAAGCAAACGCCAATCTCTCGATGTAGGATTTGGTATGCGTGAGCAATATTTAAACAAGACCAAAAGTAATATTATAAGACTTACCTATAAAGTCAATTTAAACTAAAAAAGGGGGGCCAAATTGGCACACCCCTTTCATCAATCAACACCATTAATAATATTAATATCCAGGATTCTGAGACAAATTAGGATTTAAAATAATATCAGAAGAAGGAAGTGGGTAAAGGTTAAAATGATCATCAACTCCGATACCAGCAACATCTCCGCCTTTAAACGGCCAAACATAAGAACCACTGGTAAATAATCCAAAACGAATTAGATCTGTTCTTCTCGTTCCTTCCCATTGCAATTCACGCGCTCTTTCATCCAAAATATCTAAAAGACTTACAGCACCAAGATTATAGGTAGTATTTCCATAGGCTCTTTCACGCACTAGATTTACATAAGTCAAAGCAGTACCTTGATCACCTAAGCGATGTTTAGCTTCCGCGAGCATTAAATAAACGTCAGCTAAACGAAACATTGGAAAATCAATATCCACATGTGCAGAAGAAGCATTGTTAGAACCGTTCAAACCTGCAGCAGTTTTATTTTTATATTTAGGTAAGGCATAACCATTCGAAAAAGTAGCCATTACGGTAATATCTTTTAACTGACCCGTTCTGTAAAATAAGAAACGACTGTCGAGGGTTGAGTCAACAAATTTATCCACCAAGTTAGGTTTTGCACGCAAACCACCCCATTTACCATTTACACCATAATCAGCAGCAACCATGGAGCCACCAAGAGAAGCACAAACTAAGAAAGTAGTTCCACCCCAAGTTTGAGCATAAAGTCCATCATAAACAACTGGTAAAATAACTTCAGGAGAAGTATTATTATCTGCTAAAAATAAATTTTGATAATCCGTGTCTAATTGATGCGTACCACCATTAATTACAGCTTCACATTGTGTAGCGCAATCAGAATATCGAGAAGTACCGGTGTAAACTTCTGCATTCAAATACAATTTAGCTAGCAATGATTGAACCGCTGTTTGAGAAGCTCTACCATAAGGTGCAGCACCTGCAGTTAGCAACTTAGGAGAAAGGTCCAGCAATTCACCTTCAATATATTGGAACAAATCAGCACGTTGAATTTGAGGTGGTTGGAAGGCACCTACTCGATCATTTTCATCAACAAAGGGAACATTTCCAAATAAATCCATAGCATGATAATAGCTCAAAGCTCTTAGAAATCTTGCTTCATTACGATACGTTCTAATGGTTGCAATATCACTATCACTAAAGCCTCTTTCTGCCAATTTCTCATCGCGAGATTGCCAAATAAATTCATTACACAATGTTATTTGATAGTAAATTCTGTAATACATTCCTTTCACCCAAACATTTTCAGAATTCCATTGTGTTTTGTTCAATTCAGGAATCCCTGGATCATTCCATCCACATATTGCTTCATCCGTTGGTAATTCTTGCAAATTCCATAATACCCGAACATAAGCTGAGAATCCTTCATCAATACCAGCGATATCTGCTTGTCCGGCTGGGCCTTGATTTCCGGACATTGACAAACCAGAGTAACACTTGGCAAGGACTTTTATATAATTATCAGGGTCACTGTAAACAGCTTCTGCGTTTAGTCCATACTTTGGAGTTTGATTCAATTGCTTTTTACAAGAGGACATCAACCCACCTACTAAGGCAAGAGATAAAATTGAAAATATTATTATTTTTTTCATGACTGTATAATTTAAAAATCAAATGTTAAATTCAATGAATACATTCTTGGGCGAGGATAAATATTATTATCGATACCTCCACCAACTTCAGGATCCAATCCAGAATAACGTGTAATTACAAATACATTTTGTACCACAAAAGAGGCATTTAATCCAATTTTATTTTGAGTAGCTTTTAACTTTCCAAAGTTATAGCCCACATTTAGATAATCTAGGCGATAGAAATTTGCTTTCTCTAAATAATGATCCGATAGCAATTGATTGGTAGTTGTTTTTTGAACCTCATCATTATAATACAAGGAACTGATGTTCGTCAAATAACCTTTAGTTCCATCGATTGCTTGAAAGGTTCCACTATTGGAATGGATATTATTATAAATCATTCCGCCTAATTCACTTCTCATAGACATTCCACCGTACCATTTTTTGTAAGTAAAATTCAAGGACAAACCAAGAAAAACACTTGGAGCAACTTTACCTGCATAATATCTATCATCGATATTTATGATTCCATCATGATTTCTATCTACAAAAGCATTGGTATCTTTCCACTTATCTGCTGTTGTAATTACGCCATCATTATTCATGTCAATAGAAGCTTGTTGTCCTGATTCAATCACACTTCCATCTGCAGCATATTGTTGCTCATAAACGAAATAAGTAAAAGTTGGGTAATTCACTTGGTGAATTTGAACTGTATTACCGATTCCTCCAGAAATTCCACCAATTAAAATCCCAGGAGACTTAGGATCTACAATCTGAGACAATTTAAGCACCTCATTTTTATTATAAGTTGCATTGGCCATCATGTCTAAGCGGAAGTCTTTTTTTGCAATTAAACCAGAATTGATACTTAATTCAATTCCTTGATTTTGCATAGATCCTACATTGGTTAAAATCTGATTGGTAAAATTTGTTCCCGCTGGAACTGGAACCGTTGCTAAAAGATCTGTTGTAGTTTTTCTATAAACATCAATACTTCCTGAAATTCTATCTTTCCAAAGACCAAAGTCCAAGCCTAAATTGATACTTTTCGTTTGTTCCCAGCGTAAATTGGCATCAAATCCAGCTGGTCGATAAACAGTATAATATTGTCCACCAAAAGCATATTGAGCATTACTTGCACCTTCAAAGTAATTACCAATATAGGAGTAATCACCAATTCCATCTTGCTGACCCGTTACACCCCATCCACCTCTTACTTTGAGCATGTTCACAAAACTAAGATTCTTCATGAATTTTTCTTCACTCACTATCCAAGCAGCAGAAACTGCTGGAAAGATACCCCATCTTGTCGCGGGACTAAATCTAGAAGAACCATCACGACGAACAGAAGCATTGATGACATATTTATTTTGTAGAGAATAGATTCCTCTTGCATAATAAGACAAAAGAGCATTCTTTGTGTAAAATGGATTTGCCGCTGCTAATCCAATAATGGAATCCTTAGCTTCATTATAAGTTGGATTGTTCGGACTTGAAGTATGCCAATCTTGATAAGAATAACCTGCCGTTAAGTCTAACAATTGATTTTTAAACTTTTCTCCGGTGTTAAAATTAGCGTAAGCTTCAATTAATTTATTTCCTTTTGTAGAGCGATACTCATTATAGCGTCCTTGAGAATAATAACCAGAAGCAGAAGATGCTGGAGTCATGGTATGGCCTGTACCTTCAGATAAATCAGTTCCAACATTTACAACTGCCTTCAGCATTGGAAGAAATGGTAATTTATATGACACTTTTGCATTTCCAATATAACGGTGTACTAAGCTAATATCTTCAGACTGATTGATCAAACCAAGAGGATTGCGAGCAGACAAGGTATTAGGTTTATTGCTGTTATCCAACCATTCATAATAACCTCCAAAGGCTGCATTACCAGAATAAACTGATTGCGTAGGGTCAAAATAGGCTGCACCAAGAGCTCCTTTATTTGCAAAGAAAGAATTGGTTTGAACGATTTTTTGATTCGCTTCTAGTGTCAAATGATTCTTTAAAAAAGAAGGCGTAATATTTAAAGAAACAGAAGTTCGATTAAATTGATCTCTTTTTAAAAGACCATTTTCAACACGGTTTCCAATGGATAAGCGATAAGGCAATCCTTTAATTCCTCCTGTAAGAGAAATATTGTTATCAGTAACAAAAGCTTTTCTAAAAACCTCCTTTTGCCAATCTGTATTTGCAGTACCTAACAATGCTTTTTGAGCATTTGTCCCTTGGCGATTTACTAAGTTTCGCAAAGAATCTCCAGACAGCACATCTGCATATTTCGCTATGGTCGATATCGATTGTTTTGTACTAAAAACAACTTTTAGCTTACTATCTTTAAGTCCATCTCCTTTTTTTGTAGTGATTAAGATAACACCATTGGCAGCACGCGAACCATATATAGCAGTTGCTGACGCATCCTTAAGTACAACAAAAGAAGCAATATCATTAGGGTTAATTAAAGAAAGTGGATTAGCCGCTCCAGCAATACCACCATTGTCTAAAGGAACACCATCAACAACAATCAAGGGGTCATTTGATGCATTAATTGAAGTTCCACCTCTAATTCTTAAAGTACTTCCTCCCCCTGGGGAACCATCATTAGAAGTGATTTTCAATCCGGCAACTTTACCCATAATTAATTGCTCAGGTGAAGACATAGAACCTTGAAGGAAGCTTTTTTCGTTAACAACAGTTGCTGCACCTGTCAAATCTTTTGTTCTAGTGGTTCCGTAACCGATTACTACAACATCATCAAATTTCTTAAGAACCTTTTCAAGTTGAATGTTCTTTTCAAGAACTTTATTAGCCACTAAAGTAACTTCAGCTGTATAGTTTTCATAACCTGCTGCACGAAAAATCAGCGTGTAATTTCCAGCGGCTACATCAGTTATCTCATAAAAACCATTCTCATCAGTTGAAGCACCTCTGGCTTTTCCTTCCAAAACAACATTTGCTAAATAAATAGCCTTGCCATCAGCATCTATAATTGTGCCTACAATTTTTCCTACTTGTCCAAAAGAAAAAGAGGATAGTAGTAGAAAAAGGCTCAAACACATTCCTATTAAAAGTCTCATTTTATGCATATACTTTAATAATTAGTTGATAATTGAATTTGTTACTGTCAAATATAATTATTTTTCTTAATGTCAAAATGACACATAGAAAAATTTTACCACAAGATGCTGATTTTTGATTGTGAAACCGGAACATGCGTTGTAATGATTAGCGTATGATTTTTTTCATTATAAATTCCTAAAGAAGGTTTCCCATCGATTTTTAGTCCACGAGGAGCTTGGGAAACATTATGAATTATTAGTTTAAAAGTATCGTCAACGATTAGAGAGTTCTTTCCTTGTTCCTTGTCAACTAGAATTAAAGACTTTTTGTTTTTAGCATTGTATTGAAATTTTATCAGTCTATATTGCTGTAATTCGAAGGCATCTGCAGTTGTTCCATCATCATCATACCATGAACCGTGTGAGGCAACAATCGAAGGATCATAATAAAAATGTACTTCAACATCTTTTGCCCTATACTCCTCTGTATTTTGCAGGTTTGGAATCATCGGTATAAAACTACCCGCTTTAACAAACACAGGGATATGATCTAAAACAACTGGATAATCACGCAGATAAGATTGCTGATTATCCACTGAGGACTTGGAATCAATTCTTTTTCTAGAAACAACTTGATCAGTCGAGAAATCTATCCAAGTAGCGTGCTCAGGGAAATGAATTTGTTTTGTTTTCACTCCAGGATCTGTAATCGGATAAACCAAGAAAGCATCGCCCCACATATAAACATCTGCAGCGTTTTCACTCCAATGTGCAGTGCTATCCTCCATGAATACAGTTCGCATGAGTGGTGTTCCTTTTATATGATTTTCAAATGCCAGCGTATAATTATAGGGAAGTAATTTATAACGCAAGGCAATAGCAGATTTGGCCAAGGCCTTTGTTGCTGGATCCTTATAAATCGCTTCACTTGCCACTTCTTGTTGCGCATGTGGACGGAAAATTGGTTGGAACACGCCATATTGCAACCATCGAACATATAATTCTGGATCATCATTTGCGCCACCGAATCCACCAAGATCAGAATGCATATAAGCAAGGCCTTGTAAACCCATTTGCATACTTATTTCCATTTGCGGCTTCAATCCACCCCAAGTACGATTCACATCTCCCGACCAAGGAATAATCCCAAATCTTTGTGTGCCGGAATAACCTGATCTCATTAAAATAAAAGGCCTCTCCTTGGGTAAATTTATTTTGTATCCCTCATAGATTAATCGTGCCCAATCGTGTCCATAGGTATTGTGCACTTCATCTGCTGTAATTCCATTGGCATGAAGTAATTTAGTAGGATGTACTTCAGGCTCCCCTAAATCCCCCCAAAATCCTTTCACTCCCATTGCAGACAAGTCCATATATTTGGACCAAAACCAAGATCTTGCTGCTTTATCATACATATCAATTAGACCAGTATTTCCAAAATAAAAATTATAAGTAAAAGGCTGATTTAATGAATCTGTGCAGAGTATTTTATTTTCAACTGCCTCTGCCCATCGCTTAGAAGTGGTCAGAATAAAAGGTTCCGTAATTAGAATAGTTTTGACTTTTTGCGCAGAAAAATCAGCAATCATTTTTTTAGGATTTGGAAAAGAGTCCTTATAAAATTCTAGATTACCAAGTGTGCCTTGAATTTCTTTACCAAACCAATACAAATCAAAAATAATGGCATCAAGAGGAATGGAGTCTTTTCTAAATTGATCTACTACAGACCTCGCCTCAGTTTCGGAGTGGTATCCAAATCTACTTGCAAAATTCCCTAAAGCCCAGCGAGGTGGCATAGGCTGACGACCCGTAAGATAAGTATATTCTGAAACGATATTTTTCCAATCGTCACCCACTATGACTTGATATGTTTTTCTTCCGCTAATCGTTTGATAACTGAGTGTGTTGTCTTTCTTTGAATCTAAATCCAAATATCCTATCGGTGCATTATCAAAATGAAGCGCATATAATTTAGAAGAAAGCACCATAGGAATGGTATAATTCATCAATTCAGAATGCGTTTCATAACCATAATGCGCTCTGTTATACAACTGCAAACGATATCCTCTTCGATTCATTCCCAAGGCTCTTGCGCCTCCACCATAAAGCAATTCAGTTGGCTCTAAGTTAAACTCAATACATTCAAGATCATCTTTTATATCATAGCCCCATTTTTCAGATGTAATGTACTTATGGTTATAAAAATAACTGATTTGAAAGGGAGTATTTGGAGCATGATTAATCGCAATCGTAATTCCATTTTTTATCATGAGTAAAGTACTCCCTGTAGACACTTCACCTGCTGTAAATGGTTGATCCATTAGAGGTGCAACAACGGCATGAGAATATTCTGGATGTTTTTGACCATTAGGAATAAAAGTGGTTTCAACTATCTTTGGGGAATAAGCATAAAAAAGGTACACACCATCAGAAACTGTTACTTTATATCCATGAGGAATTTCTTCTCCTTTAACATAATTTCTTTTTGGATTTTGAGCCAATACCGTTAAGGGCAATAGAAATAAAACGAAGATAAATTGAACCCATTTATTCATAGTTATTATTTAAGTTCTAAAATCAAAGAAGTCTTAGCAGGAACAGCAAGTGTTTTTTGACCCAAGTTAATTTTTGCACCGCTTATTACATCTTTACCCTCTCCTACTGTTCCCATTATCTCACTAAATCTTGACAAATCGATTTTTTCTTCTGAGCGCGAATTATTTAATACAACCATTACTTTTTCGGCTTCATTATATCTAAAATAAACATAGACATTGTGTTCTGGTATGAACTGCATAGTTTTACCGGTATGAATGACAGCTTTATTTTTCCTCCAATTGAACAGTAGTTTAGTGATTTCAAAATAAGCTTTTTGTTCATCGGTACGACCTTCTTGAGAAAGCACATTTTTAGTTCCTTTTTCTATAAAAGCATTTTGAGAATCAGTGGACCAACCGCCGGGAAAATCTTTACGAATATCAGCATCACCCAGAGACTTATTTCCTTTCATTCCAATTTCAGAACCCGCATACAATTGAGGAACACCCCTCATGGTAGCAAGTAAGGTCATTAATAATTTGTAATCTTCCAATTTCGGACAATACTCATTAAATCTATCCGTATCATGATTTTCAGCAAAAATCAAGGTGTTGTTTGGCTCTGCATATAAAAAATCCATCGTCAAATTATCATAAATCCGATACAAGCCTTTATCCCATTTTTGTTCTGTTTCGTTAAAAGCCACTGTAAGCGCATCTTGCAGGGTAAAGTCCATCACCATCGGCAAATAACTGTTATAACTTTGAATTTTTGAAATTGGACTGTCCTTTTGCCAATAAGAAATTTGTGCTTGATCATGCACCCAAACTTCTCCTGTGATAGAAAAATTCGGGTATTCATCTGTAATTGCTTTAGTCCAGGAAGCAATACCTTCCTTATTATTATAACAATAAGTATCTACTCTAAATCCATCAATACCTGCAAATTCTATCCACCAAATGGCATTTTGAATTAAATAATTCAAGGCCAAAGGATTGCTTTGATTGATGTCTGGCATAGATTTCACAAACCAACCTTCCTCACAATATTTTTGATCAACTGCTGCAGCATTTGGATCTATTTGTGTGGTCATTCTATAATTGGTTTGTCCATATCCAGGAAATTGATGAATCCACTCATAAGTAGGCAAGTCTTTCATCATCCAATGTGTTTGCCCCCAATGATTTGGAACAACATCCATAATTATTTTCAATTGTAGTGCATGTGCTTCTTTTACCAGTCTTTGATAATCTTGATTGGTTCCATAGCGAGGATCTATTTTATAGATATCACTTTGACCGTAAGTATGATAAGAAAAAACGGTGTCATTATCACAAAGAAGTGGTGTTGACCAAATAGCTGTTGCCCCTAATTCCTTTAAATACGGCAAGTGATTTATGATGCCTTGAATATCTCCACCGTGTCTTCCTCCTGGATTTTTGCGATCCATTTTTTCAATCATGCTAGCATCCTGATCATTGCTAGGATCACCATTAGAGAATCGATCTGGCATTAACAAATAAATCATATCTGCAGGCGTAAAACTCCGCCTCATTTTTGAATCTACCGCTCTTTTTTTGAGTTCAAAATCGTAAGATGCAACTTGTTTTTTTCCATCAAAAAGTTGAATTGGATAAGTACCTGGAACCTCATTTTTAGTTTCCAGGGTAAGAAATAGATAATTTGGATTTTCTGTTTTTACGATTCCCACTATTTCGAGTCCTAAGGCTTTCACGGCATATTTTGCGATATTGTCGCCGTGTAGCATAACTTCTACTTTACTATGCTCCATATTTACCCACCAATTAGCAGGCTCAACATGTTTAAATTGAACTTTCTGCCCATAGGCATTTGAGAGCGAAAAAGTAATTAAAATTAAAATAATGAAACACTTCATAGAATTAATCTTGATGAAAAATAAATTGAGTTGAACCGTCTGAAAATAAAAGAAGAATAGGGCTATTCTTAGTTTCAATCGGGATTTCACGACCCATCAAATCAAATGCTGCAGTAGGAAACGGTGATTTAGATTCCATTTCAGAAATTCCCACTGAACACGGATTAATAAGTTGATTATACACCAATTGATTATTTGCAGTATTGTATCGGTTAATGGCATAACTAGAAAGAGATGTCGGAAGATGGGAACCCCAAGGAGATTGTATGGCATCCAAGAAATCTTGATCAGTGAAGCCATAATCGTAGCCTTTATAATCGTCAGCTAGTGCAGCATCTTGAATGAGCAATTGAGTAGATTCCCACAATGGAGAAAGGTAATTTATATTAAAAAAATTAGCAAGATGTTGTTCCATGTAAAAGGAGAATCTGTCTTTAAAATAGGGAACAGCCATCAGTCGTGTATATAAAGGGCGGGGTTCAGTGGAATTTTGCCAAGCATATACATTTCTCATGGACCAATTAATATTGAACCAATCCACTCCAAAGGTATTGTCTAAATCATATTCTATAAAAACAAATTTACCATCAGAAGGTCTACGATATAGGTAATAATTATTCTTATTAAAAGCATATCCATCCCATTGACCCATCAATATTTCTAGAGCCAAGGTGTTTAAATATGAATCCACATCTAAAAGTTCTTGAATGGCGCAAGGAAATTCGGCGTTTGATGCATTATTTAAAACATTAATAAAATTGATTAAAGCCGATTTATCGTTTAATGCTGTATTGGTCTTCAGCTCATAGGTGGAATAATTGTTAGCATTTGCACCTAAATAAGTTAAATTAGAACCCCATGCACATTTATACAAATCCCCGGTGTCATTATTCAGAAAACGAGCTTCCAAAAATTGATCGTCAATATGCTCGACATTTATATACAGTCCCCGATATTCATTATTGATAAAAAGTTTAATATAACTTGTCCTTGAACAGGGAAGGCCTGCTTCACGAAGTAATTCGTTACAAGTTCTAGATCGCATAATAGATACATCATTATGCTCCCCATTCAAATTCATACATTTCAAATTCATCCATTTAAAACCTGGCTGATACACATTAAAATCAATTTTAAAAGATTTTTTAGCGGCATGTCTTGAAGTGTTACCTCTAAGTCTGAACCCTACATTAGTAATCGAATCGTTCCAAACTGAACTGTGATAAACAAAAGTAGCTGGATACTCATAATTAGCGTCCACACTATCTACTAAGATTGAATTTAAAGCTTGAGGGTTAATCGTTATGCGAACTTCAGCTACTTCATCTTGAAGGAAAGCACTGGTATTGGCTGGATGCACTAATTGTGCATTAACAGAGCCTAATAAAACAATGAAGAAGGAGCAGATAATTAATCTCATTTTACAAATTGTTTAGCGGAGTAGCTTGAGCCTTTTTTAAGAACAAGAAGATATGTTCCATTAGCGAGGTCATCCACTGGAAGTTTTATTTCATTGGTACCGATAAAGGAAATTGACTTTTTAGAAAGAAGTAAATGTCCTAAAGCATCATAAATATTAATTTCTAGAGGTTCTATATTAGAACATTGAAGACTTACATTTAAAAATTCTGTGCTTGGCACTGGGAATAAATTAATTTCAAACGAAGGATTCTCAAGTGCTTCAAGCGACGCCACTGAAGTAATGAAGGGTTGATTCAAGCGAATATCTGTGTAAATTCTATATTCTGCTGCAGTCAAGGTAAGTGAACTGTTCACGTCTGAGACATACAAACTATCGTGGGTAAAATACTCATACCACCATCCTGTATGTTGAAAAGAAGGAATAGCATTCGTTGTATTGACATCGAAATTTGTCAAGACCAAAGCATTCATTGTTGGATCATTTAATTTTACACGTTTAATTCCTCCCGCCAAACTATATTCAAAATCAAGAGATCTAAAAGTAGCGTAGTCTTTTCTCAGTTTAAGCGTAGCTGAATACACATCCACAATTTGTTGTCTTCTGCCTTGTTGCAAATAATTCCAAAGAATAGGCTTATTACAAATTCGACATGGGTAATCAATATTAATATCATAACCATATTCTCCAAATTGCCAGATCATGCGGGGGCCAGGTTGCGTTAAGAAAGCAACGGCAGCGGTTTGCAATCTACCCAAAGCAGTGTAGGGGTCCTTTGCATTGTGTGCGGGGTTGGTACTATTACCATTCGTTATGCTTTCATACATCAATCTTTGTTCATCGTGACTTTCCATAAAAGTAATCAGATGAGGGACCGTCCAGTTGCGAAAACTATAGATACCATTATTTATATTAGAATTTCCAATAAAACCTTTGTGGGCATTTTGATAACCAGAAACTACATTTCCCCAAAGCATCATGCCATATTCAGCTAATATTTTTTCCTCATTATTATCACACCAATGTTCTAGAATAATATAGGCATTCGGTTTAAATGCCCAGATACTATCCGCCATTCTCTTTAAAATATTAATGCGATCTGTACTATAATTTGCTGAAGCATTAACGAAACCACGCGTAAAATCAAAACGAAATCCATCTACATGATACTCACTCAACCAATATCGATTCACTTGATCTATATATTCTTGAGTAGCAAGAGAGGAGTGATTAAAATCATTTCCCCAGCAATATGGAGGATGTGGACAAACTGTATTAAACCAAGGATTATTCGCAGCTGGTCTAGCATTAACTGCATCCCAATACATATTTACCATTGAATTTTGTCCAAAGGCATGATTTAATACATTGTCAACAATAACGGCAATTCCTCTTCCATGACAAGCGTCTACAAGTTCTTTAAATTTTTCTGGTGAACCATAATATTTATCCAATGCCATGTGGAAAGATGGATTATACCCCCAACTTTCATTGTTTTCAAATTCACCTGGAGGCATTAATTCGATGGAATTTATTCCAAGCGACGAAAAATAATCAAGGGTGTCTATGATGGTTTGATAGTTATGTTTTGCAACAAAATCTCGCACAAGCAACTCATATATCAACAAATCTTTTTTGGGTGCGGGAATAAAATTATCATTTTGCCAAGAAAAATTAGGAGCGCCTGGTTGCATGATGGTAAGCAATCCAGTTGTCAAACCAGTTGGATAAGGATGGGGATTTGGATAAGTAAGAGCATTTATATTCGGGTCATTATTTGGGTCTAAAATTAGTGGACTCATTGGATCTGCAATTTTTAATATACCATCAATATAATATTGATAGCCATATTTTTGTCCGGGAGTTAATCCGCCGATGATAAGCCATCTGCGCAAGGAATCTGTAGTACAATTCATATAATAATTTACATCCGTTTGCCAGGAATTAAAATCACCAAGTACATAAACATTATTTTTATCTGGTGCATACAATTGAAGCAGCACAGTTGAATCATTTAAATAATTTATACCATTCTTCATCCCATTGGGAGGATTTTGATAATTAATGGTGGGATTCACAGTATAATAAACACTATCGCTCACAGTAGAAGCTCCATTAGAAGCAATCAATTTTACACAGTGATTTCCTGGTAAAGTTGCTGTAAGTGAATAATTTAATATCGTTGCATTAGATAAGGTGGAAAGTAGTGTTCCATTATCATATAAGCTTAGGGTACAATTTGAGTTGGCCTCTGTTTGAATAGAAAGCGTTTGTCCTAAATCTAAAAGTGAGGAAGAACCTGGACTGAAAATCGCGGCTAATAAACCAGCATTGGATGGATAGACATCATAATAAATATCACTTCCATCTGAACTTCTCCCGACAATAGTGCCTGCTGCATTGCGAAATACAAAGGCAAGTTTTAATACGTTGGTCCCATTGGGAAAACCATAAAACTGAGGGATATTAATGGTAATAGAATGTTTATTATTTCCAAGAGAAGTCATTAAAACATTTGGATCTGCGGTTCCCCAAACACCTTGAACATAAAGCCAATTGCTAGGAGAGGTACTTGCGCTTGTGATCAAACCTGCATGACAATATACAGGACCCACACCCACTAATGCAGCGTTTCCTTCACTTGCATCATAAACCACTGTAACCACATCAGCACTTGTTGGAAACGCGGGACTGACATCTAAAATTTGTGAAAAAGCTGAACCAGCAAATGAGAATATAAAAGCGGTTACAATAGCATGACTAAGATATTTCATTTGAGAAAATTAAAAATTATTAACTAAAAAAAGCCTAAGTGAAAACTTAGGCTTTTTCGAAAATCAAATTGAAAAATTATCTTTTGATTAATTTTCCAGTTGCAACATTGTCACCAGCTTTTACATTGTAAAAATAAGTTCCAGCGTTAATTGAAGCTACTTCAATTGCATTAGAAACTCCAGCAGTAACAGTTTTTGTCATTACCACTTTACCTGTAAGGTCAAATAATGTAAAGATTGCATCTGAAGCATTGTTCAAATCAAATTTAACTGTAGCAACATCTGTAGTTGGGTTAGGAGAAACAACAACATTTGAAATTGCATTTTCAACTAAACCTGAAGCACAAAGAGCTGTACAATTATCCCAACAATAAGTAAGGGTTGTTGAAGCAGCAGGAATAACTAAAGTTCTGTTAACATTTCCAGCGCCATCATCTAAACCACATCCGCCAGCACCGATAGTGTTTGCAGGATCAGTTCCTTCATTTGATCCCCAGTTACCATTAACAAATTTGTAAAGCAAAGTTGCATCAACAGCAGTTGAAGGGAATGTAACATCAATTGACCAGATGTTGTTTCCTAAATCTGTCATACCTGAAGTTGCTGTTGTTGGTGACCAATCCGCCATTGCACCAGCAGTAACAGTTCCACCATTGGTAGAAAATGTACCAGCAACACGAATACCAGTTGGATCAATAACAGCTCCACCAGCAATGTAATTTGTAATATCAACTTTAAAAGTTACAGTTGATTGGGCCATAGCCACAGCTCCGATAAATAGAGCAGCACATAATGTAAAAGTTCTTTTCATAATAAAAGATTTAAAGGTTAAAAAATACTTAGTGTCAAAATGACAATTCAAATATAAAGAATTATAATTTAAAAGATATAATTATAGAAATATTTTTAAACAATAAACTTTTAATTATACTACAGCATTAATTTTCCTTGGAAAATAATATAATCATTAAATAAGCTAGGAAGGGTACAATCATTTCTTGAGAATATCCCAAAAACTGTTGAGCCACTTCCAGACATAGCGGTATAAATTGCACCTGCTATTTTCAATTGATCAATACAATCTTGTATCAAGGGATATTGATTACAGATAGGACTTTCGAAGTCATTTTTCAAAGAAGATTGCCATGAAGAAATATTTTTTTGAAGAATAGAAGCGATGCTGATTTGATTTTCTTTAGGCGTAACATTACTATACGCCTCTTTAGTACTGACATGAATTTTTGGATTTAATAGCACTAAATAATACTCGGATAAATCACATTTAACCTCATTCAATATTTCACCTCTCCCAGAGATCAT
This sequence comes from Flavobacteriales bacterium, assembly GCA_947447525.1. Taxonomy (GTDB): domain Bacteria; phylum Bacteroidota; class Bacteroidia; order Flavobacteriales_D; family Crocinitomicaceae; genus UBA952. The sequence goes on along the minus strand of CANFJL010000001.1, from coordinate 58,311 downwards.
TCTAACCTTATTTTGAATAAAGAATGGACAATCGCTTCCTAATATAGCAACTATTTCTTCCATTTCTACATGCGATAATCCCAAGTTAAAAAGTTGATTTAGTCCTAAGATAACATAAGCTGCATCAGCGGATCCACCACCTAGGCCTGCCCCTACTGGAATTTGTTTGCGCAAGTGAATGGAAACAGGAGGAGTATTAAATTTTGACTGCATAAGATCCACTGCTTGTTCACATAAATTCTTCTCATGGGTATCAGCGAAAATAATTCCTGATTGATGAAATGAATTTATTGGAGCGGGTAAAATCTCCAAAATATCATAAAAAGGCACAGGATACATTACTGATTCAATTTCATGAAAACCATCTGAGCGCTTGCGCAGTACATGCAGTCCTAAATTTATTTTAGCCGGAGGGTATAAGATCATAGTACAAAATTAGAAGAACAAAGCAATTTTTGTAATTTTGCAGTAAAATAAATACTATGTCAACCTATCTTGATTTTGAAGAACCGCTTCGTGCCTTAGAAGAACAAATAGCACAAACCAAGGAAATTGGAATCTCTACGGAAGTAGACATGTCTGATAAAATAAAAGAATTAGAGGACTTATTAAAAACAACTTCTAAAGAAATATTTGGAAAACTAAGTCCTTGGCAGCGTGTTCAATTGTCTAGACACCCAGACAGACCCTATACTCTAGCTTATATTGATGCCGTTAGTGATGGTGATTTTTTAGAGTTGCATGGCGATAGGGGCGTTAAGGACGATAAAGCAATGGTAGGTGGTTTTGGTGCCATTGACGGAAGAACAGTGATGTTTATCGGTCAACAAAAAGGAATCAATACCAAGATGCGTCAATACAGAAATTTTGGAATGCCCAATCCAGAAGGATACAGAAAGGCTTTGCGTTTGATGAAGCTTGCAGAAAAATTTAATAAACCTATCGTAACCTTTATTGACACTCCAGGAGCATATCCAGGTTTAGAGGCTGAAGAAAGAGGTCAAGGGGAAGCGATTGCGAGAAATATATACGAAATGATGCGCTTAAAGGTACCTGTCATTTGCATTATAATTGGAGAAGGAGCATCAGGAGGAGCATTAGGAATTGGTGTTGGAGACAAGGTAGTTATGCTAGAAAATACTTGGTACTCTGTGATCTCACCTGAATCATGTTCGTCTATTTTATGGAGGTCTTGGGAATTCAAAGAAACCGCTGCAGATGCCTTAAAATTAACGTCAACAGACATGAAAAAATTTGGTTTAGTTGATGAGGTAATTCCTGAACCCATTAATGGAGCGCATCGATCGCAGTCTGAAAACTTTGCCACCGTTAAAAAATACATCTTAAAATATCTTAAGGAACTAGATGCTATTAAGCCAGATGAACGCATCAATCAAAGAATCGATAAATTTAATAAAATGGGTGTTTGGGAATAAGATTTATGCTTAATTTTCCAACCCATGAATGAACTCTTAAGTACCCCTATCGAATTTTTAAAAGGAGTTGGACCTCAAAAGGCGCAACTTTTACAAAAAGAATTAGGCATTTTTACTTTTGGAGATTTATTAAACACCTATCCCTTTAGATACCTAGATCGATCGATTTACCATAAATGCAATCAGATTTCCTACACTGATAATTATTTACAACTTATTGGAACCATTTCTCATGTCAAAGAAATTGGAAGTGGACGCATTAAAAGACTTAGTGCTCGTTTTACAGATGAAACAGGAAGTGTCGAGCTGATTTGGTTTCAAGGTGCGTCATGGATAAAACAAAGCATCATAGTTGGATTAAGTTATCAAATATTCGGAAAGCCTAAATTAATGTCTGGTGTTTGGACCATACCGCACCCAGAATTGACACCAATTAAAGAATTAACCCTTCGCGCTGGATTCCAGCCCTTTTACTCGAGTACTGAGAAATTAAATTCTAAGGGATTACATTCAAGAGGAATTGAAAAATTAATTCAAACCATCTTCGCGCAACATCAAATAATTTTACCCGAGTGTTTGCCTGAAAAAATTAAAAAAGAAAATCAATTGATATCGCGAACAGAAGCGATGCGAAAAATACACTTACCGCAGAATGAATTAGAGATCAAACAAGCCCGACTTCGATTAAAATTTGAAGAATTATTTTATTTGCAGTTAGAAATGCTGATTCGAAAAGGAGTGCGCATTAAGCAAATTCAAGGATTTCGATTTGAGCAGGCTGGAACACCAATGTTAGACTTTTACAATAATCATTTACCTTTCGAATTAACGGGAGCTCAAAAAAGAGTATTAAAGGAAATTAGAAAAGATTTCTTGACCGGAAATCACATGAACAGATTATTACAAGGAGATGTAGGAAGCGGAAAAACCTTGGTGGCATTAGTGGCAATGCTAATTACAATCGGAAATAAACACCAAGCTGCACTGATGGCTCCCACTGAAATACTTGCCTCACAGCACTTTGAAACGATCAAAGAATTACTCAAACAGATGCCGATAAAAGTTGGACTTCTAACAGGTTCGACTAAAAAAGCAGCAAGAACATTATTGTTTGAAGAACTATTAAGTGGAGAAATTCAATTGCTCATTGGTACACATGCCTTACTAGAAGATCCAGTGCAATTTAAGTCATTAGGATTGGTTGTTATTGATGAACAACATAGATTTGGTGTTGCACAAAGAGCAAAAATGTGGCGAAAAAACAAGATTCCACCTCACATTTTAGTCATGACGGCAACCCCGATTCCAAGAACCTTAGCCATGACATTTTATGGAGATTTAGATGTTTCTGTGATTGATGAATTACCACCAGGAAGAAAACCCATTCAAACCATACACCGATTTGAGAGTCATCGTGTTGCATTATTTGGATTCATGCGAAAAGAAATCGCATTAGGAAGACAAATCTACTTGGTTTATCCATTAATAAAAGAAAGTGAAAAACTTGATTTTAATAATTTAATGGATGGATACGAAGCCATTTCTCGTTCCTTTCCAATGCCAGAATACCAACTGAGCATTGTTCATGGTAAGATGAAAGCCGAGGATAAAGAATACGAAATGCAACGCTTCATTAAAGGTGAAACGCACATTATGGTAGCAACGACCGTTATAGAGGTTGGTGTTAATGTTCCTAATGCCTCTGTCATGATCATTGAAAGCGCTGAAAGATTTGGATTGGCCCAATTACATCAATTGCGAGGAAGAGTTGGTAGAGGGGCTGAAAAATCTTATTGCGTATTAATGACTGGTGCCGAACTTTCAAAAGAAGCTAAGAAGAGAATGGAAACCATGGTAAGAACAACAGATGGATTTGAAATTGCGGAAGTAGATTTACAATTGAGAGGACCGGGTGATTTATTGGGGACGCAACAAAGTGGGGTTTTAGACCTGAAAATAGCGGACTTATCCAAGGACGGACAAATCGTTGTAATGGCAAGAGATGCTGCACGAATGCTAACAGAAGATGACCCAGAATTAGTAAAACCAGAACATCAAGCGTTGCGAGAAAGAGTATTGGTATTATTAAAATCACGCCCCAATTGGAGCACCATCGGATAAAAATTAGACATAAAAAAAGGGCTACAAAAATGTAGCCCTTTTTTTTGTTAAATATAATATTATTCAGCATCTTCAACAAGCGCTTCATAAGCATCTTGAGAACCTACAATCATTTTTTGGAAGTTTCTTACTCCTGTTCCTGCTGGTATTAAGTGACCAACAATTACATTTTCTTTCAATCCTAATAAATGATCTTCTTTTCCTGAGATTGCAGCTTCGTTAAGCACCTTCGTTGTTTCCTGGAAGGAAGCAGCAGAGATGAACGATTGCGTTTGAAGAGAAGCACGGGTGATACCTTGCAATAAAGGAGTTGATGTTGCCGGAACTGCTTCACGAGCTTCGATCAATTTTTTATCCTCTCTTTTGAGTTTAGAATTTTCATCTCTCAACTTACGAACAGAAATTAATTGTCCGTTTTTGATTTCAGAAGATTCACCACCATCTTTAACCAACATCATACCATACAATTCATCGTTAGCTTCCATAATGTCAGCTTTATGAACCGATTGACCTTCAAGGAAACGGGTATCTCCAGAATCCATGATCTCCGCTTTTAGCATCATTTGACGCACGATAACTTCGAAATGTTTGTCATTAATTTTCACACCTTGTAAACGGTATACCTCTTGAATTTCATTCACGATATACTCTTGTACTTTGGTAGGTCCTTCAATATTCAAGATATCATTCGGAGTGATAGCACCATCTGAAAGAGGTTGACCAGCACGAACGAAGTCATTTTGTTGAACCAAAATATGTTTAGAAAGAGGCACTAAATATTTTCTTACTTCACCTAATTTAGAGGTGATTACAATTTCTCTATTTCCTCTCTTAATATTACCGAAAGTAGCCGTTCCATCAATTTCAGCAACAACTGCTGGATTAGAAGGATTTCTTGCTTCGAATAATTCTGTTACACGAGGAAGACCACCTGTAATATCACCTGTTTTACCAGCTAATCTAGGGATTTTCACCATGGTATCTCCTGCTTCAATTTTATCTCCAACATTAACAGAAATATGTGCATTCACTGGAAGCGAATACTCTCTTAATACTTCTTTAGTTTTTGGATCAATAATATGAATTGCAGGACTTTTCTTTTTATCACGAGATTCAGTAATTACTTTTTCAGTAAATCCAGTTTGCTCATCGACTTCTTCACGGAAAGTAATTCCTTCAATGATACTATCAAAGACAACCTTACCTGCAACTTCAGAAATAATAAGTGCATTATATGGATCCCACTTACAAATTACATCACCTTTCTTGATTTTAATATTATTAGACACTAATAATTCAGAACCATAAGGGACATTTGCAGTCATCACAGCAATACCTGTTTTCTCATCTGTTATTCTCAATTCCGCAGAACGTCCAACAACAATAATTTTCATTGATCCATCAGCATTTTTCTTTTCGATTGTGCGTAATTCGTCAATTTCCAATTTACCATTTGCTTTTGCTTTCATATCAGATATGTCAGCAATATTAGAAGCGGTACCACCCACGTGGAAAGTACGAAGTGTTAACTGTGTTCCAGGCTCACCAATTGACTGAGCAGCAACTACACCAACAGCATCACCTAATTGAGCAAGTCGGTGATTAGAAAGATTGCGTCCATAACATTTAGAACAAACACCTCTTCTCATCTCACAGGTAAGAACAGATCTAATTTCAACCTCTTCAATTCCTGCTTTTTCTATTTCTTTTGCAACATCTTCAGAAATCAATTCACCTGCCAAGACGATAACATCATCTGATTCAGGTAAATAGATATTATGAACAGAAGTTCTACCAAGAATACGATCGTACAATGGTTCAACTATCTCATCATTTTTCTTCAATGAAGTAGCAACAATACCGCGTAAAGTTCCACAATCATTAGAATTAATAACAACATCTTGAGCTACATCTACCAATCTTCTTGTCAAATAACCAGCATCGGCTGTTTTCAAGGCTGTATCGGCAAGACCTTTACGAGCACCGTGAGTAGAGATAAAATATTCAAGAATGGACAATCCTTCTTTAAAGTTAGATAAAATTGGATTTTCAATAATTTCTTGAACACTAGCTCCAGACTTTTGAGGTTTCGCCATCAAACCACGCATACCTGATAACTGGCGGATTTGTTCTTTCGAACCACGTGCACCAGAATCAAACATCATGTAAATAGAGTTAAATCCTTGTCTGTCTGTTTTCAATTGATCCATCAAGGTTGCAGTCAAACGAGAGTTTGTATGCGTCCAGATATCAATAATTTGATTGTATCGCTCATTATTAGTGATAAGACCCATGTTATAATTCATCATGACTTCTTTCACATCATTTTCAGCTTTCAATACCAATTCCTCTTTTTCTTTTGGAATGATAATATCATCTAAATTGAAAGAAAGTCCACCTCTAAAGGCCATTTCATAACCAAGTTCTTTAATATCATCTAAGAATTGAGCAGTTCTAGATGTTCCAGAAATTTTCAATACTTCACCAATAATATCTCTTAGCGCTTTTTTAGTTAATACATCATTGATGTAACCAACTTCTCTTGGAACTTTTTCATTAAACAATACACGACCACAAGTAGTTTCAAGAATTCTCAATTCAGGAACACCAGCAGCATTTAAATCAAAAGTTTTCACTTTGATATGAGCGTGTAGGTCTAATTTTCTTTCATTAAAAGCAATATTTACTTCTTTTGGAGAATAGAAAGTACCACCTTCACCTTTCACGATATCTTCTGGAGTAGAGACTTTACCTTTGGTAATATAGTAAAGACCCAAGACCATATCTTGTGATGGTACAGCAATTGGAGCACCATTAGCAGGATTAAGAATATTATGAGAAGCCAACATCAACATTTGAGCTTCCAAAATTGCAGCATTACCAAGCGGTAAATGCACGGCCATTTGGTCACCATCAAAATCGGCGTTGAATGCCGTTGTAACCAATGGATGCAAACGAATTGCTTTTCCTTCGATTAATTTTGGTTGGAAAGCTTGAATACCTAGTCTGTGTAATGTAGGGGCACGATTCAATAGAACCGGGTGACCTTTTAGTACATTTTCTAAGATATCCCAAACAATTGGTTCTTTCTTGTCAACTATTTTCTTTGCTGATTTTACTGTTTTAACGATACCTCGTTCAATCATTTTTCTAATGATAAACGGCTTGTATAATTCAGCTGCCATATTTTTAGGCAAACCACATTCATGCAATTTCAAATCAGGTCCAACAACAATAACTGAACGAGCTGAATAATCAACCCTTTTACCCAATAAGTTTTGACGGAAACGACCTTGTTTACCTTTCAATGAATCAGAAAGAGATTTCAAAGCACGATTTGATTCCGTTTTAACAGCGCTTGATTTTCTAGAGTTATCGAATAATGAATCTACAGATTCCTGTAACATTCTTTTCTCATTGCGAAGAATTACTTCTGGCGCTTTAATTTCGATCAATCTTTTTAGACGATTATTTCTAATAATCACACGACGGTAAAGGTCATTTAAATCTGAAGTCGCAAAACGACCACCATCTAAAGGAACTAAAGGTCTTAATTCTGGTGGAATTACAGGAACAACCTTAACAATCATCCATTCTGGACGGTTATCAATTCGTTTCTGAGAATCGCGCATAGACTCCACCACTTGAAGACGCTTAAGCGCTTCATTTTTTCTTTGAACAGATGTTTCATGTTCCGCTTTATCGCGAAGTTCATAAGACATAGTTTCCAAATCCAATCCTTTCAATAGATCATAAAGTGCTTCAGCACCCATTTTCGCTATAAATTTATTAGGATCGGTATCATCTAAATGTTGATTAGTAGGAGGTAAAGCCTCTAAAATATCTAAATATTCTTCTTCAGACAAGAAATCAAATTTCTTCAATTCAACACCTTCCAAAGTTAAAGAATCACCTGCTTGAATTACGACATATCTTTCGTAATAAATAATTTGATCCAATTTCTTAGTAGGCAAGCCTAAAAGGTATCCAATTTTATTAGGAAGAGAACGGAAATACCAAATATGAGCAACAGGAACCACCAATGAAATGTGACCCATACGCTCTCTACGAACTTTCTTTTCAGTAACTTCCACACCACAACGGTCACAAACGATACCTTTATATCGGATACGCTTATATTTACCACAGTGACATTCGTAGTCCTTAACTGGTCCGAAAATACGCTCACAGAATAAACCATCTCTTTCAGGCTTATACGTTCGGTAATTAATTGTTTCAGGCTTTAATACCTCACCACTTGAATGCTCCAGAATTTTTTCTGGAGAAGCAAGTGAAATCGTAATTTTATTAAAACTACTTTGTTTTTTTTGGGTGTCTTTTTTGAACGCCATTTTTATCGCTTAATGATTTCGTTAAAAATTCAAATTAATCCATGCTCACATTCAAACATAATCCTCTCAATTCATGAAGGAGTACATTGAAAGATTCAGGTATTCCAGGTTCAGGAATATTATCTCCTTTAACAATCGCCTCATATGCTTTCGCACGGCCTGTTACGTCATCCGACTTAACAGTCAAGATTTCTTGAAGAATATTCGCTGCACCAAAGGCTTCAATAGCCCATACCTCCATCTCACCGAATCTTTGGCCTCCGAACTGCGCTTTACCACCAAGTGGTTGTTGCGTAATTAATGAGTAAGGTCCGATAGAACGTGCATGCATCTTATCATCAACCATGTGAGATAATTTCAGCATGTAAATCACACCAACCGTTGCTGGTTGATGGAAACGCTCCCCTGTTCCACCATCGTATAAATAAGTTTTACCTGATCTTGGCACACCTGCTTTATCCGTTAATTCATTTATTTCGTCAGGAGTTGCACCATCAAAAATTGGAGTAGCAAACTTAACGCCCATTTTTTCACCTGCCCAACCAAGAACAGTTTCATAAATTTGACCTAAGTTCATCCTAGAAGGTACACCAAGTGGATTTAAAACGATATCTACAGGAGTTCCATCCGCAAGGAAAGGCATATCTTCTTGTCGAACAATATTCGCAACAATACCTTTATTTCCGTGACGACCTGCCATTTTATCACCTACTTTCAACTTACGCTTCTTAGCAACATAAACCTTAGCCAATTTCACGATTCCAGCAGGCAATTCATCACCAACAGAAATATGGAATTTTCTACGCTTATAATTTCCAAGTAAGTCATTCGCTTTAATACTAAAGTTATGAATCACACGACTGATCAACTGATTAATTTCAGCTTCAGCAGTCCAGTTCAAAGGATTGATGATGGTATAATCAATTGCCATCAAAGACTTAGCATTAAACTTAGTTCCTTTCTTAATCAATTCCTCTTTAAAGTTATTGAATACACCAGCAGCTTTATGCTCTCCTAAAATCATCATTAATTTTTCAACTAACTTTTCTTTTACTTCAGCAAATTCGCGTTGGTATTCAGCATCAATAGTTTCAAGAACTGATTTATCTTGATTTTTAGACTTTCTATCTTTTATAGCTCTTGAGAACAATTTTTTCTCGATAACAGTACCTCTTAAAGAAGGACCAGCTTTTAAAGAAGCATCTTTCACATCACCAGCTTTGTCACCAAAGATAGCACGCAATAATTTTTCTTCAGGAGACGGATCTGTTTCACCTTTTGGAGTGATTTTACCAATTAGGATGTCACCTTCTTTGATATCAGCACCAATACGAATCAAACCGTTATCATCAAGATCTTTAGTAGCTTCTTCGCTAACATTAGGAATATCAGAAGTTAATTCTTCCATTCCTCTTTTAGTATCACGAACCTCTAAAGAATATTCATCAATATGAATTGAAGTAAAGATATCCTCACGAACAACCTTTTCAGAAATAACAATCGCATCCTCAAAATTGTACCCTTTCCAAGGCATGAAAGCTACTTTTAAATTTTGTCCAAGGGCTAATTCACCACTTTGAGTAGCAAAACCTTCACATAAAACTTGACCTCTTTCAACTCTGTCACCTTTTTGAACAATCGGCTTTAGATTGATACAAGTTCCTTGATTTGTTTTTCTAAATTTAGTTAAAGAATAACGAATTACTTCACTTTCAAAGCTCACTAATTTATCTTCTTTAGTCCAATCGTAACGAATAACAATCTCATCTGCGTCAACATATTCCACTACTCCATTTCCTTCTGCATTGATCAATACACGAGAATCACGGGCAACAAGCCTTTCGATACCAGTACCAACAATAGGAGAATTTGGACGTAAAAGCGGAACCGCTTGACGTTGCATGTTAGATCCCATCAAAGCACGGTTGGCATCATCATGCTCCAAAAATGGAATAGAAGATGCTGCAATAGAAGCAATTTGATTAGCACCTACATCCATCAAAGTTAATTTGTCTGGAGTAACTACTGGGAAATCACCTTCATATCTAGCTTTAACAAGATTAGATAAGAAATTACCTTTATCATCAATTACAGCATTTGCTTGAGCGATAGTTTTAGTATCCTCTTCTTCAGCTGCAAGATAAATTGGCTCTTCATTAAAGATCACTTTACCTTTTTCAACTCTTCTATAAGGTGTTTCAATGAAACCTAATTTATTAACTTTCGCGAATACACAAAGAGAAGAAATCAATCCAATATTTGGTCCTTCAGGAGTTTCGATAGTACACAAACGACCATAGTGCGTATAGTGAACATCACGAACCTCAAATCCAGCTCTTTCACGCGATAAACCGCCTGGTCCTAGGGCAGACAGCCTTCTTTTGTGCGTAACCTCAGAAAGCGGATTCGTTTGATCCATAAACTGAGAAAGCTGATTCGTTCCAAAGAAAGAGTTAATTACAGAAGACAATGTTTTAGCGTTAATCAAGTCAATAGGAGTAAAGACTTCATTATCACGTACATTCATACGCTCACGAATAGTTCTTGCCATACGGGCTAAACCAACACCAAATTGAGCATATAATTGTTCACCAACTGTTCTTACCCTTCTATTAGATAAATGGTCAATATCATCCACATCTGCTTTTGAATTGATCAATTCGATCAAATACTTAACGATTTGAATAATATCATTTTTCGTAAGAACTCTTGACGCTTCAGTAGCATCAATTTTCAATTTTTTATTTAGGCGGTATCTTCCAACCTCACCTAAGTCATATCTTGTATCAGAGAAGAATAATTTTTCAAATACACTTTTCGCTGTTTCAAAGTCGGGCGGATCTGCATTCCTCAACTGACGATAGATGTGTTCGATTGCTTCTTTTTCAGAATTAGAAGTATCTTTTTGAAGTGTATTATAAATAATAGTATAATCTGTTGAATTTGCATTTTCTTTGTGCAAGATAACAGACTTAGTACCAGAATTAAGAATTTGATCTAAGTGCTCTTCTTCTACTGTCAATTCTCTATCAAGAATTACTTCATTTCTTTCAATAGAAACAACTTCTCCAGTATCTTCATCAACAAAATCTTCGATCCAAGTTTTCAAAACTCTAGCGGCAAGACGGCGTCCTACCAATTTTTTCATATTTGCTTTATTCACTTTCACTTCATCAGCAAGACCAAAGATCTCTAAGATGTCACGATCAGTTTCATAACCAATTGCGCGGAAAAGTGTTGTAACAGGTAATTTTTTCTTACGATCAATGTAAGCATACATAATACTATTGATATCCGTAGCGAATTCAATCCAAGATCCCTTGAAAGGAATTACACGAGCGGAGTACAATTTTGTACCATTTGCGTGACGACTTTGACCAAAGAAAACTCCTGGAGAGCGATGCAATTGCGAAACAATAACGCGTTCAGCGCCATTGACTACAAAAGATCCTTTAGGAGTCATATAAGGAATTGTACCTAGATAAACATCTTGAACGATAGTTTCGAAATCCTCATGTTCAGGATCAGTACAATACAATTTTAATTTTGCTTTTAGAGGAACACTATACGTCAATCCTCTTTCGATACACTCTTCAATAGTGTAACGAGGGGGATCGATAAAGTAATCCAAAAATTCTAATACGAACTGGTTGCGCGTATCAGTGATAGGAAAGTTTTCAGCAAAAACTTTGAATAGACCTTCACTATCTCTATTTTCAGGTGTTGTTTCCAATTGGAAAAACTCCTTAAATGATTTTAATTGGATTTCCAGAAAATCTGGATAATCAAATTGATTTTTGCTTGAAGCAAAATTAATTCTCGTTGAATTATTCGTTGTTGCCAAGGCTTATTATTTTTAAGTGTAGAAAGAAAAATCTTAATTATAAACAGAACAAGGCAACCGATAAATCGGGTGCCTGTTCTGTATTTTGAGCTAAAATATTATTTAACTTCAACTTCAGCACCAGCCTCTTCAAGAGATTTCTTAAGACCTTCTGCTTCGTCTTTAGAAATTCCTTCTTTCAAGGTAGATGGAGCTGCATCAACTAAGTCTTTAGACTCTTTCAATCCATTTCCTGTTAACTCTTTTACAAGTTTAACAACTGCAAGTTTGTTAGGACCACCTGCTTTCAAGATCACATCAAATTCTGTTTTCTCTTCAGCAGCTACTTCGCTTCCACCTGATCCGCCTGCCATCATTACTGGTGCAGCAGCAGCTGGTTCGATTCCATACTCGTCTTTCAATATTGTTGCTAACTCGCTAACTTCTTTTACTGTAAGGTTAACTAGTGTTTCTGCAATTTGCTTTAAATCAGCCATTTTATTTAAATTTAAAAAAGGTTTAATAATTAATTAACTATGCTCTTGTTTCGAGCGTTTTCAATATGCCTGCAATTTTACCACCTGCGCCTGTCAAACCTGACATCACATTTTTAGCAGGGCTTAGTAACAATCCGATGATTTCACCAACCAATTCTTCCTTGCTCTTCAACGATTCTAAAACCACCAATTGATTATCGCCAATAAATATAGCTTCATCAATGTAGGCTCCTTTAAGAATCGGTTTAGGGTTTTTCTTACGGAATTCTTGGATAAGTCTAGCGGGTGCATTTGCTTCAGTACTGATCATGATTGATGTAGACCCTTTAAGGATATCTTTCAATTGTCCATAATCTTTTCCTTCGACCTTGTCCATTGCTTTAGACAACAAGGCATTTTTAACTACGCGTAGACTGATGTTTGTTTGAAAACATCTTCTGCGTAGATTATTAACAGCATCCACTGTTAATTCTGCCGTGTCGGTTAAATAAAAGACATTTGCGCCTGCTAAATCCGATGCTAAATCTTCAATATACTTTGCTTTTTCTTCTCTTGTCATTTTGTAAGTTTTAAGCTGTTACAGATTTAGGGTCAATTTGTATTCCTGCACTCATCGTAGAACTCAAGTAAATACTTTTAATGTAAGTACCTTTTGCTGCCGACGGCTTCAATTTTAAAAGTGTTGTGATCAATTCATTCGCATTGTCGCGAATTTTTTCTCCTTCAAAACTTACTTTTCCAACTGAAGAGTGAATGATACCGTATTTATCAACTTTAAAGTCAATCTTTCCAGCTTTCACTTCTTGTACAGCTTTTGCTACATCTAATGTAACTGTACCTGTCTTAGGATTTGGCATTAAGCTACGAGGACCTAAAATTCGTCCAAGTGCTCCAACCTTACCCATAACTGAAGGCATCGTAATAATTACATCAATATCCGTCCATCCGCCTTTGATTTTTTCGATATAATCGTCCAAACCAACATGATCAGCTCCAGCAGCTTTTGCTTCGGCTTCTTTGTCTGGTGTACATAGAACTAATACGCGAACATCTTTACCTGTTCCGTGCGGTAGGGCCACTGTACCTCTAACCATTTGGTTAGCTTTACGAGGGTCAACACCAAGACGAACACAAATATCAACAGATGCATCGAATTTAGAAGTAGTGATATCCTTTACCAAATCACAGGCATCAGCCAGTGAATATGATTTTGCTAAATCGAATTTAGACAAAATCTCCTTTCTTTTTTTAGAAACTCTTTTCATGTCTTATCGATTTATTTGGATTTTGGTGCTTCACCACCTTTAACTGTTACTCCCATACTTCTTGCAGTACCTGCAACCATTTTCATAGCTGAATCAACTGTAAAGCAATTTAAATCTGGTAATTTGTCTTCCGCAATCATGCGTACTTGATCCCACGTAACAGAACCAACTTTAACACGATTTGGTTCAGACGAACCTTTTTTGATTTTAGAATGCTCCACGATTTGCACTGCTGCTGGGGGAGTTTTTAGTACAAAATCAAAAGACTTATCACCGTAAACAGTGATAACGACTGGCACAACTTTACCTGGTTTGTCTTGCGTTCTAGCATTAAACTGCTTACAAAACTCCATGATATTCACACCTTTCGCACCTAATGCCGGTCCGATTGGAGGTGAAGGGTTGGCCGCCCCGCCTTTGATTTGTAGCTTGATTAACGCTGCTACTTCTTTAGCCATATGTATACAAATTATGCAGTCAAACGTGGATCCTATCGGGAAGCTTTAATCGATTTCCCCACTCCTGCGGTTAATAAACTCTTTAAATATCTTTTTCAACTTGCATGTAGCTAAGCTCCAGCAAATTCTTTCTACCAAATATTTTAACCATTACTTTCAACTTCTTCTTGTCTTCATTAATTTCATCAACGATTCCGCTAAAGTTATTGAAAGGACCATCGATCACCTTTACAGATTCACCGATAACAAATGGTATTTTTAATTCTTCTTCGGTAACAGCAAGTTCATCTACTTTACCTAAAATTCTATTAACTTCTGATAAACGCATTGCAACAGGTTCTCCACCTTTCACACCACCTAAAAATCCAATTACATTTGGAATACTTTTAATAACATGTGTTACCTCACCAACTAATGCAGCTTCTAATAACACATATCCTGGTAAATATGCTTTTTCCTTATTAATTTTTTTTCCGTTTCTGATTTGAAAAACCTTTTCAGTTGGGATGAGTACTTGACTGACATAATCTGTCAATTTATGACGCGCTATTTCAAGCTCAAGATATTCCTTGACCTTTTTTTCCTTGCCACTCACGGCGCGGACAACGTACCACTTTTTAGTTATTTCTGCCATGTTCTAGCTTCAAAATTTGTAGATAAAACCGAGTAATCCTCTCCAGGTTGAGTCAGCCGATCCAGTTATTCCAAATAGATAATCCATCAGGAATATTAAAACTGAAATTAATATGGATGCAACAACGACTATTATCGTGTTGTTTTGCAACTCTTTCCAAGTGGGCCAAGTTACATTGTGAAGCATCTCATCGTATGTTTCACTAAAATATGTTCTTATTTTCGACACTGAACCTAATTTAAATGTTGCACGGGCGGTAGGATTCGAACCCACGACCAATGGTTTTGGAGACCACCACTCTACCAGCTGAGCTACACCCGTTTAAAAAGGGGAGCTTTAACTCCCCTTAACTAAACTCTAACTCAAACTTTATTAAGCTACTATCTCAGTAACTTGTCCAGCACCTACAGTTCTACCACCCTCACGGATAGCGAAACGTAGACCTTTATCCATCGCAATTGGAACGATAAGCTTAACGTTAATGGTAACGTTATCACCTGGCATAACCATTTCACGACCGTCTAAAAGTGTAATTTCACCCGTTACATCTGTTGTACGGAAATAAAATTGTGGACGGTATTTATTATGGAAAGGAGTGTGGCGACCACCTTCTTCTTTCTTCAATACATAAATTTCAGCTTTAAACTCATGGTGAGGAGTTGTAGATCCTGGCTTACAAATAACCATTCCTCTTTTGATTTGAGACTTTTCAATACCTCTTAATAAAAGACCAACGTTATCACCAGCTTCACCTCTATCCAAGATTTTGCGGAACATCTCAACACCTGTTACAGTTGAAGTCAATTTCAAATCACCCATTCCTAGGATATCTACCCCTTCACCTGAATTAATAACACCTGTTTCAATACGACCTGTTGCAACAGTACCACGACCTGTAATCGTAAATACATCTTCAACTGGCATTAAGAAAGGCTTATCAACATCACGAGGAGGAAGTTCAATATAAGTATCAACTGCATCCATTAAAGCTTCAACAGCTTCAACCCATTTAGCTTCACCATTAAGTGCACCTAAAGCTGAACCTTGAATTACTGGAGCGTTATCACCATCATACTTGTAGAATGATAATAATTCTCTTACTTCCATTTCAACTAATTCTAGTAATTCTTCATCATCAACCATATCCACTTTATTCATGAATACAACTAAACGAGGAACACCTACTTGACGACCTAAAAGGATGTGCTCACGAGTCTGAGGCATTGGGCCATCAGTTGCAGCAACAACCAAGATTGCACCGTCCATTTGAGCAGCACCTGTTACCATGTTCTTTACGTAATCCGCGTGACCTGGACAGTCAACGTGTGCGTAGTGACGCTTGGTAGTTTCGTACTCAATATGAGACGTGTTAATTGTAATACCACGCTCTTTCTCTTCAGGAGCATTGTCAATCGAAGAGAAGTCTCTTACTTGAGCTAATCCCTTAGATGCTAATACACTTGAAATTGCAGCAGTCAACGTAGTCTTGCCGTGGTCAACGTGTCCAATGGTACCAATGTTCACGTGCGGTTTGGAACGATCAAAATTTTCCTTAGCCATTTTTCTATTTGTTACTTGTTAATAAATACAACCTATAAAAGGATTACCTCGTGTAATCCATATCTTTTTTTTCTTTTTATTCGAGCCAATGACGAGAATTGAACTCGTGACCTCTTCCTTACCAAGGAAGCGCTCTACCCCTGAGCTACACCGGCGCAGAAAGTAAAAGTGAGCGGGAGACGAGACTCGAACTCGCGACGTTCAGCTTGGAAGGCTGAAGCTCTACCAACTGAGCTACTCCCGCTTATATACTTTTCTGTGGGGAGAGCAGGATTCGAACCTGCGAAGGTATAAACCAACAGATTTACAGTCTGTCCTCGTTAGCCACTTGAGTATCTCCCCCAATTTCATGAGCCGATGGAGGGATTCGAACCCCCGACATGCTGATTACAAATCAGCTGCTCTGGCCAACTGAGCTACATCGGCGAATGTTGGTGCAATAAATTAAAGAACGAAAAAACGTTTTTTCCCCTATTTTTGGACTGCAAATGTACGAAAGTTTTTTTTATCACAAAGTTTTTTAGAGATTTTTTTAAAATTCTTTATGATATATTTTTCTTCAAGGACAATTAGCTACTTTTGACCTATACAGATGAAGCGAATAACGATAAGTGTAAGTAATGATTTGGCCACAGACAATAGGGTGAATAGAACCTGTTCTGTTTTTATTTCTCAAGGCTACCGCGTCTTATTAATAGGTAGAAAACTTAAAGACAGTCTCCCGCTACCCGAAAATGATCATCAAACACATCGGATGAACTTACTCTTTAATAAAGGTGTGTGTTTTTATTTAGAATTGAATTGTAGACTTTTTATAAAATTACTATTCACAAAATCATCTCTATTATATTCAAATGACTTAGATACGCTTTTGCCTAATTATTTGATTTCGAAATTAAAGGGGATTCCTTTGATTTATGATACGCATGAGCTTTTTACTGAAGTGCCTGAATTGCAAAATCATCCTATTAAAAAAGGTATTTGGTCAGCATTAGAAAAATTTATATTTCCTAGGCTTAAACATGTGGTTACTGTCAATACATCTATAGCTTCAATTTATGAGCAAAAATACAAGGTGCCCATTCATGTAATTCGCAATGTGCCTTTCCAATTAGTGCCACAAATAAATGCAACTCCATTATCAGTCAATATTAAACAAAATGTATTTACAGTTATTATTCAAGGTTCAGGATTAAATGTTGATCGTGGAATTGAAGAGGCAATCCTAGCAATGAAAGAACTTGAAAATGTGCAACTTCTTTTAGTAGGAAATGGGGACTTAATTCCTACAGCAAAAATAATGGTTCAAGAAGCTGGGTTAACAGACAAAGTGTTATTTTTTGATAAGCGTCCCTATAAAGAAATGATGCAGTTTACTCTTTTGGCAGACTGCGGTCTTGCATTGGACAAGCCGACAAATCTCAATTATGAATATGCATTACCCAATAAGGTTTTTGATTATATTCAAGCAAATACCCCCATCATTTGCGGTAACTTAAAGGAAATAAAATCGCTCGTTTCAAAATATAATATTGGAATATCACTTGAAGAGACCACACCTAAATTAATTGCAGACGCCATTAGAACCTTACAAAATGATCCATCTCAACTGGCGCTATTTAAGGAAAACTGCAAGAAGGCTGCGCAAATTGAGCATTGGGAAAATGAGCAAGTGGTACTTGAAACATTAATTAAATCCTTAAACTAAAGCTTTAGCCTTAAAAGATTTTGAGATTCGTTGTAATTTATAGGCGTCGAACATCCAAAGGAAAAAATACCCTTTTTCTAAAAGGAAATTATTCATTCCCGAAACTAAAAAGTAACAAGCGTTAAATAAAGGAAGTAGCTTTTTTTTCTTTAAGGTATGATAAGAAGACAATAGTCTAACATGAGCAACAAACTCGGGTGATTTTTCTATATCTAAATTGATCATCACTAAATTATCTATTGCATTATTAGTTTTTACCAAGAATTCAAGATTTTCATCTAGCACCTCATTCAGAACTGGATTGTCAATCTGTAAGGGAAAGAAGTCTTTTTGAATTAATTGAAAACCAAATAAAGTATCTTCATGACCATAACCTTTAATATTTTCATTAAAGGGGAACTGATTAAAAACCTCGATGTTGATTAAAAAATTATTTGTTTTAAAACCAAAGGAATTTTTCAATCGCACCTCTAATGACTTGCTTTCACGCGAAGTAGAATACTTCCACCTCAGCATAAAATTTCTAGAGGGACGGTTTTTTTGGTAGCAAGATCCTCCAAATGCCAAATCCGGATTCGTTTGCTCAATAAGTTCTAGATAAGTTGAAATAAAATTGGGACGATAAATAATTGAATCGCCGTCTAAGAATAAGAAATATCCTTTTGATTTTAACCCAAGAAAATAATTCCTAATGGCAGATCTTCCTATATTATTCGGTAAAGAAATATAAGTAATTTGATTTTTATCCTTGCAGAATTCGCTATTAATTTGCTTGAAATGATTGCTGGAGCAATCGTCTACAATCAATAATTCTACAGGAAAATTCTTTGACTGTATTAAAAGTTCATTTGCCAAGCGAGTGACATCCGTATTGTAAACGGGAAGACAGACGTACAGCATATTGATTTGAGAAAGATAAATTATGCCATCGTATTTGGTGTCCCAAAATTCATTGGAGGCATCCCGGTTACAGGCTCATCTAAAGCACCAAATTGTTGCTCATATTTTGCAATGTTATCCGACAATGCCTGCATAAATCTTTTGGCGTTTTGCGGTGTCATCAATACCCTAGATCTAACTTTTCCTTTGGGCATTCCAGGCATTAGTTGAATGAAATCACAAACCACCTCAGCGGGCGAATGTGTAATTACCGCTAAATTTGAATAAACCCCTAAAGCAATATCTTCAGAGAGTTCAATATTCATTTGATTTTCTTCGTTTTCCATAATTTCCTTAATAATGCTAATTTACAAATCATTTTCCACTTCGTGAAATAGAATTCCAAAGGATTTAAGTTCTTCCATTATAGGATTGTATACTTCTGGTTGAATAGGTATGTGAACCCCCGGAGTATTAAATTTTTCTTGTAAGATCAATTTTGCCATTATTGCTACAGGCAAACCAACCGTATTAGCCATAGAAGTGTACATAGGGTCCTCCCCTATATTTACCATAGAGGCAATCACCTTTTTCTTTTTGTTCTCGATTGAATATTCAAATTCATGATACATCACGATCATATCCTTATCATTGGGAGACAAGATTAATTTTTTTATTAAAAACTCTTCCAATAATTTTGCAGGTGAGGCATTTTCTAACCCTATAAATTCCTCATTATTAAATATCCCTAACCAATTGAATTGATCGAATAATTGAATTCTTTCAGGGCCTAAAAATTCCATGAATTTCTCCTCCACTGATTTACTAGGATAATAAGGAAGAAAGGAATTAATAAATCGCCTAGGTGTCATTAAATTGGAATCGCTTAATTTGTAGGAATCATCAGTCATTCCTAGTTCAATAAAAACATTCCAACCTTGGCAAAAATCTGGGCGTCTAAGTGTTCCTCTATATAAAGTTGGGATGTCTAATAAACCATAGGTTTTTCTATAGGCAAATGAATCTCTATTGGCATAACCATCAAATTCACCATAAGTAGAAATCTCAAAGCGCTCTGTTCTTTTAAAGAGCTGAGAATAGGGAATGTATTTATTCTCATTATTTTGAATGAATGCTGCTGCACCACCTTGTCCAGCTAAAACAACATTGCGTGGGTTCCAAGTGAATTTAAAATGCCAGGGATTGTCATCACTTTCTGGAGCCATTAGACCGCCGCAAAAAGATTTAAAACTATCCATTTTTCCACCTTTCGCCTGAATATCATGGATAATTTGCATAGCACTCATGTGATCAATTCCAGGGTCGACTCCTATCTCATTCATGATGACAATTCCCGCTTTAACTGCATGTTCAGCCAGTGCCTTCATTTCTGGAGAGACATAAGAAGGCGTGATTAAATGCGTTTTAAGTTCAATACAATCAACTGCTACTTCAGCATGAAATCTAGCGGGAAGCATAGAAATAACAATATCTGCGTGACCAATCATTGGCTTGCGCTCAGCTGGGTCTAATGCATTAAAACTTAGCGCTGCTGCTCTAGGGTGATTGCCTATTTTTCGTTGCGCTAAAGATAAATCTTGATCAACTACATTTACGAACCAATCTTCTTGTTCTGCATGGTCCAATAGATAACGAATCAATGAGGAAGAAGACAAACCTGCACCTAGAAGTAAAATAATTTTCATGTTGTAAGAATTTTAAGCTTCTAAAGATTCTATTATGGGTTGTATGGCTTGAAACAAGACTTCTTCATTCCAAGGCTTTGCAATAAAACTTTCTAACATTTCATCCTGCAATAATTCTTCTACAGAAATCGGATTAGCTTGTCCAGAAAGCATTATGCATTTAAGATTAGGATGTTTCAATTTTATGGCACGGATTAATTGGGCTCCAGTCATTTCTGGCATTTGATAATCTACAATAATAAATATGATATCAATCTTTTCTTCTACAAGCGCATCTATGTTGATAAAGGCTTCAGAAGGATCCGTGAAATATTCAATAAGGGTATGCTTTTGATTAACAACTTTAGTGAGTTGAAAGGATAGCATTTGAAGAATAAATGGGTCATCATCGACACAAACAACAGCATATTTTATAGAATCCATGGCGCAAATTTAATTAATTAAATAAGTGAAGAATCATGCTATTAATTTTGTTTTAACTACCTATCGTGTAAAAGTCAATTGAAAAACAGTTTTTTCTTTATCAGAGCTTAGTGAAATGGAGGCATTATGTTCTTCAAGGACACTTTTCACAATACTTAAGCCCAATCCAGAACCGTTCTTTTTTGCTTTAGTGGTATAAAACTTTTCAAAGATAAGCTTCTGAGTCTCTTCAGGAATATAAGGACCATTATTCTCAAAGTAAATGCAGATTGCACCTTGCCGCTCTTCACTATATATTTTTAAGACTCCCTTAGTTTCTGTTTCTTCGATAGACTCTATTGCATTCTTTAATAAATTAGACCACAATTGAAATAATTTAATTTCTAGGCCAATAATTTCTAAAGATGGATCTACATCAAAATAAACTTCCACATTTTTCCTTAAAGCGAAATTAAATATATTGAGAACCGAAGCAATATTATTATGTAAAACAACTACAGACTTTTCATCATTTCGATGATCCTTACTGAATGCACTTAGATCACTAACTACTTTTGCTGCTCTTTCGCTTGCGCTTAGAATGGTTGTTAAAAAACTTTTAATCGTATGTAAATTAAAAATCAAGGAGAGAAATGCAATAGGATTACTTGAGCTAATAATTGATTGAATTAAATCAGTATCCGTTATGCTTATATTGGATTTTACCAACATACTGGCGATTTGATTAATATCAGAAGATTCAATGCCTGGAAAATAATCCAGTAAATATTTTTCGAATTCTTTAATTTCTCTTCTTTGTTGAAGACCGCCAACATACAATACTCGATTTGTGCTCTCTGCTAATTCGCAAGCTTTTATGATTTGATCTTGACTGCATTCTGAAATAGTGTTCCTTAATAAATTTTCAAACGAATACTTTATACTTTCAGCTCCAATTTTAATGGCACCAATTGGGGTGTTTAAATCATGAGCAACACCTGAGGATAATTCTCCAATGGTAACCAATTTTTCTTGTTCAGATATAGATTTTGCTAGGTCTAAATTTCGTTGTGTTTTTTCAATTACAATTTCTTCCAGATCTAAGTTGATCATTTCAATTTCTTTTTTAGCGATGGATAATTTTTCCTCTATTAATTTTCGAGAGCTGATATCCATTCCATAACCAATAACAAAATTTACCTTTCCATTCTCATCAAAAACAGGACCCATTTTTCGAAGAATTACTTTTCGATTTCCTACAGCATCTTTAATTTCTTCCTCCCATTCAATTTCCTCTTTTGATTGCATAACCTTATCAAATAGTGCTCTTCTTTTTTCTGCGACGGTTGTTGGCAAGCCTTTAAATTCACAATAATCAAAGTCATCTTTACCAATAATGAACTTGCGGATTTTATCGTCTTTTATGCCTTGTGGATTGACAAAAAGATATCGGTGATCTGGACTAAAAACTGCAATATCAGACGGTATATTATTTAATATATATTCAAAAAAAGCACTTTGACTTTCTAATTTTTTATTTAGTGCTTTTAAATCGTCAATAGAATCTTTTTTTTCTGTGAGGTGCGCCTCTGGGTAGGCTAACAAAGTAAATCCAAAGTCAGTGACTTTGAGACTAAGTCTAAATTTTTGATTTAAATACCTACAAGAAAAAGTCTTAAACTCCTTGGTATTTGAATCCAAACAGTTGGAAAGATCCTTTTGGATGTCAAAATCAAAAACTAATGAAATTGACTTGCCTATTAAGGATATGGGTTGCTCCGCTAATACATCACTTACATAAATAATGGTTCCGTCTGCTTTAAGTAAGGCACAATATACATGTGAAAATCTGAGAGATTCGAAGACTAAATCTAAAGATGAAGCGGAAATGTTATTTTGCATATTCAATAATTAATAATATTCCCTTAAATTCAATTGCTGTTTTTAAGCGAAATAACCATAACAAATTTAATAAAAAATTGTGCCCTCAAACTTTCTTATTATTTAATTAATTTAAAGAAGATTAACTACTTTTGCACAAATAATTTTATACAAAATGGAATATAATAATCTAGGTAAAACAGGGCTTCAAATTAGTCGTTTGTCACTCGGGTCTTGGTTGACTTTTGGAAAACAAATCGAATCTTCCACGGCAGAAGATTTAATGGTCTTAGCCTACGAAAATGGAATCAACTTTTTTGACAACGCTGAGATTTATTCTAGAGGAATGAGTGAAATTGTCATGGGAGAAATATTAAAGAAACAGGCATGGTCTCGCGATAGTTTTATTGTGAGCAGCAAAGTTTTCTTTGGTAATGGTGGACAATTACCAACACAAAAAGGATTGAATAGAAAGCATGTTTTCGAAGCGTGCGACCAAGCATTAAAAAGATTACAAGTAGATTATTTAGATCTATATCTTTGTCACAGACCCGACAAAAACACTCCAATTGAGGAAACGGTTTGGGCAATGCACCATTTAATTGCTCAAGGGAAAATATTATACTGGGGAACCAGTGAATGGAGTGCTCAAGAGATTATGGAGGCTCACCTTTTTGCCAAACAAAATCATTTGATTGGTCCTGTTGTCGAACAACCAGAATACAACATGTTTACGCGAGCCAAGGTAGAAGTTGAGTTTGATCAATTGTACAAAACTGTTGGATTAGGAACAACTGTTTGGTCTCCATTAGCAAGTGGTATTTTGACAGGTAAATACAATAACGGATTCCCAAAAGAAACTAGATTAGGACTTGATGGTTTAGAGTGGTTAAAGGATAAAAATCTTACAGAGGAAAGGATAGAGAAAGTTAAAGAGCTTTCTGTTTTAGCGGGAGATTTAGGAATTTCATTACCTGTATTAGGATTATCATGGTGTCTATCTAATAAGAATGTCAGCACAGTTATTCTTGGCGCAAGCAAAGTTGAGCAGCTTAAAGAAAATCTTAAAGCAATTGAAGCGCAACATTTACTAACTCCAGAAATATTAATGAATATTGATGCTATATTAGAAAATGTTCCTCCAAGAGCAGATTATTAAATTAAAAATTGAACATCAATTCAATTGAAGTGTTCCAATAAGTTAAAAATAGAAAAATGATTGAAACAGATATAATAATTATAGGCGCTGGTCCAGTAGGTTTATTTACTGTATTTGAAGCAGGACTTTTAAAATTAAAATGTCATTTAATTGATTCTTTACCGGAACCGGGGGGGCAATGTTCAGAGATATATCCCAAAAAACCAATTTATGATATCCCTGGATTTCCAACGATATTAGCGGGTGAATTGATAGATAATTTAATGAAACAAGCGGCACCCTTTAAACCTGGATTTACACTAGGCGAAGCAGCAATGAAAATTGATAAAGAGGGTAATGATTTTATTGTGACTACTGTAAAAGGAACCCAACACAAAGCTCCAATTGTTATGATTGCTGGTGGACTAGGCGTTTTTGAACCACGCAAACCACCTATTGATACCCTCACATCCTTTGAAGATAAGGGAGTTGAATACATCATAAAAGACCCGAATTTTTACAAAGGAAAAAGATGTGTAATAGCAGGAGGTGGTGATTCAGCTTTAGATTGGTCTATCTTTTTAGTAGAGCAAAAAATCGCATCGAAAGTAACTTTAGTACATCGAAATAGTTCTTTCCGTGGACATCTTGATTCTGTACAAAAAGTTATTGATCTGGCTGAAAAAGGTGAGATTGAATTAATAACAGAAGCAGAAGTAACAGGATTACAAGGCGATGATCACTTGGAAAATGTAATTGTAAGCCATCAAAAAGACGGTGAAATTACTATCAAGGCAGATCATTTTATCCCTCTATTTGGATTGAAACCAAGTTTGGGTCCCATTGCAGATTGGGGTTTAGAAATTGAAAAGAATGCCATTAAGGTAACAACTTTAGATTATTCTACAAATATCCCAGGTATCTATGCCATTGGAGATGTTAATACTTACGAGAATAAATTAAAACTAATTTTATGTGGGTTCCATGAAGGAACATTAGCGGTACAATCAGCATTTGCAAGAATTTTCCCAGATAAAAAAAATATACTCAAGTATACAACGGTAAATGGTGTACAAGGATTTTAGCATTCGCTAACTTTTCAGCTTATATTTGGTAGCTTAGCCATATGAAGAATAGAACTATAAATGCTGTTGTAATACTTGGGATACTATCCTTAGTAACCATTCTAATGGTTCAGTTGCTTTGGATGAAAAAAACTATTGATATCCAAGAAACAAGCATTGCAATTCAAGCAAAAGAAGATAGTTTAAATATCAAAGAGTTTGGACAACAAGTACATGTAGCACTCCGTAATGTATTAGAAGAAATTAATGAAAACACGGATAATAATCTGGACTTATACGGAGCTGTTAAACAAATAAGGAGCAATCATTTTACAGTTGATATCAATGAAGAACTACAGCCTTATTATCTAGAAACCTTATTAAAAAAAGCACTTTACAACCAAAATATTCATCAAGATTTCGTTTACGGAATCTATGACTGCTTTACTGATTCGATTGTTTTTGGAAGCTTGATAAAATTTAGTAAAGATTCGCTTTATGCTCCAGTATCAGATTCGCTCATTGGCATTACACCAGAAACTTTAAACCTAAAGAAAGACGGACATTATTTCACAGTGTTTTTTCCAAATTTAAAAGCAAGTTCCATCGAAGCACAAGTATTTATCTCTCCTTGGATTTATATAATTGTTATCGTTGTTTTAGTTCTTGTGTTTTTTGGTTTTAGTCTAGCGATAATATTAAGGCAAAATCGGCTATCTGAAATTAAAACAGACTTTATTAATAACATGACGCACGAATTAAAAACGCCCATTTCAACTATTAGTTTATCGAGCGAACTTCTAATGAGATTGGATAAAGATTCGGATTTTGATAAAGTAAATAAATATGCTGGAATTATTTTTAAAGAAAATAAACGCCTAGAAAATCAAGTGGAGCGTGTATTAAATGTCGCAAAGTTAGATAAAGATCAAGTGGTGCTGAACAAAGAATTGTTTGATGTTCATGAATTACTAGAAGAAGTAAAAGAGAATTTTGAATTACATCATCTTGAAAAAGGAGGCAATATATCGCTATTTTTGGCGGCTACCCAATTTGAAATTCAAGCTGACCCAGTTCATATTACCAATGTCATCTATAATTTATTAGACAATGCTTGTAAATATTGTGAAACAAGTCCTCAAATCGAAATTAGAACGAAGAATGAAAGAGGTGGCATTAGCATTGAAATAGTGGATAATGGCATTGGAATCAAAAGAGAAAATTTAAAATCAATTTTTGAGAAATTCTATCGTGTACCCACCGGAAATTTACATGACGTGAAAGGATTTGGATTGGGACTTTACTATGTAAAACTAATTGTTGACGCGCATCACGGTAAGATTGAAGTCAAAAGCAATTTTGGAAAAGGAACACAAATTACACTGTTTATTCCTTAATTTTTCTCAGTTGCAAGATGGGTTGAGGTCGAATGCCATCTCTAAGTAAAATCTTTTTTTTAGCATCTACTTGAACCTTCTCTTCTAAAGAATACTCCGGAATCTTAATGGTGAAATACGCTTGTTTTTTCTTGACGCTTAGTGCAATGATTTCTCCTTCATAATTCAAGTCGCCAATAGTTAATAAGTATCCTGTTTTGCTAATGGTAATTGAAATCGGAGCCGAAGACACTCTAAATAATTCTTCCCCTGAATTGAATTCATAAGGAGGGATTATTCCCGTGTAAATTCCTCTGAATTTTCTTTTTACTTTAATGTCCTGAGCCGAAGAAATAAAACAGCAAATCAAAAAAATAATTAAAACACCTATGTTTTTCATAAAACGAAGTTACACTTTTCAATAAATTATAAGGAAAATAAGGGGCTTTCTTTGAAAAAAAAATTGACCTTTCACATTGGTTATTAACTTGTTCAAAAAACAAAAATAAATTCGAGTTCTTAATTGCTGATTTCAAGTAAATTCGCAGAAGGAATTTTCTTAAAGAACATGAAACAATATCACGATTTATTACAGCATATTTTAAAGGAAGGTGTGCGCAAGGAAGATAGAACGGGAACTGGTACGCTATCTGTTTTTGGATATCAAATGCGCTACGATTTAAATGAGGGTTTCCCTTGCTTGACCACTAAAAAATTACACTTGCGTTCCATTATTCATGAATTACTTTGGTTTTTGAAAGGTGATACGAATATTGGTTATCTTAAAGAACATAATGTTCGTATTTGGGATGAATGGGCGGATGAAAATGGTGAACTTGGTCCTGTTTATGGACATCAATGGAGAAGTTGGCCTGCTAAAGATGGTGGAACTATTGATCAGATATCGCAAGTAATTGATCAAATTAAAAACAATCCCAATTCTAGAAGACTTATCGTCTCTGCATGGAATGTTGCTGATGTAAATGAAATGGCACTTCCTCCTTGTCATTGTTTTTTTCAATTTTATGTAGCAGATGGAAAGTTAAGCTGTCAATTGTACCAAAGAAGCGCTGACACTTTCTTAGGAGTGCCTTTTAATATTGCTTCTTACGCTTTATTAACAATGATGATTGCGCAAGTTTGTGATTTAAAATTAGGAGAATTTATTCATACTTTAGGAGATACGCATTTGTATACTAATCATCTGGATCAAGCGCAATTGCAATTGACCAGAGATTTTCGAGACTTACCTACTATGAAACTTAATGCTAATGTTAAGGATATTTTTGACTTCACGATAGATGATTTTGAATTGATCAATTATGATCCGCATCCACATATTAAAGGAGTAGTAGCCGTTTGAAAAAGACCAGTATTATTGTAGCAATGGATGCCAAAAATGGCATTGGAAAAGACAATGATTTGATGTGGCACTTGCCGATCGACATGAAGTTTTTTAAATCCCAAACAGAAAATGAAATTGTTGTGATGGGAAGGAAAAACTTTGAATCAATTCCAGAACGCTTTCGTCCACTTTCCAATAGATTAAATGTTATCTTGACCCGAAACAAGGATTTTGAAGCCGATGGTTGTCTTGTTTTTAATGACATGGCAGATTGTATCTCAACTTTGAGTAATAGAGAAGAGAAAATTTATATTATTGGCGGTGGTGAAATCTATAAGCAAGCGCTTGAATTGGACCTTGTTGAAGAAATGTATATCAGCCATGTGGATTGTGAACTTGATGCCGATACTTTCTTTCCAATAATCGACGAACAGCATTGGGAGATCAAGACCCTTCAAGATTATCCTAAAGATGAAAAACATGCTTATTCTTTTGCAATTAAATATTACAAGCAGATTAAACGGTAATATATTATATTTACTAAATAAAATACAAGCATATGTTAGCTCCTTTCAACCTAAAAAAATGGATTTCAGACAACAGAGATTTATTAAAGCCCCCTATTTCAAATAAAAATTTGTACATCGAAGCAGGTGACTTCATCGTAATGGTGGTAGGCGGACCGAATGCGCGAAAAGATTATCATTACAATGAAAGTGAAGAACTTTTTTATCAAATTGAAGGAGATATTACGGTAAGAATTCAGCATGAAGGCAAGCCTATGGACATCGAGGTGAAGGAAGGAGATATATTTTTATTGCCTGGAAATACTCCCCACTCTCCTATCCGTGGAGCAAATACCGTTGGATTAGTTATTGAACGTGTTAGAATAGGAAGCGATTTAGAAGATGGTTTGTTTTGGTTTTGCGAGAACTGCAATAACGAATTGAAATCTTACCGATTCAAATTAAATAATATCGAAGTAGATTTCTTATCTCGATTTAAAGAATTCTATGCTTCTTTAGAGATGAGGACTTGTAATAAATGCGGTACGATAATGGAAACAGACCCTAAGTTCTCTTAGTTATTCTGTGGTGCAAAGGTCATTAAATACACTCCTTGAGAAGTATATTGCTCCAAAACCAAAGTTTTGTTTTTCAACTCTTTAATGGTATAAGTTACCGGAATGTCTAATCCTACTTGCAATAATGATAAGGTAGTTTTCTCTGTCTCTAGGGTCCAATCACCATGAATATAGCTTGTAGTGATTTGACCCAATGCAGTTTGAGAGTCAGCCATAGAAAAGGTTCCATCTTTATCAATAGAAAGCGTTTTTGAAGGAACTTTTGTAATTACTTCATTCCCATCTTTTAAGATACTTACCAACTCCCAATTGTTACACAAACGTGCAGTTTTCGTCAAAATTGAAAATTTCGGACCGTTAGGATATTTATCACAAGAATTTAATACAACCATTGTTGTAACAATAAGCGCCAAAGAAAAGATGAATTTTTTCATAAACTATTTTTATCAAATGTACTACTTTCTATTTTGAATGCAAAAAAAAAGCCATCCGAAGATGGCTTTTTAAAATTTTTAAAACTTATTTAGTTGCCCAAACAGTTATCGTAGTTGAATTATTTGCTGCATCGAACTGAGATAATTTCATATCGTCCTTAGCCAATTGAATTATAGTCCATTCACCAGTTACAGTTGTTCCTGTCTCAATAGTAAGTAATTTCGTTTTGTCATCACTAAAAGACCATGTTCCTGTAACAGTATCCGTATAAGTTTGACCTAACAAAGTATATGCTGTTGTGGTAGAATAGGTTCCATCTTTTGAGAATTTTGAAGTAACAACCAAACCTGTCATGTTTAATGCTGTACCATCTTGAGTCATGGATACCAGGTTCCACTCATTGATCACGCGTGATTTTTTAGTTAACAAAGTGAATTTTGATCCTTCGTCATACTTACTACACGATGTCATCATTGTACTAGTAGCCAAAGCTGCTACAAATCCAATTAAAAATAATTTTTTCATAAATGTTTTTTAGAAATTAATTAAAAAATTTATCCAAAGAAAAGCTTTTTACCCGTCAAAAAGACTTTACCTTTGTTGCAGTATAAATACGGAACGAATATGAAAAAGTTGCTTATTATAATAACATCATTAAATTTTTTACTTTTATCATGTAGTGAAAGCGCTAAAAATGAAGTGAATACACCTAAAAAAATTAGTGTTGCCAATCAAAAAATTACACTTGAAGTAGAAGGAATGGTTTGTAAAATGGGTTGTGGAGGTTCCATTAGAAAAGCACTTTTAGAGACTAAATCTGTCAGTCAAGTTGATGTTGATTATCAAGACGATCGTACTAAGCAAATAGTGAGTGTCTTCTACAATAAAAGTCAAATAAATAAAAGTGCCATCGTGAACCTCTTGGAGACAATCAACGACAAGCAATTTAAAATTGCAGTATTAGACGAGCAAGCAATGGCAGCAAAAACTCCAGCTAAAGGGAAGTAAATAGCATGCAGCTAAATTTCAGAACTTTAGGGAGTGGTAAACCACTTGTAATTTTACATGGTCTATTTGGATCAGCCGACAATTGGCAAAGTCAAGCCAAAATATTCGCTACTTACTTTCAAGTTTACCTCATCGATTTACGGAATCACGGCCATTCACCTTGGAGTGATGAGCACAATTATACCATACTTGCAGAAGATGTACAGAAGCTACTTGAGGAGCAGAAAGTAGAAAACGCAATTGTCTTGGGACATTCTATGGGAGGGAAAGTAGCCATGACCCTAGCTCAAAATACGATTGGTTTGGTAGAGAAATTAATCGTTGTAGATATGGGCATGAAACAATATCCATTGCATCATCAACATATATTGGGAGGATTAAATGCTGTTGATCTAAATTCAATTTCATCTAGGTCTGAAGTTGACTTGATTCTCAGAGAACACATAAACTCTGAGGGAGTTTTGCAATTTCTCCTCAAAAACTTATATTGGAAGAATAAAGGATCATTGGCCTGGCGAATGAACTTTAAAGCTTTGGAAATTCACATGGATGAAATTCTTGAGGCTATTCCAGAAAAAGAAGTCATGATACAGACCTTATTTATTCGAGGAGGTTTATCGAATTATATTTTAGATGATGATATTCCTGATCTGGAAAATAATTTTCCTGACAGTCAATTTGAAACCATCGAAACGGCAGGACATTGGGTACATGCCGAGGCGCCAGATGAATTTATTTCAATCGTTTTAGGGTTTTGTTTGCGTTAGATATGGGCAATTGCCCATATCCACGCAAACAGGCAATTGCCCATATCCACGCAAACGAGTTGTTGATACGGGCAATTGCCCGAATCAACGATTACCCGAATCAACCATTACCCATATCAACCATTACCCATATAAACCATTACCCATATCAACCATTACCCATATAAACCATTTGATACGGGCAATTGCCCGTATCAACGATTACCCGAATCAACGATTACCCATATAAACGATTACCCTAATCAACGTATCAACGATGATCATTCTCATTAAATGAATCATTAATCCATTTCAATGGATTATTAATAATATATCGCCGAATAGCATTTAAGGCCTTTTCGTTTCGAATAATACGATCATGATAAAGCGATTGCCATTCAAATTCAATATTATTTTGGTTGGCATATCGTTTTAACGATGATTTGAATGCCCGAATCACTGCCCCTAAATTTTGTGATTGCACACCAAATTTATTTGGAGTCCAATCTTTTTTATCTGGTCTATTGAAAAATAAAATCCCATGAATATGATTGGGCATTACTACAAATTGATCTATTTCGACAAAGGGATAATGCGCGGGAATTTCTTTCCAAAATTCATTAGCAATTTTACCAATTTCAGAAAAACCTGAGATTTCACCAAAATAATTTATACGATTTTTAGTGCAAATGGTAACGAAATAATATCCATGAGATCCATAATCATATCCTTGAAGTCGGGTAGATTCGGAACGATATTTATTTTGAAATTTTGTGATTGTTATTTTTTTCGTCAGTAATTAGAAGTTGCTTCTATGAACGAAATAAATCAATTTATATTCATCGTTTTTTATAAATCGGGACGGTAGAACAAGGTTCTCCATACATCAAGGATTTAACAACAGGTCTAATATGAGAAACAAGAGCCGTGCTTGCAAAATCCGGATTAGGGATATCTGAACATCCTTTTACAATGACTCTTTGATCTTTAAACTTGGATAGGTCTAAATTTTGAATCTCCCTTTCGATGAGTCTTTTCTCTAAATCAATTTTTGAACCTACTAAAAAATAAACGGAAAACTTAGAAAGCTCACTGCCAATAAGCATGTATGCCCATGTTGGAATAATAGCATCAGAAGAACAGAATAAATAAACAGCTGTATTTTCATATACTGACCAATCTTGAGTCGAAATCCAGGAACGAAAATCTTTTTCTCTGAGAACCAAACCTTGCCATAATTGCTCTGTTAAATCAATTCCTAATATGGGAACAGAGGGCTTAAAATCTGCCATGTCCAATTGAATTAGACCGCTATCTTTTATTTTATTGACAATATCAGTCATTATATTTAAAATTAATAGGTGCTGGTGCTTCCACCAATATTTTCAATCGGATGCCAAGTAGTTTTGATTTCCTGTAAATCCGCTATAAAAGTTAATCCTTGAGATTCCGGCTGATTGAAGTCTTCCGTATAAGTGAATTTTCTTTTTAAATTATCAATACAAGCCTCAGCAATTTGATTTTCAATTGATCCTAAATCACTTGAAATTAATGCGTTTATGTCCATGTGTGAAGCCATAATTGGAGCAATCTCGTCCTGTTTACCTGTTAGAATGTTGATCACACCTGCTGGCACATCCGAATCATTTAATACTTCCGCAAATGAAATAGCACTGATTGGAAGAGTTTCTGAGGCAAGAGCAACAAGGGTATTCCCTCCTGCTAATGCTGGTAGAATTAAAGAAACGAGACCTATTAATGCAGTATTTTGAGGGGCAATAAGCGCCACAATTCCCATAGGTTCGCAAGTAGAAAAATTAAAATGAGAAGAATTTACTGAATTCACTGAACTCAACACTTGATTGTACTTGTCGCACCAACCTGCGTAATACACGATGCGATCCAGTGTTGTTGAAAATTCAAGCACTGCTTCTTCCGGAGAACTACCTTGTTTTTGAAATTCCTTTAAAAATATTTCTTTTCTATCTGAAAATAGCTCGGCAATACGGTATAAAATTTGGGAACGATTAAATGCGCTTCGTTCCTCCCAAGGTCCTTGTGCCTTCCTTGCAGCAACTACAGCATTTCTCAAATCCTTTCGAGATGACAGACAAATATTTCCTAAAACTTCTCCTTGATTTGAAACTGGAGCATAGAACCTTCCAGATTCAGTTCTAGGAAATGCTCCTCCAATATATAGCTTGTAGGTTTTTAAAACTTCCAAATTACTCATAACTCATTATTTAATTATTTTCAAATAAGCTCCCAAACCATGCATTCCGCCTTCACGACCAAAGCCACTTTCTTTATAACCACCAAATGGAGACGCTGGGTCGAACTTATTATAGGTATTCGCCCAAACTACACCTGCCTTTAACTTACTGGTCAAATTGAATATTTTGGAACCTTTATCCGTCCATACACCAGCCGCTAATCCGTAAGGTGAATTGTTTGCTTTTTGAATTACCTCATCAATGGTTCGAAAAGTTTGAATGGTCAATACCGGTCCAAAAATTTCCTCTTGTGATAGAACACTAGATTGAGAAACATTAGTAAAAATCGTAGGTTTACAATAAAATCCATTCGCAGGAAGTGCACCTTCACATTGAAAAATTTCAGACCCTTCTTGAATGCCTATTTGAATATATTTTTCAATGGTCTGCAGTTGTTCCTTAGAATTAATGGCTCCGATGTCTGTATTCTTATCTAATGGATTACCCAAAATCAAACTTTTCATTCGCTGTTTGAGTTTCTCAACTAGTTTTTCTGCAATATTTTCTTGAACATATAGTCGAGAGCCAGCACAGCAAACATGTCCTTGATTAAAGAAGATACCATTTACAATTCCTTCTACTGCTTGATCTATTGGCGCATCATCAAAAATAATATTTGCAGACTTTCCTCCCAACTCCAGCGTTGATCGTTTGCCTGTTCCAACCAATGCTTTCTGAATGGCTTTTCCAACTTGAGTAGAACCAGTAAATGCAATTTTATTAATGTCTGGATGCTTAACAAGTGCCTCGCCTGTGTCACCATGGCCAGTGATTATATTGATAACTCCTGGTGGAATTCCTGCTTCCTTAATGATTTCTGCCAATTTGAGCGCCGTTAAAGAAGTAGTTTCAGCTGGCTTAAGAACAACCGTATTTCCTGCGACTAAAGCTGGAGCGATCTTCCAAGCCGCCATCATTAAAGGGAAGTTCCAAGGGATTATTTGGCCAACAACACCAAGTGACTCAGTCTTTTGATTGGGAAATGCATAGTCTAGTTTATCTGCCCAACCTGCGTAATAAAAAAAATGATTGCATGCTAAGGGCACATCAATATCTCGCGACTCACGAATTGGCTTTCCTGCATCCAAAGTTTCGATAACCGCTAATTCCCTTGCCTTTTCTTGCATCATCCGGGCCAATCGAAAAATATATTTTGAACGATCACCCGCACTAATTTTCGACCAAACCTCATCATATGCTTTTCGTGCAGCTTTCACTGCTTTGTCAACATCTTGAGCATTTGCCCATGCGATTTTTGAAAGTACTTTTTCATCCGCTGGATTTATGGTATCGAAATATTTATTAGAAGTAGGAGCTATCCATTCATTATTAATAAAAAGTTCATATTTATCTTTTATCTCAATATGAGAGGTGCTTTCCAAAGAAGGTGAATACAACCACTGATGATCTTTGGAAGTGTTTTTTTTGTTTTCCATCTTAATCTAAAGTAAAATAATTAGGAGATTGGTAGGACCCTGATTCTAATTTTAATAATTGCATCAACACATCATTCGCTAAACTACTTGCGCCAAATCGGAACCATTTATTATGCAACCAATTTGGTCCTAGAATTTCATTGACCATCACTAAATTATGCAGTGCCAACTTAGAAGTAGAAATTCCGCCTGCAGGTTTCATTCCAATCATTTTTCCAGTAGCTTCGAAATAATCTTTAATGGCCAGTAGCATCGTATAAGTGACTTGCATGGTGGCGGCAGGTTGAATTTTCCCTGTTGATGTTTTGATAAAATCTGCACCTGCATACATAGCGATATCGCTTGCCTTTCTAACATTATCTAAGGTGCAAAGCTCCCCTGTTTCAAGAATTACTTTTAAACGAGCAACTCCACAAGCTTCTTTAATCATCGCAATTTCATCAAAAACAAAGTTATATTCTCCTGACAAAAATTTTCCTCTTGAAATCACCATGTCAATTTCATCTGCCCCTGAGTCAACAGCTAATTTTACATCCGCTAATTTTATTTCCAAATTAGATTGACCTGAAGGAAATGCAGTTGCAACAGATGCAATTTTAACAGAAGTGCCTTTAAGAGCTTGTTTTGCAATTGCAACCATAGAAGGATAAACACATACTGCTGCTACTTGGGGTAAATTGGGGTGAAGGTCGTGAAGATGATGTGCTTTAAAACACATTTGCTTTACTTTACCTGGAGTATCCTTTCCTTCAAGTGTCGTTAAATCAATCATGCTTAACACCATCTTCAAACCTTGAGCCTTCGCATCATCTTTAATGCTACGCGTTTGAAAACGGGCGACGCGTTCTTCCACTCCAACTTTATCAATAGGAGAGGCTGCATTTATAGTTTGAAAAATGGAATGTTGGTTACTTTCAAGCATATCTCTAGGTTCTAGCTCAAAGATAATTAAAGAAAGTTATAGAAAACCGATAATTAATTAATCTTCAGTATCGTCTTCGTCATCTTTGTCCGGTTTGTCATAATCATCAGACTCTTCATCATCTGAATCACTTTCCAATTCATCGTCTTTCAAAGCTGGATCTTCTTCAAAATCCTCATCTTCATCCGCAATTGCTTTGACTTTAACTTTCGGCTTTGTGATCTTAACCAAATAAATAACTTCTTCAGTATCCCAAATCAAGGCGTCAAGTACCTCGCCTTTAGGCGTTTTAATTGTTGTCAAATGATTAATGTAACCGTCAGGGAATTCCCTTAAGATTTGTTTCTTTTGTTCAAGGGTGAGTTTATCGTAACTAATTATTGACCTTCTCTTTGACATACTTTATAATTGTTGATTCTAGTTGTCGCAAATTTATATTTTTTGTTTTTCAATGTCACTATATTGTCTGAGAATCTTTAAAAAATTATTAACCATTAAAAGTGAGTTACTTTTTTATAGTCATTTGACTTGTATTTAATCTATCATTATTAAGGCAATAATCTTATCTTTGAATTTATATTATGTCAAAACAGAAAAGCGCTTTTTTTTGCCAAGAATGTGGTTACGAGGCCCCAAAATGGTTGGGTAAATGTCCATCATGTTCCTCATGGAATACCTTTGTAGAAGAAATTGTAGCTTCAGGCAAATCATCTATTTCTTTTTCAACAGATACTAGAAATGCAAAACCAACTTTAATTAACGAAATAGAAAATCTTGTAGAAAACAGGATGCAATTGGTTGATGTAGAATTAAATCGTGTTTTGGGAGGTGGATTGGTTAAAGGGGCACTTGTGTTAATTGGCGGAGAACCAGGAATTGGTAAATCAACCTTAATGTTACAAATGGCCATTCAAGAACCCTTAAATATCTTATATGTTTCGGGTGAAGAAAGTGAGCAGCAAATAAGAATGAGAGCAGAGCGCATTGGTATAAAAAATAATCACTGTCAATTACTCACAGAAACCAACTTGGTTAATATTTTGAATCATGCAAAAGCCTTGATGCCTGAAATGTTAATTATAGATTCCATTCAAACCTTGTTTTATTCCGCAATCGATAGTTCCCCTGGTAGTGTATCTCAAGTTCGAGAATGCACCGCACAGCTATTGCGTTTTGCAAAAGAAACTAATGTTCCAGTATTTTTAATTGGTCATATTACAAAAGATGGTTCCATTGCCGGACCTAAAGTATTAGAACATATGGTTGACGCTGTTCTTCAATTTGAAGGAGATCGCAATCATGTTTATAGGTTATTAAGGACTGTTAAAAATAGATTTGGTTCCACCAATGAACTTGGCATTTATGAAATGCAAGGTACAGGACTGCGCATGGTAGAAAATCCATCAGAAATTCTAATCAGCCATACCGAAGGGAATTTAAGCGGTATTGCCATTGCAACAACAATAGAAGGATTAAGACCTTTACAAGTTGAGGTGCAAGCTTTGGTAAGTTCAGCTGCTTATGGAACCCCTCAAAGATCCTCAACTGGATTCGATGCTAAAAGATTGAACATGCTTCTTGCGGTGATGGAAAAAAGATGTGGTTTTAAATTGGCCTCAAAAGATGTCTTTTTAAATATTGCGGGTGGAATAAAAGTTGATGACCCAGCAGTAGATTTGGCTGTGACCATGGCCGTTCTTTCATCGAATGCTGATATTGCTATTCCAAGAGGAATTACTTTTGCTGCAGAGGTTGGATTGTCCGGTGAAGTTAGACCTGTAAATCGCGCAGAAATAAGGATCTTAGAAGCTCAAAAACTTGGTTATGAAGCCATATATATTTCAAAATTTAATAAGGGAATAAAAATTTCTGATTTTAAAATAAAAGTGATGCTTTGTGAAAAAATCGAAGATGTGGTTCGTAAAGTTTTTTCATAATTGAAGTAGAATAATATAATTTAATCCATGGCAAAATTAATTCTTGTTCCTACGCCAATCGGCAATTTAGACGATATCACCTTGCGTTCTATTAAAATTTTGGAAAAAGCAGAAGTGATTTTTGCTGAAGATACACGGGTAACCAGAAGATTATTGGATCATTTAGGTTTGAAGAATACTGTGATTTCGTTTCACAGTCAAAACGAGCACCGACAATTGGATCAAGTGGTTAGAAAAATTCAAGAAGTAACTTATGCCGTTTTGGTTTCAGATGCAGGAACACCTGGAATTTCTGATCCAGGATTTTTATTGGTCAGAGCTTGCATACAAGAGGGAATTTCAATAGAATGTTTGCCTGGCCCTACAGCTTTTGTTCCAGCTTTGGTGGCCAGCGGATTGCCTTGTGATAAATTTGTATTTGAAGGGTTTTTGCCACATAAAAAAGGCAGGCAAACGAGATTGAAATTGTTGAGTGAAGAGTCTCGAACGATTGTTTTATATGAATCTCCTCATCGCTTATTGAAATGTCTTGCAGAATTAATCACCTTCTTTGGGGGGGATAGGAAGGTTTGTGTTTGTCGAGAAATAACTAAATTTTATGAGGAATTTGCTCGAGGAACAGCAGAGGAAGTGTTATTGCATTTTCAAAGTAAAGAAGTGAAAGGTGAAATAGTAATTATCGTTGATGGTAAAGAAGAAATTATCGTTAAAAGTAAATCCTATAAAGATAAAAAGCCGAAAGAAAAAAAGGAAATAACTTAAATAATAGCATTAATTTTACAACATGCAATTCAAGGATATTGTAGGTCAGGCAGACACCAAACACGACCTAATTCAATCATTTAAGTCCGACAAAATAAGTCACGCGCAATTATTTTTAGGGAAACCTGGATATGGAACGCTTGCCTTAGCACTTGCCTATTCTCAATATATATTTTGTGAAAACAAAAGTGAGGATGACAGTTGCGGAGTTTGTATCTCCTGCAAGCAAATTTCTGAGTCTCAACATCCAGATTTACATTTTGTTTTTCCAGTAGTACAAGCTATAAGTAAAATTTCAAGTGCCTTACTTCCTGAATGGCGGACTCAATTAAAAGAATCAAGTTATTTTGATCTATTTCATTGGGTAAATATCATGGACAGTAAAGAAAGGTCTCCGATTATTAGCACAGAAGAAAGTAAAGAGATTATTAAAAAAATTAGCTTAAAATCATTTCAGGGCTCCTATAAAATTATGATTATTTGGAATGCTGAAGAAATGAATATGGATTGTTCTAATAAAATACTTAAAATATTAGAGGAACCACCTCCCAAAACTTTGTTCCTGCTCATTTGTGAAGATCAACAAAAGCTTTTGCCTACCATTCAATCGCGCACCCAAGTGATGCAAGTGCCTCGAATAGGAATTAATGAATTATCCCAACATCTGGTGCATAATCATAATATTGACGCCACATCAGCGGGAACAATTGCTGCTTTTTCTGAAGGAGATTATATTATTGCGCAAGATTTAATTAAAGAGGAAGCGGGTGATAGTTCTTATCGAGAACAATTTGTAGCCCTTATGCGGGTGTCTTATAAAAAAGATGTTATTGGCATGTTAGATTGGGCTGAAAGTATTTCTAGTAGTACCAAAGAACGCCAAAAACTATTTATTCTATATGCTTTGCATATGCTGCGTCAGAGTTTGGTGAATAATTACATTGGGAGTGAATCGCTGCACATTTCAACAGAAGAAGCTGCGTTTATCACTAATTTTTCACCTTATATTTCCGGAAATAATATTCAATCGTTCTTGAACACCTTTGATGATGCCCATTATCATATTGAACGCAATGCAAATGCGAAAATTCTTTTCACTCAAATGAGTTTTCAGACCATGAGGTACATTCACCAAGCATAATTTTGTAACTTTACCTAAAAAAAGAATATGGGATGTGCTTCATGTGGAACGGATGGCGGAACGCCGAGAGGGTGTAAAAACAATGGTACATGCAGTTCTGGTGGTTGTAATAAACTAGAAGTTTACGATTGGTTGGCTAATGTGGCCTTACCTTCTGGTCAAAAACCCTATGATATTGTCGAAGTAAGATTCAAAAATTCACGCAAAAGTTTTTATAGAAATGCCTCCAATCTGCCTTTAAGTGTGGGAGATGTGGTGGTAGTAGAAACGGCTCCCGGATATGATATTGGTGTAGTTTCTGTTGTTGGTGAATTGGCAAGAATACAAGTTAAGAAAAAATCTCCAGGATTGAAACCTATGGAGACAAGAAAAATACAGCATATTGCGAAGCAAAATGAAATAGATAATTGGATAAAAGGTCGCTCTCTTGAAAAAGAAGCAATGTACGCTTCAAGAACTATGGCTATTGACTTGGGCTTAGCGATGAAGATTTCAGATGTGGAATATCAAGCAGATTTAACGAAAGTTACTTTCTACTACACTGCTGAAGGAAGAATTGATTTTAGACAATTAATTAAAGATTTAGCCGATAAGTTTAAAGTTAGAATTGAAATGAGACAAATTGGTTCTAGACAAGAATCATCTCGTTTAGGTGGCATTGGTTCTTGCGGACGAGAATTGTGCTGTACCACTTGGTTGACTGATTTCAGATCTGTTTCAACTTCCGCTGCTAGATATCAGCAGTTATCCTTAAATCCACAAAAATTAGCGGGACAATGTGGTAAATTGAAGTGTTGTTTGAATTATGAGTTAGATATGTATCTAGATGCCATAAAATCATTCCCAAAAACAGATGCTCGATTAAAAACAGAGAAAGGGGATGCAACGCATATCAAAACAGATGTTTTTAAAAGACTTATGTGGTATGCCTTACAAGGAGAAAATGGTCTGATTGCTTTAAGTCCAGAACAAGTAAAGAAAATAGTAGATTTAAATAAAGAAGGAACAATTCCTAAAGATTTAAAAGCTTACACTTATGTGGTCGAAAAAGAAAAAGAAAAAGAAATTGGATATGAGAATGTTGTAGGACAAGATAGTATATCTCGTTTTGCAAATACCAATAAAAACAAGAATAAAAATAGAAATAAGAACCGAAATAAAAATAAAACAGCCCCACAACAGCCATCCTAGTTATGAAGCTAATACTCTTATTAATACCCTTCAGTCTACTCATTTTTTCTTGCGGAAAAACATCTCTTTATAATAAGTCCATTCAATTTGAAAATAATGAATGGAAACAGAAAACAAGACCCACCTTCGTAGTTTATATTCCTGATACAGTCAATACTTACGACTTTACTTTGACCATTCGAACGACTACGGATTATAAATTCAATAATATTTGGTTGTTTTTGAATACCAAAACTCCTTCTAATCAAGAAGTTCGAGAGCCTTATGAAATTAAAACTACCTTTCCTAATGGAGCATGGGTAGGAAAAAAAACAGGAACTATTGTAGAACATCAACTCATCTTCAAAAGAAGGAAATTACCATCTAAAGGGAAATACACTTTCATGATTGAACAAGGAGTTACCCAAAAAGTCCTTGAAGATATACTGGATATTAGTTTTAATGTCACAAAAGCGGAAGACTAATGCGTTTTAGGATCTTAAGCAATGATGAATTAAAATCGCTAGAGGAAGATCTAATTCAATTCTTAGTGGTTAACCATGTTTATGGAGATGATTGGGCAAAAATGAATGCTGAAAATCCAAGCCAAGCGCAACACTTGATTGCATTATTTAGTGATCTTGTTTTAGAAAAAGTTTACAACAAAGTGGATTTCCTAGAACGCAAACTGCCAAAGCAAATTTCAATTTGTAAGCTCGATGCATTGAGAGGTGATATGTTGACTATTGAATCCCAAGACCCTACCCTAGATTTAAGTTTGCCCGCAGATTATGCAGCACTTGCGGCTATGAACCCGTCTCCAATTGAAATATTTAAAGGGGAAAAGCAATGGAAACAAGATAAAGCTGATGAAGTATTCTTGTTACTGAATCATGGCTTTTCACCAGCAACATCAAATGAATGGGATGAAATCCTAAGTTTATTAATTAACTAAAATATAAAAACATGAAGAAATTAATTTTTTCCTTATTAATAGGTGCTTGTATCAATTCTGCTACGAGTCAAATCCAAACACCAAAAGCAAGTCCTTTGGCAAAAGTTGAACAGAAAGTAGGTCTTGCAGATATCAGTATCAGTTATTCAAGACCAAGCGTTAGAGGTCGTGTTATTTTTGGAGATGTTCTTCCGTTTGGTGAAATCTGGCGTTTAGGTGCCAATGAGAATACAAAAATAACGAGTTCCGATGCTATGATTTTTGGAAAAGATACTTTAGCTGCTGGAACTTATGGGCTCTATGCAAAACCTGAAAAAAAACAATGGGAAATTTATTTCTATACAGAAACGAATAATTGGGGTATGCCTGAAGTTTGGAGTGATTCCAAAGTTGCTTATAAAACCATTATTCCCCTTGAAGAAAAAAAGGATATACAAGAAAATTTAAGTATTACCCTAGAAAACATCACCAATGATGGAGCAAATATCCAAATTGAATGGGCTTATGCAAAAATTGTACTTCCTTTTAAATTAGCAACAAAAGAAAAAGTATTAGCAAGTATTCAAAAAACAATGAGTGGACCTCAAGCAAACGATTATCATCAAGCTGCTAATTATTATTTCACTGAAAATATGGACTTAAAACAAGCTTTGCTTTGGTCGACCAAAGCAGTGGAATTGAGAGGGGAATCAGCTTATTGGATGACAAGATTAAAAGCACAACTACAGGCTGCAAATGGAGATTTTAAAGGTGCTATTGAAACTGCCAAATTATCTATCAAAGCAGCAACTGCTGATGGCGACATGAATTATGTTAAAATGAATGAAGCTTCAATTGAAACATGGAGTAAAAATAAATAAGGATGTGGCAACGGTATAAGTACCATGTGCTTATGCATGTGATCATATTTTTATGGGGATTTACTGGAATTTTAGGTAAATTAATTCATAAGGATTTTCTGCATATTGTTTGGTATAGAGTTCTTATTGCCTGTATTGCACTCGGTATTTTTTTACTGCTTTCCTCGAAGAGTTTATCGGTATCAAGAAAAGATCTTCCCAAAATAATTGGAGTTGGAATTATTGTAGCACTTCATTGGATGAGCTTTTACTGGGCGATTCAATTATCAACCGCTTCATTAGCAATTTTATGTCTTTCTACCACTACCCTACATGTCACATGGCTGGAACCACTGGTGATGAAACGGAAGTTTTCGTGGCGTGAATTTATAATGGGACTTCTTGTAATTGTTGGAATTGCATTTGTTGCTAAAGATTTCACCATGAAAGAAAATTACGCGCTGTTTATTGGATTGTTCTCAGCACTCTGCGCCGCTTTTTTCTCTGTTTTTAATGGTAAACTATCTCAAAAAATTGCAGCGGAGCACCTAACCTTTTATGAGCTTTTGACTGGATTTATTTTCACCTCTATAGTATTATTATATATTGGGAAATTAAATTTAGAAGCCCTTAAACTAAGCGGAACTGATTTTGCTTGGCTCTTATTCTTGGGTATTATTTGTACTTCCTTTGCCTTTTTGGCGACTATTGTAATCGTGAGAAAATTAGGGGCGTTTACAGTTTCACTTAATATTAACCTAGAACCTATTTACACGATAGTTTTGGCCATTGTATTGCTGCATGAACATGAGATACTTTCTCCAAGTTTTTATTGGGGAGCTGCAACAATCCTCTTCGTTTTATTAGGTAATGGGCTCTTAAAACATTTTGAGACTTCAAAAAAAGAAAAGTATTCAGGAATTGATTAAATTTGAATAAGTTACTTTTTATGTACAAGAAAATATTACTCTTTCTTTCTGTCACCTTATTACTCCTCGGTAATATCGGACTCACTATTTTTAGTCATACCTGTAAGAAAGAAGGCGTTTTTATTTCTTTTTATTTTAAAGGCAAACATGATTGTAAACAAGAGACTTCTAAAAAATTACCACCTTGCTGTCGTAACATTCAAACTACAAAAAAAGATTGCTGTAAAGATGAAATAAACTTCTATAAATTAGATTTAGATTATCTTAAGTGTAATGTAGATTTAAGTAACCTAGATGTCGTTTGGAATACAGTTCCTTTATGTACTTCCCACGAAAATCGCATTCAACTTTTAGCTAAAAAAATAGTTGGTCACCCAGAGGAACCACCTCCCAAATGTTTTGGAAGAACATTACTAATTCAACAACAAATCATGCGCATTTAATGGTTTAAAAATTAATTTTTTTAACCCAAATAACAATGCTATGTATCAAAAAATAATTCTATTTCTAATTTGCTGCTTGCCTATTTTCGCATCAGCTCAAATAAAAGGATTGGTTCAAGGAACCAATTCAATTTCATTAAAACCTATATCCAATGCCAAGGTGAAATTACTAGTGGCAGAGAGAGTAGTATTTACCGCTGAAGATGGAACCTTTGAGATTTTTCTTTCAAGAGCATTTCCTGACACCCTTGTAATTTTAGCTGAAGGATATTATGCTGATTCTATAATATTAATGGAAAAGGATAAATACACAGCCTTAAGTGTGATTCTACAAACCAATCAATCCTTTCAAGAAATTGTTGTGAATCATGATCGTATTGGTCATGGCATATCAAAAATGAAAACACTACATGTAGAAGAACTCACCTCGAGTGAATTAAGAAAAGCGGCCTGCTGTAATTTATCAGAATCTTTTGAAACTAATGCCTCTGTAGATGTTTCCATTAGTGATGCTGTATCGGGCGCTAAAAAAATTCAAATGATGGGAATTGACGGCGTATATACTCAAATACAATTGGAGAATATTCCTTATTTAAGAGGGCTCGAAAGTTCTTTTGGATTACAATCCATTCCTGGTACTTGGATAGAATCCATTCAAATCACAAAAGGTACCGGGAGTGTTGTAAACGGTTATGAATCTATGGCTGGTTTAGTGAATTTAGAAATCAAGAAACCAAAGGAAATGGAGAAATTCTTTGTCAATGCTTATCAGAGTATACTGGGAAGATCTGAACTCAATCTTGATGCCAGTCACCAAATTAATACTAAATGGAGTACCGCTTGGTTTGCACATTCAGCAGGAATGTTCGGAAATATTGATCATAATAAA
The DNA here is from genome assembly GCA_947447525.1 of Flavobacteriales bacterium. Lineage (GTDB taxonomy): Bacteria > Bacteroidota > Bacteroidia > Flavobacteriales_D > Crocinitomicaceae > UBA952. Next base: position 13,697 of record CANFJL010000001.1, on the reverse strand, counting down.
GATGGCTTCAGAGATGTTCCCATGAGTAAATTATTTGCGCTTCATAATCGCTGGTTTTACCAAGGAAAGAAAATGGAAGCCCAAATTGGGATTACGGCTAACCTAGATGACAAAATTGGTGGGCAAACGAGCTATTCTCAGAATAATCCAATTGGATATGGAGTCGTCATTGCTAATAAACACCTTGACTTATTTGGTAAAACTGGATTCTTTGGAAAAAAACCTATGCAATCTCTTGGGGTCATTTATCAATTCAAAATGCATCAATTGGATGGACAATTTGGTTCAAGGATTTTTGAAGGAGCTGAAAAACGAGCCTATATGAATATTATTTATGACGATATCATTGGAACCAGTGACCATAAATTCAAAACGGGAATAACATTGGTAGGCGTATCCATTCAACAAAAAGTTGATTCCTTGATTCAAAATAGAGAAGAATTAGTGATGGGAAGTTTCGCGGAATATACCTATACAGGTTCGAGATCAAGTGTGGTAATGGGACTTAGAGCAGATTATCATTCCTTGTTTGCTTGGCAAATTTCTCCGAGAATTCACGCCAAATACGCTTTAACCCCTCATACTGATTTGCGTTTTACAGGCGGTAAAGGTTGGAGAACACCCAACTATATAATAGATAATATTTCACTTTTAGCAAGTAATAAATTTTGGATCGCTCCAACACAAATACGCCCTGAAATAGCATGGAATGTGGGTGGTTCTCTTGTGCAAGATTTTAAAGTATTTCAAAATAAAGCAAGTATTAGTGTTGACTATTACAGAACTAATTTCACCAACCAATTGGTGGTTGACAGAGAAGAAACGAGTAATGCCATCACCTTTAAAAACCTGAGTAACGCTTCCTTCTCCAATGCTTTTCAGACTGAACTCCAATTCTCACCTAAAAAATATTTAGATATCAGGATGGCCTATAAATTACTTGATGTGAAATCAGTTTTTGCAGGACAAACACAAGCGCAGGTGATGATTCCTAAACATCGCGTATTTTTAAATATCGCTTATAAAACAAGAAATCAAAGATGGTTGTTCGACTTTACTTGCACTGTTTTTGGGTCAGCACGCTTACCCAATGATGGAATTGATCCTACTTTTTACCCAACTTTTAAAAGTCCAGTATATGGATTATTTAATGGTCAGATAACCCATGTTTACAAAAAATGGAACTTCTATATTGGAGGAGAAAACCTGGGTAATTACAGACAAGCTAATCCAATAGTATCAGCCCAAAATCCAAATAGTATTTATTTTGACGCTACCAAAATTTGGGGACCCATTATGGGACGAAATATATATCTTGGTCTGCGCTATGAGATCAAAAAAAATAAATAAATTTAGAAGTACTTTAAACTCTACTGAATCCATTAATTCCTACATTTGATTATAAAAACACACACCATGAAAACTCTAATGATCTGCTTAATATTCTTCTTATCAAGTCAATTGTTTGCTCAAAAAAACAAAAGTCAAACCATTCAAATTCAAACCTCAGCACAATGTGGGGATTGCAAAAATCGAATTGAAAACGCATTGAATTATACTAAAGGAATTAGTTATGCGGAATTAAATATGGAAACTAAAAAGGTTGAAATTAAATTCAACCCCAAGAAAACCGATTACGATAAAATCAAAGCAATTCTTAACAAAATTGGGTATGATGCTGACAATCAAAAAGCAGATCAACAAGCAGTGCTAGCACTTCCTAAATGTTGTCAGCCGGGTGGTCATTGATGTTGAAAAAAAATGATTACTAGTCTTTTTATCGCTATTTCGTTCGAAGAACAATAACTACCTTTGCGAGAAATATCTGGATAAATCATGAGTGATGCCATTAAACATGAATGTGGAATTGCGCTTTTAAGATTAAAAAAGCCGCTTCAATATTATCTCGATAAATACGGGACTGCATTTTACGGAATAAATAAGATGCAACTCCTGATGGAGAAACAACATAATCGTGGTCAAGATGGCGCGGGGATTGCCAATATAAAATTTGACATGGAACCAGGTCAACGGTATATCTCTAGAGTTAGATCCATCCAGAAAAATCCAATTCAAGATGTTTTTGAGCAAGTAAGTGCTCGTTTTGAACAAATACAAGATGAAAATCCAGCCTTATTAAAGGATGTAGATTACTTGAAGAAAAACGCTGGTTTTACAGGTGAATTATTTCTAGGTCACCTTCGATACGGGACTTTTGGAAGAAATTCAATCGAAAGTTGTCACCCTTTTTTAAGACAAAATAATTGGATTACCCGAAATCTTGTTGTTGCTGGAAATTTTAATTTAACCAATGTAGACGAGCAATTTGAAGCACTTATTAAATTAGGTCAACACCCAAAAGAAAAATCAGATACGGTTACAGTTTTAGAAAAAATAGGTCATTATTTAGATATAGAAAACGATGAATTATATCAAAATTATCGCCCTTTAGGTTATGATAAACCTACCATCTATAAAATGATTGCCGAGCAATTAAGTATTGCTAAAATACTGCAAAAAGCTTCAGAAAACTGGGATGGTGGCTATGCAATGGCTGGACTAATTGGAAATGGGGATTCATTTGTACTGCGTGATCCAGCAGGAATTAGACCCGCTTTTTGGTTTGAAAATGATGAAATTTGTGTTGTCGCTTCGGAAAGACCTGTTATTCAAACTGCCTTTAATTTGCAAATTGATGACATTAAAGAATTGCAGCCCGGACATGCTTTAATCATTAAAAGAAATGGAAAAGTATCTGAGGAGTTGATCAATACCCCAACTAAACTAAGTAAATGTTCTTTCGAAAGAATTTATTTTTCAAGAGGATCAGATGCTGACATTTATAAGGAACGACAAGAACTTGGTCGCTTAGTAGTAGAAAAAGTAATTAAAACCATTGATGGTGATTTAGATAATTCTGTCTTTTCGTTTATTCCAAATACTGCTGAAGTTTCCTTCTATGGAATGATCAAAGGCTTGGAAGATCACTTGAATGCAAGAAAAATAACTCAAATTAAAGAATTAGGGGGAAATCCATCGATTGAAGCCATTTCAAAAATAATTCATCAGCGCACTAGAATTGAGAAGATTGCCATTAAAGATGCTAAACTTAGAACTTTCATTACGCAAGATACTTCTCGTGACGATCTGGTAACGCATGTTTATGATATCACATACGGCAGCGTTCGTGCAGGCAAAGACAACTTAGTTATTATTGATGATAGCATCGTTAGAGGTACCACTTTAAAGCAAAGTATCCTCCGAATGATGGATCGTTTGCAACCAAAAAGAATTATTGTTGTGTCCTCAGCGCCTCAAATTAGATATCCTGATTGTTATGGAATCGATATGGCCAAAATGGGCGACTTTATTGCTTTTGAAGCTGCGATTCAATTATTGAAAGATCGAGGTCTTCAGCAAGTAATAGAAGATGTTTATCAAAAATGTAAAAGTCAATTAGAGCTGCCGAAAGAACAAGTAAAAAATTATATTAAGGAAATTTACGCTCCTTTTACAGATGAAGATATTTCCAATAAAATTGCTGTTTTATTGAAGCCTGAATCAGTAAGAGCTGAAGTTAAAATTGTTTTTCAAACTGTTGAAAATTTACATCTTGCCTGCCCTGGACATAAAGGAGATTGGTATTTTACAGGAGACTATCCAACGCCAGGAGGAAATAAAGTCGTAAATAAAGCTTTTGTGAATTGGATGGAAAATCGGAATGAAAGAGCTTATTAATTAAAAATCGAATGAGAAACAATTCTCTTCGCTGCTCCTTTTTGATCCCCTACAAATAATTTTATCTTTCTTTCTAATTCTTGATCTTCTTCTAGTAAGACCTTACACGCCTCAAAAAATCCTTGGGAAGTTGTAATGCTTTTGGCAAAACCTCTTGATAAAAATGCCTCAGCTTCTGGAAAACGACTGTACTTAGGTCCGAAAATTATCGGAAGACCAAAAACTGCTGGCTCAAGAATGTTGTGCAATTTACCTGAAAAACCCCCTCCTATAAATGCTAATTTGCCATAATTATAGGCACTAGATAAATGACCGATCGTGTCTAAAATTAATATAGAACTTTCGATCTCATGCTTATAATTTGTGTAAAATTGAGCCTTTCCATCACACAGATTCAAAATACTTTCACAGTTTTTAAAAGAGATGTCATGGGGTGCTATGATTATTTTTTGAGTAGGATCTTCTTTCGCATATTCTAAAATAATTCGAACTTCCTCTTTCCAAGCACTGCCCACAATGACTGCTTTTTGACCTTTCAAAAAAGAGCTTAAAATACTATCTTCAGGCATGGTCTTCAAGGAATCGCGAAGCATTAAAACTTTGTCGAATCTAGGGTCGCCTATTTCTAAAGCTTCGGTGATTCCAATATTATTTAATAGTAAAAGTGTTTCCTTATTCTGAACAAAATAATAATCAAATTGAAATAATATCGCTTTGAAAAACCCTCCATACCAACTAAAATAAATTTGATTGGGACGTAAAATTGTTGCAACAGAAATCATTTTAGTTCCTGATTTTTTTACCTCTCGAATAATATTCCGCCAGAACTCATACTTGACAAAAAGAGCATAATCTGCTTGTATTAATGCTGCGAATTGAACTGCATTATTATGGGTATCCAATGGTAAATAAAGCGCATAATCTACACAATGAATTCGTTTTTGATAATGCTCCATTCCTGAGGGTGAGAAAAAGGTAACGACAATTATGTGATCTGGGAATTTTTCTTTTAGCGCGAAAAGTACGGGAAGTCCTTGATCAAACTCTCCAAGAGAAGCACAATGCATCCAAATTCGAGGCGCTGTTTTAGGGATTTTTTGTAATTGCTCTTTCCATTTAGTCCTACCTTCAATACTTAACTTTGCTTTTTCTGAGAAAAGAGTTCCCAAACGCAAAACAATGCGCAAGAATAAAATCGCTAAAGAATAAAGAAAGCCCATCAATTAAAATAGTAATCCTTTGGTTTACGCTTGTAAATTGGAATAAACCAACCTGCGCGCAAGCCAAACTGTAAGTCTAAACGCGTTGCAGTAGAGACAGGAACCGTTGGTTGATCAAAATATATGGTGCGTTGATTTTTTGTAAATCCTTGCTGAGCATACAAACCTGCATAAAAATTATAAAATCCACCATCAGCTAAAAATGCATAACCAACAAATTGGTGGGTATTGATTCCAATCGATAAGCGATCATATCCTTTTTTATAATCTAATTCTAATTGAGGAATAACTTGATCTTGCGTTTCTACTCGAAGATGATGCAATAAATATCCAAGGCCTCCATGAATGAAAATACCAGAACTTTTATTGGAACCAAATATAGGAAATAATCTTCCCACGGACACATTGGCATTAAAACCCCTTGGCATTACAAATACTTTTGCAATGTCTCCATTGACATCTGTGATGTTTCCTTTATCATCAACCAAATGATCAAAAAGTCCGGTCATGTGAACCGTTCGCCCAAAAATAAAATTTGCATCAAGACCATAATACCATTGTTTTTTAGTTTTATATCCCGCCATAAATCCAACATGATTCAAAAAACCATAGCGCGCTAATAAGTCTGCACCTGGTAGATTAGCACCATAATGTACCCCCACCCAAGGAGTTGAAATTGCTGAATCTTTGACATTTCTCTGCGCATTGGAGCACAAAGAAATAAAGAGCATAAAAATTAAAAAAGTAAATTTCCAATTGTTCATATGTCAAAAGTAATTGATTTTTTGTCTAATTATCCGTAAAGTTCTAATTAGTAGCGTGTACTTTACATCAAAACATAGGAAAAAACTGAGTAAATATCCTTATTTTTGACACTTAATTAAAGCAATTCTTTCGCATGAAAAATATTCAAATGGTTGACTTGATTACACAATATGAAAAAATCAAGCCCGCGATTGACGAAGCGATCCTTTCGGTTATTCAAAATGCTCAATTTATTAATGGCCCTGAAGTACAAAATTTTCAAAAAGAATTAGAAGAGTATTTAGAAGTTAAACATGTAATTCCATGTGCCAACGGAACGGATGCCCTTCAAATTGCTCTGATGAGCTTGGGCTTAGTTCCCGGAGATGAAGTAATTACTCCCTCTTTTACCTATATCGCTACCACTGAAGTAATTGCTTTGCTGGGTCTCAAACCAATTTTTGTTGATGTAGACCCTGCAACTTTTTGTATTGATGCAACTAAAATTGAAGCAGCAATAAGCAATAAAACAAAAGCAATTGTTCCGGTTCATTTATACGGTCAAGCAGCAAATATGAATGCTATTCTAGCCATCGCAAAAAAACACAATCTTGCAGTCGTTGAAGACAATGCTCAGGCTTTAGGATCTATCTACCACCTAGAAAATGGCAAAGTTGAAAAAACTGGTACTCTTGGGAATATCGGTTGCACTTCTTTTTTTCCTAGTAAAAATCTAGGGTGCTATGGTGATGGGGGTGCGCTCTATACCAATGATGATGCGCTTGCTGAAAAAATAAGAATGATTGCCAATCACGGTCAAAAAGTGAAATATTATCATGAAGTAGTGGGTTGTAATTCACGCTTGGATAGTATTCAAGCAGCTGTATTGCGCATCAAGTTGCGCCAATTGGACAATTATATTGACTCAAGAAGAAATGTTGCAACGTATTATGACACGGTCTTTGGAGCAATTTCAGGGATTAAAATACCCTTTAGATCGGAAGATTCTAAGCATGTTTTTCATCAATATACTGTGCAATTAGAAGGAATTGAAAGAGATGCCTTAAGTGCTCATTTAGCATCCAAAGAAATTCCTTCCATGATTTATTATCCTGTACCGGCTCACAGACAAAAAATGTTTAGTGCTTTTGGAAGTGCAACAACGGAACTTCCAGTAACGGATTACCTGACCAATTGTGTTTTATCATTGCCCATCCATACAGAAATGCAAGAGGAACAATTGGCATACATTACTTCGACCATTGTTGAATATATTAATTCTATCAAATGAAAATAGCAGTCATTGGTTCTGGATATGTTGGTTTGGTCACAGGGACTTGCTTTGCTGAAACAGGAAATCAAGTTTGGTGTGTAGACATTGATCAAGATAAAGTGAAATCAATGCAAGAGGGAAATGTTCCTATTTACGAGCCCAATTTAGATACACTTTTTGAAAGAAATATTGCAGCAAAGAGATTGAATTTTACAAGCGATTTGGAAGCAGGTATAAAAGATGCCGAAGTAATTTTTCTTGCCCTACCTACCCCACCAAATGAAGATGGATCAGCTGATTTATCCTATATTCTAGGGGTAGCCAATCAAATAGGTGCCTTGATTAAAAATTATGTGGTTATTGTGGACAAAAGTACGGTGCCTGTTGGGACCGCGGATTTGGTGGAGTCTTGTATTCGTGCCAAAACTAATGTTCCTTTTAGTGTTGTTTCTAATCCTGAATTTTTACGAGAAGGATTCGCTATAAATGACTTTATGAAACCCGACAGAGTGGTCATTGGCACTTCTGATGATCGGGCTAAAAAAACAATGGAAAACTTGTATAAACCATTTGTGAGGCAAGGAAATCCGATTTATTTTATGGATTCTAAATCTGCTGAATTAACCAAATATGCAGCCAACGCATTCTTAGCAACCAAGATTACTTTTATGAATGAAATTGCTAATTTTTGCGAATTAGTCGGTGCTAATGTTGATGAAGTTCGAATGGGAATTGGTTCAGACGATAGAATTGGTAAAAGATTTTTATTTCCAGGAATGGGATATGGTGGGTCTTGTTTTCCAAAAGATGTTCAAGCCTTAGCGCAAGCAGGAAAAGAAAATAATTTTTCTTTTCAAATCTTAAATGCGGTGATGAAAGTAAACCAAGAACAAAAGACGGTACTTTTTCCAAAAATTAATAACTATTTCAGAGGAGTATTAAAAGGTAAAAAAATTGGGGTTTGGGGCTTGGCTTTTAAACCTGATACTGATGATATTCGTGAAGCGCCAGCCTTATATTTAATTGAAAAATTGGTAGAAGCGGGTGCACATGTGATTGCCTTTGATCCAGAAGCAATGCAAAATGTAAAAGCTAAAATAGGAAACGCGATTGAATATGCATCCAGTGAGTATGAAGCCATTGATCAAGTAGATGCTTTGGTAATTTGTACGGAATGGAGTGTTTTTAGAAATCCAAATTTCGCTCTAATGAAATCAACTATGAAAGGGAATGTGATTTTTGATGGTCGTAACCTGTTTGACACTGAAGACATTGAAAAGGAAGGTTTTTGCTACATGAGTATCGGTCGAAATTCTAAAAATATAGGAGCATGAAAAGTGTATTAATTACCGGTGCAGCTGGTTTTTTAGGATCTCATTTATGCGATCGGTTTATCAAAGATGGTTACCGCGTTATTGGTATGGATAATCTAATTACCGGTAGTTTAAAAAACATTGAACATTTATTCAAATTGAGTCAATTTGAATTTTATCACCACGATGTTTCGAAGTTCATTCATATTCCAGGACCCTTAGATTATATTTTACATTTCGCTTCTCCTGCCAGTCCCATTGATTACTTAAAAATTCCAATTCAAACCTTAAAAGTTGGATCACTTGGAGTACATAATTGCCTTGGCTTAGCGAAAGCTAAAGGAGCTACAATTCTCATTGCATCTACTTCAGAAGTATACGGAGACCCAGAAGTCCATCCTCAAACGGAAGATTATTGGGGACATGTAAATCCTGTTGGACCTCGAGGTGTATATGATGAAGCAAAAAGATTTCAAGAAGCCATTACCATGGCCTACCATAATTTTCATGGATTGTCTACCAGAATAGTAAGGATATTCAATACTTATGGACCAAGAATGCGCTTAAATGATGGACGTGTCCTGCCCGCTTTTATAGGTCAAGCGCTTAGAGGTGAGGATTTAACCATCTTTGGTGATGGATCGCAAACCCGTTCTTTTTGTTATGTTGATGATTTAGTGGAAGGCATCGTGCGCTTGTTGCACAGCAATTGCAGCGACCCGATCAATATCGGAAATCCTTCAGAAATTACCATCGCTCAATTTGCAGAAGAAATTATTGCCCTAACAAAAACTACTCAAAAAGTTGTCTTCAAGGACTTGCCTGTTGATGACCCGAAACAAAGAAGACCAGATATTAGTAAAGCTACTGCACTGTTAAATTGGACTCCTAAAATTGACAGAAAAGAAGGCTTGGAAAGAACCTATGCCTATTTTAAAAGTTGTTCGAAAGAAGAACTTATGGCAACTGAGCACAATAATTTTGATCACTATAATATGAAATGATGGAAGAATATTTCGCCCATGAATCAGCAGTAATTGATGCAGGATGTCGCATTGGAAAAGGAACCAAAATTTGGCACTTTTCGCATATTATGGCGGATTGTGAACTAGGAGAAGCTTGTAATATTGGACAAAATGTTGTAATTTCTCCAGGGGTACGCTTAGGTAAAAATGTAAAAGTTCAAAATAATGTTTCCATTTATACAGGAGTAAATTGTGAAGATGATGTTTTTTTAGGACCTTCAATGGTTTTTACCAATGTTATAAATCCTAGATCTCATGTAAATCGCAAAAATGAATACGCTAAAACAACAGTAAGAAAAGGTGCAAGTATTGGCGCCAACGCTACCATTGTTTGTGGGAATGAAATAGGTGCATATGCATTTATTGGTGCAGGTGCTGTTGTTACTAAAGAAGTACTTCCATACGCACTTGTTGTAGGGAATCCAGCCAGACAAATTGGATGGATAAGTGAATTTGGACATCGATTGACTTTTGATGAACAGGGAATAGCAAAGTGCCCGGAAAGTCAGGAAGAATATAAATTAGAAGATAAAAAAATAGAAAAAATTAAATGATGCCAGAAAATCAAAAAGTAAAATTTGTTGTCATTGGGGCCGGACATATAGGAAAAAGGCATGCCGAAATGATACAAAGAAATGAAGAAGGAACATTAGTCGCTATGGTTGATCCTAGACCTGCTGATGTTTGTGGAGTGGAACAATTTAACATCCCGCATTTCTCTAGTATTGAAGAACTTTTAGCATCAAATTTAGATTTCGATGTGGCCAATATTTGTACGCCAAATGGTTTACATGCAGAACAAGCCATTGCAGCTTTAGAAGCAAATAAGCATGTGGTATGTGAGAAACCAATGGGATTGACTACAGAATCTTGCGAACGCGTGATCTTTAAATCCATGCAAATGTCAAAGCAAGTTTTTTGTGTTATGCAAAATAGATATTCCCCTCCTTCTGAATGGATTAAATCTATAATTGATGAAAAAGTATTAGGTGATATCTTTATGGTACAATTGAATTGTTACTGGAATAGAGATGAAAGGTACTATAAAGCAGATGGATGGAAAGGTACTGCTGATCTTGACGGTGGGACTTTATTCACTCAATTCTCTCATTTTATTGATATCATGTATTGGCTCTTTGGTGATGTAGATGCTATTCAAGGAAAATTTGCTGACTTTACCCATAAAGATTATACCGATTTTGAAGATTCTGGTTTTGTGAACTTTAATTTCCTTAATGGTGGAATGGGTTCTATAAATTATTCTACTTCCGTAGCCAATCAAAACTTGGAGTCTTCGATGACAATTATTGGAAAAAATGGCTCCGTGAAAATCGGCGGTCAATACATGAATGAAGTAGAAGTTTGTAATATTAAAGATTATGAAATGCCAGAATTAAAAGCTGCTAATCCAGCAAATGATTATGGTTTATACAAAGGATCTGCTGCAAATCATAATTATGTAATTGCTAATGTAATCGATACTTTAAAAGGTAGAACTTCAGCAACTACCAATGCCTTAGAAGGAATGAAAGTAGTAGATATTATAGAGCGAATTTATAAAGTAAGGGACGAACAAAAATATTAGTAACGGAGTTTTAGATGAAAAAGATATATCAAAAATTAGTAGACAAAGAAGCGACACTAGCCGTTATTGGATTAGGTTATGTTGGACTGCCTATTGCTTTGGAATTTGCTAAGAAAATAAAAGTAATTGGCTTTGATATTAATGAGGATCGCGTTCAATTAATGAAGCAAAAAATTGATCCAAGTAAGGAACTTGATGGTAGTGTGTTTGATAACTCTCAAATAGAATTTACATCAAATATTCAGGACTTGAAGTCCGTTGAGTTTTTTATTATTGCCGTACCTACCCCAATTGATGATGCTAATTTACCGAATTTAAAACCGCTTCTTGGGGCTTCAAAAACAATTGCTCAAGTTTTGAAAAAAGGAGATTATGTTGTCTATGAATCTACCGTTTATCCAGGTTGTACAGAAGAGGATTGTATTCCAATTTTAGAAAGTGAAACCGGACTGAAATTTAAAAATGATTTTAAAGTTGGTTACTCTCCAGAAAGAATTAATCCAGGAGATAAAGAACATACGCTGCAAAATGTAATCAAAGTGGTTTCAGGTTGTTGTGATGAATCCCTTGAGGAAATTGCGAAAGTATATGAACTTGTTGTTCAAGCTGGAGTACATTGTGCACCAAGTATTAAAGTAGCTGAAGCTGCGAAAATAATAGAAAATACACAAAGAGATGTCAATATTGCCTTGGTGAATGAGCTCTCCATCATCTTCAATAAACTGAATATCAATACCTACGATGTGTTGGCTGCTGCAGGAACCAAATGGAATTTTTTGAAATTTTCTCCAGGTTTAGTGGGTGGACATTGCATTGGTGTTGATCCCTACTACCTTACCCATAAAGCGCAGCAAGCTGGATATCATTCTAAGGTCATTACAAGCGGACGCTATGTAAATGATTCTATGGGATTTTATATTGCCAAACAAACGGTAAAAAAAGTCATCGCGCAAGGAAAACACATTCAAGAATCTAGAGTGTTGATTATGGGTGCTACCTTCAAAGAAGATGTTAGCGATATTAGAAATACTAAAGTGGTGGATATCATCAACGAATTGAAATCCTATCAAATGCAGGTGGACATTGTGGATCCTCACGCGAGTTCAGAGGAAATGAATCATGAATATGGCATTCCATTAACAGAAAAAATTAGAGCTGATTATGATGCCATTATTGTTGCTGTAAATCATATGGAATACCTCAACTTGGATGAAAACTATTTTAAAAGTATCATGAAAAATGGGCAAGGTGTTTTTATTGATGTTAAAGGAATTTACAGCAGAAAAATAACGGATTTAGTCTATTGGAGTTTGTAATATGGAAAATACCTATAAAAAAAGAATTGTAATAACTGGTGGAGCTGGATTCATAGGCTCACACATGGTGCGGAAAATGGTGCAGTCTTATCCTGACTATCTCATTATCAATGTAGATAAGTTGACTTATGCAGGTAACTTAGCAAATCTTCAAGATATAGAACGAGCTCCCAATTATATTTTTGAAAAAATTGACATCTGTGATAAAGAGGGCTTAGTTTCCGTTTTTGACCGTCACAAGGTAACAGATGTAATTCACCTTGCAGCTGAATCTCATGTAGATCGATCGATTGAAGGACCTATGGAGTTTGTGATGACGAATGTTGTCGGTACCGTTAATTTACTTGAAGCCGCAAAACAAGCTTGGGGAACTGAGGCGGGACATGTTTTTCACCATGTATCCACCGATGAAGTTTATGGTAGCTTAGAAGCAGATGGTTTTTTTACAGAAACTACTCCCTATGATCCAAGAAGTCCCTATTCGGCTTCAAAAGCATCTTCAGATCATTTCGTAAATGCTTATTATCATACTTATGGTTTGCCGATTAAAATTTCGAATTGTTCGAATAATTATGGCAGTCATCACTTCCCAGAAAAATTAATCCCTTTGATGATTAATAATATTCTAAACGAATTGCCCTTGCCCGTATATGGTGCAGGATTAAACATTCGAGATTGGTTATGGGTAGAAGATCATGTGAGTGCCATCGATATTATTTTTCATTCTGGTCGCATCGGTGAATCCTACAATATTGGCGGACTTAACGAATGGACAAATATTGACTTGGTGCATTATTTATGCGAATTAATGGATCAAAAACTAGGTCGCGCAAAAGGAAGTTCCAAGCAATTAATTACTTATGTTAAGGACAGAGCAGGACACGATCAACGCTATGCCATTGATGCTAGCAAAATAGAAAATGAATTGAATTGGAAACCATCGATTACTTTTGAAGAAGGTTTGTCCAAAACCATTGATTGGTATTTAGAAAATAAAAGCTGGGTAGAAAAAATTACCTCTGGTGCTTACCAAGACTATTACAAACAACAATACGAAAAAAGATAATGGGATTTTTGGGGCAACTTTTTAAGAGCAAGGCAAAGAAATCATTGAATCTGCCCCTAGATTTAAATCAAGTCAAAATAGACATGCACAGTCATTTGATCCCAGGAATTGACGATGGATCGCCCAGTATGGAGCATAGTCTTGCGATGTTGATAAAGTTTGAAAATTTGGGTTTTAAAAAGGTAATTACAACGCCACATGTAAAACCTGGATCCTATCCGAATACTTCGGAAATTATTTTGGACGGTTATAAGCAATTAAAAGCTGCTGCTATGGAAGCCGGAATTACCCTTGAAATAGAGGTAGCAGCAGAATATTTTTTCGATGAAACCTTAATTGACAAAATTAAAGCTAAAAACATTTTAAGTTTTGGAGATCAATATGTCCTGGTTGAATTCGCTTTTAATCATCCCCCTA